>NZ_JAVDUU010000004.1:0-1147904 GCF_031456535.1 Mucilaginibacter pocheonensis
TCACCACTCACCACTCACCACTCACCACTCACCACTCACCACTCACCACTCACCACTCACCACTCACCACTCACCACTCACCACTCACCACTCACTTACCGGAGGCAACGCCCCAATAGCAGCTATTTCTTATTTTTTTAAGTATAGCAGGTGTTACGCTTGATACCTGTTGCTGGTACTTGTTCTGATTGTTTAATAAATACATGATACCATTCTGATTATCATACACATAAGAAAACATCTTTTTTTCTTCGCCGTTTTCATTTTTCCTCACATCAACCCTTAAGCCATTGGTCGCATTTGAACTGTCGGCTGGTTCAGCAGGAGCAGAAGCTTTAACCCAATTAACGGTATAGCTTATATCAACCGGCGATACCGATGCCGTATTTTCTTTGTAACTTTTACTGGCTTCTATCACCTGCAGCAGGCATTTTACACAGGGGTCGGCAACCGTGGCCGTACCATAATTTTTTTGCGGATTATTGATCACGCTATCCTTTTTTCCGGCTACCTGCAAAGCGGTTTTTGAAATATCATTTGATACCGGTTTTGGTTTGGAATGACCGCAAGCCAATAATGCGATGATTAGCACGCCCAGACAGGCATTTAGCTTTAATACACTCATATTAGGTTATACTTATATCTCTTATATACAGCATTTAATGCCTTTTGTGTTACCCTGATCATAAATTGAGCACTTTTTGCCGGCAAAAGTTAATTAACAGCTATTTTTATTAAAACACCGTTTTATTGCAATTACAGGACAGGAAAAGACGGCTTTTTCTATAAATTTTCTTAAAATTGTCTGATTTAATTTTCCCTTGTTATTAAACACGGCGGCAAAACATAATCATCATAATAATTTTATAAAAAATCAGGTTATAACCTGGTATAATTTAATTTGAACATCCCTTTACGGGTATCCTACTAAAATGACTAAAAGCGATAGAGTTTCAGGAACAACGGTTGATGTGGTTTTAATTGGCGCGGGTATCATGAGTGCCACACTTGGGGCAATGCTTAAAGAACTGCAACCCGATCTAAGTATCGAAATTTTTGAACGCCTTGATGTTATAGCTGCCGAAAGTTCGGCCCCGATGAACAATGCCGGTACCGGTCATTCTGCTTTTTGCGAACTAAATTATACTCCTGAACTGCCTGATGGCAGTATCGAAATAAAAAAGGCTATAAAAATTGCCGAACAGTTTGAAATTTCAAAAGAGTTTTGGACCTATCTTATTGAGCAAAAATATATAGAGTCGCCACAAAGCTTTATACGCAAGGTGCCTCACATGAGCTTTGTTTGGGGTCCCGAAAATGTAAACTATTTAAAAAAACGTCAGCAAGCACTTGTTAAACATCACTTTTTTAAAGGGATGGAATATTCTGAAGATCCAGCTCAGCTTCAGAAATGGATCCCGCTGGTTATGGAAGGGCGTGATAAGAACGAAAAGGTTTCGGCCACATTCATGGATATTGGTACCGACGTGAACTTTGGCAGCTTAACCGATAGTTTGATTGAGCAGCTGAAACAAAAACAAGGTGTTAACCTGCACCTTAACCATGACGTAAAAAACCTTAAACGGAACAACGACGGAAGCTGGTTGGTAACCGTAAAAGATAAAACAACAGGCCAAAAAAGAACACTGAACGCCAGGTTTGTTTTTGTTGGTGCAGGTGGCGGGGCATTACACCTTCTGCAAAAATCAGGCATACCCGAAAGTAAAGGTTTTGGCGGTTTCCCGGTAAGTGGTCAGTGGCTGGTGTGTAATAACCCCGATGTG
This sequence comes from Mucilaginibacter pocheonensis, assembly GCF_031456535.1. Classification (NCBI taxonomy): domain Bacteria; kingdom Pseudomonadati; phylum Bacteroidota; class Sphingobacteriia; order Sphingobacteriales; family Sphingobacteriaceae; genus Mucilaginibacter; species Mucilaginibacter pocheonensis. The sequence continues at coordinate 1,785 of NZ_JAVDUU010000004.1, forward strand.
GTAAAACGTCACGAGGCTAAAGTATATGGCAAGGCATCGGTAGGCTCGCCGCCAATGTCGGTACCGCATTTGGATACCCGCATGATCAATGGCAAAAGAGAGCTGCTTTTTGGCCCCTATGCTGGCTTTTCCACTCGTTTTTTAAAGAAAGGTTCGCTGCTCGACTTATTTAACTCTATTAAATTTAATAATATATTACCACTGCTCGCCGTAGGGCGCGATAACTGGCCGCTAACCAAATATCTTATCAGCCAGGTAATGCAATCGCCGGCAGACCGTTTAAAAGCCCTGCAGGAGTATATGCCTACTGCAAAAGCAAATGACTGGGATCTGGATATAGCCGGACAACGGGTACAGGTGATAAAAAAAGACGCCAAACATGGCGGGGTGCTGGAATTTGGTACCGAAGTAGTAACATCGGCCGACGGCAGTATCTCGGCATTGCTGGGCGCTTCTCCGGGGGCATCTACATCAGTACCCATCATGATCCATTTAATTGAGCGTTGCTTTAAAAGCCGGATAAAAACTAACGACTGGCAGCAAAAACTAAAGTTGATGATACCCTCATACGGCGAGTCACTGGCCAATAATGAAGCTTTAAGTGAAGCCACCAGGGCAAGAACAAGCAAGGCGTTGGGGTTAATTTAAAAGCAGCTATAATAGCTGGCTGGTTGAACCAATTGATCTGCTCGTGCTCCTACTGAAACATACCAACTGATATATTATTATTAACAGCTGTTTCTTTCACTTTAAATTCGGCGGGCTGACCTAATAGCGTTGTTTTGATCAAAAATGGTATTTTGATCCCCCCGGTTATGCCTTCGTAATTACCCCATTCGGTAACCGAGGTTAGCGGCCCTTCTATTACCTGTTTTATTTTTAAGCCGGTCTTTTGGTTATAAAAGTTCTTTATCCGGGCGCCGTCGGCAATGTTGATGTCAACCTCATACGCAATATCGCCGTTCACAATTTTAAGTGTAGAGTCAAGTTTCATCAGGTATCCGCTTTTTTCATAGTCGAGTTCGGGGAACGCTTTACCTTTAAATTTTATTATTTTCTTGCCCACTTCATCTAAAGGTATGGCCCGGTTAAGCTGTTGCGCGCTTATGTTATCGCCATTCACTACAATATGGTTAACTACCAAATTGTTATATGAAGGCACGGTTACCTGCTGATAAAACATGTCAGGCGTTCTGTAACGGGTAACCATTTGCACTTCCGAGCCCTGTATTGTACCCGTTGATGACACTTGCAGGTCGCGGATGTTTTTCAATTTTTCAACTCCTCCAATGGCATCAATATATGTTTTTATTACGCTTGCAGCTGTGGCGCCGGCGGGCACAGGCAAACCGCTGAATGAATTATTCTCCGGATTTATATCAGGCAAAAGATGGTCGGGATCAACAGTGGCCGAAATAATTTTTGAAGTAGATTTATAATGAAATGTCCAAAAACCGCCACGCTGCCATATTTCAACGGGCAACTGTATCGTAGCGGTTTTACCATTTTCTTCTTTAATAAGCAAGGTAACCGGCAACGCCATTTCTTCCAGATTCTCTACGGTAATAAGTGAGCCTTTTGAAGCATCACCGTCAGGATAAGTAATATCTCTTATACCCTGGTCAAGTTTCCAGGTAGTAAAAAACCATTCGTTCCAAAACCAGCTCAGGTCTTCGCCGGCAGCGTTATCCATAGTATGAAAGAAATCCCAGGGAGTAGGATGTTTAAAAGCCCACCGTTTAATATAGGTTTTAAAAGCGTAATCAAAACGTTGTTCACCAAGTATTTGCTCGCGTAAAACAGTAAGACCCAAAGCAGGTTTTTCATAAGCGGCCGCACCCAAAAACTCCGGCTGCAAAACGTCGGGAATGGTCATAATAGGTTCGGCGTTTTGATCAAATAAACCCAGCGCGGCCTTTTGCTGGTCTTGTTTTATGTAGTACTCGCCCTTATTAAAAACTTTGGTATCCACATTATTTAAAAATGTGTTGAAGCCTTCGTCCATCCAGGCATATTTGCGTTCGTTTGACCCCACGATCATCGGAAACCAATTATGCCCAAATTCATGGTTGGTTACATCCCACAATTCGGCTGCCTTATTTTCAGATCCGCAAAAAACAATACCTGGATATTCCATTCCCCCAACTGTACCCGCTACATTGGTTGCTACCGGGTAAGTGTACTCAAACCATTGGCTTGAATACAGTTCAATAGCATTTTTCACATATTCTGTTGAACGCCCCCAGGCTGTATTACTTTTTACTTCAACCGGGTAAACAGATTGTGCCAGGGCCGTTTTGCCCCCTGGCAAGTTAATGCGCGCAGCATCCCACATAAATGCTTTTGAGGCCGCCCAGGCCACGTCACGGGCATTTTTACATAAAAAATGCCAGCTAAGCATTGGTTTATTTTGATGATCGTTACCGCGTAAAACATCGGTTGAATCTTTGATCATTACCGTTTTATCGCTTTTGCGGGCCTCGGCCAGGCGGCTCAGGGTAGTTGCCGGATACACCTCGTTGGGATTAAGCAATTCGCCCGATCCAACTACAAGCAGGCTTGCAGGGGCGGTAACTGTATAATCAAAGTTGCCATATTCCAGGTAAAATTCGCCCGCGCCAAGATATGGCATGGTATTCCATCCGCTTACGTCGTCGTAAACCTCCATCCGCGGATACCATTGGGCCATTTCGTATATCCAGCCGTTTTTTGTGAGCAAACGGCCCATCCTGTCTGTACCATATTGTGGCACATCAAATCCATATTCAATTTTTATTTGCAGCTTGCTGCCGCCGGCTTTCAGCGAGTCTTTTAATTTTATTTGCAGGCGGGTATCGGTCACTATATAGTTGGCCTTCTCTGTTTTACCATTTTTTGTCACGTAAATGGCTTTTATTTCATCGCCTTTGGTAAATGTCCTGTTGCTGAACCGGCCGCCTGTTATAGGGCTGGTAGCTTCGGCCCTTGAATCTTCCCGGTAAATATTCTGCTCCACCTGCAGCCATAAAAAGCCCAGCGCGTCGGGACTGTTATTGGTATAAGTAATTAACGCTGTACCGTCAACCCGGTGTTTTGCGGTATCTAATGTAATTTCCAGCTTATAATCAGCGCGGTTTTGCCAATACTTTGAACCAGGGGCGCCTCCGGCAGTTCGGAATTCATTTCCTTTTTCAGGATAAAAAACCGGGTTGAACACCTTATGCTGGTCATATTTCACACCAGTCTGATTATCATTTTGCGCATAACCCTGAAAGGTAAAAGCACATAACAGTGCACCAAATATGATGTTATAAAACCTCATGGAATCATTGTTGATTATTATGAACGCCCAAGATATTAAAAATAATAGCTATACAGACAAGCTATAAACGTTCAATTACACATTATAACATAATTTAACATTTACATATTATTTTATTTAACAGCGATATCATTGAGAGGTCAAAAAATGTCATGTACGGCACCGTTCAAAATCTACAAGCCAGGCTGGCGCTTTAAAAACATTATACAAACCATTACCTATTTTTTATATTTTTGCGGATGATTAGGAGCATGTAAAACCGCTGCTCCGTATCACATTCCTAATAAATGGATATATCAGTAGTAGTACCGCTTTATGATGAAATAGAATCATTACCCGAGTTAACCTCATGGATAAGCCGGGTAATGGATGAGCATCGTTTTACCTACGAGATCATACTTATTGATGATGGCAGCAAGGATGGTTCATGGGAGATGATCAAAAAACTACATCTGAACAACCCTTTTATAAAGGGCATCAAATTCAGGCGTAATTATGGCAAATCCGCTGCTTTGAATACCGGCTTTGCGGCTGCCAACGGTAATGTAATTATTACGATGGATGCCGACCTGCAAGACAGTCCCGATGAAATCCCGGAGCTTTATCGTCGTATTGTTGAAGAAAATTACGACCTGATATCGGGCTGGAAAGCAAAAAGATATGATCCGCCGAGTAAAACTATACCCACCAAACTGTTTAACGCGGCTACACGCAAAATGAGCGGCATTAATAACCTGCATGACTTTAACTGCGGGTTAAAAGCTTACCGCAAAGTGGTGATAAAAAACATTGAAGTTTATGGCGAAATGCACCGTTATATACCCGTATTGGCCAAGTGGGCGGGCTTTACCAAAATTGGCGAACAGGTAGTAGAGCACCGTGCACGTAAATATGGCAAAACCAAATTTGGCATGAGCCGTTTTGTTAATGGTTTTTTAGATCTGCTCTCTATATTTTTCGTGGGTAAGTTTGGAAAACGCCCTATGCACTTCTTTGGCACTATGGGCACATTGAGCTTTTTTACTGGTTTGGTTATAGCGATATGGATCATCAGCGAAAAGCTTTACCTGATAGCACATAATGAAAAATACAGGGATATAACCGCCAATCCGCTATTTTATATCGCACTGGTGGCTATAATTTTAGGCTCCCAGCTGTTTTTAACCGGTTTTGTGGCCGAACTGGTAGCAAGAAGCGCAAATGAGCGCAACAATTACCAGGTAGAGGAGATTTTGTAAACAGATAAGTGATTTGAAACTTGAGATCCAAGTCCTGAAACACGGTCTTCCATCTCATATCTCTTATCTCTTATCTCACATCTAAAAACATGTTTTTTTCCATCATCATTCCATTATACAACCGCCCGCAGGAAATTAAAGAACTGCTGGAAACCCTTACACTGCAAACTTATACTCAGTTTGAAGTGCTGGTAATTGAAGATGGCTCGGTTGATGATGCCGAAGCCATTGTAAACACCTTTGCAGGCAAACTGGATATCCGTTATTTTAAAAAGTCCAATGAAGGCCAGGGCTTTACCCGCAACTTCGGTTTTGAACGTGCTAAAGGCGATTATTTTATTGTTTTTGATTCTGATTGTCTTATACCTGCCAATTATCTTGAAATTGTAAACAACTCTTTAGCAGTTAATTATCTTGATGCTTATGGCGGCCCTGATGGCGCCCACGCGTCATTTACGCCAACACAAAAAGCCATAAGCTACTCCATGACCTCCCCTTTTACAACCGGGGGCATCCGCGGCAACAAAAAGTCTATAGGGGTATTTCATCCGCGCAGCTTTAACATGGGCATATCAAGGCAGGTATGGGAAAAAGCCGGTGGTTTTATTATTACCCGTCTTGGTGAAGATATAGAATACAGCATCCGTATCCACTCCCTGGGTTTTAAAATTGGATTAATACCCGATGCTATAGTTTATCATAAAAGGCGCACCAACTTTTGGCAGTTTTACAAACAACTTCATTTTTTTGGCAGGGCGCGTATCAATATTTATAAATTCTTCCCTAACGAGCTAAAGCCTGTTCATTTTTTCCCGGCAATATTTACAATAGGCGTTATTCTGACCATTGTTTTCAATATATTTGGCTGGCAAATTGCCTGGTTAGGAAACAGTGTAATTGCCGCCGTTATTTTGTTGATTTTTTTTCATGCCTGGTGGAAAAACCAATCGGTAAAAATTGCATTTTTGAGTATTATTGCCGCCTTCACCCAACTTATTGCCTACGGATTAGGATTTATGCAGGATTTTTGGAAGCGGGTAATTTTTAACAGATCATAAGAATATATGTACCACCCATTTTCTGTTGCAGAAACTATTAAAACTGCATGGAATGTACTAAAGAAGAATTTTGCAACAATTTCGGTGTACTCTATAATTGCATTCGTCATTGTTTTTGTTTCTGGTTTTATTGTATTCTATTTTGATGACAACGCCGTAATTAGCGGTATTGGTTTTATTGTTTTATTAGTTGAGATAACGTTTATATTCCTGGCATTTATTAAACTGGGGTTCAGGCTTATGGACAGGGAATACTATGATTTTGACTTTGGCGAGATCATTCCCAAAGTTAGAATGCTTATAAGCTATCTAACTTTATTGGTATTTGTAAGCACACTTGCTGTTCTTGTAACTCACTTAATTGAAAACGTTAACAATGAAAATATAAAAGGGATTTTAAACTTTATAGTTGGCTTAACGGTACAGTTTTTTTTCCTGTTTTATTTCCCTATATGTACCTGCTTCATTGTTGATGACGCTTCGGGGCCGGTTGAATCTGTAATACAAAGTTTTCATTTAATCAGAGGGAACTTCTTCAAGTACTTTTTAATATTTCTGTTGATCGAAGGATTTATGCTATTGGGGGCCTTAACCGTTATCGGGTTAATATTGGTAATTCCCTTTGTAAATATTATACTGTTAGTTGCCTATCGTAAATTGGTTTACAGCCATTTAGACGTAGATGACGACATTGCCGAAACAAATTAGCCTATGGGATTAAAATCTGCATTAAGCAAAGTATTTGCAGCCGTAGTGAACCGTCAGCTTAATAAGGTACGCAAAAACGCAATAAGCTTGCAGCAAAAAACTTTTACCGATCTGGTTGATGCTGCCAGGTATACCACTTTTGGCAAAGAGCATAACTTTGATCTTATTAATAATTACGAAGATTTTAAAAAGAATGTCCCCGTACATGATTATGAGGACCTTCGCCCTTATATTGACCGGGTTGTAAAAGGTGAAGAAAACGTGCTGTGGCCCGGCAAACCGGCTTATCTGGCCAAAACATCCGGAACAACCTCGGGTGTAAAGTACATTCCCATTTCTAAGGAAAGCATGCCCCAGCATATAAAAGCCGCGCGTAATGCGCTGCTTAGCTATATTCATGAAACCGGCAAGGCCGATTTTGCAGATGGTAAAATGATATTTCTGCAAGGCAGTCCCACACTGTCTATCAAAGCCGGGATATCAGTTGGCCGCCTGTCGGGTATAGTGGCTCATCATATACCGGCTTATCTGCAAAAAAATCGCCTGCCCAGCTACGAAACCAATTGCATTGAGGATTGGGAACAAAAGGTTGATGCTATAGTAGAGGAAACTTTCAATCAGGATATGCGGCTTATATCGGGTATCCCGCCGTGGTGCCAGATGTACTTTGACAGGCTATCAGCAAAAGCGGGCGGCAAAAAGATAAAAGACATATTTCCTAATTTTAAGCTTTATGTACATGGCGGGGTAAATTATGAACCCTACCGCGCACGTATGGAAGAAATCATTGGCGCAAAGATAGATGCTATTGAAACGTACCCCGCATCTGAAGGTTTTATTGCCTTTCAGGATTCGCAAAAAGAAAAGGGCTTATTATTGTTGGTTGATTCAGGGATATTTTACGAATTCATCCCATCCGAAGAATATTTTAATGAAAATCCAACCCGCATCAATTTAAAAGATGTAGAACTGGATAAGAATTACGCCCTTATCATGAACACCAGTGCGGGTTTATGGGGTTATAGCTTGGGCGATACCATTAAATTTGTTTCAAAGGATCCGTATAGGATCATAGTGACAGGTCGTATCAAGCATTATATTTCGGCTTTTGGCGAGCATGTGATCGGCGAAGAAGTAGAGCAGGCTTTGATGAGTGTTGCAAAGGAAGAAGGTGTTGATGTAGTAGAGTTCACCGTAGCGCCACAGGTTAATCCACCGGCAGGGCAACTCCCCTATCATGAATGGTTTATTGAATTTGGAACAGCGCCTGCCGATCTGAAAGCTTTTTCACTTAAAGTAGATAAAGCGTTGCAAAAGAAAAATATTTACTATTTTGACCTCATTGAAGGTAACATTTTGCAACCTTTGGTAGTCAATAGCTTGCAAAAGGACGCGTTTATAAATTACATGCGTTCGCAGGGTAAACTTGGAGGACAAAATAAAGTGCCGCGATTGGCCAACGACAGGAAGATTGCCGACGTATTAAAGGAATATGTAAATTAGCATAAAATATTACGTCATTGCGAAAGAACGAATTATATCTTATTTAGAACATCATTGACTAATTATATAAAAAACATTGCCATTCTTGGCTCAACAGGTAGTATAGGCACACAAACACTGGAAGTGATCAGGAACAACGCAAATTTGTTCAGGGCATTTTTAATTACCGCACATTCCAATGCCGATCTGCTTATTAATCAGGCCCTTGAATTTAAACCTGAGTATGCAATAATATGCGACGAAAGCAAATACCCTGAGGTTAAGGCCGCACTGGCTCACTTGCCGGTAAAGGTACTTGCCGGCCATCAGGCTATTGTTGACACAGTAACCCATCCTGATATTGCCATAGTACTTACCGCCATGGTTGGCTTTGCCGGCCTTGAACCAACGGTTGCAGCTATAAAAGCGGGCAAGGATATAGCGCTGGCAAACAAAGAAACCCTGGTAGTTGCAGGCGAGCTGATAACTGGCCTGGCTAAACAGCATGATATTAAAATATTGCCTGTCGACTCGGAACACTCGGCTATATTTCAATGCCTTGCGGGCGAAGAAACAAATAGGATTGAAAAGATCATATTAACCGCATCCGGCGGGCCGTTCCGTGGCAGGGATCTTGATTTTTTAGCCGACGTAACCCGCGAAGATGCTTTGAAACATCCAAACTGGATAATGGGTGCAAAGATCACTATTGACTCGGCATCGCTCATGAACAAAGGGCTTGAAGTAATAGAGGCTAAATGGTTGTTTGATATAAACCCCGACCAGATCGAGGTGATCGTTCACCCGCAATCTATCATTCACTCCATGGTACAGTTCAGTGATGGATCTATCAAAGCGCAAATGGGATTACCCGATATGAAGCTGCCTATACAATATGCGCTGGCTTATCCTAACCGCATACAAAACAATTATAAGCGCTTCACCTTTACCGATTATCCTAACTTAACGTTTGAAAAACCAGACTTGGATACTTTTCGTAATCTAAGTTTAGCATTTGCTGCGTTAAAACAAGGCGGTAATATGCCATGTATCATAAATGCTGCTAATGAAATTGCTGTTGCAGGTTTTTTAAACCGGTCAATAAGCTTTTTAGCCATGAGCAACGTTATAGAAGAGTGCATGCAGCAAATAAATTACGTAGCGCAGCCAACCTTAACCGACTATTTGAATACTGATAAAGAAACACGCATCTTTGCGCAAAATTTAATACAACAATTGCCATTAAAGGCAATACAATTTTAATATACAAAACATAAATAATGAGTATAGTGATAATGGTTGGCCAGCTTTTACTGGGCCTTTCAATTTTAATAATTCTGCATGAGCTGGGACACTTTCTGGCGGCGCGGGCTTTTGGTATCAAGGTAGAGAAGTTTTACCTGTTTTTTGATGCCTGGAATATCAGCCTGTTTAAATTTACATATAAAGGCGTTGAATATGGCATTGGCTGGCTCCCTTTGGGCGGCTACGTTAAAATTGCCGGTATGATAGATGAATCAATGGATACTGATCAGCTTGCCGGTCCGCCGCAGCCCTGGGAGTTTCGTTCAAAACCGGCCTGGCAGCGCCTGATTGTAATGCTTGGCGGTGTTACCGTAAACATTGTATTAGGCATATTGATATTTTGGGTGCTTACCATGCGTTTTGGTGATAGTTATATCCCTAATTCAAGCGCCAAGTATGGAATTGTACCCGGCGAAGTAGGTAAAAAAATAGGCCTGCTGCCAGGCGATAAAATTGTTGCTATTAATGGTAAAGCCGTTGAACGTTTTGACGACCTTACCAGCCCAAAAGTGTTACTTGAAAACACCGTTTTCAGTATTCAGCGCGGTGCGCAAAATGTAAGCGTTACTATACCGCGTACTATATTAAATGATTTGTCTGACCACGGCATTGAAGAATTTATCAGCAGAATTCCCCGCATGAAATTCGCTGTTGATTCTGTTGTTCCAAAAAGCAATGCCCAAAAAGCAGGACTGGCCAAAGGCGATAGCATTGTTGCAGTTAACGGTCAGCCTATCAATTTTTATGATCAGATAAAACCAGAACTACTAAAGGAAAAAGGTAAGTTAGTTGACCTTAGCATAAAACGCAACAGCAATGCCATGATATTAAAAACTCAGGTGAGCAATGATGGTACTATTGGTTTTGCGCCTACTAAAGATGACTTGCCCGAAGTAAAAACCATATATTATGGTTTTTTTGGCTCGCTGCCTGTGGGTGCCGCAAGAGCTTGGGGAACTTTTACTGATAATGCCAAAGGCCTGGGTAAAATATTTAAGGGCGATGTTAAATTCAGCAAGGCCGTAAGCGGTCCCGTTGCTATTGCCAACCTGTTTGGCAGCCATGTTGATTGGGTACATTTCTGGAGCCTGGTAGGCTTTTTATCAATGGTGCTGGCCCTGATGAACCTGCTGCCCATCCCGGCGCTTGACGGTGGCCACGCGGTATTTTTAATTATAGAAATGATAAAAGGTAAGCCATTAAGTGATAAATTTTTGGAGCGTGCCCAGATAGTTGGCTTTGTTATATTAGTTACGCTGATGGTATTTGTTTTTGGCAACGATATTGTAAAGCAGGTAATGAAAAAATAAAACCCTTTTAGTTAAGTTATGCACAGCCCCGGGATTAGTTTTCCGGGGCTGTTTTGTTTGCGGGGAAAAGTGTACCTTCGCGAAATTATTTTCTTGAAAACGCATATGGCTCTTTTGCCTGCTTAAATCTTCAACGACAATAAATAAACAAATTACACAATGAAAAAAATTGTCGATTATAGAAAGCTTTTAGGGGTAAATGAGGCAGCCGAATTACAGGAATTAAAAACAGTTTACCGCAGTTTAATGAAAACCTGGCACCCTGATAAGTTTCAGGACAGTGCAGAAAGTAAACTGGAGGCCGAAGAAAAAAGCAAAACCATTATTGAAGCCTATCATTTTTTGGTAAGCATAGCTCCCGAAACCCGCGATCAATCATTTGCTGAGTATACCATAACCACAACAACATCAAGCATTGCTGATTTTGAATACCAATCGCAAGTGTTGAAAATAGCTTTTGCAGATGGTAATACCTACGAGTATTTTGACGTTCCTAAAGCCGTTTATATTAAACTGATCAACGCCGATTCGCCAGGCAGGTTTGCACGCCGGCACATCTATAACAACTATGTTTACCGGAGTATTAATAAGCTGGCCGCTACTGCATAGATCATTATTCCGTTTTAAGCGGTAGGTTCTGTAGGTACCTGATCATCTGTATCAGGCGTATCAAATATCGAGCGTTCCTTTTTAAGTATAGCAGCGCCTATTAAGCTGATAATAACACCAAAAATAATATCAATTATCAGGGTGCCAACAGCTGTGAAAATTGGCCCGTATTTTTTGCCAATTTCCATCGCCTTATCAATTTGCCCGGCTGACATGCCTTTTTCTGACATCTGGGCCTGAGAAGCAACTAATGATTTTTCAAGCACTTCCGGACTTAGTATAGCAAGATATAAGTAAACAAAAACGGCCAGTGCTAAGCCCGTATAAAGGGCATACCTAAATCCAGCAGAAAAAGCCTCACCAAAGGTTATATACCCGCCAAGGGCATCTTTATACTCCTTTTGAACGAGTATTAAAAAGGCTATAAAAGGTAAATAACCTATATATTTTACTGATGAGTTTGGATCAAGGTCAAGAAACTGGATAGCGTAAGTTAAAATAATAGTAGCAGCTAAATTAATAAGAGCCCATTTGATTGCTAAATTATTTTGATTAGGTGTTTGGTTCTTCATAATTATTGGTTTAGTAATATTATTTTAAATTTAAGTAATATTTCCTATACTATATACTAATTCTATTTATACATGCCGTATATAAAAAAACGGGCCCTTCATTGAAGGGCCCGTTGCATAATATGATGAACTTTATAGCAAACCGGCAAACTTATCAGGTCTGCGGGTTATAAACCTGTATCTCTTTTTTAAAGAACGCGGCAAAAATAATGGCCAAAACAAACATAAATATAATAGAGATACCTACTCCCTGTATTTGTTTGCCTATAGTAACATCTTTTTGAGCTTCAAACTCCTGTTGGATCTCATTTAGTTTTTTGTTGATCACATCCTGGCTCGTTTTACTTTCCTTCAGGAACTTACTTACTGAATTTGTCATAGCCAACTGTGTTTTTTCAATCATGTGCGGTTCTATAACCTTTGCAAATAACTGGTCGCGCAGTATAAACAACACTACAAAAGCTGTAAAAAACATAATGAATATACCGGTCGCAGCTTCTCTTAAAGTCCAAAAGCCGCCTATCTTTTTCCTAAAGTTAAAACACAGCACTACAACCAGTAAAATTGGAAGCAGTACCGAAAATATGAATGGCACAGCAGATATTAATACAACTGACGTTGCAGATAACATGATGTAAAATGATGCAATGTTCAACAAGGCCAATGCTACCCCCAACAATAATCCAAAAGTTATGCCCAGGGTTCTTAACCGCTTTTTATCAATTTCAATTGCCATCAATGAGCTATTATTTAAAATTTATCAAAATATCTAATACTGCCATATCAAACTCTTTGTCAACGGCGTTGGCAGCGATCTCATTTTTTGCTTCAACAGATGGATCAATATTTTGAAAAAAGCACATCATCGGATAAAACAATTCTTTCAATTCAGAATCTTCGGGCAGGTTTTTAGCTGCTTTACTAATCTCGGCTACAGAACTGTCAATCAGTATCTGGTTGGCAATTATAGGTTCATAAATACGGTACTCATCCTGAAACTCGTCTTCATCAACCAGTAAAAATTCTTTCAAATAATCTTCCAGTTCGGGTTCAATACTTTCGTCTTCGCACTCATTAAGATATAATAATAAGTTTAGTAGCTCAGTGCCGCGATCAAGGGTTTGCTCTTCAATATCTTCCCATTCCGGCGTGTCCAGGTAATCCTCTTCCAGTTTTTTAACATCAGCGCTAAAAAAGTTGATCATCAGCAGATCAAAAAAAACTTCGCGTAATGATTCTACCGCAGGGTTGTTGTCAAAAACTTCGTCCAATGCATCTACCTTGGTTAAAAAGTCCTGGTCTGAGGCGAAAACTTCACCAAAATCATTGGTAAGCCTCACGGCGTCAAAACTATTATATTTAGAAAAAGCCTCCAAAGCGGCTTCAAAGGCGGTTTCTATTTTTGGATCGATCATGATTATCTATTTAAAAATTTGTTGATTATTATATGTTAAAAGTACTTTTCCTTTTAAACTCTGTCCAATAAACGGTGAATTGATTGATTTGGATTGATTATTTTTCCCGTTATACTCCCATTCCGCGTCAGTATCAAAAAGCACCAGGTTGGCCATCTCTTCTTCGGCAATAACCGGCACGTTAACCCCCAGTATCTCGCGTGGGTTAATAGCCAGTTTATCAACCAGCAGTTCTACCGGTAAGCCTGATCTGAGCGCCAGCGGCAGGGCCGTCTGAAAGCCTGTTATCCCGTACTCGGCCACTTCAAATTCCACATCTTTAAACTCCACCTCGTGTGGCGTATGTTGCGTTACTATTGCATCGATAGTGCCGTCTTTAAGGCCTTTTATCAAGGCGGCGACATCATCTTTGGTACGCAGCGGAGGTTTTACTTTATACATGCTGTCAAAGCCTAAAAGGGCTTCATCGGTTAGCACCAGGTGATGGGCGGCCACATCGCAGGTGACCTCAAGCCCCTTGCGTTTGGCCTCGCGGATCAACTCTACAGAGCGCGCGGTTGATATGGTACTGAAATGTATTTTTGAAACCGTGTATTCGGCCAGGTACAAGTCGCGCGCGATCATGAGTTCCTCGGCCAGCGAAGGAATACCCTTCATCCCAAGCAGCGTGCTCATCTCGCCTTCATTCACTTTAGCTTTGCCTGCAATAGCGGTATCTTCCGGGTATGAAAACACCATCGCGTCAAAGCCCTGGGCATACAGTAAGGCGCGTTCCATTAAACCGGCATCCTGCACAGGCCGGTTGCCATCAGTAAACGCTTTGGCGCCGCTCAGGTACATGTCATACATTTCGGCCAGGTCCTTACCTTCGCGTTTGTGCGATATGGTTCCTAAAGGATACACGTCGACCAGGTTATTTTTAGCCCTGTTAAGCAGATATTCAATTTCGGCCTTAGAATGCACCGGCGGGATGGTATTTGGCATAAGCGCTACTCCGGTAAAACCTCCGGCTGCAGCGGCCCTCGTGCCTGAGTGCATGTTTTCCTTGGTCTCCAATCCTAATTCACCTATATTACAGTTCAGATCAAAAAAACCCGGAGACACATATTTGCCTTCGCCGTCTATCAGTTCGGCATCGGCTTCAATATTCTCAGCAATGCGGGAAATAACCCCGTTTTCGATAAAAATATCGGCAATCTGTTGATGGAAGGCTGATCCGGGATCAAGGATGGTGGCAGATTTGATAAGCAAATTCATTAGCACTGCTTTAAGGATTTTGTATTGATTGAACCGGCTGTTTTATGGTTCGTTTGCTGGGTTTAAAATACCTGATCAACAAAACTTCGACCGCCAGAAAAATCAATGTCAAAATTATACAAAGTTTCCATAATTGTGTGCCAAAATTTGTTTCAGTGATAATACTCTTTAATGAAGCATTACTGCCTGTTAATAAAGACGTTGACTTTGGCACTAACGCTTTTAGCTCGTCACGTTTTAAATAACTCATGTCCGATTCGTTCCTGTTATCGTTAAAGGCCAGCATCGCCAGCGTACTGTCCTGCTTTTTCAGGGCGTAAATACCTGTTTCATGCAATTGGTCATACAGGTATAAAAGTGTGCTTCCCTCCTGCTGCCGTACGTCAGGGATAGTGCTTTGCCCGCCTTTAACCAGCTTAAGCAATTGCTTTTCGGCAAACTGCACAGGTGGTATCTCTAAAGTTTCGTCCGCGCCGAGTGTATAAAACAGCGGCAGGTCGTGTCCGCTTAACAGGGTTATTCTAAACAGAGTAGGCACAAAAAGCGCATGCCGGGGCAAATTACTATATTCCTCATCAAGCGGGACAGCAGCTACATAAACCCTGCCCAGGACACTGGTGTACCCCGCCCAAAATGGTTGTCCATCGTTCAAAGTCATCAGGTTATCCTGTCCTCCCCGGGATGGCCCTAATTGATAATACTTTTTAACCACCGGTAGATCCGGGTTATCCGGAAAGCTTTCAAACACGTTTTTAAATATAGGGCTTTGTTTGTTCAATACCGATACTTTAGCACTTTCGGTTATCAATTTTACGGGCCAGGCAGCGTTCATTGGTTGCAGAAACGTGCGATAACTTGCCATATCAGCATCAACTGCCGGAAATACAACCAGCGTGCCTCCCTTGTCAACATAGGCTTTTAATTGCTGTGCCAGGCCTGAGGATATTACTTTCACATCGCTCATTATCACTAAGGGCAAACTACCCAGGCCAGCATAATCCACGTTACCGTCAGACACATGCCTGACCGCAAAGAACGGATCAGCGGCAAAAGCTGCCTTCAAATACTGATTGGGTAAACCGCCATCAATAAGCAATACAGGTATTTGCTTGCTTACGTTAAAGCTGAAATAAAATTTATTATCAAACGTAACGGGATTGTCCTGCAGTTCTATTTGCCCCTGTTGCCAGCCCGCTTGCAGCCCCATAAAGGCCAGCGTGTCGATCTGTACCGCGCGCGCGGGGATTGTGTAGCTCCCCAGGGCTTTTTGAGCGCCATTTATAATTACTTTAAGCGGTATTTTATCAGCTTTTTCACCGGCATAGTTGTGCAGGCGTACTACCAGTTTTTCGCTTTCGCCGGGGCGGTGTACCGCGCTTAACAACCATACCGAATCAACTGCAACATTGGGCAGATTGCCTGCTTTGAGTTGAATTAAGCTAATGGCAACGCTGCTATCGGTTTTTAATGACTTAGCGGCCATACTCCTCTGGAAATCAGAAATGATATATGCCGACCGTATGGCTCCTGGCTGTGATAATAACAAATTTTGCTGTCTATTGATGATTTGCTGCAGGCTACGGCTTTGAGGACTGATCTTTACTTGGTCAACAGCGTCATTAAATTCATCGCGGTTCAGCAGGCGCTGGTGTTTCCCCTCAAAATCCTGTGTAAGCAGCTGAAACCGATCGTTTATATTATAGGCCGATGCAATTTCCTTTGCTTTTTGCCTGGCATCATCCAATAAGGACCCCTCGCGGTTAAGGGTTTGCATGCTGTATGAATTATCTACAAAAATACTCACCGCGTTTTGCCTGCCCGTATTGCTTGTATCCTGAGTTGCCAGATAAGGGCGGGCAAATGCTAACACCAGGAAAAATAAAGCCAGCAAGCGCGATGTAAGGATAAGCCGCTCTTTTAAATTTCGTCGGGATGCCTGCTGTTCCTGTATCTCCTTTAAAAACTGCACGTTACTGAAGTTCACTTTCTGAAATTTGCGAAAGTTGAACAAGTGGATAATAACCGGAATAGCTAAAGTGAGTAATGCAAATAAAAATACGGGATATATAAAGTGCATATTTTACATGGCAATTGGCAGATATACAAATGTGCGAATAAATGTGCAGATTTCAGATGCGCACATTCAATGTTAGGGTGTTCGGTTTAGCGGAGGCTGAGCACTACGAACACCATGAACAAGCACGATCACTGACATGATGATGTCAGAGCCTTTTGAGGGGTAAAAGTATCTGTTTTTGACACGTCTTTTTTATTATTTGTTAGTTTATGTGAAGTATTCGCTACAGTTTTAACATAAATCAGCGGGTTTTCAAAACAAAAACCAGCACCGCCGCCTTCATCTATAAATACACATCAATGAATTGGAATATCGGCTGCTCGGGCTTTCATTATAAGGATTGGAAAGGGCGTTTTTACCCTGATAATTTGCCACAGCGCAAATGGTTTGATTACTACTGCGAACATTTTAAAACGCTGGAACTAAATGTTACTTTTTACCGTTTTCCGCAGCTTTCATTTTTACAGACCTGGTATAATAAAAGTCCGGCAGATTTTCGTTTCGCGGTGAAGGCGCCGAGAGCTATAACCCACTATAAAAAGTTTAATGATACTACCGAGCTGATCACCAGTTTTTATGATACCATTAACAATGGCCTGCAGGAAAAACTGGGGCCGGTATTATTCCAGTTGCCGCCCAGCTATATCTATGATGATGAAAAACTTGACCGTATTATTAACAGCCTGAACCCATCCTTTAAAAACGTACTTGAACTAAGGCATGTAAGCTGGTGGAACACTGCCGTTTATGAAAAACTGGCTCAACATAACATCACTTTTTGCGGCATGAGCCATCCTACCCTGCCCGATGAGGTGATACAGAATACCCCTGTTGTTTATTACCGCTTTCATGGTGTGCCGGTGTTGTACCGGTCGCCTTACTCAAAAGACTTTCTTCAAAAAGTGATCAATGCGGTAAAACAAAACCCCAATACCCGCGAAGGCTGGTTTTATTTTAATAACGACTTTGATGCTGTTGGCGTTGCTAATGCAAAAGATATGATATTGCTCATCAAATAATTTCATAATTCCAACAATTAACTACATTTTGCTTCCGATTTTAAACCACTTATTTAACTATGGAATTTAGACGATTAGGAGAAACGAAGCTGGCCGTTTCGGCTATAACTTTCGGGGCCTGGGCAGCCGGCGGCTGGATGTGGGGCGGCAATGATGATAACGATGCTATTAAAGCGATGCGCGCATCATATGATCTTGGTATCACGTCAATTGATACCGCGCCTATTTACGGCCAGGGCAAAAGCGAAGAACTGGTTGGCGCCGCTATTAAAGGCTTACCGCGCGACAAGGTGCAGATATTAACCAAATATGGCTTGCGCTGGGATTTGGCCAAAGGCGAATTCTTTTTTAAAAGCCAGGATAACGACGGCAAGGATATTGATATTTATAAATACGCGGCTAAGGAAAGCATCATCCTGGAATGCGAAAACAGCCTTAAACGCCTGGGGACTGATTATATTGATCTGTACCAGATACACTGGCCCGATGCTACCACTCCTATTGAAGAGACCATGGAAGCCATAATCAGGCTTAAAGAACAGGGGAAGATACGCGAAGCCGGGGTGAGCAACTATGATGTAAAAAAAATGGCCATTGCCGAAAAAACCATCAAACTGGCCTCAAATCAGGTACCATTTAGTATGGTGAACCGAGATATTGAGGATGAGCTGATCCCTTATTGTATTGAAAATAAAAAATCTATACTGGCTTATAGTCCGCTTGAGCGCGGCTTGCTTACCGGAAAAATAAAACCCGGTCATCAATTTGGCGAGGGCGACCACCGTGCCGGCAACAAGTATTTTAAGGAAGAAAATATAAAACGCACCAATGAATTCCTGGCCAAAATAAAGCCATTGGCTGATGAAAAAAATGCCACATTGGGTCAATTGGTTATCCGCTGGACAATTAACCATCCGGGTATAACCGTTGCGCTGGTTGGCGCCCGCAACGCTGAACAGGCCAAACAAAATGCCAAAGCCATTGAGATACACATTAACGGCGAAGAAATGGAATTTATAAACAATCAACTGAGCGATCTGGAGATAGTTGGGTAAATCCGGACTTGTTTGTGCGATTTTTAAAGCAAAAGAGCATCTCAAAGGTCGATTTTGAAACAGCCATAAAGTCGCCTTAGAGATTTAATCTGAGTAAAAAAGGGCAATCACCATAGGAAAATTGCCCTTTTTCTTGTTTGAGGTCTGTGCTGTTAGCAGACGACCAAATTAAAATATTTGAGCTTCGTTTGTATTTTTATTTTGAGAACCTCGTATTAGAAAAGCAGCATCTTTATAATCCAAAACCATACGCTATACGCATGCCTATTATGCCGTCGCTATAACCATTGCCGCTAAAGTTTTCATAGCGGGCCGCAATATCCCATTTTTTTGTGGCGTACCCGATGCCTGGCGAAACTAAAAAGTGAACAGGTCCGCCACCATCAGCCACTTCAAACGCTGCACCAACTTCTCCTGCCACGTAGAAATTCGAGTTTATAAAAAACTTGGCACCCGCTTTCACGGGGATTATATCCGATTTGTATTTAATTGTAAAACCGGGATAAACTCCCGTAGCCGGATAAGTCACCGTTTTTGGAAAAAAATGATAAATACCGCTTGTAAAAGTTAAGGCCACTTTATCAGACAAGCTATATTGTAGCCTTGGAGTAATGCCCAATCCAAAATTTAAGGTTTCGGTAGAATTTCCGACAGGCAACAGGCCGTCTACGCCGATTCCGAATCGAAGATTATTTGGCGTTACAGATTGCGCATTGGCATTCCTACCCACAAATAAAATCAGGGCGGTTAAAATGGTAAAAAACAGTTTTGGTGTTTTAATTTTCATAATGTTTAGATTTTGTGATATAGATTAATTGAATGTAGTTTAACGACTAAAAAACACCGATTGTATAATGGGGTCCTGTTAATAAATGTTAAATAAGCTTTCGTTCAGCTTAATTCAATTTTTGGCAAAAAAGCGGCTGTCCTTTTTACACTGTCCCAAATAGTGTCTAACTTTTTGGTGCAGTGTATTTTGAGACAGCCTCGTTTAGTTTGAGCTGTTTTTTGTGTACTAATTTATACCGCATAAGTAAGTAATTATCACAAGTATAAACCTAATTTAGGTTACGCTTGATTATATACTTTTGCAAATTCTATGGCAAACTCTTCAAATTTTCTTTTGCTTAAAACTGGTTTATTCTTATAAAACTCTTCTGTAATCCTCCCGTTTCCTAAGGCTATTCCCATTTCTGCTAAACCTTCCGCCGCATGCTTCGAAAGATGCCCGCTCTGTAGCAAGCCTCCAATAAATTGCTCATTGGTAAATTCAACCCATTTCAAATCTGGTTTGCCAATAGCATTTCCTAAAATGTGGGCAACTTCTGTTCCGGTTTTTTCGTCGCTGGCAATGAAACGAATTTTGTTACTGGAAAAAGGGCCTGTAATTTCTTCAAATGCCGCATCAGCAATATCCAGCGGATGTGTTAATAACAACTTTGTTGTGCCTGGATAATTAGAGCCCATCATTCCTGTATTCCTGATCAGGGGTATACTGTTATAATAGTTGATGTAAAATGAGGCAGGACGAAGATGCTTTACTACTAAACCGTCAATGTTATTAAAAATAGCCTCGTCATGGAACATTGATGAAATCGGGCCGGCACCTTCTTTCAGGTGAGCACCGTTACTACTTAGATTAACAAGTTGTGATACGCCTGCAATAGTAAGTGCATTTGCATATGTTTGGGCAATTTGTGTTATGTAATTTGTATAATCTGATACCTGAAGGTTATCGGGTATCATGGTATATACCACATCAGCTCCTTTAAAAGTTTCTGCTAAAAATGCTTCATCCATTATTGAACCTATAGCGGCATTTGCGCCGATAGTTTGGATTGCTTCTTTTTTATTTTCACTGCTGCTTATAACCGTTATGTTATGCCCAGCTTTTACAAGCCGCTCAGTTAGTGACCGGCCGATATTCCCTAATGATCCTGTAATTACGATTTTCATGATGATATGATTTTTATTGGCAGCAAATCTATATTTGTAGCTAATGTTGCACAAGAACTTACCCCAAGGTATGCCCATATGACCCAAGTAAAAGAAACCTCGACACGTCACCATAACAAGGCGAAAAGAAAGATTACCTGTCCACTTACCTATGCCGTTAATAAGATTGCAGGCCATTGGAAATTAATCATTATTAAAGAGTTAAGAGGCGGCCCGCTACGTTACTATGAGTTAAGGAAAAGCATACCTGACATTAGCGAGAAGGTGTTAATACAGCAATTAAAACAATTACAGACGGATGAAATTGTGATCAGGCGTGCTGTGGAGGTAATACCCCCTGAGGTGAGTTATGAACTCAGTGATTCGGGTAAAGAATTGACTGAAGTGTTGGATGTAATGGCTGCTTGGGGCCGTAGAGAAAGCAAACGGCAAAATGACAAAGAAAATACAATGGGTTAATATCATTGACCTAATAATCATCACAATTAAGTAGCATTAAAAAGACTGGCTAGATAAAAAAGCCGCCTCATAACTGACTTATGAGACGGCCTTTTTTTTATCCTCTGTGTTTTCTGCGTTTCTTTTTTCCTGAACCGGAAGAACTGCTTTTCTTTTCTGATTTTTGAACCGTACTTTTCTTTTCTTCGTTTTGTGTAGCCTGTTGTTTACTGGCTACGTCGGTGGAATCTTTACTCAGTTGCTTTACAGTAAATTCGTTACCCCGTAAACCATATTCCAGCTGGCGTTTTGCCCCGGTTGGTTTGGCATCCTTACCGCTTCCCTCATAAACCGGGAACTCCCGTATCAATTTGCCATCGCGTATGTAAAAGTTATCATTACCGCGATAGCCTTTGCGCTGTGAACTGTTTAACCGTGGAAAATCGAGCTTATTGGCCTGACTGTTATTAAACTCAAATGCATACAAACGGGTGTAACTGGTAGTATCGGTTGATTTTGCCTGTATCAGTATCTCCGGGTTGCCATCCACATCCATGTCGGCATTATACACATCAACAATTGAACCGTCCAGGTCACCGGTGGTTGTGGTATATTTTATGGCAGATGAATCGGAGTGCAATATCATGAAAGCCCCTGCATCAACCGATCCGCGCCCCCAGCTCAATACATCATAACTTTGCCCCGGCGATACCTCTATTAGTTTATGAAACCTAAAGGGGGCCATCAGCGCAGGCTTTTTAGCTACCGGTGCTACTGCAGCCGTTTTTGTTTCATTACTACCGCAACCGGCAATTACAGTACCTATTAATAACACGAAAAGATAAGATCTGTAAGTCATTATATGTTGTATTGTATTAGTTATATAACGAATCGGCCGTTAGCTCGGCTTTTTGCCTGCCGGGTGCATTTATAAATACTTTAAGCGTATTAGGGCCGCCGGCATCTACATATTTTAATGTAAACCGGTGATAGCCCTTTAACAAAGGCACCGCGCCCTCCTGCTCGGTCACTGCATGTTTACCGTCATTATCAACCACCGGCTGGTCATCTATCAATAAAACAGAGCCATTGCCCGAAAGCGTTGAAAACCCATAATTTCCGTCGGCATCAATGTTAATGTATCCCGAATAAACAACACCGAATTTACCTTTATTTTTCCTGAAATCAAGGGTACTAAAGGTTTTAACTACGCCACTATCAGCTACTGTCAAATTATCGAGCTGACTGGTGGTTGTATATGTCCCTGTAAATAACTGGTATTTTAATCCCGGGGTTGATCCTGTATAACTAACGGGTGCTAAAGGTGCTTTATTATACACAACCGTGCGTGTTACGGCGCTCCTTTTTCCTGATGGGGTTATTACTATAGTTTGCAGTTCGCGGTATTGATTCAACGGGACCTGAAAGCTCAATGGTATGTTATAAACCAGGTCGGTTTCGCGCGGGGTATAGCCATCAATGGTATAGTAAATTTTTGCTCCTTCAACCGACGGCTTTAGGGTAACGTTTAACTGTGAACCTATCATTACGGTATCTTTAGCGCCAATGGCAACGGGCACGCGGTAGTTGATATTGTTTTTATCCAACCAGGCTAAATGACCAGGCAGGCGCGTTTCTGAAAAATCTTTAAAGTTTTTGTTAGCCAATGGCGACCACGCTACTTCTGACAGTGCCATTAATCGCGGCAGCAACATATATTCAACTTTGGCATCAGTAGCCACGTACTCCGTCCATAAGTTTGCCTGTACGCCCTCAATATACTTTTGTTGCTCGGGTGTTAAAACAGCAGGGGTTGGGTTGTAGCTATATATTTTTGACAACGGTTCGTTACCGCCAATACTTAACGGCTCCTGCGATGGTTTGCCCTGTCCGTGATCAATATATAAACCAGCGCTGCCGGGGGTCATGATCACATTATGCATTTGCTGCGCTGCGGCAATACCACCTTCTTCGCCGCGCCAGCTCATTACCGTGGCATTTGGGGCAAGGCCGCCTTCCAATATCTCGTCCCAGCCAATAATACTGCGGCCTTTGGAGTTTAAAAATTTCTCCATGCGCTGTATAAAGTAGCTTTGCAAACCATGCTCGTCTTTCAGCTTTAGCTTTTTGATCAGTTGCTGGCAAAATGCCGAATTTTTCCAGGCATCCTTAGGTGCTTCATCACCACCAATGTGAATATATTTGCTTGGGAACAATTCCATCACTTCGGTTAAAACATCCTGCAAAAAGCTGAATGTTTTTTCGGACGGGCAATAAATATCGTTAAATACCCCCCATGTTTCGGCCACTTTATAAGGTTTGCCAGGCTCGCAGCCTAATTCGGGATAAGCGGCCAGCGCTGCCGACGAGTGACCGGGCATTTCAATTTCAGGCACAATGGTTACATATCTGTCCGACGCATATTTTACCACATCGCGTATCTGGTCCTGCGTATAAAAACCACCATACGGGGTGTTATCAAATTGCTGAGGTGTACGGTCGCGATAGCCGCCAATAAGGGTTTGCGCCCTCATGCTGCTTATTTGTGTAAGTTTTGGATATTTCTTTATTTCGATACGCCAGCCCTGATCTTCGGTGAGGTGCCAGTGAAAGGTATTTAGCTTATAAGCAGCCAAAAGGTCGATATATTTTTTAACCATTTCTACCGAGAAAAAGTGACGGCCAACGTCAAGCATGGCGCCACGATAGCCAAAACGGGGATAATCCTCAATCTGCACGCAGGGGATCCTGGTTGTGGCAGCCCTGTCTAATGGCATTAACTGTAACAATGTTTGTATACCATAAAAAAGGCCTGCACCTTTACCGGCAACAATGATCTGTTGCGGCGTGATGTTTAAACGGTACCCTTCGGCCGGTAAATTATCTGTACCTGCAGATGTAAGCGTGATCACGTTTGATGCGTTGCCGCCTTTAGCCGTTATTGCTTTGTGATAAGCTAAATTACCCGCTAAATAATCTTTAAAAAATAATACGGCTTTGTTTGATGGTGAATCGGCCTGAACGGTAGTTTCCTGGCTCAATACAAACTGTCCGGGAGCCTTTTTTAAAGATACAGGAACCGGGATGATGCCAAGGTTAGGATCATTGTCCTGCGCGTTCACCATAGTGGCAGATACTGTAAGCAGGGCAAACAGCATTAAGGATAATTTTCTATACATAATTATTTAATCAGGTTGGTGGTAAGCCGTGAATATAGAACTTTTTAAAAAAATATAAGAAGTTTGGTATGTAAAAAATATGTTAACAGCTGGAAGCGGGGGGGGGAACGCGGGAGACTCACCCGATCTGCGCTTCGCTGGATCACCCTCTCTCCGCCTGCGGCGCAAAGAGGGAACAGGAAAAAATCAATGCAAAAAATAATTATTCGCGACCCTCTTTATGGCGAAGCCATAGAGAGGGTCGGCCAGCGCAGCGCAGATCGGGTGAGTCTACCCGCGTTTTGACTCACCCTGTCATCGCTCCGCTCGACATCCCTCTCTTCGCCTGCGGCGCAAAGAGGGAACGGAAAAATCAAATGCAACAACGATTATTCGCAACCCTCTTTATGGCGAAGCTATAGAGAGGGTCGGCCAGCGTAGCGGTGCCGGGGTGAGTCCACCGCGTTTTGACTCACCCTGTCGTCGCTCCGCTCGACATCCCTCTCTCCGCCTCCGGCGCAAAGAGGGAACGGGAAAAAATCAAATGCAGAAAACAATTATTTGCAACCCCCTTTATGGCGAAGCCATAGAGAGGCTCGGCCAGCGCAGCGTAGCCGGAGTGAGTCTGCCCCGCGTTTTAGACTCACCCTGTCGTCGCTCCGCCCGACATCCCTCTCTCCGCCTGCGGCGCAATGAGGGAACTAAAAATCAAATGCAACAACAATTATTCGTAACCCTCTTTATGGCGAAGCCATAGAGAGGGTCGGCCAGCGCAGCGGTGCCGGGGTGAGTCTACCCCGCGTTCGAACATTTGTCAGGTAAACCGATGATCAAAAGAAAAAGCCAACTATACATAGTTGGCTTTCAATTATTTATTAAGATCTTCTTTAGAGAAGATTTATATAAAACTCTTGAGCTTAGGCCGTTACAACGTGCTCTTTTGCTGCAAGGTAACGTTCGGCATCAATAGCTGCCATACAGCCTGTACCGGCGGCGGTAACAGCCTGGCGGTAAATGTGATCCTGGGCATCGCCGCAGCAAAATACGCCTTCAACATTGGTTTCGGTTGAGCCGGGACGGGTGATGATATAGCCCGTTTCGTCCATGTTTAACCAGCCTTTAAAAATATCGGTATTGGGGTGATGGCCTATGGCGACAAAAAAACCGGTAACATCAAGGTCAGTATCGGTATTGGTTACATTGTTCACTACCTTAACCCCGGTTACACTTTGTCCGTCGCCCAAAATTTCTTTGGTTTCAGTATTATAAAGTATCTCGATATTAGGGGTGTTCAACACGCGGTGTACCATGGCTTTGGAGGCACGAAACTCATCACGACGAACGATCATATATACCTTACGGGCCAATTTAGCCAGATATGTAGCTTCTTCGGCAGCGGTATCACCGGCACCTACTATAGCAACATCCTGTCCTTTGAAAAAGAAACCGTCGCACACGGCGCAGGCCGAAACACCAAAGCCACTATATTTTTGTTCAGATTCCAACCCAAGCCATTTGGCTGATGCCCCTGTCGCGATGATCACGGTATCGGCGGTAATGGTTTTGATATCATCAATAACCACTTTATGTGGCAGGCTTGAAAAATCAACCGAACTTGCATAGCCAAAACGGATCTCGGTACCCAGGCGCTCGGCCTGTTTACGCAGATCTTCCATCATTTCGGGACCCATGATCCCTTCAGGGTATCCTGGAAAATTCTCTACTTCGGTGGTTTGTGTTAGCTGTCCGCCGGCTAATAAACCGGTGTACATAACGGGCTTAAGATCAGCCCTTGAAGCATATATAGCCGCGGTATAACCGGCAGGCCCGGAGCCTATGATAAGGCATTTTATGTGTTCAGTTTCTTGAGACATTGATTATAAAAAAATGTATGCGAATTTAAGGTTTATCTGTGTATCAGGCAAGGGGTAACAGTCAGTTATATGCCATCATTTACCCGTGTTTGCTTTAAGCACCCTCATCACATTCCCGCCTAAAATTTTATCGATATCCTTTTCGCTGTAATGCAATTTTAATAGCTCTTCGGTTATTTTAGGTAGTCAGACACGCTATCCATTCCTAAAGGGAACGATTCGGAACCGTCAAAATCAGAGCCAATGCCTACATGATCAACGCCAATCAATTTGACTATATAATCAATATGGTGTATGAGCATACTTAAAGGCGGCCTTAGTTTATCCGATTCCGTTTTGTAGATAGCGTTCAACCTGATATTGGCCAGGTCGTTGTCATGATATATTTTTACAAGCGAATCCACCTCGGTTTTATGCTGCTGCAAAAACGCCAGCACTTTTGCCGTATAAGTACTGTCGACAAAACCGCTATAAAAATTCACGCACACTACTCCCCCGTTTTTTGCCAGGGCTTTGAGCTGATCGTCCTTTAAATTACGCCGGAACGGATCAAGTGTGTAAGCACAACTGTGCGACGCGATAACCGGTTTGCTGGTGGCGGCCAGCACATCATAAAAAGTACGTTCGCCAACGTGCGATACATCAACCATTACGCCCAGCTCATTTAAATGATGTACTATCTGCCTGCCATAATCGGTTAAACCCAAATGCGGCAGACTATCTTTTTTGGTTACCTCGTCACGCGCTGATGTGGCCCAGGAGGTGCTGTTGTTCCAGGTAAGGGTTAAATAACGCATACCGCGTTTGGCCAGGCTGTCAATGTAATCCATACGGTCTTCAATCATGTGGCCGCCTTCAACACCTATCAGGGCTGCCAGCTTTTTTTGCTTAACAGCTTCTTTTAGTTCAGCACTATTGCGTACCAGAGCTATTTTATTCGGATTGCGGCCAATAAGGGCGTATAACGAATCTATCTCTCGGTTGGCCATGGCAAAAGCTGTTCCTTTACCATATTTTTCACCACACCAGATAGAAAAGATCTGTGCATCCAATCCGCCTTCCCGGGCTCTTACAAGATCAAAGTTACCTTCTGTTTGCCGTTTAGCCAGATCAAATCTGTTGATAAGCTGGTTTGAAAACACATCATTATGGGTATCAATTAAAATTGCTTTCTGATGGACCTGCTGCGCGTTTTGCGCAGAAAGTTTTAAAGAAAACAGCAGTAAAGGCAGCAGAAGTTTTTTCATAATTGATATAAAATGTGATAAATAAACACGCCAACAATTAATAATATACCAATGATCATCATTAACGGGCCAAATAATTTGGTCTGCCAGTTATCAATTATAAAATGTTTGCTATCTGTTATATCATAGACAATATTAACCTCGTCACCTTCTGTATATGCTGAGGGCGAACTACCGATTCCATATTGTTTAGTTACCCACTCGTTCTCTGTAGTTTTATATCTGACGACTGGGTAATAGATCCCCCTGCTATTATCAGAAGATCTTTCATATTCAACGCTAAAAACCACACCTTCAGCTTTAACTCCTGTCTTTAAAAGTTTACGGCGCTCATTTAACTTACCGATACCCAGCGTTAAAAAGAAAGCTCCTCCTGTGAGCGATATTAATTCGTCAATCGTGACATTCATGACCGCTAATTTTTGTCTGAACCTTTATAGGATTCTTTTATTTAATTATCCTTACTCTTTTGTCTATCCGCCTTACGTTTGTATCACACCAACATTAAAAGCTTTTTCAATAGGCGCGTGATTGGCGGCCTCAATGCCCATAGATATCACCATACGGGTTTCCAGCGGATCAATAATACCGTCCACCCAAAGCCTAGCGGCTGCGTAATATGGCGTAGTTTGGGCGTTATAGCGGTCTGTTATTTGTTTTAGTAATTCCTGTTCTTTTACTTCGTCAACTACTTCACCGCGGGCTTTCAGTCCGGCAGCCTGTATCTGCAGCAGCGTTTTTGCGGCTTGCCCGCCACCCATTACGGCTATTTTGGCCGATGGCCAAGCATAGATCAGTCGGGGATCATAAGCCTTGCCGCACATGGCGTAATTACCGGCACCGTATGAATTGCCTATCACAATAGTAAACTTGGGCACAACAGAATTAGCCACGGCATTCACCATTTTAGCGCCATCCTTAATAATGCCGCCCTGCTCAGACCGGCTGCCCACCATAAACCCGGTAACATCCTGCAAAAACACCAGCGGTATCTTTTTCTGGTTGCAGTTCATGATAAAGCGGGTGGCCTTATCGGCCGAGTCAGAATAAATAACGCCGCCAAACTGCATTTCGCCTTTTTTTGATTTGATCACCTTGCGCTGGTTGGCCACAATACCCACGGCCCAGCCGTCAATACGGCCCAGGCCGCAAATGATTGATTTGCCATAACCTTCCTTATATTCCTCAAATGCCGAATCATCAAGCAGGCGCAGGATGATCTCATGCATATCATAAGCCTTTTCCCGGTTATCGGGTAATATGCCGTAAATTTCTTTTTCGTTCAGTTTAGGCGGGGATGGCTGGATGCGGTCAAACCCGGCTTTATTGTAATCGCCGGTCATGCTCATGATGTTGCGGATAGAATCAAGGCAGGTTTTATCATCGGGTTGCTTATAATCGGTAACGCCGGATATTTCGCAATGGGTTGTTGCCCCGCCGAGTGTTTCATTATCAACGTCCTCCCCGATGGCCGATTTTACAAGATATGAACCCGCTAAAAAAACCGAGCCCGTACCTTCTACGATCATCGCTTCATCGCTCATGATGGGCAGGTAAGCACCACCGGCAACACACGAGCCCATAATGGCCGATATCTGGATGATGCCCATGCTGCTCATGATGGCATTATTACGGAAAATACGACCAAAATGCTCCTTGTCCGGGAATATCTCGTCCTGTAAAGGCAAGTATACCCCCGCCGAGTCAACAAGGTAAATAATAGGCAGGCGGTTCTCCATGGCTATTTCCTGAGCACGCAGATTCTTTTTAGCCGTTATGGGGAACCAGGCACCCGCCTTTACCGTGGCATCGTTGGCAACCACCACACATTGCCTGCCCGATACATAGCCAATGCCGCATATAACGCCCCCCGAAGGACAGCCGCCATGTTCGGCATACATGCCATCGGCGGTAAAAGCGCCAAATTCGAGCCAGGGCCTGTCATTGTCTATCAGGTAAGCTATACGCTCCCGGGCGAGCATTTTTCCTTTTTCCTTTTGTTTGGCTGCCGCTTTTTCGCCGCCGCCCTCCTGTACTTTTTTTAGCCTGGCATTCAGCTCATAAACAAGCTGTTTATTTATATCTTCATTTATATTGAACCCGATATCCATAATTGGTTTTGATAGGAAATGTAAAATAGGAAAAATTACAGGATGAAAAGCTACTGAATTACTGTTTTGTTTTGCACCGATGTACGATACAGTTGCTAATCAATACCTTATACTTTTAAATATCAGGTATCAGCACGTATGAGGTTGCGTAAAAACACGTTTACAAATCAATACTAAACAGCCTACCTTTATTGTACAACTAAATTCCCTTCATCATGATACAACAAACCAAACATTATGGCTGGGTGCCCGACCTGCCAGATCACAGAGACTTAAGGTATGCCGTTGTACGTCATGCAATACTAACCAAAGCTGTTCCGCCGATGATCGATCTGCGGGCGCAATGCCCCGAAGTTTATGATCAGGGTGCGCTGGGCTCCTGCACCGCAAATGCCATTGCCGGGGCCTTTCAGTTTGAACTGATGAGGCAAAAACAACAGGTATTTAACCCCTCCAGGTTGTTTATTTATTACAACGAACGCGTGATGGAAGGCCATATTGACGAAGATAGCGGGGCGCAGCTACGTGATGGCATCAAATCCGTAGCCACACAGGGTGTTTGTGACGAAACCCTTTGGCCTTATGAGGTCAGTAAATTTAGCAAGAAGCCCAAGAAATCATTATATACCAAAGCCAAAAAAAATCAGGCGCTGCAATACACCCGCCTCAATAATACTGCTGTTAACGAGTTGAAAACATGCCTTGCAAGCGGCAACCCTTTTGTTTTTGGCTTTACCGTATATGAAAGCTTTCAAGGGGATAAAGTAGCCAAAACCGGGATACTGCCCATGCCTAAGAAAAGCGAAAGCGTGTTGGGCGGCCATGCTGTAATGGCTGTTGGATATAATGACAAAAAGAAAGCTTTTATTGTGCGCAACAGTTGGGGCGATGGCTGGGGGCTTAAGGGTTACTTTTTCATGCCCTATTACCAGCACAGATCTGGCAGATGATTTCTGGACCATTACCCAGGTTGAATAGGTTTTTTGCTATAAGTATTACGTGATGCGTTTCAAATCTGCACAGCCATCATATTAAATAAAAAAGTATCATATTATAAAATGAAATCATCAGTAATAAAGGCGCTGCAACATTTGAGTGATAAGCCCGGAAATTTATTTGTAAAAGTTATACAACACGGCAGCATGTCGGTTGAAATATACCGGCCCGTTAATATAGACCCGCAAACCCCTCACCTGCAGGATGAGCTATATGTTATTATCAGCGGCTATGGTGAGTTCTTAAATGATGGCGTACGCACCACTTTTCAGCAAGGCGATGTACTGTTTGTAAAAGCCGGCGTTGAACACCGTTTTGAAAACTTTACTGATGATTTTGCCACCTGGGTTATTTTTTACGGCCCTGAGGGCGGAGAATAGATATTGGTAAAGTATCATTTAAACCCTGTAACCTTTCAGGTCAGGTTTCTGTCTCTGAACCAAACCTCGTCTGGTGTTGCTTTGAAATTGGCTAACAGGCTAACAAGTTCAATAGGATCAC
This sequence comes from Mucilaginibacter pocheonensis, assembly GCF_031456535.1. Classification (NCBI taxonomy): domain Bacteria; kingdom Pseudomonadati; phylum Bacteroidota; class Sphingobacteriia; order Sphingobacteriales; family Sphingobacteriaceae; genus Mucilaginibacter; species Mucilaginibacter pocheonensis. The sequence continues at coordinate 32,472 of NZ_JAVDUU010000004.1, forward strand.
CGGAGGTGATAACAAGGCCCCGGTTAACCGGTTTCAGCATTTTTTGTTCTACCATTACATCCAGCTGTTTCAACAAAAAATCGTAAAAGCCATTCACATTAAGCAAACCAACGGGGTGCGTATGCAGGCCAAGCTGCAGCCATGTAAGTACCTCAAAAAACTCTTCGAGCGTGCCCAAACCACCCGGCAGGGTAATAATGCCATCGCAAAGATCACTCATCATTTGTTTGCGCTGGTGCATGTTTTCAACTATATGCAATTCGGTTAAACCTGTATGGCCAACTTCTTTTTCCATCAAAAACCGCGGGATAACCCCAACTGCTTTACCCCCGTTTTGCAAAACGGCATCGGCCAGCAGGCCCATTAACCCTACTTTGCCGCCGCCATATACCAGGGTTATGTCCCGGCTCACAAACACCCGGGCCAGTTGTACAACAGCCTGTTTCAATGCAGGGTCGCCATTAAAATTAGCACCGCAGAATACACAGATAGATTTCATCCGGCAAATATATCAGTTATTGGCGTCTCAAATTTGTTTAATTATTATTGATTATTGTCATGCATACATTAAAAGCTTATTAATATATTTATAAAAACTATAGCCTAAATTATTCACATGAAAAAAATCCTAACCCTGTCAGCTTTATTGCTGATAACCTGCCTATCATCATTTGCACAAACCATTGCAAACCCTAAAGTTGAAACATGGGACGACTGGAACTCCAGAATAACCAAAATAGAAACCGATAAGCAATTCACCATTGTAACTATAGAATATACAGCCAATGGCAATAACGCATGGGTTCAGTTAAATAAAGAAATTTTTATTCAAACCGATGTAAACAATGAGCATTATAACTACGTAAAATCTGATAATATACCCATAGCCCCTGCCAAACATACTTTTGCTCATGAAGGCGATAAACTTGAATTTAAAGTGTATTTTAAAAAGATACCTGCTGCCGCTAAATCTATTGATATTATTGAAAGGGCCGGACAGAGGAAAGCTGGAATTTCTTTCTTTAATTTTTATAATGTAAGCCTTACCGAACCATACCCTGCCGGGACCAAAATTAAAATAACCGATGTGGTATTGACGCCACCGCCTATACCTGCACCCGGAGAACAGGATAACATGAACAATGCGATGAATTCAATGGTGCCAATGTACAAAACTATGGTAAGTTCAATGATGAATGCGCAATTTGACTATTTTAAGCAGCCCGGAAAAATAGCTGAAATAGCCAACCTGAACAAACAATACTTTGACGCATTGATAAAAGAAGGGTTTACCAGTGATCAGGCATTAAAAATAACAACTTCCAATAGCTTGCTCTCCAAATTATCATCAATAAACGGGCAGTAAAAAGCATAAAAAACAGAAAGCCTGTAAGCCTTTAAATAAAATTATATTGGGCTTACAGGCTTTCTGTTTTATTTTTCAGGCTAAAGCTTACCTGCTTGCATAGTTAGGAGCTTCCTTAGTGATGGTAATATCGTGGGGATGGCTTTCGCGCATACCTGCAGCTGTTATCCTTACAAATTTGGCTCTTTGCAGATCCTCAATATTTGCCGCGCCACAGTAGTGCATACCTGCACGCAAGCCGCCGATATATTGAAATATCACTTCGGCCATGTTGCCTTTAAATGGCACGCGGCCTACAATACCTTCTGGAACCAGCTTGGTTACCACATCGGTTTCGTCCTGGAAATAACGGTCTTTTGAGCCTTTGGCCATGGCCTCAACCGAGCCCATTCCCCGGTATGATTTGAATTTACGGCCTTCGTATATAATGGTTTCGCCCGGCGACTCTTCAACACCTGCAAATAACGAACCTGCCATGATAGAACTTGCACCGGCTGCTATAGCTTTAACAATATCGCCGGTTTGTTTAATACCACCATCAGCAATTACCGGGATGCCCCGGCCTTCCAATGCCTTGGCACATTCATAAACAGCATACAGCTGCGGAACGCCAACACCTGCAATAATACGGGTGGTACAGATAGAACCAGGGCCTATACCCACTTTTACAGCATCGGCACCTGCATCAGCCAAGGCAATAGCAGCATCGCCGGTGGCAATATTACCGGCTATAACCTGCAGACTGGGATATAATTTCTTAACCGCCTTAACCATGTCAATAACTCCTTTTGAATGGCCATGGGCAGTATCAACGGTAACCACGTCAACACCCGCGTTAACCAATGCAGTAACACGGTCAATATTATCGGCAGCAACGCCAACGGCAGCACCTACACGCAGGCGGCCAAACTCATCTTTACAGGCGTTAGGAAAGTTTTTTACTTTTTGTATGTCTTTATAAGTGATAAGCCCCACCAGTTTGCCATTTTTATTTACAACAGGCAGTTTTTCAATCTTATTGGCCTGCAATATGGCGGCGGCTTCTGTGAGGGTAGTTCCTTCGGGAGCTGTAACCAGGCCGGTTTTAGTCATCACCTCGCTCACCGGTACAGTCATATCTTTTTGAAAACGCAGGTCGCGGTTGGTAATGATGCCTTTCAGGTTATGGTCCGCATCAATTACGGGGATACCGCCGATGCCAAACTCCTTCATGATCTGCTGGGCATCTGCAAGCAATGCATCCTCCAGCAATGTTACAGGGTCCTGTATCATACCACTTTCAGAACGCTTAACCTTGCGCACTTCATCGGCCTGGGCCTGTATGGTCATGTTTTTGTGCAGCATGCCTATACCACCGGCCTGGGCAATGGCAATAGCCAAACCAGCTTCGGTTACGGTATCCATAGCCGCAGATATGATAGGGATGTTTAACCGTATGTTTTTTGTTAAAAACGTACTGGTGTTAACCTCGCGCGGTAAAACTTCTGAATAAGCCGGGAGTAGTAAAACGTCGTCGTAAGTTAATCCTTCGGCAACAAATTTTGATGGGTCTAACTGCATAGCAAATAATTATTTTGGAGTTATTATTTGCCGGGCAAAGGTAATTTTTTATTTCGGATTTCGGAAGCTCGATTTAGGATTTATTTAACAACCGGCAGAAAATTGCCTTTGTATGATATTTCCTGATTGGCATCGAACCTTAAAGGAGGGGACGGTGAAAGGCAACGGTGAGAAATCTTATACCTGTGGAAGTCAAGCTGTACAAGATTTCTCTTCGCACCCCGCCCAACCCAATGCTCGTTCATCGAAATGACAACGGGGGAATGGTAAAAAAAAACGATGTCATTTCGAACCCTTGAAGGGGGGACGGTGAAAGGCAAGGATGAGAAATCTTATACCTGTGGAAGTCAAGCTGTACAAGATTTCTCTTCGCGCCCTCGCCCAACCCAATGCTTGCTCATCGAAATGACAACGGGGGGGGGTAGTAAAAAAACGATGTCATTTCGAACCCTTGAAGGAGGGTGGTGAAGGGCAAGGGTGAGAAATCTTATACCTGTGGAAGTCAAGCTGTACAAGATTTCTCTTCGCACCCCATTCAATCCCAGCGCTTGCTCATCGAAATGACAACGGGGGAATGGTAAAAAAACGATGCCATTTCGAACCCTTTAAGGGGGGACGATGAAAGGCAAGGGTAAGAAATCTTATACCTGAGGTGTCAAACCGTACAAGATTTCTCTTCGCACCCCGCTCAACCCCAGCGCTTGCTCATCGAAATGACAACGGGGGAATGGTAAAAAAACGATGTCATTTCGAACCCTTGAAGGGGGGACGGTGAAAGGCAAGGGTGAGAAATCTTATACCTGAGGTGTCAAACCGTACAAGATTTCTCTTCGCACCCCCGCCCAACCCAATGCTTGCTTATCGAAATGACAACGGGGAATGGTAAAAAAAGATCGAACTTCCCAAATCCGAAATTTCCTAATATTTCCCTACGATCACTTTGTAAAACTGATCGAAATTCAGGTATTTATTGGCCAGTTCCTGTAGTTTTGCCGAGGTAATATTCTTTACGGTTAGCGCGTAGCGGTCATAATAATCGTAATCAAGGCCTGCAAAATATATACTTTTAAATTTATCGGCGTGTGAAAAAACGTTCTCCAGGCTACCTAATAATGAGCCCAGCATAAAATTGCGCACCAGCGACAATTCATCATCGGGTACAAGTTGGGTTTTCAGTATACCTATCTCCTTTTCAATTTCGTTCATAGCTGCCCTGCAAACATCAGCGCCAACTTCTGTAGCGATAAAGAACGCGCCGCCCTGCTTAAATGAGCTAAGGCCCGAGCCTATGCCATAGGTATAACCTTTATCCTCACGGATATTTGCCATAAGCCTTGACCCAAAGTATCCGCCCAAAACCGTATTCAATACCTGTAAGGGCTGAAAATCGGGATGGTTGCGATTTATTACCGGCAGACCTATCCTGATAGCCGATTGCAGGGCATCCGGTTTCTCTGTAAAATAAAATAGTTCAGTAGCCGGCTGAATTTCGGGCTGGGTTATATCGGCAGGAGTTGTACCGTTTGTCCAGCTTTTATCAAAACTATCTTTGATAAGCGTTAAAGTATCGGGCTCAATTTTACCCGCCACTATCAGCGTGCAGTTTGATGGCTGGTACATTTGTTTAAAATGCGCAAGCATATCATCGCGCTGCAGGCTTTTATAGTTATCAAAACTTGCACCCAGGCCATAAATGGTATCGCCATATACCGCTTTATTAAAATCGCGGCGGGCAAGTATATCATTTTTTTGCAGGCTCACCTGCAATTTTTGTTGTTGGTTGCGCTTAAAGGTTTCCAGTTCCTTTTCAGGGAATACCGAATTGGTAAGGAGATCCATAATAACCGGCAGCGTATGGTGTAAATGCTTATTTAAGCTGTACAACGTAACCTGCGAATTTTCATAAGCATAGTCTACCTGTAAAAATGCGCCGTAAAAATCAATTTTATCGGCAATTTGCGCGGCGGTTAAGTTGGCGGTACCCTCGGTAAGCATGGTATTAACTGCCATATTGAGCAAGGGCCGTGCCGGGTCAAAGCGCAGATTATTAAATATCCATTCAATACGCACCAGTTCCTGGTCGCCGGAGTTAAAGCAAAAAACATTACAGCCGTTATCCAGCTTTGTATGTTCAGGTTTAATGAGGTTTATATTATCAATAGCCTTAAATTCGGGGGCTAATTTTCTGTCGATCATGTTCTTGTTCGTTTAGTTTGTCTTTTCAGACAGCACTTAATTCATTTTTCTCGGCCAGGTAAACAAGGGTTGATGAATTATCTTTCCTGAATATTTTGTTGGCAACGTCTTTTATCTGGCTTGCGGTTACCGCCAGGTATCTGTCAGTTTCCTGGTTCAGCATCTCAGCATCGCCTAAAAGCTCAAATGACGCCAGGTTCATGGCTTTATCCAGTAATGACATTTCGGCAAATACCATGGTCGATTCGGTTTTGTTCTGCACTTTGGTTAGCTCGTCGGCCGGTATTTCTTCAGCTTTTACCTTCTCCAACTCTTCCCAAATGGCGGCTTCTGCCTGTTCAATACTAATGTTTTCGAGCGGCTTACCTTCAAGCACAAACATGCCTTTGTCAAGGCTGCTGGTTATATAGGCATGTACTTCGCTAAATATTTGTTTGTCCTGTACCAGACTACGATATAACCGCGACGAATTGCCGCGCGACAGCACATCTGACAACAGTTCGGTAGGATAATAATCATCATCAAGCCTGGCTCCCATCTGGAAAGCAATGTACACATCATTAAGCGGCACTTTTGCTGTAACCGTTTCGCGGCGTTCTTCGTGCTGCTCAGGTTCCTGCGGCAGGTTGCGATGATATTTTTGGCCCGCCGGAATTGGCCCGAACCATTTTTCGGCAAGTTGTTTAACCTGCTCCAGCTTCACATCGCCGCCAACAACCATAATGGCGTTTTGCGGGGTATAGTGTTTTTTAAAAAATGCCTTTACATCTTCAATGCGGGCATCTTCAATATGTTTTATGGTTTTCCCGATGGTTGCCCAGCGGTACGCGTGCTGCTTATACACCAGCGGGCGCAGTTTTAGCCAAACATCACCATAAGGCTGATTTAAATAGCGTTGTTTAAATTCCTCAATTACCACATTACGCTGCACCTCCAGGCTTTTCTCGCTAAAGGCAAGACTAAGCATGCGATCGCTCTCCAGCCAAAAAGCTGTTTCAATGTTGGCCGAAGGCAGGGTGATATAATAGTTGGTAATATCGTTGCTGGTGAAGGCATTATTTTCGCCGCCTACCCTTTGCAGCGGTTCGTCATAGCTGGGTATATTTACCGATCCGCCAAACATCAGGTGTTCAAATAAGTGTGCAAAGCCGGTTTGATCGGGGTCTTCGTCGCGCGCGCCAACATCGTATAATATGTTAAGCACCGCCATCGGTGTGGTATTATCTTCGTGAACAATAACCCGAAGACCATTATCCAGTGTGAATTTATTAAACTTTACCATGTACAGTTTCCAATTTTAAAACGGGTAAAGGTATAATTTTTACGTTTGCGTGTATGTAATTGCAGGGTATAAATTACAAAAAGCTTAAAAACACCATCGTAACAAACTCATAATCAAAAACTTGTATTTAATTCTATACAGCCGTAACTTTCAGAATGACGATTTAATGCATATTCATAAATTTGCTACAACCATGTTAAGCAAGGATCAGCTTATTAAAGAAATTTCGCAAACACTGGGCAAAACTAAAGTGCTCAAAATGTGCCGTATATTAAAGGAACAGCACTTTTCCTTGCGGGATATTATTGATATTACTTTTCATACCGACAAGGTGATTGCCTTTAGAGCGGCCTGGATGCTGGAAACCATACTGATACAAGACCCCGAAAGCTATCCCGACGAACTGGAGTACCTGATATCACGTTTTAAGGAGGTTAACAACCCCAGTTGTATGAGGCATTACACCAAAATAATAATGCACATGACTGATGCCCATGCGCCGGAATCCATACGGATAAAGCTGCAATCTATTGACATGGAGCCGGTTGTTGAACAATTATTTGATTGGATGATTGATCCTAAGGTTAAGGTAGCAGTTAAAAGCTTTGCCGGTAAGGCGTTGTTTAATTTAAAGGATAAATTTCCGTGGATAGAAGAAGAACTTGCCAGCCAGCTTGAGTTTTTAATGCGCGATGGGAGCGCGGGGATGCAAGCCGGAGGAAAAAAGATATTGAAAGAGATAAAGAAATGAGTTCGTTAAAACGCGTCACTGCTATACTGCCCCCCTTCTAAATCTCCCCTGATAGAGGGTGCTTTTTCTTTAAGCCCTCTATTTCAGAGAGCGCTTGGGAAGCGATTAACTTACAGCAATGACGCGTGAATGTTTTCTACCTGTTATATCTTACTGCGCGCTCGGCCTGTCTTCGCCGTGCAGGTTATGGCTTACCTGGTGATGGTGCAGCTTTGCCGCAATGGCCGATGAGCTGTCGTCGGCATAAGTTCCGTAAGCATTTATCAGCACACCTTTAAGGTTGTACCTGGGTGATGACACGGCATAAACAATTGACATATCATCCGGGTTGCTTGCGCCCTCAAACCTATAAAATTCATCAATTTCAAAGTCGTCAGCAGTCATATGTATATTTTGCGCATTATCGTCTATGGTATCGCCGTCCAGGCTTAGGTTGGCAGTATATCCTCTTTTTAAAAGATCATTGGTTGCATCCAATAAACTATCGTAATTTTTCATATTGGTGATGTTTTGGTTAATTTCTTTGTACATTATAACCATAAAACGAGTGTTGTTGTTTGAACCTGATACCGTATAAAACAGAAAAACTTACGAAGCTTTTAAAAACTTCGTAAGTTCCATATTTTTAAAGGCTGCTTATTGTGCTTTTGCCAGCCACAACGAAGCATTAAGGTGTAAAGCAGGGTGCGAAGTGAAGCCTGAAGGCGAATCGCCGGACCAACCATTGAACAGGTTGTCGCCGGTATCGCCGGTGCCATCATCAGCAGGTGAGCTGTCGCCAATCCATACCACACGACCGGTACCATAAGTAGCCAATAAAGCCATTGCGTTGGATGTACCGCCATTGGTAGCTGAGTTGCGCCAGAACAAGCCTTGTACACTTGAATTGTTTGCAGGGAACAAGTTTGCAGTTGATCCGTTATAAAACGCGAGTTTTGAAGCCGTGCCGGCAGCACCGTTCAGTACTTTTTGCGCATTGGCATTTGTACCGGTATAAACGTTGGTTGACGGCCCCTCGCTGATATCAACATAATTGATCACAAAACCAAAAGGATTACTGTTGTTGATGCCGTTGTTGGTCATCAGATCGTTCCAAACGCGTGGTGAGTCATAACCATCGCCATCCCTGTCTGACGGGTTGTAGCCATTGGCATCAGTGCCGGCAGTGGTAGCAGCAGTATGATCAGCAATCATCATTAAACCGCCACCATTTGAAACAAAGTTCATCAAGGCGGTTTTCTCAGCAGCAGTAAATAATCGGTTAGGCTCAACTACCACAAATACATCATAATTGCTCAAATCCTGTGGGTTTGAAGCATTGCCATAAGTAAGACTTGTACCAACTGGCAAGGTTTCAACCAACTCGCCAAGTTTAACCAATGAAACGGCCCATGATGATATACCACCCTTCCAGTAAGTTTCTGATGTGCTTGCTGTAATACCTGTGTATGATGGTGTTGGGATGCGCTGTGCTTTGGTTTCGGTTGTAGTACCACCGGTATATAAGGGTACGCTTTCGGTGCCATCAGCGTCTATCTGCCAGTCGGCACTGCCTGCATTTTCCAGGTGGCTTGCGTCAAACAGGAATTTTTTACCGGTGATAACAGTACCACCGCCGGTGCCACCGTTATCATTTATAGTAATGTCATCAATATTGATGCGGTTGGTACCGCCGCTTAGTTTACGTATCTCTAAACGGGCTGTGCCGGTTACATTAATGGTAAAGGTTTGGGTAGCCAATGTTGAACCTGTTGTAATGTTTGAGCCGGATTGCGTCCATGTACTGCCACCGTTTACAGAATAAAACAAACCCCACTGGCTTGGTGTGTCGCTGCCATAGGTACCATGCTTTATGGTTACGGTGCTAATGCCGGTTGTTACGTCAAACAACATGGTAATTTTGCCGGTATTGCGTATACGGCCGCTCCATGAGCCCGCTTTAAGGTCAGCGCTTAAGTTTCCTATCAGGGCATCGTACATGTTCCATGAATTGCCTGAAAGCGTAACATTGTCGCCACTGCTTGAACCTGTAGGCGAAACATCATAAGCTGTTTTAGGGCTGGTTGACCCTACCTCAAAACCTTGCGTAAGCGATACTGCAAGCGTTTTGATGGTTTTGGCTGACTCAAGTTGTGATCCGTTGGTTTGAGCTGCCGGAGTGTTGTTTTTTTGGCAACTGCTTGTTAACAGGCCAAAAGCAACTGTGGCTACTAATAATAGCCTTGAATTTGTAAATTTAAGCATAGTGACTTTGGTGAGTTTATGTATAAGTTGATATTTATAATTATACGGTAAACTTCCGCAAAAGTTTATAGCTACATATTGTCCATATATTAACTTATCATTAAATATTATTTGATAGGTTAATACAACAGCTCAACCTGACATTTTAAAGGATTTAACAGATTTAGCTATATTTACATGTGGCAAGCAGCAATACAATAACTTATTTAAAAGAGGCAGTAAAAAAGGGCTTTCTCACGGTTACCTTTTTGGTAAGCTTCTTTGTGCTATCCGGTTATGTAAATAATAGCGGGCCAAATACTCAAGCCGCTTACACCGAACTATACAACAGTAGCCATTTCACCTTAAAAAGCGGTATCAGTTATAAAAGGGCCACGTTGTCTTTTTATAAAGGCAAACCTTCCCGCTTTGCACTTAAAACAAATTTTAACTGGGGTATTTCAGTCTATAACAAGCTTGCCTTTCAACGATATCAACACCTGAAAGGTATTTTCTTATTTACCAAGCGTTTCGTTACCTATCAGGTGTGGAACCTCTCTGATAACACCGATCAGGATATCCCCCCTTCCCCACTCTGCTGATCGGTGTGTCGCCTTATTGGCCCAGGTAAAATTTTATCAAACGATTTGCTGTGCTTTAAAGCATATTAAATCCCTATTGCGATCCGCATGAAAAAACTAAAAAAAGCAACACGCTTATTTTGCCTTGCTGTGCTTTTATTACTGGCAGTAACCGGTATTGCAATAACCGGTGCTGCACCAACCCAGGCAAAGAACCGGGAAAGAATTAATGACAACCAAACATTGACAGAACTGGTTGAAAAAAAGGAAGACGAAGAAGACGACTAAAAACCTTAACAAACGAAAAGAGCCGCCCAACAAGGCGGCTCTTTTCTATATGATGGAGTTAAATATATTATTTTATTGTTTCTTCACCAACCACTTTGGGGGTGTTCAGGAAAACAAAGTTGTTATCAAACATATCTATTTTTATGGTGCTGTCCTTATCAACGGTGCCGGCCAATATCTGCTTCGATAATTCGTTCAGGATCTTTTTCTGAATAACACGTTTAAGCGGACGGGCCCCAAACTGCGGATCGTACCCGAGCTGGGCCAGCCAATCGAGCGCCTCATCCGAGGCTTCTATACTGATGCCCATATCAGCAAGGGTTTGTTTTACCTGGTTAAACTGCAGTTTCACAATGCTGTGTATCTCTTCGCGGTTTAATGGGGTAAACATAATGATCTCATCAATACGGTTCAGGAACTCCGGCCGTATGGTTGCCCTCAGCAGTATGAACAGCTCATTCTTTGTCTTAGCTATCAGCTCGTCACGGTTGGCATCCTGCAGATCCTGGAAATTTTCCTGTATAATGTTTGATCCGATGTTAGAGGTCATGATGATGATGGTATTCTTAAAGTTCACCACACGGCCCTTGTTATCGGTTAAGCGGCCATCATCAAGCACCTGCAGCAATATATTGAATACATCGGGATGCGCTTTTTCAATTTCGTCAAGCAGTATCACACTATAAGGCTTACGGCGTACGGCTTCAGTCAGCTGCCCACCTTCATCATAACCCACATAACCCGGAGGCGCGCCAATAAGCCTTGATACGGCATGGCGTTCCTGGTATTCGCTCATATCAATACGTACCAGGGCGCCTTCGTCATTAAACAGGTACTCGGCCAAAGCCTTAGCCAATTCGGTTTTACCCACGCCGGTTGTACCCAAAAATATGAACGATCCGATAGGCCTGCGTTTATCCTGCAAACCGGCCCGGCTACGGCGTATGGCATCACTTATAGCTTCAATGGCTTCTTCCTGTCCGGCTACACGTTTGTGCAACTCCTCTTCCAGGTGCAGCAACTTTTCACGCTCGCTTTGTATCATTTTTGAAACCGGGATACCTGTCCAGCGGGAAACCACGCCTGCAATGTCATCGGCAGTAACTTCCTCTTTCAGCATCCGGCTGTCGCTCTGGTTCTCCAGCAGGGCGGCTTTCAGTTTTTCAACCTCGGTTTGTGCCTGTACTATGGTACCATAGCGCAACTCCGCCACCTTTCCATAATCGCCGGCACGTTCAGCCTGTTCAGCTTCCAGTTTATAGTTTTCAATAAGCTCAACCTTTTGGTTAATACCGTCAACCAGGTCCTTTTCGCCTTTCCATTTGGCACGCAATGAATCGCGCTGGGCCGACAGGTTTGCTATCTCTTCGCTCAGTTCTGACACCTTGCGCTCGTCTTTCTCACGTTTTATAGCCTCGCGCTCAATCTCCAGCTGCATAATGCGGCGTTCCAGTTCGTCAACCACTTCGGGTACCGAATCCATTTCCAACCGTAGTTTTGAAGCTGCTTCGTCCATCAGGTCAATAGCCTTATCGGGCAAAAACCTGTCAGATATATAACGTTGCGACATTTCTACCGCGGCAATAATGGCTTCATCTTTTATACGCACCTTGTGGTGTGTTTCATAGCGTTCCTTCAGTCCGCGCAAAATTGATATGGCATCCGCTGCATCCGGCTCTTCAACCATTACTTTTTGGAAACGGCGTTCAAGCGCTTTATCTTTTTCAAGATATTTTTGGTACTCATTGAGCGTAGTTGCACCAATTGACCGCAGCTCACCACGGGCCAACGCGGGCTTTAATATATTGGCAGCATCCATTGCTCCCTCGCCACCGCCAGCTCCAACCAATGTATGGATCTCATCAATAAACAGGATGATCTCACCATCGCTTTGAGTTACTTCTTTCACCACCGCTTTAAGGCGTTCTTCAAATTCGCCTTTGTATTTAGCACCGGCAATCAAAGCTCCCATATCCAACGAGTAAACTACCTTGGTTTTTAAGCTTTCGGGCACGTCGCCTTTAATTATTCTAAAGGCAATACCCTCGGCAATGGCTGTTTTACCAACGCCCGGCTCACCTACCAAAATGGGATTGTTTTTGGTACGGCGCGATAAGATCTGAATTACCCGGCGGATCTCGTCATCACGCCCGATAACGGGATCTAACTTGCCCGACTCAGCATACTCATTAAGGTTACGGGCGTATTTATTTAAAGCGTTGTATGTAGCCTCGGCGTTTTGATCGGTAACCTTACTATCGCCACGCAAACTCACAATGGCTTTTTTAAGGTCTTTTTCGTTTACTCCAAAATCTTTTAAAATGGAGCTTACGGTACCGCCGGCTGCAAGTATGCCTAATAATATATGTTCAACCGATACAAACTCATCTTTAAATTCTTTTAAATATCCCTGCGCTTTTTGAAGGGATGAGTTGGTATCTGACGACAAATAAATATTACTGCCGCTCACCTTTGGGTAAGAGCTTATCTGCGCATCAAGCGTTTCATTAAGCCTGTTAAGGTTAACGTTTAATTTTTTTAATAAATAGGTTATAACGTTTTCATCAACCAGCAACAAGCCTTTTAACAGGTGTGCGGGTTCTATTGCCTGTTGCTGATTACCAGTGGCAATTTCCGAAGCCTTTTGTACGGCTTCCTGGGCTTTTATTGTAAAGTTGTTAAAATTCATATCAATGGGTATTAATCAAAACACTTGCCATTTAGCTTATAATGAAAAAAAGTCAGGTAAATATAAACCTGTACGACATTTTGACTTATTATTATTTAGGAAAAAACTCTTATTAAATTTTGATATTTTTGCTGTACAACCTATAACTAATAAATATTGAATACTAACTTTTATTTTAATAGCCTACCTGTAAAATACAGAGCGTCATATCGCGATTATTATACTTATCAAAACCTGGTTGCTGTAAGGGCAGGGAGCATCATATTCCTGTTATTAAATGTTATTATAAGGATTTTATATTTTGTATTTCCGGCAAGCCTTACCAAGGCGCAAAACTTTCCGGAGTTTAATTTTAGTAACTGGGTATTTATAATTGTCACCCCTATTTTTCTAATTGTAAGCAATTTACTTATTGCCAACTTTAAAAATCACAAAAAAGGCACCGCATCAATGGCCTTGCTTGTATTTTCCTTTTCGGTATATATTATTTCATGTGGCATGTATTCAAGTTTTATTGCCACATCTGATCCAAGCAACGCTTTAACCTTATATCTCATAGCGTTAGGCCTCATAAGTGTTGTTTGTGTGTTTGAGTATTATGAAACAATAATATTAATAATTACAGTTGAAATACTTTTTACCGCTCTTTTGTTTTACAGCCAAACCAATGCCACCCAAATGGTATATAATCAGCTAATTTCGGCTATTTTACTTTCAACCTTTTATCTGATCTCCAGATACTTTTTTTCCTATAAAGTTAGCTATTATCAGCAAGTGATTGAGATCAGGGAAAAAAATGTAGAGATTGAAAAAGCGGGCGAGTTTAAAAACCAGGTATTAGGGATGGTGGCTCATGACCTGCGCAATCCAATTGCCGCTGTAGAGTCAATTGCCACGATGATGGAGCTCGATAATGTAAGTGATGACGTCCAGGAAAACCTGAATATGATGAAGGCCTCATGTATTAAAGCCCGTACCATTATTGACGACTTACTGGAAGCCGCACACAATGACACCAGCGATTTCTTTGAAATGGAAAGAACAGAGCTTAACCAGCTGCTGAAAAGCATTGTTAGTGATTGGAAAATACAACCCGACTTAAAAACGGATGTATTGTTTACCAGCAGCATTAACCCGGTTTATGCTACCGTAAATAAAGAAAAATTGCATAGAGCTCTCGATAATTTAATAAGCAATGCCATAAAGTTTTCAAAAGACAACAGCCGTGTGGATGTAAGGCTCCATAAAAAAGACGAGCAGTTGATCATTGAAGTTCAGGATTACGGCCTGGGCATACCCGCCGATATACTTCCTGACATATTTACACGTTTTTCAAAAGCGCGGAGAACGGGATTAAGGGGTGAACAATCAACCGGACTGGGACTTACCATTGTACGCCAGATAATTGAAAAACACGATGGCATAGTTGAGGTTGAAAGTACTGTTGGCCGCGGGTCTGTTTTTACCATAAAATTGCCTGCTGTATCGCTGATGGGGGTAAGTGAGTGAATGGCGGGTAGTGAGTAGTGAGTTAAAAATTTCTCATTCTGATTTTTAAAAATTGCGGCTTTTGAGGTAAAAATGACATGCTCATTTAAAGACTTACGAAGCTTTTTTTACTTCGTAAGTCTGATTTCTGATTTAAAAGCAAAGATGTTGCGGGTAGTTCACTTAGTGAATCATCAGGTTGGGAAAAAGCCGGACAAACTATACATTTCTCCCTATACATTTCTCCACGTTAATAGTCCAAGTCCTAATTAACATCTTACATCAAAGATCGAGCGGTATCCAGGTTTCCATATCAACATGCCCACGGTTCCCCCAGGCGTAATAAGGGATTAGCCGAACATCAACCGCGTTTTGTTTGGGAGCGGATATTTCTTTGTATAATTTATTTTTCCACCCGGCCTCGTCACGCAGGTCAGCTTTGCCGGTAAGGCTCATGATACTGCTGTTATCTATGCTGATCATTTCGGGCTTTAACTCATTTTTTGACGATAAAGCAATATTAAACACCTTTTGCCCCTTGGCCAGATCAGCTGATTCCAGGCAATATACCACCGGGCCGCGTTTTACCGCTACCTGGTTACGGGTTTCTTCCACAAGGGGATTCGCCTCCATCATGGTTACCGGCATAGGCAGGTTTAGCTCTATCCCGTCGCCGGTTTTCCAATCGCGCTTAACTTCCGCATACTCGCCTGGCGACAGCATGGTATCAATTACTTTACTGTTCACTGTTAAAGTTGCATTTTTACACCATCCCGGTATCCGGAAAAACATAGAAGCAGCTTTTCCCGGCGCCTGGTTTATTTGTATAGTGATCTTACCATCCCAGGGATATTGGGTTGTTTGAGTAAGCTTAATGGATGAACCGTCTTTCAGCTTGGTAGCCAATACATTGCCGCCATACAGGTTAAACCACAAACCTTTATCTGATATGCTATAGGCATAATCACTGACCTCAGCTATGGTGCGCACCACATTAGGCGGACAGCAATTTGACAGTTTGATATACCCTACCCTGTCCTTTGACCACCGTTGTTTAAAAGGCAAACTGTCTGAATAGCTCAGGGGATTGGTGTACAGAAAATCGCGGCCGCTTAAACTGATACCGGAGAGTACACTATTATACAAAGCCAGCTCCATTACATCGGCATATTTGGCATCGCCCGAAACTTGCAGCATGCGCCAGTTCCACAGTACATTACCAATATTGGCGCAGGTTTCATTATGTGCTGTAAAATTAGGCAGCTGATAATCGCGGCCATAAGCCTGGTGTACCTTTTGTACATCAACGGGATTGTAAGATGTACCGTCGGGCGAAACGCCGTCATAAAGCGAGCCGCAGCCCCCGGTTATGTACATCTTGCGGTTTACTACATCGTTCCACATCAGGTTAAGGGTGTGCATCAGGGTAGTATCGCCGGTCTCAGCATAAACATCGGCGGTCCCGGCAAAAAGATAGTTGGCCCGCACCGCATGGCCCATAGCCTGGGTTTGCTGCCTGAAAGGTATTCGATCCTGATTATCGTCCGTTCCATTTTCCATCAGCCCGCGTATGTTGATCAGGTTCTTAGCCAGTTCAAGATATTTTGGGTCATGTGTAGTGCGGTACATTTCTACCACACCCATATAGTGCGAGGGACAAATAGCGTTTCGCGCCAGTTCGGGCGAGGCTTTTTTATAAAAATTGTACAGGTAATCTGTTGCTTTAACAGCCAGTTTCAACATGCTGGTTTTACCCGTGGCCCGGTAATGTACGCAGGCGGCCGTCATTAAATGCCCCAGATTATACGTTTCAAAATTAAGGCGGTCATTAAACGCTTTCTCTTTTCCGCTATTTTTACGCTCCTCAATAATGGTAGGCGTATGGATGTAACCATCGGGCCTTTGAACTTTTGCTATTACTGCAATGGTTTTATCCATCAGCGCATCCAGTTTGGGGTCATGCGTTGAAGCATACATGCTGGCAACGGCCTCTATCAGTTTGTAAAAATCACCATCATGAAAAGGCGGCCCTTCATGCGATCCGGTATCCAGCCCGGCGGCAATCTCAAAATTACGATAGGCATGACTTATTTTAGGATCGGTATAAATTCGCCACAAGTTTGGGATCATCGTATCGCGGCAAACCTTAAACCTGTCGGCCCAAAAGCCATTGGTCCAGGTTACGTTGCCCATATCCACGCTGCTTAATTTTGCATATTTACTTTTATCCGTATTAACCAACGCTTTGTTTTGCGCATAGGCTCCAACTGTTACCCAAGACAAGCAAACAATAAGTAGTTTCGTTTTACTCCACATATCTTTTTCTTATTTATAATTTAATCTGATCATTTTTACCGGACCTAATAAGCCCGCAGGTAACAGGGATTTACGATCCAACCGGTATGGCGCATTGGTCCAGGTAAAGCGTTCTTTTTCAGGCAGGGCGTGATCGCCCATCAAACGGTTGGCCCAGGTGTTGCTTACCTCTATTTTTAGTTGATTAACTCCTTTTTTTAACGCTTTGGAAATATTTACCCTGTAAGGCCAGGTCCAGGCTACGCCGCAATCAACGCCATTTACATATACTTCGGCCAGGTTTTCTACTTTGCCCAGGTCAAGCCATACCTCACCCAAAACGGTGTTGCAGTTAAATGATTGACTATACGTGGCCGTACCTGAGTAATATTTGATACCGGCTTCTTCGCGCTTGCTCCAATCATCGAGATGATTGAAGGTTACCGGTTTTTCAGGACCGCCATATTGAGCATTAAATTGCACTTTCCAGGTTTGGGCAAGCGTTTGCACCTGCGTTTGAACAGGCTGGTTTTTATCTTTAACTTGGGTAACAGTTGCTTTTTTTCGGAGAATAACAAACATGGAACCATCGGGCGCAAGGCTTACGGGCAATACTGTTCGCCCGGCCTCAACTTTCCAATTATTTACGTTACGTATTTCGCCAGTAAGCGGATCCCAAAGCTCAGGCGCATACCCTGCCGATCTAAGCGATAAGCTGATGGTACGTTCTTTTTCCTGCTGATTGGATATAAAGTACAGTTCACCAGCTACCGAACGCCTGTGTGTCCAGGCTATGTCTTTAGCCATCTGGCCATTTTCAAGCGCTATAAAATCACGTGGTATACCCAGTTCATCAAAAGTGTCTTTTTGATAGGGCCCGCTAATTACTTTAACTTTTTTATCAGTACTTGTAAATAACTGTTTGCCCGCTTTGGCAACAGCTGCGTCATTAGTCATCCCTACTGCCCGCATTGGCTCATTGCCTATCAGTATGGTAGCTCCACCGTGAGCCAAATACTGTAATCGTTTCACCACCTCCGGCGACATCAGCCCTGAATCTGGTGACATGGGGTGTGCGCCGGGTATTACCAACAGGGCATAACTGGCACCGCCTGGCAAAGTTATTCTGCCATTTTTTACGGTTGCCAAACGCAACAGGGCATCCCGGTTAAAAGAATCATATGTATATCCACGCAGCGGATCTATCCAGTTTTCGGGCAAAGCCATATTGGCAGAATGACTTGCATCGGAAATGCTGTTTACTATGGGCTCGCCTTTATTGGTCAGTCTTTCAGCTTCTTGCTTCATCCTTTCGGAGCTAAATATGCCTGGGAGGGTGTTAACAAGCCGGTCGGGTAATATAGCCCGGCGTGGTGTTTCCTCGCCGGTAAATACGGCAATATCAGTTACCGGGTGCCCCTGCTGCAACAAACCCTGGCATCGCTGTATATAGTCAAACCATGCCCTACCCGATTTCCACCAGGTTTGATCTCGCTGAAAAAACAGGCCAATGCCGTCCAGTGTCATGCCTGGTTTACGGTTAAGCCAGGGATTATGCACATTTACATGGAACACCAAACGGTTTATACCTAACGCAAAATTTCTGTCGGCCATGGTTTTAAGCATAGCCGGATGTTCGTCCCACAATAGCCGTAACTCGGTAAAAGCCTCAGCCTGGATAATTTTTTTGCCATAGATGTGCCCGCCCGAGATAGCATCAAGCATATCATTGGGCTTATCATGCGTAGGGCTCCGAAACCAGAATTCGCCCATTGGCACATCGGCCAGTTGATAATGCAGCATGCCATCGCTTACCATTGTTGGCGCCACGCTTTCGGCAGTAAAAGTGCAGCCTTTTTCATGTGCCAGCTTAGCCATGGTGCCATAAAAATTATCAACCAGCAGTTCGGCTATGGTTTCGCGTATATCACTCAACACTTTTTCAGACTCATTAGCGCTTTGTACCGGAACGCCCGCCATTACAGGCAGGTACGGCAATAGGTCATATCCCCTGCGTTTCTTAAACTCCGCCGCAAATACCGGCGACCAGTTCTGGCTGCCGCACTCCCAACTGTCAATATGAAATATCTTTAATACTTTTTTTGCCAGTTCAGGGCCGCCCTGCCTTATGGCCTCAGCAAACCAATGGTCAAACTGTGTTTTGGCTGCCTCAGGATTAAACTTATCACATTCCAAACCACTGCCCGCACCACCAGTGGCGTTAGTGTGGCCTGTAGAGGTGTGACCTATGCGTAAAATGGTCCAGTGTCCGGGCGGGATATTCCAGTTTAACTGGCCATTAACATCAAGCTTAGCAGTTAAATCAATGATCTTATCTTTGGGTACGCAAAGCTCGTTGGGTAGTTGTGTAGTTGTTGTACGTTTACTTACGCGCCAAACTTCACCGTTTTTACTTTCGTACTGATGGATACGAGGTTCGGCAGAGAGTTCGATACCTGAAAGTTTAAGCGACGGCTTCCATTTGGCAAAATCCAGGTCTTCGGCACCGGGTTCTGAACCCGTTTTATCATAAACAAACCTAAAATAGCTCGCTGTAGTTGGCGTAATATCGTTGGTTATTTCCGCATCCCCGTCCTGCCAGCCGTGCCTGGGTGGTTGCAATCTGCCTAATGAGCGGAAGTTTTTGCCATCGTCGCTTACTTCAACCAACAAGCGCTCCGACTGGTAATTACTGGCCGACGTATGGATCACCAGCGAACGGCAAGTAAAAGGTTCTTTAAATTCAAGCTGTATCCAGCAGGGCTCGTTTGCAGCAAAACTTTTCTTATTACCTTTTTCGGCAAGATATTGCAGATCTGTACCTGAAATGCTCGTGGTTACTTTAGGCGCTGCATCATAACTGTTTATACCCTCGCCCGGCAATGACGGATAGGCCAGCACCTGAATATCTTTATAATAATTTTTGTAATGTGCCGGTTTAAGCAATGTATCCCGAAAGCTTTTACCGCCGGTAACCCGCGTTTTTGACCATACCACTTTTTGCATAGAAAGTTCAGGCGTAATCCAGGGGCCGCCCGCCAGTGCAAAACCATCACAATTATGCATAGCCAGTTTAACACCTATCCTATCGGCCTCCTGCATGGCAAATTTGATCATGGCCCACCATTGTGGCGTGAGCTGTTCAACCGCCGGAGTTAAATACAGCGGGTTGGCTACTCCTTTTATGGGCATAAGATAAGCGCCGCCTATACCCGCCTGTTTCATGGCCTGCAGATCGGCAGTGATACCCTCGCGTGTAACAGCCGCCTGCATCCAGTACCAAAACACCCAGGGCCTGGCCGACTCTGACGGATGAAGAAAGGCTTGCTTAAGTTCATCCTTTGATAGGCCGCTCCGTACCTGGGCCGCCGTCTGCAACACCCAACAGCTTATACAAACAAAAAGTATACAGATGAATTTCTTCATGTTGTTATTTAAATTTCACTTTACGGGCCATTTCACCTGCTTTATCAGCAGGCCCATTGTAAGGAGCGATATAAAAACTATAATGATAATTTTTTGATGGTATCCGGTATAGCTCCAATGGTTCGGCCACTTCCGACCAGCTGTCATTGCCTCCCACTCCCATCTGCAGCAGATCAATATTCAGCGTGATGTAGCCGGCATTCTTCAGCTTGTTGGTATGTTTGGCATGAACTATATTATCTTCCGTGTAAGGCCAGGCACTCATACTGAGCAGACTATCGGCTACCACCAGCAGCCCCCGTGTTTTATTGTCAGACAGCAGCATCCAACGCACATCGGTGCGGTTGCCGTTTTCCTGCGGCACTACATACGGCTCCATAAACTGTTGAATGGATTTCGAGTAAATTCCGGCTTCCGATCCCATACGCCGGTCGATATAATTTTCATACGGACCGCGGCCGTAATAGGTAATGTTGCTGTCAGCCTGTAAAATGCCGGCTTGCATACCTACCTTGGGTAGGTCGGGCAGGCTTTTATCAGCTTGCAGGTTGTAATCAACTTTGATAAAACCTTTACCGTTTATCGTATAAATTACTTTAACCAATGCACTGTCGCCAATCAATGTATAATTACTGTTGATCCTTACGATTCCTTTTTGAGATCGGTCTGTAGTAATATCTTTTAATTTGGGTTCGTTCTTAAACCACGGTTTTAATTTCTTTTCGGCTTTCCAACCGCGATGGTCATTATCTGTAACCGGACGGGTAAAGTGTGGCAGTAAAGGTGCAAATATCTGCTGCTGCCCGTTCAATAAATAAGAACTCAGCGCACCTGTAGCTTTACTGATCTTAATTTTAAAGTTATTGCCGGTGATGTTATATGCCATCGCGTCGTCTGCCATGGCTACGTCCGGATAGTCGGAAGGTCCTGACTTTATAGCCTGCAAACCTGTTAACGCGAACTGATCTTCTGCAATTTCATAACCTTTTGCCGCCCAGGGTTTATCCTGTGCCAAAGTAAAATGAATATCAGCCAGATATTCATGGCCCGATTTTATTGCAGGCAGATAAGATTTTATACTAATAACCGTATCCTTGCCGGCCGCAAGGTTAATGCGCGGCAATTGTTTTTTGAGAATGATCCTGCCATCTTCGCGTACTTGCAGGTATACGTCATACTCATTAAGATTAGTCACACTGTGCCAGTTTTTAATTTTGACAAGCGCCTTTGCAGCATCAGCCAGTTCACAAACCGCGGGCTGAAAAACATGCTTGCATTCATATATGGCGGGCTTTGGCCGCCCATCTGAGGCCACGATCCCTTTGATGGTAAAATTGTCAAAATAACGTTCGCCATAATCGCCGCCGTAAGCGTAATAAGGCGTTCCTGCCGAGTCTTTTTTTAACAAGCCCTGATCTTTAAATTCCCATATAGCCCCACCGATAATACGTTTGGTTGATCTCCACTGATCCCAAAACTCCTTAAGGTTACCGTTAGAATTACCCATAGCATGTGAATACTCCACAAAAAATATGGGCCGGTTGTCGCCATTTTGCTGATTAGCCAGCAACGGCGCCGTGTATAAACCAGGGTACATACGGCTTACAATGTCCACATAAGGCTGGTCGATCGGGTTTTGCAAGCGATGCGAGTGATCATTTGTTTTTGGATAACGCGGATCGGTCGGATCGATGTAACCTTCGGCCTGAGGCGTTCCCTGGGCGGGTTCATAATGTACAGGACGGGTAATATCAAAATCATGGATCCAACCTGCCATGGCGGCGTGGTTGGGTCCGCGTCCGGCCTCGTTACCTAAGCTCCAGATAATAATGCTTGGGTGGTTTTTATCGCGCATTACCATGCGCGTGGCACGGTCAAGATAGGCCCCCGTCCACATAGGGTCATTACTCAATTTTGAACCAAGTCCGTGCGTCTCCAAATTAGCTTCGTCAATTACCAGGATACCATACTGATCGCACAGATCATACAAACATGGATCCATCGGGTAATGGCTGGTACGGATACAGTTAAAGTTGAACCGCTTAATGGTGCGCACATCATTTAAAATATCAGCGCGGGATAAAGCTTTACCCTTAACCGGGTCATGATCGGGTCGGTTCACACCATACAGGTAAGTTACCTTGCCATTGATGAGCAACTTGCCGTTATCTTTATCAAATTCAATACTCCTGATACCGGCTTTGCAACTTTTCACTTCAAGCACATGCCCGGTACTGTCAACTAAAGACAAAGTGAGTGTATATAAATTTGGTTCTTCGTCGCTCCACTTATCCGGATTTTTCAATTTGGTTTCCAGCAACCCGAATTTAACATTGTCAAGCCGGGGATATATTTCATTGATAATGCTTTCCACACTACGCTCCAGTGGTTTTTGCAACACTTCTTTGTTATTCTTGTCAAAAAGCCGGGCTTCAATCCTGTAACCCGGAACAGCTTTACCTGTCAGGTTCTCTATACGCGGCCGAATGCTGAATATCGCATCCTTATATTGTTTATCCAGTTTGGCTTGCCACTGGAAGTCAGCTATCCGGAGCTTAGGCTCGGCAAGCAGCATTACCTCGCGGTGGATGCCACTCATCCGCCACTGGTCCTGGTCTTCCAAAAAATAACCATCGCTCCAGCGGATCACCTGTACGGATACTACATTTTCGCCAGCCTGTAAATACGGGGTAATGTTAAATTCCGACGATAAAAAGCTGTCCTCACCATAGCCTAAAAACTTACCGTTCAGCCAAACTTCAAAACCTGAGCTCACCCCTCCAAAATGCAGGGTAATGTTCATATCTTTCCAGTGTGCAGGCAAAGTAAAAGTTCGCTGATAACTACCTACACCATTATAATCCTGCGGTACATGCGGCGGGTTAACCGGCCTGAAAGGATATACAGCGCTTTTATATATCGGCTTATCATAGCCCTGCATTTCGATGCTTGATGGTACGATGATCTTTTTCCAGCCGCTTACCTTGCTTTTATAAAAATCCTTTGGCGCATCGGCAGGCTTGCTTGCATAACTAAAATCCCAGTAACCATTTAATGACAGTATACGGTCTGATTTTTCGCGGTCGCCGTTCAATGCGTCCTGCACACTGGCATAGGAATAAGCCGTTGCCCGTGCAGCATCGCGATTAATACCATCAACCAATGGGTTTTCCCAGGGTTCGGTATCATAAACAGCGGGTACATTGGGTATGGGCGCCGGCGTTTTATCAACCAATTGCGCATACAGCCCGCTTACCGGTAACCCAAAAGCAAATAAAATGCAGACTAATCTCTTCTTTATCATTACTTACAGCGCGCTATAATCAACCGTATATTTCGTCCCTTTAGTTATGCTTAATTCATAGGTGTTTTTACCTTTTGTTTTTATAGCTCCCTCCTTGCAAACCGGCATGGTGCTGCTGGTAAACAGTAAAGTTCCAATGCCTGTATCACCGCTTACTTTTATTTGTTTGGCACTGCAATATACTTTAATATCGCCTTTAGGAGTAGGCACACTACCTTCCATCCATTGCAAACCGCCCAGCTTTGGTTCTATCATATATTGCTTGTATGCAGGCGCTGTGGGCTTAACACCTAAATAGTATTTACCTAACAGGTAAATAGGGCTTGCACCCCAGGCATGGCAAAGACTTTTGCCAAATTGGCGCCCATACATGGCATAATGCGCCGCGCCGCTTTTATTGGGATCATACTCCTCCCAAAAAGTGGTAGCGCCCAGGTTAAGCATACCGCCCCAGTAATCCTTCATTTCTTTAAGCACATAGCTTTGTTCGCCCATGGCGCAAAGGGCTTCCAACTCATAAAAGCGCATATAGGGCGTGGTGATCTTTTGAACCTTATCATTCAGCAGTACATATTTTTTAACTTCCTGCTTTTGTGCTTCGGTAAAATAGTTAAAGAAGATGGAGAACATATTGGCATAGCGGGTTACATTGTTTGTTTGTTTGCCATTAATGCGGCTATGTACCAAAGCATGTTTTTGATTGTTCCAGTAATAAGTGAATATTTTTGACCTTAAGCCTGTTGAAAGCTGGTTGTATCGGGCTGAACCGGGTTTGTCCTGCATGATATTGGCACACAGGGCCATGGTTTCAAGGCTGCGGCATAATAGCAACTGTTCAAAACTTACCTCACCCTGTTTGCTTAATTTGTCGGCCCAGTCAATAAACACCCAGTCGCCGGGCAGGCCTTCCATCAGGCCATCCTTGTCCCTTCGCGACAGGCAATAGCTCATCAGGCTCTGCATGCGGGGGTACATCTGTTTAATAAAGCTTTTGTCGCCTGTGTACTGGTAATAATCATAAATACCCATGAACCAGTAAAATGTATAATCCATAATGGTATTAATATGGCTGGTTACCGGATCTTTACCCCGTAATGCATACAGCGTGCGGGTAACGGTCGGCAAGTCAAAATACAGGTAATAGTTCATCAAATAGCTTTGATAAGCATCGCCTGACCATACCCAGCGGTCACGTTTTATACCGTCAATAAAAAATTCACGTGTGTTCAGGTGCAGTGTATAAGCCGATATGTCCCATATTTTATTGATTTCCTGATCAGAGCAATGGAAACTACCCCGCTGCTCCACCGGCGAGTATTCGTACAGCATGGATATATCATCGGCATTTACGTTGTCATCAAACAATACATTAATGTATCGGAATGCCCTCGAGCCTTCCATCGTAAGGTCAGCTTTTTGCGGCCGGTCAATGTGTATACTGTCCAGCAGTTCACAAGTGGCAGTGGCCAGGGCCTCTTCTTTTGACTCGCCATAGCAGAGTTTAACATTACCTTTCCCTTTTAAGCCGTTCAGCTTAGCATAGCCAAAAGTTTCCTTACCAAAATCAACTAATATGGAATGCTCCTTCCTTTCGGTTTTTTCAGGACGATGTTCCTCCGTAGGTAAACGGAATGTGGACGGTGTTTTGTCGGCCGAATCAAAGTTCCAGGCACCAGCGGGCACATACTGCGTTGCCGACACATCGGATGTTTTACCCGACGCGTCAATCCATTCCTTGTCTTCATAAGTTACCAGCCATGAGGTATCAGATGCCAGGTGTGCACCTTTTACATATATGGCAGGCACACTACCCTGATTGTACACCTTTAAGCTTAGCCTGTGCTTCCCCGCCGGAATATTGATAGCTTTGGGATAACCCGAAAGCGCTTTACCATCAAGCTTAACATTGTACTGCCCTTCCACAGTAAGGTCAACCTTTTCGGGATTTGCCAGCACAAAATCCTTATGAAAATCAATCAGGGCATAATGGCTGTCGAGTTTCCAGAATGGCGGAAAAAAGGCCCCGCGCTCGGTACGCCTATTTTGCATTTTATTGCTCAGCCACACTTCATAATCACCCGGATACCAAATCCAGGTTGCCTTTTGGGCTTTGGCCATGTCGGCAAACAATATAAAAACCAGGCACAGGATAACAACCGGCCAATTCTTTAATTTTTTACAGGTACAAATGGTATTCATCATTTAATGTCCGTTAAAAGTGAAGTATAAAATGATCATCACTACTGTAAGCAGTGCCCAGGCCAGTTTTACACGTTTAGTAGGTTTAGTAATCCGGCTGATTTCCTGAGCATCGGGTTGATATATCTCTGGTGAGGCATCCAGCAACGAAATGATAACAGCCGTAACAGTGAGGAAAACAAAAATATAAAACGACAGCAACAGGTAATGCGGCCAAAAGTGATACCGATCAGACGGGAATACCCATAGGTACATTACGCCGGTACCCAAACTAAAAGCAGAACCGGCAGAAAGAATGGTATTCACCGCTTTGCGCGTGGTACGTTTCCAATAAACTGTCAGTAAAAAAACAACTGCCAGCGGCGGGGCAATAAAACCAAGCACAGATTGAAATACATCAAACAGGTTTAATCCTTTAATACTGTCAATAGCCAGCGCCATACCTATAGCAAATAAGCAACCCGCCACTACCGTCATCCTGCCCACCCTTACCAGATCTTTATTGGTAGCATTCGGGTTAATCTTTTCGGCATATACATCCATAGTGAACACCGTGCTCAATGAGTTTAGTGATGAACCTATGGTACCCACCAAAACAGCTATCAGCACCACGATCACCAGGCCATTCATCCCCGGCGGGAAAAGATTGGTGACCATGGTCATATAGGCCAGGGCCGGATCACTCAGGTGCGGATACAGGATAAAACACAAGATACCCGTAAGAATAAACAAGGGTAGTGACAGGATCTTAAGCCAGCCGATAAAATTTACACCCAGTTGCCCTTGTTCTAGGCTTTTGGCGCCCAGCACTGATTGTACCATAGCCTGATCAGTACAGAAAAAAGCCACCGCCGATACCGGATAACCCAATAAAATAGCATACCACGGATATTTAATATCGCTGGCCGGGTGGATCAAATTCCAATAATTACCCGGTACTTTATGAAAGACGGCCGAAAGCCCTCCTGCTTTATTTACACCCAAAACTGTTAACGTTAAAGACACACCAATGAGCAGCAGCATCTGGAATACGTTTACTTTGGCAATGGCCTTTAATCCGCCGGTAAATGCAAACAGGCCTGCGAATGATACCAATACAATAACCGATTGCCACATGGGGATACCTAATATCTGCCTCACCAGAAACCCTCCGGCAAATAACCCTAATGACAGCCAGGAGATAAGCATTTTAATAAGCGCGTACCAGGCGAGTATATTACGGGTGGAATCGCCATAACGGTTGCCCATAAACTCGGGCATGGTTGATACCTTGGCGGCAATGTATTTTGGCGCGAAAACCAGCGCCAGCAGCATCAGAAATACAAAGGCATACCAATCAAAATTTACGGCCACTATACCTGTGGTGTAGCCAATACTGGCAAAGGCCAGTAACATGGATGGGCCTACGTTTGTACCCCACATGTTAAACCCGATACTTGACCAGCCTAATGATTTATTGGCCAGGAAAAGTGTTTCGTCTGGTTGTTTTTTACTTCCAAAACTGGCGCGGTAACCTATTACCATAAGAATAACCAGGTAAACGGCTACCACCGAATAATCCAACATGGTTAAACGCGACACGATATTGCTCATGGCGATGGTCATGCGCTTAACTGGTTTGAGGTTAAATGATATTCGGCCAGTATATCGTCAACTTTTACCGGTTTCCCGGTTTGCAGGGAACGGTCCATAGCCTGCAGCAGCGCTATGGTACCAATGCCTTCTTTAATATCAGGATAAGCAGTATAGCCTTCGGTTATACTTGCGGCAAAGTATTCTAAATAGTTTTGATACTCACCGGCATGATGACTCTTACCCTCAAAGCGGAAGTAATGCTTCAGTTTATGTTCCCAGGTGAGCATTCTTTCCTCACCTGTTTTATCGGTTATGGCATAACGCAGGTCCATATAATCACCCTGACTGCATCCTTCTGTACCTCTTAAAACGCAACTCATTTCACTGTCGCGGGTTACGGGCTGCACCGGGCCTGTATAGCAGCCGCTTACCCGGGCAATGCGCCCGTCAGCAGCTTTAAAAATAAAGTGCATGGTATCGGGGTTTTTTAAACCGCCCTTTGCACCATTGGAGCTAAGCATACCGTACCCCATTACTTCTTCAATATTGGGCAAATACCAGCGTATAAAATCTGTGGGGTGACTTAAGCCCCCGTATAGCCATTTAAACGCCTGTTGTAATGACCATGGTTTTTCCAAAAACCAGCGGTGGTCTGCGTGATAATAGGCTTCTATCGTGATCAACTCACCTATCAAACCTTCTTCATAGTCTTTACGCTGCTTTTTCATCGGTTCAAAAAAACGGGAGCTTTGACCAACAAATACTTTCTTCCCGCTTTTTTCAACCAACTCCAATAATTCAGCTGCCTTGCTCAGGTCGTCAATAAAAGGTTTGGTGCAAACTACATGTTTACCATGCAGCAAGGCTTGCTTAACATGTTCTGCATGTAAATGATCGGGCGTATAAATGGCTATAATGTCAATTTCCGCATCATTAAGCATATCCTGATAACTGGTGGTATAATGATGAAAGTTAAACTCCTCGGCCCGGCGTTTACACATCTCTATATTCATGTCGCACACCATCTTCAGTTCCAGTTTATCGCTTTGTAACGCTGCCGACATGGTGCTTCGACCTTCGCCTAACCCTAATATTCCTATCTTCATTTTATAATGCTGAATTGTTGATTTAGTGATTTGATCTATTTATTTGTTAATTATTTGTTCTGATGAGGATGATCCAGAGGTTTCAAAAACACCCATACTTCTCCGGGCTTTGTACCCGGAATACCTTCCTGATATTTAGCCATTAGTTTGTTCCAGTCGTTAACCCGTGGATTGTTCTTTGTTGTCAATAGATTCAATTTATCCAGACTTTCGCCTTTAGGGATACTGATCACCAACATGAGCTGGCGCTCATTTTTAAAAACCAGCAACTGTTGAAAACGAGCATTACAGAATCCCTGTGAAACCTCCGGCCATTTCTCAAATTGCGTAGCATGGTGATCAAGGTATGCTTGTTGTAGCTTAGTGTCTTTTACCAGGTTGGCGGTTAGGAATATATTGTCCCATTCCTTTGAATTGGTGGTATCTGCACACATCTTGCGGTTAAAATGGTAAAATGGTTTGTCAAAATATTTGACTACTGCATACGGGTATGCCATTTTAATGCTGTTAACCAATTTTTCAGGATTTTCTATGTTGGCGTAAAGGGTAACATAGTTTTTCCATCTATTAATATCATTTAAGTTCAAGGCAAAACCTTTTGCCAGATCATAAAGGCTATGCGGGTTAAATACCGAATCTTTTGGAATAATGAGCTCAACGATAACAGGCTTTTTGATCAATTCAGGTTTTGTAACCCGTGCTGAGCCCGGTGTTTCACTTTCTTTTTTGGCAGCTTGTTTACACGCTGTAAAAGAAAGTGCCATGATTAAGCATGCCAGCTTCGTAAATATGCTATTGTTAATTCTACCGGCCGTCATTTATTCCTTATGGTTAATGGGTTGGTTGTCAAGGTTAATTGATTTGTATTTTAGCAGGTATTGATACTGTTTTTCCAGTCCGGCGGCATTTTTAATTTCAGCAGCCACCTGAGGACCGTTATTTTCCCATACATCGCCGGGCCCATTGGCGTTTTTCAAAAATTTATCAGCAGGGCACCAGTTGTCTTTCACAGTGATATATGAGGAGCCTTCATCACAATACAGGTAAAACCAATGCACAGGATCATGAGCATAAGGGGCCTTATAAATACTATCCACCAAATTATTGCTGATGATGGTTCCTGGTTGTGCCGACAGCGTATAGATGCCCGCCACATCATACATATTGCGTGCGTAATGGTGTATCTTATTGGCAATAATATGGTTATTGCTCATGGCATTGGCGGTCTTTGTCCACCCCCAACCTATGTTGATGCCGGTATAGTTTACATCGCAAATCTCATTATGTGCTATGGTAATGTTTTTTACGTATCCGGCACCAATACCCACACAACCCCAATCTTCATTGGTAGCGTCGGTTATAAGGTTGTTTTCAATATGGTCGGCAGTGCATATTTCGCGCTTATCGGCTGGGTTATAAGGCAGGTGAACTTCCTGTGCCTCATCAGAGAAAACGCCGTCGAGTATAGCCGTTCCACCAATGTCTTTAAACAGGTTGCCTTTTATTTCATTATCATGAGTACCACGTTGATAATCCAGGCCCGTTGAAGCCATGTGCTCAAAGCTGCATCCTTCAAAAACAGTATGTGCCGCATAAGCTACTTCAACTGCCGCGGCCGGCCTGCCAACCCATGCCAGGTTCTCCAAACCTTTTTTATCAGGAGTACCCGGGATTTTCAGCTTATAAGCGTCCAGCATAAACATGCCATCCTGGTGAGGCACCAGGCCATTCTTTGAAGGACGTAACCAACTGCTGTGTTGAAACGAAATATTTTTAAACCCGATATAACTTACCGGACTATCTACCGTTCCCTGCATTTTCACTATATTTTCAAGGCAAGGAACTGTGATCACCGCTTTATGCATATCCTCAGATGGACGTGGTATATAGTAGACCTTGCGATGTTCTGCGTCGAGATACCATTCTCCCGGCTGGTTCAGAAATTGGATAGCATTGCTCAGGTAAAAGGCAGAATTACCCGTTTTTTTTGAGATCCATGGTGCCGGCCAGGGATGTTCTGACTGGATACGGCTTTCCGGCTGATAAAAGGAAAGTTTTGCACTATCGCCCTGCACTTCAACAGATTTTATACGCAAAATGGCTATGGCCCACCACTGGTGGATAAACATTTCCATACCTTTTACATGGCTAAGGTCTGTCGATTTGGCCACTGGAATCCAACAGGTTTGGGTTTGATGGTCCCACGATAAAATTCGGCTCATTGTTGGTGCGTCGTTTTCCCGCGCACGGGTGGCTTTATGGTTATCAACCCATAACTGTCTGAATAATAAACCTTCACTTGCTGTTAGTGGTGCATCAGCTACCCAAACCTTGCCCCTGGCTTCAGGGGGCAAACCGAGTATGTCATCTGTGACTTTTTGCCATCCACCTATATTGATCCCTCCGCTTAGTATAGATTGTCCATCCGGGGCACCTTCAATAGTGGTGGGACTATCCGCCGTACCAGAATCTTCCGGACGAATAAATAACGGCTCGGTTAGTTGATAGAGCCCTTTTTCAACCCTGATGCTGATTCCACCTTTTATCTGCGGATCGTTTAAGCGGCGCAGTTCGCGTGCTTTTCTTAAAGCAGCAGCCACCGTTGCCATAGGTTGCTGTTTTGTACCAGCATTTTTGTCTGATCCGTTTGGGGCGACATAAATCTCGGCCGCAAAAACGCTGTCAGTTAAAGCAACGTTTAACAGCAACATGAAAATAAATATGCGGAGAGTATTCATATAAATTTATTCGTTAGGCACCTGGAAAACTGATTTTAAATAAGCCGTGTTTGCGCTATAGTTCCATTTAACATTATGCACATCTTTAATATCCCTTGACCGTTCAATTACGAGCCAGCCACTCCAGCCCATTTTGTCAAGCGTATTTTTTACTTTGTCCATGTCAATCTTAGGGTCATTCTGCAACCATTGCCCATCGGTATCGGTACAATGGATCATGACTATATTTTTCTTTCCCAGTATCTGCAGTTCCTTCTGCAGATCGCGCCCATTGTCAAGCGCGTTCTGAAAATTGAAATAACTCTTTATAGCCGGCGAGCCGATGTCTTTCAATAACTGCAGTTCGTTCCTGGCATCCAGGGATGTTTCAATACCAATGATCACTCCCGCTTTCCTGGCAATTTCACCTACCTCTTTTAGTCTGGCTACAATGGCAGGGCGCAGATTTGGGTATTTAACCAGATCGCCTTTTATTCCCATAGGCAAAAAACCAACCTTAACGTTCATCTTTTTCATAGTGTTAATACAGTCAGTAACTGCTTTTACCGCCGTTGGCCGCTCAGCAAACGACTGGGCAAAGAAGCCTGTCATCCCCATTGATGGAATTTGCAGATCCAGTTGTTTTGCTTTGTTTAAAAACTGCGCGCGTACCGAATCATTCGCTAACCGGTTATCAAAAGTTTCACGATCGCCCAAACCTCCCATATCAACCTCAACTCCATCGGCCCCAATATCCTTAGCGAGCTGAAATGCACCCAACTTTTGTCTTTTCAGTATCATGAGGTCAACTACAGCTATTTTATATCTTTGGTTAGCTGCTATTTTTTGCGCAAAAACCTGCTTTAATGGCAAAGCCGCTAAGAACACTATATTTAAAATCAATACCGATCTAACTTTCATA
Source organism: Mucilaginibacter pocheonensis (assembly GCF_031456535.1). Taxonomy (NCBI): domain Bacteria; kingdom Pseudomonadati; phylum Bacteroidota; class Sphingobacteriia; order Sphingobacteriales; family Sphingobacteriaceae; genus Mucilaginibacter; species Mucilaginibacter pocheonensis. The sequence continues at coordinate 64,440 of NZ_JAVDUU010000004.1, forward strand.
TCATTATTCTCTTGTAGCTGCTGCAAACACTTTCTGCAGCTGGTCAAATCCTTTTATCGCGTCAGAGGGTAGTTTTTCTCCTTTATCGCCAAATACATACATCGCTGGCTCCTTCTCAATAGTCACCTTTGACTCATCGATGTTTCCGCGCTTGTCTTTTATGGTATTGATATTCAGATGAAAATTTTTGGCGACGAAAGCATACAGCGGATGGCGCTTGGACGGCCCAAAATCGTGACCTTCAGCCGGCAGGTGCACATTCTCCACCATATCTGCGGCGCCATAATAGCCGTACATTTTTTTGAGGTAAGGAAAATCGTGCTCGGGCATATGAGCTGTCCAATCCTGTCCATCAGATATCAATAATTGTGGACGGGGGGCTGCCATAGCGGCAATTTCAACGTTATCCGTTCCGCCACCGCATTGGTGTATGGGCATGCCACTCTCACATGGGCAGCCGCCATAAAAGTAGGAGGATACAGATACCACAGGCGCGCTTAACTTTATCCGGTCATCTAACGCCGTCATTAATTCGGTATGACTGCCACCGCCTGATCCGCCGCTGATGCCTACCCTCAAAGGGTCGGTTTCTTTTAATGACAGTACATAATCCAATATCCTTATGGCGCCCAATGCCTGAATAGTTTGTGCCAGGCTACGGCGATGATCCGCTTCTTTAAATTGCAGTAACGATTCGCCCCAGGCAAAAAGATCATAGCTGTAGGCCATAGCTCCCATGCGGGCCAGCGTGGCGCAGCGTATCTGGCAATCAGCACGGTAGCGCTGGTGCTCCCAATGCCCGTCAGGACTTAATACTACCGGGATCTTTCCCTTTATTTTCAAAGGCTTGTATAATGACCCATTGATGTACAGGCCGGGTAATATCTCAATGGCAATATTTTCAACAGTGTAGCCGTCAAATATCCTTTTAGGGGTGATAATTGGCTTTGATGCGGGTTTGGCCGGCAATGGAGATAGTTCTAAGGCTTTATATAGCTGTGGCCTTAACATAGCTTTGCGCACCTCCCAACTCTCCTTGTCATGATATTCCGATGCGATACGGTCCAGTTCTTTCCAGCCATCACTCACCGACCAGCGGAAATATTCATATTCTTTTAACTTATACCTGCCGGGGCCCTCTTTATTCACTTTCAGATCAAGCGAGGTCAATACATTACTCAGGGTTGTATCCACATCCGGCCGCAATCGCCACTCGGCATAATTTACCCACTTATCTTTCACCATGTCCGGATTGTACTTGATCTTTACCTTGTATTTTTCCTGTATCTCATCCAATACTTCTTTCAATGGCTTTTTGTAATTGCTATCAGTGGTTTGCTGGGCATAAACATCAAACCCACACAATAACAAGCACAGTAACAAAGCGAATAGTTTTCCCCTGATCATAGCTTATACTATTTTAATTCATCCACTTCACCTTTAATTACAGGTAAGGTGTACCCCTTTACTTTTGGCCATTCGCCATTTTTTATCTCTTTCAGGTCCAGTTTTTTAGGATCAACCACCACGTGCTTGATCCGCTGTCTGCGCCAGGTATAAACAATATGTACCAGGCCATCCGATGATTGTATAACTGATGGATATGAATACTGACTAATGGGCGAATCTTCCAATATCAGCGCCGCGTACCATTTAACCCCATCTTTAGAAACAGAAACATTTAAAGGTGTGCGCGCTCCTTTTGCTGCTGTACCCGGCGGCAATACATGGTTATATACCAACAGCTGCCGACCGTCTTTAAGCGTTACAGCATCTGTGCCTGAGTTATTGTTTGGCAAGCTGGTTTTTTGGAGCGGTGTCCAGGTTTTTCCATTATCTTTTGACCATGATGTTAATATCGCCCTGTTCTGGCTGCGGCACAGTATCTGTAAACTGCCATCCTTATGAAATAAAATGCTGGGCTGTATGGCCTTCATCTCGGTACCATCGTTAATAGGGCCTATCAGTGTCCATGTTTTTCCAAAATCCTTACTTGCTTCAAAGTGCACCTGCCAGCCCTTGCCTTCGGTACTGGTTGGGCTTAATAAAGTACCGTCCTTCAGCAATACCGGTTTGTTTTTGATGGGGCCAAGAATATTATCAGGCAAAGCCCTTTGTGCCGACCAGGTGATGCCGCCATCAGCAGAGGTTTTAATATACCCTTTCCATTTTGCGGGACTTGGACCTATTTTGTAAAACAACAACAGATCGCCACCCGGAACCTGGTAAAGAACCGGGTTCCAGCACGGATAACGCAAAGTATCATTCTGTACACCGTTGGCTACATTGATAGCCTCCGTCCATTTACCATTAACCAGCCGGCTTACCCAAATACACACATCTGGATTGCGCTCTTTTGTACCACCAAACCATGAGGCCACCAGCCCCTTTGGGGTTTCGGCAATGGTTGATGCATGGCACTGTGGGTAAGGTGCTTTCTCATAAATAAATTCATCCTTTAATATTCCTTTGCGCCAGGGATTGGTTTGGGCAACAGTTTCACCTGCAATTACACAAGTACTTAATATGATCAACAAGATTCTTTTATACATAACTATCATTTATTGTGCGGGTTTCTTTGCCGCGGCATCTGCGGCTTTCTTTGTTTTAACGGCATCAACATAAGCTTTAAACAACTGGTGCCAGTTGCGGCCATTGCTATTGAGGTACTGTTCGTTTTTGGTTTTATAGATCTCAAATATGGCCGATACTTGTTTAATATTCTTAAAATCAACAGCCTGTTCACGGGCTTGCTTTAAGTTTGCAAGTATGGTAGCTTCCTCAGTTGACGTAAGATCGGGAACAATAGCTTTATAGCCTGCTAATGTAAAAGCTACCTTACCAATGGTGTATTTGTCAAGCACAGCCTCAACCTGTTCTTCGGTTAAATCTTTCCGTAAACCAGCCATCAGGTTTTCATGTACAGATTTTGGTAATGATGAATTCACAATGATCTGGCGATCCATAACACTCAGCACTTTGCCGGTAGCCGGATCAATACCTGCCGGAACAGATTCATAAGAATGGCTGTTGTTCCAGTCGCGCACAGCTTTCAGATGGGTGGTTACCACCTCTTTTACCCTTGCTGCTTTTGCTGCATCATTGAGGCTTAGCGAACTGATCCAATCAGTGGCTTTTTTTTCAATTTCGGCATCTGCTTTAGCCTGTGCTTCGGGCGATGGCGCTGGCTTTGATGCAGTTTGATCCTGCGCTTTGCTTATAGTGGCCTGCATGAGCAATAATGCTAATGCCATACCCGCAATATTTAATCTTTTCATCATTAGTATTTCATCAAATAGTTTAACTTTTTACTTCAAAATCATAACTCCCTGACGCGATCTGGAAAACAGCTCTCCCATTTTCCATTTTTATCAGTTTAATATCCTTTACCGCAGCAGCGTTTTGACCACTTTCGGTAATACCCGCATCTACTTTATTTATAGGTATATAAACTAAAGCCTTACTGTTTGGAGGTATGGTAATGTGCCAGCTGAAATGATCTTTATGGCAGGTCCAACTGCTTTTTACTAACCCATAAGGGGTTTGGTATGATGCGTCAACTTTATCGAGGTCTTTAATAACCGGGGGGGTCATTACCAATTCCTTATAACCTGGGCTAACCGGTTTAATACCGGCCAGGTCCTGGTAAAACCAAGCTATCAGATCGCCCAGCAGCATAATATGGTTGCGTGAATTCATGGCCGGGTTCGCGGTATCCCCATTCCAAAGCTCCCAGATAGTGGTGGCGCCTTGCTTAATCATATAACCCCAGCTTGGGTAATCACTGTTGGAAGCTATACGATAAGCAATATCCGGACGGCCAAATTCAGTAAGCCCGCGCATAAGCCATTGTGTACCAATAACTCCGGTACTGATATGACCATTGGCTTCGTTCTGAATTTTGTCGACTATATTTTTAAACACCGCCGACCGGTTTACAGCCGGGGTGATGCCAAAATAAAGCGGGAGCAGGTTAGCTGTAATGGTATTATTATCATATTTAAAATTATCTCTGTTAAGATACTTCTGGTTAAAAGCATTACCAATATTTGATTGTAAAACACTAAAAAACTGCGCATCGCCAGATCTGTTTGTGAGCTTAGCAAACTTGCGCATCAAACCTGCCAAGTGATAATAATATGCAGTGGCGATAAGCTGGCCATCGGTATTGCGGGCCGGGTCTTTAGAGTGGATCAATTCAGGAGACTCCGGCGGTACACACCAGTCGCCATATTTGTCTTTTGTCACCATATAATCCTTCATGTATTTTAGTCGCATATAGTCCATCCATTTTTTCATGGAGGCATAATGCTTTTCTATAGGCGCTTTATCAGCAAACTGACGGTACAACATATCGGCCACCAGGATATAGGTGCCCGGCCAGGTCATGTTATCACTATAATAATTCCAGTAAGCCGGGGCCACATCAGGTATGGCGCCATCCGGTTTTTGCGAATCCGCAATATCATCCAGCCACTTGGCATAAAGGTTTCCGTTGGCAAATAAAAAACTTTCGCCAAGTGAGCCAACAGCCCGGTCACCCAGCCAGGGCATACGTTCATTACGTTGCGGACAATCAACCGGCATCCCCTTATAATTACTTAATATACCCCAGTAAGCGTTATGATAAATTTGATTTACAAGAGTATTTGAGGTTTCAAAATGCCCGATAGTAGCCATGGCATCATATACTACCTGTCCTTCGAAATCAGCCAATTCGGGTTTTCCCGGATAGCCGCTGATCTCTACATAACGAAAACCATGATATACAAACACAGGGTGCCATGTTTCCGGTTCCCCGCCTCTTAGTGTATAAACATCGGTTACCCTGGCATCGCGCAGGTTAGCCAGGTACAGTTCACCATTAGGCTGAAGAGTTTCGGCATAGCGCAGGGTTACTTTATCTTCCCTATTACCTTTTACTCGCATTTGCAGCCAACCCGCCATATTCTGCCCCATGTCCATAATCCAAATACCGTTTTTTAGCTGAGTAATACTAACAGGCTTTATGGTATCCATCACTTTGATAGGTTCATTCATCTGCGCTTCTACCCTGCCGCCCGGCGGGTCAACCAACTGAGCTTTTGACCACTTACTATCATCAAAGCCGATATTATTCCATCCGCGAAATTCTTTGGTGGCATCATATTCTTCGCCATCGTATTCATTATTGGTACGAATTGGCCCATCGGCAGTAAATTTCCAGTTATCATCGCTTACAATTAATTGTTTGGTGCCGTTGATGTATTCCACCTCCAGCTGCAGCAACATTTTTGGAAAGCCAAACTCTTTTATCTTTTTGGGCTTGTACTTTGGGCGCATCGTAAAAAAACGCCCGTTACCCAATACCGTAGCTACGGCGTTTTTACCTTGTTTAACATTTTCGGTAACATCAAACGTGCTATACTTTACAGATTGGGTATAGTCGGTTGGGGGTTCTGCCAATACCTGGTCCCCAATCATCTTTCCATTTATATACAGCTCATAATGCCCGAGACCAACTATATAAGCCGTCGCTTTTTTGATACCAGAGCTTACATCAAATTGTTTACGATAATAGCGGGCTGAAAGTCGGGAAAATTTAGATACACTATCCCAGGGGAAACCATGGTCATATCCTACCCAACGGGCTTTCCAATCGGTAGCATTCAGCAAACCTAGGGTCCATTGAGCCGGTAGGCTCCATTTGGTTTCACCCTTATTGGTCCACACTTTAACCTTCCAGTAACAAGCGGTGCGGCTTAGCAATGGTTTACCTGTATAAGTAACCATGATGGATCGATCCGTGTATACCTTACGCGAATCCCACAGATCACCCTCACCGGCTGCAAGCTTTGCAGGGGTTGAAGCAACAATTATACGGTAAGCTATCTGGTTGGTATTCCGCGCATCGCTGGTGATCTGCCAGCTTAAACGCGGACGAACTGTGCCAATACCTAAAGGATTTTCCAGCATCTCGCACCTAAGGTTTTGCAGCTTAACATCAGCATAGGCATAACCGTTTAAGCATGTGCTTAAAAAACTGGCTAAAGCCACAATAATATATGCCGATACTATTTTCATTATTTACCCGAAAAATCAAAGTATAAAGTAAGCGGCAGCGCATCCTCTATATTTTTGTCGTAATTGAAATACTTATTCTTTTGCCCGCTTGCGCCCAAATACTCAGGTTTCTGCGATTTAGTACCTATTGGTGTTATACCGTGCATAAAAGAGATATCGCCCGATGGAAAAGCAGGTGCAACATTATAGGTTTTTGCAGGATTGGCTGGCGTGAACAAGCGCATAAACACATCCTGGTTATTGCACATGATGGTAATTGGCTGACCGGTTGTCTCCAGCCTCATCCAGTATAGGTTTGAGTAATAGCCTTTGAATTCGGGATATACCACAGTACCTTGTCCGGTTATGGTGTTATTATAGGTTTTATTCCAAACACCAAGCGATGTACCCTTCATTCTGTTTTTCCACACCCTGTACGGACCATCGCCTAAATAGGTCACCCCTTTTATGTCCTTTTCAGAGAACGAGAAATTTACCCCCAACAATGCGGCTTCCTCGCCGATTGGCCAATACCTTACATCCAGTTGTACCCAACCCGATGGGTAAATGACCCATTTAAGCATCGGCTCGGTTTTTTTTGATGGGAATTGGGCCTCGATTACGAGGTTATTTCCTTCATAATGCTGTGTGAGCTTCTGAAAACCAGCCTGGTCCTGGCCCTCTATCAATATGGGCCCATTGTTAAAAGGGATTTTGCCTTTGGCATTTTTAACCTTTGTTAATATGCCCGAGTTACGATTAATTTCAAGTTCAATGCCGTTACTTGTTTTAACCTTATATAAAGAATCAGTTTCTTCGATCACAGGCTTGCCGCCACCGGTTTTGCTGATCACTCTACTGGTAATTTTATCATGACTGCTAACAGGGAAACTCCAGGTATATAATTCATGTTTAGTAACGTCATAAGCAGTTACATACAGTACATCAAAACTATTCCAGTCAACAGGCAATTGTAATTGGAGGTTACCATATTGTCCGGGGGCGACGTCAGGTGAAGCAATAACGCCCGTTTTTGGCGCTATGCCCGCTTTTTGATAAGGGCCATCAAATTTTGCCAGCTTATAGCTAAAGCTGCATTGTTTTAAATTAGTATAAAAATAACGGTTCTCTAATCTGAGCTTTCCGTTAAAAGCCGGCGTTATTTCACGTGGTTCCAGGTATACAGGGCTCCAAACTTCCTTAATAGTATAATAACTTCCTTCTTTTTCATGATATGGGCCCACAATACCATCAGGGCCGTGATCGAGATCCGTATCAAGCGCACCGTTTTTATCAGAACGCACTACGGCCTCGTCTGCAAAATCCCAGATAAAGCCGCCTGCAGACAATGGCGTATGCCACATCTGATCCCAGAAATCATCTAAGCCCGCGCCAGCGCCGCCATCATAAAGGCCGTGTAAAAATTCGGTGGGGAAAAATATATCATGCCCATGCATTGCTGTGCCTGTGCCATAATCATAATTAATATAATGCTGGGTATTTGTTCCTCTGAAAATACCCCAGGGATGTATCAGCGGGCGCTTTTGAATATCAAGTTCATCAAACCAATGGTCAAGATCAAAATTAAAGCCGCCTTCATTGCCATTGTCCCACACTACTATTGAGGGGTGATTAATATCTTTTTCAATCAGTTCTTTTACAAGTTTAGAGCCTACCTGCGTATCGTAATGCTGATGCCACCCTGTTAGTTCATCCAATACAAATAACCCTAATGAATCGCAGGCATCAAGAAAATGATCATCGGGCGGGTAATGCGACATTCGTACAGCGTTCATGTTCATATCCTTCAGCATTTTTACGTCTCCTACACTTATTTCTTTATTAAGCGCCCGGCCGGTTGTTGGCCAGAAGGAATGCCGGTTAACTCCCTTAAATTTGATCTTTACGTTATTTACATAAATACCGTCGTGTTCGCGAAGCTCCACGGTGCGAAAGCCGAACCTTTGTTTTACGGTATGCACCGCTTTACCATTTTGGTTAAGGGTAAATACAACATTATACAGGTTTGGAAACTCTGGTGTCCATAATTTAGGTGATACGATGTGTGTACCAATGTTAACAAGCGTGTCGCCGGAATTTACTTTAACACTAAAAGCGGGGCCAACCTTTTGACCGTTTAAAGAGTAAACCTGCCCTGTAATGCTACCGTTTTTTACTGATGAAAGTTTTAAAGCGGCTTTCAAATTGCCATTGGCTTTGGCATCAATAGCATAATAATTGATATGTGTTTGCGGCGATACCTCGAAGAAAACCGGGCGGAAGATACCACCGAATATCCAAAAGTCGCCTTTTCTTTCGGCCGCATTTACCGAAGCATTAGCTGAATGTTTGGAGACAGTTACCTCCAGCAGGTTTGATCTGCCATAATTAAGCAAATTGCCCACCTCATATTTGAAACGATAAAAAGAACCCTGGTGAATGGGTCCGGCTGATTTTCCGTTCAACTTTACCTCTGTATCAGTCATAGACCCATCAAAAACAATGTTGATGGCTTTACCTTGCCATGCAGCCGGCACTGTAAATTCATATTTGTACAGTCCTTTTTCTTTACCTCTTAAACTGTCTTTAGCCAGGCCGTAATTGTATTTGCCAAAACCCTGAAATTCCCAGTTTGAAGGTACCGGAATGGTGGTCCATTTACCAGAGTTACGCCCCTCCGTGCAGAAAAACTGCCAGTTAACCGTATGATCGCTGCCTGTGCCTGACAGGTACATTTTTTGTGTTTCCTGCGCCCGGGTTGTTAAACCCGATATTATTAACAGCACGCATATACATATTTTAAAACAGGCAGATCTCATAGGTTTATTAGTTTGCGGTTAAGGTAAATTTTAATGGGTTATCTGTACGGAATGGCACCGCCGGTAATCCGTTTTTATTATAAAAATTAGGCTGGGCCGACTCTGACCAGGCAAAACGAGTTGCTATTGGGGTTGTTACCGATGGTGCGGAGACTTCTATCGTATTGTTTTTGATCAAAGCCTCAGCAGGTACAAATTTGCCGTCGCGCCCGGCTATGGTAAAATCTGTAAGCGGTTTACCATCGTGGCTAACCAATCCGTCGCCCACATAACTAAAATTAAGTATGATCTTGTTTCCACTGATCTTCATGCTTTTGTACATCGGCCCGGAAAAGACTATATGCTTTTTCCCGTATGTATTGGCTAATGCCTGAAGTTCCAAACGGCGGCCGACCTCCCATTTAAATGGCGGATGTATATTTTTCAGATCGTCATTCAAGTCGGTAGTAACGATCATGCCTGTATGGGGTATTTTCAAAACCAAGGTTTGAGCCTCACGCAGTTCAGGTTCTGTAAATTCGGTATAGGGTACTTGCCCTTTGCTTTTTGAATAATAGAACGGCGCTATCTGCACATAATAAAATGGCATTTCTTTATTATTCCAAAGCTTGCGCCAATTGTTAATGAGCGCCTCCATTTTATAGGTATAGGTAATGGTTTCGGCTAAATAGCAACTGGTTTCGCCCTGGTACCACAAACACCCTTTAATGGCGAATGGCGCAAGTGGTTCTATCATTTTAACATAGAACTTACCCGGGTCGTTTTCAATTTTAACATTGTGGGCTTTGAAATACGGGATAGCATCATAAGCCTCTTGTGGCGCCCACGGCTCAATGTGACTACCACTTACTGCCGATGAGATAATACCTACCGGTACGCCCAGATCATGATGAAGGTTTTTGGCGAAAAAATACCCTGCCGCTGAAAACGCCCGTAGAGCAGAGTCCTCGGCAACACTCCATCCTGAATGAGTAGAATCGGGCTTTTGCAAGTTCTTTTGGGTCACTAAAAATATCCTGATCTGTGGGTTATGTGCCCGCTGCAATTCGTCAATCGGTGAATTTACAGTGCTGGAATCGGGCTTTTTCACCTTGCTGTTCTTACGCATCTCGTATTGCATATTTGACTGCCCCGAACACAGCCATACCTCGCCTACCAGAATATTATTGAGCTTTATAGTGTCTTTACCCCAAATGGTTAATGTTTCCGGTTTGGCCAAAGCAGGCATTGGGTTTAATGTGACTAACCATTTGCCATCAGTTTTAGTTACCGTTGTTTTGGTTTGCCCATTAAATTTTACTGTTATCTTTTCGCCGGCCGTGGCAGTACCCCAAACAGGAACGGGCTGATTGCGCTGCAGTACCATGCCGTTGCCTAATATTTTAGGCAAAACAATTTGTGCGCTGCCATTTGTAAAACAGAACAAACAAATCGCAATCCAACAAAATATCCTGCAGCTACCCATCTCTTAATAATTGCTTGTTTTAAATGATTTGATATAAAAAACCGCTGGCTTAGCACTTTCACCTGCTTTAGGCAAATCGTAATCCTGGTCTGTTGGTGTATCTGCATTTGGGAACCGCCTTACATCGCCGGTTTTGAAAACTACCCGGTTAATATTGAGCACAGGTGCAAAAAACAAACTTGACAATACATCCTTACCATTCACATTCACAGTATAAAAACGGGTATCTGTATGTAATTTTAGGATGACGTGGTAAGGCTTACCGGCTTCATAATTCATGATATTTTTATCCCGGTAACCAGCTTTGGTATAAAACCGGCCGGCCGAATCAAGTGTGAGCCTGATAGCGGCACTACCTTTTTCATCCTGAAATTCAATACTGAGCTTACCCGTATTATTTTGCCCGGGGATGACGGTAAAATCAGCCAGCAACTTCTTAGATGCAGGCACTATCCGTTCGGCCTTAGCATAATCAAAAGGATCGCTGTCTTTCAAAGTAAGGCAGCGTTCGCCGTCGGGTGCTTTCTCTATAGCCACCGGGGCCCACTGGGGGCTGTAAGTATTCCATTTATCGAGTTCTTTCCCCGGAGGTATATTATTAAATACCTCACCGGCATGTGCATCAGCTATCGCTGTTACCGGAACAGGGATTGATGACACCCAAATATCCTCTTTATTCATGCTGTAGGTAACCCATAACTTGCCATCAGGCGGCGTACCATTGCCTTCTTCAATCCCGCGCACATATTGAGGGCCATAAGATTTGTAAGCACCACCATAACGCATAACGGATATTTCACCATTCACCAATAATAGGTTACTATAGTTCAATCCGTCCTCACTTACCGAAATAGCCAGCGGCCACCGAAACTCCGACGGATTATAAACCGTAGCGTATTTACCATCAGATGTACGCTGTCCCCATATTTTAGCATTGCTGTTTACAAAGCGGGGCGCGCGTGAAGCGTTAGCCGGCCAGGTTTTACCATTATCGGCACTGATGGCGGTAAGGGCATTTTTCCATAAACCAACCACACGACCATCAGGCAGGTGATAAAAATTAAAGGCTTTATATTCCTTATGTAATGGTATTAAAGGATCCTTTCTGTCTGTTTCTTCTGCCCATTGCATCATCATTAATGGGTTAGCCATCAGTTCGTCACATGCTTGTACAAAGTCCCTGTCTTTACTGGTTTTATAAAAAGGATAACTCGTATTTTTTTCATTCCATTTTGGATTGTAATGGATAAAATAGATCGGGCCATACTTGCCATTGGGCAGTACTTCGCGTACTACACGTCCTATCCCCAAACCATCATTCGGATCGTCATGCCCGTCAAGACAAATACCATAAAAGCCCAATACCAGCAAACGTTTTGATTTAGCGGTATAAAACCCCATACGCTGGTGCATCACCGAATAGAGGTCTTTTGCAACACCGAGGTGTCCGGTTTTGGTCGTGCCATCGGGTATTTTATATTGCGGAAACACCACAGCAGGTTTTGACCAGTTGAGGCCGTCTTGAGAGGTGATAACCAGTGTTTGCCCGGGGGGGATGCTCTCACCCACCTTATCGCTCAGATATTCTACATAAAAGGTGTTGTTCCAATATGCCAGCATAGGGGCATGGTTATAAGTAAAGCCAAAACCATCAGCTAATTCGGGATGTTCGCGGTTGGCCCGGAATATTTGCTGACTGTGCACGCCTACCACCGGGCTCAACTGCCCATGGTGGTAATCAACATTAACTATTGTATTGCCTGTATAACGCACGGTATCCTGCGCCCGGGAGCCATAAGTAATTAATGTAAGCAGTAATATGTAGACTATCTTATTCATGTTTAGCGTTGGTCAGTTTTCAGCTGTGTTTCCTTTAGCAATAGGTTTAGTTGCTTTTTGGTTACTTTAAATATAGTGCCGTGTTTGTGTCCTTCGGGCACTTTTACACTATCTGATATATCAGTAAAAGTTTTAAAATCGGTTGTGCGCATAGCACCGTATCTTTTTAACCGGTATGAATCATAGTATATCAACCAGTTGCTCCCTGCTTTGGTCATTGATGGTCCTTCACTGTACATTTCGGTAAAGCGTTTGGTGTAATTGGTGTAGGGCCCAAGCGGGTTATTACTAAACGCGAGCAGTATATTACGATTTGGCCGGGTATTATCCTTCATCACAAGTATATAGTCATGCCGGCTTCGTTTTACAATTTCGGCATCAATTACACTGAAACCAGGGTCAAGAAATAATTTTGTTGGTGCAAAGGTTTTAAAATCTTTGGTGGTTGTATAATATAGGCGATGATTATTATCCTCCGGCTCCTGCCCTTTAGGAAAACGATTAGGAATGGTTGACGCCCAAACAATAATGAACCGGGCCGCTTCGTCATCATAAAACAACTCAGGCGCCCAGGCATTGACCGCGGTAGGTTCATAACCCATTACATTAATATGCTGCTGCGCCGACCAGTGTACCAGGTCCTTTGAGCTTGCATAACCAAAGCCCTGGTCGTCTTTCCAACCGGTGGTCCATACCAAATGATAAACCCCATCGGGGCCCTGGGCTATAGAAGGATCCCGCAGGATCTTTGCGTTACCGGCTTCAGGTTTTATAAATACATGGTTAAGATCAGTCCAGTGGTAGGCATCATAACTGTATAAAAGCCTAAGCCCACCATCTGCGGGTTCATGAAACGAAGTAAATATATATACGTTTTTACCCGTTTTGCATGACAGAATTAAAACGGAGGCAAATGCTAATAGTATGTATTTTACAGACCGATTCATGCGTACTTTATTTTTGATTTATATCGCGTCAATGATCAGTACCCAATCATTGCCATTTGTTTTTTGCCCCGGGGGATTAAATTTAAGCGTTTTTGCCTTGTTAACCGTTCCAATAGCTGTAATTTGTCCGTTACGCGGATTATACCATGATGCTTTTATTTTGGTTCCGGTCAGCTTTTCTGTATTAATATTGATGTCCCTGCCGGTATAAGTATATACAAATGCGTAATTACTGCCGCGGGTAGCAATTAACCTGTCGTATTTTTGGCCTTGATTGCCGGCAATTAATGACTGATCGGGCACCCGCTCAAAATACGGCCGGGACAACATCAATTTTTTCAGGTAGATCATTTGTTTGGCGCCAGGATCATTAACAGAATTAAACCAGTATCCTTTTGATCCGTAGGCGGTTTTTTTTTCGCCCGGTTTATGCATTTGCATCACGTCATTGTTGCCATAGGTATAACCACAGGCACCCGCGAATACCGACCAATAACCGTAACGCCTTACATCGGCAGCCGTCCACCGCGGAAGCTTGAAGTTATGCAGCCCGTGAGGAATTCTTTCGTATGATGGTTCTGCGTCAAGCGTTGGCTTAACAGGTGTTTTGGCATAATCAGCCTGTACGTATTTCCAGTTATCCTCTCCGTAGTTCAAATCCTTTTTAGAAGTGTCCTGAGCATAGGTACGGTGGCCGGATTGAAAACAGTTAAAACTTAACCAGGCCTGGTCATGAAACCATGTAGATGACTGTGTACGTCCGCGGGGATGGAAAGTAATCAGATGACTGGTGTCGAGCCTAAGCAGTGTGTTGCCGATAGCGTTCCAGGTTTTCAGAGAATCTGTTCCCGAAATATCGCCGCCATTCATCCAAATGATGTTTGGCCTGTCACGGTATCTTTTAGCTAAAAAATCAGCGTATATTTTTGCTTTGGCAGCACCAATATGATTTCCTTTTACTACCGCGCCCCATACCGGCACTAACGCTATATATATTCCTTTTTGAGCTGCTTTGCTAATGATCCAGTCTATATGGTCCCAATAATCATATTCATTACCTTTGCCAAACGTATTGCCAGGCGTTACATTTGGGGTAGCAATATTTTTATGGATTAAGGCCGAATCGCCATAGGCATTCGTTTCGCCGATACTGTGCACCACCATAACCTGTATCACGTTAAAACCCTGTTTACTTCTGATATCCAAATATTTTTCAGCCTCTTCACGTTTCATTTTCGAGAACAGGAGCCAGCCGGTATCACCCAGCCAGAAAAAAGGTTTACCATCAGCCATAAAATACCGATGATTTGCAGATACTTTTATATGAGGCATTACCCCATCGCTGATCTTGAACGAAAAAAGCAAACAAGAGATAATACCTATTAAAATGATCTTTTTAAGCATATTTATTTAGTTACGGGTGAGCCACAGAATAGATGGTCCTGCTTTGGAACTTTTTATTTCGATATTATCCCCGCCTTTTATCTGCTGACCATCAGACGATATCTGGCCGCTTTGCGGATCGACCCAGTGTGATCTGTAGCTGAAGTTTGCAGGCAGATTTAAATGGATGCCGTTATCAGCATTATTATAAACGATATATCCCTTAGCGCCACCTAAAGCCCATTGGTCTTTGGGGGCACCTGGCAATTCAACAGGTTTCATGAAGCTTGCAGCGGTTAAAAACTTGCTGTCTGTACCTGCGGGTAATACCGGCAATGATCCGCCTGCTATAAATACGGCCCATCCAAAATGGTCATAACCGTCAGCAGAATATAATACGGCCTTATCGGGATATTTAACACGGTATTCATGCACCGCACGATAAACCTGATCAAACGAAGTTGCTTTGGGTTTAAAGATACGGGCCTGCTGGCGCGGCGCAAGACTTTGACCGCCAATTGGCGCATAAGCTGCACCATTGGCCTGGTAATACCAATACCTGATATCGATCACATTGATAACCTGGGCTTTTGATGGATCGGCCAGGATGGCGTCCTGTACATCTTTGGTAGCACTTAGGCCAATCACTTCTTTTTTATTGCGGGCGGTTTCCCATTGTTTTATGGTTTCAACCCAAAATTGCATAAAATGGAGCGGGCCGGTAAATTCTGCCCCAATCAACTGAATTACACCGTTGTTGCCCGCAAAGTTATCAAGGCATTTATTAATATAAGCCTGGTGCAGCTTACGCCGTGCCGGATTGGTTTCATCATAAAACTGCTCCGCCATAAACTGGCGCTTATCGCCGGCATAAGGCACGGGTTCAGGAAAGCCGCTGCCATTGATATTATTGGCAGTGCGCCATGGAAAATCAGTATAGTGAGCTCCTGCTTCAATAATATTATGTTGAAAATAATTCTGATGTATCAGCACCAGTCCTTTCTGGTCGGCCAGATCAGCAAATTTCTTCAGGCGGTCCCAGTACCAGGTGTTGTATTTGGTAAGGTCGTATTTACTTAATCCGTCATAGGCCAATTCCTTACCGCTGCGGGCAAAAGGTAGTTCATAAAATGGCGCCCACACATCACCATCCATACGGCGGATGCGTTCATGGTCATCACGGCGGCGATCATACCATAAACCATAGTTATGCTCAAAAACTACAATATTATTCTTAAGCATCCAGTTACTTACTTCGTTAAGGTCATCAGTCAATCCCGTTCCGGTTTGGCCCGGAACCCAACGTGTAATAGCAGGCTTGGCCGTTGTTGATGTATAATCAGGATGAACAGTACCACTCCACCAAGGGGTTTCAAAATGCCTGCCCGCGAGTACCGTATTTCCACGTACCAGCCAACCGTTTTCAATGGTCATTGCCGGAGCTTTAGCCGCAATGGCTGTCGGTTTGTAACCAAGCTGATCAATAGTTTTAGCCCCCGCTGCCGATGTATTTATGGGTGTTCTGTCAACGGCTCTGTCAATCCAATCGCTAATAGTTACTGCAGGTTTTTTGGCGGCTGCCATTAATTCAACAGCTTGTTCAACAGTTGGACTGCTTGACGGCTCTGTGCCCGGGTATAAAATGTTAGCCTGTTTACTTACATCCTTGTTTAAGCGATTAACTAACTGCGCATAATAAAAACTACGGGGATTGATACTACTGTTCGATTCTTCCCAGTAACCGTCGCCTGCAAATTGCGCCCAGGTGCCGAAGGCCCAATTCTGGGCGGTTGGTGGCCTGTAGCAATCAACACGGGCCGCTGTGCAGTTCCAGAATAAACTATTCGCGGCGTTCCAGCCAGCTCCTTGTCCATCCTGACCGCGGTTCATATAACTTAAAGCCTGGCCATCTATATTTCCTATATCAAACAAAACACCGGATGCCCAGCTATCTATACTCCCGCTAAAACTGTTGGATTGCCATGACATACACTGTACAAACGCATTTGGGCCCGGAGCACAATATCCGGTAGCAAAATCATGAAAACCATACTCTGAGTATAAACGCTGAAAAAGTGTTTGCCCGCCCATGGTAAGAAACGTATTCCGGCGCTGTCCTCCTATTTCGGATATTGGAGCAAGTGATTTACAATCTTCAACAGTAATACGATTCCCTGTTGGAGCCACAAACACAGCCGAGCCTGCAAAATGTTCGAATATAACCTGCCGAACCCAGGCATCAGAAACATTTTCCATGGTAATGGCCATCCAGCGATGTGACTCATCCTTAGGGTTTGTGGTGTCATAAGCCGATTGGAGTCTCAAATTTTCAATACCGATTTGCGAAATACGGCCTGGCCACTGATAAGCAGCAATAAAACCGCCGCCAAAAGCGGTATCTAACGCAGTTGTGATCGGCGCATCAAGCGTGATGGCGTCCCCATTTACAGCAGTTATCTTACGATCCCAGTAAATATCACGTTCGCCGGGTTTCCACGACAGCGCGGTAAGGCCCCCACCAAAATGATCTGTTTTTATAGTATCGATCCAGGATTGTGTACTTGGCCTGTGCACCATGACCATATCCCCAGCTTTAATATCAGCACCCGGAGTAATGTGCGCGATACAGGCATTTACAGGTACATAAGCATCTGTTATTTTAATTTCTTTTTGAGTTTGCCGGTCATTTTTCCCGCTTACATGTATAAAAGTCTCTCTATCTTTTCCGGCGGCAAATAATATCGTTCCATTCGTGCCCATACCGCTGCCACGCAATATAACACCCGATGCGTTTATTTTAAGACTTCCGCTAACCTGGTAAATGCCCTTATTGAGCAATACAGCACCACGGATGCCATCCCCGCTGGCAGGTAAAGAAGCCACATAATCCAATGCGGCCTGTATTCTTATTGTAGCATCGTCCGGTTTCAACGGAACAACTATACGCACCGGGGCTTCCGGTATATTTTTTTCAGAAGCCATATATCCGCAATACGAATAGTCGGGTATGCGATCACCGTTGGCAGCTACAGTATAAACCAATTTCCCGCTTTTGTCCGCTGTAACCGGTGATTGCGGCTTAACTATTTTCTTTTTGTTTTGAGCAAACAAGGGTGCATGCAATTGCACACACCCTAACATTAACCAAATCAGAACATAAAGATTTTTATTAAGCTTAGCTTTTAACATCACTGTTTGTATATACTTATTTTAGGTCAGCCAATTTCTTTTCGCCTTTAGCAGCTATGGTATTCAAATAAACCTCAATATTGCTGTATCCGCTTCCGCTTTTTGCAAGCTGTGCCGAATCGTCATGATTTTTGGGGTTTAAGCCATGTTTTATTTCCCAATCATCAGGCAAGCCATCATTATCGGCATCTTTGTATGGCGTTCCTTTGTATTCAGGGTAGCCACCAACCTGCCATGGGGCGGTGATGATACCCAGTTTATAAGAGTCTTTAGGTAATTTACGAACTTTAAACTGATATGCGGTATCGGTTTTCATCTCTTTATAAGTGATCTTTCCGGTACGAACCTGTTCTGTAATGCGTACATCAACCGGATCGCGTTTTGGCAAGGTTGCACCAGCGTTGGCAATAACGAACTTAAGCGCATCTTTAGCCGACAAGATAGTTACCGGGGCCATAGGGAAAGGCACATCCGACTTCATATAATCTTTGTATTCGCCGGCATCAGGCATTTCTTTACCTCCGGGGCCTTCCACCTGTATACCGCCTTTCCATGGGTCTTTGGTTACTTCAGGATATCCTTCCATAATATTGCCAACTGCATACACCCTTCCAAATACCTTTTCTTTGAGTTTACTGCGACCGGATTCGGGCTTTAAGATGCGGTGCCCAACTGGTTCATCTTTTGGTGTAACCGGACCAGGTTTAAAATAATTGTTAATGATATTATAATTGGTTGTATAGTCACCGCCATCCATTGACCGGTGATGCCAGTTAAATACTACGTTATTTATAAAATTATAAACCCCGTTCCATCCCACTGAGGGGTTACGACCGGTATTATCAGCCCAAAGGTTGCGTATTAGTGTACTGTTCTCGCCGCCGGTTGTGCTGCCAAATGCATGGTTCCAATAGTCAAGCGACTCCGAATAGATGCAATTTTGTATGGTGATATTAACCGTTCCCAGCTTTTGTTCCTTTGAACCATCACCCGGATCAAACATGTGCCTGTACATAGAAAAGTTTTCATCCAAACCCCAGCTTGCAGATACATGATCGGCAATAATATTTCCTATTGGGTTGCCTCCTAAAGCGTCATCCCGGCGCCCCACATTGGTTTCGCCGCGACGGAAACGCATGTAACGAATAATAACATCATGTGTATTTACCCAAAACGATTCGCCGGCCACACAGATGCCATCGCCAGGAGCAGTTTGACCCTCAATGGTAATATAAGGCGCCCGTACGATGATTGGCGTTTTGATACGGATAATACCTGCTACATTAAATACAATGATACGTGCACCTCCTTTTTCGCAGGCATCGCGCAGAGTTCCGGGGCCACTGTCGGCAAGGCTGGTCACTACATAAACTTTGCCTCCACGGCCACCAAAAGTATATTTACCACCGCCCTCGGCGCCCGGAAAAGCGGGTATTTTAGCTTGCGGCAAATCAGTTGGCCTCGCTGCCCAGGGTACATACACTTTTCCTTTTCTTTGGTCGGCTTGTATAATGGGTAATGCCGCCTGCCATGCCGAGTCAGAACGGCGCATGGCCTCTTTCATCAATGCTTCACTCTCCGCTTTAACCTTTTGTGGTATTTCAGGATATTGTGCAAAAGCTGGTTTAGCAAAACCCAACGCCGCCGTCACTATAAAAAAGGCTGTGTGTTTTTTCATATTTAAATTAATCATATTCTTTTATTATAGGGCGAAAACAAGGTTTCCGCCCCCATTTTTATTGCAACGGATCAAATGTACCACCCCACCCAACATTCTGCTCAATTTTAGGATTATTGGCAATTGATGAGGTGGGAATACCAAAGAAATAGTATTCGTCTTTCCAGCTAATGGTATATCCACTGTCAAGCGGTTTGCTATTCAGCGTAAAATATTGATATGCTTGGTCGGCCGTTAAGCCGTCCCTGTTTGCAAAAGGCGAAGTGCTTAAGCTTTCAGGTGCTGTAGCTGCAATTATATTCCATTGTATGCCGGTACGTACTTTACCGTTTAAAGTGTTTGCAAACAGTTTTCTTCTGCGCAGGTCCCAAAAACGCTTCCCTTCAAATGCAAATTCAATTTCGCGCTCAAACATAATGGCGTTTATCATTTCAACCTGGCTCATGTTTGCTTTAAGGCCGTATAAATTATCGGCGCCAGCTTCAATACCGGCCCGCTGACGTATTTTTATCACGTTATCATAAGCTTCCTGTATACGATTTGTAGCTGCGGCGCACTCAGCAAGGTTTAATAGTACTTCCGAATAGCGTATTTCCATCCAATCGGTGCCGGCATATTGTACATTGCTTTGTAATGATGACGGATCAATAGCTTTACGGCAATAAAAACCTGTTGTTGATGCTTTTGGCTCAACCGTAGTATAAGAATTTGGCTTTTTAGGATCGGGAATATTGTAGTAAGTCCACAACCTGTAATTTTGGTTACCGATGATATTCCAGGTGCAACCATTGTATGCAATTGTTTTATCAAAGCGCGGATCGCGGTTTTGATAGTATGTTTGATCGCTGTATGAATATTTTGAGTCGGCGGGTAGTTTTCCATCCTTCATAGGATACGCTTTTACCATTTCCCAGGTTGGCTGATTACTGCCACCGCCTGTACCCAAATACGATGGCCTTGTCGCGTTATCATAACCGTTATTCTTTTTGGTTTCCGTGTTTAAATTATTATAGCCTGTTACCAAAACAGCTTCAGGGTTATTTACTTCGCTAAACCACATATTATCATATGACGGATTTAAACCGAACCCGCCGGCTTGCAATAAACTTAATGCCTGGACATTTGCTGCGTAAGCGGCTTCCCATCTTTCGGGCTTTGTAGCAGGATTGTTTGGGTCACTGGCGCCAGCGGTTACAAACTGCGGACTTGCCCAGGTTAATAGCACACGGCCTTTAAATGCTGCAGCAGCCCCCGCAGTGATGCGTCCCCAATCTGAACTTGCCGCCCATTTTTTTGGCAGGTATTTTATACAGCTGTCCAAATCGGCACTTATCTGTTTTATACAATCAGAGGTTTTATTACGGGGCAACAGAGCAGCATCCTTAGCCTCCTGACCAACGGCTTGCAATGGAGTTAACACTAATGGTACACCACCATATAACCTCACCAGATCAAAGTAACGGAACGCCCGCAAAAATAAAGCCTGGGCAATTAACCTGTTCTTGGTACCTGCTGGTAGTGTTCCGGCATTTACATCCCTAATAAATGTATTGATGTAACGGATTTTACCATAGTTACTATTAACGTCAACCTTTGTACCAATATCCCCGATATCATTGTTGGTTACTGTTCCCCTGAAAAACTTGGTATCAGCATATGACTCTTCTGATAACGAGTTGGGGTTACCTATAGCCCCACCGGTAACACCGCCCCAATCGGGCATGTTTGAGTTGTATATGTAATTTAAATTCAATACTGCCAATGTAGAATCATTAAATATCTGATTGGCTACCGCATTACCTTGATCTACATTATTAAGCGTTTTTTTACAGCTTGCAAACACCGTGGCTAAACATAAAGCCGGTATTAATATTTTATGTATTTTCATTTTCTTTTAATAATTAAAAACCAACATTTAAACCAAACGATACTGTTTTAAGGGTAGGATAGACATTATAAGGCGTTGCATTATCCCTGTAAGAGTATGGATTATAAAAATTAAACGGATTGGTTGCTACCACATATGCCTTTATACTGCCTACACCCATTTTTTTGACAAGGGATGTTGGAAACGTATATGATAAATTAACATTGCCAACCCTGAATGTATAAGAGCTCTTGTACCAAAAGGCAGACTGCAAGGTATATGAGTCAGCATAATATGGCGCAGGATATTTGGCATTGATATTAGTTGGTGTCCAGTGGTCAGACCAAAATTCCGGACGGTTATCTGTAGCTTTTGCAAGTGCGCGGGCATCGCCTTCAACCATATCCTGGCCACCAAATGACATACCCATGGTTACTGTAAGGTTTATGCCTTTGTAACCTGCACCAAAATTAAGCCCCAGGTTGTAATGATTGCTTGATTTATTGGTGAGGTAATCCTGGTCTTCTTCGCCAATTTTGCCATCGGGTGCGGTATATTGCCCGTCCGGTCCTTTGGGACCGCGTACATCCTGATAATATAACATACCAGGAGCCGGTACTAATCCGTTGATACGCACATCACCCGGCTGAACACCCGCTGCTGCCGCCATTGCGTTTTTCACAGCATCGGCCTGCTCCTGTGTTCTGATCATTCCCAGGTAGTGGTAACCCAATACTCCCCTGTCACTTGAATGACCGGTATTATCCAGATAAGTACCGATATTGCCCAGCGGCTGATCAATTCTTAATTGTTTATCATCATACCACGATAAGAACGGACTGAAGTTGTAAGTAAAATCTTTCCCGATCCTGTCTTTCCAGCCTAATGATATTTCGTAACCAAAAGTGTTAATCGATGCAAAGTTTTCTGTTGGCGGCGCTGCACCAATTAATACTGATACTGATGATGTTAACGCTGACAACATATTATAACGATGCGAAAAATAACCATCGGCAGTTAAAGACAAACGGTTGTTTAGGAATTGTGCATCGATACCAAAGTTGGTGCTCAGGTTGCTGTCCCAGGTAGTATTGGCATTGGCAATTACAATATTTGGTGCATAAGTATTGCCCCGGTCATTATTTCCGCCAAATACGGCGCCTTTGCCGGTTTCCAGCTTATAGTTTTCCTGGTACAGGAATGGTTTTGAACTATCATTACCCAACAAACCTACTGAACCCCTTACTTTCAGGAAATCAACGAACTTAACGTTGCTAAAGAAATTTTCCTTTGAAATTACCCAGCCTAATGATCCTGATGGGAAAAAGCCCCATTGATGCCCGGGAGCGAAGTTATTATTAGCATCGGCACGAACAGAAAGCTCAACCAGATATTTATTGTCATAAGCGTAATTAACACGACCTGCATAAGCCAAACGACCAAACTTAACCACACGGCCATTAGCCTGATCTGTTGCCTGCACGCCAGTAGCAAATTGCATGTTATCCAAGCCGCCTATTAACGTATTCTCACGTGAGGCCGCCAAACTTTCGGCATTGCTGTGCCATTGCTCAAATAAAGCTATGGCTGATATGTCATGCTTACCAAACCTGTTCGCATAGTTAATATTCCCATTAAACTGGTATACATTGGTTAAGCCTGGTGTAAACCTGATAATATCACCGTTTTTTGCTGAGATAACGCTTTGTACATCACCACCAACAATATGTTTATTTTCGCCGAGGTTGGTAAAAGAGTACAGGTTATATCTTGTACCGTATTGTTTACTAAAATCATTGTTGATATTTCTGTTATAGCTTAAAGCAGCTTTTAACCCTTTCAAAAACGGAACTTCATACTCGGCATTAGCCAAAACATTTAGTGTTGTGGTATTTTGCGAAGTGTAATTGTTTAGCTTTTGTACCTCAAAAAAATTGGCGCCCTGATATGAACCTGTGTTTGAAGCCTGCAATACAGGAAGGCCGTTATAATACATTGGCTGAAACTGAGGGATTGCTAACAACGATTTAAAATCGTTGTCCAGGCTTTCAGAGCCTTGTTTAAAGTAGTAGCGTTTACTATAATACGTGGCCCCGCTAACAGAGAGTCCTACCTTTAAGCCGCTGGCTACTTTAGCATCGGTGCTGGCCCTAAATGTAAGCTTATTGGTGCTGGCCCCATCAAAGTTTGAATTTTGCTGGGTGTAGGTACCGCCGGCAAAGTAAGTTGCTTTATCATTACCGCCGCTAACTGATAGGGCATGGCGCATGATATAGGATGACTGCCATGCCTGCCTTAAATGATCTGAACTATTTTTATCGAAATAATCTAATTCGTCAGGACTGTAATATGCATTATCTTTTGTTGTGCCAGTACCTATTACACCTGTTGAAGATAACGTATAGTTATATTTTGTTTGTTCGTAATCATTAAGATAAGTTGCCTGCTGCAAACCGGTCATCATTTTAGGCAGTTCAACCGCGTCAGATATACCGTAGGAGCCACTGTAAGTTATTTTTGGCGCGCCAACCTGTCCCCTTCTTGTTTTAACAACAACAACACCATTAGCGCCAAGGATACCATAAATGGCGGCGGCGGCATCTTTCAACACCGAGATGCTTTCAACCTCACTGGCATCGAGCAAGTTAAAATCCGCCAATGTTCTTTGATTATCATCAATAATGAACAACGGATCTGTTTTACCGTCCTTTGCGTAGAAGACCGGGTTACGGATCTTTATAGTGGCATTTTCACCGGGCCTTGCCACCCCGCCGATTATACTAACGTTAGGCAGCTGTCCCCTCAATGCCGCAGCGAGATTAGTTGTAGGTATATCCTGAATATTTTTCATCTCAAAAGCTGCAATAGCGCCGGTAAGGTGAGCTTTTTTCTGTGTACCGTAACCAACCACTACTACCTCTTCCAGGTTGCTTGAAGTGGCTACCAATTTAAAATCGGCATTCATTTCACCTATTTTCAAGGTCTTTTCCTGATAAGCGTAACCTATGTACCTTACACCTACCACTATGCTTTGTAAATTGGTGGCTTTAAGTGAAAAGCGCCCGTTCACATCGGTTGTTGTGCCACTGTTGCTGCCTTTTATCTGCACGGCAACGCCTATTAGCGGTTCATTTTTGTCGCTGCTCACAACCGTTCCCGTTATGGTACGGTCCTGCGCCATGAGTGTATTACATATTAAAAGCAATACTGCAAACAAGAGGAAAATTTTTCTCATAAAAACTGAATTTGGGTTTCATATAATCGGGTTAATTAATTGGTTATTTGTAATAAGGCATCGCAATCAATACTTCTCAATTATTAATTGCAGCAAGTACCTTGTCTTTTAGTAGTTTACTTTTTTACATTTCTTTCCTTTATACGTTTTTGCCATTCCTCACCCGCCTTTTTCATATCATAACCCTGTGCAGACAGGTAATTATTGATACGTCCTTTAAACTTGCCAAACCATGCGTGTTTTTTTTCTGACGATTCGGCATCTATCGCATTTTCACGGGCTTCCAATAGCCACCCATTTATCTTTGCTTTTTGTGCTTCGGTAAGGTTAGGGAGTTCATCCTGATAGGCAGCATAAGTGATAGGATACACGTTATAGGTCATGCCGTCCTTAACCTTATCTATCTGGTTATTATCCAACTCCTTATTCAATTTGGTAAGGTAAATTACGTGCAATGCTTTTAGCCGCTTGCTCACATTACTGTCAATAACAGCAATCTGAGTGTTAGCAGCAGCTTTGTCATTACCTGCCTGTTCTTTTATTTGCTTGCTTTTGGCGTTGCGGTCGTTATATATATCATTAAGGTTTCGGTACTGATCAACAATAATATCACGTACTCTTTTAAACTTAACCGAATCGCTGATATTCAACGCCGTAACAATTTTGTTTGACCGTTGTGTAATCACCTGCGTATAATTGTCCTGCCTGGCGGTTGGCTGCGGCGTCTGGGCAAAGGTATTCATAACCCCGCCTAAAAAAATCATCAGCACTATCGTATATTTTTTCATAATCATCTGTCGTCAATGGGTTAAAAACTAAACTTCAACAGGTACGTAACTCTGCTTTAATCTTATTATGAATTGATATCAATACGGTCGGACTATTAAATTTAAGCCGGCGTTTTTTTACAATTCCTGCTGTATTTAATTGTGCTTATCACAATTAATCAAATGCATATATTTTATAAATACTTAAATAAAATTTAACTTATGCTTAATTATATTGGTTTATATGTCTTGAGGTAGTCGCCCCTGTAAAACAGGTTGCTTTAACAAATATCAAATATTAGGCATTGTTATTTCTACCTGTATTTATCAATTTATTGTACAATCTTACCATAAGCCATTTTTTAGGGCCCATATGGCCAACGTCAAAAGAATGTTACTTTTTTATAAATTATGTTTCCCCGAAAATTTATACTTTTAAAAATTATAAACCGTTCAACAAACAGTATATAACCTGTTTATTTGTTTACCAGTTAGTGATTTTTTTAAATGAAGCCCCATTTTCTTAAGGTTGCTGTAAAACCTCAAAACTCGTTTAGCATCAGACATGATATTTTGCCCACCTTCAGGGGGATATGGCATTATCATCCCGAACTTGAATTACACTATGTGATTAAGGGCGAAGGCGTGCGTTTTATTGGTGATAATATCAGCAATTTTTCGCCCGGCGAAATTACTTTGCTTGGTGAGGCCCTGCCGCACTGCTGGCGCTGCAAAGACGAATATTTTTTGCCTGATTCGGGTTTGAATGTTGAAGTGATAGTTATTCACTTTTTGCCCGACTGTTTGGGTAAATATTTGTTGAATTTGCCCGAAGCTTACTTATTGCCCAAGTTGTTTGAAAAGGCAAAAAGCGGGATGGTTATTGGCGGCCCGGCAAAGGACCAGTTAGCAAAACTTATGCGCCAGGCCGTAAACGCCACCAACCTCGACCGCATAATCATATTACTATCCATATTGAAAACACTGGCTGAAAATGAAGAGTTTGAACCGATAATTTTGTCGCCAAATGAGTTTCATCAATCCAATGAATCGGATACCATTCGTCTTAATAAGGTTTGCTCTTATACCCTTGCCAATTACAAAGCTGAGATCAGCCTGGAAAAAATTGCAGCTATTGGCAATCTGAGTGTTACCTCGTTTTGCAGGTATTTTAAACTAATGACCAAAAAAACCTATTTTGATTTTTTAACGGAGATCAGGATCAGCCATGCCTGCCGCTTTTTGATAGAGGATAAATTACCTACTGAAGTGCTTTGCTTTGAATGCGGATATAACAATATTTCTAACTTTTACCGTCATTTTAAAAGAGTTACTAAAATGACCCCGCTTGAATACAAAAGAAAATACCTTAAAGGCCAGCCAACTACCTGATAATAAATTTTTTATATTCCTACTCTATTTTGCAAATGAGTATAATCAGTATACAAATGCTCAATCTGGCTGCGTACAGCCGATGAAAAATGGCCCACGTTTCGCCTGGTAGTGGTTGATATTTTTAGCCCGCGTTTGGTTAAGCAATATTTAGCAACTACCGGGTATACATTGTGCATTACCTCCATATTATCGGTCAAAAATTGCTGAACCATAGCTATTTCCTGTCCCAAACTTTCATTATTGTAGCTATTGCAAAGCCAAACTACCATTTCAGGGAAAAAGTTACCCTGTATACAGGAAAGCCCCGCCGAACCCGCTTTTAATGATTCAACCGCATGAACCATATAAGCATCATACAAGCCAAAAGCCGGATTAGCTTTACCCGCCTCAAGTTTTAATCGTATCTGGTTAATATCCAGGCAAGTATCTTTATGATATATCACCCGGCCCGTGCCCACCAGGTCAATCAGCTGCTGTGGGGATAATAATCTTTTGTATGGAACGGGACACTCGTAAAAGCCCAATGGAATGCCCGGGGTTTGGTTGATCAATTCAAAAATATGGTCATTAAATACAGCATCCGCTTCGTTTTGGTCTGCCAGTAAGCTGGTTATGGCAATTACAGCGGCGGTACCTGTGTCATGTACTTTTTTTACAAAATCAGCCTGAGCGGCAATTGGCCCGCCAAAGGTACCGGTGGCTACAACAGGCACCGCCCCGTTAACTACTTTTATAACATGTTTTATCACCTGCAGGCGCTCTTCATCCTGTAGTTCAAACATTTCGCTGGAAAGGCAATTGGCAAATAAACCCGATGCGCCAGCCTGCAAATACATTTCTGTAAGTTGTGTTAATATATCATAATCAATGTCGCCATTGTTTTTAAAAGGAGTTAGCATTACAGGTATAAAACCTTTATTTTTTTGTTCCATTTTAGTGTTTTTTGAAGCTTTTCATGCAGAAATTAACATATTTTATACCGAAAGCTGCCTTGTTTTTGTTAAAAATACGCCTGTCAGAAATATGGTAAGCGTGCCGGCTACAATGATCATATTTGTATTTAAAGTACTGCGGAGTGCGGCATATTCATCGGGGATAATTGTTGGGAAGGTAAGCCATAAAATAACTACCAAACCTATTAATGTGGCGATGATGGCTTCATGGTTACGGGTTTGTTTGCTGATAATTCCGAGCAGGAAAAGGCCCAGCATGCCAGCGGCAAATATGCCCGAAAGCTGCCACCAGATATCCAGAATACTTTTAACCCCGATCATGGCTATCCCCGCTCCCATGCCGGCAAGCCCAAACAGTACGGTCCCGATATGTAATATATTCAGGGTTTGTTTTTCGTTAAGTCCAGGTTTAAAGTACCTTTTATAAATATCAACCGTAAAAACGGTGGCCGAGGCGTTCATACCCGAACTTATAGTGCTCATAGCTGCTGATAATATGGCAGCCACAATAATGCCCACCAACCCGGCCGGAATTTTAGTCACCATAAAATGGGGCATTATTTTATCACCATAGTCGGCGGGGGTTAGTTTAGCCATCAGGTTAGTGATCTCGCCCGGCGAAGCTGATGGCAAGCGCTCCATAGCCACCTGGTGTTTGATGTTCAGAATAAGATCAGGATGCTGACTGTAATAAGCATATAAACAGGAACCTATCACAAAAAACAGGAACGATGCGGGTACATATATACCTACACACAGCCACACCGATTTTGCCGCTTCCTTAGTTGATTTTGCCGCATGATAACGCTGAATATAGTTTTGATCCATCCCAAAATTGTTGAGGTTGATAAAAAAACCATAAAACAGCACTACCCAGAACGTTGGCCCCGTGAAATCAAAAGATAAGCTGCCGAGGCTGAATTTATTATCAGCCCTGCCAATTTCCATGATCTTTGTAAAACCTCCGGGAATGCTGGTAACCACCAGGTAAATAATAAGTACAGCACCCAGCGTTTTAATGATGCCCTGTACCACCTCCGTCCAGATAACCGCTTTTATACCGCCTGATACAGTATACAAGATAATGGATATGCCCATAATGAGCATGATCATCTTCATAGATACTCCGGTAAGCGCCTGCAGGCTTAACGCGATACCAAAAAACACCGAACCCATGCGGGCCAGCTGGGTAAGCAAAAAGCAAATAACCGCGTAAGTGCGCGCCCAGGGCCCAAAGCGTTTTTCGAAATGAGTATAGGCAGATACCTCGCCGGTTTTACGGTAAAATGGTACAAAATATTTTACAGCAACCCACGCCGCAACCGGCATGGAAAGACTAAATACAAATGCATTCCAATTGCCTCCATATGCCTTGCCCGGTACACCCAAAAAAGTATTACTGCTTAAAAATGTGGCATATATGGAAAGGCCGATGGCCCAGCCCGGTATTAAACCCGAAGCCACGGTAAACTGCTCGGCACTTTTATTTTTACGTGAAAAATAAAAGCCTACCAGTATCATCCCGATCAGGTAAATACCTATAATGGCAAAATCAAGCACAGGCAGCGCTTTCATGCGTTAAACTGGGTTTTCATCTGTATTTTATACTGCGGTTTAAAATTGTAAAACAAATTTAACATTGTGCCATTACTGTTTCCTGTAACATTTTTTCAGGCTATTGTATGATATTAGCATTTGGCATTTTTAATTGTCAGTTACTTTCAATAGTAACCCTTGCCGCTTGTAAACCATCTGCTGTAGCACTCAACGTAATTGCACCCGGTTTTACTTTTGATTGTATAACAGCCAGGCCAAATCCGTTAAATACATGGTGTTCATTGCCGGTAAAAGGTTCAAGGTTTGTTTGCGAACCATCATCAAGCGCTTTTAATATTCCCGATCCCTCTACTTTAAATTTAATAAGATGACCAGCATTGGGCACCAGGTTATTGTTCTTATCTAAAACAGAAACGGTAACAAATGAAAGATCATTACCATCGGCTTTTATATGTCCTCTATCTGCCTTAAGCTGTATCCGGTATGGCTGGCCGGCTGTATTTACCTGTGTTGTTAAAACAACCCTCCCATTTTTACGTGAGATTGCTTTTAACGCGCCAGGCTCATATTTAACCCGCCACATTACATGTAGGTCGTCGCCATTCTTTTTCCTTGTTCCTAATGATCTGCCGTTTAAATATAGTTCTACCTCGTCTGCATTATTGTAATAAGCCCAAACATCAATGGTTTGGCCGGGTTTCCAGTTCCAGTGCGGCAGCAGGTGAAGTACTGGTTTATTTGTCCATTCACTCTGGTACATGTAATAAACATCTTTAGGAAAACCGGCCAGGTCAACTATACCAAAGTAGGAACTGCGCGCGGGCCATAAATATGGTGTTGGCTCGCCGATGTAATCAAAACCCGTCCATACAAAAAGGCCCGACAGGAAATCATACTTTTTGATGATCTTCCAGGTTTCCTCATGCGTTGATCCCCAGTAGGCCGAAACATTATCATAGGCAGATACTGTAAAATCAGGGTTGCCATCTTTCAATGGTGTTTTACCATCCTTTGGCCAGCGCCTGATACTGTCTGACGGCATATCATAGTGCCCCCTGGTAGCCAGCGCCGACATATTTTCGGTACCGATAAACTTTTGACCAGGATAGTTCTTTTGAAAATCGGCATATACCTCCTGATGATAATTTAACCCTACCAGGTCAAGCGCGCCGGATTGATATATGAAGTTCTTTTTCGGGTCAGCTTCGCTTAAAGCCGAAGTAACAGGTCTGGTTTTATCCAATTGCTTCACTATATTAACAAGCTCGCGACCAATGCTGATGCCTGTACTGTCAAACTGCTCCCTGATCTCGTTGCCTATGCTCCATGCAAATATGGAAGGGTGATTGCGGTCGCGCAGTACCTGGTCCTGCAGATCTTTTACGTGCCATTTTTCCCAGTCGAGATGGTAATCAAACTTGCTTTTCTTTTTCTTCCACATATCAAAAGCTTCGTCCATTACCAAAAAACCCATTCTGTCGCACAAGTCGAGCAATTCAGGTGCAGGCGGATTATGTGATGTGCGGATGGCGTTGCAGCCCATGGCTTTCAGTATTTGCAACTGGCGTTCAATTGCCCTTGTGTTTACCGCGGCACCTAATGCTCCCTGGTCATGATGCATACAAACGCCCCATATTTTCAGGGGTTTACCATTCAAACTAAAGCCTTTATCTGCATCAAAATTAAAGTAGCGGATGCCGGTGTGCATGGTATAATCATCCGCAAGCCTGCCATCTTCAAATACTTTAACCGTTACTTTATACAAATAAGGGTCGGTTACAGACCACAGCCTGGGATTGTTTACCTGCAAATTTTGGCTTACCATTACAACTGTATCTTTACTGTTTTTTACCGGCGATGTTCTTTGTGCCACAACCTTTCCGGCCGCATCGTAAATAATGGTTTCCAAGGTTATTCTCCCCTTGGCTGCAGGTTGATATACCGATATATTTAAAGCTATTTTGGCAGACTTATCATCAACGTGCGGAGTAGTTATGAATGTTCCCCAATTAACGAGATACGTTTTTGCGGTAGTAACCAGCCTCACATTACGGTATATGCCCGAGCCGGTGTACCACCTGGAATTTGGCTGATCAGCGTTATCTACCCGGACAGCTATTACATTTTGGCCGCCGAATTTTAAATAAGGCGTCAGATCATACCTGAAAGAGATGTACCCGTTTGGCCGTTTGCCCAGGTAATGTCCGTTTATCCAAACTTCGCTGTTACGGTATACTCCGTCAAAATCAATAAATACGCTTTTATTTGTTGATGATGCCGGTATGGTAAAACGCTTGCGGTACCAGCCAATACCGGCGGGCAGGCCGCCTTCGGCTTGTGTGGTAGGGTTTTTAGGGTCAAAGGTGCCTTCAATGCTCCAATCATGCGGCAAATTTAAACTGCGCCAGGTACCATCATTAAATTCTGTGTTTTTCGCTTGCGGGTTATCGCCTAAAAAAAATTTCCAGTTGGTGTTAAAATTCTCTGTCTTACGCCCGCTTTGGGCATTTGCCTCAAAAATGCAGCATAATAGACCAACCAGTAAAAAATAACAACATCTCATATCTTATTTTTTCTTTTTTACCGGCGGCGTAACAAAATTCAACTCACTTTTACCCAGATCTTTTGATGTAGCTACCGCTATACCCCGCTGGTCGGCTTTATTTACCGCGCAGTAAAAATGATATACCACACCTTTGTATTTCACAACAAATGATTTATGGGCAAACATATTGTCATAAGGTTCTGATGATTCGATCAACTTGTCGCCGGTCCAGTCGGTCCAGTGCACCAGGTCATAAGAGGCGGCAAAACGGTTAAACACACCCGAAGTACCGGTTTTCCAGAACGCGCCGAAGTAGAACATCACATAAACATCCCCTATTTTCTGAATGTACGGATCGCCGGTAATACCATCGCCATGATCAAGCACTGGGTTTTTACCAAAGCGCTGCCAATGCAGCATATCATCAGAAACAGCCATACCAATACGCTCGGCACCGCGCTTTTTATTAACACTATCGCCATTAGCGTTGTAATACATTACAAAAGGATGCCCCGTGAGCTTGTTTTTGTCCCATATAACGGTTTGCTTATATTGCGTATGGTTGTCCCACCAGCTTACATCTTTATCAATACTTGATAACACAGGATGACCAAGCCGCTGCCATTCATGCACCGTGGTTGGATCTTGATGGGTATAGGCTATGCTGATGGAGAGTAAACCCTTTTCATACCCTCTGCTATGCCCGCCAAAGTACGACATCCAGTGCTTGTTCTGATATTTTTGAAGCCCGTATGAGCCGCCCCATTTATAATCCTGCAAAGCTATATACCCGGCTTTCTGGTTATTGTCCCATTCCGTGGTGTCTGAAAACGACAGGATACGCCCGCGGCTGTTCCAGTGCAGCAGGTCTTTGCTATCAGCCAGCCAGGTTTCATAACCCCGGCCGTTGAATATCACATAGGTCATGTACCATTTATTCCCTTTTCTGAAAACGCTGGGGCAATCCGCTTTTTTTGAATTGCTGTCGGGCACTATTACCAAACCATATTTATAGGGCGTTTTTACCTGCTGGTAAATATCCTGCATCACTTTGTCAGACACCGTTTTGGGCTGGGTTTGCGCGCATAACCGGGCTGTTGCCAGGAGGCAAATAAATAGTACAACTTGTTTAAATGTATTTTTCATAAATAAAATCCTGTTACCGGGCTATAAATGTATAATTGCCCGAGCCTACGCTTATCAATGCTTTACCATCCTGATAGCCTATAAATTTCATATCTTTTTTATTCCTGATGCTTTGCCCGTCAGTTGTAATTAAGGCGCTTTTACTTACCGGCAAGCTGATAACTGCAGTTGTATTGGCAGGGACGCTTACTGCCAGCTCAAATTTGCCCGCATCCTTTTTCCAGCTGCTGGAGATAGTACCATAGGGCGACTGGTAGCTGGCGGCGGCACTGGTTATATCGCCAACCGTTTGCGGTCTGATCTCGATCTTGTTGAATGCGATAGCGTCATTAGATGGGCGAATGCCCGCCAGTCCGCTATAAAACCATTCCATTAAATGCCCCAGCATAAAATGATTGTTTGATACAGCCGACAAAGCCGCCCATGATTCTGTAAGGGCCGTGGCACCGTGGGCCAGCTGATAGCCATAACCAGGCTTGTCATCACGGCTGTTCATATCGTAGATCACATCTGACCGCCCCGCATCGTCAAGCACCCGCAGTAGATACCGGTAACCAATATCACCGGCGGTAAGACTATTGCCCCGGTCGCGGATATCTTTTACTATATTATTTATTACCGCGGTTTTAAATTGCGGTTCAACCAGGCCTGCATATACCGACATGGCATTTGCAGCCTGACTCCCGGTGCCGTATTGTTTGGTATCGGCATTAAAGAATTTTTTATTGTAGGATTGCTTAACCATCGCGGCCAACTTTTTGTACGCCGCCGCATCGGCAGGTTTACCCAGCAGCATGGCTATTTTACCGGCAATATTCAGATCATAATAATACAAAGCTGTAGCCGTGATGCCCCTGGGGGTTAATTGTGAAACACCCGGTGGCTTTGGTCCCAGATCATACCAATCGCCCAAACCCTGGTAAAGCAGGTGATCATCCGCCTTTTTATCAAGGTAAGTTAAATAGCGCTTTATCATATCGTAGTTTTCGATGAGCACCGCCTTACCGCCATACCATTGATATACATACCAGGGCAAAATAACGGCATTGCTGCCCCACTCTGGCGAGTCGCGAAACGGTTCTTCAAACTTTACAAACTCAGGTGCTATCTCGGGGATCAGTCCATCTTCCGTTTGCGCTATGCGCATATCATTGATGCACTTACGCGCCAGGCCGGCAATATCATAATTGTAATGCAGCGAGCTGCCAACCAGGTGCGCTTCTTCAAGCCATCCCAACTTTTCGCGGTGCGGGCAATCAGTAAATACGCTGGCCATATTGCTTTTCATGGCCCAGTCAATGAGCTTAAAAGTACGGTTAAACAGCTCATTGGAGCATGTGAACTTGCCCATGGTGGCGGCGCCATTGCGGGTATGCAAACCTTTTATGCTGTAGAGCACCGGGTATTGTTTGGCGTTGATTTCATTTTGCGGAATGGCACCTTCTACCTGTAAATAACGGAAGCCATAATAAGTAAACTGAGGCTGCCAGGTTTCGATGCCATCGCCTTTTAAAATGTAATTGTAGTAATGCGGCCCGCCTGATCCCTTCTGATTAGCGCTTCCATCCGCATTAACCAATTCTGCCGGGATGATCTTTACGGTATCGCCCTTTTTGCCCTGAACAGTGATCTGCGGGACGCCGGAGAAGTTTTGCCCCATATCATATATCCATGCTCCTGTAGCCAACTTGGTTTTGTTTTGAGGCGTAAATTCCTGCATTATTTTCAACGGATCGGCCATTTGGGCGTTTAGCAACGGCGGGCCATCAATAATGATCACTTTACGCCAATTGGCGTCGTTAAAACCATTAATATCCCAGCCAACCTGCTCCAAGTGGGCGTTATAGTCTTCGCCGCCGTAAATACTGGTAAAAGTAATGGGACCCGGCGCTGTTTTCCATGAAGCATCACTTACCAGGTTCTCAGTTTTTCCATTCCTATATTCAACCACCAGGCGGCATATCATTTTGGGGTAGCCAAAAGCGCCGGTAAGCTTGCGGTAACGTTTATCCCGCGGGATGTAATAAAAGCCGTTGCCAAGCATTACGCCGATGGTGTTTTTGCCTGCTTTTAAATCATGGGTAATATCAAATGGTACGTACAAGGCTTGCTTGTCATATTTTGTCCAGCCGGGGTCGAGAAAATGATCGCCTACTTTTTTACCATTTAAACTCAGGTTAAAATGACCTAAACCACAAACGTAAAGCGTAGCCTTTTTCAGTTGATCGCCTACGCTGAAGGTTTTACGCATCAACGGCAGTATATCATTTGCCTGGCCCAACTTTTTTGGCCCTTTGCCATGATAAAACGGCACAATAGCCGATGTATCGGGCAGTTTATCATAGGCTATCCAATCGGCACCATTCCAGTCGGCTTTGGTTAACAATCCCATTTGCCAGCTGGCCACGCTGCTCCAGGCCGAAACCTGTCCGTGATTATCCCAAACCATTACCTTCCAATAGTAAGTTTTTGCCGCCTGGAGTTTGATACCTCTGTAAACTACCTGCAATGAAGCTGAGGAATTAGTTTTTTTTGAATCCCAAACATTGCCCAAATTGGTCTTTAGTTTATCCTCGTCGTCAGTTACCAATATCCGGTAAGCGGTTTGCAATATGTTACGCCTGTTACTCTGCAACTGCCAGTTTAGCCGGGGTGCCGCTGCTTCAACACCTTGCGGGTCCTGCTTATATTCACATTGCAAGTTGACCACTTTTAACCCCTGTGCAAAGGTTTGCACGGGTAATAATAACAGCAGTATATAAATTCTTTTTATCATCATTT
Organism: Mucilaginibacter pocheonensis; assembly: GCF_031456535.1. Taxonomy (NCBI): domain Bacteria; kingdom Pseudomonadati; phylum Bacteroidota; class Sphingobacteriia; order Sphingobacteriales; family Sphingobacteriaceae; genus Mucilaginibacter; species Mucilaginibacter pocheonensis. Next base: position 100,048 of record NZ_JAVDUU010000004.1, read on the forward strand.
TATTATCGTCACTGCATTTCAATTCCTGATATATATAAACCAGCGGCCTGTATACCGGTAATTACCAGCTTATAATTCCCGGCATTGATACTTGTACCTGTAGTTGTAGCTACCGTACCTGATTTATTTTTGGGCACAGGCTTAAAGCTGATATGCTCCTCTTTCATTACTGTTCCATCAGCCGCTAATAGCTTTATACCGGCTGTAAAAGTCTCATTTGCAGGATTATAATATTTAATGCGCAAAGCATACAGATCTGCTACACCGGGCGTAACCGGAAATGACACACTGCCATTTTCTGCCTTAAAGCTGATCACACTTTTTCCGTTCAGGGTGTCTTTTACTACACCTTCATGCAGTTGGGCCGTTTCGGCTTTATAACTTATGGTTTTGCGCAGGTCAGTTGCCGGCTCAAGGGCGGTAACGGGCAACACAGCTACCGTATACATATATTTACCTTTATTGGCACCCAGCAAGATGGTATCTCCGTTTTTAAAACGTTTACGGTAAAGCGGTAATTTATGCCCGCCATTGGCATCGGTTTCTATTGATTGCCCGGTTATTTCATAGTCGTTTAGCCATGCCGGTTTTTGTTCCGGTGCGATATCCATAGCTACAAAAACATCAGCATCGGCATTTATTGTGAACACGGGGTTATCCGAAACGGCAGAATTACCAGTACGTAACCAATCGGCGCCGTAAAGTGCGGGCGGTAAATTGCTAAAGGTTATACCGGCGTCGGCATATTGTTTTTGACCGATGTCTAACCAGCTTTGAACCGACCAGTCTTTATTTGCTTTTAATAGTTTAATTATCCCGCTGTTAGCTTTCACCGCTGTTGCCTGTTGATTTAAAGTACTGATAGCTATAGCCGATATAATAGCTTCTCCGGCATCCGCATGGGGGAATGAAACCGTAAGCATCCCTGCGGTCACATGGGCTGTGATGGTTTTTTTCAGCGCTTGAGCATACCCGGACGCTTTAAAAATATCAAGGTTCCGGATCCTGGTTTTACCGTTAATAGCAACATCAAATAAACGCCACCCGGTACAGTCCATACCGCCGCCTGCACCATACCAGGGCTCGGTAAAATAGAGTTCAATCCGGTAATCGCCATCAGGAACGGGAAAGTTAAAATGCAACTTATCCATACCATACCTAAAGGTTTGGAACAAAGCCGAATCGTTTGTTCCGCTTATATGGTCAAACGTACGCTGCTGGCTTGCAAAAAATGCCGGCATACCAACGAAGCTATCGGTCCACGATGTGGAGCCGGGTTGTTTTTTATCATCCTGATGCTTATCTGCCATCCACAAATTAGCGTAGCTATCTCTATAATCCGGGCCGCCGCAATTTATACGATACAGGTAATTGTAACCGGCCGCGGGTTTAAGTAGTCCCGGGTTTGTTTTGCCGCTATTTAAATGCAGAGCGACAGGTAAATGATCAAGTACAATTTGGTCGTGGGCAACCGGCTTTCCGTTCACATAGCCTGTCGCATACAAAACATTATATTGAATATCAGCGCCATCCCATTGAAAATGAGTGCCGATGCCATTTCTTTTCTTCCTACCAAATGATGTATGCCCAACATCATTAAAAAGCTCCACCTCATCGCAATTGGAATAAACGGTTATGCTATCCTTTTTACCAGCAGTTAGCCAGCGGTTAAGCCAGGTATGTGATACAATATAAACCATTGGTTCTTTGTCCTTTGGCGCGTAATTGGCCCGGTAGATATAAAACGCGTCAGTAGGCTGCCCCCAGGATGTAAATAAACCTTTGTAGTTTACGGGCCCAACCCGGTCAAGCTCCCGCTGGCCCTCTCCGCCCTGCGTACGGCCTGGATTTTCATGCGAATACAATAACCATTGAAAATGCCCGGCAGCCTTATCTTTTACCGATTCGGCCAAACGTATTTTGGTCTCCATCAACTGGTTAAGGCGATCTTCGCTCAGCGGGCCGTTCTGATCAAATGGCCCTTCGGTATGCAGGCTCAGGCTGCGCCAGGCGCCATACTCGCCTACCAGTATTTGCTTTTTCAAATCCTCACCATAGGTTAAGGGATTGCCGCCATAGGTGCCTGTCCAGTTTTGGGGCACATCCCAATCTGTGCCGCTGCCGCCGTTGCAGGTAGTTATTTTGCGTTGCGATGAGGCGGTAGGATCAAGTTTGCGGATCAGGTCGCTGCACTCTTTGGCAAAATCAGCTGGCAGCTTGCTTTCATTCTGCAAGCCCCAGAGAATAACCGACGGGCTATTACGCCGCTCCCTTATCCAGTCGACCAGCAAGGCTTTGTAACTATCCCTAAACTCCTGTGTATCAAACCATATATGTGCCGAATATTGCGGCCACCAAAGTATACCCAGCTTGTCCCAATACTGCTGATAGGCTAAATTATGTGGTTGGTGGGCATCCCTGAAAGCGTTAAAACCGGCCGCTTTTACCTGCATTACCCTTGCTTTTATGCCGGCATGGGTAAACGCATGGCTTTTACCCATCAAATGTTCATACTCGGCAACGCCGTTTATAAATACAGGTTTCCCGTTCAGATAAAACCGGTTATCGCCGTTGTTGCGGCCGATGGGCCAACTGATCCACCGGATACCATAGGGTGTTGTTGTTTGGTCTTTTAGAGCACCATTTTCCCATATTTGAGTGATCAAATTGTACAAATACGGCTCATTTAATGACCATAAATGCACATTTTTAACACTTTTCAATGCGTTTTTGATCACCATTTTATCACCGGCCTTTATATTGCCTGTGGAACTGGTTTTTGCTACTGACCGGTCGGATTGGTCAACCAGGGTGCTGGTGATTTTTATGGATGAAGCCCGGCTGCCGTAATTTTTAATTTCGGTTTCAAGGTTGAGGGTGGCCGACTTTTCTGATACCGTGGTGTCATTCCAGATGTGTACGCCAAAAGGCTCAACCCTTATCTCATTGGTAACCATGAGGTGTACCGGCCTAAAGATCCCCATAGGTTGCGATCCTTCCGAAAAACCCGGATCATCAGAACAACCACCGCATACCCATGGCAGGTTTTTAATGTAAGCCGGATGATCGGCACGAACGCAAAGCAGGTTTTGCCTGCCCGCTTTTATGGCATCCGTAACATCAAGTGTAAAAGAGGTGCGGCCGCCGGCATGGTAACCTACTTGCCTGCCATTAAGCCACACCGTTGCGTAAGAACCCACGCCTTCGAACCATAAAAAATAACGTTTACCTACCTGTTTGGCCGCCAGGGGGAATTCCTTCCTATACCAGGCACTTCCATGCCTGTTACCGTGCTTAAGGCGGCGATAGCCTTCATAAGTATCCCAGTTATGGGGCACGTTAACCATTTCCCAGTTTTTATCGGCAAAGCCGGCCTGTTCAAAACCGGGATGGGCCTTGATATTGTCATCACCGGCAATGGTACGCCAGTTGGTATTCAATGCGATATCCTGCCGGGTATTTTGCTGTGCAAATGCGGCATCAGGGGCAAAAACGGGCAGCAGACTTATCAAAAGCATCATAACCAATCGGTGATTTAGTATTTGCCCTTTAATATAACCTATGCCCCTGCCCATTATTTACAGTTGTTTTAAACCGGCATCAAAGCGGTATGTTTTGCCCTTTTGTGTTTCAACGCTGATGGTTTTATCCTGGTAGCGCAGGTGGCAGGTACCGCCATTTTTTGACAGCACCTCCAAAGTTTGCAGCTTTCCTCTTTGCCAGCTAAAGTTCAGATCAAAACCGCCGCGGGCGCAAATACCTTTTATAGCCCCTTCGGTTAAGGCTGATGGCAGGGCGGGCAGCAGTTCAATATCATCGCCCTGGCTTTGCAGCAGCATTTCTGACAATCCGGCCGCGCCGCCAAAATTGCCGTCTATCTGGAAAGGCGGGTGCGCGTCAAACAGGTTATGGTAAACGCCGCCTTTTTCTTTACCGGAGCTTACATCGGCGGGCGACAGCAATTTGGTGAACATAAGGTAAGCATGGTCGCCTTCTTTCATCCGGGCCCATATGTTCACTTTCCAGGCAATGCTCCAGCCTGTACCTTCGTCGCCTCGGTAGTGCATTGATCTTTCGGCGGCCTTCATCAGTTCCGGGGTTTTCCAGGTAATATCAGTACCGGGAAATACCCCCCACATGTGCGATACATGCCGGTGGGTATCTGTAGTGTCGTCCTTGTCCTCCATCCATTCCTGCAGCTGTCCGTATTTACCTATCTTGTTTGGAACAATCTGGTTATATTTAAGCCGCAGCGTATCGGCAAAGGCTTTGTCAATCCCTAAAAGTTCTGACGCGGCTATGCAGTTCTTAAACAGATCGCGAATGATCTGATGATCCATAGTTGGCCCGGCTACCAGCCCGCCGTGCTCCGGCGAATTGGACGGTGTGCTTATCAGGTAGCCAGTTTTAGGGTCTTTCACTAAAAAGTGAACAAAAAATTCGGCCGCACCCTTCATTTCGGGATAAGCGCGATCCCTTAAAAATACCTCGTCCTTTGTATACAGATAATGCTCCCACAACTGATGGCAAAGCCATGCCCCGCCGCTTACCCAAATGCCGTGGTTGGAGGCATTTACAGGCGCGGTACCGCGCCATTGGTCGGTATTGTGGTGCAGCACCCAGCCCGGCGCGCCGTAATGTTCACTGGCTGTTGCTTTGCCGGTTTGCGCCAGGTCATCAACAATACCAAAAAACGGTTCGCTGCATGCCGACAGGTTGAGCACCTCGGCGGGCCAGTAGTTCATTTGCAGATTAATGTTGGTGGTATATTTACTCCCCCATGGCGGTGTAAGCAGGTCATTCCATAAACCCTGTAAATTGGCGGGACCGTTGCCTGGTCGCGATGATGAAATGAGCAAATACCTGCCATATTGCGTATAAAGTGTGATGAACGAAGGATCGGGTGTTTCCCTGAATTTCAGGATGCGTTCATCGGTTGGAAGATCGGCATTAACCCCTTTGCCCAGGTCAATAGAGAATGTATTAAAATACTTTTGGTAATCTTTTATATGGGCAGCTTTAATGGCTGCATAACTTTTATGCTCAATAACGGTTATTTGTTTTTTACAGATAGCCTCGGGATTGCCTGATACATCATGATAATTTTTGAAGTTTGTTGCCGCGCTTAAATAAAACGTGGCTTCATTGGCACCGGTAACGGCAATATTGTTTGCAGTTACCAGCACCTTGCCGCCTTTGGTTTGTATATGCAGGTAACTTACGCCTTTTAAAACGCCGTCGCGGATCTTTAACGATAAAGCCAGCGTATGATCGTCAACCTTGCGGGTAACAAAATTTTTGTGCAGGCTTTTCAGCAATGCTTTCAGGCTGATGCTGCCGGGCTTGCTGGCGGTAAGGTGAATAGCTATAACCTGATCGGGCGCGCTGCTCAGGTATTCGCGGGTGTAGGTAACACCATTGGCCTTATAGCTCACATGGGCGGTAGCATTACTAATGTCCAGATCGCGCATATAATCAGTTACCGCCTGTTTAGGGAATTGCAGGTACACATCAGCAAACGGCTGGTAATCGGCATTGTAGCGCGGGTACGACGGTGGATTGTCATCTTGAATCCAGTATTTCCATTGAGATTTTAACAGTACGCCGTTCTCCGGATTTTCCCCTTCGGGATATACAGCAAATTTTTCTTTGACGGTGGTTAATCCGCCCTTATCAAAAAAGTTAATAACCTGAACAGCGATAGTATTTTTGCCCTGGTGCAGCAAACCGGCGGGTATGGTGTATTTACGATTTGCTGTATTTGCGGCCGAACCTATCAGCTTACCATTAACATAGGTATGATCTATATCCCGCACACGGCCAATGCTCAGTACCATGTTTTTGCCGGTCATGTTTGCTGGCATATCAAACGTTGTACGCAACCAAACGGCACCGTCCAAACCCTCAAAACCGGGAGTTATTTCCCAGCCATTGGCAGCGGGCAGGTTAATAGTTTTCCATTTACTGTCGTTAAACCCCGGGGCCGCCGGAGCAACAACAGCGCTTACTTTTTTTAACCATTTAGTAGAATCGGGAGCATAATTGGCCTCATTGCTTTTCATGCCCATGAAGTGTTGCTGGGCCAGGGCTTCGGCTTCGGGTTGCTTGCCATCAAATAGTAACTGGCGGATCTGCGGCAGGTATTTTACCGCCCCTTTGCGCTCATAAGGCCGCGGACTGCCCGTCCACAAAGTTTGTTCATTAAACTGAACGCGGTCTTCTTCTGCGCCCCCAAATATCATGGCCCCTAAACGGCCGTTGCCTATGGGTAAGGCATCCGTCCATTTTTGGGCCGGTTGTTTATACCATAATTTCAAATCGGTTTGCGAGCGGGCCGCATCAGCAACCATTACTAATAAAATGGCTGTTACTATGTGTTTAAGGGCCAGGTGCCTTTTGTTTTTCATATCCCCTAAATTAGTTAAACAGCCAGCGTAAATCCTTAATATTTCCCGAATTGCTTAAACCGGCATCATAAACCGGGATGTAGGCTTTATCATCAACAATACCAAGAATTAAACAAGCTCCTTTACCCAAAGTAAGTGTATTGCTGCCGGCTTTAAAGGTGTAGGCGTGTACATTAACCGGGGGCATACCTTCTATCTGGATGGCATTGGCAATTTTAGTATCGGCCTGTCCGTAATCATTAGCGCTGGCATCGGTTTCCAACTGTGGTTCGGGCGAGTAACCTGCATCTTTAGTGCTGAAAAAGCCAACAAGCACTTTTACCGGTTTGCTGCTGGTAAAGCTAAGTTCTGTTCCGTTTTTAAGCTGATTTGCCTTGTTTAGTTTGATGGCTTTAAGTCCGGCCAGTTCCGGCGCCACATTTTTTATGGCCACAGTAGTATCTGCAAACACCTGCTCACCCGCGGTAAGTTTATAGTAGCCTGCCGATGGGATGTTTACAGCAGCATCGGTTAAAACAACCTTTTCTGTTTTTTTCGATGTAGCCTGGGGTGACCTCAATGAATCGATATTGCGTTTAAAATTGTCCAGCTCCTTTTGGTAAACTGGCAACAGCTCTACCCATGTCTTCATTTTGGCATCGTTACCGCCAACAGGAATTTTACGCTGTTTGGTTTGCATACTATTGGCATACAGGTAGGTATTTTTAGTGAGATCAACCAGTTCCTTGAAATATTTCAGACTGGTTTGCAGTTCGGGCAGGGCCTTTTCCAGGTCGGCAACGTTATCAGAATATTTATACCTCAGTACCCACAGTGCCGCTTTGGCTTTATAAGCATAATTATTAGCCAGTGCATTGTAGCAATACATATCGTTTTTAAACCGATTAAATTCGACTTTATCTTTGGTTACCCCCGCCGAAGCCTTGTTTGCAGCCTCAATAGCCGCCCTGCCCTGCGCTATTACACTATCAATCACTTTAACCGGTGTTTCGCCAATATGCGGCAGGTGTTTCCATTCCTTTTCGGCATACTCGCTCATCATTTCACCTACCGGACCTTCAGAATTATAAAGCAAGGTGAACAAACCAAACTTTTCGGGATTAACCAGCTGGCTCATGAGCATACCCAGGGTCATGGTTTGGCGGTTGCCGTCGGTAATACCAAAGCGCCTTAGCAGTTCAGGGGCTATCTCGCCAGAGCGTTCATAAGCCTTTAAAATATCCCGGCCGTGTGCCGCGTCGCTGCCATATTTGGCAGCCAGCTGATTTGCCCAATAGTTTATTTCCTCTTTCCTGTCGCGGTGGCAGTTCCAGGCATAACGCGCCCATTCTTTGTACCAGATCCAATCGCGGTCAATTTGCAATAAACGGCTGTTGCCGCTATTATCGGCGGTATATGGCCAGTCCCAATAGGATGCCTGCGGATAAATGTGCAAGCCATTTGCGCCATAAGCATTGTGCATGGCCAGCACGCATTTCTGTATAAAATCGGCCGAGCCATAGCGAAAGGGCTCCAGGTTGGCCAGGATGTGCACATTTTCAATCTGTACGGTGCCAATACGGCTCAGTGTGCGGTGCAGATCGGCCCATGGGCCATGCGGCTCATAAGTAGTAAGCGCCTCGCCATTGTATTTGGCCATGGTGTACAGGTTTTTATATAGCGGCTGGGCATATTTCATTACAGTAGGCGCATCAGAATCATGCGCACGCAATACAATTGGCGGTTCATCGGTACGGCCCAGTGCTTTTAAACCGTCCTGCACGCCCGGAATAATGGTTTTGGTGAACCATTCGGTATCATCCTGCCCTACGCCTTCCATGGCTTCGCCCAGAGTGATAAGCAACCCTACATTGGGGTATTTTTGCACAAAAGCGGCGATTGACTTGCGGGTATAATCGGCAATAATGGGTACGATATGGCGATTGCGGTCCTGTGTTTTCAGGTTGTTCTTTTCGGCAAATGGTTTGGATACGATGATATTGTAAAAGCCCTGGATAAGCCAGATACCGCGTTTATCGGCCTCGCTGGCTAAAAAATGGTATATATCCTCATTCCTTTTAAAGGTAGCGTCATCAACCTCAACGGCATAAGGATATTCCTTTACTTTTACCAGCGATGCAAACGGATGACCGTTCCACAAGTACAGGGAGTTCATGCGATTTTCGGCAAGGGAATCAAGGTATCTTAACCACAACGCTTTATCATAAAACCACGGGAAGTTTTGGGGGGTGTACGGATATTCATAAACACCACGCCCCGGCAATAAAGCGGGCTTTTGCACACCCACGCAGGCACCACGCAACACCATTTCGGGCTCATCGGTAATTGCTAATTTTGAGGGTAAGCCTTTGTTATTTCTGATCCTTTCGGCCAGTTCAAGGCAGCCATACAAAGCACCTGAATTATCAGCCCCTGCTACAATAACGCTCTTGTTTATGCCATTGATAATAAAACCTTCTTTTCCGGGTGTTTTGCCAATGGCCGTGTGTTGCTTTAAAAATGCCGTTTTAATAAGAGCATCCTGCAAAAGACCTATAACAATCGACTGCCCAACAGCGGCTTTGGCTGCCTGCTGCGTTACAACCGTATATCCCACCGCCTGCAATGCCGACCTTAATTTTTGAGCACCGTAATCCAGTCGTTCATGATGCTTTGCCGGCAGTATAATGGTTATTTTTTTTACCGGTTCTTTGGCTTTTAACGATGAGTAAGGGCAACTGAGCAACAGTATCAGCAACACGCAGCTATATGATATTTTTATTTTCATGTTTATCGTCATTTGCCACAAGGCCCTTTTGGGGTACTAAGAACTGGTATGGCAGTATGTTAAGATGGTATTAAGATTTGAACTTAATTGGTTGTATAACATTCAAAAATATTGGTATAGCCTGGTAATTTCATGCTATATTTTTCCCAGGTACTATACGATATTACCATCCTTGAAAAGAGTATTAACAAGAAAGCAGGTTATGATTAAACAGGAAGCTTTACCAGTATATGTTTGAGCTGTGTGCTGCGCTTAATTACTTTACCATCGGCATAAATTATGAAACCTTTGCCCTTGCGGTATCTGGTGCCGGTTTTATCCCACAATATGCTGATATAGTGCCCGTGATACAGCACATTGTCCAAAGCAAACCATTTCCACTGGTTTTGCGGTATAAGCGGGAAGATCTCCAGCACATTGTCGGCCCGTGGTTTAAGGCCCACCAGGTTGCTGATCACCAGATCACAAAAACCCGAATGGTTATAGTAACTGCTGCGCGGGTTATCGCCTTTGAGCCAGTAGCCGGTTTTTTCGTCCTGGTACTCACCCAGGTAAGGCACGCCCCGCTTAATGTGCGATAAGGCATATCTGTGCAGGTTGTTATAAAAAACAGCCGGGCTCATACCGTCTTTATTTTGATAATTAGTAAGCAAATTGGCCAGTCCCTTTAATGTTTGGGTGGTAGCAAACGGCCATACCGCCCCATCCCATTCGCAGCCATGCCCCGTACCATGTGTACGGAACAAAGGGTGCCTTCTTTCGGCAGTGGTGATACCCCAGGGGGCGCTAAAGCCCGTGGCATCTGTCAGTTGTTCCCATTGTTTGGCATAAGCCGGCTTGTCATCGGGCAGGTTAAAGTACCAGGGGATAAAGCCCAACTCTTCGCGCGCATCCGCAAAATGGCCATCTGGTTTGCGCACTTCAAAAAACGAGGCGCTGCTGTTCCATAAACTGTCCTGAACCAGCTTTTTTAGTTCGATAGCTTTTTGGGCATACTTGCTTTTTAAAGTATCGTTACCCAGCAGCGCGGCCATTTTTGATAAAGCCACGGCATTGCCATACATATAGCTATTAATGGTCGGCCGGATGTTCTTTATCTTTCTGCCCCCGCTGATGGATTCTTCCATCGCGTCGCGCACATCAAACTGCCAGAAGAGTTTGGAGGGCAATTGTTTTTCGGTTTCCCACTTGTTGTAATCTGAATTTAGCGGGAGCAGCGCCTGCCCAACAAATGATCTGTTGAGGTTAACCAGGTAATAATTGTAAACGGCATCGTCTATCCAGCTGCTAAAGGCGTGCAGATGCGGCTTTTTTTGTTTGGGATCAGCATACAGCCAGAAATTAATGTATTGATTGATATACTGCTGATCATGTAGCCAGCGCCCTTCATAAACCTGGTGACCAAGCGCGCTGCTGGAGCTGTTATAAACGCCGGTAAAACTTACCGGCGTAATAAATTCTGTAAAAATAAATCCGTCCGGGGTTTGTTTCAGGTGCTTCCTGAATGTCCACCAGCGGTAATAATATATTTTTTGGATAGCTGAGTCCGGGCATTCAAACAGCGGGACGTTTTTGGCCAGCCAGTCATAAGCATGGTCATTGGTCACATAATTCTTTACCGTTTCGGTGTCAATTGAATTAAAATAACCAACATAACTTTTCAGCTTATTAAAGCTTAACAAATGCTTTTGCTGTGCACAGGCATTGCCTGCCACTAAGGCGAAAAAGCCTGTTATCAAACACCATACTTTCAGCTTTCTTTTCATAATTTATACTTCAACCATGGCCTTGATAACGCCATTGGCCGGGCTTAGCCAGCTTTCAAACTGGTCTTTTACCTGGTCAAATGTTACGCGGTGGGTAATATAGGTTTGCGGGTCAACCAACCCGTTTTTCATCGACCGGATCACGTGCTCAAAATCCTCGCGGGTAGCGTTACGGCTGCTCATCAGGGTAGCCTCGCGCTTATGAAACTCCGGGTGGCTCACTATGATCTCGTCGCGCTGCAGGCCAACCAATACATATCTGCCCCCATGGGCCAGGTATTGAAACGCGCCGTTAATAGCCTTTTGGTTCCCGGTGGCGTCAATCACCACAGTGGGCATATCGCCATTGGTAATGGCAGCCAGTTCCCCGGCCACGTTGCTATCTTTTACGTTTATGGTATGCGCGACCTTTAAATTGTTTTTGCAAAAGGCCAGGCGCTGCGGGTTAACATCGGCGGCAATAACGGTGGCGCCCGCTATACGGGCAAACTCCATAATGCCCAGGCCAATAGGCCCGGCGCCAATCACCAATACAAACTCTCCAGGCTGTACGTTTGCCCGTCGTACACCGTGCGCACCGATGGCCAAAGGCTCCACAAGGGCCAGCTCATCAAAGCTTAACCCCTCGCCGTGCACCAATAAATGCGATGGCACCTGCAGGTATTCGGCCATGCCGCCATCAGTATGCACCCCGCAAACCTGAATATTTACGCAGCAATTGGGCTTGCCCGAACGGCAGGCTATACAATGCCCGCAATTAAAGTAAGGGATAAAAGTTACAGACTCGCCTTTTTCAAAACCCGGGGCATCGCCGGCATCCACCAATTCGGCGGCAAGCTCATGTCCCAATACCCGCGGATAACTAAAAAATGGCTGCGTACCCTCAAACGCGTGCAGATCTGTTCCGCATATACCAATGCGTTTTATTTTGAGCAAAGCGTTGCCCGGCTTTACTTGCGGGGCATCGGCGGTGCCGTATTCCAGTTTCCCGGGGGTTATACAGGTTAATACTTTCATTAGATATATCAATTTATAAAGAAACGCCTCTTTTCCATGGAATAAAGTCGTCCTGGCCATGCCTTACGGCGCTTACCTCAATTTCGCCGCTTGCCACTTTAACTACATAATCAAGTATCCGCTCGCCGGCCTGTTCAATAGTTTCGTCACCCTCTACAATGGTACCTGTATTTATATCAATGATATCGCTCATCCGGTTAAACAAGGTAGTATTGGTGGCTATCTTTATCACCGGTGTAACCGGGTTACCTGTTGGTGTGCCCAATCCCGTAGTAAATAAAACAATATTGGCTCCTGAACCTACTTCGGCGGTGGTTGATTCTACATCGTTACCGGGTGTACATAATAAATTCAGACCAGGTTTGGTAACCTTTTCGGGATAATCAAGCACGTCGGCCACCGGCGATGTACCGCCCTTTTTTGCAGCCCCTGCCGATTTGATCGCGTCAGTTATCAGTCCGTCCTTTATATTTCCCGGCGACGGGTTCATGTAAAAACCCGAGCCCGCTTCCTCAGCACGCTGACTGTAGCTGCGCACCAGGCTGGCAAAGCGCTCGGCATTGTTTTTATCCAGGCAACGGTCTATCAGGTTTTGTTCAACGCCGCATAGTTCAGGAAATTCCGCAAGGATAACCGAACCGCCAAGGGCAACCAGCAAATCAGATGTATAACCAATAGCCGGGTTTGCCGAAATACCCGAAAAACCATCAGAGCCACCACACTCCAGCCCGATAACCAGTTTGCTTAAAGGCGCGGGCTTGCGCGTATTGGCGTTAGCCTGCATTAAACCGGCGAGTGTTTGGCGTATGGCCAGTTCCAGCAGGTCGGCCTCTTTACCGGTTTTTTGCTGATCAAGTATATATAAAGGCTTATTGAATTGCGGTGAGCGTTTGTTTATCTCTTCCTGTAATATCCTCACCTCGGCGTTCTGACAACCCAGGCTTAGCACGGTAGCACCAGCCACATTTGGATGCGTAATATACCCTGCCAGCAAGCCGCACAAAGTAGTAGCATCCTGCCTTGTACCGCCACAACCGCCGGTATGTGATAGAAATTTGATCCCATCAACGTTCGGAAACAATTTATCTCCCGAAGCCCGAGTAGTATCGCCATTGATCTCGGTATAAAGTACCTCTTCAATTTGTCCGCCCGCTTTTATTTTACTGATCAGTTGTTGTGCCTTGATCTCATAAGTTTTTTTGCGACCGTAGCCCAGGGGCTTTACCAGTGCTTCCTGTAATACCTCAATGTTGCGGTTCTCGCAAAATACCATGGGTATTACCAGCCAGTAATTGGCAGTGCCCACACTGCCGTCCTCGCGGTGGTAGCCGTTAAATGTTTGATTTTGCCATTTACTTACATCCGGTTTGTGCCAGTCGGTATGGCTGCTGCCCGTTAAAAAACTATTGGCCGCGTGCACTACGTTGCCGGTTGATAATAAGCCCCCAACCGGGATATGGCTTTGGGCCTTTCCAACCAAGACACCATACATGATAATTTCGCCCCCCTGGGGGATATCTGCAATGGCAAACTTATGTTTGGCCGGTACAAATTCAAGTATCTTATAACGGTTATTGTTATAGGTCACTTCCTCACCAGCCTGCAGATCGGCCAGTGCTACCAGCACATTATCTGCCGGGTGTACTTTTATTATTCTTTGTTTCATTGTAGTAAAATTCAAATAGCGTTAAGCTCCAGCTGTCCGTTTGCGTTAATGCGGTTAAATTGTTCAATTACGGCATCTTTAAATCCCGGTAAAACACTCAGGTCAGCATCCCACAGGTCCTTATTCTTTAATACGTTTTGTATCACCATATTGATATCCGCGTTTTCCCAAACCCTTGAAAAATATTCGGCCTGGGTGTCGGTAACTTTGTATACCACGTTATTAGCCGTTCCGGTATATTGCCCCTGGGTGCCGCCTTTAATCTGCATAAACCTCATAAAAGCCGCGAAACCAAGTGCCATACATTCCGGCACCGAATTACTTTGCTTATAATGGTTTAACAATAAAGGAATAACCCGCATTTTAATTTTAGTACTGTATTGCATGGAAATGCTCAGCCACTCGTGCCTGATGTTCGGATTGCGGAACCTGTCCAAAACCTTATTGGCAAAATCAGTTGCTACGGCTTCATCAATTTGATATGGAATTGCAGGCATGATCTCGTCAAGCATCAGGCGGGTAATAAATTTGGTAAACTGTTCATCATCCATAGCATCCTTTACCGTTTTAAACCCCGACAGGTAAGCAACCGCGCAGCTTAAGGTATGTGTACCGTTCAATAAACGCAGCTTTAATTCTCTGAACAGTTCAATGTCCGGGGTTATAACAACACCTTTATCCGCCTGGGCAAATGACAATACCGATGCTATCTTTTCATCGCCTTCAATGGCCCATAAACTGTACGTTTCGGCCATGATGCTCAGGTTATCGGTATAACCGTTTTTAGCTTCAAGCTCGTCACTTAACGTCTTATCAGGCCTTCCGGGCACTATCCTGTCGACAAGCGAGTTGCAGAAGCTGTTGCTGCTTTCCAGCCAGTCCAGAAACTCGGGTTCCAGCTTGTTCAGGTGCGCCAGCTCCAGTACTATAGCTTCCAGCTTTTTGCCGTTATCAACAATAAGTTCTGTTGGGATGATCACCAGGCCGGTATCAGCGCTGCCATTAAAAGCTTTATAACGCTCATATAAAACAGCCAGCAGCTTGCCGGGAAATGATACCGGGGGATGCTTGCGTACATCTTCCTTTACCAGTTTAATGCCAACCTCGGTGGTGTTTGAAATAACTACCTGCAAGTTAGGGTCGCGTGCAACTTCCAGGATAGCGGCCCACTCGGTTGAGGCTGATAATACCCTGCTGATGGCCGAGCATATAACCTGCTCATTTACCTCGGTACCATTTTCAATGCCTTTTGAATATATGGTGTACAAGCCATCCTGTTTATCAAAATCGGTTACAGACCCGGTATCGGTCGACTTCACAACCACTACCCTGCCGTTAAAAATTTTGTTACGGTTGGCTTTGTCAATAAAATAATCGGGCAGGCCGCGTAAAAGTACGCCAGTGCCAAATTGCAGCACCTTTTCAGGCAGGTCAAATATTTGCTCTCCGGGCAATTCCAGCGCCGGGGCGTTTATTTTTTTGAGGTTATATTTCGATAAGATCATTGTGCGTATGAATTGATATGGTAATAATTACTTATGGTTTGTTGATATTTGTTGAGCCAACCACTTAACCACGTCATTGGCGGCATTAAAGTTTTCATAATCAAACGGCAGTTTACGGCCATCGGTATATTCATTATAAAACCAGGGATCGCCCACGGCTAATACTGTGCCCTTGCCATATCTGGCTGTGGCCACAATAACGTCATTCCCCTTGGTAAGACGGGGCATGGCGGGAGCGGTTACCTGGATGGTGCTCAGCTCTTTGATATATGCTTTTTTCGTGGTTTTAAATATGGTGTTGCCATTTGGTATATCAATAGCCCCCTGCTCAAACTGACGGCCAACCACTCTATTTACACTATTTTCATTAAAACGGATGCCAAATTTTGCCATTAGTTTATTCAGGTGTGTAAACTCGGCATTACCGGTATCATTGTTTAATACCAGCAATACGCCGCCATTCTTCACCCATTCAGCTATCGCTTTAATATGTGGTTCCTCAATAAATTTAGCATCGGGATTTTCTTTGGGGATATCAGGATCTGTAATAATATAAACAGCTGCTTTTTTTAAGTTGGCGGCATCAGGGGCTTGATTAAGCGTTTCGGTGCGGAGGCCATAGTTGTTAAAAACACGCCCGAAAAGAGAAAAGCCATTGTTATCCCATTCTTCCCATTTGTAGTGAAAAGAAATGGCTTTCCCGGTAATATCATGCTTATGTTCGTTATTAAAATAGCTGTCAAGCAAGGCTATTTTACTTTTACCTTGGTTCAAATGCGCCAAACGCTCCATCTCTACACTGGCCAGCATAAAAGCGCCTACGCCTTTAGTTTCGTTAACTACGGGCCTTTCGCTGGTATAATATTGGTAGCTGCCATCGCGGTAAGGATTGCCGCCTAAACCAACTGCTCCGCAAACACCTTTAATGTTAACCTGTCCGTTCACGTCGGTTTCAATAAACTGTTTAATAATGCCGGCGTATGCTTTTTGTGCTGCGGCCTGGTATTTTTGAGGCAGATACCCCTCGCGTACACCTTTGGCAAGGGCGTATACAAACATGCACGATGCCGACGATTCCAGATAATTATCTTTGCTGCCTGCTTTATCCAATACCTGGTACCAAACGCCGGTGCTTTTATCCTGATATTTTACAATAGCTGCGGCAAAACGGTTTAAAATAGCCAGCAATGCTGCTCTTTTAGGATGATTGGCCGGAAAATGATCCAGCACGTCAACAAGTCCCATTACGTACCAGCCGTCGGCCCTGCCCCAAAAGACGGGCGAAAGACCCGTTTGCGGATTAGCCCACTTTTCTTTTTTACTTTGATCCCAGCCATGATATAATAAACCTGTTTTGGAGTCACGGGCATATTTTTCCATCAGGATAAACTGGCTGGCTATATCATCAAAATCCGTTTCCTCATGAAATGCTGTGGCGTACTCACCATAAAAAGGTTCGGCCATGTACAAACCATCCAGCCACATTTGGTTGGGGTACCGTTTTTTGTGCCAGAAACCACTCTGGGGCACACGCGGATGCTGGTTAAGCTGCTTACGCAGCAGCGTAGCCGCTTTGTAGTATTTTTCGGTATTTAATACGTTGTAAAGCATCATCAGGCTTCGCCCCGGCAAAATATTATCCAGGGTGTAATCCTCAGCTTTGTACGTGCGGATAGAACCATCGGCGCTTACATACCGGTCCATAGCACGCTGTATGTATTTAAAATAATCGTTATTGGCTGTTTGCAGCCAAACGCTTTGCAGCCCCTGCAAAACTATGCCCTGATCATAAGACCAGTTATGGCCAGGCAATGAATCTGCCCACAAATGCATTGCAGTAGCAGCCATTCGCTGCGACCACGGCTTTTCCGTTTGTGCCCGTAATAGCAATCCCGGAAATAAAAGGGCGCATAGTAACAATGTTTTCTTCATTATATGGATCATTTTATAGATGATATATCCCAGTTGTCGTTACCGCCCAGGATGTTTTTTATGGTATATTTTTTTGCCTCTGAATCGGTTAACTGGTGCGACCATGCTACGCGACCGCCAGAAACCGCCCCTTTCCCCGTGCTTTTATACTCAGCAAAAAAAACCGTTTTTTCATTATCAGGGTTACGCCAGTTATCCCAGCCTGCTGTAACTACAGGGCTTTGCATATCTGTACCAATAAATACCGCTTTAGCGTAAGGGCGCCATGGCCTGCCCAGGAATATCTTTTTTACACTATCAGCAGCGATAAGTTTGCAATTAATAAACACAAAGCCAAATTGCTGCCGTAGGGTTGTTGCCGGCGCAGTGATGAACGAGTTTTTAAGGCTCCTGATCTCGCACTGCTGAAATACTGCCGTGGCCTCGCCAAAAATAAAATCGGTAGTGCCTTCAATATAACAGTCTTTGTAAAACTGGCGGCTGCCCTCCGTACCTGCATAAACCGTATCCTGGTTACCCAGCAAGCGGCAATTTATTATGGCGCACCTGTCGCCTTCAACATGCAGGGCCACTGCCTGCCCAACAGGGCCTGAGGCATTGGTGATGGTCAGGTTTTTTATAATAACATCATTGCCCTGCACCAAAACGGTGTACGAAGTATAGGTGGTGAATTTGTCTTTCCCAAAGGCATCTTTACCCTGCGGATTTGCCTTACCCGAAAAATCGCTATTGGTAATGATGGTATTTTCTTTATCGTCCCCTATCAATGAGATACGGGCTTTCCATGAGGGGATAACCAGCTTTTCGTGATAAATACCCTTTTTGATATAGATAGATACCTGTTGCTGCGACAGATCGCGCACAGCATTTACCGCCTCCTGAATGGTTTTATAATCACCGCTCCCATCCTGTGCAACCGTAAAATGGCTTGGATAGCTAACAGCCTGAGCCAACGTGATAAGCGGTGCGCACAGGATCAGTATAAACGATAATATTTTTTTCATTTTCCTATTGATAATGCGCTGTTTGCTGCTCCTGATGCAAACTCAACCCTGTTTTTTGCTTTGGAGGTATCTGTATCCAATAACTGTATCCGCGTTGATCTTTTACCGCTTATTTTCAACAGCAGCTGCGCATTGTTGTAAGTTACATGGTTAAGTGTAATGCTGTTGCTGTTTTGGATATTGATAAGCGGGCTGGTATCCTTGCTGTCCAGGTACACGTTTTTCAAACTAACGTTTTGGCCTTCAATAATATCGGCTCCCTTATCGGTTACAAATGTGCTGTTTTCAATGTGGATGCCTTTAATGCTCATTTCGGGCAGCCCCCTGATCATCAGCGCTTTTTGGGCGCCATTGCATACTACATTGTCAACATAAAAATTCCTGAAAGCCGGGGTAGCTTCGGTTACAGGGATAGCCGCCTCGTTTTTAACTTCGTCAGATTCGCCGGGCGACTTGCCTCCATAATACATATCAAAAAGGATAGCCTCATGTAAAATGGCCCTCATGCTGATGTTTTTAATATATATATCCTCCACAACACCGCCCCGGCCCCGTGTAGTTTTAAACCGTAAACCAATGTCGGTACCGATAAATGTACAATCAGACACGAAAATATTCCTGGCACCGCCAGACATCTCACTGCCTATAACAAAACCACCATGCGCACGATAAACCACGTTATTGCGTACAATAACATTTTCGGTTGGCTTGCCGCGCCTGCGCCCTTCTTCATCACGGCCTGATTTGATACAGATGCCATCGTCGCCGGCATCAAAAGTACTGCCTTCTATCAGCACATTTTTGCATGACTCTACGTCAATTCCATCGCCATTCTGCGCGTTCCAGTTATTCCTTACCCGTACATTTTGTACCGTAAGGTCCTCACATAATAAAGTGTGAATATCCCATGCCGGTGAGTTTTGAAGGGTTACGCCCTGTAGCAATACTTTTTTGCAATTGGTAAGCACCAGCATATTTGGCCTAAAAAAGTCTTTTAACGGCGCGCTGTCCTTAATGCTTTTGCCCGGGCCAAGCATGCCCGCCCCGGGTGTTTTGGCACCGTTCATAAAACCTATTGACGGGTACCATGTTTTTCCGTTCGCGCTTACCACACCGCCCGAGGCTACTAATTTTTGCCATTCATTGTCGGTAAGCCGGTCTTTACCCATGGCGCGCCATACTTCGCCATGGCCGTCAATGATCCCTTCGCCGGTTAGGGCAATATTTTCAAGATCGGTACCCGAAATTGGCGATTCGTTACGCACTGCCGCATGCCCTTCGTAATTGCCCTCAATTAATTTATACTGGTCTTTATCGTCGGTAAACTGCAGCAATGCTGCACGGCTTACATGCAGGTTCACATTGCTTTTCATTACAACCGGCCCGGTAAGCCACAAACCCTGCGGAATAAGCACCACACCACCCCCTTTTGCGCTGCATGTCTCGATAGCTTTATTAATGCTGCCGGTATTTAACGTATGTCCATCAGCCTTTGCTCCGTAATTTAAAATATTGAAAGTATCCCTTTTAAATACCGGCTGGTTTACCTGCGGCAAATGCTGCCAGGAGTATGGCTTAACCTGGGCCGACGCGGTTAAGAAACCGGCAATAAACAGGGGTACAATACCCAATGATATTTTTATAGCAGACATGTTTTATACAATAATAGTTAGCCTTATAATTGGTGTGGGATGAACATTTTACGGTGCTTTAGAAGCCTGAAAACATCAAACCTCTAAACAAGATTAATTACTCTTGATTAATAAAAAAAAATTATGCCCAACTAAAACTGTGCAATCGTTCCCGGAAACGATTGCAGCTTTTTTCACGGTTAACTGTTTAAAATGAACCCTTATATACTCGTGTGAAATTCATTTTTTACACTAATTTAGCCACGCAATAAATATTCCTTATAATTATAAACTGTTTGATCTTAACAGTACTTACAAGGTGGGCCAATTAAACTATGTTTGAATCTTACACTATAAAGGATATAGCAAAGGCGCTGGGTTTGTCAACCTCAACGGTGTCAAGAGCGTTGAACGGGAGCTATGAAATTGGCGCTGAAACAAAAAGGCTGGTGCTGGAGTATGCCGAGAAGGTAAATTATCGCCCCAATCCCATAGCGCTGAGTTTGAAAGAGCAAAAGAGCCATTCGATAGGCGTGGTGGTTTGCGAGGTGGCCAACGATTACTTTTCGCAGGCCATTAATGGTATTGAATCAATTGCGTATAACCGTGGTTATCACGTTATTATAACCCAAACGCATGAGTCATTTGATAGGGAAAGCGCCAACGTACAGCATTTATTGTCAAGGCATGTAGATGGCCTGCTGGTTTCTTTATCTGCCGAAACAACAGATACCACTCCATATAAATACCTGCACGAAAAAGGGTTCCCTATTGTGTTTTTTGACCGCGTTGCAACCGATGTTAACACCCACAAAGTAATTGCCAATAACTTTAAGGGATCATTTGAAGCAACAGAGCTTTTAATAAAAGCGGGGTTTAAAAAAATAGCGCATTTAACCAATTCAATCAATCTGCTGATCAGCAGGGAACGGTTTGACGGCTTTAAAGCAGCCCTTGACAAATATGGCCTTGATTTTAATCCCGGATATTTAAAACACTGCAATCATGGCGGCATGATACAGGACGAGGTGGAGTTTGCGATTAAAGAACTGTTGGATATGGACGAGCGCCCTGATGCCATTTTTATAGGCAGCGACCGCCTTACTATAAACAGTATGCATATATTAAAAAAGCTGGATATAAAAGTACCCGATGATATTGCGATTGCAGGTTTTACCAATTCGGACGTAGCCGAACTGTTTGACCCGCCGCTCACCGTGGTACGCCAGCCGGCTTTTCAAATAGGCCAGATAGCTACTGAATTGCTTATCAAAACCATTGAAAGCAAATGGCCTGTTGAAGATTTTATTACCGAACAGGTTGAGATCGAACTGATAGCCAGATCGTCATCACAAAGGATTCGTTAACGCAACTGCATATAAATCAGCGCCGCAATGGAAGCGCCCAGGATTGGCCCCAGAATTGGTATCCAGGCGTAAGTCCAGTCGCTGCTGCCTTTGCTTTTCATAGGTAAAATGGCATGCATAACGCGTGGACCGAGGTCGCGGGCGGGGTTAATAGCATACCCCGTTGTACCGCCAAGCGACAGCCCGATGACCCAAACCAGCAAAGCCACAGGAAGCGCGCCCAATGAACCCATACCGATGGGTGTTTTTGACGGCGTGATCTCAACGCCTGATATATAAAATATGGTAAATATCAGCACGAATGTGCCAATGATCTCGCTCGCGATATTGGATACGTAGTTACGCACCGCAGGGCCGGTGCAATAAACCGCTAAAACAGAGCCTGGGTTGTTGGTACGTTGAAAGTGATCAAAATACATTAGCCACACCAGGAAAGCGCCCGCTGCCGCGCCCAGCATTTGAGCCGCGATATAAGATGGCACACTGGCCCAGGCAAACTTACCGGCAATGGCCAGGCCTATGGTAACTGCAGGGTTTAAATGCGCGCCGCTGTACGGGCCGGCTACAATAACACCCACAAAAACGGCCAGCCCCCAGGCGGTGGTGATTACCATCCACCCGCTGTTATTTCCTTTGGTATCATTTAAAACAACGTTGGCAACTACGCCATCGCCTAAAAGTATAAGCAGCATGGTGCCTATAAATTCGGCCATAAATGGAGACATATCTGTATTTATTAATGGTAAATAATTGGCTGGTTAAAATAACTACAATAATTCAGAATCCGGAATTTCTTCGGCAGATACCTGCGCCGTGCGGATTGCTTTCCGCCAGCCATGTACCGCTTTTTTTATTTCCTGCTGATCGCCGCCCGGTACAAACTCTTTCTCAGATTTCCACAGCTGCTGTATCTCTTCCACATTTTTCCAGTACCCTACAGCAAGGCCCGCCAGGTAAGCAGCGCCCAGGGCTGTTGTTTCAACCACATTGGGTCTTATCACCTTGCAATTGAGCAAATTGGCCTGAAACTGCATTAACAGGTCATTTTTTGTTGCGCCGCCATCAACCCGCAGTTCCTTTATCTCCATCCCGCTGTCGGCCTGCATAGCTTTGAGCACGTCCATGGTTTGATAGGCTATTGATTCAAGCGCGGCCCTGGCAATATGCGACGCGGTAGTTCCGCGGCTTAACCCAACAATAGTGCCCCGCACATCGGGTTTCCAGTAAGGCGCGCCCAAGCCGGCAAAGGCAGGCACAAAGTATACGCCCTGGGTGTCGTTAACGGCTAAAGCAAGCTTCTCTACCTCGGCCGACGAACGGATAATACCCAATCCATCACGCAGCCATTGCACCACCGCGCCGCCAATAAATATGCTACCTTCAAAGGCATATTGTATCTTTCCGTTAATTTTCCAGGCAACAGTGGTAAGCAGGTTGTTTTTTGACTCAATAAACTCATCGCCAATATTCATCAGCATAAAACAACCGGTACCGTAAGTGTTTTTTACCATGGCTTTTTCAATGCACATCTGGCCAAAAAGCGCGGCATGCTGATCGCCTGCTATACCGGCTATAGGAACTTTTGACGCGAAGATGGTAGTAGCTGTTTCGCCGTAGATCTCGCTTGATTGTTTCACTTCGGGCAACATGCTTTTGGGGATGTCAAAGATCGCTATCAGTTCATCGTCCCATTGTTGTGTCCGGATATTAAAAAGCATGGTGCGGCCCGCGTTGGTAACATCAGTAATATGCACACGGCCGCGGGTAAATTTCCATACTAGCCAGCTATCTACTGTGCCGAAAGCCAGTTCACCTTTATCCGCTTTTTCGCGGGCGCCTTCTACATTATCCAGCATCCACCTGATCTTTGATGCCGAAAAGTAGGCATCGATCACAAGGCCGGTTTTCGAGCGGATCAGATCGGTAAGCCCGTCCTGTTTCAGTTTATCACAAAAAGCGGCAGTGCGACGGTCCTGCCACACAATGGCATTATAAATGGGTTCGCCTGTCGTGCGGTCCCAAACAATGGTTGTTTCGCGCTGATTAGTGATTCCAATTGCTTTCAGGTTGGTTCCGTTTATACCCATTTTAACGGTTGCCTCGGCAGCTACACTGGCCTGTGTCGACCATATTTCGTTCGGATCATGCTCCACCCAGCCTGGTTTTGGAAATATCTGCGTAAATTCCTTTTGTGCTACCGACTTAATTTGTCCCTGGTGATCAAATACGATGGCCCTTGAACTGGTGGTTCCCTGGTCTAAAGCTAAAATGTAGTCTTCCATAATTTATGTTAGCTGGTTTTGGATGTTATAATTGGTTATATCTGGTATTAGTTAGTTTGCGGCCTGTACGGTTC
Organism: Mucilaginibacter pocheonensis; assembly: GCF_031456535.1. Lineage (NCBI taxonomy): Bacteria > Pseudomonadati > Bacteroidota > Sphingobacteriia > Sphingobacteriales > Sphingobacteriaceae > Mucilaginibacter > Mucilaginibacter pocheonensis. The sequence continues at coordinate 123,466 of NZ_JAVDUU010000004.1, forward strand.
AAGCAGGTACCCATTAGCCAAATCTGTAAAAGTTTCAACCTGCGCTTTTTGCCAGGTATCATCTTTATTAAGCTCGCTGGCTATCAGGCTTGCAACCACAGGCGCCATATCAATTGCCGCACGTGCATTCAGGAAAAGGGCACGCACCCTGCGCGCTAAAACATCCTCAACAGTGCGGGCCATTTCATGCCTTACACCCCATATCACTTCGGCCTGTATATAAGGCATATCCGGGTGCAGTTTTTCGCCCCATCCGGCGTGTTCATTGATCAGTGCAAGCAATTTATCCTCATCACTGCCATAAACATACAAATGATCATTGCGGTTTACATTTAATTTACTGCCATGTATGGGCAGGTTATCAGTAACGCCTGGCCGTGGGGTTAATTTACCAACCTCAATAACTTTATCAATGGTGTCCTGCCCCATCTTGCGATAGGTTGTCCACTTGCCGCCGGTTATAGTGACCAGGCCCGATTCTGAAACGAGCAGTTTATGGCTCCTGGATATTTCCTTCGTTTTTGACGATCCGCTTTCAGGGGCTGCCAAAGGCCTCAAACCTGCAAACACACTCAGCACGTCCTTACGGGTTGGCGCTTTAGAAAGATATTTGGTAGCGGTGCGAATGATAAAGCTTACCTCCTCTTCCAGGGCGCGCGGCTCCAGGCTGTGTTCATCAATGGGCGTATCGGTGGTGCCCACCACCAGCTTATCATGCCAGGGAACCGCAAAAAGTACCCTGCCATCCTCTGTTTTGGGGATCATAAGCGCGTCTTCGCCGGGCATAAATGACCTGTCGAGCACAATATGCACCCCCTGACTTGGCTTTACCATAGGTTTTTTGCCGGGCTTATCCATTTGCAGCAGATCATCAACAAATACACCGGTTGCATTAATTACAGCTTTTCCTTTTAACTCATAGGTTTCGCCGGTTTCCACATCTGTAGTGACCACGCCCGAAATTTTTTGCTGGTCGTTTTTAAGTAAACTAACCACACGAAAATAATTAAGTATAGTTGCACCCTGCTCAAGAGCTGTTTGCGCAAGGTTAACCGCCAGCCTTGAATCGTCAAACTGGCCATCGTGATATACCACGCCACCGTATAACCCGTTTTGGTTAATGTTAGGCAGTTTACTGATCACTTCTTTTTTTGAAATATGTTTTGCCCGTCCAAAACCAAGTTTGCCGGCTAAAAGATCATACAGGGTTAACCCAATGGTATAAAAAGCCCCTCCCCACCACTCATAGTTCGGGATAATGAACGATTCATTTTTTACCAGGTGCGGCGCATTTTTTAGCAACAAGCCACGCTCATGCAAGGCCTCGCGTACCAGGCCTATATCCCCCTGGGCAAGGTAACGCACGCCACCATGCACAAGTTTGGTGCTGCGGCTGGATGTACCCTTTGCAAAATCGGCTTGTTCCAATAGTACGGTTTTGTATCCCCGGGCAGCGGCATCAAGCGCAGCGCCCAAACCGGTGGCCCCGCCACCAACAATAATTATATCCCAAATTTTTTCAGGATCAGATACAGCTTTTACCATATCGCTCCTATCGGTTCCAACCATGATCTTTATATTATATACCGTAGTACGTTTCGATTTCAGAATCAAATTTAGAAATAATAACAATCCGAAACAAAACAAAACATTTAAAATTGTATTTTTATGAAAAACATTCCATATCAGCCGTAAAAAATATTATAGTGGATAATTTATTGGCTTTAAAGTGCCATATCCGAAATAAAACGAAACACCTGTACAAAACATAAAATTGTACCGTATAAAACCTGTAGGAAACCTTTAAGCTTATTGCTATTTTTGAAAACCACATTAATATAATAAATGAAGAGCATAACAGAACGACACCGGCTAATTTTGAACAAACTTCAGGATACCGGACATGTTAATGTGCAGCAACTCAGCACTCAGTTAAAAGTATCGGAAGTAACCATCCGAAAGGACCTGAAACTTCTTGAGGACAAAGGCCTGCTTTTCAGGACACATGGCGGTGCATCAAAAACCAATCCGTACACTAGCGACAAGCCTGTATCAGAAAAAGAGAAGCTTAACGCCGAAGAAAAAACCATGATAGCCAAAGTTGCCGCAGCCATGATAGGCAATAATGATTCAATCATCATAGCTTCGGGAACTACGATGGTTGCCCTTGCCCGGTCAATTAACCCGCAAAAACACTTAACCGTTATTACTTCGGCGTTAAATGTGGCCATGGAACTGTCCACTCATCAAAATGTTGATGTTTTACAACTGGGTGGACAACTGCGCCAAAATTCATCCTCAGTAATGGGCCCTTATGCCGAGCAAATTTTACAGGATGTATCATGCAGTATTTTATTTTTGGGCGTGGACGGCATCGACCTGGAAATGGGCCTTACCACCACCAGCCTGATGGAAGCGCGTTTAAATCAAAAAATGATCGACGCCGCGCAGATAACCATTGTTTTGGCCGATAGTTCAAAATTTGGAAAGCGCGGCTTAGGCAAAATTTGCGCGCTCGATCAGATCCAACATATTATAACTGATAAAGGCATAGCCCCTGCCCTGGTAAAAATATTAGAAGACAGGGGCATTAATGTTACTATAGTTTGATAATTAAGGCAGGGATATAAAGGCAAATTGTTATAAATTTATAGCATGGATTTTCCCCATCATCAAAAATTGATCAGCTTACTTGCTGCAATGGTCAGTATTGACGATTTTAATAAGGATATTATTGTACAAAATTTTGAACCGGTAAGTTATCCCAAGCGTACGCTTCTGGTAAAGGAACACAGTATTGCCCGGTACATGTATTTTATAAATTCGGGATACCTCAGAACCTATTATTTTAAAGACGGACTGGAAGTTACGGATCAAATTAATTGCCCCCTGGGTTTCATGACCGCATTTGGCAGCTATACTTCGGGCAACCCCTCACACGAGTACCTGGAATGTATAACAGATTGTCATTTACTAAGGATAAGAAAAGAAAAACTCGAGTCGCTATTCCGTCATAACCCGCAATGGGCCAAAGCAGACAGGATCATTAATGAACATATCGTGCTTTATAACGCCCGGCGCACTCAGGATCTGGTGAGTAAGACAGCCGAAGAAAGATATTTACAACTCTTGAAGTGCCATCCCGATTATATTCACAATGTTCCCCTGCAGTATATAGCATCTTTTATTGGTGTAAAACCCGAATCACTTAGCCGTATCCGCAAAAATGTGGCAAGCCTGGCTATATAACATTTAACTTTTTTGATTTCCTAACATAGGTCAAGCGCACGCTTGGGGTAATGATATATCATTGCAGCTATAAAATAGCTAATATGAAATCATTAAAAAATAAAACAGTATTGATAACAGGCGCTTCATCAGGAATTGGCGAAGCGTTTGCGAGGCAATTTAGCCAAATGGGCCTTGATCTTATTTTAACAGCCCGTTCGGGCGATAAACTGGCAAGGATTGCTGATGAACTTAGAAAAGAACATTCCGTTAATGTAAAAGTAATTACCGCCGATCTTTCCGTACCATCTGCGCCTGCAGAACTTGCCCGGGAAATATGGGAGAACAATCTACATGTTGATATTTTGGTAAACAACGCCGGATTCGGGAAATGGGCTCATTTCCTGGACGAAGACCCGCAAACATACAGCCAAATGATGCAACTGAATATGGATGCCATGGTACAATTGTCGCACTTGTTTCTGCCTTATATGTTGCAGAACAAAGACGGCGGCATTATTAATATAGGTTCAACAGGATCATTTCAGCCTACCCCTTATATTGCAGTGTATTGCGCTACCAAAGCATTTGTATTGAGTTTTTCGGAAGCTTTATTTGGCGAATATACGGATAAGGGCATCACTATAACGGCGGTGTGCCCGGGAAATACAGAAACCGCCTTCTCGGAGATTGCTCATGCACAAACACAGGGTGCCGCTTCCGCAACGCCACTGCAGGTAGCCCGTGAAGGTATCGCGGCATTTTTAAAAAAGAAAAACTATGTGGTAACAGGCGGCTTTGGTAATTACATACAATCACTGTCTTCCCGTTTCCTTCCACGCCGAACCATTATTAACATTGTTGCCAATATGTTCAGGAATAAAGTTAAAAGCCATTCTTTAATATCATAAGCAGGTTTACAGGTCAGAGAGTTCCAGTGGCGCCTTCGCTTGAGTAAATACAGATCCGGATGACGAGGTACGGATATTTATCTATTTAAACAACAAGCCCTGTAGGTACCGCCAGGGCTTGTTGTTTAAACTAAATCGCCGTAGTTTACTTTCATATTTTGTTATATTTAAACCTTAATTGCCAAATAATGAACCTTGTCATTCAAATACTTATTGGCTTTGTAGCCCTTATACATTGTTATATACTATGGCTGGAAATGTTTGCGTGGACAACCCGCGGGCCCAAAGCATTTAACAAATCGCTCCAGGAACTGGAAAAAAGCAAAACATTGGCGGCAAACCAAGGCTTATATAATGGCTTTTTGGCCGCCGGTTTATTCTGGACATTTTTTATAAGCGATACCCACTGGCATAATAATGTTGCCTTATTCTTTTTAACATGCGTGGCCATTGCCGGTCTTTACGGGTCATTTACGGTAACCAAAAAGATATTTTATATACAAGCGGTACCTGCTCTGTTAACTATCGCCCTTATTTTAATTAATGGGTAATGGGGTTTAACAAAAAATCCCGCCATGCGGCAGGATTTTTTTTGACAAGGTTTAGTTTAAATATTACGCTTCTTTTACAGCGAATGCTCCGGGCTGGTAATTACCGGCCTTTGTGCGAAAGGCAACATTGATACGGTTGTAACTATTAATAGTTATTACAGCCATGGTCAGGTCTATCAATTCTTCCTCAGAAAATTGTTGTTTTGCTATCTCATAAACTTCATCAGATACGCGGCCTTCATTAACTTTTGTAACCGCTTCGGCCCAGGCAAGTGCTGCACGTTCCTGATCGGTATATATGGGGGCGTCGTGCCAGGCATCAAGCATGTACAGGCGTTGTTCAGTTTCACCCTCTGCGCGCAAGTCTTTTGAGTGCATATCAAGGCAAAAGGCACAGCCATTAATTTGCGATACTCTGAAGTAAATTAAATTTAAAAGTGATTTTTTTAAAGGTGATTTAGAAAGATATGATCCTAAACCATACATTGATTTTATAGCGCCCTGGCCTTTTTCAAAAAAATTGATTCGTTGTTCCATTTTGTTTTGATTTTAATTTTTAGATGTTTTATATACCAATGACGGATGGAAAAACCGGAACTGGACATCATCGCTGTTTTTTTTTAAAAAAAAACAAAAAAAGAGTTGCCCGAGCACAGTGTTGCACATACCTGCTTAAAGCAATTGAAGTTAACGAACGTACAAAAGCGATTGCGCTTAATATCATTATATATGTTTTTTATTGCTGATTTATGCCGGAACAATTTATTTTTGGTCACCCGGATGAAGGTGTCGTTAAGGACGCCCCAGTGCCTGTTTTCAAATTATAAACAAAACCTTATATGCTCTCTGTTAAAAAACATCAACTTTTTATCACCATTGCAATTTCGGGGGTTATGCTAACCGGCTTACTTAGCTGGAAGTATGAGCCGGATTCAAAACCGGCCAAACAGCCGCAAACAAAAAGACCTAATATTATTGTGATCCTGGCTGATGACATGGGCTTTTCAGACGTGGGTTGTTATGGCGGAGAAATAAACACTCCTAATATTGATTACCTCGCAAAAAACGGCATCCGCTATACGGAGTTTTACAATACCTCCAGATGTTGCCCTACAAGGGCATCGCTGCTTACCGGCTTATACAATCAGCAGGCTGGTATAGGTAAAATGACTGATGCCGAAGATGAGCCCGGGTACCTGGGGCATATTACCGAAAATGCGGTTACTTTGGCCGAGGTGCTCAAATCGGCGGGCTATCATACGGCGATGTCGGGAAAATGGCACGTATCCAATACTAACAGCCAACCAACCGGCGAGGCACAATTAAACTGGCTTAATCACCATGAGGAACACACCCTGTTCTCTCCTATCAGTCAATATCCCACCAGCCGCGGTTTTGAAAAGTTCTTTGGTACAATTTGGGGAGTTGTTGATTTTTATGATCCGTTTAGCCTTGTTAGCGGCACTACGCCAATTAAATCGGTACCGGCCAACTATTATCATACCGATGCCATCAATGATACGGCTGTGTCATATATCAAAACTTATGCTAAATCGTCAAAACCGTTCTTTCTTTATGTAGCTGAGAATGCACCGCACTGGCCGCTTATGGCTCCTCCCGAGGACATTGCCAGGTACAAGAATACTTATAAAGGTGGCTGGGATGCTATAAGAGAGGTGCGCTACCGTAAAATGATTGATCTCGGCCTTATCGATCCGGCAAAAACAAAACTAAGCAAACGATGGAAAGATGACCTGAAATGGGATAACAACAAAGATAAAGACTGGGATGCCCTGGCTATGGCTGTTCACGCCGCCATGATTGACCGCATGGACCGCGGTATCGGCCGCATCATCAATACACTGCGGCAAACCGGGCAACTTGACAATACACTGATCGTGTTTCTTTCAGATAATGGTGCCAGTCCCGAAAACTGTGCTGCCTACGGGGCAGGATTTGACCGCCCGAGCGAAACGCGGGATGGAGGAAAAATCATATATGCAACAAAAAAACAAGCGTTGCCAGGCCCTGAAACTACCTACTCGTCAATTGGGCCAAGATGGGCCAATGTTGCCAATACACCTTACCAGTATGCCAAGGCCGAGTCTTTTGAAGGGGGTATCCATACACCAATGATCGCTTTTTGGCCAAAAGGTATTACCGCTAAAAAGGGTGGTTTCAGTAAGCAGGTGGGGCATGTTATGGATTTTATGAAAACCTTTACAGAACTGGCGGGAGCTAAATACCCTGCCGTTTATAAAGGGCACCAGGTGCCGCCTACCACAGGCGTGAGCCTTGTGCCAAGTTTCCACGGCAAAATCACACCCGGCCATGAACAATTATTCAATGAACACTTTGGCGCCCGGTATGCGCGCAGGGGCAACTGGAAGCTGGTATCTTTAAGCACTGACAGTACCTGGCACCTGTTTAACCTGGCAACTGATAAAACGGAAACTAACGATGTTGCACAACAATATCCCGCTAAGGTTCATATGCTCGACAGCCTGTGGCATAACTGGGCAGTTACCCATATGGTGTTTCCCAAGCCCTAAGCAGCTATAACATCTATATAATTACAACAAGCTAAAAAACAAGAAAAATTACGCAAACGTTTGTGCTGAGCATATCAAACGTTTGTGTAATCTTTATGGCATGCGGCGGACGGCGTAACGAATTATTTTCCCGTTAAATTTTAATTAGTTTCGGGCATATTACCAAAAAAAATAATTCATTATTATGCGAAAACCAGCCCTCCTGCTTCTTTTATTATTACCATTACAGCTTTTTGCCCAGCAATTTGATCCCGTAAAAGCATTGGTTAAAAGGCGTGCGCCCTGGTTAGGTGATCATATCGTTTTCGCGCCTTTAAAAAACAACAGCGGCGAATTAGCAGAGCTGCAAACCATAAAAAATAAGCTGATTATCCGCGCTTCGGGAACTAACGCGGCTGCCGTTGGCGTAAACTGGTATTTAAAATATTATTGTCACCGGTCCATGTCGCATATGGGTGATAACCTGTCGCCTGTATTCCCCATCCCTGCTGTTAATAAAAAAGCGATCGTACAAGCTGAAGCTAAGTACCGTTACGCGTTAAATTACTGTACTTATAATTATACCATGAGCTTTTACAGCTGGCCCGACTGGGAGCGGGAACTTGACTGGATGGCCTTAAATGGTGTTAATACCATGCTTACTGTTGAGGGTATGGAGGCAGTATGGCAAAATACCCTGCGAAAAACAGGATATACCGAAAACGAAATTAATAATTTTATAGTTGGGCCTGCCTATACCGCATGGTGGCTGATGGGCAATATTGAAGGCTGGGGAGGCCCCATGCCTCAAAGTCAGATCGACAGCCGAAAGCTGATACAGCAGAAAATGATGAAGCGGATGAAGGAGTTAGGCATTGAACCGGTGTTACAGGGTTTTTACGGAATGGTGCCAAGCTCGCTAAAATCCAAAAGCAAAGCGCATATCATTGACCAGGGTACCTGGGGAGCTTTTAAAAGACCGGATATACTGGATCCCACAGATCCTGAATTTAGCCGCATTGCGGGTATATATTACAGCGAAATGCAAAAAATGTATGGCAAAAACATTCACTTTTTTGCCGGCGATCCTTTTCATGAAGGTGGCAAAACTGATGGCGTTGACCTGAAGAAAGCGGGCGCCGCTATACAGGCATCAATGCAAAAATATTATCCAGGTTCTGTATGGGTATTGCAAGGCTGGCAGGACAACCCCAAACAGGCAATGCTTGATGGTCTTGATAAATCAAAAGTATTGGTGCAGGAGCTTTTTGGTGAATTTACAAATAACTGGGAAAAACGTAAAGCGTATGATAATACGCCGTTTATATGGTGCAGTGTTAACAATTTTGGCGAACGGCCAGGCGTATACGGAAAATTACAGCGCTTTGCCGACGAAGTATACCGGGCTCGCAAAAGCACTTACAGCAATTATCTTAAAGGCGTGGGGATAATGCCCGAGGGTATTAACAATAACCCGCCTGATTATGACCTGATGCTTGAGCTGGGCTGGCGTAAGGAGCAGGTAGATACCCGGAAATGGATCAGTGAATATGCCAGGTACCGTTATGGAACGAGTAACATATACGCCGATAATGCCTGGCAGGGGTTTCTGCAAACAATTTATCAAAGCCTCCCCGGTTACCAGGAAGGGGCCGGCGAATCTATTTTTTGCGCAAGGCCAGCGCTTAAAGTTAAATCGATCTCAAGCTGGGGCACACTTACGCGCAATTATGATACAGTTAAGTTTGAAAACGCGGTAAAAGAGTTTGCTAAAGCCGCCCCTGCGCTTATAAAGTCGGCAACATATAAAATAGACCTTATCAATATGGTTAGGCAGGTACTGTCTAATAAAGGGACGCTTGTTTTTAATGAACTGGTAACCGCCTATGACCATAAGGATCTGCAAGCGTTTAACAGCGCGAGCGGGAGGTTTTTGCACATGATAAAGTTAACCGATGATCTTTTGAACACCGACAAATACTACAGGCTCAACACCTATCTTAAACAATCAATTGATGCCGGGAATACGGCAGAGGAGAAAGCGAATAACTTAAAAAACGAGTTAATGCAGATCACTTACTGGGGAGAAAACGTGCGTACGGAAGATAATTTGCATGAATATGCCTACAAGGAATGGGCCGGCCTCATGGATAGTTATTATCTGCCCCGCTGGGAAATTTATTTTGATCACCTGCGTGGCAACCTGCAGGGCAAAGCCGTTCATGAGCCTGATTACTTTTCCTGGGAGCGTAAATGGGTAGATGAAAATCAAAAACTAAACCCCGAAAAACCAACACGGCCTTTACAGGAAGTGGTTGATGAAATTCTATCGATGTAAACCATCATTTGCTCTTAAAAACATCCATTTATTTTAACTAACGGTAAGCATGCGTCAAATAAAAAAAACCGCATTGAGTATTTTATTGCTGTTCCTTACATTTTCTCCCTTATACGCGCAGCAGAAAATAGGTACAGAAACACCTGAGCAAAAAACAAAACGCATGGCCTGGTGGACAAATGACCGTTTTGGCATGTTTATCCATTGGGGGCTTTATTCGCAAGCCGCAAGACATGAATGGGTAAAAAGATGGGAACGTATGACGGATAAGCAATACCAGCCCTATTTTGATGAGTTCAACCCCGATTTGTTTAACCCTAAGGAATGGGCAAAAAAAGCTAAAGCTGCCGGAATGAAATACGCGGTACTCACCACCAAACATCACGAAGGGTTTTGCCTGTTTGATTCAAAATACACGGATTATAAAGCAACCAACACTGCAGCCAAAAGAGACCTTGTTCGCGAGTTTGTAAATGCCTTCAGGGCCGAGGGCATCAAAATAGGTTTTTACTATTCGTTGCTTGACTGGCACCATCCCGATTTTACGGTTGATGTTTTGCACCCCTTACAACCGGCAAGCGAAAAAGATGAAGATTACGATAAATTAAACAAAGGCCGCGACATGGCCAGGTACCGCGCCTACATGCACAACCAGATCAAAGAACTGCTTACCAACTATGGCAAAATTGACATGCTGTGGCTTGATTTTTCGTACCCCGACAATGGCAAGCATGGTAAGGGCAGCAAAGACTGGGGCTCTGTTGAATTAGTTAAAGAAATAAGAAAGCTGCAGCCCAATATTATAATTGACAACCGCCTTGATTTAAATGACTATCAGGACGGATGGGACTACCTGACACCTGAGCAGGTAAACTTATCTGAATGGACCAAAAAGAACGATTACAAGACTTATTGGGAAACCTGTCAAACGTTTTCGGGTTCCTGGGGATATTTTCGTGATGAAAACAGCTGGAAAAGCACCACGCAGTTAATTACAATGCTCATAGAGGCTGTAAGCAAACGCGGTAACCTGTTGCTGAATGTGGGCCCTACTGCCCGCGGCTTGTTTGATAAACGCGCCAATGAACGACTGGACGGGATAGCAGCCTGGATGAAATACAACAGCCGCTCAATTTACGGGTGTACCGAAGCACTGGAAACATTTAAAGCCCCGGAGCACACCATGCTTACTTATAATGCCAATACTAAACGTTTGTATGTGCATTTGTTAACCTATCCGGGCAAAACGATCACTTTACCGGGCTATAAGAATAAAGTAAAATATGTTCAGTTCTTGCATGATGCATCAGAGATACAACAGGATAGCAAATCAAAAGCCGGCGAAAACGACCTGGTATTAAGCCTTCCTGAAACTAAACCTGATATTGAAATACCGGTAATTGAACTGGTATTGAATTAACGTTTGTTCATCTGTCTGTGAGAAGCAAAAAAATCTCATTAACCCTATTATTATGATTCAAAAATACATGCTTAGCCTTTGTTTTTTGGTGTATGGCCAGGTGGCATTGGCGCAAAATGAACATAAAATGTCGGACACGTACCAGATTCCTAAAGATTCGCTGGTAAGACAAAAGCTTGCACGCTGGCAGGACCAAAAGTTTGGTTTATTTATGCATTGGGGAACATACAGCCAATGGGGTGTTGCAGAAAGCTGGACTATTTGCCCTGACGACTGGGTTACACGTACCGGCCCGTATAGCAGTGATTATTTTACCTATAAAAAGGCTTATGAAAACCTGCAAACCACCTTTAACCCGGTAAATTTCAATCCTGAAAAATGGGTTAGGGCGGCTAAGGCTGCCGGCATGAACTACGTGGTATTCACCACTAAACACCACGATGGGTTTAGCATGTTTGATACCAAACAAACGGATTATAAAATTACCGACCCCAAAACGCCTTTCTCTAAAAATCCGAGAGCCGATATTACTAAGGAAATATTTAATGCCTTCCGTAAAGATAATTTCATGATCGGCGCATATTTTTCCAAGCCCGACTGGCACAATGAAAATTACTGGTGGCCCTACTATCCGCCTAAGGACCACAATGTTAACTATGATCCGCAACGCTACCCCGAACGCTGGCAAAAATTTAAGGATTTTACTTACAACCAGATTGAAGAATTAATGACTGGCTACGGTAAAATAGATATTTTATGGCTCGACGGAGGTTGGGTAAGACCATCGCAAGCAAAAGATAATGATCCTCAACATTATAACCAGGATATTGATATGGCCAGGATAGCGAAAATGAGCCGCGGCCACCAGCCTGGCTTAATTATGGTTGACCGCACCGTTACCGGCGAGTTTGAAAACTATACCACGCCGGAACAGGAAGTACCAGATAAGCCCTTGTCCTACCCCTGGGAAACCTGCATGACCATTGGCAAGTACTGGAGTTATGTACCGGATGATGAATTTAAACCCAGCATTCAATTGGTGCAAACACTGATAAAAATAGTTTCAAGGGGTGGTAACCTCTTGCTTAATATAGCCCCCGGGCCCAATGGCGACTGGAACCCAATAGCCTATCAGCGATTACAGGATATTGCTGACTGGATGAAAATTAATGGCCAGGGCATTTATGGTTCAGAACCGGTTGCGCCTTATTCTGCCGGGAATATTTATTTTACCAGATCAAAAGCTAAAAGGGCCCTGTATGCCTTTTGGCTATCTGAAAAAGATACCGTAGCCCTGCCACCAACCGTAAGCTTCGGGGTAAATAACATTAAACAACTTAAAAAAGTAAGTTTGCTGGGTAGTGCTCAAAAATTAAAGTGGCGCTATAGCAATGGGTTATTGAACATTCAAATACCCGGCACTTTACAAAAAAGCGCCAAACTGAAATACAGCGGCACTTTTGTATTGGAATATTAATGAACAGGCATCTTATCTCAGGGTATTACGCCACATGCGATACCATGCTGGAATCAAATACAACCTGATGAAAAACCGGGTCCAATGGCATGCCTTCAATACTGTCATCAAATAGTTTAAAAAGTATTTCAGATGCTTTTATGCCCTGCTTTTGCGGAAATTGTTCAATGGATGCCAATGGTGCTGTGTCCATAAAACTCCAGATAGGCGCATTGGCAAAACTAACAAAGCTTATATCGCTGTTAACAACCATATTAAATGTTTTTACCAGCTTAATTGCATCACGCGCCACGTAATCATTAAAAGTAATAATGGCTGTTGGTTTTTGTGTTAAAGATAACAGCTTCCGCATGGCATAGCCATTTTGTTCTGCAGACAGGTCTGACGAAACCATTAGGTCTGTATTTATACTTATTTGATGTTTGTTAAGCCCTTCCTTATAAGCATCCAAACGCTCTTTGCTGGCAAGCAGCTGCGAGGGCCCGTTAATGAACCCTATGTTACGATGCCCTTTTTGTATTAAATGGTCAATGGCCTGCAGCATCCCCAATTGAAGATTACAGGCCGAATAGTGTATATCTTCCATATCGGGCCTGCGATCAAAAAATACGATGGGGATGTTATATCTTTTCAGCTGTTTAAAAACTTCATAATCTGTGGTGTTTTTACTTATGGATATGATAATGCCATCTACCCGGTGATTTTTCATGGTTTCAAGGATGCGCTTTTCCTTGTCGGCGTTCTCCATTGATTGTCCCACAAACACATTGTAATTCTTTTTGCTGGCGTACTCCTCTATCCCGCTAAGGGCAGAAGAAAAGAACGCGTCGGAAAGATCAGGAAGAATTACGCCAATGGTTAATGTTTTACGCCGTTTAAAAAATATGGCGGTTTGGTTGGGTTCATAATTCAACTCGTTTGCCACCTTCTTTACCCGCATGGTGGTTACCAGGCCAATACTGGGATGGCCGTGTAACGCACGTGATACCGTTGAAGCACTTATTTTTAAGCGTTTAGCGATCTCTTTAATTGTAGGAATTTTTTCCATTTTGTAGTCAGATTAAAAACGATTGGGTATTTACCTGTTCAGTCAAAAAAAACAACATTTCCCGCCCTTTACAGCGCGGCGGTTATTGATAAGCCCCTTTACTTATTTGTTTATTTACAATACGGGCGTTACCATCAAAATCGGTATTGCCATTAATCGCCTCAGATATTACTTGTCCGCTGTTTTTTGCTGCGGAAGATGATTGTAAATGCAAATCAGGAGCGGATGTATTTATAAATAAGGGATCAACGTTATTTGTTGAATTGGCATCTCCGCCGCAAGCCGCTTTCCACAAATTATAATCAGTGTAAGAAGTTCCGTTCCAGGTCCACTGAGCAGGGCCTGTTGTATAATACATGTTATGATCAATAATATTACCAGATCCTTTGACGGTGTATTTATGAATAAACATGTCTGATGCCCCGCCATAAATTATATTATTTTTTATAACGTTATTACTGCAATCTTCCCTGATGCTTATTTCGCCTTCTATCTCACCAAAAGCACCTAATGCCCGATTATTGTTATACAAAGTATTGTTCACAATGGCCGAATTGCTTGTACCGCCACCTGTATAATTTAAATACCCTCCCATATAAATGCCCGAGCACCAGCAGTTGTACACAAGGTTGTTCCTTATTGTAACATGATCAGTAGGGAACCCGTTGGTTTCGCTTACCGCGCCTATTCCCCTGTCGGTAACAGAAACCCTGTTTTTTTCAACAATAACATTCCGGCCGCCATCAACATAAATCCCTATAGCGCCATGGCCCCCAAGAGGGCCTCTTTTACTTTCAATATTATAACAGGTATTACCACTGATAATTCCATTCCGCGCATAGTTAAGTGCGGCATCGGCATTGGCCGCATAGCCCCCCGCTGCATCAATGCCAATATTCTGGGCGTTATAAATGGTATTATTGGTAATGGTAAAGCCATCAACATAGCCGTTGATGGTTAAATTTTCGCCGTATCCGGTTTTACAATCATGAATGGTATTACCAGTAACCGTAATATTAGTTACCGGATCAGAAGTATTGCCGATAATTAATATAGCGTTACCGCCTCCGTTAAGCGGAAGCTGGGTATAGTCAATGCCATATATGGTATTATTTTTTATGGTAATATAATCAGACCCGCCTTCAACCATAATAGCTTTGGGGTCGCCGGTTGAAGTTTTAAGATTGCGTATTTCAAAGCCATCCACAACTATAAACTTCGCCTTATCAATAGTTACCAGGGCTTCCCTGCCGTTAACACTAAAAGCACTGCCATCAATTATCGGGGTTTCGCCATGATACGCTTTTAAGGTAATATACTTATCCATTACCCCCGACTTTGGAAACACCACCTTTTCACTGTATGTGCCTCCCCTTACTATAACAGTATCGCCGGGCACGGTGTGAGTTAGCGCAATGTTGATGGTTTGAAAGGGCGCTTCTATGGTTCCTTTATTTGACTCCAGTCCGTTATTGGCTACATAATAAACATGAACATCACCGGATGGCGTTATAACATCGCCGGTGTTTTTTTTGCTGCAGGCAAATAGCTGTGCCACAAAGCCGAGAATTAAAAAAATGCAAATATTATATTTCATTACCGTTTCTTTTTTAGTAGATATCACTTACTGATGGGCACCTTTGCTTATTTTATTGTTTACAATGCGCGCATTCCCATTAATATCTGTTGTACCATTGATGGCAGTTGAAATTACGTGTCCGGTGTTTTTTGCGGGAGAGGCCGGTTGTATATGAAGATCAGGAACTGAAGTGCTGATCAAAAGAGGATCGATGCCATTTGATGAGTTACCATCAGTGCCGCTGGCTGTTTTCCAGGCATTCAAATCAGTATATGGCGCACCATTGGTGCTGTTCCATATCCATTTGGGTGTACCTGTGGTATAGTATAAATTGTTATCAATAATGTTGTTGCTGCCTGTTGAGGTATATTTATGAATAAACACATCAACCGGCCTTGCGTACACAATATTGTTTTGTATCACGTTATCGTCGCAATGTTCTGTAAGTCTTATTTCTCCTTCTATCTCGCCAAAGGCGCCAACTACACGGTTATTCTGGTATAAGGTATTATTCACCACATGGCAGTTTTTAGTTCCGCCCGATGTATAGTTTAAATAGTCGCCCATGTAAATACCTGTACGATAGCAGTTATATACAAAGTTGTTCCTTACAATGGTGGTTTTGGTTGGGTATATATTACTTTCACTAACCAGCCCGATACCCCTGTCGCTGTTATATACTATGTTTCGTTCGATAATAGTGTTAGCGCCACCACAAACGTAAATAGATATAGCACCATACCTGTCGGGCCCCCAAATCTCGGGGGTGCGGGTCATGGTATTATCGTGAAAAACATTATCGCTTATCACGCCGTTCCGGGCATAGTTAGTGGCAACGGCCCCTTTCTTATTAAGGTTATCGCCACCGGCCACAATTATCCCTATGTTTTCGGTATCATATACCTTGTTGTGGCTAAAAACAAAGCCATCAATATTGCCTGCCAGCGTTACATTTTCGCTTGTACCGGTTTGTGTATCATGTACTGTGCAGCCTGTAATAACCAGGTTTGTAATAGCGGCAGTTCCATTACCAATTGCCAGTATAGCGTGCCCGCTCCGCCAATCAGCTAATGACGCGTTGTTTTTTATATTATAAATATTACAGTTCTTAATAGTTATATCGTGCGAATCGCCATTGATGGCAATACCCTCAGGATCGGTATTAAAACCCGCACTCGTAAGGTTACAGATATCAAAACCCTCCAGCGAAATATACCTCACATTACTGAGTGTGACCAACGGCACCCAACCCGAAACAATAATTTTGCTCCCATCAATTACAGGCTTTTCTCCGGGATATGCCTTTACCGTAATCAACTTATCCTTTACACCCGATTTGGGGAATATTACTTTTTCATAATAAGTGCCGCCCCGTACTATAACGGTATCTCCGGGCGTGGCACGGCCCAAAGCGGTATTGATGTTTTGTAAAGGAGAATTGATTTTGCCTGAATTAGCGTCGGCTCCATTCACTGATACATAATAAACATGAGTGTTAGCGGCTGCGGGTATTATATCATGGTTAACCGTTTTTTTACTGCAAGCCATGGCCTGAACGGTAAAAACAACCATCAAAAAAATGTTTATATAAAATTTCATTGAGTTCTTTTTAAAAATTGAAACACTTACAGTCACCCGCCTGCCTGATTTATTGACGGCTAACTGCATGTGGCAATAACCCGTAGCAGCAACTTATTTCTGCTACGGGTACTGCACACAATCAGATAC
The DNA here is from genome assembly GCF_031456535.1 of Mucilaginibacter pocheonensis. Taxonomy (NCBI): domain Bacteria; kingdom Pseudomonadati; phylum Bacteroidota; class Sphingobacteriia; order Sphingobacteriales; family Sphingobacteriaceae; genus Mucilaginibacter; species Mucilaginibacter pocheonensis. The sequence continues at coordinate 140,277 of NZ_JAVDUU010000004.1, forward strand.
CTAACCGTATAACTGCAAGCAGGATTCTGCTGCTGGTCACTATTATTCAGAAACTATTTTTCTTACGCGATTATTCATTTTATCCAGCACATACACGGTTCCGTTTTTATCAACGGCAACGCCTGTTGGCGCATTGAAGAGTGCAAATCCACCTATTGCATCGGCATAACCTACCGTGCCGCCTCCGGCAAATGTGCTTACATCAAAGGTTTTGCCGTCTATATAGCGTATACTTTGGTCGGGGTTATAGCTTCCGCCATCCCATGTTCCGTTACCAGCAACATAAATATTATTGTCATTGTCTAAAGCAATACCCCAGGGATTAGAAAACTTTGCCACTGTAGCCGCTCCGTTTACATAACCTGCAGCACCTGGTTGCCCGGCTATCAGGCTGCTCTTCCAATCACCTTTAGCAAATTTTTTGATGACATGGTCGCCGCTAACCGACACATATAAATTACCGGTTTTATCAAATTTGATTCCCGCTGGATAACTGAGACCGGATATGACCTCTTTGGTGGTCCACTGCGCTGATACCTGGTAAACATTTCCGGAACTGGCGTTGCTTGAATAATAAAGGTAGCCGGTTGTTTTATCAATGGCGACGCTCCAGGGTGCCTTGTTTCCCCATGCCCAGGTAGTAGCAGTACCATCAGGAGCTATTTTGCGGATATCGTAATTTCCAGGATCAACTGAAAATAAATTTCCCTGCGCATCAAAGGCAATATCATAGGGCAGCGAAAATTTTGCCGCGTTACCTTTCCCGTCCGCATAACCCGAAGCGAGCGGATTGCCGGCAAATGTGGTTACTGTGCCTGTCGTATCAATTTTCCTGATGCAATGATTCCCCGGATCAGCAACATAAACGTTCAGGTTGTCATCAACAGTTATACCGCAGCTGCGGTACCAGATCTCGCCGCTAAAATTAAACATGGCATCAGTTCCCTGCCCGTTGGCAAAACCCGCCTTGCCTGATCCTGCCAGCGTAGTAACAGTTCGGGTATATTGATAATTGAATACATCTGTACTTGTTGCTGTGCCTTTGCCAATTGTTACAATTATATGGCCCGACCCCGCTTTTTTGGGCACTACTACAATCATTTGTGTAGTGTTGGCACCTATGATCTTGAGTTTTGCCCCGTTCAGGGTGACGGCAATTTGTGAAGTGTCAGCTGAAAAATTAGTGCCGGTGATCAATATTTCGGTGCCGCCGCCGCCCTGCGCCGGAATAATTGTATTAATACTTATTGGCGAGGCTGAATCATGTACCGGAGTTTTATCTTTTTTACAACTTATAAAAGCAACTATTATAAAAAGACAGCTGGCAAGCAAATACCGGTTGGTGCTTTTTGCCATTATGTTTATGAATGTTTTCATTTGAATAATTATTCTTTAATTATTTGTTTTCAGATCTTTTACCGCATTAGCGGCCAATAAAACACGTGTTACCAACCCGGGTTTTGTACCAGTGCCCTGTCCCTGTCCAATTGGTATTGAGATATAGGGAACAGGTACATCTTATTGTTCCATACCCTTTTCTGAAAAAGTGTTTTATTGTAAAGTCCGGTAAAGCCAAATCCCTGCCCCTGGTCATCTGTGTTTACATTAAGACCATAAATAGTTTGATTTTCAACGTTACCTAACAACAATCTTCTAACCAGGGTAAAATACCGGTCACTTTCAAAACATAGCTCTACCTGCCGCTCTTTTAAAATGTATTTGCGCATTAAGTCCTTGTTACCAACAGCATTGGGATACGTAATTTCTATACCCGGCAAGCCTGCCCTGGTGCGTATTTGATCGAGGTACAAAACAATGTTTGAATTGGAGGGGTCATATTCATTCAAAGCCTCTACATAATCAAGCAATATTTCGGCATACCTGATGAGTATAAAAGGTCGGTAATTGACAGCATCCTGCCTTATATTATCAGCCGGGCTTACATTTTTCAACACATCATACCCTGTAATATTGTTGCTGGCGCCGCTTGCTTTTGCTCCCGCCTTGCCATTATAGTAAAACTCAACCCTGCCTGTTCCGTCAACATTACCGGCCGATGAATAATAGTTTTTATCATCAACGGTAGGTGCTGGCAATACCGGCCGGCCGTTGTACTGTATATAGGCATAAAACCGCGGTTCGCGATTGGCGTACATGTTCCATTGCCCTTTACTGTGCTCCCAGTACTTTGCACCATTGCTTTGCGCAAAATTCGTTGCCGTGTAGCCAGACAAAGGATCGTCAATGGTTCTGCCATTGTTCATGTAAAATGCATCTACAATGTTTTGGGTGGCATTGTACATACTGTATCCGCCCGCACCTGGCGATACGCATTTGACGTACCCCCAGTATTTCCAATAGTTTCTTGAAAATATGATTTCGCTGTTCCAGTTTGTTAAGAAAAGATCTCTTACAGACAGGTAAGGATCAAACTGAGTTCCGCCGTTATCAATATTTGTAAACAACTTGTATGAACCCAGATCAATTACTGCCTTGGCGGCATCGGCCGCTATTTTCCACTTGCCGGCATCGTATGCTGTTGGCGCCAGCTGTGTACCGTCCTGATTTTTAAAAGAGGCAAACGCGGGGTTGCCGTTCCATAGCGGACTTGCAGCCAGCAAAGCAAGCTGTGCTTTTACAGCCAGGCATGCACCTTTTGTTGGACGGCCATAATTGCTTGATGATGCCCATTGGGTCGGCAAACCTGATGCCGCCTGATCCATTAACTGGTTAATATAGTCTTTACAATCATCAAAAGACGACCGTGGGTATTTATTAAAGTCGTCATTTAAGCTTAATGCATCGGTTACTTTTACAACCGGGCCAAACTGCTTCATCAATTGCCAGTAAAACCATCCGCGTAAAAACCGGGCCTCTGCCTTATATTGATTTTTTAAACTTACGCTTAACTGGGTGGCCGGAACTTTATCAATATTGGCCTCAAAAATAAACGACGACCTGATTCCGTTGTAGTAGTTACCCCAGTGATCAAAATAAGCGTTTACAGGGCTCCAGTTGCCTACAACCATTTGCCTCACATCCGTGCTCGGAATTGATACAGACGATTCATCACTTGCCCCCATTGCACTATAGTCTCCTCCGTCGGTTTGTATAATATAACCATATATATTATACAGGTAAGATTCGGCGTTGGCCCTGGTACTCCAAATCAAATCAGATGTTAACAGGTTATCGGGCTTTTTATTGAGATAATTACAGGAAGATAAACCGGCACTCAGGAACCATATCCCAACAGCCATAATTAGTATGTTTTTTTTCATCTCGAACACTTTAAAATTCTTTTAAAATTGATTTAAATCCACTATTTCTAAAACGCGGCCCTTAACCCTAAAGCCATTATTCTTACAGGTGGATAACCTGCGCCGTTTGAGCCGAGTTCAGGATCCCAAAGTTTGAATTTGGAGAATGTTAACAGGTTTTGGCCCGTGAGGTAAAAGTATACCGAGCTAATTCCGGCGTTTGTAAGGAACGATGGTTTATAAGTATAGCCTAATGTTGCCTGCTTTAAACGAACAAAACTTGCATCTTTTGACCACCAGGTGCTCGCCTGATAATTATTGCTGTTTTGATTGGAAATGCCCAGGCGCGGATAGTCTGCATTCTGAGTTGGATTTTCAACGGTCCACCTGCTTTCCAGGTTGGCAAGCATACCTGAGGGGTATGTACCCATTCCTGTAAATGGTACAATGCCGGCGCCGCCTGCTCCTGCACCGGTTATGGAAGAACCATTTGCCATAATAATTACACCGCCGGTGCCCTGGAAGAAAAGAGACAGATCGAATTTTTTGTAACCAACTGTAAACCCTGCACCATAAAGTATAGTAGGCACGTCAGATTTACCGGTATATACCCGGTCATAACTGTTAATTACGCCATCACCGTTTACATCTTTGTACTTGATATCGCCGGGCTTTAATACGGCGCCGAACTGTGTAGGGCTTTTATCAACATCGTCCTGTGATGTAAATAACCCCTGGGCAACGTACATTAAGTTATCGCCATATTTATGACCGGTTGCCTGTTGGTAGGCATACAACTGTTTAGGTTCATCGCGCTGAACAATTTTATTATTATTGTAAGTGAGGTTGCCGTAAAGGCGCAGCGATACATTGCCTATGTTATCATTAAATTCAACGTTACCCTCAATACCATGATTATTCATTTCGCCCAGGTTGGCAAATACAGCACCGCTTACACCCAATATACCTGATAAGGAACTGCGCTGAACCAAAATATTGGTTCGTCTTTCTTTATAAGCTTCAATAGTGATATTCAATTTATTGAATAGCCCGATCTCTAACCCTATGTTGTCTTTGGTGGCTTTTTCCCATGTAAGGTTCTCTACCCCAATTACACTTTCGGTGGTTCCGCCATATACCGTTCCGTTAAGCCCTAAACCTACAGATCCGCCGGTGCCATATTGGTTGATATATGGAAAACGGGTGATACCATAGGCTGAACCAATCTGGTCATTACCCACAAGGCCGTGAGATCCTCGGATCTTAAGCAGATTAAATGTTTTTGTTAGGCCTTGAAAAAATGGCTCCTTTGAAATGACCCAGCCCGCGGAAGCGGCAGGAAAAAAGCCGAATTTTTTACCAGCCTCAAAGTTCTCTGACCCGGTATAACCGGCATCAAACTCTAACAAATACCTGTCGGCGTAAGTATAAGTGGCCCTGCCCGCCAAACTCTGGTTATTGTATGGAATAGAACCAATAACGCTCCCGGCCGAACTTTGCACCCTTGACCGCATGTTATATAAAAACAGTGCGCCAATATGGTGTTTGCCAAAAGATTGGTCATAATTGATATTGGCTTCAAGATACATGGTTTTTTCAGCAGAGGCAGACTGGGAATAACCCAAAAACTGGCTTCCGTACCTTGACTGGCCAAAAACCAGGTTACCAAGCGGGTCTCTTGAGGTTGCTAAAAAAAGATCATTTGTACCAGTCCTGCCATTATCATTTTCGCTATAGGAGTCAAATGAAAAGCGGCCCATAGCGCTTAACCCGCTTATGATTGCATCCAGTTTTTGATTGATAGAAAAAACAGACTGAATAGTAGGACGAAACTCACTGTTGTAACCAGAGTTTTGAATATCATTTACCGGGTTGGAACCACCGTTATTATACGGACCGGCCCACTTACCGTCGGGGTATCTTATGGGGAACGCGTTAGGCGGAGTTAAGTATGATTCGTACCAGATACTTCCAGCAGACAGGCCCGGATAACGGCTGCTCACCAGCATCGCGTCCAGGTTCATGGTCAATAAAGTAGTTTTACTTAAATCAATATCCAGGTTTGATCTGAAATCGTACCTTTTAAAGTTAAGATTGGGATTATAACCATTTTGCTTGCTTACTTTATAGCTGCCATCCTGGTCATAAAAAGAAGCCGAAACGTAATACCTTACTGTTGAAGCGCCACCGCTAACATTCAGGTTGGTGTTGTAGCCCGGTGCCCAATCTTTATAAACAGATTTTATCCAGTTAACGTTGGGGTACAGGTACGGATCTAAACCGCTGGCTGTTTTTTGTATAGTTTCCTCAGAATATGCAGACGGACTACCATCATTGGTTGTTGCTTCATTGTGTAACCGCATCCATGAAACCGCGTCCAGCATCTTAGGTGTTTTAGTAAGCCCAGACATGGAAGTTTCAGTTTTAAAGGAAATTTTTGGCTTGCCCGCAACGCCCTTTTTAGTAGTAATGATCAAAACGCCGTTGGCCCCTTTGGCGCCATAAACCGCGGTTGACGAAGCATCCTTTAACAGCGAAATGCTTTGAATGTCTTCGGGGTCGATATTATTGTAGGCGCCTCCATAAGTACTGTTTACATCATCGCGCTGTACTCCGTCAATAATGATAAGCGGGTTTGAATTACCTGTAAAAGTACCAATGCCGCGAATGGTAAATGAGGCATTGTCATAACCCGGTTCGCCGCTTCTTTGCATGGAAATAACACCCGCCACTTTACCGGCCAGCGCGTTTGATAAAGAACGGTTGGGAGTTGTTATATCGCCTACGTTTACAGTAGTAACCGCTCCTGTTATAGTTAGCTTTTTTTGCTTACCATAGCCCACCACTACTACCTCATTCATACCCTTGGTATCATCTTTCAATTGAATGGTTTGGAAAGACATGTTATTGGTAACGATAATTTCCTGGCTAACAAAACCGCTAAAGGATATAACCAGGATATTATTAACCTCAGCATTCAGTGTAAACCGACCATCGTTATCGGTTGCAATACCTCTGTTGGTACCTTTAATGTGTACACTTGCGCCAGGCAAAGGAAGGCCTTTTGAATCGGTAACAATACCCGAAACCTTTATAACGGGTGCGGCCTGCACGGCTGGTTTAACCGGTATGGGATTAGGTTTAGGTTTTATAATAATTGTTTTTTCGTTTATGCTATAAATAAACGGCTGACCATAAAATGCCAGTTTTAAAACTTCTTCTAATTCGGTATTCCTAACATTGATACTCACCGGGTTAGCCTCTTTTATCAGCGTTGAACTATAGAAAAAATCATATCCGCTTTGTTCCCTTATTTCTTTAAGAACCTTTTCTAACGGAGCGCTTTTTTCTGACAACGTAATTTTTTGTGCATAGCCTTTAGCACTTACCTGGAGTATCGTTGCTACCAACAAGATGATCGATAATTTCATGATCAACAGCGCTTTATTTTTTATACGGGGGATTGTATATAAACTTATTTCATAACATTTCATACATTTGAACTTGTTTGGGTTTAAGGTGTAATTGGACTACGAATTTAATTTCATTGGTTGGCCCTAACTTTTCAGTCGGAAGTGTTCCACCACTTCCGGCTTGCTTTTAAGGTTACCGTAATGCGGGTAATTATCATTGCATAATGGTAACCCTCCTTCCTTCTATCTTAATTTTCACGCTTCCTGTTTGTTCTATTACTTTCAGCGCTTGTTCCAGGTCTTTTGAACGTGACACCATCCCTCCAAATCTTAAATTATCTACATTGCCCTGGTATTGCACATCAATGTTATACCAGCGGGCAAACTTGTTCATAATGCCTTTCAAGTCTTCATCAGCAAAAAGGAAATAACCGTTCTTCCAGGCAATCACCCCTTCTGTGTTAACCGTTTGTACAGAAAATGAGTTGTTTGAATAACTGATATTGGATTGTTCGCCGGGCTTCAGCAATTTTGATTGGTTAGCTTTGATTGACAATACCTTAACAGAGCCTTCTAATAAGGTAGTTTTAACCGAGTTTTCGTCGCTATATGAGCTGATGTTAAAGTGTGTTCCCAAAACCTCAACTACCTGGTTGTTGCTCACTACCTTAAATGGTCTATGCGCATTTTTAGCAACTTCAAAATAGGCCTCACCTGTTAATTCAACCCTGCGCACCTTATCATTAAAACTTGTTGGGTACCGGAGCGAAGAAGCCGCATTTAACCAAACCCTTGAACCATCAGGCAAAGTAACCTGGTACTGGCCGCCTTTCGGGGTTTCAATGGTATTAAATGCCGGTTGGGCCAAAGCATTGGAATTGGGCAAAGTATTGTCAGCAGTATAAACCAACTGGCCTTTGGCAGCTTTAGATACGCGGGCACCTGATTGTTTAGCCAATTGGCCGGTTACGGCATCGTCTAAGGTAATTTTTGAACCATCGGCCAACGTTAACAATGCCTTGTTTCCGCCCGGCGCAATGCCGCCCTTGTTTAATGAATGGGTAGTGTTTTTAGCTAAAAAATAAGAGCCATTATACTTAAAGAAAAAAACCGCTGAAGATGTTGCTATCAACAGGGTTACCGATGCCGCCACGAACCACCTCCTCAGAAAAATGATCCTTTTAGGTGCGGATTCCCGGGCTTTTATCTCCAGTAAAATTTTGTTGTAAAGTTCAACTTTTGTTGCATCTTCATCGCCCATTAAAAGCTCGTCCCATTGCAACTTGTTTTTTTGAAGCGTGTCATAATAGCTTAATAAACGCTTTTCCTCCTCGGGCGTAGCCTGGTTTGATAAGTATTTGTTTATTAAGGTTAAAAGTATTTCTTTTTCCATAGGGTTGTTATTGTATGTAAGTACCGCAGCACCCGCTATACCCCCAAAGAAATTTGAAATATTTCTACATTATTAATAAATCATTAAATTTTTGGTCGTCAGAAAAAAAGAATGAGCAAAAAAGATGAGGAAAAATGGAGTAACTACAGGGGAAAAAGCATCAGAACCAACGTCCGCATAATATAATACCTGCAGCCAGGCAAACAAAATCGCCCAGAGTTTTACGCAAGCGGTTTAAGGCTACGGTTAATTGATTTTCAACTGTTTTTGGTGCTATACCCAACCGCCCGGCAATATCTTTGGTTGATAAATACTCTTTACGGCTCATAATAAATATCTGCCGGCATTTCTCGGGCAATTCAGCGATACCTTGCTCCAACAAACGGTTAATTTCTTTTTCTGACAGGATATCTTCACCGCCGTTGTTGCTAAAAAGTTCTTCGAGGCGGTTAAAAAGCCCGGCCCGTACTTTACCCGAGCGAATAATATTAAATACCTGGTAACGTACCGATGTATATAAATAAGCATTTAAAGAGGTGAGCCTAAGGTTTGCCCGTTTCATCCAAAGGTTAACCAATACTTCCTGGGTAATATCTTCAGATACCTGGCGGTCACGGAGGATATTGTAGGCCGAAAGATAGAGTTTTGACCAATACTTATTATAAATGCGCTCAAATGCCTCAAGATCGTTCTCCCGAATCAATGCTATAAGTTTCTCATCTGACAATAACTGAACTTCAGGGCTATTCATTCCGCATTACAAAATTTTATTGGCAGCTTTAACGAAAGCATTTTTGCCAAACACACCACAAGATTTGTATCCTTATATTCGTTCGGCTACAACGCCGGTTAATAGTAAATAAAGTCCCAAAAAACGCTGAACTGAAAGCCAACAAAGATTAAATTCAGAAAAGTGAAAGATCCTGAATCGCTATAAACTGCTCAGCCTGTCGCGGGAAGTTTCAAGAACCTCGGCCGCGTTTTTGTTCTTTAACTCCCTGATATCAAAACCTTCCAGTATACTTTTCAGCTGGAGTAATTTATCCTGCTGATCACTTTTTATAAAACCATCTTTCAGCGCATTAATTTTTTCAAAATCCTGGATACCTTCAATCAACCGCTCAAAGCGGATAGAAGACCGCAGGCCCGGATAAACCAGGTAGGCGTCTCCTGATGACCATGAACCAAAGCGTGTATCACGCAGCGGGTCTTTTGTCCAGCAGTTGTAGGCCCATCTCAGGTAACCGTCATATCCCTTATAAGCGGCATGCCACGCCAGCCAAACCGACTCCGCCGGTGCCGAAAAGGTAAATGTGTTGGGATGCCCTTCTGTACAGCAGGTATAATAGGTTGTATTCAATCCGGAGTTCCTGCGTGAAAGCATGGTAGCCTGGTCTATTTCCTGATTAGAGGCCACGCTGTAATCAAACAGGTCTTTCTCAATTTCGGGATGATAGTTGCCCGCCAGTGAAATCTTAAAATCTTTATCCGCGCTTTTTATCACCGCTATGGCTTTTTGCATATCTTCCATTGACCGTTCGTCCATAGCGATAGTGGTTTTGTTAAACCATCCTTTTGCTTTAAGGTGACTGGCAAAGTTAACCAGCATGGGCCGCCAGTGCGCTTCATAGGCCGGTGATCCCGGCTTGGCAATGATCATGGTATCTTTCCCAAGGGCTTTGTCATAATAGTAAAACTTCAAATTCCAGGGGATCATACTGTAGCAGTTGATCATTTTATTGATCCCTGTCGACATCATAAAAGACACCCATTTATCAAAAGCCGAATAATCATAGCTCCAAGAACCGTCCGTGTTCCTGGTCCATTTCACCATTGATCCATAAATGTCATACGTTTGGCTGTTCCACGGGTCGTAAATAAGCGTAGTAGTGATCGCTTTCTGACCTGCATTGGCCAGCATCTGCATGTAAGGCCGCATCACATCAAAATGTACTTTTGACCACGCCTCCACGCCGTGTACCCTGGAAACTGAATACGGGTTTTGCCACAGATCCAAATGAAATTTCCATTGCGCCGGCTCCGGCAATGTATGATTAAGTACTTGTACAGAATAATATAAGGTTGAGAAGTATTTATTTTTTCCTTCGCTGATCTTTACATAACCGCGGTAAGTACCTTCAACCGTGTTAGCGGGAACCTTGATGCTTAACCAAACGGGCTGTGTTGTGTTTTTATTTACCGGGAGCGATCTCACGCGGTCAATAACATCCTCTACCAGGGAAGAATCGAGTCCGGGCCGGATACCGCATCCGCCACCTTCACTATTGAGCCCATCGGCCATTACATAACGTACAAAATTTGCGCTGATGCTTTTTGCAGGAATGGTATGCCCTTTATCGTCTTGGAGCTTACTCCATTCAAAACTTAACGGTTCCAGGTTACGGGTGGCCCATACCAGGAATTGGGTATGCACTTTTTCGCCTTTCCAGGCTTTGGCTTGCCACCTGGATTGTAAAGGAGCTATTGCAGGCGCATTATGTTTACCGTAACGGATATCTGTTGAAGCAAAACTTACGTAAACCCCGGGTTTCAACGCGTTCCAGCCGGCCAACTCAACAGGTTTTGGATCGGCAAGCTCCTGATAGGGTCCACCAACGTTTGACTGTGCCAAGGCAACCGTGCTATAAAACAACAGCAGTAGTAGTGTAAATTTTACTTTCATTTATTTCGTTTATGTTTTTCGCATTATAAGTCGCCCTGCGATAACCGTATTAATTTCCAAGCTTTATTTCCCCGAAAAACTCGGGCCTGTGAAAGTCCGGATCGGTGCTTTCAATATTGTTCCATGTTAAAAAATGGGGCTCCGGCAGTTCGTCACCGCATTTATAAAAATTAGCGTGGCATTGCTGCCCTTTTAATGAGGCAAATGAATGGTGGCAAAACACCTCTAATGGTATCATCAGCGTAAGCTCCCAGCTCACATTGCCATGTCCGTGATCGTCTTCGCGCGTTAGCCTGGCCTGCGACTTTATTTTTTGTATAAGTGCCTCCGGCAATAATTCGCGGTTCTCCCGGCCTCTTCCAAAACCGAGCAAACAGGTACCTATGCAGTTAAACTCAAAATTGTAATAACCCAGTTCGTTCCCAAATCCTAAAAAAAACTCCACACAGCTATCCTGATAAACCGGCTCATTGGGCCTGGTATATGTGGCTTTTATAATTCTCTCTTTTACATAGTATTTTAAAAAGAAACTGTCATTACTGTAGGCTATTGCAAAACAAACATCGGGCTTGTACCCATAAGTGGGCCACGGCGTAATTGCAATAGGGTGTTTCTCCTGTACATCTAACAAAAAAGACAAGTGCTCTATCGCACTGCTTTTATCTGCATTCTCTAAAAACGGCACTGTAAGTTCCATCATTTAATTTCGGTTGTAATTTGACTGTTTGTTTTTGCGGCGTTTTGAATTATCTCATCTAACAAATCATATTTTTCTTCAAGCTTTTTCAGCAATTGAAACTGTGCCCTGGTCCTTTGTAAATTATGTTCCGGAAAACGGATCTTGTAATAAATATCGCCGTCTATATAATCGGTAAGAAAGCGCACGCCCTGCATAAAAGCTATTAACAATACCCCCATTGAAAGCGATTTAATTTCGGTATCTGATAAAAAGCCCGCGGCATTTTTAAAGTAGCCCTCTGAATAAGCTTTAAATAAGGGGATGCTCAGGTCAATTTTTGCAAGGTCTTCCTCATCCTCAGGTGCGGTATTGATAATAGTGCGTATAGCGTCGCCAAAATCATAAGCTACATAACCGGGCATCACCGTATCCAGGTCTATCACACACTGCTCGTGGTCATTCATATCAAGCAATATGTTATTGAACTTGGTATCGTTATGTATAATACGCAGTGGTAGTTTTTCTTCCTTTCCTAAATCCATCACAGCAACCATGGAATCGGCACGCTTAATTACAAACGCCAATTCGGGCAACACGTCCTTTACCCGGTTTTTCTGATCAGCCGATACCACTTTATTCAGACGATCGAGCCGCGCGGCTATATTATGAAAATCAGGTATGGTTTCAGAAAGTAAACCGGCATCAAGATCTGATAACAAAAACTGAAATTTACCAAATGCCTTGCCCCCTTCGTAAGCCTGCTGTTCGGTTAGTACCAGATCATAATTCCTGGTATTTGTTAAAAACCAGTACATCCTCCAGTAATTACCATCTGTATCGGCATGAAAACATTGCCCATTGGTGGTCAAAACTATGGTAAGCACTTCTTTATCTGGGTTTGAACCAGGAATTTGAGCCAGCTTTTGTTTAAGGTGCCCGGTTACCAGTTGTACATTCCGCATTAGTGCCGGAACATTTTCAAACACATGGTGATTGATGCGCTGAAGCAAATAACCGGGCAATTCAGGATTTGCGTTTTTCACATGAAATGTATCATTTATATGGCCCGAACCATACGGTACAATAGCCGCGATATTTCCCTCAATGCAAAAATTTGATACTATTTCAGAGACGTTATATGACATTTTTATTTCTATAATTCATTTTAAAGCGTAAAATGTATACGAACACATTTATATAGCGTAAGTGCCTAATTACAAATATAATTTATTTTGTGTGTTCGCACACATTTAATTTATTTTTTGTAAAATATTTTTTTTGCCGGTGATTATCGGCGGCAAAAACAGTGTTAAGATTTACGGGTGTTTTATTATTGAAGAAAATTGACAACACAATGAAAGGTGCGAGCGGGATGATGCCAACCGTGCGGAGAAGCAACGAAGCAACAGCTGACTATAAAAAACTGCTCAGAAAGGGATGGGAGATTTTATTTTTAAGATAGCTTTTCCAGGCATAAATGGCGCGGCGGGTGCATTCATCTTCAAATATCCACATAAACAGCATCTTCATTGTCTACGTAATAGTTCATATTTTCTTTGGTAACTATATCCAACGGAAGGTATTTGATAAGCGGAACTTCTTTTTTGAACACCAGATGATCAGTTAACTGGTAAATACCCCAGTACCCCTGCCCTTTTGGGTTTTGGTTGATCAAAAAACTGATTGTGCCTTTATTAAGACAATATAAATTTTGAGGCAGTAAATCATATCCAATTATTTTGATGTGTTTGATATGGCGCTGCTCCAGGTACTTTACAATTTCATATGCTTTGGATGTTGTTACAAAAATACTGCCCATATCTGGTGTACTATCAATAACAGCATCTAACTGGGTTATAAAAGCAGCAGCGTTTGATCTGTTTAGTTCGATCCTTAAAATGTTATACTGATGCTCCAGGTTATTCTGCGAAAAATAATTACGGAACCCCTGCTCTTTTTTTAACAGGTGGGCAGCGTTACTGGTCTCTTCATCAATATGTGCTATTAAAACCGAACAGGAGTCAGGCTGACCGTAATGAATAAGTTTGCCGGCCAAAAAACCGCTTTGGTATGAATCTTGGCCGATATAACTCAGCGGTTCACATTCGGCAATTTGGGTATTGAACAATACAAACGGAATTTCGGCTGATTTCCATTTCTCAAAAAACGGCATGGTTTCCCTGTAAAATATCGGCGATAAAATAATGCCGTCCGGATTGTCTTTGGTTAGCTGATTGGCATTTGCTATAAATGACTCTACATTGTAGGGATCAAATACATATTGTTGTACAGTAATACCGTATTGCTTCAGGTCTTTCTCGGCTTTTTCAATTCCGGCTTTGGGAGCAAGCCAGTAGGAATCGTTTTTATGGTCGGGTATTAAGGCGGCTATCTGATATATTTTATTGGAGCCCAGTGCCCTGGCCATAAGGTTGGGCTCATAATCCATCTCTTCGATGATCTTGAGCACCTTCTCTTCTACTTTTTTTGACACGCGACCCCGCTTATGTAATACCCTGTCGACCGTACCGGTGGAAACCTTCGCTTTTTCGGCAATATCTTTAATGCGAACAATTTTATTTTTCATATATTAAACGCTCCTGTAGAAAAGATAGCAAATGTAATTTATTATAATTTTATCACATTATATTGCTTTAATTAAGCGGCGACATGCGGTAAAAACGCCTTAAATAAAGCCTTCATAAATGCAGATCTATCCCCGCATTGGTAGCAAGGCGTACAACTTATGTGCTGTAGGTTGTATTTGTTTTATTTTAAATACGGAACCAAAGCAACCGCCAGCTTTTGGTACCCTGCCTCATTGGGATGCAAACCATCTCCAAAAAGGGATTCATTGATGGTCCCCGAATGATCAAGCAATAATTTCCCCGGATCAATAAAACGGACGCGGCTTTGCGCCGCCAACTTAAATATGCCTTTATTAAGCGCTGCTATCCGTTTTTCCTGCGCCCTTCTGGGTAACAGTCCCGATAAAAGGATCTCCGTTTCGGGCTGGCGTGCTTTAACTGCCTGTACAAGCATTTTTAATCCGGCTATTATTTCCTCATCATTATTAATATGCAGGTTGTTGGTACCTATCATGATCATCACCTTACGCGCCTTAAAGCCATCTATTTCTCCGTGATATACACGCCATAACACGTTTTCCACCTGGTCCCACCCAAAACCAAAGTTTTTTACGCCGAGTGGCGCCAGGTATTTATCCCATGAGCCTGCTCCCCTCGCCAGTGGCGCTTTTGGCTCGCCACCCCAATAATTGAGAATGGAGTTACCAAGGAATACAATTTTTGGCGCATCAGTTTTATCAAGCATAAGTATCTCATTATGCCGGCTTCGCCAATCGTAATAACCATCCCTGCTTTGCACAACCGGCACGGTGGTTGAATACCTGCCAATTGGTTCATTGATAATTGTACGTATGGCGTTTTCATAAGCACTGGCATATTTTTCCATACCTACATCATTGGGGTGCAAACCATCAACCGTAGAATTGATATCAAAACCAATTTCTTTGCTTGTTAATAAATAAACGCCTTTAGTTCCTGCGGCAATGAGCTTTGAATAGGTTTGATCAAGTACTTTATTAACCCGCATAAACCCGGCATTTTTACCGCTATCCAACAGCCCGGTTACGTTGCCCGCGCTATGCTCAACAAGCAGTATGGGTACGGCCGGGCGCTTTTCTTTTAAAATTTGTATTGATGCAGATAAACGTTCTTCAATTTGCTGATCAGTAAAATTTACCAAATTGGGCATACAATCAAGCACATATATTTTTGCGTCGACCTCTGCCATCAGGTCAATAACAGACTTTTCAAGCAACCCGCTCCCCGAAAAACCAAGATTTACCAGCGGACGGTCAAGCATACGCTGCAAAATGGCGGTCCATGCCAAACCCGGCCTTGAGGCGCAACCTCCCTGCGCGATGGATGTTCCGTAAACAAGCACTGGTTGTTCTTTACTCAACGGCATAAAATTAAACTGGGCACCAGACGGGATACCTATCTGAAGCCAGGATACCGAATTGTACAGGGGCAAAAAAAGCCTGTATTCATAACTTTTTCCCGGAAAATCCGCGCTTACCTTGATATTTGAAAACCTGTAGGTAATGGTATCCTTAAAGGAAAAACTGCCTGGGGCCAGGCACCATTTTCCGTTAGGGTCAAGCGCATACAAGTCTAAACCGCTTACGCCCGTTGCCGGCATGTGCGCCATGGCAATATCGCCTTTAACCTTATACCGGATAACCAGGTTGCGGGCATCTGTTTTAAACTTAATATACAAACCGGCACTACTGTGCGAGATGTTCCACACGTTTGGATTGAGGCTCTTTTCGGCACGCGCCGGAAACCTGTCATAAGTGTTTGCAACTTCTTTTGACCAGGCCTGCCCCTCTATAATCGGGAAATCAGTCTTGCCCGGATCGAACCAATTGTACATTGGTGCATTTTGAGAGAAAACTGTGTTAAAAAAGCAAAAAATTGATATTAATAGTATGGTTATTCGTTTCATTTGTGATCTTTTTATTGAGTTTTTTGCTCTCAAAATGACATATAAACTATGCGTTTGCGCACACATTTATCAAGTTTTTCCAGCTTAATCAATCTGAAAATAACACCTGCAATTAAGCCATTAACGAGCCGGTTTAGCATTAAGCACCATTACTTCAAAAGGCTTAAGCGTAACAACATTGGCGCTTCCTTTAAATGAGTAAACCTCCCCTTCCTTAGCGCCGGGCCGGGCATTATAAAAAACATAACTATATGGCGCATTTAAAGGCAATTCAAAAACTTTACGGGTATCAATTCGAAAAGTCTTTATTTTATCTGAAGGGTTTCTTAGGGTAAGAACCGCCTTTTTTGGCGACCAGGCCGCAAAACCATAAACTTCGCCTTTACGCGGATCACCACCTACCCAATGAACATCGGGCATAATATCTGCATTTTGCCGCGACCATTTTATGGCGCTGGCAAGGCAGTCCCAGTTAACTTTATTGAGTTTATGCGGATTGATATATAATTCCTGCAAACTGGTCCCTGATCCAAAGAACGACCATATTTCGTCAGCAATGTCTTTATCATTCATCTCAAATTTGGCGGGCGGGCCATTATCCGCAATACAAACGCCATGATACATCAGAGAGCTTAAAGGATAAAGAGGAGCCCGCTGAACAATATTCTTATAGGCTTCACCATCGCGGTAATTAAGCCACTGCTGCCGGCTATTCCCCTGGCCGCCAGTACTTGTATCCCAGCCGTTCCTCCAAATTACGTCACCATACCTGAGCCAGAAAGGCGAAGGCCAGGTACCTATGGTAAGGCTAAAGTAAAGATCGGGCTTTACCGTACGGAGATTTGATACCAGACTGAGCAAAGATTCCATATCAGTCTGATATTCAGGAGTAGCGCCTGTTGATTGGTCGCCAGCCCCAACACCATCAAATTTAAACATGGAGACGCCATATTTAGTAACAAAATTGGCCGCCGCGTCCTTAAACCTGGCAGAATAAACCGGCCCCGAAAGGGAAAACCCGTGTGAATTAGTTTCAAAAGGAGGGTCTTGTTTTCGCCCATATTGCAGCCGTTGCTCCTTTGCCTGTTCGTAACCGCCCCAGGGCGACATCCACACTCCTAACGACGCGTTATACTTGCCGGCCAGTTCTTTCATATGGTCAAAACCAGTCGGAAAACCCGTTTTACTGATCTGCCATAGGGTTTGATTATCGTCCCAGCCGTCATCAAACAAAAACGCGTTCAGGTTAACATGGCGTTTTACAGTAAGGCTATCCCCAAAGGTTTTAATACGGTCAAGGCACCCCTCTTCGGTTAACTTGCGGTCGGCCCATGACAGATCATACCATGAATTATAATGAAGCATTTGCCTGTATGGCACAGCTCTTTCACGCTCTAAATAGTAGATAAATCCCCTGCGCAGCTGACTTTCCGGGGCAACGCCCCACACTGTGGACACTGTTAGATCGGCGATTGGTTCCTGCCGTTCCATAAAACTACTGATCCAACCATTCCCTGCATCATATTTACTAACAGGGCTTTCACACGCGAAAAAAAGGTTCTTTGACACCATTGGCGATCCGTCAACAACGCCCATAGGCTTGATACCTGTCGCGGCAGGAAACTTGATCAGTTTTAATTTTTGGATCCTTAAAGAGTCCTTCTCCCCGTGAAAGCTAAAAACCTGCCTTACATAGTTGGAATTATCTTTCAAAATGGCCTCCCACTTTACCCGGATACCATATTTGGGGTTCAAGAACTCTGCTAAAATTTCAACGCCATTTTCTTTTTCAGAAAGCTTAACCGCTTCATGATTTCCTTTTAGCTGTATAATTTCAGGGGCGTTAATCAATTGAAAATCTGCAGAGTTAATTATAGTTCCGCCCTTCAATTCCAGCTCAAACAATGGCGAGCCTTTTAAAGAGATCCTGTTATCACCCTGAGCGTTGAATTCATTTACTGCGATTGCATTTTTGCCAGAAAGCCATTTTACAGCCAAACAACTATTTCTTAAAATTAACACTCCCCTACCAGAAGACGCTACCGCCCTGCCCGGATTAACCCCCGAAAGAAATACCGTTTGAGCTTTAACCGTACTTGCCAGGCTTATACAAATTAAAAATAGCAGTTTTTTTAACATGATTGTGAACTAAAATATAATGAAAAGAAATGCGTGTGCGCACACAAATATAGAGTTTATTTATAATTAAAGAAGAAGAGGGAAAATATTTCTGCCTCAGTTCCGTTAAATGGAACTTTCTCGCACTCGAAAGTAGTTGGGAGATTTTAATTTATAGGTGCACAGCAAGAAGCCGTCAAAACTTCTTATTTATCGAAACATTATCAAAACAAATACTGGTAGGTTTGGGCATGCCCGAACAAACAGACAGCCCCGTAAATAATGCTTTCTTTAAAGGCATTGCTAAATCCGGTAAAAACGTCCAAGCTTTTCCATTATCTGATATTGAACCTTTAAAATTGTTTCCCTTACGTTGTAATCGAAGCCAAACATAACCGGTCAGGCGACCAAATGTCACTGAAGGCTCATGAAGAGATAGAAAAACAGGACTCGTATCTCTTTTCATTTCCTGGTCATTTTCCGTCACCAGTTTTACACGCCAATCAGGTGTTTCAATTTGTGATGTTTTTCCGGGATAGATCAATATTGAAACAAAGGCCGAATTATCATCTAACCCTTCTCTCATCATTAATCCCATTCGTGAAAATTGAGAGCTTGTCTGTGGTACAAACCGGGCAATGATCTCTGCATCTCCTGTTATTGGCTGGTAAGTAAAATGACCCCTATCAGAATTACTATCAATCGCTAAACCTGCATCTTCAATGGTAAATACCTTACCATCAAATGATGTCTTTCCCTTTAAATGTAGATTGCCAATGTCCTGTTGTTTCCAACGGACAGGTAAGCCCGCGCAAATGGCCGTTTCATATGAATTTTCGCTTTCGCCTTTCGTATTCGATGCAGTTATAATATAAAAATAATTGGTCCCGGGCTGTACGTGGCCATCCACATAAACAGGGCTCTGAATATTCCTGGCAATTATTTTATATGAACCTTCCATATGTATTGATCTTTTAATTGTGTAATCAGATGCGCCAATAGACTCAATCCATTGCAATTTTATCGCTTTACCAGCAGATGTGGCTATAACACCAGCCGGTTGTGCAGGACAGGATGGAATAGCGACATTGCGTTTTGAGTTTGAAAAATAAAGCGTCCCATAACCCGGATGATCAGCCCCCGGCTTGCCCGGCCCTTCCGGCCGGAGCTTTTCTGCAGCCTGTTGCGTATAGGGAGCAGATACGCCCATTTGATTTACATAATGATTATAAACTTGTTCATACACTGCCCGCAAATTCCCTCTGCTTTCCTGAGAGATTTTTAAATGATGGTATTTGCCCGTTCTGTCTAACCATTCTGTAAAAGGGACTTCATTTCCTAAATTAAATTTTGCCACATATTCAAATCCTTTTAATAAGCGATTGTTATCATAAGCATATAAATTCAATCCCTGGTTCCAGGCAATGGCGCAACATTCCGCCAGCAAACCAATTCCCAACTGTGTATGTGCCTGGTCTCTTCCGCTCTCCTGTATCTGCCCCTCTTCATTAATAATGTAATGCATTAAACTTCCATTACCAGTGCCATTTATGTAATAACGCAAAGCGTTTTCAAACATTGATCTGTCATTGCAAAATACAGCAATAGCCATTACTGTTTTAATAGCAGCCGCGTCCCAATTACCATTGGCAAATGGAGCGAAATTCTTTAAAACTGGGTATAAAACTGTCTTAAAATGTTTTTCAGTCTTTTCAATATCACCTTCTTGCCATCCCGCATTGGTATAGCGCAATATTTCCGCGGCATTGATCATTTTAAATGGACCAAGACCGGCCATCAGTACCGCATCTTTTCCGGTTACTGATTTTAATGTTGACGACCACGTATTTATAATTTCAATGGCTTTATCGGCGTACCTTCTATCGCCCGTAATAGCCCACATAATGGCATTTTGGTGTGCCGCGTTAGCATCGCTATCGTAAGCACTTTGCCCAACAGTTGGGTTTCGCCCCACCATTTTCATTGGTCCCTGCATTTTATAGGTAAACTGCGACGCAGGGTTTTGTATAAAAATCTCGTAACCTGAATAAATAGGATTTTCCTTATTGGCGACAGCCATTTTTAAACGCTCAAGATCTCCTTTACTATGAAGGATTCCCGGATGCATAAAAGATTGGCCTGCACTTAATACCTGAGATTCATATCCCCCCGAAGTTGTAGGCTGAGCAATTGCCGACCGGAAGACCAAAAGAATGGCTATTGTTACTATTACTCGCATAATTATTAATTGATTGGCTTATCCCCCCTTTAAAAGAAACTGGCAAATACTTCTTCACTTTTAAATTGGCCGAATTTTGCCCGTAACGTTTCCAACGCCCGAAATACGTGATTGGTTACTGATTGATAGCGTATCCCTGTTATCTCGGCTATTTTGGAATATTCCATCTCCTGGTAATATTTCAAATAAATAATTTCGCGCTGCCGTGCCGGCAAAGCGTTTAGCGCAATGGCCATTGTATTTTTAAGATGTGTATCCTCTTCAGCTGCAACCAAAATATCTTCCGGAGAAAAAGTAAACTCAGTCTGAGCCAGGTGTTCAAGCTTGGATATTTGTGATTTGATTTTGCGAAAATGATTGATTGCCATTGACCGGCACGCGGTAAAAAAATAGGCCTTCACATTATTAATAACCTTAATTTGTTTACGTTTATGCCATAGCTTAACAAAAAGTTCCTGTAAAAGATCATTTGCAATCTCTTCATCTTTTACCATTTGCAAAAGATAATTGTAGAGCCCTGGATAAAGATCTTTGTGCAATAATGCGTAAGCGTGCTGATTGTCTGCAACGACCTGCGACCACAAATCTGATAGATGGATTGATTGATTCAAGTAAAATTATCTATAAAAGGTGATCATCAATTATTCCTTGTTTCTTTATCTGTTTTCACAGGTAACGCTCGTTCAATTCGCCCTTTGATTTTTTCCCAGTGTGCATTTATCTTTTCATCATCAACATCTTTTCTTGAGAATGAAAATGGCAGATCTTTGTCCAACGGAGCTTTTGGAGGTTTTGCTTTCTTCATATTCGATAGACAACATAGCCTGTGTTTTATACTCATCAAAACCTGCTACCATTTCAATTCGTTTTACATAGATAAACTAAAATGCTAAAATGGCTTAATTGGCATATCAAACTTAAATTAATCTAAAACGTTTTAGAAATAAATTAAAATAAATATTTACGACAACGATTTCGTAACTCCTGATAGAAAAGCGTGGCAATGGTTTTAGTTAAAAGTATTAACTATTTATGCAATAAAAAGCTTCGGGTAACGGGCTGCGCACTTTGATACTGCGGCGACAAAGATCTTCCCCATTGGTTGGCTACCACCGTTATAATTATAGGATATTTACTATTTACAGGCACTTGTTTTATTTTAAGTAAATCACCCTCAATAATTGCCGGCCCTGCAGCAACATAATAATCAACGGGTAGTTTTGATGTTGAATAAGCTTTTAAACTTATTCCTTTTGCCGGTACATGCTGAGCCGGAATTTCGGGAAATGTTATTTGCTGTGACTCTCCTGTTTGTAACTTTACCGGAATTTGTATTCGGCCCGGCTGAACCGCGTGCCTGTATTTATCATTTCCGGGATGTTCCTCCTGCAGCCACACGGCTCCGTCATCGCCTCCCCTATTAAACCGGATCTGGAATTGATCAGGACCAGTTTGGATAGCTGGGCCGCTTATCACTTTAAAGTTTATTGGCCCCGGCGCATGTCCCAGCTTCGTCCCAGAACCAATCAACTCTGGTGGAACTTCTGTTAAAAAAGCTCCTTTTACTTTAAAAGTAATTCCATTGGCCTCTGGTTCAAACTTTAAAGGCGCAAAGCCAAGTTTTGCTACAGGTAATAATTTGTCATCCTGTACAAATGTCAGCATTTGCTTGTTGCGCACTTTCCGATCCCCTGAAAACGCGGCCGTAGCTATCGCTGTTTCCTTGTCAAAAAACCAAAATGCCTGTTTGGGATCACCTTTGTATTTAGTATAAACAGTTGGAACGTATCTATCAGGCTTCATTCCGGCTGTATCAGTTAACCAGCCCGACCTCACATCGATTTTGTTTAATGCTACAGTACCATTTTTGGATTGATTTTCCGGAAGACGATATTTACATGCCTTATGAATAAAAAGACTGATATATTTTGCAAGATGTTCTGACCAGTCAAAATGCCCCCCACCCGGGTCAACAACCACACTTATCAGGTTTGCCTCGTTAAGCTTTCGTAATTCAACGGCACTTGATATAACTACCGGCCAAAAAAAATCACGATCGCCTGGCTTTGTTGCCGGGTCGAACACTCTGTATTGCGGCCATTCTGTAGTTTCCCCAACAACATAACACAAGGGCACACCTTTAAAATTTAGTTTTGCAGGCAGAGGCATCGTTTTAACCGGAATTGCTGCTATAGTTCGTTCGGGTTTCCAATTTGGCACCTCCCATGCAAATTGTCCGTTTGCCGAATGCCCCATGGATATGATCGGGGCAAATTCAATTTCGCTATAGCCGGACATATCAGCAAAATTCTTCAGCATTTTTTCCAATAGCTCTCCGGCACCGTTTTTCATATCCGCCGTAAATACCATATCTTTTTTAACACCTCTAACGGCCGGCCCAACCCAAATGATGCCCAAACCATCATCGGCCGCTTCTTTTCGGATGATGGGGTCTTCAAGCCATTGCCGCTCCAATAAGTTAGCCAGTGAAATAATTACACCACGAACTTGTTTACATTTAGGGGGTATCCACAGATAAGCGGTGCGGCTTTCAACAGGTACTGAATATTGATAAATGCTGTTTTCAGGATCTTGATATTTATTTTGCCCATACAACAAATTAACCTGAAGTACCGCAACCAGCAAAAATATCAAGGACATTAAAAAATGGCTATTTCTCATCTTTTATTGCCTTCCAGCCGTTAATATGATAAAGTTGCTTTTTGAAGCCACCATTACGCTTAACGGTGCCCTTACCGTTTTTATAATTTAAAATCAAGGTATTATATGCACCTTTTTCATAATTAAATGTTATCCCATCATCCTCAAACAATGAAGTACTCCCTTGTGTACCATAAACATTACAGGTAACATCAAACACGGTTTCCGGTGCAATAAACTCAACAGGGCGGGCCAACGGTATAATGGCCCCTTCTTTTATAAAAACAGGTATCTGATCTAAATTAAAATCAATGGTATAAGTTTGCTTCCCTGCATATTTTTTGTTGGTATTAAAATCATACCAGTTACCTTCAGGTAAATATATCTTGCGGGAGTTGGTTTCTGCCAGTAAAGGGGCGGCCAGTATGTCATTGCCTATCATATATTCATCAATGATTTTATAAACGTTCTCATCTTCAGGGTAATCAGTAACCAGCGCCCTGAAAGGTGGTATACCCTCTTGCTTATACTTAGCAAAAGCCCCATACAAATAAGGAATAAGGCTCATCCTGAAATTCAATAATTTCCGGATATGGTCCTCCCTGCTTTGAGTACTGTCCAGAAACTGATCGGCATTATTCTTTTTCCTGTCATACTGTAGCCATGGCGGATTTTTTAAGTACCAGGAGTTGAAGAGGGTTTGAGCCGAAAGTACTGCTGTTTGTGCCCGGCGGATCAATTCATTTTCGGATGAAGATTCTCTTATTTCGGGCGACCAAAGTAACCCCGAAAAGCCCGAATTACAAATAAGGCGGATATATTCGGTTTGATTATAAGTGTCGCTGTAAACAGATGCAGGGAATGCAGACGAGAAAGCGTTTAGCGAGCGGATATCAAAGAATGACCTTTGATTGTGTGCTTTGAAGATGTCATATAAAGTATGACCATATAGAACGCCGTATAACTGGTGCATTTGCTCGCCGTTGATACCCGAAGGAAACTCACTCATTTCCGGGAAACCCCAATTAATATCAGCTCTTGAATATTCTGCATTATCACACTCGTCCATTTTAAATCCCGAGATACCCGGATCCACAAATGTTTTTTCATGATAACCGGCAAATATTTTCCTCGCGTCCTTATCGGCAAAATCAGGAACCAGGCCTTTCCAAACCGGATAGTCGCCGCTTTTATTTAGCATGGATTCGTATAAAGGCGAACTTGGTGCAATATAGGCATGTTCCCAAAGATTCAATCGCAGGTTGTAGCCCTTCATACTGTCAATAAAGGCCTTAGGGTTGGGAAAGTTTTTTTTGTTCCAAACAAATGACGATGAGTAAGATTCAGTCTGCCATTTAGGTTCTAATCCAAAAACATCACATGGAATATGTTTTTCCCTAAAATAACGGGCCATTTTATAAACACCGTTATTATCAAAGTCAGATTTAACCCTGTATTTAACACCCAAACCCCATAGGGCAGGCAGAGCGCCACCACCAGAAAATAAATTGTACCGCTGTATGGCATTTTTCATACTTGGTCCTTCAAATACAAAAACATCAATACCTTTTGCTCCGGGTATATCAACAGTAACAGTAGCTGAACTTTCTTCGAGCGGAGCATATAGGCTTTCGGTAGACTCCATATTCCGCTCACTTTTCCGCTTTGCGGCTGCTGCTGCCGATTTATCCAGTTTTTGATGTACACCAATATAAAAAGTGGGATACCTGGCTGTATTTATCAATATGGCATAGCCTTTTGTTGATACATAGTAAGGCATTGGTGCATGCGAATAGCCAACATTATTAACCGGGTAAGCGTTTACCACCGGCTTTTTACGAAGCCCTTTCTGATCGAAAGAATTCATTTGAAGACCAAAGCC
Source organism: Mucilaginibacter pocheonensis (assembly GCF_031456535.1). Classification (NCBI taxonomy): domain Bacteria; kingdom Pseudomonadati; phylum Bacteroidota; class Sphingobacteriia; order Sphingobacteriales; family Sphingobacteriaceae; genus Mucilaginibacter; species Mucilaginibacter pocheonensis. Next base: position 165,138 of record NZ_JAVDUU010000004.1, read on the forward strand.
ATAAATGTGTTCATCATTTGCAAGCGGAATTTCAACAATAATCCCGCGGTCTGTTTGTTTTATCTTTACTTCATTTAAATTAAATGGCAACGTTCCCTGCGGCAAAGCTGTTAAAGCGTTTAACAATGGTTTTTCTTCGCAAACACTATATGGGGTGAATTTATCGGTGACGCCGGCCGTTATTTTATCTACTCCGGCCGCCACTTTTTCTATTTTGTTTTGCGCTTTTAGTTCACAATTAATGAGTAATATAAACAGTGCAATTAAATTCCACTTAATTATTTGCAGATCGTTTTTCATTATATTGAGCATAGGTTTATAAGGGTATAAGGAATTAATTTCATTCTTCTGTGATAAATTTAATTGTTACAGCTGTAATTAAACATGTTCGTCTAATACAGAAGACGCAATAACTCCGTTCTTATACTCAATAAATGATAAATAAAGTTTTTATTTAATTAGCTTACTCCCCTCCTGTAATTGCCTGCAGCTTCTGCAGTTCTACATTTTCTGCAGGCTTAAAATCATTACTGCCCATATAAGTTAGCAGGCTTGATGTTAACTGCTTTGCCTCGGGCCTGCTTTGGATGTCAGCGCTAAGATCTACCGATGAAACAATGAGTTTTCCTTTTCCTACATTGCACTCAAAGATAAGCCCGAGTGAGCGTGCCGTAACCCAGTCATCTATCACCCTGACAATTGGCTTTAAACCGGGTTTGATCTTATCCAGTTCCATAGCCGACGAATGAGACATTGCATCCCACCATTGCCAGTTGCTGAACGACTGAGTGGGAAAGTTGGCAAGCGCCGGATGTTTAGGGTCACAAAGTATTCCCATAGTGGTAGGCGGCTGACTGTGGGTCCAGGCTGTGTTCCAAAATATGGTTGAAAAACCTATGGCTATATCCCCTCCCATATCTTTATTCAGGGTATGTTGTTTTAATGTCCATAACACCTTGCCTCCGTTTTTAAGCAGGGCTATAGCTTTATCATCAAGTACAGATGTCACAAGTATGTTTTCTTTCGGCTTCACGTGCTCTCTCGGATAAACAAAAATATCCCAACTGTTTGTATAATTATTTACGCTTAAGCTAACAATCATGCGTTGCGGACTGGTAATACCGGCCAGCGGTTGGTTAATATCGCCAAGAAAGATATTATTACCGTTTGGTATAATTGACTTTTTAAATGCCCCGCGATACCAAACTTTACCATCAACTGAGCTGACCGACCATTTAATCTGCGGATCTTTAATTGGCGCGGGGCCAAACTGGGCTATTTCCATTGGTACTCGCAGCGTTTCATCATTGTAATAAACCATTTTGGGGAACCTTGCCAACGGCACGACCGCATTGCAAAAGCGGCTATACTCTTTTTGGCTCACATAGCCTTTTTCATGCCAGAACGCATTTAATACGCCCACTAACGCTGTACCCTGTCCAGGAAAATCATACAAACCAAGAAGCTGAAAGCCACCAAAGCCGGGTGTGCGCAACGCAGCCTCAATATCGGCTTTATAGCACAATACCTGCAAATTTCCTGACGCATTAAGAAAATCACTGGCATAGTCGGCTAAACCATTTTCCTTAAGTTGATCTCTGAATATCTCGAAGTTTTTTGCCTTGAGAATACCTGTATATTTACTGATCTCGGAAAAATCGGGGTAAACACACCACTGCCCTATTTCATGGCTTACGGTAGGATGTTGCCATTTGGCGATCACGTTGCGCCAGTCAAAATTTGTTTTGGGGCTTTCGGCGTTGATCACGCTTTTTAAACCTGCTCCCCAAAGTTGTATTCTCGGGTCAGGTGTACTGTTATAGTTACTTTCATCAATGATCGGCCATCCTGCACCCGTTGTGTAAAGCCTCCTGTTGTCCCTCGGCTTCCAATATTTCACAAAACCTGTTAAATATTTCTTCATTTGATCGCCGGCCGGTTCGTTTCCATACAATAGCATGCAAAATGACGGATGGTTGCCGTAAGCGCTTACAATTCGGTTACTTTCGTCGTAAATAAACTGATCAATAGGTTTTCCATCGCCGATTGTCGCCCCCTGGTTGGCCCAGGAGGAGCACTCAATCTGCAGATAAAGTCCAACCTGGTCGGCCGCAGTAAAGGCTGCTTCGGGCGGGCACCAGGAGTGAAAACGAATGTGGTTCAAGCCATAAGATTTACACTTTCTAAAAATGTCCGTCCACGACTGTACGTCAGTTGGAGGGTATCCTGTGAGTGGAAACGCCGCACAATCAAGCGTGCCGCGTAAAAATGTCAATCGTCCGTTGATAGCGAACTGCGTGCCGCGGCTGGAAAATTTCCGCATCCCAAAACTAATTTCCTTTGAATCCAGCACCTTACCGTCACCTTGTAATTGTAGCTTAAGTTTGTACAGATTAGGATTGAACTCGTCCCATAAGTGTGGTTTTAGTCCCATCGGATAGGTTATGGATATACGCTGGTTAGCAGTATCAATATGAACAGTCTGGGTTTTGGAAGATAATGCGTGGCCAGCGTTGTCACTAACCGAGGCCAAAATATGTGGAAGAAGCGAGGTCCGGGCAGTATTTTTGAGTTGGATCTTTACAGTAATCTGTTTACGATCGATATCAGGAAACACCTGAACATCGGCAAAACACAATTTACTCCTCTTTTCAATGAAAATTTTACCAACCATGCCGTTCCAATTGCCCTGGGTATGATCGGTGATGCTATGTGAATTCTCGCCCGGATCAATATCACCCACCTGATTATCAATACGCACGGTCAATCTATGTTTACCCGGAGATAAAAACTGCCCTAACTCAAAAACGTCGGGTGCGGCGAGGCTGTTGGCCATGCCGGCAAACTTATCATCTACCCAAACAGAGGTTTCCCAATGACTTCTTTCTATAAACAAATTTATATCACTGCCCTTCCAGCCTGCGGGTATTTCAATTTCTTTTTGATACCAGGCCGGGCCTTTATAATATTTCACCGGCTGCAACCAGAAAGGAACTTTTATATTCCCATTTACACGGTAACGAGCATAACTGGGGTTATTATACCAACTGGAGTCGACAATACTCCCGGTCCAGGGTGTGTGCACATCAATATCATTGCCTTTAAAATTTGTAGTCATTGAACCGGGGAGCCGAATCTGATCGGAAAGTTTGCGCGCAAACCACTTATCGTTAACACCACGGTCGAGCGAATCTACCTCAAATTGCCAAATCCCTGCCAGGTCAAGCCGGTTTACGCCTGGTTTAACTGCCGTTTTTTGGGCTAACGCTCCATGCGAAATAAAACAAACAAGTAATAAAAAAAAGCTGCTGGCTTTGCGCCTGATAAAAATGGTTAGCATAAGTTATGATTAGTTAGCGGACAATATAAACATAGATGTTAAGGTGGTGTTATTGAATGGACAAATACTTCAAAATCATGGATAATCTTATCAACGCAAAAGCGATTATATTTAAATAATTGCAATTTTCATAGAAAGAACCAATGCACAGATTGTTTATTTATCGTTTTAATGGATTATATTGCCACTACTATTGGTATTTGAATTGTTTTAAAGATGCTGACACAAACTGAAAATCTTAAGAAAATCAAAGAAGGGTTTCTCGGCCAAAAGATGATCGTTTTACCACCTAACGTGAAAAAGCAGGTGGCAAAAAACAATTTAATAAAAAGGTTTTATTTAACGGCTATTGGCTACTATCCTCATGCCATATTTCATGACCGGGAGCGGAAACTGGGAAGCAATCAATACATTCTGCTTTATTGTACCGAGGGCCGGGGTAATATCTATTTGCAGGGTAAAAACATTGAGGTTGAACCAAATACTTTTTTTATTATTCCTAAAAACGTCGCTCATCATTATAAAAGCTCCCCGCAAGACCCCTGGACAATTTATTGGGTGCATTTTGTGGGTGAATATGCTGATTATTTATATAGCGCCTATATGGAGAAGAAAACGGATTTATTATCTATCCCCTATGACGAGTTAAGAATCCAAAACTTTGAAAACATTTTCAACTTATTAGATAATAGCTTTAAAATTAGAGATTTAGAAATTATCAATATTAAGTTATTGGAATTTATATCCGCTTTTATTTATCATAAAGAGATCAATCCGGTACATGAAGATGATGATGTTGTTACACACTCTATTATTTTCATGAAAAACAATATAAATATCCTCTTATCGGTAAATGACCTTGCGGCACAACAACACCTTTCGGTTTCACATTATTCACGATTATTCAGATCAAAAACCGGTTGTTCGCCGTGTCAGTATTTCAATCAGCTCAAAGTTCAAAAATCCTGTCAATACCTTTATTTCACTGATCGGAATATTAAAGAAATATGCGCTGAATTAGGGTTTGAGGATCCCTATTATTTTTCGCGCCTATTTAAAAAACTAATGGGAATTTCTCCGGCGAAATACAAAAATCAGCATAAACGGAATTAACAGGATCTTTGACTATCTCCTCTCTTTCCGTCCGTGATGATTCATTTATACCGGAACAGTAAACCAAAAGGTGCTGCCTTTCCCTTCTTCGCTTACTACACCAATTTCACCGCCGTGTTTTTTGATGATCTCGGCACTGATAAACAAACCTAAACCCAAGCCTGAATAATGTTCACGTTCGCTACTACCCTGGTAATACCTATCAAATAGCAACGGCAGTTTTTCAGGCGCTATACCGTTTCCCTGATCGATCACCGATACTTTAGCTATCGCGTTCATCTGTTCAATTTGGATAGTAATTTTCTTTGAAGACGGTGCATATTTTATAGCATTACTCAACAGATTCACAATAACACGTTCTATACGTTCCGCATCGGCATTTATTTCAAGAGCCCGCGGCCCGTTGATGATGATTTCATGTAATCGCTCAATTCGCAGTTGATTGATGCATTCCTCGATAACTTTATACAAGTTAAACGGTGTTTTTTTTAAATCTAACTGATCCTTGTAAGTTTTACTCGCATTTAGCAAGTCGTCTACAAGCAAAACAATCTTATTAATACTTCTGTTGGCCTGCAAAACGAGCCCCCTTAGCGTGCCTGATAATTCCTCTTTCATTCTATCAAGCAGTTGTAAAGAGATTTTTAAACTTGTAATTGGTGTTTTCAGTTCATGGCTGGCAATACTTATAAAATCGTCTTTATGCCGCTCTACCAATTTCTCGCTGGTAATGTCAATGATAGTTCCCAGCAGTTTTATCGGCTTTCCATCTTTACCTGCTTCCGTTTTACCCTGAAAATGCACCCACTTAACTGACCCGTCCTGGGTTACTAACCTTACCTGCTGATCCATAAAACCACCTTCAGAGAGCGAATCCACTGCCATTTTGAATTTAGGCAGGTCATCCTCCCATATATGCGGATAATAACGTTCTATAGTCCAACTCTCTTGTTGGTTTTCATATCCAAATATCTCGTCATGGCCTTCGGACCGGTAAACAGCATTTTCATTCAGATCAAATTCGCATACTGCCATTTTAGAATAGCGAAGCGCGATATTCAAACGTTTTTCGCTTTCTTCAAAATGCTTTAATCCGGTTATATCGTCAAGAACGGTAAAACCATAGGTCTGACCCATATCTTCAAATAAAACAGTTGTGACATTGACCCATACAAGTGTTCTGTCTTTCCTGTGAAGACAAGCCTGAAGTTTAAAAAAAGGCACCTTACCTGCCCAAAGCGCTTCTTGTAACTCGTGCCAATGGGCTTTATATTCGGCGCAGGCATGGTCCATTATTTGGGTACCTTCAATTTCTTCAGCGGTATAACCTAACATACTTGCCAAAGCGTCGTTAACTTTCAGAATGGTAAGATCCGAGGAAATAATTTTACTTGCAGTACTGGTAAGTCTGAATATTGTATTAAACTTCTCATTACATTCCAGGAATCGTTGTTCAAAATCTTGTTGACCAATTTCTCGTGGCATATCGATTAGCTTGATGATTAAAGGCTTAACACGCTTTAAGCAAAAAGTGTTTGCAAGATTTGTATGGGAAACAAGTATCCTGTTTTAAATTAAATGCCGAAAGTTTATGACGGGTTGCCAGGAGCAAACCATCACAAACTTATTGTTTGCTCAACTTTAATACATTTGCTTTATTATCAAATTTAACGTTAACAAGGTAAACCGCCTTTTCGAGATGCTGAACATTTAATTCAACTTTATTTGATCCTCTTTTTGTATACCCTTTTTGAATTAATAGTGGTTTTCCCATCATATTGGTAATAGCCACCTGGTATGCAAATCCACCATCAGATTCAAAGGTCACGGAAGCTATATTGGATGTAGGGTTAGGATACATTGAGATCGTGGCAGTCGACGCCACAGGTTGATTAACGGTTACATTTTTCATCCGCACTTTTGAAGCGCCACATGCATTTGATCCAAACACGCCTATCAGTCCGCTACTGACACCCCATTTCACCGTTATTGCGCTGGTGCCATATCCGGATTGAATGAGAGCATCGGGCGGCAGTGTCCATGTATAAGTCGCTCCTGAAAAAGGATTGGAAACCTTATATTTTACAATCGAATTTGCATTTACAACTGTAGGACCCGATATTAAGGCCGGTTGCCACGGAATATCCGTTACCTTAAATAGAGTACTGACATAAATTTTGTTCTCTGTTGTTATAGCCTGAACGACATAAATTCCAGGTGTTGCATTGGGCAGATCTCCATTAGCCGAAGATTCTACTGTAACGAATTTTCTGACACGGGCATCAAATAAATCTGAGACATATACGGAGGAGCCCTTGTCTACAAAAAGCCCAAACGATGTATTTATTCTATTTAAGGCTGTATCGGTAGACATTGCATAGCCACCCGCAACAACAACGCCATATGTAGCTCCCACAGACCATCTTTGAACCCGTGTACCATCAAGAACATAAACGTTACCAGCTGAATCCACACTAATTTCCCGCGGATTGTCAAGTTGGCTGGGCGTCAATCCTTTCCCATTACCTCCGGCTACTGTGATACCACTTGCTGCACCAAGTGCCCATTTTTGCACTCTATAGTTATATGAGTCAGATACATAAACATTTCCTGCATAATCAATTCCAACGCCGGTAGGTTCATACAACTGATTTGCTGCTGTTCCTTTGCCATTATCACCGGCCACAGTAATACCTGCGGCTGCGCCGGGAGCCCATTTTTGTACCCGATTGTTCCATCTGTCTGCAATGTACAGGTTGCCCAACCTGTCTATGCAAACTGATAGCGGCCCGTTTAGCTGATTAGCAGCGCTGCCAGTGCCGTTTCCACCGGCAACTATTATTCCGCTGGTTGCATTCGGAGCCCATTTAATTACGCTGTTGGTCAAGTAATCTACTATATAAACGTTTGATTTCTCGTCAGCCACTACATCCACCGGAGCAAAAAACTGATTTAAACCAGTACCTTTTCCGTTACCACCCGCCACAGTTATTCCAGCAGTGGCGCCTTCGTTCCATTTTTGAACGCGATAATTAGTACCATCCACTATATACATTGCATTGTGATCATCGATAAAGATACCTTGCGGCTGATTAAGCTGGTTAGGGGCTGAACCGGCTCCATTTCCACCAGCTACAATGATACCCTGTGTATTCCATTGACCCCTCGCTTGTATAAATACTGTATCCTTAAACCAATCATATTCCTTTACCGTGCCTAAAGATACGCCTGCGTGTAATGTTGTAACGGCACATGAATCTCCGTAAATGAACGCAATTCCTTTAATTGCACTTATGTTTTTAGTTTGGGGCTTGGAAATACCGCAACCGTTTGATGCTGTTACCGATAGTTTTCCACTTGTAACACCCCATTTTACGGTCATCGAAGTTTTCCCCTGTCCTGATATTATAACAGCATCTGAAGGTACGGTCCATGTATAAATAGCTCCTGCAGCCGGATTGGTTACGTTAAAGCCGGAAATGGTGTTTACTTCAATACTCGCAAGCCCGTTTATAACAGGGACAGGAGGTATTGCGTTCACTTTAAATGAAGAACTCGTTATTACTGTTCCAACTGCAGGAGTTGCCTGCACATTATAGACACCAGCTTTTACATTTAACAGTTCACCATCTGTGGTAGTTGCAGTTTTAAACCGAACAACACGTGCATAAGTAAGGTCGCAAATAAACGCTGTGGCGTGGGGGTCAACGTACAGTCCCCAGGCGGTTGGTATTTTGTCAAGTTCGGCAACGCTGGCAGGGTAACCATATCCCCCTGCTATAGTAACGCCATAAGTTGCTTTGGGTACCCACCTTTGAACCCGACCAACATCCATAATACAAACAGTACCTACAGAATCTACACTTATATCACTTGGAAAATTTAACTGGCTGGCATTTATTCCCTGGCCATTACCACCAGCAACAGTGATACCTGTTTTAGCGTTTGGCGCCCATTTTTGAACCCTATAATTGTAAGGGTCAGATACATATATGTTCCCGGCATTATCCACACCTACCCCGTATGGCTCACGAAGTTGATTGGCACCCGCGCCTCTGCCGTTACCCCCGGCCACTATGACCCCTGTTTTTGCGCTGGGAGCCCACTTCACCACGCGATCATTCCACCGGTCGGCGATGTAAAGATTACCTGATTTATCCATACAAATGGATTGCGGCCCATTAAGTTGATTTGCCTGTGCACCCGCTCCGTTGCCCCCGGCCACTATAATTCCACTTGTTGCACCTGGCGCCCATTTTACCACGCGGTTGGTCAAATAATCGGATACATACACATTTTTATTATTATCGACAAACACATCCACCGGGGCATAAAACTCGTTTAAACCTGTACCCTTGTTTGTTCCACCAGCTACAGTAACGCCGCTTTGGGCTCCGGGAGCCCACTTTTGAACTCTGAGATTGTCAACTATATAAATATTGTTGTCCTTGTCTACAAATACTCCATGCGGATCATAAAGCTGGTTGGCTGCGGAGCCAGCACCATTGCCACCGGCCACAACCGTGCCATAACGCTGCCATGCCCCCCGTGCCTGTAAAAGAACTGTATCTTTAAACCATCTAAATTGTTTGACCATGCCGCTACTAAGGATTGCTTTTAAGCTTTTCCCCTCACAAGTATCGCCGGTAATAGTTAAGGTACGTTGTTGCGCATTGACTGATGGTATTACCATTGCCAAAATGCATAGGATAGCAAACAAATGGCTATGTTTCATTGCAGGTTATAGGTTAAAAATTGGGCGGAGGATGTATATCAAATATAAATATTTTGATAATATTTCCCAATTAAAATTATTGACTTTCAACAACTTGAGTCAACCCTATACAAATGAAATTTCCCACGATGCTTACATCCGTTAAACTTTATTTAGACGGAACAAACCTGATATCTTGAGTATGCTCGCCGATTAACATATTAGCCATATCACCTGTTTTATAATAACTGGGTTTCCCGGGCATATCATCAGTGATCACTTTTCCATTTATTTGAAGATTTTCAAAAACCACGTTTTTAATGGTCCTGGTTTCATCGTAACCGAGTATAACTGACGGATTTGCCCGGCCACCGTTATAAAAAATATTTTTAAAATAAACATTGTTAATGCCCCTACCGGCAGAAGTATTATATTTCCCGTTAAACATCACGCGTATGTTTATCAGTTGACCTTCTCTGATATCATCAACCCTGACATCTTCAAACTGCAGCTTATTTAATAAATTGCTATCCCCGGCGTTTAGAGCCAGGCAGCCCTGATAGTCAATCTGATGCTCATGCTGATCTAAGACATCTATATTTTTGAATTTCATGTTGGCAAGTGTATCCGGATGCTGGGTATCTCCATGAGTTCCGATGAGTATGGGATGAGCAATATCCGCCCAAAGTATCGCATTGGACACCGAGATATTACTGCAATTGCCATAATAAGCCCACCGATGGCCATAAATGGCAATACAATCATCTGAATTACGCATAAAAATATTGTTGATCGCGACATTTGTACTGCAGAAAACATCAATACCGTCGGCATTACCTTCATAACTGAAAGATTTTAAATCATTGATGCTTAGGCCGGCCGATTGACCGATAAGTACACTGTATTTATGAGGCAGCACAATCAGCCCGTTAATTTCAACATTTTTTGAAAACTCAACCGTTAACTGATCGTTACGGGAGGAATTTGAGGGAATTGATGCGGTTTTATCAGCATAATTTGGCAAAGGCAGTTGGGTTAATATCCCATGCCCTAAAACACGAACGTTCTCAGCGTTACTGATCAACAATCTCCCTTGTACAATAGCTCCACCTGCAATGTATATCGTTTTGTTAGAAGGCACCTTCAAAAACCCAACCTGATGGATGCCTGGCCCATAATAAATAACGTTACTGTCAGACACTGCTGGCTTGTAAGTTTCCAAAGCGTTGGCAAACAATTGCAGATTGTTAAAGATATCGCCGTTAACTTCTATCGATAGATTCCTTGGCCGGTTTAACGAAAATATTAGGGTATTCCCCCTTACTTTTGGATTAATGCCAAATGCTAAAGGACGTATCCGCGTGCTTTTAATTGCACCTTTATTATAAGTAACCGATACCTCAACCGTCCCTGAAAAATCAAAATAAGAAAAAGACGTTGCATGAAACGTACTTTTTGTATTTACAACGTTAGCCACAGTAGCAAGATAGGTGGGCAATGATTGCCATTGATGCCCCCCCTGCCTAACCTTTACAGTAAAAAAGCTATTATTTAAAGAACTTCCTTTTGGCGCCTTATAGGCAATTAGCTGGGCTTGTGCATAATGGTATAGGTTTAAAAATAAAAAGATAAACAGGACAATTTTTTTTTGCATTTGATATTTAGATAAGTAGTACAATAATTTAAATAACCGGCAATATGGGTCCCCAATTCAGGAAACTATTGAACAAACGATATCTTTGGCAATTAAAAACTCTGGATATTCCGCAGACCGTCAACATATAATCCCCCCGTGGAAGGGTAAAATTCGTTTGAAAAGGTCATAGCAAAAGGTGGCTACCGGGTCAAATAAGGGGGATATTTTTTACAAAGCGGGAAACAACAAATTTTTACCAGTTATTGGTGATAAATTATGATGCAATTGTAATCTGGAGTTAAACCAATTGCAATTGCATTGATAATTTGCCTCTGATGTTTATTCCTCCAATAAGAGTAAAAGTGCAAATAACAGAATTGCTCAGTATTTATTTTTCCAATTAGGGATACTTGTGTTCAGGTTCCAGTTTTTTATAAATGTAGTCCTGTATTTACGAACAAAGTCAGACGGTTTCATTTCAAATAATTTAGAAAATTGTTCCCTGAAATATTTTATATCCTGAAACCCAATCTGGAAAGCTATTTCTTTTATTTGCAGATCCGTCTGGATCATTAACTCAGCGGCTTTTCTTAATCTGATATATCGGATGAATTCCGTATTGGAAAGGCCGGAGATGGACTTGATCTTTCTGAAAAGCTTTGAGCGGCTCATCCCCATTTCTTCCGAAAAAACTTTGAGGGAAAAATCCTCATCCTCCAAATGGTCTTCAACAATCCTAATACACTTGGAAAGGAAATCGCTGTATTCCGTTGGAATTTTTAAGCTGTTGTTTTTGAGCGTAATTTCGTTAAAAAAGTAATCTTTTAGTGCACCTCTTCCTTTGAGCATGCTCTTTATGCGTGCAATCAAAAGTTCGCTCTCAAATGGTTTTGTAATATAGTCATCCGCGCCGCATTCAATTCCTTTAAGTTTTATTTCAGGTGACGATGTGCCGGTAAGCAGTATAATGGGGATATGACTGAATGAGGGAGACTCCTTCATCCTGGAGCAAAATTCCACACCACTCGTGCCTTTCATGATCACATCACAAACAATAATATCCGGTTCGTTCTCCAATACAATATCAAACCCTGCATCCGTATTATCAGCCTCGTATACCGTATATGTAGATTGTAATAGCTGTTTAATATAAGCCCTTATTTCCCTGTCATCATCAATTAATAAAATAACCGCCTTTTCATTAACCATACCGGATAGAATTTCTTCTACGTGTTGATTCTTGCCAACTTTTTCAGTTACATCATCAACGTCAGCGATAACTTCCTGTAATAACGGTGATACACTATTTTTACCACTTTCCATATAATTGGAATTAGTTGTTGGGATTTTCTCCGTTAACGGCAGGAGCAGTTTGAAGGTAGTACCCTCTCCCAATATACTGGAATAAGACAAAATGCCGTTGTGAATATCACAGTACTTTTTGGCAAGAAAAAGTCCAATTCCAAACCCGCTTTGCGTTACCTGGTCATGTTCCTGTGGTAACCGGTAAAATTTCTCAAATAACTTTTCGCCAATATCATTTGGAATACCAGGGCCGGTATCTTTAATCAGGATCTCGATAAATTGATCAGTTTTCTTTAACTCAAGAATTACGCTACCCTGCTCGGGCGTATATTTTATGGCATTTGATAACAAATTAAACAGAACAATCTCCAACTTTTCCCTATCTGCATACCCTATTATCTCCGGGTCTCCACATCTGAACTCGTAAAATAAATGTTTGGCTTTAACCTGGTTGTTAAAACACAAAAACACCTCATAACATATATCCTTCATGTTAAGCCATGACGGCTGTAGTTCGGTTATTTCACTTTCAGACGTTCTGAATAACAACAGCTGATCAACCAAACTTAGCAATCGTCTGGAGTTCCTGTATACCGAGCTGATATCGATCAGATCAAGGTTGGCCCCATTACTTTGAAGTAAATCTTTGATCGGATTAACAATTAAGGTGAGCGGGGTTCTTAATTCATGCGAAATATTAGTAAAAAAAGCGAGTTTTTTTTCATTTACCTCTGTAACAAGCTTTACTTCATACTCAAGGGCGGTTTGCTTTTTGTGATAAAGCAGGTAAAGATAAACGGCAGTAACAATTCCACCCAAATATAAACAATAAGCCCACCAGGTGCGGTACCAGGGAGGAAGTACGGTAATATAAATCACTCTCTCCTTCTGGCTCCATATACCCGAAGCATTGGTACATTTGATCTTTAGTGTATAATGACCTTCACTCAAACGCGAATAATTGATACTGCGAAGATTGCCGACATAATTCCAGGCTTTGTCTCTTCCTTTGAGGAAATAAGCATATTGAATTTTCTCAGGAAGTGAATATTCCAGCGCAACAAAATCCACAGAAAGGATGGCCTTGTCATAAGGCAATGTGATATGATCGATTGCATAAATATTTTTGGCCGCAGGAACAAATTCACTGGCCGCATTTACCGCGGCGTTGTCAATACGCAGCCCTGAGATCAGCAGGTTTGGAAAATCATGAAACTGGCGGATACTGTCCGGATAAAATACGTTAAAACCCTTGATTCCACCAAAAACGAGCTGACCACTACTGAGATGCGCTGATGCATTGTAATAAAATTGATTAGATTGAAGCCCATCGACACTGTAAAAGTTCTCGATCTTGCCATTTGTTGGATTGAGTTTAGATAAACCATTATAAGTACTTACCCAAATATTCCCGCTATTATCACCTTCAATGTTTAATACCTTGTTATTGCATAATCCATTATCCTCTGTGTATTCAGCAAAACGGTTTGTACGCGTGTCATAACTCATTAGTCCCCTTCCATAGGTGCCGATCCATAACCTGCCCGATTTACTTTTATACAACGCTCTTACAGCTGTTTTCAAATCTATTACCTTATCAATTCCTGTTTTTTTATTAGCGTGAATCAGGCTTGTAAAGCTGCCCATCCATAAATTCTGCCGATCGTCATCTATAACGGATAGAATATCACTACTTACACGGAAAGGGGCAGGAACAAATCTTTCTTCTTTATTGTTGTATATAAACAACCGGTTTGTTGCGCTTATCGGATTGTCCCCGCGTAAACAAGTTGCCCAGATGTCATTATTTTCATCATTATAGAGTTTCCAGGTAGCTGTTGCGTGAGTAGCGCTTTTAAACAGCACTGCATCTAATCTCTTAAGCTGTTCATTAAACCGGTAAACCCCCTGTCCGAAAGATGCTATCCATATATAGGGCTCCGCACCCTTAACCATACTGGCAATATGTGCATTGGCCAATTGTTTACTGTTTGGCACATTATAAAGATCATTAACGAACGTGTTTTGCCGGCTATTCCATATGCTTATCCCACCGCCATCGGTCCCGATCCATACATTTTTATCTCTATCTTCACAAAAAGAAAAGGTAAAATTATAGGCCAAACTATTATTACCAGCTTCGTGAACATAGGTTTTAAATTGATTTTTTTTATTATCAATCACATTGATACCACCGCGAAGCGTACCTATCCATTTCCTTGATAACTCATCTTCGTAAATGGCATAAACAGCATTACTGGTTAACGATCCGGTTTTTCCCTGCTTTATTAATTGATAGCTTTTTCGGTCATCTCCTTTTATTTTAATAACGCCTTCTCCATTGGTTGTGAGCCATAAACAATTGGCTTTGTCAAATAATACATCCGTTACCCAGCCTTCATTTAAAGTATTTTCTTTGAACAGATATTTTTGAAGCAGATGGGATTTAATATCATAATTATAAAGGCCATGGTGTGTACCTATCCATAATTTCCCGTTATTGTCATAACTGATCGAAGACGCAGTAGCCATGTCGCCGGTTGCTACAGGATAAATGATTTTTGCTTTAGGATCATAGGCACATAAACCGATGCGCTCTATCATAAGCCAAATACTTCCGGAGTTAAGGATAGCGATTGCATTGACAGAATAAGAAGAGGTGCGCTTTAAATTGTCTTTTAACGGAATCCTGACGCCTTCTTTTTGCCCGGCCGGATAAGTTAACAAACCTATATCAGTACAACCAACATAGGTATTTCCGTGGTTATCGCCTTTAATATCATTGACCCATTTATCACAGACACTCCTTTTATTCAAGTTATTGCGATAATAGACCGGCGAAAACTTAAGTGTTTTATTATCTAAAATACCAATTCCTTTTTGCGTGCCAGTCCAGATATTGGCTGTTGGATCAGAATAGATACAAGTAACAATATCATGTGGCAGTGATGTAGAGTCGCCATACTTGTTTCTGAAAACTTTAAATGAATAACCATCAAATCGGTTTAAGCCATCAATTGTACCAAACCACATCAGCCCTAATTTGTCCTTATGAATGGTAGTAACGGTATTATTTGACAGCCCCTGCTCTATACCTATATATGACATGATTTGAGCAGTTGCGGCCTGCCCAGTAAGAAATATAAATAGCAGCAAATATAGGGGATATTTCATTTTGCTAACACGATATACAAGCAGAAAGAAAACTTAGATATTCTGCTTAACTTTAAATTTAAGTATAATTGGTTACAGATCACTCCAAATTTAACAAATAAACCCCAGCATAAATAAAGTTTAAACTGGTTTTACCTCCTTTGTTATCCGGCGAAATAAAACATGTTTCTGATGATCAGAAACATGTTGATATCCGTAAACCGGCATCGACAAATTTGATGATGCAAATACCAATGAAGTAAAAGCCATAGCAACCTCCTATTGCGTTGGTTGCTATGGCTTTATCTACAGTTACCAGCCTGGGTTTTGAACAAGCTTAGGATTTAAAGAAAGTTGTTGTGCCGGAATAGGATAAAGGTAATTCTTCTCACTGAACTGTCTCGCCGTTTGATCCGTGATCAGGCAGCCATTGGCATCTTTTGGATTAGTAGGCGGCGGATTTATAGGATCTGGCCCAACTTGTGCCTGTGTACCTGTATATTTAGTACCCAGAGGCCATGGGCTAACAAACTCGGCCTGATTCCCATAGGCTGTGCCGCCTATATTGCTCACCAGGTCAACAGCAGCACTATGCCAGCGTTTAATATCATCTAACCTGAAATCCTCGTCAAACAACTCAACAGCACGTTCCCTTCTAATCTCTGTTCTCATATCCAAACCGTTGGTTCCTGCAAAGCTATTAGTTAAAGGCGGCATAGCGTTGTTTACACGCAAACGCACCAGATTCAATGATTTATTCAGATCGGCATCACTTATGAAATTATTGCGTTCATAAACCGCTTCTGCATAATTTAATAACACCTCCGCGTATCTGATCACCGGATAATCTTCCGACTCAAATTTATCAGCTACCGGACGTTCCGAAACCCATTTTTGCCCTCCATAGCCACCAGGTCTTACCACCTGTTCTGCAGTTGCACGGTCGGCCGCATCATTTGTCCAGTTAACTCTGCCATTAAGCAACCCAAACCAGTAATATTGATAAGGAACTCTCAATGTATAGCGCATCCGGCTATCCCTGTTCTGATATTCTGAGTTATAAGTTTGATATCCCTGGAATATTGGCGATTTTTCTACAGGCAGGCCATCGGTACATAAGAACATGTTCGCAAATTTCCTGTTTACGCCCGTGCCGTTATGCGCCGAGCGGCTGATATTTACACCGGCCACTTTAATTACATCATCATACCGGCTTGCCAGGATATATTCATGATTGGCTGCTTTTGTAACACCCGCCGGGTTAGACCTCGGATTCTCCAGAATAAACATATATTTCTGGGCAGAATCACCTAATATGGTGCTGTTACCTCCCAGTGCGTTAGACGCAGGTGTTCCAAACAGCGCATATTGGTTGCTGGTAATAACGGCGTTTGATGCAGTGATAGCTTTATCAAGTAAACCATTATATCTTGATGCGTCCCCATTTCTGAACTTTTGCCAGGTACCTTCATAAAGACACACCCTTGATAAAAAGGACTGTGCGGCCATTTGCGTAACCCTACCAAAATCGGCAGAATTTGCAGCAATAGACGCTGGCAAATTAGGTATAGCAGACTGAAGATCGCTAATAATTAAATCGGCCACCGCATCCCTTGTTGCCCTTGCTCCATATAATTCAGGCGATGTGGGCTCAAGTAGCGTTGTTACAATTGGAACTCCCCCGTATTGTTGTAACAGATCAAAATAAACATAGGCCCTGAAAAACTTGGCCTCGGCCACAAACTGCGCGATACCAGCCTGATCTGCATATGATGTGGCTTTTGTAAGCAGATAGTTAGTTGCCCGGATTCTGGTATAATCTGTTGTCCAGTTCCCCGCGTTCCCCTGTCCGGGTTCGGTGGTAGGCACGCTGTTTGTGCCCGCGCCGAAACTTCCCCCACCGCCTGTTAAATCAGACCGGCCATCGGAATGCGGTGCATCAGTAACCCCCAGCAGCGTTGTAAAGTTTTTTAGGTATCCATAATACTGATTGGCGAAGGTTTTAAAATCAGCTGGTGTTTTGAAAAACGCAGGATCGTTAAGCTGGTCAAGCGGCTTTAAGTTCAGTGACTTGTTACAACTATATTGTGTTACGGTAAATAGTATCGATATCAATACTAATATATATTTTTTGCTATTCTTTTTCATTTTCGTTAATAATTAAAGTTAGAAGGTAACATTAGCTCCAAGTGTTACATATCGGTAAAAAGGAAATCTTTCATTTCCTGCGACTGTTCTTGTTACTTCGGGGTCCCATCCATCATGAATTTTTGTCAACTCCCATAAATCGCTTCCTGAAAAATAAATGCGAAGTCCTCTAATCGCCCTGCTTTTTTCAAGCCATTGTTTGGGAAGTGTGTATCCTACCACCAGGTTCTTCAAACGAATGTATGCGCCATTTTCAACAGACCAGGACGAGATCTGGAAATTATAGGTGTTGATGCCATTGTTCTGCGCTGAATGCAAATTGGGGTAATAAGCATCCGGGGTACTTGGTGACCAAGTATTACCCACATATTCATCACTTTGCCCCTGGTAAATAGATTTGTAGGGAATCCGCATATTACCTGATCTAAAGATGGTTCTTTTAGCAACTCCCTGAAAAATGGCATAAAAGTCAAACCCTTTCCATTGCAGTCCTAAATTTAAGCCAAAGCTATATCTGGGGTCATTGCTACCCAGATATACCAGGTCGCCAGGATTGGTAGTACTTGTTCCTATACTTAATTTACCATCCCCATTTACGTCTTTGAAAGTGTTATCACCGGGGCGAATGCCTGACACCTGACCTGCCGGATTAAGCAACGGAGTAGGAACAGGTAAATTAATATTATTGGTGCTGCCTGCAGGTGCATATTTAGCATTATAAGCATCCACCTGGGCCTGAGTTTGCAGACGTCCATCATATTTAAGACCGAAATAAGAATTCAAGGGATACCCCTCAACGGTTGGATTAAAGCCCGCGCCAAGTACATTGGCCCCTCCATAATGAATTAGCTTATTTTGGTTATCTGTTATAGTTCCGGTAATACTGTACGAAACACTACCAATTTTTGATTTCCAGGTAAGGCTGCCTTCATAACCCCATGATTTAAGCTCCCCGATATTGGCATCGGGAGCAGTTGCACCCAAAACTCCCGGGAAGCTTTGACTAAGCAACATATTACTATTGTCCTTTCTGTAAACATCAAAACTACCTGTCAAGTGATTATTCAGAAAACCAAAATCAATACCTATATTTTTGTTTTTTACCGTCTCCCATGTTCTGTTTAGGGATACCAGATTTCCTGCGGTTGTTATCGTGGTTGCTGTACCAGATCCAAGCAGTGCACCTCCTGAATTTACAGCTAATGACTGAATATAGTCATATAACCCTATTCCGCCCTGGTTACCGGTGGTTCCATAAGAGACCCTTAACTTAAGTTCATCAACAATTTTTTGTTTTTTCATGAACCCTTCGTCAATAATACGCCATGCAGCTTGCAATCCTCCGAAAAACTTCCACCTGCTGTCCGCAATAAATTTGGAAGATCCATCATATCGTCCAATGGCTTCCAGTAAATATTTTCCTTTGAAGGCGTAAGTTGTCCTGCCAAAATAAGAACCTAACGCATAATGGTTCTGGGTTTCCCCATTGGTTACATAACCAGCGGTTCCATTACTTAAACCAAGTCCTAATGACGGAATATTATCATTGCTAAGGTTATATGTCCGGGTAACAAATGAGTTAAATTCATCCCGCTCATAAGAACCACCGATCATCACACCTACATCATGTATCTTATTGAAGGTATTGTTATAAGCTACCCTGCCAATCAGGTTGTAATAGGGTTCTGTAGTATTTGCCCTTTGATACCAGGTATTATTAACCTCATTATTTCCGCCGGCAGATGGTAATGTTTGCACCAATATGTTACCGGCGTAATTATAATACTGAACTTGTTTTTGTTGTATGCGGCTATCCTGAAACCAGGTATTGTAGCCAGCTACGCCGGTAAAAGTTAAGTGTTTAGCAAAATTGTAGGTGGCCGTTGCATTAAGCAGCGCCCTGGTATTAACTTCTAAATTTGAGCCGCCATCCCGGTCTGCCGCCGCGGCGCTAAAAACGGTCCCCCATGCATAGGGTTGACCTTGTGAAGTAAAGGGCGGCAGTCCCGGCTGGGCATACTCACTAAGCGAGCTATAGCCATTATAACTATAAAGGGACGGTTGCTGTATGCTATTTCTTTCTAATGATATATTGGTTTCCAGCTTAAATCTGTCGCTGAAGGTATAATCATTATTAAACCTCAAATTATAACGCTGGTTTCCATTGGTCCCCCATCGTAACTGGCTTCCATCGTTTAAATAACCCAGTGATACCCGGTATCCTTCTTTCTCGGTCCTGCCAGAAAAGCTTAAATTATGTTGAGTAGAAGTAGCATTTCGCCACAATATTTTTTGTTGATTGGTATCAAAAAAGGTAAAATCCTTAACATCTCCAAAAGATGGAAGTGGTACTCCGTTGTATAACACACCGTTAGCCGAACCGGTGTAACCTGGTAGCTTTGTAATATCAATATAACCGGATGCTGGAGGATTGGTAGCCAATGCCGCTAACTGATACCATAGATAACCGGTTGGCGCTATGCCATAATTATCATTTGTTAAAGCCTGCATTAATCCTTCGCCCCATTGCTTGTCATTAATAAGGGTTGGCTGTAAACCAAGTATTTTCTTTGAAACAGAGCCGTCATATTGAATAACCATTTTACCACCTTTGGCTTTTTTAGTTGTAATAAGCACCACGCCCCAGGCAGCCCTTGCGCCGTAAATAGCAGCAGAGGCATCTTTCAAAAAGGAAATATTATCGATATCATTCGGATTAATGGAATTCAACTCCGCATTACTTGACAAAGCTACTCCATCTAAGATGATCAATGGATCTTGTGTTTTGGTTGAGGTTGCTCCCCTGATCTGAAAATTCCAATTTTCTCTTCCCGGCTGTGCAGAACTACGCGTTACAATAACCCCTGGCACCTGCCCCTGCAAAGATGATAATGGGTTATTGATTGGCCCCCTGTCTTCAAAAACTTTTGATGATACGGTTGCTACGGCCCCTGTAAGAGTAGCCTTTCTTTGAGTACCATAGCCAACTACAACCACTTCGCTTAGGTCACTGCTGTTGGCGGTCAAGCTAATTACCATCGGTTTGTCCGGATCAGCTATTACTTCCCTGGTAAGATAACCGATATAACTGATCTGTAAAACTGTATTCGGCGCAACCTCGAGTTTAAATCGGCCGGTTACATCGGTTATTGCGCCGCCCCGTCCGTCTTTAGCTTTTACGGTTGCTCCGATAATGCTTTCGTTAGTTTTGGCGTCAATGACCCGGCCGTTAATCAGCTTGCTTTGTGCAAGAGCGACGACGGAAAACAGGCACCAGAAAAACAGGGTCAGTACCCCGTACTTTCCTTTTGATAAAAGAGTAGAAATTCTCATAATTGAATAAATTAAAAAGGTTACTAAAACGGTTTATAAGGATAAACACAACTTTGCCGTACCCATCCCGTGGTTATAATTTGTTCAAAAGTAGAGGGATGACAGGATTTAAGAGGGGGATAACAGGTCAAATAGCGGGGGTATAAATTACCGTAAAACCATTTCTTATTCTGTTTAACACTTATTTCAATTTATTTTTTTTAACCCAAACAATTCCGACAAATAGCCGTCTGTTTTTTTACATATTGATGGGTTAATTATCAGGCATTATCTCCACCTATCGATGGTTTCAAATAAATACAGGCCTTGCATTAATTGTGGAAGTGATTGCGTACCTCGGATTCCTATTTACTCATGATGGTCAGAGCTCGCTTTATTTTAGCGTGTGCCTGGTTTCCTTTTCCTGATTTCTCAGGGTAGATTCGCGCACTTTTAAAACGGTTGGGAGAAGAATTGATCGCACCGGCTTTTTCGATGCAGGATTTGACAGCAGTATTAACATCAATTTAATAACCTGCTCAGCTATTTCCTTGATGGGCTGAACAATAGCAGTAATAGATGGCGAAAACAGTCTAAAAAGCCTATCATCATCAAAAACAACAACGCCAATATTCTGCGGAATACCAAGTTTTAAATTCCTGATCGCTTCAAGACCATTATCGGCAATATAATTTGTAGCAAAAAAAACGGCGTCAATTTCCGTGTTTGAATTCAGAAACTCCTGAATTTCTTTGATATTATCGACGTCATTGTCACGATAAATTATTTTCATTACCCTGCCTGGCCGGTCACACTCATCCAGTGCTTTTTCATATCCAAGCTGGCGGTCCATCATCTGACTCTGATCCGAATCTAAGGTTACCATAGCTATATTCAGGTAACCGTTTTCTATCAAATGCTTTGTCGCCTGATAACTACTCTGATAATTATTTACAAGCACATTGTCAACCTCTATTCCCGGTAAGGTCCTGTCAAATACAACAACCGCAAATTTATCTTCGAGAAGCACCTTGATATCATGTTCAATGCCGGGTGGTGGAGCTATGATATACCCATCTACCTGTCTGTTGCGGTATAATTGTATCAGGTCTTTCGCCTTCTGCGTGTCGTTTTCGGTGCTGCTATAAAGAATTTTGTATCCTCTTTTATAAGCGATTTCTTCCATAGACCGGGCAATGGAAGAAAAAAACGGGTCTGAAATATCTTCCACCATCATACCTATCGTCTTTGTTTTACCGGTACGCAAACTCTGTGCAAACACATTTGGCTTATAACCTATTTTTTCAATATAGGTTAGTATTTTTATTTCCTGGTTCTGGCTGATCCCTTTTTCACGGGCCTTGCCGTTTAAAACAAACGATATTGTAGTTTTTGAAATACCAAGATCGCGGGCAATATCTATTATGGTAGTTTTCTTTTTCATTTAGCATACTAAACTATGCGGAAGCAAATGATTTCAGAAGGGGGTATTGGGTCAAACAAAGGGGTAGAAATAATTACCAGATCAAGCTGGTTCAGAATCTTCTTATCCAAATAATCTGAATTCGGCATTTGGAAGATTTGAGGTGAAGATCAATTACCGGCAGTACCTGATACCGCCGGCTTGATGTAGTTTGTTATGAAAGTTAGGTATAAAAACAACCTGCTATTGCCTATTCGCTTCTCAGGCTCTTAACCGGGTTTGCTACCGCCGCCTTTATGGCCTGGAAACTCACCGTTGCAAATGCTATCACAATAGATGTTAATCCGGCCAGTGCAAACATCCACCAATCAATATCAACACGGTATGCAAAATCCTGCAGCCATTTATTCATTATATATAAGGCTATGGGCCAGGCTATAACATTAGCTATCAGCACCAGCTTTACAAAGTTACCTGATAATAGCAATACTATATTCTGAACCGATGCTCCAAGCACCTTTCGCACTCCTATCTCTTTAACCCGTTTTTCAGCTGAATAGGAAGCAAGTCCAAACAGTCCAAGGCAGGAAACAATGATGATAAGTCCGGCTAAAATGCTCACTACCGTGCTTACCTGGTTATCTACACGATAAACTTCGTTAAAATGATCATCCAAAAACTGATACTCGAAAGGCACATCCGGGAATTGTTTCATCCAGGTTGATTGAATGAACGCGATAGCCTCTTTCGCCCTACTGCCATTTACCTTAACCGACATTTGGCCAAAGCCGTTTCCGTTTACCAAAAACATGGTTTCGATTTTATAATGCAGGGAGTTAAAATTAAAATCCTTCACTATGCCTTTAATTACACCTAATGAATCAAAACCAAAGCGCTGCCCAATTAGCGCAGAAATAGGTTTACCTTTATGATCCTTCATAAGTTCCTTAGCTAAAGCTTCATTGATGATGTACTCGCGCCATAAGGTTGAGGTATCTGAAGAAAAATTCTTGCCCATAGCCAGCTTGATCTTGTACAGGTCAAGGTAGTTATTATCAACCACCAATAAGGTTGAAGTAAGCTGGCGCAGAGGTGAATCGCCCAGCTTAAATGAAATCCCGGTTTGGTCGAGATGGCTGCCCAGTATATCTTGCGACGCGGTGACACCCTGTATCAGCGTGCTACTTGTCAACTCCTGTTTCAACAGGTTATATTTAGAAGAAGCAGTTTGATTAAGCGGAATATTTACGACCTGTTCACGGCTAAAACCCGGATCTTTATGCTGCATAAATTTTAACTGTCTTATTACGAGCACGGTAGCTATCATTAATATTATGGCGCTGGTAAACTGGCCCACCACCAGGATATTACGTAAGGAAAAGCGACTGTTAGTTCCTGAAACTGCCACACCTTTTAAAACCTTAACCGGCTGGAACGAAGACAAAAACATTGCCGGGTAAATACCTGATATAATGCCAACCATAATTGTACTTGCAATAATCACCACTATAAGGGCCATATTATTTTGCAGTGGCAAACTAATGTCGCGCTGGCTTAGGTTGTTGATATAAGGCAATACCAACGCCACCAAAACAGCGGCGAGTACCAAAGCGATAAACGATAATAAAACTGTTTCGCCCAAAAACTGCATGGCCAGCTGAAGCCGGCCTGCACCAATTGACTTACGCACTCCTACCTCCTTAGCTCTTTCGGCAGAGCGAGCTGTTGAAAGATTGATAAAATTGATACAAGCAATCACCAGTACTATGATGCCAATAACAGAGAACAGGTTAGTGATATGTTTGTCAAACTTTTGATAGTTGATATAGTCCAGTCCTATATCAGCCGAATTAGCGTGTACGTCTTTTAATGATAGCAGGAACAATTCATAACCTTTAGGGCCATCTTTCCCTTTATATTTTTCAAGGTAGGCCGGGAACTTCTTTTCAAGGGCTTTTATATCGGTTCCGGGGGTTAGCTCAAGGTAGGTATTTAACCAATTACCGCCCCAGTTGGTGAACATATTAGGTTTAAAAATACTGCTGAACGAGAATAAGCAATCAAACTGCAATTGCGAGTTTTTGGGTACATTGGCTAATATACCGGTAACAGCATAGGTAACGGTATCCCGCCCGTAATTGGTGATTGTTTTACCAATGGGATCCTGGCTTCCAAATATCTTCTTTGCAGCATCTTCTGTAAGTACTACGCTATGCGGCTTCAACAAGGCTGTTTCCCTGTCGCCGCGCAACAGCTTAAAGTCAAACATTTTAAGGAAGGTTGAATCCACAAAGAAAACCTGGGGCATGTAAACCTTTTTTAAACCTAAGTTAACCGGGAACTTTTGCTGCCACCGTATACGGGTAAAATTTTTGATCTGCGGAAATTCGGCTTTCAGGGTAGGTCCCATCGGAAACATAGATAAAGCCACTTTTTGTGAAGCCGCCATGCCTTCAAATTTCTGCACCTCGTTTACCCGATAGATATTTTTGGTATGCATGCTATCAAAACTCTTTTCGTAATAAACAAAGAGCACAATAACAATACAAGCCGCCATACCCACAGCCAAACCAAAAATATTAATAGCCGAAAACACCTTGCTTTTCCAGATATTACGCCACGCGGTTTTGATGTAGTTCTTTATCATAGTTTGTTCATTAATTCATTTGTACAATGGGACACTTTAAAATGCTGCTATCAATCGGATCTATTCGCTTCTCAAACTTTTAACCGGGTTGCTCAGAGCAGCTTTTACAGCCTGGAAACTTACGGTTGTTAATGCAATCAGAATAGCCATTCCGCCGGCTATGGCAAATACCCACCATTGCACATTTATCCTATACTGATAATTTTGCAGCCAATTATTGGTTGCATACCAGGCCACCGGAAACGCAATAAGACATGAAATACCCACCAGCTTTAAAAAATCACGGGATAACAAACTTGTTAAACCTGCTACCGAAGCACCAAGCACCTTGCGGATGCCTATCTCTTTTATTCTCCTCTCTGCAGTATAAGCTGCCAGCCCAAATAAACCAAGGCATGATATCACAATGGCCAGCGAAGCAAATACACCTGCCAGCTTCCCAGTAAGTGTTTCTGTTTTGAAAAGCTGATCAAAATCGGTATCAACAAATTTGTATTCAAATGGATAACCAGGATTATTACGCTTATATATCTTTTCTGTTTTAGCTAAGGCATCCTGCAAGCTAACACCTTGTTTAAAGCGGATAGTTAAAAAATTGGTGCCTTGCGGATGATTGTATAATAAAAGCGGCGCTCCTTTAATATACATATCATTGTACAGGAAATCCTTAATAATACCCGTTACCCTCAGCATTTTAGCACCGCCTTCCCTGATAGTGGCGCCTACATGGCCTTCCTTACCCATTTGTTTGGCAAAGGCTTCGTTAATGATCACATTATTACTATCAATAGTGGTATTTGAATAAAAATCGCGACCGGCGATTAGCTTCATGTTCATGGTTGAAACGAATTGCGGACTTACGTTTTCAAAAGTGATCAGCAGGTTCTTGGCTGCATCTTTTCCTTCCCACGAATAGTTATCCGAGTTACTCCAGATCTGCAGGACAGGATATTCGCTTAATGAGGCATCGGCCACAACCCCACTTTGTTTCAATTCGTTATTTACCGCCGCGAAATGGTCAGATAGTTTACCTTTCGTGTCAATATAGATGAGGTTATTTTTATTATAACCTAAGTCCCTGTTTTTTACATGTTGAATTTGCTGGTAAATAATTACGGTACCAATGATCAGTACTATGGATACAGAAAACTGGATCACTACCAAGCTCTGTCTGATGAATCCGGCACCGGCCGCAGACGGCAATTTGATATTCTTTAATACGGACACAGGATTAAACGACGACAGATAAAACGCCGGATAACTGCCTGCCAGCAAACCGGTAACCAAACCTATAGACAATAAGTAAATAAGATGCAGCGGTTGTAACAGATCAATAGTAAGCTCTTTTTGAACTAAATTATTGAACCACGGCAAGGCGATGTATATCATACCTACGGCTACAACTACAGCAATAAAAGCCATGATCACCGCTTCCCCTATAAATTGAGCTATAAGCTTGCCTTTTCCGGCGCCCATCACCTTACGTACACCCACTTCCTTCGCGCGTTTTTCGGATCGGGCAGTTGATAAGTTCATGAAATTGATACAGGCTATGATAAGGATAATAAAGGCGATAGCTGCAAACAAACGAACGTACTCGATGCGGCCGCCATCCATTTTACCATCAGTAAATTTATCGCGAAGATTCCAGTCGTTCATGTTAAACAGAAAGGAGAATGTAGTATTCCCACTTTTCTTTGTGCCGATATAATTAGCAAGTTTTTTGTTAATCGCATTAACATCTGCCGATGGCTCAAGCTCAACATAGGTACGTGCCCAGTTGGCGCCCCAGTCCTGCATCCATGGTTTCAAGTGTTCAATATTTTGTAGTGGTACAAGCCATTGAAACACGAAAGTTGAGTTTTTAGGAAGATCGGTAAACACTCCTGTAACTGTAAAATCCTGCTCATTATTCATTTTTAACGTTTTACCCATCGGATCGGCATCACCAAAGAATTTTTTAGCCATAGTAGTGCTAATCACCACTGAATGTATGTCATGAAACACATTGGTTTCATCACCCTTAACAAAGGGTAGTTTTAATATGGAAAATATCTCGGCATCGGCATAGCTACCATCTTCATTAATAGCTTTGTCGCCAAGGGAAAATACAATATTGTCGGCACCGGCCGTGCGGGCGGCATTTTTAATGCCGGGGATATCAGTTTTTAACGCTTTAGCCATTGGGCCGGGCGTAGCTCTAAAAGTTGATACCTTTCCTTCATAGGTTTGGTTTTCAAAAACCGTGTAGAGATTGTTCCGTTTTGCAAAATTGTGATTAAAGGCAAGCTCATCCTGCACCCAAAGAAATATTATGGACGCACAAGCCACCCCAATCGCCAGACCTGCAATATTTAAAAAGCTGTAAGTCCGGTTTTTCATCAGGCCCCGCACGGTGGTTTTAAAATAATTTCTTATCATGATTTAAACTTTAATTGGTTCATTTATCATTAGTTCAATTGTTTATCAAACGATCCCAAAATTGCAAACCGACTACCGCAAGGTGACAATTATCTTATTCGCTCCTCAAACTCTTAACAGGGTTAGCCACCGCGGCTCTTATCGCCTTGTATCCTACGGTTACCCAGGCTATCACCATTGACGATGTAATGGCTAATAAAAAGATCCATCCGCTTATCGATATCCGGTAGACAAAGTTTTGCAGCCAGCCGTTCATAATGTACCACGCCGCTGGCATAGCTATTACAAAAGAGATACCGACAAGCAACATAAATTCTTTTGAGAACAGGAATACAATACTGCTTACAGAAGCGCCCAATACCTTGCGAATGCCAACTTCTTTGGTACGCTGAACAGCCATAAACGACACCAAGCCATACAAGCCCAGGCAAGATATGAAGATGGCTATCCCGGCAAATACTTTATATACGAGCGCCATTTTGTTTTCCTGTTCATAAAATTTTGCAATGTTTTCATCAAGGAAATAACCGTTGTAGGCATATTCGGGATAGGTATTCTCCCATATTCTCTGCAACTCTGACACGGTTTTGCTTAAATTGGCAGTTTGGATTTTGATGCCGATTTGTCCTTCCAATTTTTTGGAGGGCGCGATAACTATTGGTTTTACCGCTTCACGAAGAGAATTGGTCTTGAAATCTTTTATTACCCCCACAATGGGTTTCCATGCAGAGCCGCCTAAACGGATTGTTTTTCCAATAGCGTTTTCTGCATTTTGAATGCCGAGCTTATGTATAAAAGTTTCGTTTACTACGTACTGTTTAGATGTATCTCCGGCTTCATATCCTTTGCCTGCTGCAAAACGCAAGCCATAGGTTTTGAAGTAATCGGCATCGCTAAATTTTAAATAGGTATGATGACCTATTTCTTTGTTTGAATGATTAAAGTAGAAATTAGTACCCCAGTTGTTTTCTGACGACGGTACGTCCGAAGAAAAGCTAACAGCTTTTACATTCGGATTCTGCATCACCTGGTATTTAAATGATTCCATTTTACCCAGGCTCACGCTATCCGTATAACCAGGAATAATTAGCAGCGCACTTTTATTGAAACCCAGATCGGCATTGTTTACAAAGTCCATTTGATTTACTGCTACTATTGTGCCGATAATGAGCAGTTGTGATATCGAAAACTGCGCAATAACCAAAGCCCGGCGCAACGGAATACCTCCTATTGAGGCCGCCGTAATTTTATTTTTAAGCGCCAGCACAGGCTTAAAGCCCGATACCACCAGCGCCGGATAAATACCC
The DNA here is from genome assembly GCF_031456535.1 of Mucilaginibacter pocheonensis. NCBI lineage: Bacteria > Pseudomonadati > Bacteroidota > Sphingobacteriia > Sphingobacteriales > Sphingobacteriaceae > Mucilaginibacter > Mucilaginibacter pocheonensis. Next base: position 193,657 of record NZ_JAVDUU010000004.1, read on the forward strand.
GACAGTAAAATAATGGTTATGGTACTTGCTACTAAAAACAGTACACTGCCTATAGTAAACAAACTAATACTATCGGGCACATTGGCTATATTTTTTAATTGCGGCATAGCCAGCTTTGCAATAGCTATAGCAATTAATGCAGATATGATAACAATGATGGTGGTTTCGCCAATAACCTGAAAAACAAGTTGGGGACGGGTGCTGCCCAATACCTTACGGATCCCAACCTCTTTTGACCTGCCAACCGATTGTGCGGTTGATAGGTTAATGAAGTTAATTGAGGCCATTATAATGATCAGCAAAGCAATAAATGACAAAGTGCGTAAAGTAGCCATGCTGGTGCTATGGTCGCCAAGCGGGTTACCTATCTGTGTATCAAAATGCATATCGGCCAGCGGTTGAGCAAGAAGCGTAGTTTTAGAGTTTAGCTTTTTAAAATGCTTATCCGAAAATCTTTTTAACTGTGCCCCAATATTTGCTTTTGACATGCTGGCCGGGAACAGCATAAATACCTCGTGGCTGCTACTGGTTGATCCCCATTCGGCGCTATAATCATAATCTTTGGGGTGTTGTTTCCAGGTGTCAAATGATACCATTACTTTAAACGGAAAATCGCTGTTAACCGGCGCGTCTTCTATGACACCAGCAACTTTCAGGGTTAAAACATTATCCATTTTAAGGGTTTTACCCACGGCATCCTTCCAGTCGCCAAAGTATTTAATTGCCGAGCTTTTGTCTATCACCACCATATTGGGATCAGCCAATACCGAAGCGTTGCCCGCCAGCCATTTATAATTGAAGATATCAAAGAACTGGGGCTGAATGAATAGTACTCCAATATTTTCAGTAAACTTTTTATCGCCTGTGCGGCTTCCGGCACCTTCGGGTACGGTAATCTGGCTGCCGTAGCTGCTGTTGAGCGCTGCTACTTTTGCTTGCGGAATATCAAGACGTAATGCTTCAGTAGCAGGTACGGCAATACCCGGATTGGTTGTAGTTTCCGACTCATGCTTTTCCTGAGTTACAATACGGTATATATTTTTATAGTTAGGATTGAAGGTATCAAAACTCAGCTCATACTGAATGATCACGAAAATGAGCAAACAGGACGCAATGCCCACAGTTAACCCGGCAATGTTTATTGCAGAATAGCCTTTATGACGAGTAATGTTGCGCCAGGCTATTTTGAAGTAATTTTTTAGCATATCGTGCAGTATTTTTAATACTCGTTTAAAACATATACCAAAAACACAATAAACTTATTATCAATAACTTAAATAGTCACAAGAACAGAAACTGTTCGTAAGTGTAACACCATGTGTCCGGTATTGATACAATAAATTTGTACCACAGCTACATGAAGCCCACTATTTCCATCTTATAACGCGTAAGCTAAAAAATAAGCTTGTGCTCACTTAAATTGTGTTAAAGCAACTGTGAAAAATTTGAGATTTGTTTGAGTGACTGTCAACCGCAGTTTTTTTGGCCAGGCACCTCCAGATTTTCGCCCGAAGTATTATCGGCATGATAGCCAGCGAGTTTAAATTAATTAGAAAGATAATTTTTATTATATTAAAACAATTTAATCTAATCGGGTTTATATAAAAGCTATTTGCCGATACCTTATATCACAATATTTATCTTTTTGTTTATTTAATTTTAATGAGTACTAATATTTTACCCGGAAAACCTTTTCCCCTCGGATCCACCTGGGATGGAGAAGGCGTTAATTTTACGCTTTATTCAGAGAACGCTGAGATGGTTGAGCTTTGCTTATTTGACGCTGAGAAGAGCAAAGAGACTGCTACCATAAAACTAACTGAAAAAACAGACTTTATATGGCACATCTATATAAAAAAAATAATGCCCGGCCAACTGTATGGCTTTCGTGTTCATGGCCCTTATGAACCAGAGAACGGGCACCGGTTTAACCATAACAAATTATTGCTTGACCCTTATGCCAAAGCAATAGCAGGAGCGATAGAATGGGATGATGCCCTGTTCGGCTATGAAGTTGGACATCCTGACGAGGATTTGAGCTTTAGCGATGCTGACAGCGCGCCTTTTATACCAAAGTCAGTGGTCATTGACCCAAATTTTAACTGGGAAAATGATTCCAGTCCTTCATTGGCCTATTATAATACAACGATTTATGAGATGCATGTTAAAGGTTTCACTCAGTTGCATCCCCAGATCCCTGAAGCGCTACGCGGAACCTATGCTGGAATTGCCCACCCAGCGAGCATCAAATACCTGAAAGAGCTGGGTGTAACCGCGGTTGAGCTAATGCCGGTTCATCATTTTATTTCCGATCGTTACCTGAAAGAACGAGGGCTTAGCAATTACTGGGGATATAACACCATCGGCTTTTTCGCTCCTGACGCCCGATATTCATCGGGCGGTGTGAAAGGAGAACAGGTAAATGAATTTAAACATATGGTGAAAGAACTGCATAAAGCAGGTATGCAAGTGATCCTGGATGTGGTGTATAATCATACCGCAGAGGGAAACCATTTGGGACCTACCCTTTCTTTTAAAGGTATTGACAATGTATCCTATTACCGGCTTACAGACGATAAACGGTATTATAATGATTACACCGGCACAGGAAACACTCTGAATGCGAACCTGCCTAATGTTCTCCGGCTGATGATGGACAGCCTGCGTTATTGGATTACCGAAATGCATGTTGATGGTTTTCGTTTTGACCTTGCTTCAACACTGGCACGGGAACTTCATGAAGTTAACCGGTTAAGCGCGTTTTTTGATATCATTCACCAGGATCCGGTTATTTCTCAGGTCAAGCTAATCGCCGAGCCCTGGGACGTTGGCGAAGGCGGATACCAGGTTGGTAAATTTCCGCTGGGTTGGGCCGAATGGAACGGAAAATTCCGCGACTGTATACGTGATTACTGGAGCGGTTCTGAAAATACATTGGCTGAGTTTGCCGATCGGATTACCGGCAGCGCAGACCTTTATAAGGATTACCGCCGGCCAACCGCCAGCATCAACCTAATTACTGCTCATGATGGTTTCACATTGAATGACCTTGTTTCTTATAATGAAAAACATAACGAAGCGAATGGAGAAGGCAACAATGACGGTGAAAACCACAATCGGTCATGGAACTGCGGAGTTGAAGGACCGACTGATGATCATGATATTAACATGTTGCGGGCGAGGCAAAAGCGAAATTTTTTGGCTACGCTGTTTCTTTCACAGGGTGTGCCAATGCTGGTTGCCGGCGACGAGATTGGACGAACACAGCTGGGGAATAATAACGCCTATTGCCAGGACAATGAGATCTCCTGGCTCAACTGGCCTTCGGCCGACCAGGAATTATTAACCTTTACACGTAAATTGATCAAACTTAGAAGAGAACATTCTGTTTTTTCACGTAAAAACTGGTTTAAAGGTGTAGCTGCAAAAGATACTAAGATAGAGGACATAGCCTGGTTCCTGCCCGATGGCACCCAGATGGAGGAAACACATTGGAGCGAGAATTTTGCAAAATCAGTAGCTATATACCTGAGCGGGCAAGGCATCCACAGCGTGGATTCAGACGGAAACCCTGTTATAGATGATAATTTCTACCTGGTATTCAACGCGCATGACCAGGGGCTGGATTACTGCCTGCCACCTGAAAATTACGGCCGCAAATGGAAAACCGTTATTGATACAGCTACAAGTGGTAATGAAGAAAAGATATACCAGCCGGGCGAAAGCGTACATGTGGAAGGAAGATCTGTAGTGCTATTGCAAAATGAAACTAATTCCAATGATTAATTCAACGATTGCAAAAAGGACTTTGGGCGTAAATTTTAACGCATCGGGCCACGCAGAAATTTTTTTATGGGTACCAAAGGCCGGGAATGTAGCTATCAGGATTGAACGCGGGGAAGACATACCACTTTCAAAGAAAGCTCGTGGTTACTGGCACACAGTTACAGATCAATTACAACCTGGCATGTTGTACCGGGTAGTAATTGATGGACAGTCTTTCCCTGATATTTACTCTTTAAGCCAGCCTTCAGGTGTGCACGGCGCTTCCATGACCATAAAGCTGAATGACCACCGCTGGACAGATGAACACTGGAACAACTTGCCTCTCGAAGAATATCTACTCTATGAATTACATACTGGCACATACACTGCTGAGGGCACTTTTGCTGGTATTGAACAAAGACTTGATCATTTAAAGGCACTTGGCATAACAGCAATTGAATTAATGCCGGTGGCGCAGTTCCCGGGAACGCGTAACTGGGGCTATGACGGGGTTTTTCCATTTGCAGTGCAGGAAAGCTACGGCGGCGCGGCGGCATTACAACAACTGGTAAACAGTTGCCACCATAAAGGCCTGGCTGTGGTGCTTGATGTAGTTTATAACCACGTTGGCCCGGAGGGGAACTATTTAAGCCAATACGGGCCATATTTTACTGATAAATATAAAACTCCATGGGGAGATGCAATCAATTTTGATGATGCGGGTTGTGACGAGGTGAGGCGTTTTTTTATAGAAAATGCGCTGATGTGGCTACGTGATTTTCATATCGACGCCTTAAGGCTGGATGCCGTACACGCAATCAAAGATTTTAGCCCAAAACATATCTTAAAAGAATTAAAGGAACAGGTAAACCTACTCATGCAGGCAACCGGCCAAACGCATTATCTGATCATTGAATGCGATTTGAATGATCACAGGTATATTGATCCGCTGAACGCACAAGGGTTGGGTATGGACGCGCAATGGAATGATGAATTTCACCATGCGCTGCGGGTTACCGCCGGAGAAAAAAAGGAAGGCTATTACACGGATTTCGACCCTATAAGTTCGCTTAAGGAATCGTTTGAACATGCGTATGTATATCATGGGCAATACTCTGCTCAGCGCGAAAAAACCTTTGGCACCGACCCAGCAGAAAATTTGGGCAGACAATTCGTTGTGTTTTCGCAGAATCATGATCAGGTTGGAAATCGCATGCTTGGCGAACGCTCCAGCCAGCTATTCAGCTTTGAAATGCAGAAGCTGATGGCAGCAACAGTAATAATAAGTCCCTTTTTGCCTATGCTTTTTATGGGCGAAGAATATAGCGAGTCTAATCCATTCCTGTATTTTGTCAGTCATACAGACCCCGATCTTGTGGAAGCTGTAAGAAAAGGCCGAAAGGCAGAATTTGCCGCTTTTCATCACGGCGAAGATGCACGGGATCCTCAAGCTGAACAAACTTTTCATCAATCAAAGCTTCAGTGGAATAAGCTGGAACAGGAACCTTATCAAACCATGTTCAGCTACTATCAGGCATTGATATCATTGCGGAAGACCCATCCTGCGCTTGGATCAACTGACAGAAAAGCCTTAAAAGTTGATTTTGATGATAACAAAAAAACGATGACCATTATCAGACAGCATGACAACAAATCTGTTTATTGCATGTTAAATTTTTCAGCAGAACAACAAAGCGTTTCGGTTCCTGTAAAGGGCCGTTTCCGACCCCTCTTTAATTCGGCAAGCGACCAGTGGAACGGTCCTGGCTCTTCGACAGAAGACATCGAAACAGGTTCTTCGTTAATACTCCAGCCGGAAAGCATTCTAATTCTTGAAGAACATGTTTAATCCAATCTCTACCTATCGTATACAGTTTCATAAAGATTTTACATTTAAAAACTTTAGCGACATTATTCCATACTTGCATAAGCTGGGTGTAAATACAGTTTACGCATCACCCATATTTGAAGCTGCACCAGGTAGTAATCATGGTTATGACGTAATTAATCCGCTTAGGATTAATCCCGAGATCGGCACATTGGAGGAACTGCAGGAGATCAGCGAGAAATTGAAGGGTTTGCAAATGAACTGGCTGCAGGACATTGTTCCGAATCATATGGCGTTTCATTGTGGTAATAGCTGGTTGATGGATGTGTTAGAAAATGGCCGTGCTTCAAAATTTTCATCGTTTTTTGATATCAACTGGGAAGCACCGGCATTTAACGGCCGATTAATGGTGCCTTTTTTAGGTAATACACTGCCTGACGTTATCAGAAATAATGAGCTTAGTATCGCTTTCAAAGAGGGGAAATTTTGGCTTTGCTATGCCGACCAACAGTATCCTATAAATCTGGATTCTGTAATCCGCATCCTGGGGTCGGTTAACAAGGGTCAACCGGCTGTTGTACAGCAATTACTTGCTAACGCGAAGTATGTTAAAGATCGTCCAGGCTTATCGGCAGAGGTTATAGCGATCCTAAAATCTGGTTGGCCGGCGGTTAAAAAATTTATTGACCAAGTGCTTGATATTATTAATCAGAATAATCGCCTACTACAACAGATAGCGGATGAACAATATTATCAGCTGAGTTATTGGCAGGATAGCGATCGTCAGATCAATTACCGCAGATTTTTCACAGTTAACGGGTTGATCTGTTTAAATATTCAGGATGAGGAAGTTTTTACGGAATATCACCGTTTTATAAAAGAGCTGTTAGATCAGGGTTTGTTTCAGGGTTTGCGGATTGACCATATTGATGGCCTGTCGGATCCAAAGAGTTACCTGGAAAGATTACGTGCACTTGCCGGCGAGGAAACCTATATCGTTGTTGAAAAAATACTGGAGGACGATGAACAGTTCCCACTTGATTGGCCTGTACAGGGGAATACGGGCTATGATTTTTTGGGAATGGTCAATAACCTTTTTACTTCTGTCAATAATAAAAAGTTGTTCACCGACTTTTACCGGGAACTGGCAGATGACAAGCAGCAGGTTGGCCGGTCCATTTTTGAAAAAAAAGCCGCTATTCTTTACCACCATATGGGCGGTGAGTTGGACAGTTTGCTGCAATTATTTGAAAGCATAAACTTTGGTGGCAATAAACAGTTAGCCAAAGCCGCGCCCGGGAAATTGAAGGATGCAATAGCTGAATTTCTGATCCAGTGCCCCGTATATCGTTACTATGGCAATCAACTTCCCCTTAATCCCGGCGAGGCCCGGGATGTGACCGCCATATTCCGGAATATAGCAACGGCAAAGCCTGGCCTCAAAACTATTGCACAATCGCTCAACAAATTATTTACCGGAAAGGTATCCGAAGCGGATAAACCAGGAGTCATCAAATTTTATCGCCGCTGCATGCAATTCACTGGGCCGTTAATGGCCAAAGGTGTAGAAGACACTTTAATGTATACTTATGGACGGTTTATAGGTCACAATGAGGTGGGTGATTCGCCGGACGCATTTGGTATAAAGATCAGCCAGTTTCATACCCGTATGCAAGCGCGGCAGAAAAACTGGCCATTATCTATTAACGGAACATCTACGCATGACACTAAACGTGGCGAGGATGTTCGCGCAAAACTTAATGTGCTTACTGACATCCCTCAGGAATGGTTTGACCTTATTCGTGACTGGCAGCAAAAGTATGCCAAGTTTAAAAAAGCACATGCGCCTGATTTTAACGACGAATATTTGATATATCAAACCATTGCGGGAGTATCTCAGCTACCCGCACAAGCAGACGATAATTTACAGGAGCGACTGGATGCTTACCTGACTAAGGCACTTCGTGAAGCCAAAAGACATACACAATGGGCCAATCCCGATGAAACTTATGAAAAAGGCACATTAGAATTTGCTCAGAAATTGCTCAATAACGGTTCTTTTCAGAAGTCATTACAAGCGCTGGAAGAAAGGATTTCGGCACCCTTTACAATGAATGCCCTAATGCAGGTACTGCTTAAACTTACCTGTCCGGGCGTTCCGGATATTTACCAGGGCTGTGAGCTGTGGGATTTTAGTCTGGTAGACCCCGATAATCGGCGTCCGGTTGATTACCGGTTGAGATCGCGGCTCTTAAAAGAGGTTATGTTGGCAGGTCTGCGCCAGTTATGGGAACACCGGCACAACGGAGCCTGTAAATTGTGGCTAACAAACAAATTACTTGAGCTGCGGAAAAGTTTCACTAAACTTTTCGCACTGGGTGAGTATATCCCGCTGCAGGTCAAAGGAAAATACCGCGAAAACCTGATAGCCTTTGCGCGGCAATATCAAAGACAATGGTTAATTGTCATAGCTCCTTTACACCTGGCAGCAGTAATAGATAACGATGACATTAATGCGTTAAATTGGGAGGATACATTCATAGTTCTTCCCGATGATGCCCCTTTGGAATGGTATTCGGTGCTAACAAATAAAAAAAGCATTCTTAACCAACAGTTTCCTGTAGCTGGCATTTTTGAGGATTTCCCTTTCGGCGTATTGCGCTCAAAAGAGCCTTCCAATAAACGGAGTGCCGGAGTTATTATGCACATTACATCCCTTCCTTCGCCGTATGGGATTGGCGACCTCGGGCCGGAGGCGCGCCTGTTTGCCTCATTCTTAAGTAAAGCGCACCAGCGTTATTGGCAGGTATTACCGGTTAACCCAACAGAGGCGGCAGCAAGTTATTCTCCTTATAGTGCTTTTTCTGCAATGGCCGGTAACATTATGCTCATCAGTCCTGATGACCTGGTGCGTGACGGGTTTTTAAATTACAGAGAAGTAGCGAAATATCAAATGCCGGCCACTAATACGGTTTGCTACCAGGAAACATGGGCACTAAAAAGCGACCTTTTCGAAACAGCTTTTCGACATTTTGCTGATTCTGAATTATTTAAGCCCGACTACGACCTATTTGTTCAAAATGAACGCCATTGGCTGGACGACTTTGCCTTATACGATGTGCTAAAAAGACACCATAACGGATTGCCGTGGTATAAGTGGCCCTCAAACTTTAAACATCGTGAAAGAAAGGCGTTGGCAGATTTCAGTCGTCAACATTCCAGGGAATTGGATAAGGCCAGGTGGCTGCAATTCATTTTCTTCAGGCAGTGGACCGAGTTAAAAGCTAATATCAACAAATCAGGCATCACTTTTATGGGCGATCTGCCATTTTATGTGGGTTATGACTCAGTCGACGTTTGGGCAAATCCTCAACTGTTTGATCTTGATGCAGACAAAAATATTGCTGGCGTGGCCGGTGTTCCGCCAGATTATTTCAATAGCAACGGTCAGCTTTGGAGCATGCCTGTTTATCAATGGGAGGCCCACAAAACTACCGGTTATTCCTGGTGGATAAACAGAATGAAAAGAAACGCCGAATTCTTTGACGTTATCCGGCTGGATCATTTCCGAGCGTTTCATGATTTTTGGAGAGTATCAGCAGAGGAAAGCAATGCTGTGAACGGGGAATGGCGGCCTAGCCCCGGTATAGAAATCTTCGAGATACTTAAAAAAGAACTGGGCAAGTTGCCCTTTGTTGCCGAAGACCTGGGCGATATCAATGAAGGCGTTTATAAGCTTCGTGACAGGGCGGGCTTGCCCGGCATGAATGTGCTGCAATATGCGTTTGGTGAGGATATGCCGGTTTCGGTCCATGCTCCGCACAATCATGTTATTAATAGCATTACCTATACCGGAACGCATGATAATAATACCACACTGGGCTGGTTCAACCAGAATTGTACACCGATTGAGCATCTGCATTTATCAGCATATTTTAAAATAAAGGTGAATCGTCAAAATGTAAACAGGTTAATGAATGAGTTGTGTTATTCATCTGTGGCCTCGCTCGCTATTTTACCTATGCAGGATATTTTACGGCTGGATCATCACTCACGTTTAAATATGCCCGCGTCTAAAGAGGGAAACTGGCTATGGCGGTTCGACAAGAAACTGCTTACAGAAAAGGTAATCAAAACATTAAAGCTCTTAGTGCGGCAGTATAACCGATGATGTGAATAGCTGGTTCACAGTGAGAAGAGATTAATCCGCGTTCATGTAGCCCCCAATTATTTGATGTTACCAATAACGTGAAAACACGTATTTAACTTATTTAAAACAGGTATTTGACTTAAAACTATCCTTTACGGATCTTGTTTTTATTAATTAGACAATAAAATAACTACCATGAATATAAATTAATCAAAAGAGTATAATTTCTTACTTGAATAATGACGTTATCGCCAATAACGAGTTACCGTAGCACACCTTTAATACCCGTCAATATTGGATTTGCATCATTAACTTTTAAAAGATTAAAACAGCGGTTTAATCTACGGTAGATATTGCAACCATCTATTATCTAAAAAAACCTGCCCTTTAGTATCAGCTATTAATTGACATATAAATCACAACGTAATTAAATGTTTAAAACACTAACTAATAACACCCGGAGGCCTTATGAAGAGCATAATTGTGGTAAATGATGAAAGTCCACAGGCTAAGCACGCAGCTAAAATAGCACTATTGATCGCTCAAAAAGTAGAGGCGAATTTATTACTGGCAAACGTGAATAACATACATGTGAATATTCACCGGGAAAAAGCTTTGACCACTGCCGACAATAAGTACCCTACAAATGATTGGCAATCCGCGGGTTTAATGGAGGATCTAAAATTAGCGGTTCAGCTCGATGGTGGCTTTACTCCTAATATAGATTGTCTCGACAATTCGAAGCTAACCGAAGACGGCCTGGTAAAATACATAAACAAGAATAATGTATGGATGGTAGTAAAGGGCATGCAGGCATTTGGCAGTAACGAATTAAATCGTCCTCTTTTTAATATCCAATCCGTACTTAACAGGGTGCATTGCCCAGCCCTACTGGTTCCGGAACATGCTCAGTTAAAGAAATTTGAAAGAATAGCATACATGGCCGATTTAAGATATTGCAGGTTGTCTGTTGTTAAATACCAGGCAGAGTTAGCCAAGCCATTTAATGCTAACGCATTAATAACACACTTGCCGGCAAGTGGATTGCCCGATCTTGATCAGCAATATGCGTGGGAGATATTCAATGAACAAATTAGTTCTTATATCGATTACGATAAGTTGTTTTATAACAATATTAAAGAACGCAACCTATTAAAAGCCCTTGATGTAATTATAAATGGGATGAACACCGACATCTTGGCTTTGGTCAATCACCAGTATCATTTTATGGGAATACTGGGAAGATATATTACACAATCATTACCTCCTCCTATCCATATCCCTGTTTTAGTGTTCCCGTTTTAAACATTATTACACTGGCAGGCAACGCTTATTTTTCAGATGGCGATGAATTTATTTCTTTTAATGAATAAAAATAAATTAATTAGAAATAATTCAAACAAATGAGATTAAAAGATGTCATATTATAGAACCAAATATTTATATAATTAAAACTGGCACATACTTGTATCATAAATAAAATTCTATGAAAAACAATATTCTACATACCGCTAAATTGTTTCCGTTTAAGCCAAATACATCTGAAATAATCGCCATGATCAATACCGGCTTACAATAATAAGCCGGGCCTTTATCTTTTGTAATTCCATGGATATGCTTTTAGCTATCCTTTTCATCACCATAAATAAATCTACCATTATGTTTCACCATGTAAAAGACCTTCAATTTAACGCACGGGTATCTCATCCGGACCCGCGTTTTGCCAACCTATTATTAGAACAATTTGGCGGCGAAAACGGCGAACTTGCCGCGGCTATGCAGTATTTTACCCAGGCTTATGCGGCAAAAATGCCGTATCCTGATAAATACGATATGTTAATGGACGTAGCCACCGAGGAATTTAGTCATCTGGAAATAGTAGGTGCTACTATTCAGATGTTGCTCAAGGGCGTAAACGGCGAACTAAAAGCTGCCGCCGACAAATCTGAGATCATGCAGGTAATGAACGGTAAGGCGGCAAAAGAAAACATTATCCATGAAGCACTGGCTAATCCGCAATTTTTGGTTTTGAGCGCAGGTGGGCCGCGCCTTACTAACAGCCAGGGCATCCCCTGGTGTTCTTCCTATATTCACTCTAATGGCGACCTTACGGTAGATTTAAGGAGTAACCTAGCCTCGGAATCACGTGCCAAAATAGTTTACGAATATCTGATGCAATTCACCGACGATCCTTATGTTAAAGATACGCTTTCATTTTTGATGACCCGGGAGGTTGCGCATTATAAAATGTTTGAGGCTGCGCTGCAAACTATTACACCCAATTTTCCTCCGGGTACCTTGGCGGCCGACCCTCGTTTCACCCGTCAGGCCTTCAATATGTCAGACGGCAAGACCGTACGTGGCCCATGGAACGAAGGCGAAATGCCAGATATGGGACAAGAATGGGAATATGTGGAAGAACCTGTCAGCTACGTAAGAGAAACAAAAGGAATGTCGGTTCAGGATACTGTCCTTGATAAAGAACTGGCAAAAACAGAAAAGTTAAACCAGCAAATGGGCGAATTAAAAAGTACTGAAGTAAAAAGCGCCGAACCAAAAGGAGTTGCCCAATGGAGTACTTATGAAACTGAAGTATAGTATTTCACACTAAGGTTTTGCGAATTCGCATATTTCTCTGCATACCAGTCAAAATGTCAAAAGCCGCTAATCATACAAGCTAGCGGCTTTTGTAGTTAAGAGGGGTTGGTTTGCCGAAGTGCCGTATTCTGCCAAAGCCTTTTACTTCAGCTTAACAACTACTTTTCCTTTAGCGCGCCCGCTTTCAACATAGGTCATCGCTTCTTTGATAGACTCAAACGGAAAAACTTTGTCGATAACGGGTGTAATGATACCGGAATTTATAAGCGAAGTAATCTCTTTTAGCTGATCTCCGTTTGCTTTCATAAAAAGAAATGAAAAGCTCACGTTAAGCCGTTTTGCTTTTTTTCTTACTCCGAGGCTCAAAAGACGCATGATTAATTTTATATACCATGGCGCCCCGATTTCTTCCGCAAAGTCCGGATCAGGCGGGCCTGAGATCGAGATGGCTTTTCCACCCGGTTTTAATACGCGAAGTGATTTTTCAAGTGTCTTTCCGTCCTGACTGTTCAAAACCAGATCATAACCATGCAGAACTTTTTCAAAGTCATCTTTTCTGTAGTCAATGACAATATTTGCACCGAGGCTTTTCACTAACTCTACGTTGGCTGCGCTTGTAGTTGTAGCTACAGTAGCACCCAGATATTTCGCCAGTTGAATGGCAAATGTACCTACACCTCCCGAGCCGGCCTGGATAAATACTTTTTGTCCTTTCTTCAGGTTCCCTTTTTCGATTAACGCCTGCAAGGCGGTTAACCCAACCAGTGGGATAGACGCGGCTTCTTCCATGCTCAGTTTTTTTGGCTTAATCGCTACATCAGCTTCATTAACGGCTATAAATTCTGCAAACGTCCCTATCCGATGATCTGCCGGGCGTGCATAAACCTCATCTCCAACTTTAAATTGTTGCACATCAGCTCCAACCTTAGTTATAATGCCTGCCACGTCATGGCCTAAAACAAATGGTGTTTTATACGGAAGAATAAGTTTAAACTCCCCGTTTCTGATTTTGGAGTCCAGCAGGTTGATTGCAGTGGCATATACTTCTATCAATACCTCATCCGGCTGTGGTACAGGAACGGGTATCTGCTCAATGCTCCCGCCGTCCTTGCTTTTATACTTGTTTACAATGAAAGCTTTCATTTTTCTATGGTTATAACGGTTTTAGGAAGCTATTACTTTGTAACTTTTCTTAGGATTAGCTAAATTAAAAGTCAATTTCGGAAAAAGCCGGTTGAGTATATAAACTGCTTTAGTATCACCTATACGTATATTAAGCTGATCCTTCTTTAAACCTGTAATAAATGCTTTCACCATATCGGCCGTGGTCATTTTTTTGCCGTTCATGCCGGTTGTCATTTCTGTGGCAACAAGCGGAGGTAAAAGTTCAAAAACCTTTACGCTGCTGTTTAAAATTTGCAGGTGCTTTCTAAGCGCTTTGGTGTAAAACTGCAATGCTACTTTGGATGCTGCGTAAGTGGCTTCAAGCAATGAGGGAACATAGCTGAGCAATGAAGTGGTATTTATAATTGCGCTTTCTTTTTTCGATTTCAACATATCAATGAAAAGATTGTTCAAACGAATCACCGCCAGGTAGTTGACGTTCATTTCATAGGCCGCATCTTCAAAATGCTGACCATTTGCTATTCCGAGGTTGATGGGATCAGTTAACACTCCTGCGTTATTGTATAAAATATCTATACCACCCAGTTGTTGCATCTGGTTGAAAAGCCTTTGCGCATCACCGGCATCTGATACATCACTTTTAACTGCCGTAATTGCAGGGTACATTTTCTTCGCTTCATCTAATTTGCCCTGGCTTCTGCCGGTGATGATCACTCTGGCGCCATTGGCTAAAAATTGTTTTGCTGCTTCCAGCCCGATACCTGATGCACCTCCTGTGATCAATATCGTTTTTCCTTTTAATTGCATTGTTTTAATTTCTTATATTAATTCTATTTTGAAGCGTTAACAAGCAGTCCGATGCCCGATGAGGCACCTGTAACTAAAATCGTTTGTTTCATTTTCATTGTTTTGTTGACTGTCATTAAGCCAGTACTGGATAATCAGTATACCCTTTTTCTCCTGGTGTATAAAAGGTTGAGGGATCGGGCTGATTGAGCGGTGCATCCTTTTTAAAACGCTCAACAAGATCAGGATTGGCAATAAAGGGAACCCCAAATGATACCAGGTCGGCATCACCATCGCTCAATACTTGGTTTGCAGTTGCCTTGTTAAATCCACGGTTAATGATGATGGTGCCGTCATAGAGCGGACGGTAATGTTTCGCAACTTGCTGAATAGCCCACGGGTTACCTGATACATCAGTAAAAGGCTCGGTCAGGTGCAGATAAGCCAGGTCGTATTCATTTAATTTGGCAACTATGTAATCGTGCACAGCTATTGTTTCCTCATCAAGCATCATACCCTGTATACCGTGAAGTGATGGGTTTAATCTTACACCAACCTTTCTGATATCGATCACCGTGTGTAACTCGTCCAGTATATCAAATAATATGCGTGCACGTTTTTTTATGGTGCCTCCATACTGGTCCTGGCGTTTATTGGAATAAAGGTTGAAGAACTGGTGTAACAGGTAGCCATTAGCCGCATGAAGTTCAACACCGTCAAAGCCCGCTTCCACCGCGTTTACGGCAGCCTGTTTAAAATCATTAATGGTCTTTTGAATTTGTTCCAATGTCATCGCTCTTGCATCTACTGTGTCCTTAAAACCTTCAGGTGTGAATGTTTGGGCCAGGGGATTTAGTGCTGAAGGAGCCATCGGAAGTTCTCCGTTAAGCAGATCCGGGTGCGATAACCGGCCCACGTGCCATAATTGAGCGAAAATTTTTCCGCCCTGCTGATGTACCGCATCTGTGACCAGTTTCCAGCCTTCAACCTGTTCGGTGGTATAAATTCCGGGTACATTGATGTAACCTATAGCTTCACGACTAACGTAAGTGCCCTCTGTAATGATCAAACCGGCCGAAGCACGCTGTTGATAATAAAGCGCCGTTAGTTCTGTGGCCACATTGCCGGGGTTGGCCGAACGGTTACGGGTTAGGGGAGCCATCACCATGCGGTTGCTCAGCGAAAGGCCTTTTAAATTGAAAGGTTCGAAAATTATTTGATCGTTCATTTTTTTTAGTGTTAGATATGGTAAACCGACTTTGTTATTTATGTTGATACTTAATTATTTTATACTTTTTAGTATATTTTAGTTCGTCTTGATAATTTATATTCTTTACTTAATAATTTCCGAACGGAGTGGTTAAAATATTTGATTGCGGAAACAGTCTCCGAAGTATAAAAATACTTTTTAGTATATTTTATTTAAAAAAAATCATATTACATAGCTCTCTAATTCTGCCTTCAGGCTCTTGATCAGACCAGCCATCGGTTTTGCTGTATTCATCGCCCGGCACATAACAACGGCACCTTCAACAGCTGCCACTGCTTTGAATGCATAAACGACCGGATCAAGCTTGTCAGAAAACTCACCGTTCTTAATGCCCAGAGTTAAAACACTAACAAACAATTCCTGTCCCTGGCGAATGACACCCGCTATCTTTTCCTTGATCACCGGGAAATTATCATCAGATTCCACAGCAATATTAAATATAGGGCATCCGCCTTTAAGATAAGTATTCAAAGGATCTTTATAAAAATCGAGAAAAGCAAATACCTTAGCCTTCGCTGTTTTACCCTTGCTAATGGTTAGCAACATTTTTTCGCCATTCGTATTCAACATGTGCTCAACCACCTGTAAGGCCAGGTCTTCCTTACCTTCAAAATGACCATAAAGGCATCCTTTGGTAAGTTTCGCAGCAGCAAGCACGTCGTCTATATTAGCGCCGGATATTCCTTTCTGATTAAAAATGGGCGCCGCTGTTTCCAGAATAAATTGTTTTGTTCTTTCAGCCTTCGTAAGCATTTTATTTAAATTGACGATACAAAAATATACTAAAAAGTATATTACTTAATAATTTAGATGTCATAAATAGTTTATTTCTGAAATGACATTTTTAATAATTAAGACAATGTCATTTTAGTATGTAATTATTGTCCCAATTACTGATCTTTTTGCTATACAAGGCCTGGTTAGCCAAATGCACGCTAATAGCTGTTCGTGCGCCGGTAAACACATTACTATCCGGGAGCTCTTTGTTTTGTATCTTTTTATAAAAATCTTTAAAGGCATACCAGGTGCCGTCTTTAGTGGGTTCGGGTAAAATGGGCGTACCGCCCTCTTTATTCCATACAATACGGGTTGCGCCGGTTACACCGTCCACAGTTCCCTTTTCATTCAGCAGCTTCTTTTCAGGGTAAAACATGCCCTGGTCTGTTAATAGCGATACCATGCCCAATGTTCCTTTGATCTTAAAAAGATAACCATCATGCGCATTGCCGCACATCGCGCCAAAATTACATATCATACCTTGTTCCGGATAGCGCAACATCACCTGCACATTATCATATGTCTCGCGTCCATCTTTAAAAACATCAATGCCACCGGTGGCAAAAAATTCCTGTGGATGCGTGTCAAACGCCCAGTTAATAAAATCAATCTGGTGAGAAAGCAACTCGGCCACCAAACCGCCTGAATATGCTTTGTACATGCGCCAGTTAATCGCACGCTCCAGCGAGGGATCAGGTACGGGCCTGCGCCAGTTGCCGTTACGGTCCCAGCGGCAATCAATCTGGGTTATTTTGCCCAGGTAACCTTTGTCAATCATTTCCCTCACCCGGTAATAAAGCGGAGAATAGCGGTATTGATGTCCTACCTGCAAAATCTGGTTACTACGTCCACTCATCAGCTTCACCAGGTCGAGCGCCTGCTCTATATTATAGGTCATGGTCTTTTCGAGGTACAGGTGCCGACCCGAATTGATTACGTCTACAGCTATGGGAAAATGCATATGAAGTGGTACAGCCACTATTACAGCTTCCACTTCTTTATCATCCAGCAGTTTACGGTAATCATTATAAGATTTATAAGTCCCGGTTTTATTAATTTTTTGAGCAGCTGCCAACCTAAAATCAAGCACATCGCAAATTGCGGTGATTTGGAACAGGTCTGGCATGCTATCCAAAATATGCATAATGCCTGTGCCACGGTCACCACAGCCAATCACTGCTATTTTTACCGGCCCCGCTGCAGGCGGACTGGCAATTAAACTATTGCTGATCAACACGCCGCCCGTAAGTAATCCGGTATTTTTTAAAAACGTTCGTCTTTCCATAAAATCAAAAACCTTTTATACCTTTAAATAAACCTGTAACAGTATCCGCAACAGAACCATCCGGCTTGCGGTAAACAATATAAGCGCCCATATCTGTCCGTTTTGTCAAAAAGTGCAGCGTACGCTTTAATCCCATCGCCATAAAACCATTATCATACCCGTCTGCGGTAATAGCATCTCGGGCATACACCGTTATGCTGATCATCTCGTTCTTCACGGGGTAGCCCGTCAGCGGGTTCATCAGGTGCGACACCTCCCTACCCCCTGCTTCGTGATGTTTCCGGTAATTGCCCGATGTAGTAATAGCACCATCGCCAGGCTCAACTATCCTGCGCATAGGCTCAGGAGCAAAGTCATCCCCACTGATACCTTCTATCCCCACCGCAAAAGGTTTATTTCCGGGTTTTCGCCCTTTAATACGCAATTCACCGCCCAACTCCACCAGATAATTATCGATGTGGTGGCGCTCCAAAAGCGAGGCAAGCAAATCTACTGAATAGCCCTGAGCGATGCCATTCAAATCCAATTGTATTTCCGGATATTTTTTAAACAAAAAATCTCCCTTCAAACTGATCTTGTTCGCACCAATATAGCGCAGCATATTTTTCACCTCTTCATCGGTCGGGTTATGTGAAGGTTTTACAACGCCAAATCCCCATGCATCAACCAATGGTTTTACGGTAGGATCAACCAATCCGCCGGTTTCCCGACTGATTTGCAAGGAGCGAGAGACCAACAACCTAAGGGGTTCATCTGTCCTTATGCCTTTTGCAGAGTGGTTAAACCGGCTGATCAGCGAATTAGGCCGGTACAATGACACCGATCTGTCAAACTGCTGCAGCAGGCTGTCGGTTTGCCCTAAACTGACCAGACTGTCGGGCGCATAGTATATAATACTGTAAGTAGTACCTTGTGCATAACCGTTAAGCTCAAAGCGCCGGAAATGTTGCTGCCGCCCAAAGGCGCATAACAAGAGCAATAAAAACCCGACGACTCCCAACAAAATCTTTTTCATGACTCTGTATTAAAAATCTTTCCTTTTACGATGACTTCCCTGCCTCTAAGCAATGATTATGTATAACATCGAACGATGAGACCGAATTTGATCTATGCCCGCGGCCAGGCTGATTAGCGTTCATACTTCAGTAAAAGGTTTTCGCAATATACAGTTTTTTGTTATTGGCGGCTTCGATAGCGCGCAGTGCACATGCGAAATCAGGAGCATTGACAATGACGCGTTCAGATCCTCCCAGCGGTAAAACTCGCCACATAGGAAGGGTTGAGTCAAATTGAATGAAGGAAATCGTGATAGCTCAGAGTAAAAACCACCATTCAAATTGCTTTTACAAGCTACCCAATCATGATTTTATATCTACAGTTTAGTTAAGCTAAAAGTTACATCAACCCCTTATGCACCATTTGTGCCAGCCACGCTATTTTACTTTCAAATTGTGGAAACCTGCCGAAAATCATGATTTCTTGTTCGAAGCTTTTAAATGCGGCGCTCAGCGTTTCGGCCAGGAACTGCGTATCTTCGTCAGATATTTCGGCGATATCCTTATTTTCTATCCCCCATCTTATCATTTGCTTTACAGCCGCTATCTCATCTTCAGCAAAAGTACGTGATTTTAACATGAGCATTGCCGGGTCCTGCTTCAAATCGTCAATAACAAGTTTGTACTTTAAAACTACCTCACGTAGGTGTTTAATCTTCATGCTATTAAAGGATTCTATATTAGCCGAAAAAGAGCGTCTTTTACTTATCGCGGCTACACTTTCCTCCAGACAGTGTGAAAAAAGCTTGTAACATACCGCATCCAGCACTTCCTCTTTATTTTTAAAATAATGATATAGTGTGCTGCGCCCTTTTTTACATTCGTTTGAAATGTCCTGCATAGATACTCTTAAATAACCGTAACGCTCAAATACCGCGCCCGACGCTTTAATGATCTCTTCTCTTACTTTATCGTTTTCATCTATTTTCATGGCTCGACAAAAATACATTTTTTGTTTGTGACTGGTATACAATTAACCGGTTTAATCGTAATCCTATTGAAATTCTAAAATGACACTAATATTAAAAATATCAATGATACAAATAATGTATATTTGTCGAAATTATATTTAGAAATTAAATACAACAAGACAAAACACTGCTATTTATTAGCTAAATAATCTATTCTGCTTAATAATAAAATCAGAATAGATATCGACAAAAATACAAATAATGTTCAATTAAATTAAATGAAAACCAAAACTACACTTACCGCAGCAGTATTGACTGCTCTATGGATTTCCGGCTGCTCAGGCGGAAAAGAGCAAAAGAAAGGCCCCGACACTTTAGCCGTCAATGTATTTAACCTGGGCTCTACATCCATATCAGCCGGCGATCATACCGTTTATGACGGAACCCTTGAAGCTGATAAGACAATTGATTTAAGTTTTCAGGTTTCAGGAATTATTTTGTCCTTCCCCGTACATACAGGAGATTACGTAAAAAAAGGACAACTGGTGGGTTCGGTAGATGAAACTACCTATCGCAGCCAGTATAATGCCCAACTGGCACAAGTAAAACTTGCCAGAGAAAATTACACCCGTATTAATGAGGTATTTAAAAAAGGCAGCGTTGCCGAAATAAAAATGCTGGAGGCCAGGTCCAATTTTGAGCAGGCAACATCAGCAGCGAGAGCAACCTATCAAAATATTGCCCACACCCACCTTTATGCTCCTGTTAGCGGCTTTGTTGGCGAAAAGAAAGCCGAAGCCGGGGCTGTTGCCAATCCAGGTCAACCGGTTTTGCAGCTGTTGGATACCCGCTCGGTTAAAGTAATGGTGGCAGTCCCCGAAAGTGAAATCAACAGATATAAAGCAGGAACGCAGGCTACAGTAAAAATTGACGCTTTGGGCGATGTGCCTTTGAAAGGCCAGGTTGCCGAAGTAGGCGTTTTAGCGCTCAATGGCAGCGCAAATTACAACGTTAAAATTACCCTGGCTAATAATGATATGCGATTAAGACCCGGCATGCTGTGTAAAGTTGTGTTTGAAAAAGCAGCCAGTGCCGCAGATGCGGCCGGCAATGCTAAAGAGGTTATAGTTCCAGTGCAGGCCATACAGGTAGATGAAAAAGGAAACAGCTTTGTATATATCGCAGCCGCAGACCATAAGGCAGCCAGGAAGGAAGTAACTACAGGTCAGCTTTATAGCAAAGGCATTGCTATCCGGTCGGGCCTTACCGGCAATGAGCAGGTGATAACCTCTGGTTACCAGAAACTTGCCGATCAAACCCCTGTAATTGTCAATAACAAATAGCAGATCATGAAAAAGAAAGGTAATTTAATTGAATGGGCTATGGAGTACCATGTATTCCCGCTTTCCCTCTCTGCTATATTTTTTATACTCGGTATTGCGGCGCTTTTCAATATGCCACGAAATGAGTTCCCCGACTTTACCATAAGGCAGGGGTTGATCGTTGGCCAATACCCTGGCGCCTCATCCAAACAGGTAGAAGAACAACTGACAAAAAAGGTAGAAGAATACTTATTCAGCAATAACGAGATCAATAAGAAAAAAACGTATTCCTATTCGCGCGATGGGGTTATGTATGTTTTTGTTGAAGTTGCCGACAATTTAAATGCCATTCAAACCAAAGCATTTTGGAACAAGATCAAAAATGGCATGCTCATTTTACAGAGCCAGCTACCCAAAGAAGTTAAGGGTTTTTATATCGATAGCGAATTTGGCAATACATCGGCAATGCTAATGGCTGTGGAGTCGAAAACCAGACCTTATAAAGAGCTGCTGCGCAATGTGGAAGACATTGAGGCAGAGCTTAGGCAGGTGCAGGATGTTGCCAAAATATCTCATACCGGCAACCTTAATGAACAGGTAACGGTTTATGTAGACAACAACAAGCTATTGCAAAAAGGCGTATCGGTGAGCAATATTATGCAAATACTGCAAAACGAGGGTGCCATAAATGCGGCCGGTAAGGAAGAAGGCGAAGTAGTAGATGAGCCTATCCAT
This sequence comes from Mucilaginibacter pocheonensis, assembly GCF_031456535.1. Classification (NCBI taxonomy): domain Bacteria; kingdom Pseudomonadati; phylum Bacteroidota; class Sphingobacteriia; order Sphingobacteriales; family Sphingobacteriaceae; genus Mucilaginibacter; species Mucilaginibacter pocheonensis. The sequence goes on from NZ_JAVDUU010000004.1 coordinate 215,264, forward strand.
CTTAATACATTCTATAAAACCGAAGCAGAGCTTGCAGACCAGATCATCAGGCAGGATGCCAACGGCAATTCGGTTCGACTGCGCGATGTAGCTACCCTTAAACGCGAATATGATGAGCCCGATAGTTATGTAACCTCAAACGGCACCAAATCTATCGTGATTTCGCTGGAGATGATAACCGGTAAAAACATTGTGCAATTTGGTAAAGAACTGGAAGAACGTATAGACAAAGTAAGCAAGCATTTACCAGCCGACATTAAATTGGTTAAACTGGCAGATCAGCCCGAAGTGGTGGATGATTCGATCAGTCACTTTATGAAAGAGTTTGCCTTTGCTCTTGTGGGGGTTGTGTTTGTTGCGCTGCTTTTATTGCCCTTGAGGGTGGCTACCGTTGCAGCGGCGACTATTCCTATCACCATCGCGGCCACACTGGCCATTATGTATATGGTTGGTATAGAGCTCGACACCGTAACGCTGGCCGCTTTAATTGTGGTACTGGGCATCGTTGTAGATGACCCGATAGTAGTAATTGATAATCATGTTGAAAAGCTGGATCATGGCATGTCTGTATGGGATGCTGCCAAAAGCAGCGCGCAGGAACTGTTCCCTTCGGTTTTTACAGCCACATTGGCTATATCGGCCACTTTTGTTCCGCTCGCTTTTTTCATGACAGGCGTATCCAAAGATTTCATTAGGCTATTTCCGGTAACGATCATGATCGCGTTGACTTTGTCATTGCTTATTTCTATGTTGCTGGTACCCTTTTTTAACACCCTCTTTATCAAAAAAGGGTTATTGCACGGTAAGAACGACGAAAAAAGGTCATTTCTGGACAGGCTGCAGAATTTCTTTAACAGCCACATTGGCAATTCCATGAAACATTACAAGCTAACCGTATTCTTTGGAATTATGGCGGTTGTGCTTGGTATAGCCATGATGGGGTTATTACCTCAGCAACTATTCCCTAAAGTGGAGCGGAATCAATTCGCGATGGAGATTTACCTGCCCAGTGGTTATAACCTTTCACAAACAGATAGCGTGGTAAAAGGTATGGAACGCATATTGAAACAGGATAAGCGTATAGTTACTTATACAAGTTTCATTGGCAGCAGTTCTCCGCGTTTCCATTCGGTATATGCTCCAAATCTTCCGGCAAAAAACTATGCGCAGATATTGGTTAAAACAGAATCTGAGGATGCTACCGAAAAAGTGATCATCGATTACCAGAAAAAATATAGCAACCTGTTTCCGTCTGCCTATGTCCGTATGAAACAACTGAACATGATCAACGCGCTTGCGCCAATTGAGGTAAGGATAAGCGGAAACGATATAGCGGCCTTAAAACAGGTTGCTGATAAGGTTTTGGCCATCGGCAAAACACATAAACAGGTAACCTGGCCCAGGACCGATTACAATGAGATGCAGCCATCACTCAAAATTGAAGTAAAAACAGCAGAGGCAGCACGGCTTGGATTAGGTAAAAGCGACATTGCCAACGCGATATCTATGCATTCGGAAGGTATAACCGCCACCCAACTCTGGGAAAATACATATGCGGTAGATGTAAAGATCAAATCGCCCAAATCTGCCCGGAGCAACCTTGCAAATTTAATGGACCTGAATATCGTATCCCCTCAAACCAAATCGGTTATCCCGCTAAGGCAGGTGGCCGATGTGGAACAGGACTGGAACGACGGACAGATTACGCGCCGTAACAGTGTGCGTACGCTAACCGTTAGAATGGATGTAACCCAGGATGCTGTAGCTAATGGCGTTTTAACGGACCTGCAACCAGCAATTGAAAAAATCAAGCTGCCACAGGGCGTTGAGATTAATTACGGAGGAGAATTTGAGTTACAAGGCGAAAACCAGGGACCGATGGGTATCGCTCTGGGCGTAAGTATTGTGCTGATATTCCTGATCCTGCTTTGGCATTTTAAGCATCTTAAACATGCACTTTTAAGCATAACTACTATGCCATTAAGTTTGCTTGGTGCATCTTTTGGTCTGCTTGTGGCGGGTTATCCTTTTGGGTTCACTTCATTTTTGGGGTTGCTTGCCCTTTGCGGAATTGTGGTTCGTAACGGTATTATCCTGATAGACTTTGCCGAAGAATTGAGGTTGCATGAAGGAAAATCTGTATTTGAAGCGGCCAAACTATCTGCAGAACGCCGGATGCGCCCAATTTTCCTCACCTCATCTGCAGCAGCTGTTGGTGTAATACCAATGGTAATCAGCAGGTCATCGCTTTGGGGTCCGCTTGGTACAGTGATCTGCTTTGGCCTGTTGGTATCCATGCTGCTCACGCTATTTGTATTACCTACCCTGTACTGGCTTTTCTTCCGCAAAGAGGATCAAACTAAACCGGTTAGCATAACACCCGAAATTGCAACTGTATAAGCTCATTATCATGAAAACATTCATTTTTTCCATATTCATTTTTACGTGCCTGCAGGCTGGTGCCCAGCAGCATGTGATATCCCTTCAAGAAAGCAAGCAGGCAGCCCTGGCTTATAGTTATGCTTTAAAAAATGGCGAGTTGAAGATCAGCTCTGCAAAGGCCGAAGTAGTTGCCGCCAAGTCTGATTACCTTCCCTCGGTTAGTGCAACCGGGGTGGGTTTATTAGGGTTTAAGGATTTTGTATCGGCCATGCCGCCACTATTAGAAAAAGGTATTAACAATTTTTACCTGTTTGGTGTAACCGGTACCGAGTCGCTTTATGCTGGCGGTAAAATTAAAACCGGCAACCAATTGGCCACATTGCAGCTCCAGGTGAGCCAGATCAGGAAAAAACAATCGGCAGATTCTGTGGTATTGCTTACCGAACAGAAATATTGGAACCTGGTGAACATACAGGAACAACAAAAAACCATATTAATCAACGAGGCACTGCTGAATGCTGTTCTCAAAATGCAAAAAGATATGCTGGCATCAGGTTTAATAGCCCGGAATGACCTGCTGAAAGTGAAGGTTCAGCTGAGTCAGCTGTTGGTTAATAAAAGCAAGCTTCAAAATGGGCGCCACGTAGCACAGTTGGATTTTTCTATGTATACAGGCGTTCCCTTTGATTCGCTTATGGTGATGCAGGACACACTTAATAAAAAAAGCCTGCCTGTGCTACCTGCCCTGCAACCCGATACAAATTTAAGTGGTAATGCCAATTATCAATTACTCTCCAAGCGCATAGAAAGCGAAAAACTGCAGACCAGGTTGGCGAATGGCGATAACCTGCCCAGCCTGGCTGTTGGCCTGAGTGCATCACAAACCGGATCAATCAACAGCGGGATTGGAAGCAGTTTTGCACCAGCCAGTTTTGTTACGCTCAGTATCCCAATTTCAAACGGTTTATGGGGCCGCGGCAAACAAAAGATCAAACAACGCCGAATTAATGAGCAAATAGCGCGTAATGATTTCAGTGACGGGCAAAACCAGTTGAAAGTAGGCATTGTGCGTTATTGGTATGATATGCAAGACCAGCTTACACAGATCAGTTATGCGAAAGACAACCTTGAACAGGCTACTGAAAATCTGAAGGTTAACCAGGATAACTATAAAGCCGGTTTGGCTACCATTTCTGAAGTGCTGGATGCACAAACTGCTTATCAGCAGGCCTCAAGTACAGTTGTTACAGCCTTTGCTGATTTTTATGTACGGTCGGCTGTATATAATTACGTCACTGCAAAAACGGAGAGCCAGCCCCGGATAGCCGGCTCTTTTTAGAAGGCACACCTTAAAACCCAGGGAAACAGTACCGATATCAACTACCGGAATGGAGAATAAAAGAAATCAGTTGGTCAACAGCGCTATCGGGCTTTTTATCAAACATGGCATCATAAGCGTAACCATGGATGAAGTAGCGAGGGCTTCCGGTATGTCCAAGAAAACGGTTTATCAATATTTTGCCAACAAAGGTATCCTGGTTGAAGCTGTTGTTGACCTGTTGATTAAACAGGGCGAAAATATAATCAGGTTAAACGTTGATACGGCAAATGATCCTGTTCAGGAGTTATCTCTTCAACAGGATCTTTTTAACCATTTAATTGCTTTAAGGTATATTTTTAGCGACTTTATATTAAAAAGGTACCCCAGGGCATTTAAAGCATTTCAAGAATTTAAGACCGATTATATGAAGGCGTTTATTGAAACAAATTTAAAACACGGTGTGGAAAAAGGCCTTTATCATCATAACCTTGATGTACCAAGTACAGTCAATATCTATTTATCCGTAACAGACTTTTTAGTGTTTAACAATTCACGAAACTATGCTGACATATTTGTAGCTCTTAATTTATTTATAAATGGTATAACTACAGCAAATGGGCGTCAACTATACGCTAATTATCTAAAGTCAAGTTAATTATACCAGGGAAGAGTTGTCAGATATTTCTACAAGCATCCCACACACTATTATCTAAATTGAATCAGATCCGAAAAATGCAAATTATTGGGCAGTTTCAGTGAAAATGTCATTATTCAAACATAATTTGGGCATTTACTTCAAAGGCACAAAAAGTACAGCATCAGCTGTAGTTACCCCATCGGCATTTTTATTGGATATTTGCACATAGGCCTTATTCCCTTTTAAAAGATCATAGGACCCTAAAGAAACCCATTCACCCGAGGTCTGTCCTTCGATCTTAAGGTCTGATTGGTTGACTATTTTTTCCACTGCACTTTTCCCATCATCAATAGTGATATAGATTTGGGTGGAAGCATTCTTTACTTTAGGCAAGTAAGTATAAATTTGATAATTACCACCTTTAATGATATCCGGAGTGAACCGAACAGCTTTAGTGACCCCAATTTTGGAATCATCCGTAAAATAAGTGGGACCATAACCGCCATTTTTTATGGTTTCCCAGCTTCCTGTTTTTTGGGTATGATCAGTATCATCATTATCAACCAGCACTTCTGGTGTACTGCCATCTGCAAGCGGGTTGCTTTTTAGCAAGTTCTGTACCTCTTTTACATTAACCTCCTGAACCGGTATCTTTTTATCAATAGCCTGGCAGGCAGCAACCGCCGCAGACTGACCTAATACCATAAATACAGGCTCCATGCGTATGGAACCATAAGCAATATGAGTAGCCGATAAGCATACCGGAACAAATAGATTTGAGGCATCTTTTCGCTTTGGAATTATAGCCCGGTAAGAAACAGGATACGGACCAAAACCTCCAACTTCAACATTGCCTTCATTTTTTACCATGCCATTAACTACATGACGGTCACAATTGTGCGAATCCATGGTATAAGCAGCCATTCCAATACCATCGTTTGCAATCTCTTTGCCCTGGCAATGATGCTGTGTCATCACTAACTCTCCAATCATTCGCCTGGCTTCGCGAATATATAGTTGAGGGCTCCAGCCCCCGTTATCCGTATATTCATCTTTCGGATACCCCCATTGCGACATCTCATCCCTGATATTTGCCGGGATCCGGGAATCATTACCGAGAAAATAAAGAAAACCTTTGGTATAGTCTTCATGCGCTTTCCAAATCGCTGCTCTTCTGTTATAATCAGCCTCAGGATATTCCCAATTCATTCCGATCATATCTGTTGAAAAGCCACCCCTGTTATTAATATCCGTTTTTCTATTGGGCATCATACTCATGATCATTACATCGTTAAGGGATTTCCAGGGTGATTTCTCCTTTAAGCGAAGCAACAATTCGTATTGCTGAGGGTTGTAATTCGCAGGCCTGGTTATAGCAATGCGGTTTTCCGGCACATTGGTAAGCGTAATGCGAAAATTATAGGCCTGAACCTTTTTGTCGCCGGTACCTTTTGCCTGTAATTCAGTATCGGCTATGCCCCACAATAAACCGCTTTTCGGATCATCTGGCACCTTAAAGGGGCTTACTCCGTCGGGAAATTGATGTCCGTCCATCAGTTCGACACCATTTATAGTTTCATTATATTGGCTGTTGGCTTCCCGCCCAACAGTATAGGAAACGCCAGCCCGTGCCATTAAATCACCTTCATAAGAGCAATCTATAAATACTTTTGCACGAATAATTTTATTGATAGCAGCAATAGGCTTAAATGAATTTTCAACTATAACTTCTTTTATCTCGTTTCCTTTTTTATTTGTTTTTATTATCCGGTTCTCAAATAAAACAGCAAAACCGGCTCTTTTTACATAGTCGTTAAATATTTCTTCAGCCACCTTGGGTTCAAATATCCATTGTTCAAATTTCCCGTAATGCTCACCTACACGTCGATAAAAATCTCTTGCAAGCCCGGTTACCACATATTTATTACCAATGTCCGTAAACCCCAGTCCACCTGTGGTCATTCCGCCTAAATGTTTCCCCGGCTCAATCAATATCACTGTTTTTCCCATTCTTTTTGCTGTATAAGCTGCAATTACACCTGCGCAGGTGCCGCCATAAATACAAACATCGGCTTCTATTGCATTTTTATTTTGAGCCAGGACCGGCATATCCGAAGAAAAACAGATAGCGGATATGACGAGCAATAACGCTCTTTTAATATTTTCCATCAGTTTAATAGTTAAGTATCTACGATTTAACTTCTCTGCAACATTTAAACGAGTCTGTCATTTTCTCATCATCCAATTTGAACCAATTTACATAATTTCTTTATGTGACTATTGGTCAGACGGCAGTGATTTTGATTTCTTTCGATTGGCCATTAAACTTAAGCCTTACTTTTTTGTTTGTTGGCGATACAATATGATAAGTAACGATACGGCCGTTTTTCCAGGAAAAACTGACCGTGAAATTGCCGCGCGCCTTCATCCCTATTACTTTTCCTTCTTTTTTCCAGGCATCAGGCAGGGCTGGTAATAATTCAATGTAGCCTGCGTGACTTTGAATCAGCATTTCTGCGATCCCTGCCTCGGCGCCAAAGTTGGCATCGATCTGAAATGGCGGACCTGCGGACAGCAAATTAGGATAAACGCCGCCCCCTCCTCCATAGTTAATATTTGTTTTAACGGTAGGGCGCATTAGTTGCGTGAATAATTTAAAAGCACGATTACCATCTTTTAGTCTTGCCCAAAAAATTTGTTTATAAGCGATTGACCATCCCGGACCATCATCTCCGCGGGCGTCCAGCGTTTTTCTGCAAGCTTCGGCCAGTGCCGGGGTCTCTTCAGGGGTGATCAAATGTGCAGGATAAAGTCCATATAAATGCGATATATGCCTGTGATGTGCGTCGGTTTCCTTATAATCTTGCAGCCATTCCATTAAGCGGCCATCGCCTGCAATCTGACCAGCAGGTGGAAGTTGTTTTAGCCGCTCCGAAAGCATATTTCTGAAGCCTTCGTCCTTACCAAGGATTTTAGAGGCGTTAATCACATTTGTAAATAGCTCACGCAGAATCTGATTGTCAATTGTAGGGCCTTCACAAATACTTGCAGTTTTGCCATCGGGCAAATAAAAGCTATTTTCTGGCGATGAGGACGGCGAGGTAACCAGCCATCCTTTGGCGGCGTAAGGAACCAATGTGCTGTTATAAAATTGGGCCGATCCTTTTAAAATGGGATATATTTTTCCAAGATACTTTTGGTCCAGCGTAAAAGCGTAATGCTCCCAAAGATTGTTGCATAACCAGCCTGAGCCCGCTTTTGTAATACCCCACGATGCACTTTCTCCCGGTTCTGTATAACCCCATACATTGGTAATCACATGTGCTATCCAGCCATCGGCCTGATAATAAGCCTTAGCCGTGTTTTCTCCATTTTTTACCATGCCCGCTACCAGGTCGGCAAGCGGTAAATCAAGCTCCGGCAAATTACTAACCTCTACCGGCCAATGATTCATTTGCACATTAATGTCTAAGTGATAGTCGCCATTCCATGGTGTTTGAACCTGGTCAGCCCATAGTCCCTGAAGGTTTGGCGGCAACAAGCCAACCCGTGTACTGCAAATAGAAAGGTACCGGCCAAACTGGTAAAACAGCACCGGGAAGGAAGCATCCTTTGCCGGATCGCGGTAATAATTAGCGAGCCGTTCATTTGTTGGAACCGCGGGAACATTGCCGATACCTAAAGCCAGTTGAACCCGGTTGAACAACCGGTGATAATTAGCAAAGTGCTTTTTTAATTCTTCCTGATAACTGCAATTGATAGCTTTGATCAGATTTTCAGCTACGGTTGTTTGGAAATGAGCATCTTTAAAATTCGTTCCCGCTGAAATATAGAGTGTGACAGACGTTGCATTTTCCACCACAAGTTGATCGCCTTTTGCTTTTATTGTACCACCGGTTACAATGGGCTTTACCTGTACCAAGTAACTCATGCCGTTTGCATCGGAACCACTGTTTAATTGTCCGACCATAGTCAACATCTTATTTTTTGCGGTAACTGTCGAACGTTCGGGGCGGGACAATGAAATGTTAAAATTAAGTTGCCCTGGCTTGTCGGCAGTTAAAGTGATGATGCTGACGTCATGGTTAAAACTGGTAAAATATTCACGCTTATAGGTCACGCCATTTACAACATATGAACAGGTTACAATTGCATCTGCTATGGATAAACTTCTTTTATAATATTTTACATCGGCGCTATCCGCAGGTTTTCCCTTGTAAAAAAACTGCAGGCTGAGATTGCCCAAAACCTGGTAACAGCCGAACTGAACATTAGCACCATTGCCGCTACCAGACCCCGGCCCTTTGCATATATAATTGGCATCTACGATTTTTTGCGCTTCGTCATTTTTACCTTCAGCAAGCAATCTTCGTATTTGGGGCAAAGATTTGTAGGCATCATAATTATTTGCATCCTGCTTTGAGCCAGACCATAGCGTAATATCGTTTAAAACGATCTTTTCCTGGTTGATACCGCCATCAGGCATCATACCTAGGCGTCCATTACCAAGGGGCAGCGTTTCCTCCCAAACTTTAGCAGGCTTGTTATACCATAGCAAAGTATTGCCAGGTTGGGCTTGCACCTGTTGATTGGCAACTAATAAAAAAATAGCAATTAACAGAAAATATGTTTTCATGAAAAATGAGATAGGATTATTTATTGATGAGGAAATGAACTACGCGGCAAATACTGCCCTTGCTTTTACCGTTATGATCTTTCAATACCTTAATATGAAGTACGTGATCGCCAGGGGGTAATGCACTTGCCAGCAACAAATACCACGGCAAATGCAAACCGGAACTCCATTCTGTAAAAAGATCGATTGTATTTTCCGGATTTTCGTCAACCCGCCAGGAAATAATACCTGCATCCGGGCCCGAAATCACCGCTATTCCAATCGCATTACCATTAAAAGGTAGCGTCAGCTCCTGGTCTGCCGCGGTATTCATCAGCACAGGAACATGAACAAAGCCCATGCGTGTGCCGGCTGAATCAAGGGGGATCCAATCGGCAACCAATTGCCAACCTGAAGTATACAGTGCTTTATTTACATCAACGTAAATTCCATTGTCGAAACTATGATCATCAACGGGTGAAGCTAAATGTGTAATTGATTTTTTATGTGCTGATAAATAGTCTTTACGACAATCATTGAATAAACTTTTAATATTTTCGAAATACAGTTGTTGTCCAAATGCCGCCGGATGCAAATCTTTAAAATCCTTCTCCCAACTGAATTCCTGGTTGGCAATTTTGTCATGCACTTCTTTTGCCAAATTGATAGATGGAATTTGATAATGAGCAGCTACCAGTTCATGATTTTTCACTTCAACCGGCTCTTTTTCTTCGTCATAATCTTTGTTCTTATAAGGGTCTGCAAATTCCATCACGACAATATCTGTAGTGGGGTCGCTTTTTCTTACATGTCTAACAATACCCTCCAGGTCGCGTATCTGCGTCAGGCTGTCTGTCCGGTTGACGCGGTCATTAACAGCAGCTTCTAAAAATAGGAGATCAACCTTTCCGGAATCAAGCACATCGTGCTGTAGCCGGAAAGCATGGGGTAAGCTTCCGAGTGAGGGAATTCCTGCAGCAATAAAATGAAATTGCACATCGGGGAACTGTTCCCTGAGGTAATCGCAAACCATTGGCCGCCAGCCGGGATTGTAAGTTATCGATCCTCCGAGAAATGCGACGGTTACTTTCTTTTGCTTATAAAGTTTCTGATAAAAATGAGAAAGTCCTTGCCGTACCTCATAAAAACCAGACAACGGCAAATTATTTAGGCTTGCTTTCGGATGATCCTTAACCTGGGCATTTATGAGCACGTGCCAGGTTAATAATATAATTACGGTTATAAAAAGGCGATTCCGAAAATAGTAGCGCATAATGTTAAAGTAAAAACCACCGGAGTGAGTCACAGCCCCGGTGGAATATCAACCAAATTTATTTATTTATAATCCGGATTTTGTATGAGTACGCCCCCACTCTTATCAATTTCTGTTTGTGGTAGCGGCCAATGGTAAAATTTATCCTCAAAGTGATAATTGATCAGACTTGTTTTTACCGCGTTGAGTACCGGACCGGCAACATGCCATCTTAGCAGATCGTAGTGGCGTAAGCCTTCAAAAGCCAGCTCAACGCGTCGCTCGTGCCTAATTCGTTCACGCATTTGATCTTTGGTGTAGCCGGCAGGGTACGGCGGCATATTTACACGCGCACGCAAATCGGCCATGGCTTTATAAACAGTTGCATCAGGACCTGCAACCTCGTTCTGGGCTTCTGCGTACATTAGCATAACTTCACTCAACCGCAGAATAACAGCATCCTGTTGGCTAAGCGTTGAAAAACCATATGGAATGTTATTAGGCTCCAGGAACTTGATAACTCCGTACCCTGTAGGCCTGAGATTTGAGGGATGGTGAACTTTGCCCGGACCAAAATAAACGGAATCCCTGTACACTGTTTTAGCCAGCCTTGGGTCGCGGTTGTTGAACTGGTTTTTGGTGTCAGTTAATGGTGAAACGCCGTAAGGTTGCCCATCGGTACATTCAAAGGCATCTACCATATTTTGCAGGGGAGCGCAGGCGTCCCAGTCGCCATAATACATATCCCACGGAGTAGCGTTATTTGGCGCCAGGAAATTAATAGAGAAAATATTTTCGGTGTTATTCTTTTGGGTAGCATCCCTAAAAATATCCTCAAAATTAGCACTTAGCTTATATTGTCCCATGAGATCAAGACAAAGGTCTCTTACCTTGCTTAACATGGCAAGATCCGGTGTACCAGTGTTGCCATATGCTGCAAATAACAACACTCTTGCCTTTAACGCTTTGGCAGAAGATGCCGCTGCATGGCCACCGTTGGAATAATACGGCGCACTGTTCAAATTCGCAATGCTGTAATCAAGGTCGGTTGTTATTTGGGTAAGCACTTGCGCTGCGGGTACTTTGGCCTGCTTTTGATTGCTTAGGTTGAGCGGCTCTAATACCAGCGGCACATCACCATAAATGCTGTATAATTGAAAGTAGAAGAAGGCCCGGATAAACCTCACTTCACCTTCGTATACTTTACGCTGGCTATCAGAAATATCTGAACCTTTGTAATTATTCAGGTTTTTCAAAAACATGTTTACCCTTGCAATACCGGTATAGCTATCGTTATAAATAGCCGTTTCATAACCTCCGGTAGTAGGGTTAAAGTTACCCTGAACAAAGTCCTTTGCACTGCCTGCATTAAACTGGTTATAGCCATTATCAGTAAAGCCGTCCCTAAAGCCAATGCCTACAGCAAATTCTTCAGGCTGAAGGGAAGCATAAACTGCTGCCAAAGCTTCGTCAAAATCCGCCTTTGATTTATAAAAGGTTGCGGTTGCGATCTGATCCGCGGGGTTCAGATCAAGGGTCTTTTTACATGCGCCTAAAAACAGCGATGTAATTAATATGGTGGTTATTATAATTCGATTTTTCATGTGGGCTAATTAAAAAGTTACGTTCAGACCAAAAGAGTATATTTTATTTTGCGGATACTGCAGGTCGCCGTTGCCATAACGTTCAGGGTCAAGACCTTTATATTTGGTTATGGTGAACATGTTGTCACCGGCGAAATAGACCCGTAACCGGTTGATACCTATCTTCTGGGTAACCTGCGATGGGATGGTATAACCAAACACCAGGTTTTTAAGTCTTAAATAAGATGCGTCCTGGAGGAAGAAAGTAGACCGGCGACCGATCTTATCCGGCGCGCTCTGCCCAAAGTAAAGTCGCGGCATAGTGGTTGATGGATGTTCGGGTGTCCAGGCATTTAACCAATCCGTAGTTGGTGAAGCTCCCTGCACAAAAGGTATGGTACCCCATCCCGAAACATATGATTTTACCCCGTAAACGCCCTGCATCATGGCCGAAAGATCAAAACCTTTAAAGCTGGCCGATAAATTAAATGAGTAATTTAATTTAGGATATGCACCATTGATAACGGTACGGTCATTTTGATCAATTTTACCATCGCCATTTGCATCTTTATATTTCAGGTCACCCGGCAAGGTAGAGTCAGAAAACTGTTTAGGAGAATTGGCCACCTCTTGAGCCGACTGGAATATACCGACAACCTGCAGCATATAAAATGAATTCCACGGAAGCCCATTTTGGTTAAGGGTGTAATCTCCGATTTCTGGCTGACCAAATTTCACCAGCTTATTCCGGTTGTGATCAACGTTAACTCCAACGTTAAAGGCCAGACCGCCTAAGGCGCCGTCTCGTATAACATTATTATAGGATAAACCAAGCTCAACGCCTCTGTTATTTACTACACCATCATTAATATAAGGAGCGCTTAGGCCAACAACACCGGTAACCTGAGCCAGTCTTAAAATATCAGAGGTGGTTTTATTATACCAATCGGCGGTCAGATTAAAGTTTCTGAAAATCGTAAAATCCAGACCAACGTCAGTCATGGTGGTCGTTTCCCATTTAATAACCGGGTTATTTAATGCCTGCTGCGCTACGCCGGTTGTTAACCCTGAATTATCAAAGGAATAACTTCCAGTCAGATTCAAAAGGGCCTGATAAGGATAGTTACTACCTACATTTTGGTTACCTAACTGTCCCCATGACCCTCTTAATTTAAAGTTATTCAACCATGTTAGGTTCATCGCCTTTACAAATGGCTCTTCGGTGACACGCCAGCCGGCCGAAAATGATGGAAATACGCCCCATTTATTGGCGCCGTCAAATTTTGAACTTCCGTCGTCGCGAACATTGGCTTCTAACAAATAGCGACCTTTATAATCATAGTTCAAACGGCCAAAATAAGACATCAAAGCCCATTGATTAGAAGTGCCGTATGCATTTTGTATGTCGGAGCCGCCCGCGTTCAGTTCTTGTAAATCAAGGACGGGAAAATTTTTACGATATCCCTGCAGGTATTGGTATTTGCTCCGTTCAATACTGTAACCAAATTGCGCCTTAAGGTTATGCCCGTGAAAATCATGTGCATAGTTTAAGTAGCTGTATAAATTGCTATAAACGGTTTGTTCATCCTGGTCGGTTAAACCTTTACCAAGGTCAAGCGATGTTGCCAGTTGATTAGTCTTAAAATTGTACTCGTCAAGGGTAGCTTTAAAATCCTTGTATTTGTCCATATTAAAGTTCACCGCACCTTTGGTATACCAGGAAATGTCTTTATTAAATTGAACTTCAAACCATCCCTGGGCATTTACGGCATAATCGTCGGTAATCCTCCGAAAATTTTGGTCCAATACCGCGATAGGGTTTTTATTGTTATATTCAAAATCGTAAGCTTTGTAGGTATAGTGGCCGCTGCCATCACTTAAGTAAGGGCTATAAGTAGGCGCCTGTGACATAGCCGAAAGGAAAAGATCCATAGAAGACCCGTCCCATTGGCTTGGCGATGATGGATTACCGGCTACAGCACCCCTGGTGCCTGATTTTAGCAATACGTTAGTTCCAAATTTGATATGATCATTAACCTTCGAAGTTAAATTGACACGGGCATTATATCTTTTATAATCAAAGCCCCTTTCAATACCCTGCTGGTTAACATAACCTAATGAGACATTATAAGTGGTTTTTTCATTACCGCCGGTAAATACCAGGTTATGGTTTTGGGTAGGAGCAGTTCTGAATATCAAGCTAAGCCAATCGGTATTAGGATAATGAAGCCGGTCTGTGCTATTGCGATACAAATCGATCTGGTCCTGCGGATAAAGAGCGTTTGGATCCGTTGTTCCGCTGTTAATACGTGCCTGGTTAAACATCTCCATATATTGGGCCGAGTTGGTTACCAGTTTAAACATTTTAGTAGGGCTGGCATAGCCTAAATTGCCATTGTAAGTAACCGCCATCTGTCCGGCTTTACCTTGTTTGGTTGTTATCAGCACCACGCCATTGGCTGCCCTTGAACCATATATAGCTGCTGAAGCGGCGTCTTTCAGAACAGACACATTTTCGACATCGGTGGGGTTAAGATCACTGAAGTTACCAGGAACACCATCAATCAATACCAATGGATCTGAGCCCGCATTACTAAAAGTGCTGTTTCCGCGGATACGGATAGATACACTTTCATTTCCCGGCTCACCGGAACCCGTATTGACCTGTACGCCCGGGGCAAGGCCCTCCAGCATAGAAGCAGGATTAACAACTGGACGCTTGTTCAGTGTCTCGCCCGAAACAGTGGATACAGCGCCGGTGAGGTTTACTTTTTTTTGCGTACCGTAACCTACAACCACGATCTCGTTAAGCGCGGAGGTTTGTTCTTTGAGTACTACGTCTATTTGGGTTTGGTTGCCTACCGGAATTTCCCGGGTAACAAAGCCTATAAAACTGAACACTAGTACCGCACTGTTATCGGCTGCTGTTACTTTGTAGCTTCCATCTGCCCCAGTTTGGGCGCCTACATTAGTACCCTTTATTTTAATGGTTACCCCGGGTAAAGGAGCACCTTTTTCATCCCTTACGTGGCCAGTGATAACAATATCCTTTACAGATGTGACAACAACCGGCTTAGGAATAACAACAATGGTATTGTTGTTAATAACATAGCTAAATGGTTGATCCTTAAAACACTCTTTCAGCACGTCACTTAGTTCGGTATTTTCCAGGTGTACATTTACAGGCACTGCTTTTTTTAACATTTTGGCGTTGTAAAAAACGCTGAAACCGCTCTGTTGACGAATGTCCTTCAACGTTTCGATGAGGGACGCATTGCTTTTGTCAAGGCTGATCTTTTGTCCGAAGGAAGGTGCTGCAGCTACCTGCATCATGGAAACCAAACACAAAAAGAAAGACAACTTCATAATCAGGAACAATTTAAATGGGGCGCAGGGCAGTTGCCTGCATCTTATTGCAGTAGATTTTTTATACATTTGAATGTTAGGTTAAATAATTGGTTATGAGAAATATGATCACTATAGTTACCTGACAGCTATCAGAGCTTTATACCAGGGGCGCCGCGAACGCTCCTGGTTATAAATGGTAACATTATGGTTTAGTTTGGAAAACTTACTTCATAATGATAACCCTCCTTCCTTCTATTTTATAGTGAATTGATCGGGTTAACTGCATATTATCCAGTAATTCTGTTATGCTTTTGTATCGGGATATAGCTCCACCGAACTCATTGTTTTTTACATTTTCATCCTGATATTCAATATCTACATCATACCATCTGCTCACCTGTTTCATTACCTCTACTATACTGAGATCATGGAATATGAAATAGCCATTTTTCCATGCGATAGCCTGTTGTAAATCTGCTTTGCTGACTTTTATAGCACCGCCTGATTTTATTGAAACACCTTGTTCGCCCGGGACCAGCATTACCTGCTGGCCGTTATTACTTACTTGAACAGAACCTTCAAGCAAGGTGGTAGTTACATTATTATCATTAGGATAAGCGTTTATGTTAAAATGCGTACCATAAACCCGCACTTTAGTACCATTGGCCTGTACTATAAAAGGATGGCTTTTATCTTTCGCTACTTCAAAATATGCCTCGCCGCTTATCTCAACAAGCCTTTGCGGGCCATTAAAAGCTTGCGGAAAACGTATGGACGACGCCGCATTAAGCCAAACATGGCTGCCGTCTCCTAATACAACCTGATACTGGCCGCCGCGCGGGGTAGTAATTGTGTTAATGTCAGGTAAGGTATTTTCATTTTGGTCTCTGGTCTGCTTATTGAATTCATATACCACTACCCCATTACCGGTTTTAGTTACCTTAACATCAGATTGATTTGCGAGTGCGCCATTTTTTGCATCATCGAGCACAATATTTGTCCCGTTGGCTAATGTGAGGTAGGCTTTGTTAGTGCCAGGAACAATAGGTTTTGGGTGGATGACACCAGTAAGGTTTTCATTGTCGGTACCCTGTTTCTTTTTAGCAGGAATAAAAATTACCCCAATTAATGAAGTCAATAGTAATACTGCGGCCACTTGCAGCCACCTGCTTTTATATATTTTATACTTTTTTATAGATACTACCTTACGACTTTGATTTAGGCGTTGCCAAATTCTGACGCGTACCTCAGCTTCGCTGGCGTCTTCGTCATCCCAACCGTCGTCGGCCAATAGCATTTCATCGCGGTATGTTTCCAATTGCTTTTTTTCGGCATCAGTACATTGTCCGCTCATGTATTTTTCATACAGAGCCAGAAACTCGTCTTTGGTCATCATTGGCTTACAATTGCAGGTTTATATGGTGTTAGTGTAAATTTCATACAGGCACACACATGCATTTTTAGTTTTTTTTAACATCATAAACTTAAATGTGGAATTATTTCTAATTTAGAAAACCAATTATATGCACAATCCCCTTGCTAGTGATTCGGAATTGTGGCTCTCCGTACGTAATAACGATGAGCACGCATTCGCTATGCTATTTGACCGGTACTGGATGAGATTGTATAAAACGTCATTCCGATACCTGAAAGACAGTGAAAATAGTGAAGAAGCTGTACATGATGTCTTTCTAAGTATTTGGAATCGCAGGCATCAACTGGAAATAGACTCTATCCCCAACTTTCTGCTTACTGCCATCCGCTACCAGGTTTATAACCGTATGCGAGCGGCAAAGCCCCCGTTGACTTTAACGCTCAATGACCTGGAAATGGATTATTTGCCCGATCATAATCAGAGCGATTATCGCATTAAAAACCAGGAATTGTTATTGGAACTGGATGAACATTTAGGAAAATTACCCAAACGTTGCCAGGAAATATTCTATATGAGCCGAATGGACCATCTTAGCAACCAGGAAATCGCCGACCGTTTGGGCATATCCAAAAGAACTGTCGAAAACCAGATAACGATGGCATTAAAACATCTCAGAACTTGTTTCAAACAAGTTTCAATAATGCTTTTGTCTTTATTGATCTTTTTTAGATGATGTATACATTCATCATAAGATTAATGTAAGCGCTGCCGCGGATGTAGTGGCAACTTGCCTAATGCCGACAACAACATTTCTCTATTGCATAGTAAGGCTTGGAACCAACAACCCCGAAAAGCTGCCTCCGGCGGATACCAGAATGGAAACGCAGATATTTTACTGCTCCACAGCTGAAGTAAAACAAATGACTGTAGTTTGCGTTTATAGCGTTACCAAAATATACAGTATGAAAAAGATAATTTTATTTTCTGTTGCAGCTATTGCTTTAGCTTTTACCTCGTGTAAAAAGGACAGCAATAAAAGTTCCTCACAAGCACATGTTACTGTAAAGTTAACAGACGCCCCAGGTGCTTATGATGCCGTTATCCTCAACATAAAACAAGTAGTGATCCTTTCTTCCGGCGGGGATAAAACGGTTGATGTGAATAGTGGTCCGATAGATATCCTTCGTTTCCGCCAGGGTCGTGATACCGTTCTTGCCGGCGTCGATGTACCCGCAGGTCGTTTACAGGAAGTACGCCTCGTGTTGAATAACACCGGCAACCGCGTTGTGATCAACGGCATATCCTATGATCTGAATACGCCAAGCGGTCAAACATCAGGTGTGAAGTTAAAAGTGCAGGATAACCTGACTGGCGGCGTGGAATACACCTTATTGTTGGATTTCGATGCGGCGCAATCTATCGTTGTCACCGGCAATGGTAAGTATAACCTGAAGCCCGTTATCCGTGCTATTCCACAAGCGGTTTCTGGTGCACTAACCGGAAGCGTTTCTCCGATTGGTTCTTATCCAAAAGTATATGCCATTATGGGTACAGATACTGTGGGCACCATAGCCGACGTCAATGGCAAGTTCTATTTTCCTGGTTTGCCTGCTGGCACCTACCGGATAAACTTTGTGCCGGTAAGCCCTTATGCCGTTAAGAGCATTGACGGTATTGTGGTAACTAATGGCGCTGTAAAAGATATGGGTACTGTTACCATAACTCAGTAATGCTGTAAGTTAGAAGACTTTATTTCAAAAAACAATCTGCCGCATTTTTTGCAGGCAGATTGTTTTAAACATTTGCTTACTGGACAACTGCGAGCGACGATTCTATAGGAGACCAAATCGGCTCTCCTGGCTCTTTATTTACGAACGCGAATAATTGTTTTGCCTTTAACCCGATCAGTCGAGTTATATGTTGCGACGGCATCGTCGAGCGTAACGATACTCCCGGTGTTCGTTTTTAAACGCCCCTCACGAAATCTCTTTGCGATCTCAAGCAATTGCGATCGGTCTGCTTCTACCACGAAGTTAATATTCTTAACTCCGTTAGCCTTTTCTTCAACCGGTTCCGTAATGGTTATCAATTTTCCTCCGGCGCGAATTATGCCCAAAGAACGCTTCGCGATATCGCCGCCGAGGACATCAATAACCAGATCTACCTGGCCAATGTCTTCTAACGTATCATTATCTAGGTCAACGAATTCATTGGAGCCGTAGTTGAGTGCCGCTTCACGGTGAGTAGCACGCCCCGTGCCAATAACATACGCAGCGGCCTCACGTGCGAGCTGGACAGTCATCGATCCAACTATGCCAGCCGCTCCATGCACCAGGACTCTTTGCCCTGCCTGAAGTTGGCCGTGATCAAAAAGCGCCTGCCATGCAGTTAAGCCAGACATCACGAGCGCATTGCCATCATTGAAGTCAACATCGTCTGGTAATGGTGCAAGGTTGCGCGCCTCAATGGCCATGTATTCTGCCAACGAACCATTGCGATACCAATCCTGAAGGCCGAACACCCGTTGTCCTACTGACAATCCCGTTGTGCCATAGCCAAGCGCTGTTACCACCCCCGCCAGTTCGTGCCCCGGGATCGAAGGCATCCGGTCACGACCAGTACGATCGATCCAGGTCGACGGCCATGACAGCTCGTCCCCGGTAATACTGGCCGCATAAACCTGAACAATGACATCGTTTATGCCCGGCTCCGGCTCCGGCAACTCCACCAGTTTCATTCCGGCTAATCCCGCATCCTTATCTGTTACAACAATTGCTTTCATAATACACCTCCTTTTTTGTTAATCAACAAACATTCGCTTAATAAAAATGATGTTGCAATATACTGCAGTTTGCGTATTTTTTGTTTTTAGAGTTAACCTATCAATAAAACGTTCAGAAAAACACTCCCGATATATCGGGGCTCTGGCGCTCTTGCATATCAACTCTCCAGGCGCCTTCGAAGTAGCCTCTTTCTCCGACCGCCTGCACTCCCGCGAAACGTCCAGGCGCTGACCGACGCCAAGTTCGCATGCTGCCCACCATCACCAAGACAATAGAAAAACGTTATCGTGCTTTGCTGGCACATCCAAATTGTTTCAACAGGTTTCGCTCAAGCATATCGCCTCTTTGTATTCATAGTACATTGTAATTGTCACCAAATGGTTGATGCTTACAAATTAATTTATTTTATATTTAGATTTGCTACCAAATGGCAGAATTCATAAATCAAACGGTCGAGTTGATAACACTCTGGGGGCAATTCCAGCAACAATATCCGGAAGCTTCATTAAAGGAGTTTTTTAGCTATCAGGCGGCGACAGCGGTTAAAGCAGAAAAGATACCAACTGCCGACGGAAAACTTCTGCCGGATATAAACGGTCGTCTCGTAATCCTGCTGCGCAGGATCGGGAAGTTCCATATTTCTTATTCCAATAAAGCACTGGAAGGTACCGAACTTGACCAAATTGAAGAATTCGGTATATTGGTTACCATACATAACATGGGGAACCCAATTAAATCAGAGGCAATTTATAATAATATCATAGAGTTGTCCAGCGGTACTAATATGCTGATCAGGATGAAAAAGAAGGGCCTGGTCACGGAGTACAATGACACGGAGGATAAACGGGTAAAACGGTTGAAGGTGACAAAAAAGGGAGAAAAGGTATTAAACCTGGCCAAAGACCAGGTGTTAAAAGTTGCGAAAATGATAGTGCAGGATTTGAGTGATGAAGACAAACAGCTATGTATGCAATTGCTTGGTCCAATAGATAAACGCTTTTCAGGATTGTATCAAAAACAAAAGAGTAAATCTTTTGACGAAATTTACAGGGAAAATACGGAAGAGCTATAAGCTATGTATCCAAGGCCGGCCGATACTTAAACAACTTTCTGATAAGAACAATACCGACGAAAAGATTAAAAAAGCAGGTGTATATGCCCGGAAAATACCCGCCAACCGCAAAACAGAAACCAATGTGGCCAACGGCGTTACCAATCATGCCATATACGATGAAAAAAAGCCCAAAAAACATGAAAGGCCGTATTCCTTTGTAAAATCCTATGGCTCCCAGGATAAACATAAAGTAAGCAGCCATATTGAAAGTGACGAATAAATTATGGTTATAAGGTTGACCGCCGAATAACACACCAAATTGTTTCTCAAAGCCGAATGCATGTTCTTCCGCAAAATGAAGCAGTTGAAAACCCACCCCGACCAGGTAAAGGGTTAGTACTGCGGCCGGTTCCGGCTTAGTATAATAACACGTTTTGAAATAAAGCCATACAGCAACGGGAACCGCCGGAACAAAGGTTACTATAAGTGACCATCCCTCAGATAACCAGCAAAAAAGTGAAATCATTACAATGGCGATAACCCAAGGCGCTATCATATCTATCCGTTGTTTAAAAGAGATCATAATAAATGAATTTCATAAAACTACAACTTAATGGTATATTTTAAATAAAAAATACAACCATATGGTTATTTTTCCCTGAATAAATAATTGGCCGGATAAATTGCATTTAGGGCTAACGCTTTATTAACCCAACCAAACTGACCATAATTAATTTCCTCTAATTGATCAAATATTAAAAAAGGCCTTAATGAGTATAATCTTTCCGGGGAGGGCATACGAACTGGCTGTAAGCGTATTAGCCGAGAGGTAAAGCGCGTTGTAGGTTTTCACGTTCAGAAAATTAACCGCGCTTAGTTCAAAGTCAGTTTTCCATTTATTTATCTTGAATTTGGCTGAGGCATCTGCAAAAAAATACTTGAGATCGGGGTTTCCCTTCTGTCGTGTGAAGTAATGCTCTCCGGATAATCTGAATTGCACATTTTCAACAGGATTATAATTAACCGATGCCTGCTGCTGCATTTGGTATATATGAAAGGCCGATTTTCCCCGTGCAGAATGGCTATCGGTTTGAGTTAATGTTGCCTTGTAGCTAAAGTTTACCTGATCGGTTACTTTGGTATCGGTACTCACATTAAAGATTTCGGATATGGTATTGAACGGTAACAGGGCGTTGTTCTGTATCTGCACCGAGCGGTTGCTTTGCCATTGTACTGCACCACTAAAAGTGGTTCGCAATATGAATGAATATTTGCTGACCGATCCGTTCAGCGTCCAAGAATCAGTACTATTTGCATAGGGCAGCACAACACGTTGCTGTATGCTATTGGTGATAACACTTGATGCGATATTGTTGGCTTCAATGTGGTTATAAAGCGCATTGATGCTCCAGAAAAAAAGAGTGAGCCCTTTACGGTAGTTAAAGCCTGCCGCCGCCTGATGGTTTTGCCGCATGGTTAGGTCTGCATTGTTGGCATAAAGGGTGCGGTAATCTTTCAGAATATATCCCTGGTAGATATCCTGTATATTACCGTTCTCATTGCGGTAATTGTACATCAGGCTCAAATAGTTCTCCGCACTGGTTTGATATTTAACCCGTAGCTGCGGGTTAAAGTAGAGGCGGTTCAAACGCCTGGCAAGGGCATATAAATCATCGGAATAATTGATTTGCTGGAGTGTGACCGGCAAGGTTAAATTTACTTTGAGTATTGTTCCTGGCAAATCATAAGTTGCTTCGGCATAGAGCTTTTTCCTCGTCCAGTTTACCTGATTAAGTGCACTATCCGATCCCAGGTTGACGCTGTTATTATTTTGTACGACCTTTAAATCAGAGTTGAGCCTTTGCGACTGTATGCTAAAACCTGCCCTGAAACTTTGGGTAATCCAGTCAGACGGTATTTTGAACGATAGATAATTATTGGTATACCAGGCTGGAATATTTACGTTTTGCTGCAATTTTAAATAGGGTACATTATTATTGAATATGGCCGCGTTATATCCCGGACCGATTACTCTGTTTTCTGGTTCGGCAGAGTGACCGATATATGAATAAACCTGGATGACATGGTTCGACTTCAAAGATTTGATCAGGTTAAATTCGTTCGAAAAATTAATTGCATTATCCTTAAACACCTGGTTAACCACAGTTCCGTTGGTGTTTAAATCCGAATAACTGGTTGTGCGATTATAGTCCGTCAACAGGGCGTTGTTGAGGTAATATTTATCCCGGTTAATATTCAGCGTAAATTGGGTGTGCAGAATATCAGGAATTGACCTGTTGTTCTGTGTTTCGTTGTATTTTATCGTATCGCCAGGTAAAAAGATGGCTGTTTGCTGGCTGTAATTTTGCCGCTGTGTATCATGCAGGTAATAGACATTAGCCCTTAGTTGTACATTTTTTTTAAGATTGATAAGGTTATTAAGATTCAGGATACCTGAACGATTGAACAAATACCTGTACCGCGATAGTGCCGGGTCATTCACTGCACCCAATGACAACACCGTTGAGGGTACGGCATTATCTATCCGCTGCAAATAATCAGACAAATTATGTGATACCAGATCCTGCTGTAAATCATAGCCGGTATTGTCACCCTGAAGGTAATTGATGGCCTTGTACTTGTCCTTGAACATCATGGCGTTCATATTTACATCGTAGTTCCCTGGCAGTCCGCCGCCTATACTTTCCTGGCCCACCAGTTGCAGCTTAGCCCCCTTTTTTATTTTTAGGTTCAGGGCCACATCTTCGCTCATCACCTTATCCTGCAGAACTTTGATGGGTTGATCATTTTGAATTACCTGTACCTGATCAACGGCACCATGCGGAATAGTATTTGTAGCGATATTGTATTTATCGTCGAGCAAATTGTCGCCACCGATGTATAAAGCCGAGATACGCTTGTTGTTATAACTGATTGTTCCGTCTGCAGCTACCGAGATACCCGGCAGTTTTTTGATCACATCACCTATCACGCGGTCCTGCGGACTGCTAAAATCAGAGACTTTATAGCTCGATGTATCGCCGTTGATCTTCAGTACCGGTCGGTTGCTTTTAACCACCACCGCTTGCAATTGATTCACCGAAGCCCGCAAAGTAAAGTTTACAGGTGCCGCGGTAATAATGTTTTTTACCTGGCTTTTATACCCTATGCTCCGTACTTCCATCAGCAGGCTATCTGCGTTTTCATTCTGAGGAACAGTGATATTGAACGCGCCGTTGTCATCAGTTACGGTGTAGGCCACAATAGCATTATTCACTTTCTTTTTTAGGCTAACGGTAGCGAACGGCACAGCTTTACCCGTACTGTCCTTAACTGCACCGTGAATATTGCCTTGGGCAAAACAGAAAGCAGAAAGCATCAGGCTGCACAACAGCATTACAAAATATCGCATATATTGCATCATTGTTTTTCCGGCAGCTCGATAGGATTATTATTGGGGGATAACGGTAGCATTTTTACGCTTACACTGGGCTTGAGGCCGCCATTGTCTGGCGTATTAGCCATCATAGATTGAACCATAGCATTCGGATCTCTGCGAATAGCGTTCTGCACTTTTTCAAATTCTTTATCTGTGGTCTTAATACCCCTGGTTGGTACCTGGATTATATTGGGGTCGATGTCGTCATCATCATCGCCTAATGGTGGCAAGGTTCTGCCGGTGCGGTCTTTTATTGGTTTTCTGGCACCCAATACGGCTTTTTCAACCTTGTCAAACTTAAAAACCACTTCCTTTTTTGCATCGTAAGCCTCAATAATAACGCCGGGCAATCCATTTAGCTTCCAGGGGCCAACGGGCACAGGCAAGTCTGGGCAAAACCAGGCGGTATAATCTCGCCCTTTAAAATGGCAGGTTGCTTTCTGGCAGTGCAATTCGCCAAAATTCGTCTTATCACCGCTGATGTGCCAGTTTATAACAGGCAACACCTCGTTTAAGATGTATGGATTATTCCCTATAACTTCCTTGCGTACCAGCTTTCGGTGCTTAATAAACTGGTAATACTCGGTGCCTGAACCAGTGATCCTGCGATCTAACCTGAAATTACCCTGGGAATTTGTAAGTTGTTCCTGTAGTTGCTTTCTAAATAATTCGTTTTGTAACTGGCGGTCATAACTTTTGTAGCTGCCTGTAGCTTTGCCTACAAACAACACCACATTCTCGGTGTACGCATTGGCCCGGTTGTTAGTGTCACGCACATGGGTGAATTTGTAATGCACCAGTATCTGAGCGGTGTCGGGCTTTTGGGCAATAGCTGCCTGGAACGTCCCTGCCAGCAGTGCACATATTACTAAAAATATTTTCATCACTTTTGATTTTTAAGCAATAGTTTTTCTATATCGTATCATTATTTTTCCGGCAGTTCAATTGGATTATTGATCGGCGGCTGGGGCAGCACTTTAATATTGATATTGGCTTTTGGCCCGCCATTAACCGGCATGCTGGCCAGCATCGATTGTACAAAAGCATTAGGGTCTTTACGCATGGCATCCCTCAGCTTTTCATACTCTTTATCGCTGGTTTTGATGCCTTTGGTTGGCAACTGGATGATGTTTGGATCCATATCAGCATCATCTCCACCCATTGTTACCACCGTTAAACCGGGGTGAACGTCGGCGGGCTGCCGGACTGCAGGAGCAGCCAAAACAGCTTTTTCCACTCTGTCAAACTTAAAAACGACTTCCTTCTTGGCATCATACGCTTCAATGATAACACCGGGCAAGCCATTTAACTTCCATGGCCCTACATGAACAGGTAAATCGGGACAAAACCAGGCAGTATAGTCACGTCCTTTAAAATGACAGGTTGCCTTTTGACAATGCAATTCGCCAAAGCTTACAGTATCGCGGCCTATATGCCAGTTTATCGCTGGTAATTCATCATCTATTAAGTAAGTATTCATCAGAATGGGCTCTTTGCGCACCAGTTTCTTATCTCCCGGAAATTGGTAATAATCAGTGCCCGAACCGGTGTTCTTCTGTTGTATTTTAACCCGGCCGTCTGGCGAATTGGCCAACTGCTCCTGTATTTGTTTTTTAAACAACGCATTTTGCAATTGGCGATCATAACTCTTATAACTACTGGCATTCGCCCCTACAAACAGCACCATATTCTCGCTGTATGCATTAGCGCGGTTGGTGGTGTCGCGTACATGGGTGAATTTGTAGTGCACCAGTATCTGGGCGGTGTCGGTTTTTTGGGCAATGGCTGCCTGGGTTATTCCCGCAAGGATTACACTTACTGCAAAATATTTTTTCATGACATTTTATTTTTAGGCAATAGTATTTCCTATACATCAATCCCTAAAAACTTTGGTATGAACAGCATTTAAGTATATATGAAAAAGTGATATTTGTTATTCGGGATTTCAAAAATTGAATGTTTGTCCCTTTCTGTGCTCATTTAGTAACATTATTTTTTCACCCTGTTTACGGTATTTTATATTTGATATATGTTTATGCCAAAGAAAAAAGACTGGATTGAGATTGTACTTCACATTGCTTTTTGGGTGGGAGTTTTCTATACCCTTTCGTCGCTTACCGTTTCACACTTCAAGGTGCGTGTAGATCATAATGGGTCGGTTATGCAAAAAGATGTGCGACAGGTTTTGTCGCCCAATATGTTCCTTACGCTCGGCTTCCTCGCATTGTTATTCTATGGCAATATCTTCTGGGTATTTAAAAAGGCATTGCGTTTTAAAAATGTATGGGGCCGGGTGGTTGTCAGCGCGGGCTGGTTCCTGATTACCTTTCTCGCCAATTATTACCTGGTAAATATTTTGCTTATGGCTAAAAATAATGACCGGCCGGCTATCCGGGCATTTCCGATCGATAGGGCTAACCCACCACCTATTGTTATACCGAAAGATACTGTGATGCAAACCAAAACTATGGTGTTTGCTGATAACAGCTTATCGAATACGGTATTGCTTATTTTTATTGGGATATTCGGTCTCTCGGTAGCTTACTTTTTTCTGAAAGAATGGGCCCGGGCCGAAAAGATCCGCACTCAGCTGGAGGCGGTACAGCTCAACACCGAGGTCAAATTCCTTAAGTCGCAGGTGAACCCGCACTTTTTGTTTAATACGCTCAATAACCTATTCTCTATGGCGCAAAAAAAAGGCAATGATGATGTTGCCGATGGCATCTCGAAGCTATCAGATATGATGCGGTATATGATTTACGAGAGCAATGCAGAGCAGGTGCCTTTGAAGAACGAGATCGCCTATGCAGAGGATAGTATCCTGCTCAATAAGCTGCGTTATGCGGATGATGAAGCAATAGTTAGATTCAGTTACCCCGCCGAAACCGGGAACATTTTCGTAGCCCCAATGCTTTTTATTCCCTTTGTGGAGAATGCCTTTAAGCACGGTGTATATATTGGGCAATCTTCGCAAATTGATATTTCCATTTCGCTAACGGATAGGCAACTGATGTTTACCTGCCAGAATACCAATTATAGCTTTATCAAAAAAATGAAAGCTGATAAAAGCGGTATCGGTCTTGAAAATGTAAAGCGGAGATTGGAATTGGTTTACCCCCAAAAGCACAAGCTGATGATTGATGAGGAGGATGGAAAATTTAATGTTAAGCTCGAAATTGATTTAGTATGATAACCTGCATAGCCATTGACGATGAACCCAAAGCGCTGGAGGTAATAGAACGGTATTGCCAAAAAAGCAGCCTGGTCGACCTAAAAGCCATCTTTCGTGAGCCTTTAAAAGCCATTGAGTATTTGAATCGTGAAAAGGTTGACCTGATCTTCCTCGATATTAACATGCCTGATATTGATGGTATGCAATTGGTACAAACACTCGCTTCAAAACCGTTGATCATATTCACTACGGCCTATAGCAGTTACGCGGTTGAAAGTTATAACCTCAATGCTATTGATTATTTATTGAAGCCCATCACTTTCGAACGGTTTCTAGCAGCAATTAATAAGGCAACAAATCTGCTCGCTGCCAAAAAAAGTACCCCTGTCGGTGATGATGATGCAGCAACGGTGTTTATCAAAAGCGGCTCGCAAACTTACCAGGTTAGGGTGGTTGATATTTTGTACTTAGAAAAGGATGGCAACTATATTACAGTTTACCTTAGAAACAAGCAGATATTGATCCGTGAAAATATGGGCGATATTTTCGACCTCGTTCCGGCTGCCGGGTTCGTACGGGTACACAAATCATATATTGTAGCGGTGAGGCATATTTCAATGATTGAAGTGCACCAGCTTATTATTAATGGTGAAAAGATACCGATTGGAAGTACCTATCGTGAAGCTTTGCGTATACGATTAGGAATGAAATAATTGAACGATAAAAAGTTGATCGCTTTTTTTTGAAAATCACAGCCGGTCTCCCCTTCTTTTTATTATTTCCCAGAAACCATTTTCGCCCGCACATGTTAATAACCAAAAAAACCGCAATGCCATGAACGATGTATTTTTAGCCCAGGAGTATATCAAAGAGCTGGAGGCCGAGGTGCCCTCTACTTTGAAATGTTTAGAGCGCATCCCTACAGACCTATTTGGCTGGAAACCGCACGAAAAATCAATGGATCTGGGATATTTGACCCTGCTGGTGGCCGAGATCCCCTTGTGGATAGCCGTTGTAGCCCGTGACCCTGAAATAGACTTTGCCACGTTTAAACACATCGAGGCCAAAACTACGCAGGAAGTGCTTGATCACTTTCACCAAAACCTTGCACAAGCCAAGCAAGCCCTGCAAGCCATAGTAGAAGGCGACATGGACAAACCTTTTTACCTGAAAGCCAACGGACAAATCCTATTCACCTCTACTAAACACGATACGCTGGGCTCTACCTTAAACCATTGGGTACACCACCGCGGGCAACTCACCGTTTACATGCGCCTGAATGATATCGACGTGCCATCTATCTACGGCCCATCGGCAGACGATAAAAGTTTTGGATAAGGAATGGTGCAATGTAACACCGGCCACAGGCTAAAAACCCGAGCGTTGCGGGCATTTTGATTTGAAATGGCAGGTAGTTAACAAATTCTTCCGTTCTTTATAATACAACAACGACAGGGCGCAGTTTTTGAGAATTTAACCATTCTATTTTATGGCATAAAAATATGAGGCGCTGGCTGTGGGGAATTAAAGAGGATGAAAGAACTGATCATATCTCCATTTCCAATAAAGCATAGCTTAATGTCTTACCATGGGTATCCATCACCAAAGATGTGGTAACGCCTCCTGACAATGCCTGGTTACATACAAACTGCAACGCATGAATATTGGGCATTTCGTAACGAACCACCTCCCCTTTCACGATATCTTTGAAATGATGACGCACTTTTTCGGCTGTTACTCGTTCACATAATAAATCATAATCCTTTTCGTCATACGGAATCAGTGACAAAATAAGCGTATTACCTTTGTCTCCGGCTCGACTATGCGCTATATCATAAAGCCTTGTGCTCATATTCTTTTAAGATTACTGTTGTATGTATTTTATTCCTGTCAATCAATGCGGATACAATCCCAATCACTTCATTGGTGTACTTTCGTACACCGCCGCCTCCAGCGGGGCCATTGGTATAAAGTGCCTCTACTTCCTCGCCAATAATCGCAGCTTCTCGTTCATGAAGTCCTTTCCCAGCCACCCGAAGCCTGATCTCGTAGGGTTTATTGTCTTTACCCAAATAAGCAGGATGAACCGAAGTATGCCCTATATAGTCAACCCTGAGCGTTGGAAATCTATCCTTTAATCTTTGTTTGATGATATCTGCGGCCAGCTGCGCACGTTCCAGTGCATGGGCACCCGCATAGGTTATCTCTCCTTCGCCTATAAAACCCGCTTTATATCCAATGCTTACTTTTAATAACTGTGGCTTTATATGACCGCCGCCGCCATTCACTTCTATTAAATTTACGGCTGTTTGCCGTAAACTTACAGTAGTAAAATCTGCTATAACGTCCGGTGTAAAATAGGCATGCGGGTCGATAACCTCATATAGTAATTGTTCCTTGGCTGTCGCCAGGGTAATACTTCCACCGGTACCTTCAACCTTGCTGATGATGCAGCTTCCATCAGCGTAAACATCGGCAAATGGATGACCCAGGGTACTCATATTATCCACCGGCTTTTTAATCGGGTCGGCAAAATATCCTCCGGTAATTTGTCCCGCGCATTCCAGTAAATGCCCTGTCACTGTTGCCTTGCCTATAATCTGCGAATCTTCTAAAGACCAGCCAAACTCATGCACCAGCGGGGCAACAAATAAAGAAGGATCGGCAACGCGTCCGGTGATAATAATTTCAGCATCAGACTGTAAAGCCGGCAACAAAGCATCCGCTCCAAGATAAGCGTTTGCGGACAAAAGCCGGCCGGAGGAGGAAATGGGTTTCCCGGTTTCCATAGCGATCTCGTCGCCGGTAAAATGTTCCAGAACATCATCACCCGTAATCGCTGCTACCTTTATAGAAATGCCCAGTTTTTTGGCTATCCCAATAATTTTATCGGCAGCCGCAACAGGATTTGCAGCGCCCATATTTGTGATCAGGCGTACCTTATTCTTTTTAAGAACGGGCAATAGCAACTCAATCCGACGCTCCAAAAGAGGATCGTATCCCTGCGCAGGATCAGCCGCCCTTCTTTTTTGAGCCAGTGCGATGGTACGTTCAGCAAGGCATTCCAATACCAGATAATCAAGCGCCCCCTGTTCTGCTAAAATCACGGCGGGTTCAATCCTGTCTCCTGAAAATCCGGCGCCGCAGCCTATCCTGATTTTATTTTTTTGCATAGTTTTATATATGAATAGCCCCGGTTAATATTGCGATAAACGTCATAATAAGTGTTGTTCCCAAGGCCCATTTAAAAGTGAACTTCTGATGATCTGCCAATTCCACTTCGGACAAGCCGACCAGGACAAAGGTAGAAGCCGTTAAAGGGCTTAAGGGAAAGCCAGTTGTCATCTGGCCTAATATAGCTGCCCTACCTATTTCAATGCTATTTAATCCATAATGCGTGGCCGCCGTTTTCAAAACAGGAATAACACCGAAATAATACGCATCTGGTGTAAATACCAAACTTAGCGGCATCCCGGTTACACCCACCAGTGCAGGCAAATAGCCTGCATGTTCTTTAGGAATAACAGCAACCATAGACAGCGCCATGGCATCAATCATTTTTGTACCTAAAAGGATACCAGAGAATACTCCTGCTGCGAAAATAATGACCGAAACGGAAAATACATTTGCGGCATGATCCTGCAATCTTTTTCGTTGCTCTGCCTGAGATGGATAGTTGACCAATAAGGCAATCGCAAAACCCATAATAAAAAGAGCAGCGGGAGGAACCAAGCCCAAGATGAGGGTCGCGATCAACAATAGGGTGAATATAGCATTGAACCAAAATAATTGCGGACGTCGTATTTGCCTCTGATTTTCAGAAAGCTCGCGCTGATGATCATAATCCAGATGTACAATCCCCAAACGACCACGCTCCTGCCGGCCCAACCAGTAAGCGACACCCAATACCCATAGTATACCGAATGCCATGGCCGGGAGAACAGGAATTAGCAGGTGAGCGGGATCGGTTTTCATCACATTAAGCGCCCTTGCCAACGTACCAGACCAGGGAACCAGGTGCATGACACCGGCGCTTAAGGCTACTATACAAGGCAGAATGAGTTTATTCATCCCCAATCTTTTATATATCGGCAACAAGGCTGTTATGGTGATCATAAAAGTGGCTGTTCCATCTCCATCCAAATGAACCAGCATTGTCAATATGGCGGTACCCAATGTAATCTTAAGCGGATCGCCTTTTGCCAGATTAATAATTCCTTTAATGATAGGATCAAACAAACCCGTATCGATCATAATTGCAAAGTATAATACCGCAAATACAAGCAATATGCCAGTAGGCGCAACCTGTCTAATCCCAGTCAATATCATTTCGCCTATTTCCTTAGGACCGAACCCGCCGATAAGCGCAAAAACGACCGGTACAATGATGAGTGAAAGCAGGACTGAAAGCCGCCTCGTCAGAATCAGTGATAAAAAAACGATAATGGTTAAAAATCCCAGTATGGATAACATATTCTTAATGTAGGGTACCGTTAGCTAAAAACACCTTTTGAAAGAAAAGGAACTGGTAGGATATCGCGTTGCTCCAATATGGCCACTCATGTTTACCAGGCCGCTCTATATAATCATGCGGCGTTCCGTTATCTAACAATAACTGATGTAATTCACGGTTCGGTCTGATCATGATATCATCAGTCCCGCAATCGAAAATGAGCTTCACGTCATTAACCTTCATTTTGTCAATCATGCCGACAACGGAATATTCCCGATAAGGATTTGCCGGATCTTTTGGCGGGCCAAGCAGGCGTACAAAGTTATTGTCACGTGACTTGGCAAAGTCGGGTGGGACGTTCCAGGTAGCCGTATTGATATTCATCACTCCACTCATGCTCCCTGCGGCACAATACAATTCGGGATGGCGCGCAGAAATATACATAGCACCATGCCCTCCCATAGACAGGCCGGCTATCACCCGCCCCTTTCTATCCTTTATTGTGCGGTAGGTACCGTCTATTTTCTCTATCAGTTCTTTAGCCACAAAAGTTTCATACTGACTGCTTTTATCAAGTGGGCTGTCAAAATAATAGCTTGAGAGCCCCGCATCGGGGGTAACAACAATAAAGTTATACTGATCAGCAAGCTGGTGCAAAATGAGTTTATCACTGGTTTTCGAGAGCCAGTCGCGGTAATTGCCTTGTCCGCCATGCAGCAGGTATATGACCGGGTAGTTCTGGCTTGAACCCTGGTAAGACGCCGGTAACACCACAGCGGCCTTAATCATTTTTTGCATAGCCTGACTTGAAACCTCAAGCGTATCCACCTTTGCGGCATAACTATGCATGCTGCCTAACCAAAGTAAAAATGTAAAAACAAAGCAAATCCTATTCATTATTGACTTATTCATTTGATTTATTTGTATTATCTGAAACATCCTCCTCTTCGGTATTGGCAACAATTGGCACGCGCCATCCGGCATTAAAAACTATACTTACACCGTCCTTGCATTACCGATTAATATCACAGTCTTCTTTAACAAGGGATGTTATCATTTTAATGACATTTGCGGATATGTCTTATTCTAATGTTTATAATCGTTTTAAAAGATTGGTATACTATTTTTTAAATATCGATAAATATAATCTTCCAATAAAACTTCATATAAAAAAATCCATAGGATTTTTCACTTGGATGTTCGAATATAATTTTTGATGAAATGTGTTTTTTCTATACTAAGAAGGCCTAACTTTGAAATTATTTTTAAAATATGCTCCCCATCTCCAGTGCTTTAGTTGAAAAGGAATTGAAAGATTCTTTTTCAATAAAATATTGCGATAACCAGTGCTATGATCAAACAACAGCTTACCGGCTTACCTATAACCGTATCCTTTTGATTAAAGCAGGTAATGGTGAAATACAAATAGATGACAGCGCTTTTTCTATTGGCTCAAATGAGTTGTTTTTGATTGCTAAGGGACAAGTATTACGCTTCCAGCCGGGATCGGGCTTTCAGGGTTATGATCTCAGTTTTGGCGACTGTTTTTGGGAAAAGACCCCTCCCAGCGCCAGCAACTGTAAGGCAGTATTATTTAACAACGCATCAGCTAATCAAAACCTGCCTTTAGGGGATGAAGATTACGAGGAGTTAAGTTATTTATTTCAGCCGTTATACAGAGAATTTTCAAAAGAAGAGTATATCAACAAATTGGACGCCATGGCCGCCTATCTGAAAATTATCATGATAAAAATAGCCAATATACATGCGACCCTGGCCAAAGGATTCGACAGTTATGAGAACAAGGTTTACCGCGAGTTTTTAGAACTCATCAGCAAGCAGTATCAAAGCACTCATGAAGTGGCCGATTATGCCAGCCTATTAGGAATATCTGCCCGAAAATTGACTGACCTTACCAAAAGATGTAGCGGCAAGGGTGCTAAGGACCTCATTAACGGGCAATTGATTGCCGAAGCGAAACGATCCCTGCAGTTTTCCTCCGCGCCTGTTAAAGAAATAGCTTTTCAGCTCAATTTTTCAACTCCCGATCAGTTTAGCCATTTTTTTAAGAAGAATGCCCGTTTATCTCCGCAGGATTATCGTGCACTTTTTGTAAATATGGGCATGTAATTATTGGCATGTGTTTGACGGATTTTGACATTTTCGGCCTGCTTTAACCTGGCTACTTTTGTATAAAAAACAAAAGATTATGCCAGTCAATAAAATAAAATCATTAGCGGGAATAGTGATTCCGGATAGTACCATCGCCACCCAGGCCACCGAGCTTTTATTAACGCACGGAACAGAATTTATTTATAACCATTCCCTTAGGGTTTTTCTATTTTCTTCGCTTAACGGCAAACGTAACAACCTGCAGTATGATGCCGAATTACTTTACGTAGCATCCGTATTTCATGATCTGGGTTTAACCAAACATTACAGCAGCCCTGATCTGCGATTTGAGGTGGATGGGGCTAATGCCGCCCGTGATTTCCTGAAAAGCCATGGGTTACCTAAGGAATCCTTACAGTTGGTTTGGGACACCATTGCACTGCATACTACCATAGGTGTAGCTGAACATAAAGAAAACGAAGTAGCCCTGATGTATTCAGGTGTAGGCCTCGATGTGATGGGAGACGGTTACGAAAACCTGAGCGCCGAACACCGCGAGGAGATTATTCATGCTTTTCCGCGCAACGATTTCAAGAAGAATATTATTCCAACCTTTTTTGGCGGGTTTGAACATAAAACTGAAACTACTTTCGGTAATATTAAAGCTGATGTATGCGCCTTTATGACCCCCAATTTTCATCGCAAAAACTTTTGCGATTGCATCCTGCATTCACCCTGGAGCGAATAACTATACCTAAGATGAAAATGAACAAGTATGAAAAAAATCCATAAAAATTAATCAAATGACAATTTCAGGTAAAACTATAGCCGGCATAAAAATACCCGACAGCGCAATGGCAAGCCAGGCAACAGAATTATTACGCGAACATGGCAGTGAACTTTTATACAATCATACCTTGCGGGTCTTTCTGTTCGCCTCTCTCAATGGCCAACAAAACAACCTCCGGTACGATCCGGAACTCCTGTATGTTAGTACCATGTTTCATGACCTGGGCCTGACGGTGCACTACCGCAGCGACGATAAGCGATTTGAAGTGGATGGTGCAAATGCGGCCCGCGATTTTCTGCGTGGTTATGGAGTTTCTCCTCAATCGCTGCAATTGGTTTGGGATACCATCGCGCTTCACACCTCACCGGGTATTGCGGAATACAAAGAACCCGAAGTGGCCTTACTCAATTATGGAGCTGCGTTGGATGTGATAGGCAAAGGCTATGATCAATTATCAAACGCCAATCGCGAAGAAATTATTAAACATTTTCCTCGTAATGAGCTAAAGAAAAACATGATAAACACTTTTTTTGATGGTTTTAAACATAAACCTCATACAACCTACGGTAGCATCAATGCAGACATTTGCGCATGCATGATACCTGGATTTCAAAGAAAAGATTATTGCGATTTAATTTTGCATTCGCCCTGGTCGGAGTAAATTAAGGACCAAGCGTTATACTATTGGGCGTAGTCGGCAATGATTGATTGAGAAACGCATCACCGTGATAGCCGCCCGAAAAGATTTGGTTGAAGTGTTGGCCAAATTTGGGCCCGGGGATAGTTAGGATAGCGGATGCGAGGGAGAAGCCGGAATATTGAGCTTAGCCTATGTTGTTCACGTTCACGACTGCATGAACACCGTGAACAGTCATGAACACCTGAAAATCAGATATTTAAATTTTTAACCGTAGAACAAAATACTGTTTGAACCTGAGATTGTGAGGATGGCGGATGCTAAGGGAAAGTCGGAGGATTAGATAATTAGTTTTTTTTTAGCCACGCGTCATTGCGAGGAACGAAGCAATCTCCGATGGGCAGGGCGAATCCGTTTTTCATACGGATCACAAGGGGTCGGAGAAATTGAGGGAAAAAAGTACATTAGTATTATCACTAAATGTGCGGGTAACTATATTTCAAAGCAGTTTGCTGGTAAAATGTTAGCGGCAGCTAATGGCCTATATAAGCACTTTCAAAGAACGAGCTAAATAAAGAATTTTCTTTATTATAACATAACACTCCCTTACCCGGCCGAAGCCAGATCAAATAAACAAGGTATTACTTCAAAACCAGGTTTTCCCGCATGGATTCGAACCACGATCTTCAGAGTCAGAATCTGACGTGCCTGCCGTTGCACCACAGGAAAATTTGGAGGCCGGTACAAGATTCGAACTTGCGACTAATCCTTTTGCAGAGGATTCCCTTAAACCTCTCGGGCAACCGGCCCTTTAATTTGTGGAAATAAAAGGACTTGAACCTTTAACCGGCACCGTATAAGGGTGTTGCTCTAACCATTGAGCTATATTTCCATAACACTCTAGTAGGGTAACCCGGACTCGAACCGGGAGCCTCCACATCCCAAATGTGGTAATCTGGCCAATTGATATACTACCCTGAAAAATCTCCCTAAAACAAAAAATCCCCTTAGATTTATCTAAGAGGATTAAGTATCTTGTTATATTTTAAGTCAATACATAGCCTATCCTCTCTGATAAATCAGTTGGGGTATAAAGCATTGTATTGTTGTTGTTTTCATGATGCAATAATACACATTTATTTTACAAACCAAGAAATTTCTGTAAATATTTTTTCTACATGCTTTTGCCTCTTGAGAGTTCGAGTCTCTCTTTGGTCTAATGCCAGTCGTGCCCGCACCATCTGCACTGTTTAGCATCAGCTTATGTTACCCTTGATGTGCTTATCAGCTTGCACATCCTGGCCGCCAGATCAAAATAAGAGCCATGTTCTGCAACGGACAGCTTTACAACGGGTCTTTAAATAGATAAACAAGTGGTTGTTTTAGTTTTGCGATTCTATCTATATTATCATTTACCATTGCCTGCCCCAATTAAAGTATTATTTTTGAGAAACAAGCAGTTACGGGGTATTTTGTATGTATAAGAGGCATATTTTTTCATATAAATACATAAGGTGTTGCACATTTTTGGTGTGCCTGGCATTATTGTGCCCGGTAAACCGGGCATACGGGCAGCGAGTAACTACAATACATGGCAACGATTTTGGTAAATATAACCAGATCTTCCTTGATGATTCGCTTTGGTTTTTTCACCCTGGCGATTTTGCCGCCGGTAAACAGGCTGTAATCACTACAGCCGGCTGGGATACCCTGCGTAATACCACTTTTGGCAAAACCAATGCGCCCCGGCATTGGTGGGGTATGGGCTGGTTTGGCATATGGGTAAAAGCCGACACAGGGCTGGTAAACAGAAAACTGTTCATCAGCATCAATCATGATGGAGCTTCTGAAATATTTATGGATGGTAAACCCATGGGGGGCTATGGCAAGGTTGGCCATTCAGCGCAACAAATGGAGGCTATCCGCGCGCCAAGGGAGCTGATTCCGCTTTGGTTTGCCGATACCCGCCCCCACCTGCTTACTATCCGTTATTCAAATTTCTTTGGCGTTTATCCCGATTTTTTGGGGTTTCAGCTTTCGATAGGTGATTTTGTAAACCGTGCCGAAAAAATAAGAACAAGCAAACAGCTGTTTGATTATTTGCCTATGTTCGCTGCCGCGCAAATGATACTGGGCCTGCTGCATTTCCTGTTTTTTCTTTTTTACCCCAGGCAAAAGCTCAACGCGTATTACGCTTTGTTTGTACTGCTGGTAGGCATTAATGGCATTGAGGTTTATCAGTTTTACCTAACGCCGTATCCTTCGGTTCAATATCTTGCAGATTTTACAACCAGTGCCTGCAGGGTATTGATCATGTGGTCGGCCGTGTTATTGCTTTACGTACTCAATTATCGCCGGGTGCCCGGGTGGCGCATGATGGCCTTAACCGGCATTACGTTATTTTATCTTACAGAGTACATTTTAAAGTTTTGGGTTTTTAAGGTGGAGTATGGGGATGATTATTTTTGGATAGCCTACTTTATTTGTATGGCGGATGGCTTATGGTCGGCGGCCCAGGTTATTAAAAGAGGGCAAAAGGATGCCTGGCTTATTGGCATTGGAGTAAGTACTATTATATTGGTTTATGTATTTGCCTGGTCAGATATGTTTCACATTTGGCCTTATCAACGCAACTCATTGCGCTTGTTTGTAATGGGCGCGGGATCATTAGTGCTGCCGCTTTGCCTATCACTTTACCTGGCGCTTGATTTTGCCCGTACCAACCAGAACCTTACCGTAAAATTGCAGGAGATAGCAAACCTATCGGCCCGCGCTCTTGCCCAGGAGGCCGAAAAAAGGGAACTGATAACAACCGAAGCCCGCCGGTTGGAACAAATTGTACAACTGCGTACCGCCGAACTGAAAGAACAAGCCGATAAGCTGCTGGAATTGGACGCCGTAAAATCGCGCTTTTTTACCAATATAACCCATGAGTTTAAAACACCACTTACGCTGATCATGAATCCGGCTAAGGAGTTGTTGTATACGCCCAACGGAAATACTTATAAAAACCTTAAGCTGATCATCAACAATGCCGAACGTTTGCTACAGCTGATTAACCAGTTATTGGAT
This sequence comes from Mucilaginibacter pocheonensis, assembly GCF_031456535.1. Taxonomy (NCBI): domain Bacteria; kingdom Pseudomonadati; phylum Bacteroidota; class Sphingobacteriia; order Sphingobacteriales; family Sphingobacteriaceae; genus Mucilaginibacter; species Mucilaginibacter pocheonensis. The sequence continues at coordinate 253,289 of NZ_JAVDUU010000004.1, forward strand.
TTAAGCAAGGTAGAAAGCGGCATGATGGAAGTAAACCTGGCAGCGGTAAATCTGGTGGCGCTTGTGAAACAACACACCCTCTCCTATGAATCTCTGGCTTTACAAAAAGGGATCACCCTGCATTTTACCGCCGACCGGGATGCCCTTTGGATACTGGCCGACCGGGATAAAATGGATAAGGTGGTCTTAAATATCCTTTCCAACGCGTTAAAATTCACCAATGAAGGAAAGGTGGAAATTGTATTACGCCAAAATGCGGAAGCACCTAACAGCGCCTTCACCCTTACGGTACGGGATACAGGAAAAGGTATCCCGGCCACCAAACTGCCCTACATTTTCACCCGTTTTTACCAGGTCGATCCATCAAATACAAGGTCGGCGGAGGGTACGGGTATCGGGTTGGCGCTTACCAAAGAACTGGTAGAACTGATGGGCGGGCAGATATGGGCCGAAAGCTCTGAAGGCTTATATACACAGATCCGGATAGATATGCCGTATCAGGCTACCGAAGCTATTGCAGTACAGGCGGCGGAAACGTTACCCGATATGGCATTTACGCCGGCGGTCGATGCTGGCGAAGTATTGGTTGCTGATGAAAGCGGCCCGCTGATCCTATTAATTGAAGACCATTATGAACTGAGGGAGTTTATCCGGCAGTCGCTGGCCGGCAGGTACCGGCTAATTACCGCGGCCGATGGCGAAGAAGGGATAACCCTTGGTCTGCAACACATCCCCAACCTGGTTATTACCGACCTGATGATGCCAAAGGTGAGCGGATACGAAGTGAGCGAAACGCTTAAAAAGGACGAAAAAACCAGCCATATTCCCGTTATTATCCTAACCGCAAAAGCCGATCTGGATAGCCGCGTACAAGGGATTGAAACCGGGGCCGATGCCTATTTGGCTAAGCCGTTTGATCAGCGGGAATTGCTCGCCCATATAGAAAATCTCATCAACGTACGCGAGCAATTGCGCCTGCATTACAGCAACCACGATATATGGCTTAAAGATACCATTGCCCTGCCATCTATTGAGCAGGCTTTTATAGCGCGGATACGCCAGGCTGTTGAAAGCCACATGAACGAGGAAGGTTACAGCGCCGATCAACTTGCTGCAGATATGGGGCTTAGTCGTACACAGTTGCACCGTAAACTCAAGGGTCTTATTGGCCATGCACCCGGCGAGTTGATCCGTATTGTTCGGCTGCAATATGCCTATGACCTTTTAGAACGTCGTGTTGCAACGGTATCTGAGGTGGCTTATATGGTTGGCTTTGGCAGCCCGGCCAGCTTTTCGGCCAGTTTCTCGCGCCATTTCGGCTTTGCTCCAAGTAAGGTGGTTGAAGCATAGGCCTTAACTATCACTTATAGTTTCCAAGCAAAACCATTCCTTCCCGATAAAAAAATGTAACAAACTCGAAAGCATTTGCAACATGCGCGCAAGTTTGATTGGAGCAGGCAGTGTTTATTTGTAAATGATCTTTTTGAAATTACGATCAAGAATCTTTAAAATCTGCCAGAAATGAAAACAATTCGAAGTCAACTTACATGCAACAGGATGCAAATCCCCTCCAGGAGAAGGTCCGGGAAAAACTCCGCGCCAGCCGCCTTACTCCTGTGCAGCATATTAATTACTTTTTATGGTTGCGGTAAACCTTCCGATAATCCTACTCCGCCCCCCGTAGTAAACATCACAGCCTGTAGTATTGCAAGCGATGTTGACCAGACGCTCGGACTTCGTAATTTTGAGTATGATGATAAGGGCCTTCTTATAAAAGTGACAGCGCCCAATTATTATTACCGAGCCTTCGTGCGGACTATTACACCTGCTAAAGTTACTGACGTTTTTCCTAATTATAACGCTTCCTATACTTATAGTGGCGGCAGCGGAAATATTTATGATGGTAATCCTGAATTTATACACGAACCATCAGTAAAGGATTCGGTGTATCAATTTAAATATGATGCGAAGAAACGACTGGTTTCGGTTTTAATACCGATGCCGGCCAATGGTTATTGGCAGAACACTTTTTTCTTGCTTTTCAGGGCCGAACTCCATTTTACCTATGATGCCAATGACAACGTAACGCAAGTAAAAATTGTAGAAGATTATCAGGAAGAGATCAAAGTTCCCCAAACTGGCCAGACCCGGATCGATTACATGCAACTTTCTGGTGAGGAACTGAATATAACTTATGACGATAAGCCATCAGCCTATACGACTATCTCCAAATATTGGAAATTTATAGGCGCCGATTTTCTTGGTGCGAAGTTCAATAGTCTGGACCTGGGTCGTTTTTGGGCAAATTCCTGCACATTCCTAAGCAAGAATAACCCGGTTAAAATTACAGGAAAGTTAAAACCAAACTTTAGTGAAAAAACCATTGACATAAATATGAACCTTGGCTATCAATATAATGAGAAAAATTTCCCGGTTACCGTATCAGTTAACGGCTCGGACATAAATTCTTTTACTTACAACTGCAAATAGATAGATTAATCCAGATCGAGAATTTTGAAATTGTACTGAATTTTGCCTGGAAATAAACAAAAACCATAATTATATAAATGATCATCATGAAACGTGATACCTTCCTCCGGATCTTATCCGTAAGCGGAGCCGTCTTAGTAAGTCCGATCAGTGTAATTGCGAAGAGTTATAAATTGCTCCGGGAAAAAACCGGTTATAAAACCGATGCGGGGGCAGATCGCTTTCAAAAACCTATCAACCTGTTTGACGGCGATACTTTTTATACCAAAGTATCCAGCAAAGATACCGACGGCGATCTGTACGTGTATGAATCGTCGCGCATAAAAAAAGGCGGACCAAATTTGCACGTCCATCCTAATCAGGACGAGTGGTGGTATATTTTAGAGGGGGAGTTTTTGATTAAAGTGGGCGATAAAATGCATCACGTTAAGCCCGGCGATAGTGTGTTTGGTCCGCGGGGCATACCGCATGCATTTTCAAAGGTAGGAGAAGGTGTTGGCCGGATGCTGACCACGTTTCAACCGGCCGGCAAGATGGAAGAATGTTTTATAGCGATAAGCGAAGGGCAAATGAAAGGCAAACCTGAGGTTGAGCAGGACGAGTTCAGGAAACAACATGGCTTTGAACGGGTTGGGCCGCCAATTGATATACTAAAAGCATTTTAAGCCCAAAATCCCCTCCCCAATTAATTAACCGGTCATGAAAATATATAGTTTTAAGTTAATAGTAGTAGTTAGTCTGTGCGGGTTGTATGGCTTTAAAGCCTACAGCCAGCAAACAGACACCGCCAAAGAAAACCCGGCGATACGGCAACTCATTAAAAATTATGAAGACGCCTGGAACCGGCACGACCCTAAAGGCCTGGCCGATAATTACACCATTGATGCCACCTGGGTAAATTGGTTTGGCGCGTACTATAAAGGGCGCGACGATATTCAATTTCATTATCAACAGGTGCATACTACCTATTTCAAAGCCACTCATTATTACACCCGTGCAGTAGAAGATATTACCTACCCGCATCCTAACCTTGCTATATCACACGTACGTACAGGATTAGACGGCGATGAGCGTTATCCGGGTCAAACGTTTGAGTTTCGCAGGATGATTGTACTGGTAAAGCGTGGCGACACCTGGAAGATACTTGCAGGTCAAAATGCTAAACTGGAAAAGGGAATAAAATAAAATCGACGTATAAAGCCTACCCCATTAAACAAAAACTGAGCCTGATATACCTAAAGTTTATTCCACCGGTAACCGCGACTATTGTTTTTGGCATAGGGCCTGTAAACACTATAGGGTTTGATCGAAAACCTCCCACTTACCCTCTGAAATTACTTCGATCTTTTGATCTGCTACCTTGATAGCGGTATGTTCGTCTATCGCGTAAACCATACCGGGCAGCATAGATGCCCAGGTGGCGGCATTGCCATTGCACGCATCACGATGGTTTTGATTGTTGTAGTGCGGGATGATCGCGAAGTCTACAAAACCGGCACCTTCGGCGGTAACGAAGGTGTTTTCAAATGTGTCGAATTGCAGGGTTTGTAAAGTCTTCGGACGGGCGATGGTATTTGGCAGGTTGCTATAAGATTCGCCAAACAGTTTGCTGGTAGCTATACTACCGGCACTAACTCCAACATAAACCAAATTTTCCAGCGAACTAATAACTTCGGCCAGGCCAGATTCTTTCAGCCAGTAGCTCAGGAATAGCGGGTCACCACCCCAAACTAAAAGCGCATCCGTCTCCGTTATCGCTTTTATCCAAACCTCTTTTTGTATGGCTGGTAACGTAGTCAACTCCAGCAAGCCTAATGATTTCCACCCTAACTTGCACATGGCCGAACCAAGTTCACCGTTCATAGCTTTCCATACGAATTGCGAGCCGCCGGGAAACGGATACATACCGGTAGGAACGAAAAGGGCATTGCTTTCTTCGATGGGTTTACCTAAAAGACTTATAAGCGCGTTTTGAATGCTTGGATTGGATATGCCGCTGGAGGTGAGCAAAAGTTTCATGGGCTTAAGATAATAAAAATGCCAAATTTTTTGCCCACGGCGTCGCCGACTATGACTGCTCTGGTTATTGTCTTTTAATGTTTTACATAGATTTATCATAACATTAAAAACAGATATAAATATGAAAGCTAAGTTTTGAAACATGCTATAGATAAGCACATCAATACTCCAGTTACAACTACACTTTCTAAACTTAAAATTTACTATGTTTGCATAGTAATATTAAGTATGAAAATCTTTTGGCTAAGATATTTGCTCGTTTTTGTATGTATATTTTCTATACTGGAAAATACCGGAGTGTCCGTTATTTCGCTCTTAAAGAAAACAAACATTTGCCAAAACGATTGTTCTGTAGTTAACGATGATGAAAGCGCTCCTGAACGGAATGAAAACAAAGAAACTAAACTAAAGGAGTTTTACGCAGTTCAACAGGAGCATCTGCTTCCGCAGCTGTACCTATCCGGCACGGTGATTCATTATGCAAATGAAAAAAGCGGTAACCACTTAGCCTGGATTTCGCCTGTTCCTACTCCCCCGCCAAATTATACGGTTTAATTTATTGTTGAACGCCTTACCTAAGTAGGGAGGCTCGTATTATTAAATTAAATCAATAAACTATGAAATTTTCAATTCAATTCATATCCACTGTGCTGCTATTTATGGTATTTGGCACTATTTCTTTTGCACAGGAAATAAATGTTAGCGGTATTAAAAAAAACACCGCGCCCCTCCTTAATTCTCTAGATTACATTACCAAACTACAACCTATTAGTTACGAGTATAACCTTGGTGAATACAAGCAGCTAAACCTGCCCGCAGGTAAACATTTTGGTTTCATTGGTAATGATGTAAGGCTTTCAGTTCCTTCGGCTGTCAGTAATCGTCATTATTGGTACGCAACAGGCAAAGGCAATCAGCGCGCGATAACTATACCTGAGGTCGACATGGAAAAACTGGTACCACTGCTGGTTGGTGCCATTCAGCAGCAACAAGTACAAATTGAGAACCTTAAAGCCGAGGTGGAACAATTTAAAAGAAGTAAATAGACTTAATATAGTAAAATGCAGCATCCCGGTGCTGCATTTTGCTATATACTCAATATTTGGCAGGCTTTATCATTACGTTCCTAACTACCAAACTGATCATTCAGCGTTTTAAACCACCCAAACTCATGCACATCTTTTTTTGTGCAAATGGCATCAATCTTAATGGCAGGGGAAATCAAAAACGTTCGCAATAAACACTTGCGAACGTTTCAGTTTTCTAACATCAGCTATTGTTTTAATTCCTGCTCGCCGCCATTACAAGCTGAAAGCAGGTGATTACTTCCAGCCACCACCGGTGGCGCGATATAGGTTTATGGCATTCAGGAATATATTTTTCTTGGTATTAGCCAGTTCTAATTCCGCATCGAGTACATTTCTCTGAGCGGTTATAATTTCCAGGTAATTAGCTCTACCAACCAAAAAAAGATCATTAGCTACATCTACCGCGTTTTTAAGAGATTTTACTTCTTCTTTTTTTAGCTGATAGTAGTTATTATAGTTTTCAATCCCTTTCAGACTGTTTGACACCTCCATGAAACCGTTAAGAATAACTTTTTGATAATTGTAAAGCGCCTGCTTTCCTTCTGCTATGGTTCTTGCATAGTCGGCTTTAATCCTCTTGCGGTTAAATATCGGCGCGGTTATCCCGCCCAGTAATCCATAACCCAAAGAGCCCTGATTAAATAACAACGCACTTTTAAATGCATTATAACCCACATAGGGAGATACGGTAAGAGACGGTAAAAAAGCCTTGCGCGCCGCATTAATATCTGCGTTCATTGCAGTCAATTCAAGTTCGGCCTGTCTAATATCGGGCCGGTTAAGCAATAGCTGGGCCGGAATACCCGCATTGAGTAACCCCGGAACCTTAAGCGCAGATATAGAACTGTCCCGCTTTACCGTACCTGTAAATTTACCGGTTAAAAATTTGAGCTGGTTTTCGGTTTCAGTAATTTGCTGGGCGGTGCTATAACGCAAACTTTGGGTGCGGGCCAGTTGTGCTTGAAATTGTTGCACTGCCAGCTCAGTTGCACGACCGCCGAGTTTCTGGATCTTAATGATCTCGAGCGCGTTATTCTGCAAAGTGATATTCTTTTCAATGACCTGCTGTTCATTATCCAGAGCCAGCAACTGATAGTAAAGGGTTGCTATTTGAGCAGTAAGCGAGGTAACCGCCAGTTTATAGGCACTTCTGCTGGCCAGGAAACGGCTGAAGGCTGCTTTTTTGTGATTACGTAGTTTCCCCCAAAGATCAATCTCCCATGAGCTCCGGAACCCTACAAAATAATCGGGTGTTGGATTGGGGATGTGTTGTTTTCCGTTAATATTAGGCGATAAATTGGTATCATAATTCCCTACGCCATTCATCGTATAATCACCATATTTTTCCAGCCCGGCGGTTGCGTTAAATTCAACAGAGGGCATAAGCCATGACCGGCTGTATCGCAGATCGGTACCTGCTATCTCTACTCTCTGCAGGGCCGATTGAATATCGAAATTAGCCGTCACAGCGGTATCTATTAACTGCAACAGACAACTATCATTGAAAAATTGTTTGAGCTGCAAATTGGCAATGGTGACTGTATCAGCATCACCCGTAAATGTCTCAGGTACATTAGTATTAGCTTGTAATACAGTAGCTTTATAATTTTTACATCCGGTTGTAATACCAAGCAGTATACCGGTTATTAATATATAGTAATGAATAGATTTATTCGTTCGCATGGTCACTTTTCTTTATTGATAATTATCTATTAGGTCAACTTCAACCGCTATCTTTGGCTTTTTTTTGTCTTTAGTGGATATTTTGGCAAAAAGCACATAAAGTCCGGGTATGAGAATGAGGCCGAACACGGTGCCAAAGAGCATCCCCCCGGCGGCGGCGGTACCTATAGACCGGTTACCCATGGCTCCTGCACCATTGGCTACGCACAAAGGGATAAGCCCGGCTATAAAAGCCAAAGAGGTCATTAATATTGGACGAAGCCTTGACACCGCCCCTTCAATAGCTGCATTAATCACCGTAGCTCCAGCTTTTTGGCGCTGTATGGCAAACTCAATAATCAGAATGGCATTTTTACCAAGCAATCCAATTAGCATCACGAGGGCGACCTGCGCATAAATATTATTTTCAAGTCCCAGCAGTTTTAAAAAGAAAAATGCCCCGAAAATACCTGTCGGTAATGAGAGTATTACAGGAAGCGGCAGCAAAAGGCTCTCATATTGGGCGGCAAGCAGCAGGTAAACAAATATTAAGCAGATAATAAATATATAAATGGCCTGGTTGCCGGATTCTATTTCTTCCCTGGTCATGCCAGACCACGCGAAAGTAAAGCCTTTGGGTAATTTCTCTTTCGCTATACGTTCAATAGCCTTAATAGCGTCGCCACTGCTAAAGCCTGGTTCAGCGTCGCCCGTTATCATGGCAGAAGTGTACATATTGTACCGGGTAATTTGCTCTGGCCCGTACACCCGGTCCATTTTTATAAATGTTGAAAAAGGAACCATTTCGCCTTTCTCGTTTTTTACCTGCAGTTTCAGCACATCCTCCGGCTTTGACCTGAATTCAGGCGAAGCCTGGACCATTACTTTATACATTTGCCCGAAACGGATAAAATTTGATGCGTAGTAACTTCCCATTAAGGTTTGCAGGGTCGACATCGCCTTATCAATAGTGATACCCTTTTGCGCTGCTACCGGCTGGTCAACAGAGATCATGTATTGCGGGAAATTAGGATCGAAACTGCTAAACGCGCCTGAAATTTCGGGAGATTCATTTAATGCGCGGATAAACTCGTTAGTAACGGATGCCGTTTTTTGTAAATCGCCTGTACCACTATGGTCAAGCACCCTGATCTCGAAACCACTTGAATTACCAAAACCCGGAACCGTGGGCGGCGGAAAGTACTGAATAGAAGCATCAGCTATGGTTCTTGTTTTTTGCTCGAGCAAATGAATAATTTCATAAATTGATTCCTTTCTTTCATCCCAGGGTTTCAGATTGATCATGACCATACCGTAGGATGCGCCGGCTATTTCGTTAATAAGGCTGTAACCGGAAAGTGTGGACACAGATTCAATGGCGCCTATACTTTTGCTCTCCTCCTGTATACCATGGATCACCTGTTCTGTACGCTCCACAGTGGCACCAGGTGGAGTAGTAACACTTGCGTAGATCATACCCTGATCTTCGGTAGGTATAAATCCCGAGGGAAGGATAAAGCTCAGTCCCCAGGTGGCCGCAAAGAAAAACACGAGCAAAACAACGGTGACCACCCTGCGACCAGCAATACGACCCACAAGTGAAGAATATCGGTTAGACAGACCGTTGTACTGATTGTTAAAACCGTTAAAAAACCGTTTTACAAATCCCTGCCTGCCAATGGCTGCCTGTTCATGCTTCAGCATGATAGCACATAGTGCAGGTGTAAGTGTTAACGCGTTAATACCTGAAATTACGATAGAGAAAGCCAGGGTTAAAGAGAATTGCCGGTAAAACACACCTACCGGCCCCGACATAAAAGCCACCGGTACAAACACTGCCGACATCACCAGGGTAATGGCTACAATGGCACCGCTTATATCTTTCATAGCACTCATAGTAGCCTCCATTGGGGGCAAGTGTTCTTCGTTCATTTTTACGTGGACAGCCTCCACAACTACAATAGCATTATCCACCACAATGCCAATAGCCAATACCAGCGCAAAAAGCGTAAGCAGGTTAATAGAAAAACCAAGCAGCTGCATAAAGAACAATGTACCGATCAATGCCACCGGAACAGCCAGCGCAGGTATCAGTGTCGACCGGAAATCCTGAAGGAACAGGTAAACTACTATAAAAACCAGGATAAAGGCTTCTAACAATGTACGCATTACCTCATGTACCGATGCATCCAGGAAACGCGAAACATCATAATTTACATTGTAGCTCATGCCCGCCGGGAACGAGTTTTTTTGCAACTCGGCCATGCGCTCTTTAATATTGGTAATTACTTCTCTCGCATTTGAACCCGGCCTTTGTTTAATAAGTATTGATGCCGAAGGCCGGCCATCGGTTTTAGATACCATACTGTAGGTTAAAGAGCCAAATTCAATGTCCGCGACCTCCTTAAGCTTTAAAACAGAGCCGTCATCATCTGCCCGTATCACCAGGTTCTTATACTGTTCGGGTTCAAAGAACTTGCCGGGATACCGTAAAACATACTGCAGCAGCTGCGGAGACTTATCAGAACTCTGCCCGGTTTTGCCCGGGGCCGCCTCTACGTTCTGGTTTCGTATGGCCTGGATTACTTCATCTGTAGAGACATGATAGGCCATCATCCTGTCGGGTTTAAGCCAAACACGCATAGAATATTCTTTGGCACCCATAATCTCGGCCCGGCCAACACCCTCTATTCGTTTAAGCTCCTGCAATACATTAATATCGGTAAAGTTGTAAATGAATTTTTCGTCAAGTGTACTGTCCCGGCTCATGATGTTCAGGTACATGAGCATACTGTTAACTTCCTTTTCGGTAGTTACGCCAGCCTTAATTACTTCTTCAGGGAGCTCATCAATTATGGTAGAAACACGGTTTTGTACGCTTACCGCGGCCTGATCGGGATCAACACCTACTTTAAAATTGATGGAAATAACGGTAATGCCATCATTGGTACATACGGTAGACATATAGGTCATACCCGGCACACCATTAATAGCGCGCTCCAGGGGGGTAGCAACTGCTTTTGCACAAACTTCGGCATTGGCACCGGTGTAGGTTGCAGTAACAGTTACAGAAGGCGGAACAATATCAGGGAACTGGGTAATTGGTAAAGTAATTAAAGCCAATACGCCAAGCAGGGTTATAATCAAAGAAATAACCAGCGACAATACCGGCCGCTTTATAAACAGGTTAAACATAAAATACGAATTTGAAAGATGGATAATAGCAACGCACAACCTTTTATGGCGTGCCTTGTACCGCTAAAACTTATTTTTTCATGGCAAACAAAGGCTTCTCTGCTATATGTTTGGGCTTGATAACCATGCCGTCGTGAACGTTTTGAATACCCTCATACAGGATCTCGTCGCCCGATTTCAAGCCTTCCTTCACGATATAGCTATGTGAAAGTCTTAAAAGCGGTGTAAAAGCTTTCATGTGGAGTTTGTTTTGACTATCAACCACGTACACATAACTTTTATCCTGAATGTCAAAAACAGCTTGCTGCGGTACAAGCACTACATCATCAGCCCGGTTTGCAAGGAATATTTTACCGGTAGCACCATGTCTTAACAGTTTTTTGGGGTTAGGAAAACGCGCCCTGAAATCTATTGAACCTGTGCTTTGTTCAATTTGGCCTTCTACCGTTTCAATGTTACCGGCATAAGGGTAATTACTTCCATCAGCAAGTACAAGTTTTACTTTATCGCTGTCTTTATCAGCTACTGCATTTTTTGTGCGCTCATATTTCAGATATTCATTTTCCGGAAAACTGAAATAAGCATACATAGAACTGATATCTGATAATTGTGTTAGCAGCATGCCCTCGTCAATTAAACTGCCTGCCTTAAGCGGAATGCGGTTTATAATTCCATCAAAAGGAGCACGGATAGAGGTATAAGCTATATGTGTTTGTGCACTTTCTACAGCCGATCTTGCCTCCTCAATGGTGGCCTTATCTGCATGTAACTTGGCCTGGGCTACCTCCAATTCTGATGAAGATATTACATTTTTATTAACCAATAACTTTACACGATCTACCTCCAACGCAGTAGCTTTAGTATCGGCCATGGCATTGCTTAATGCAGCCCGGGCTTTTGAAAGCATGATCTTAAATTCCTCGTCATTCAGTTTAAAAAGGAGCTGTCCTTTTTTAACCGGCTGGCCTTCATCTACATATATTTTTTCCAGGAATCCCCTTACACGGGTTCTTATTTCTATATTCTTTATTGCTTGTATGTCAGCCACATATGCCGTGCTTACAACGGTATCACGGGTATTAAGTGTTACCACTGGTAATTGCAAAGGTTCTTCCTGAGCACTGTTATTCCGGGCTTTGGAGACGCAGCCAGACACAGACAGACCTGCCGCAACCACCAAAGCATAAAAAGAAATTTTATGTTTTAACATGATATTGTTTCCTTTAGTTAATGTTACATCACACCGGGAGATATGATGCATAAATCCATAAATTCAGTAAGGCAGCATAACTGCCGCTATGGGGTAAGGAAACCGGATCAGAATGGCGTAAGCCGAAAGAGGAAATGATGGTGAACAGGTAAAAACACTTTGCTTAGCCATTGTTTTCCTGGAAAAGAAAACAAATGACGGGGAAGATCATTTGAAATAAATTCCTGTTTGGCAGGCACCTGAATAGTAAAATCAACTACCCGGCTTGTTAAGAACCTTTTCTGATCCTTTATATGGTGATGATGTTTTGAATCCTGATGTGAAGAAGCGTTGTTTAAGCCCAGATATACCAGATCAAATACGGTATTTCCAGAGTAACAATATTCATTTGATAATTGAAACTGATCGCAAATATTTTCCACGGGACTTGTTGCGTGGAAACAAACGATGGCATTGATTAGCCATACAGAGAGGAGAATATTTAAATATTTTTTCAACATCTTCCGTTGCAAATATAGTAATCAAAAACCATTTTCTTTATTAACTTACCAGTTATACCACACGTTCCAATACAAATAATGCGCTAACTTTAATTTTGTAACAATATTTTTGCAATTTGGATTTATTATAGAAATTGAAAGAAAATATAAAAGGAAAAGGCCAGTGAATTTTTCTGGTGAAGGGCATTTCGAATAACCATGACCGGGTACAATGCTGTTAATTATAAAACAAACCAGTTGCATAATGATTTTAAAGAAAATAATTTAACTACAACAATAACAAAATACACTTGTTGTAGTTGTAATTAGTTATTATTAATGGATCAAAAACGAGCAAGCGGAACTGATCAAACTGAACGCTATCAATTAATTGTTGAAAGCTTAAAAGAGTATGCAGTTTTCACGATTGATAAAGACAGCCTGGTGACTACCTGGAACTCAGGTGCCGAAGGAATATTCTTGTACAAGTCTGATGAGATCGTTGGCAGAAACGGCGATATCTTGTACACACCTGAAGATATTGCAGCAATGGTGCCTTCCCGCGAAATGAAGGATTCGCTTGCCGACGGAAAAGCGATTAACGAGCGATTTCATGTAAAAAAAGACCGGAGCCGTTTTTGGGGCAGCGGGATAGTCTTCCCATTGTATGATAAGCAGGGGCAGCACATCGGCTTCACCAAAATCATGAGAAACACATCTGATGCAGAGCAGGCCGAAACCAATTTACGCGAGGAAAAAGCGCTGGCGGAGCTGTTGATTTCCACTTATTCTGAACCGATAGTTATCTTGAACTCGAAATTGACCGTGATGAATGCTACTCCATCCTTCGCTCAACTTTTCAGTTTGAACAAACAAACCTTCATCGGTAAAAACTTTTACCAAATTACAAATGGAAGCATTAATATGCCCCAACTCCGGACCAGGCTCGAGCCGGTACTAAAAACCAATAATTACTATACCAGCTTTGAAGTTGATTATGAACATCCACAAAGAGGCACCCGTAGTGTATTGGTTAAACCGCGCCGTATTTACCAGCCACCTAACTTATTGTTTAGCCTGGAGTTTGAAGACTTGACGGATAACAAGGCTGTGATGGAGGAAAAGGATATTTTTATATCTATAGCCAGCCATGAGATTCGTACACCGCTTTCTGTAATTAAAGCTTATGGGCAGATATTGGAAAGGGAACTGAATAACGCCAAGCCTATTGTTAAACGGGCAGTGCTGAAAATTAACGAACAGATCAATTTTATGAGTTCGCTGATCACTGCTTTATTAGATACGTCAAAGATCACTACCGGTAAGCTCATATTGGAACCGGAAGTATTTAACTTATGCAGTTTAATTGCAGAACAGGTGGAGAGTTTTAACCTTACCCAAACCTCGCATCAGGTACATCTGCCAAAGGAAGCCGACCTGATGGTTTATGCGGATAAGGTACGCACCGGTTCGGTGATCACTAACCTCCTATCCAACGCGGTTAAATATTCGCCCAATAGCCACGATGTAAACATCAACATTGAAGCAACCGCCGATCACCGCGCAAAAGTAAGCGTGCAGGATTTTGGGATCGGTATTCCCGTGCACGAACAGGCCAAGCTCTTTCAGCGCTTTGGTCGTACCGATTTGGTCAAACAAAAAAGGATTCCGGGAACCGGACTGGGGCTGCACTTGGCAGCAGAAATCGTCAAACTCCAGGGTGGCGAGATCGGATTTACCTCAGCGGAAAGCGAAGGATCTACGTTTTACTTCTCTCTGCCCTTGTACGAACGGCCAGACGAATGAGGAAAAGGAAATATATATGCAGATTACAGTTAATGGAAAACGATCCGAAAACTGAACAGGCCTCGAATGTAAACCGCGCCGTGGAGATGCCCATGCCCTTGGCACTAAAGAAGTGACTAAGGAAGATACTCGTAGGGTCAGAGCAGATAAAGCAATGATCGAATTTCGCAACAAACACAAACCTTAAAGACATGACTATTTCCTGTAAACAAATAATACACAGACCCCGTTCCAACGTTTTGATGTATTTTAGCGTATGGTTCCAACGTCACTTATTCAATTCATTTACAGCACCAACCTGGTGTCCAGGACGACAGCGGAACTGATCGCGCAGCGTTTTGCGGAAAAAAGCCTAACCAAAAACGAATACTTGTTGAAAGCCGGGCAGATCGCAGATACTTATTTGTTTTTGGAAACCGGTTATTTGCGCGCCTTCGCCGAGGACGTATCCGGCAACGACGTGACCACAGCATTTTACGGTCCGGGACAAATGGTCTTCGAAGTAGCCTCTTTCTTCGGCCGCTCGCGCTCCCGCGAAAACGTCCAGGCGCTGATCAGCGGTTGGTATATTTCCTATGCACAGCTCAATGAGTTGTTCCATGCCCTGCCGGAGTTCCGGGAATTTGGCCGGTCCATGCTGGCCAGGGGATTCTCTGAGCTCAAAGTTCGTATGCTGTCCACCATCACCGAGACAACTGAAGAACGTTATCGTGCTCTGCTGGCCGCGCATCCCGAATTGTTCCAGCAGGCTTCACTCAAGCACATCGCCTCCTATCTCGGCGTTACTGATACCTCGCTCAGCCGCATCCGCGCCAGTCTTTATAAAAAATAGACCGATCGGTATCTTCTTGTCATTTGACAAGTTTTGGCTGGTTTTCTTTCCGGTACTTTGTTTCATCAAAACACAAAGACATGGAATATTTACCGCTTATGATCCCCGCTGCATTTATCCTGACGACCCTGCTAACCCTGCTGCTGCTTTACCGGGCCGCCCGCTTTAACCGCCGGCTCTTACTGGTCATTACAGGCTGGCTGATTTTACAAGCCGCGCTCACCATCGCTGGGTTTTATTTGCAAACTACCGACACGCCGCCGCACTTCACTTTGCTGCTTTTGCCGCCGGTTGCAATGATTTTGGTGTTGCTGTTCTCCAAACCCGGACAGCGGTTTGTGGATACATTCGACACCAGCCGGCTGACGCTGATCCATAGCGTTCGGATACCGGTTGAACTGCTGTTATTTGGTTTGTACCTGTACCATGCAGTCCCCCGCCTGATGACCTTTGAGGGTGGCAACCTCGATATATTTTCCGGCTTAAGCGCACCACTAATCTGGTATTTTGGCTTCAAACGTAAAGCAATCGGCCGTACCGGTCTGATCGCCTGGAATATCCTCTGCTTACTGCTGCTTTTCAATATCGTCGGCAGGGCTATCTTGTCAGCGCCTTTTGCCTTTCAGCGCTTTGGCTTTGAACAGCCGAACATCGCGCTGCTCTACTTCCCTTATAGCTGGCTGCCGGGCTTTATTGTGCCTGCGGTACTGCTGGCTCACTTGATTACCCTTCGTAAACTCATTTTAAACAAATAAATATCATGGAAACCAATCAACACATGGCAGGTCCGTTCGACCTGACCGCACCCGTAACCAAAATGCTGGCCATCGGCAGCTGGACTGAAAAAGGCCGGGATAAAGCCGCCCGCTTCCCCTTGATGGTGGAAGAAGTGCCCGCTACCGTTAAACTCTACCTGACCGGCGCCATTGAGCAATGGTATGTGAAGCCGGATATCAGCGGTGTAGTCTTCATCATGAACGTAACCAGCGCAGATGCGGCGCATCAACTGCTCGAAAAACTACCCCTGGGCATAGCCGGCATGATGGCCTTCGACTTTATCGAGCTGGGGCCGATCACACCGCTGCGCTTTTTACTGCCGCTGGATAAGTAACACATCAAACGAAACCGTATCATAAAAAATATGATGATCGATGCAGGCAGTGGTTTCGTGTCCGATACCACTGCCTGCAAATAAAGTTAGTGGCACGGACAACTAACCAGTATCAATTCACTTACGCTAGCCCAATCCAGGTTAATCCTGGCTATCGCCAACCCAGCGCGGGAGCAACATGTTCCAATATAGCAGACAGCACATGGACATTGTAATCAACGCCCAAAGTATTGGGGATGGTCAATAATAAAGTATCCGCTTCCTGAATGGCCTCATCCCGGGCCAGTTCGCTGATCAGCTGATCCGGCTCCGCGGCATAACTTTTGCCGAAGACCGCCCGTTTATCCGCTTCAATATAACCGAAACTATCAGCCCCTTTGGCCTGTTGCCCGAAGTAATACCGGTCCTCCTCCGTTACCAGCGCGAAAATAGAACGGCTCACGGAAACCCTCGGCTCCTTTTTATGCCCCGCTTTTTTCCAGGCCTCTTTATAGAGCCTGATTTGCTTAGCCTGCTGGATATGAAATGGCTCTCCACTTTCGTCAAACTTCAGCGTAGAACTTTGTAAGTACATGCCATTTTCAGCCGCCCATACTGCCGTTGCATTAGAACCCGCTCCCCACCAGATCCTCTCACGCAGCCCTTCCGAGTGCGGTTCCAGACGTAATAAGCCCGGCGGGTTCGGAAACATCGGATAAGGGTTTGGCTGTGCAAACCCGGCACCTTTCAGTTTATCCAGAAATTCCAAAGCTTTACGGCGTCCCATTTCTGCGTCGGTTTCTCCCTCAGCAGGTTCATAACCAAAATACCGCCAGCCGTCGATCACCTGCTCCGGCGAACCCCGGCTGATGCCCAATTGTAAACGGCCCCCGGAGATCAGATCAGCAGCCCCCGCATCTTCCACCATATATAGGGGATTCTCATAGCGCATATCGATCACCCCCGTCCCGATCTCTATTTTGCTTGTCTTCGCACCGATCGCGGATAACAAGGGAAACGGCGACCCCAACTGGCGGGCAAAATGATGCACCCGGAAATAGGCGCCATCCAAACCCAGTTCCTCCGCAGCCACAGCCAGATCAATAGATTGAAGCAGAGTGTCGCCTGCCGTACGGGTTTTATAGGCGGGATGATCAGACCAATGCCCAAATGATAAAAAACCTATTTTCTTCATAAAATAGCTTAATAAGTTAACATCCAAATGTAAGCATCCTATTTAGACGTATGATCCCATTCGCGAAATCCTGACACTTGGTTGATGGGTTGGACGGAGGCTGTGTCTGTCAGCCTGTAGTTTATTGAACTAACGATTCATATTCCAGATATTATATTTTCAGAAAGATCTTATTTCGATATAAAAAGTATAATAAGGCCAGTTGTACAATTACAACGGATATAGCCGCCCATACCGGTTGCCAGTTTTGGGCGAGATGACTAATGATCCCTCCGAAGAAAAAATTCGCTGTATGCTGAAAATCGACCATCCCTTCAGCTGCGAGGTAGATCAGTATAGAGTTTACCCCGATAAGCATAAACGGGAAAGCCCATTTCCGGTACCCAGCAACATCTATTACCAGGTAAAATACCGAAAGGAATACCAGGCTCCACCCACCAACAAATAAAACAAAAGAGCTTGTCCATAAGCGCTTATTAATGGGGAAAGCAATATTCCACAACATCCCTAACCCGATAAGTAATATGCCTGCGGCTAATAAACAGGCGCCTTTTTTCCACATCGGCCATTTTATCGATTCAAATTTCAAAAACTGGCCCGTAAAAATCCCCAGCATAGCAGTACCAATAGCCGGTATGGTTGATAATATGCCTTCCGGGTCATGCACTTTGTCATGCAGGCGGCCGGGGAGCAGCAAACGGTCAATATATGATTCCAGACTGCCGTTCATAGTTAAAACACCCGCCCCATAACCAGGCACCGGGATCAATTCCATTGCCGCCCAATAACCCAGCAACAAAATGCCAAACCATAAAACTTGTCCACGTGTGCTAAAGTTCAAATAAATAACACCGGCAAAGAACCAGGCAAGGCCAATACGGCCCAATACACTTGCAAACCGTGTATTCTCCAACCCGTTGAACTTAAATAAGCCGTTAACAACCACTCCTAAAAAAAGCAGGATAATGGTACGCCTGATCATAGAACGATAAATTTCGCCCCTGGAGGCAGACGGTAACAGATATGGGTGAGCTACCCCATGCTTACTGGCTTTGCCACCTATAGAATAAGGCATAGAAACACCTGCAATAAACAAAAACAAGGGAAAGATCATATCATAAAATGTGATGCCGTTCCACTCCGTATGATGCAGCTGTCCCGACATCCATAGCAGGAGCGGCCAGCCGGTGGCTTTAGCCAGGGCATGCACCACCCCTTCCCCACTCATGATCCAAAACATATCAAAACCGCGAAGCGCATCTAACGATAATAACCTTGCCGGCTTTGCAACCATAGTTGCGGATTTAGCTACGGGTGTATGAATACTATTCATTTTCATTATTTAAGATCGTTCCCCATCATTGTTCTGTATTTATTATATAATTGTTGCGCAACAACTGTACTGCTGCCGGTGGGAGCAACAGGATAGGTTTTGGACGAATTAACCCATTGCCATTCCCAGTTGCTTATTGATTTGTCAAATAGTTTAAAATCCGGCTCTTTGCCTGTTTCAAGCGATCCCTTCAGTAGTTCAAAAAACTTTTGCCAGCGCACCTTATAAAAGTCATTGAGCAAACCGCTCCATTGCCTGCAGGAGTATTCATGCAGCGGACTATCGGCACCTCCCCAAAGTGTTATGAGGTTGCGGGCATTTTTTTCGTAAAGTGCCTTTTCATCGGCATTTGTACCCCAGCTGCGGGCATCGGCTATCCAGGGGCCCAGCATAAAATCTTTGCGGGTAGCCAGCAACCTATCCATATCGGTTATCAGGTTAAGGTATTCGGCAGTACACTTGTCAAAAGCCCTATCGTCTTTGTTATGATATGCTTTGATCCACTTTAGCTGGAGTGGCCTGCCATAGTTAGCCAGTACCTGCCGCGTTATATCAACCAGGTCATAATTAAACCCACTGCTCTGTTTGCAGGCTGGTATAGCGGCTATCATTTTATCCCAGGCGGGCAGCAGGTCTTTACGGTTATAGTTTAAATGAGTACGTGTCCATATAGCAGCCGAATCAAGGGTTGGCCTGCCCGTGATGATCGATTCGGCCCCATCCCGGATATCCTTGCCATTAAAAACGGTAGTCCTGAGCGTTTGCCAGGCATCCAGCGCCTCCTTACTTTTTACCCCATAACGGTTAAATATGTACGCAGGGAGCCACTGATCAAGATCAATTGGTTTGTTTTGCCAGACATTTTGTGTCATTAACTCATAAAGCACCGGGGTTTGTTCAATGGCTTCCATGGTTAGGCCAATGCCCACCATGCGCCCCGACTTTGCGTGGCCGAGCGCCTGTGCCGGTTGTGTTGCTACAGCCTCTATCCTGCCAAACAAACTATTGTTACCGCCATAGTTATGCAACATGTTCCAGATCCACGGTTTGCCGTAAAATGCCTCAGTTCGCTTCCATATGGGTTCATAGTCGGTATTGAGGTCAAGCACGATCATGTGATCATCAGGTACCGCGTTTAGTAATGCTTTGATCTGTTCGTTTTGCCAGAACTTACGGTCGCTGAAAAATAACCAGCCCTGCATTACCCAAACAGCTTTCGGATCGGCACGTTTCATACCGTCATAAACCCTCGCGCTTAGTCCTGCAAGGAATTCAGGATCGTTTGACGGGGGCTCATTCTCATTAAAGGTATCAGCAGAGTACAAATGATCAGTACCATAAACTTTGGTTTGTTCCTGTATAAACTTTTTGCCGATTTCGGCAAATAAGGGATCCTGTGAATCAAGAATATATGTATCTGCAAAGCCGTTGTTCCAGTTGGTTTGTTTGAGTTTTGCATTGGGGAAACGCGTTTTAAATGATGCCGGTACATGACCTGTAAACGCCGGAAGCACTGGTTTTATACCCAGTTCACGTTCTCTTTTCAGTATTTTAAGCTGAAGATCGCGATGACCTGTTATCCAGCTTGCTGATAGCGGTCCATCCCATTTATCAATATTCCCCATATAAAACCAGCCAAAATATGCAGGTCCGGTAAAAAAGTCCTGCATATCCCTGTCACTAAAACCCATGCTTTTATAAACCCTATCCCATACGTACTCCTGCCCGGTTATAGCCAACGGCATATTGATCCCGTGGAGGGCCATCCAGTCGATTTCTTTTTCCCATCGTTTCCAGTCCCACCAGCTCATGCTGTAGCTATAGGTGCAGTAATTGAGGTAGTACCTGTATTGATAAGGTGTAGTTTTATGAACTTTTTTGGCGGGCACAGGCAAACTTGCGGGTAAGTTCAGGTTTGTACCATTCCAGGTAACCTGACAATGTGCATATTCGGTTAAATAATAATATAATGCCGATGCTACCGCGATACCGTTATTGCCCCTCAATAGAATTTTGCCTTTAACACCTTCTACCTCAAATACATCTTTGGCTTCGCTCTGCGGGAGCGGTTGAACAACAAATTTTTGTGCATGACCGGGTATCACCCGTTTAATTAAAGCGTAAGAAGATGGTACATTCAACTGCGCCTGCGCGCGCGCCATCCCCCCACACATTCCACATAACAGTAAATAAATGAAAACTCTTGCTTTATTATTCATTCGTTTTTAATTGTTTTAACATCCCTCTGAGTTTAAAGAAGCGAAAAATAAGGCGACGGAACAAATCCGCCGCCTTTTAAATCAAACATAACAATTAATAACCAGGGTTCTGGACAAGAGCTTTGTTCAACTGCATCGCTGCTGTCGGGATCGGGAAGATGCGGTGATTCGGATTAGCATCGGTTTTAAATCCCCACGAAGTCTCATATTTCCCAAACCTGATCATATCATTCCGGTGCCATGATTCCCATGCAAATTCCCGGCAGCGTTCTGCATAAATATCTTCAAGCGTAACGGTGCTCCATGCTGCTGATGAGGTACGCTCAACACGCAGCATATTGACCAAAGCAAGCGCAGATTGGCCGAGGGTGGTTGAACCTCCTCTTAAAATCGCTTCGGCTTTCATCAGCAGGATGTCTGAATACCTGAAGATTGGTATATCATTTTTCATGTTCCTGTTCAATGATGTAGAATCGGGGTGAAACTTTATATTATGATAACCCATATTCCAACCGATCTCATCATTACCTACATCAAACGTATTTACGTCCTGCCTCAAAACAATATTAGGAGTCAGCGTAACCTGGTAGGTAATAGAACCATTAGGATTACTGCCTTTGTAGAATTGATCATAGCTTTGATTGGTAGTGGTGTAGGTTGCCGGAGTCTTACCGTCGTTTTCATACTGCGGGCCGGTCAGCCATTGCTTATTCCGGACATCATTCGGATCGTTAAAATTTGCATAATAAGACGGCAGGGTACTTATTGCACCATCAGGCGTAAAATTAACCTTGTATTTTGATACAAGACGCCTTGGCAGATCATAACGCTGATGCAGGTTCTGACTTCTGAAAGGAAGAGAGTTTGCAGCCGACGGATCAAATGGTATAGCAAAGATAAATTCGGCAGTTTGCGGTCCGTTGTCCGGATAAAACATTTTCAAGTAAGTACTTCTTGGTTCAAGGTGGAAAACACCTGAACTGATCACATTGTCGCAGGCAGCTATACAATCATCATAACGCTTGGTTCCTGTGTAATATTCGGCATTCAGATACATTTTTGCAAGCAGAGCATAAGCCATGTATTTAGTTGGCCTGCCATATGTGGTTTGGCCGATTGTACTGCTTAAAGAAGGCAATGCTGCTTTGATTTCTGTTTCGATGAAATTGAAAACTTCCTTGCGCGCCTTGTTTGGATGGGCTGAATAGTCTCCGGCTACCGTAACTATCGGCACGTTTCCGAAACTATCCATCTGGTAAAAATAAGCTAAAGCCCGAACCATTCTTAATTCTGCCAGATCCTGTTGTTTTGCCGCGCCATCGGGTTCTGCGGATTGCAGGGTTGCCAAAGCTTGGTTGGCCAGGCCAATAATTGTAGATGTCCAATACCATTCTCCAGAAACTCCGGGATGATCTTTGGTCCAGGTGTGATAATGCAGTTGCTGAAACTCCCCACCATTATACCAGTTGCCTCCATAAGCCGGGAAAATAACTTCGTCGGTACTGGCCGATTGCATAAAAAAATGCTCAACTGAGATATTGCCGCGCAATGCTACATATACCGGCCCGGCGGCTTGTGCATATTGGGCGGTATTTTGAGGAAAAACATCTGGTGTTAATTCTGTTTTGACCGGCACCGACACTTTTTGGCAGGATGCAAAACATAGCATGAGTATAATCGCATTAAAACTAATGCTTCTAAATATTTTGTTCATGATAATTTTTTTAACTGGTTAAACCTAAAAAGTCACATTAGCCCCTATCAAGATCGTCCTGGTTTTCGGGTAAAAGTTATTGTAATCTACCCCAGGCGAAATACCACCCTGATTAATTTCAGGGTCTACCCCTTTGTACTTCGTAATGATGAAAACATTATTAGCGGAAGTATAAAGTCTGAAAACCTTGATGTATTTGCTATTAAGTTTGAAATTGTAAGCCAGCGTAGCATTGTCTAAACGGATATAGCTTCCGCTCTCCACAAACCGCGATGAATACAGGTAAGCGTTATAATCCGATGCTGATTCGCCGCTCGCATCTTTCAAAATATTAGTGTACTGCGCCGTATTAGGTCTAAAAAGATCTGCACGGGTAGCATCAAATATCTTGTTGCCAAAAACGCCCCTGAAGAAAATGTTCAGGTCGAAATTTTTGTAATGAAAATCGTTTGACCAGCCCACGAGCAACTTAGGCTGGGCGTCTCCAAGATAATGGTAATCGGTACCTATAGTCGGAGCCGTGGTCAGTTTGCCATTGGCATCAAGGAACTGCGAAACGCCATTGGCATCTTTACCAGCATATTGAAGCGAAAAGAATTGCCCTAATGGCTTACCCGATTTAAGGATCTGCAAAGAATGGCTTGATTGTCCTGCACCTTCCGGGAAAGAATACAATACAGAGTCGCCGCCTGAAAATAGCGGATTAGATAAACTATTTATAACATTTTTGTTGTGTGCAAGGTTCAACGTTGTTGACCACCTGAAATTAGCAGTTTTAACCGGAGTTGTATTAATGATCAACTCAATACCTTTATTCGTCATGCTGCCACCGTTGGCAACGATGGTACCGGTTGGCACCAGGATCGGATCAACCGCATAGGAAAAGATCATACCGGTTGTTTTTTTGTTGTATACCTCAAGGGCGCCGGTCACTTTTCCTTTAAACAGTTCAAAATCAAGTCCAAGGTTGGCTGTCGAAGTCTTTTCCCACTGCAGGTTTACGTTTGCAGCCTGAGTTGGCCCCAGGGCGCCTATATAATTCCCGTTACTGTAAAAAGTACCCAAACTACCCGAAATGGCTTGCGCAGTGTAAGCGTTAAAGCCCGACGAATTACCGGTTATACCATAGCTGGCACGTAGTTTCAGATCATTTATGGTATTATTATCTTTCAGAAAACCTTCCTGACTAATCCTCCACGCAGCACCGACAGAAGGGAAATACCCCCACTGGTGATCCTTTCCAAATACCGAGCTGCCGTCTTTTCTGATAGATGCCTGCAACAGGTATTTTTCATTATAGTTGTAGTTCAATCTGGCAAAGTCTGATATCAGCCTTGTTTCCTGAAATACGCCATCTGCTCCAAAATTTACCTGGAAACCTGATACCGCATAGGGATTACTCAGTGCCAGGTTATTATAGCCAACATTATCAACAGGGAAATTGGAGGTTGTAACCTGGAAGCCATCCCCTATTGTATTATTTTGCCATGAATAACCTAATACCGCGTTAATGGAATGATTTCCTATCTTTTTGTCCCAGTTAATAAAGGTTTCTAATATCTTATTCACTGTTTGCAGGGAGCTTCTCGTAGCCTGCCCGTTTGCGCCAAAGGTTTGCTGAGTGTGATATCCTAAACCAGGTTCGGGATTGTCATACAAGCTGTTGTAATGCGAAGTAAAATATGATGTATAAAATTCGCCGTGTAAAGTAGTTGTATTTAAATAAGATAAATTTAGATTATAAGTTAACCCAAAAGGAAGTTTTAGTTGTGTGTTAAAACCGGCTACCAGGTTATTGTATTTTGTATCACTCACGCTGTTGTTCAACATGGCAACAGGGTTATAGTAGTTTTGCGTTGTTGGATTTTCAAAATAACTTCCATCCGCATTCTTAACTGGGGATACCGGCAGGAAAAGTGCAGATTGCAAAAGGATCACGTTTCGGTATGGAACATCCTGTGCATTGCTATTGGAATTGGTTACCGATAAACTGAATTTCAATTTGTCGTCAAACGCGCTTTGTGTCAATGCTAAGCGACCGATAACACGTTCCAGACCTGTATTTGCGATGATACCTTCTTTTTTTACATAGTTAACGCTGGCATAATAACTGCTATGGTCTGTTCCGCCGCTAAAAGAAAGGTTATGATTATGGGACACCGCAGTGGTCCGTTCAATTGCTTTTTGCCAGTCGGTATTTGCACCTTTATCATCGGCAGATGAAAGCGCCTGATTATTTGTTTTAAGGAAACTCCTCAACGTTGTAGCATCCATCATGTCAAGCTGATTGGCTACCTTTTCGGTCCCCACGTAGCCATTATATGCTATAGAAAGCTGCCCTTTTTTACCTTTTTTTGTGGTGACCATGATCACACCGTTAGCTGCCCTGTTTCCATAAATGGCAGTGGCCGCCGCATCCTTTAATACATCGATCGTTGCGATATCATCAGGAGCTATAGTTGCGATGTCAACACCCGGAACGCCATCTACCACATAAAAAGGTCCTTGCGAACTATTAATCGTAGATGCACCACGCAGCACTACCGCTGCCGGTTTGTTTGGATCGCCGCTCGCCGTAATGTTTAAACCGGGAACCTTACCCTGAAGCAACTGACCAACGTCTGTAATGGCACCTTTATTCAGGTCTTTATTATTCACCGTAGAAACAGCACTGCTCAACGTTGCCCTGGTTGCACTGCCATAACCGATCACCACAACCTCGTTCAAGCCTTTAGCTGATTCAATAAGAGTGACATTCAATGATGTCTGATCTTCCACAATTATTTCTTTGGTTTCGAATCCCAGGAAACGAAACTGCAAAATATCACCCTTATTGGCGTTAATGGTGTAAGAACCGTCGGCAACAGTAGATACCGCTTGCGGGCTCCCTTTGATTTGAACAGTTACACCTGGAATCGGGGTTCCCTTACTATCCGTCACCTTCCCGATTATCTTTTTGGGTGTAACAGACATCACTTCCTCTTTGTCCTGCGTTTTTTGAGCTACACGTTCTTTAATGATAATCGTATTGTCATCAAGTTCGTAGGTCAGAGACTGGTTTTTAAATATCTCATTGAGCACCTGGCTAAGTTCCGTATTCACTACATTAATGTTTACTGGCTTTGCCCTTCGTATTACCGCATTATTGAATATGAAGAGGTAGCCGGTTTGTTTATGGAGCTCCTTTAAAACGGATTTTAACTCGCTGTTTTCCTTGGTAATGCTTACTTTTTGGGCAAGGGTTCGGGCGCTTAGCTGCATTGCCAGCAGAAAGATTAATAAGCCCGTGATTTTCATGGTTCTTAATACCAGTTTTAAATAATTGCCGCTTTGTTCGTAATTACATTCTCCGCGCCGAACCGGCACAGGGATTTTAGAATGCAAGAGTAGTTTCATACATTTGAATGTTTGGGTTAAGTTTAAATCAGAGTCGAATTTGAAATTTGGGTTAATCCAGGCATATAGCCTTTCCGGCCGGAATCCGGGAGGGCTTTTTTTTTGAATAACCGCTAAAGTGGTTCAGTTTTTATTTTTCCATACTTTCGGATTAAGTAAATATTCGGTTAATTGTTATTTTTTTCAACGATAACTTTGTTATCAATAATCGTAAATTTTATACCGCCGGTAGCTTCAAGTTTTTTTAATACCCTCGACAGTGTAATATCCCTTTTAATCAGCCCGGTAAAATTCAAAGAGGGTTTAGCTCCGCTATAGACCACATCAATGTTATACCACCTCGATAATTCCAGCATAACCTGGTCAAGTTCAGTATTATCAAAAAGAAACAAACCATTTTTCCATGCCATAATATCATCAGTATCAACCACATTGACATTAAACTTTTTCGCGCCGACGTTATAAACAGCCTGTTGCCCCGGCAACAGTAATTGCTTTTTGTTACCAGTAGAGATTTTAACAGAGCCCTCTAAAAGCGTAGTTTTATAGAGCTGATTATGATAAGCGCGGATATTGAAATGCGTTCCGAGCACTTCCACTTTCTGATCCCCGAAAGTTACGATGAAGGGCATCTTCTTGTTTTTAGCCACCTCAAAATAAACTTCGCCGGTTATGGTAACCTTTCTATTGCCTCCGGTAAAGGCCGTTGGGTAGGAAATGGAGGATTCTGTGTTAAGCATGGCAACCGTTCCGTCCGGCAATTGTAACCTGTATAGCCCACCCTTCGGTGTTGACATGGTATTTATCAGCGGTGCGCCACTGGAAGAAGCATCTGGTACATAAGCCAGGCTTCCGTTGGCAAGCTTTACTACCGCCGTACTGCCCTGCTGAACCAACTTACCATTTCGGACACCATTAAGCTGTATCTTTTCACCATTCGATAGGGTAAGTACTGCCTTATTACCACCTGGCTGCACGTCATGACGCACCTTGTTTGTAGCAAGGTTTTCATTAACGTTTACAGACCTATATAGATATATACCAATTGACAGCGCTAAAATCAATACCGCGGCTGCGGCAAATCTCAGCCAGTTAAGCGATTTTCTTACAGGAACAACGGTAGTGTCCCAATGCTCTGGAGAATACTCTTCCAAAGCAGCTTTCAACATTTTTTCACGGGCACCTGCCGGGAAAGGGTCATCTTCAAGATGGCGGGAGTTGTACATCTCTTCCATCATACTATGAACCATCACTTCCGATTCGGGCCGGTTAATAAGCCGCATCAACTCATCGCGCTCTTCTGGCGTTTCAGTTTTATCAAAGTACCGGCGGAACAAATAGCGGAATCTTTCAGACATTTTTCTTCACTCTCTTACCACTAAAGAGTCAAAAAAAATCAAAAAGGGGTAGTCCGTATTAAAAAAAAATTATTTATTTAAAAAAATGAAGGCAGGTTTTGAAAAAGAAGAAAAAAAGAAGATTATTATTCGCAATAATGTTGTTTTTTATGAATTTATTAGCCGAAACAATGTGCTTTTTTACCGTTTCTGGCGAGATGCAAAGCATATTTGCAATTTCAGCATATTTTAAATGCTCTATCCGGCTCAACTCATAGACCTTTCGTTGCTGCGCGGGTAGTTTTTCAATTAGTCTATCTATCATCGAACAAAAATCGTCTTCCGGGGTGATATCACCCGGCAGATAAAACTCTTGCTGATATTGCTTTTCCCATTCCTGCTGTCTGATGTGGCTACTTGCTTTCTCTTTTAAAAATCTGTAAGTGCGATTACGGGTTATAACAAAAAGGTAATTAGTAAAACTGCTGACCTCCGGAAGATCCTGCCGCCTCGACCAGATTTTAACAAAAACATCCTGCACAATTTCTTCTGCAGTCTCAACAGATTCTGTAAGCCGGTAAACATATTGACCAAGATGTTTGTAATAGGAATCGAAAAGGTAAGCAAACGCCCGCACATCTCCAGAAGCTACTTTGTTCAGGATTTCATTTTCATTATAAAGGGGGCGAATTGACAATGTGAAACTTAATTAATTTTAAAATTAATTAAAATTAATCACACCATTAAATTTATAAAAAAACAATTCCGCAAAATACATTATTCCGGACTTTTCCAGTGATAAACCCTTCGCCTCATACTGAACCTTTCGAACAAATTTAATCCCGCAACTAATTCCATTTTACAATTTTCATGATACACGTTATATGATCTATTGGCATCATCAGTCTCCATTTTAAAAGTTTATGGAATCAGTAAGTAGTAATGATGGTTTGATTGCTGCCGTTGATCACTTTGATGCTCCAATGAGCATTGTCGGATTTGCCAATATCCATCAGAACGGCATCCTGGTAACTTTTTCCACTATATTCGAATTGAACCTTAGCAGGACCATAACTGTTGCCTGCACCATCTTTAGAATCGTAATCGATACTGCTGTGGGCGGAGGTCACGCATCCGGAACCGGAACAGGCGCTCCGGACATTGCTGTAGTCAAAAAAACGTACCGTACCGTTCAAACGCATGCCATTCGATTCGTAATCTTTGAAGATAATCGTCACGTCGATCGTGGAAGTATTCGTGCTGGAGAAGGATGACGATGCGTGGGTAGTGGAGTAACTGCCGGTAACAGTGGCCGTCCCGGAGTTGCCGTTCAGTACGGTGTTGGTATATGTTTGGGTAGTTTTGGACAATGCCGGTCTCAGGGAAACTGTCCATAAACTGTTCATTTTTGAAAAGAGGGCTTTCGCACCCGCTTCATCTGTAATAGCGGCTTGGCCGCCATTCGTTCCGTTACTATCTTTTTTACAGGCGCCCAGCAGGCACACGGCAGCCAGGGCGATGATGTACAGTCTTTTTTTCATGTTGTGATTATTTTTGGTGAACGAAAACACAAAATTATCGGCTGTTAATTCATTGACCAATAGAACAAAAGTTACATTTTGTGTAAATTAGGCCATGCCTTTCAGAAAAACATGTTGGTTGCTTCTCCTCTTTCTGCTGCTTGTATCGGCAATGGCTGAGGCACAAATGGAGGTGGGCCTTAACAAGGACAGCCTTAAGCATATTTTAAGCAAGATGACCGATGATACGCTAAAGGTAAAAACGCTGATTACCCTTGGTCAGCAGTATGAAAGCAACAAGCCAGATTCGGCCGTCTTTTATTACAAACTTTCAGGTCAGCTTAGCCAGCGATTACATTATCCTGCAGGAATTGTGCGCTATATCAATAACTACACAGCGGTCTTAAACGTACAGGGGAAATTTGACGAGTCTTTAAAACTGAATCTCGAAGCAATCGATATAAGCAAAAAAAGCGGTTTGAAACAATATCTGGTCAAATCACTGATGAATACCGGGGCCGTTTACCAGTACAAAGGAAATTACACCAGGGCCGCTAATTATTATTTGCAAGCCTTACCACTACTTGAAGTGGCGGGCAGCGCGCAAAATCTATCGTTGGCTTACGGTAATCTTTGCGTTCTGTACCGTAACCTCCAGCAGCCGGAAAAAGCTTTGTATTATGCCCGTCTGGCGTTGACATATGCCGAAAAAGGCAACGATCTTTATGCCACTGCTGCTGCCTGTATCAATATCGGTAACGCTCTGAAGGACGCAAATAAAATTGCAGAGGCCATCCGGTATCTTGAGCGGGCACATCACATCGGATTGCAAATCAACGATGAGAATTATCAGGAAACGGCACTGATCGACATCGCTGACGCTTACCTGCAGTTGAAGCAACCTCAACGTTACATCCCTTTTTTTCGAAAAGCTTTACCGTTATCAGAAGCCATCGGAGATGTGTCTGGTAAGGCTTATGCCCTTTATGGCATAGGCCTGGGCATGTTTTGGCAAAGAGATTATCAGGAGGCGGAAAAGCAGCTCCTGAACGGTATCCGCTTTACAACGTTGCATGACCAGAAAGAGGTATTGGGTAAGATGCTGCTACTCATGTCTGATGTGCAGATAGCCATGGGTAAACCGGAGAACTCAACAATCTACCGAAGCCGGTATGATTCAGTTAGCAATATTCTATTAAATGCGCCTTTATTGAAAAATATTCAGGAACTGGAAACTAAATATGGCCTGGAAAAGAAACAAAGAGAGTTACTGGCAAAAGACCTGTTATTAACACAAAAGGATCGCGAAGCCCAGCGTCAGCGTAGCTGGCTTATGGCAGCGGCAGGAGGTATTGTAATTTTGGCGCTGTTTGTTGTATTCGGCTATCGTTATTATCGTCAAAAGCAACTTCTGGATCGCAAAGCATTACAGGTGCTGAAAGCTGAGCAGGAAAGTGGTCGTCTGAAAGCTATTTTGGAAGGCGAACAGAAGGAACGCCACAGAATAAGCCAGGAAATGCATGATGATATGGGCGCCGGCCTTACCCGCCTCCTTTACCTGAGCCGGGCGATGCCTGATCAAAATGAAACGGCCGGAAAGATAGGCGCGGCAGCCGAAGACCTGATAAAAAAAATGAATGAGGTCATCTGGACTATGAACGATGAAGAAGACACGCTCGACAGCCTGATTGCATATATAAGGTCAAGCGTTGCCGAGATGCTGGAGAATGCAGGGTTAAACTATACCTTCGAGATCAATGAATCCATCGCCAGTATTCCCCTGGACAGAGAATTTCGCCGTAATATTTACCTGGCTGTAAAGGAAGCGGTGCATAATGTGATCAAACATGCGGCGGCTTCAAGCCTCCAGCTATTAGTTATTTATAATGGCAAACTTGAGATAATAGTTCAGGATGACGGCAAGGGCATTGGGAATGAAGCAAAACCCCGCGCAGGGAACGGATTGAAAAATATGCACTCACGAATAAAGCAATTAGGTGGCGAAATGGAAGTTTCGAACGAACAGGGTACACGCGTTCGTTTTGTGGCCCCCCTACCCATATAACTTTTGTTATACAGCAAGTTTGCGCAAAACTTTTGAACTTTACATATGGAAAAAATTCTGGTGAGTATAGTGGAGGATATACCCGAGATCCGCGAGGGGCTCCGGTTTATGATCAACCAAACTCGCGACTTTAGCTGCCGGGATATTTATGA
Source organism: Mucilaginibacter pocheonensis (assembly GCF_031456535.1). NCBI lineage: Bacteria > Pseudomonadati > Bacteroidota > Sphingobacteriia > Sphingobacteriales > Sphingobacteriaceae > Mucilaginibacter > Mucilaginibacter pocheonensis. The sequence goes on from NZ_JAVDUU010000004.1 coordinate 284,091, forward strand.
TAATGCAGGAGATGCCTATAAGGGTTTACTTAATAACCCACCGCAACTGGCTATTATGGATATCTCTCTGCCGGATGGCACCGGCCTGGACTGTATCCGTAAACTGAGAGCCGCAGGCAGCGCCATACTTTTTATGGTGTTTACCATTTATGAGGATAGCGATCAGGTTTTTGAGGCACTGGCAGCTGGAGCAAACGGTTATTTGCTAAAGAACGCTACCCCTGAGAAAATAACTGAGGCGCTGAAAGATCTGTATGACGGCGGCTCGCCCATGAGCGCATCCATTGCCCGCAAAGTAGTCAATTCTTTCCGGGCGTCTGATGAACAAAACAAACTTTCGGCACGTGAAGCAGAAGTATTAAACTTACTGGCAAAAGGATTTTTGTATAAAGAAATAGCGGCGCAGTTGTTTGTAAGCACGGGCACTATCAGGCAGCATATTCATCACATTTATGAAAAACTGCATGTACAGAACCGCACGGAAGCCATCAACAGAGTTTTTGGCAAGCGTGGTTAAGCTGACGAATGTAACTTTTGTTCTATTGAGCAGCCAGTAGTAGCAAGCTAACTTTGAGATATCATTCATCAAAATTAGCTGCATATGAAACATCTCAAATTTTTTCTGTTATTAACCGCCTTGCCCCTATCAGTCCTGGCTCAAACCCACGAACAAGCCCTGCAAAGCATTAAAGACCGCAAAGGCTGGTACGGAGGAATTGGCGTTTACTATGCCGATCAAAAAACTTACTGGCAATACAACCAAACCCCTCCTGCCGTCGGTGTCCCTTTCTTTGATGCATCGCAGGGGTTTGGCCATGATGTCAGCCGAACCTTGCTGGCGATCGGCATCGAAAGAAAATCCATATTCGGAACACCCGGCCTCCGTGATGGTATATTTGTAAGCCATTATGATTATCATGGCAACTATACCGGCAGCGAATTCACTCCCGCGTACAATTTTGTAGATTTTGACTTTGGCGCCGATGTAATGGTCAGTCCCTCCGGGAAGACTTATGCGGAATGGCTGGACGACGGTAACAATGAGATTTCTTCAGGCGGGATTTCTGCTGGTGCATCCGCTTATATCAGAATGAACTGGGTGTTTATCCTTTCATCCAAACTACGCCTCACCGTGTTTTCAACGGCAATTGGTGCACAATGGATGCATATCCATAATAATGGCAACGGTTCTGAACCCAGTCCCTTACTCAATGATTTCAATTACAAAGGCGGCTGGAATGAAAATATCAATACGCTCTATCTGTCAGTAGGCACTTTAGGTATTGAAACCGGCAAGCTAAGCATCGTACCCGAGGTCAGGGTATTATCACTCAACTCCGCATCAACGACCCTGAAACCGGAGCGACTAACCGGTGAGGTGAAGACCGGGGATAAACCTTCTGTGCTTTCGTTTGGTGTCAAGATCCTGAAAAATTTCTGATGGTTTATTTTTACGTACAGCCGTTGGATTGACGAATCTCTCATGGACGAACGCATTGATCGCCGCAAAAAAGATCAACAATACCATGCGTGTTTTTTCCATCGTTTTATTATTTGTTTTTTGATTTAGACGATCAGATCTTTTTATTGAAAAATCTTGCTATCTGTTCCACCACATTGTCGAGGACAAACACGCCACTTTAAAAATACAACACGTTAATGCTCAACGGTGTTAGAATGCTGTTTAAATAACATTTTGAGTTAAGTCCCACTTAACTCATTCATCGTCCTATTCCCCATCAATGTCCGGGAATACCTTTGTATCAAAAAGACAGCATGAAAACGCAAACACACTTTGACGTGATAATTATCGGTGGAAGTTACTCCGGGCTGGCCGCCGGCTTGGCCTTGGGTCGGGCCTTACGCAAAGTCCTCATCATCGATAACGGTAAACCCTGTAACGCGCAGACCCCTCATTCGCATAATTTTCTGACCCGCGATGGCGAGACACCCGCCGCAATTGCGGCACAGGGCCGCAAACAGCTGGAACAATATAGCAGCGTAAGTTTTTTAAACGGGACAGCCATCAAAGCTGTCAGGACAGACGAAGGCTTCGAAGTGGAGGCATCTTCCGGTGAGGTTTTTGTCGCCGTCAAGCTGCTCTTCGCTACCGGGATCCGCGACATGTTGCTAAATATCGACGGCCTGGCTGATTGCTGGGGAATATCAGCGCTCCATTGTCCATTTTGCCATGGTTATGAAGTGCGTAATCAAAAAACCGGCATTATCGGGAACGGTAATGACGCTTATGAATTAACCAGCTTAATTTCTAACTGGACCAGCAAGCTTACCATCTTTACAAACGGCCCGGCAACGTTAAGCCCTGAACAAACCGCAAAGCTTTACGCGCATCATATCGGTATTTTAGAAAAACCATTAATTCGGCTGCAGCATCATAATGGCTACCTGCACCACATACAATTTGTAGACGGCAGTGAAGTTCCGCTGTCTGCCGCTTATATCCGCAGTCCGTTCCGGCAGACCTGCCCGCTTCCGGAGCTTTTGGGCTGTGCCTTAAACCACGAAGGCTATATTCAGGTGGACAGCGCTCAGGCAACCAGTATTCCCGGCGTTTTTGCCTGCGGCGATAATACCACCAAAACAAGAACTGTTGCCAACGCGGTCTCGTCTGGGACCACAGCCGGCATGGCTATCAGCCGTCAATTGATTACCGAACGATTTTAAAACAAGGAAATGAAAGAATTTTGGAACGAGCGCTATAGTCAGCCGGCGTACGCCTACGGGACTGCGCCAAATAAATTTCTGGAAACACAATTACCCGGATTAAAACCAGGATCGATCTTAATGCCGGGAGACGGCGAAGGCCGTAACGGCGTTTATGCGGCCAAATTGGGATGGGAAGTTACCTGCGCAGATTTGAGCGAGGCTGGAAAGGCAAAAGCGCTGGCATTAGCCAACGCTAATCGGGTTAGCCTGGACTACCGGGTCGGTGATATCGAAATCTTAAATTTTGAACCCGGCTCTTTTGATACAATAGCCCTTATTTACGCGCACTTCGCTGCGAGTCGGAAGGCAGCTATACATCAGCAACTCCATTCCTGGCTCAAACCAGGCGGAATCATTATCCTGGAAGCTTTTCGCAAAACTCATCTGGAGTTTAATACAGCCAATCCAAACGTGGGCGGACCCAGGGAATTAGGCATGCTTTATTCGCCTGAGGAGCTTTTTACAGGTTTCCCGGACTACGAGGTAATATTTTTAGACGAGCCTGATATCAGGCTGCAGGAAGGTATATACCATGACGGAACGGGCGCGGTGATCAGGTATGTTGGTCAGAAGCCCAACCTTAAACATTAATAAATTAATTAATCAAATATGAAAATCATCATCGTAGGTGCTACAGGCACCATGGGGCAATATTTAAGCATTGCCCTGGAAAAAGAACATGAAGTGATACGCGTCGCTTCCAAGGGCGGAGATATCGCGGCAGATATTACTTCTACCATCTCAATAGAAAATATGTTTAAAATGGCAGGTAGTTTTGATGCGCTCATTTCGACCGCGGGCCCGACCTATGTCGGCCCCTGGAGTAAACTGGATGATACGGAATTCCGTAAGGGTGTCGAAGGAAAAATGATGGGCCAGATTAACCTGGTATTGATCGGCCAGCGGTATATCAATCCGAAGGGCTCCTTTACGCTTGTAACCGGCGCCTTAGCCGAAGAACCGCAACGCAACTTTGCCAATGCTTCGGCAGCTAACGGTGCGGTGGAGGGTTTTGTGCGTGCCGCTGCTATAGAACTGGAAAATGGCATCCGGATCAATGCGGTAAGCCCGACTGTTATTGAAGATTCTCCGCAGTACTTTCCTTATTTTCCGGGAGAAATACCCACCACGATGCGCGAGCTGGAATTCGCTTTTCGTAAAAGTTTGTTTGGCGCGCACACGGGGCAAATCATCAAAACCTGGTGAGTCAGGTAATAAAAAAGGGCTGCTCGATTGGAACAGCCCTTTTTTGTTAATCCGCTTTGATTTTCCTTAAGAGTCGTTCCAGGCCCGGAATCGCCACAAATACCATCCAAGGTACTAAAGCAAGCGTTAAAATAAGCATACGTTGATAGCCGGGCAACCCCGTTAACGCGGCTCCGAACAATACGTTGAACAGTAGTATCGATGGGTAAATCACCACCCAGATCTTCAGGGCGGCGACAAGTTTCATTTTTATTTTCATCGGATTTTGTGAATTGTTAATGCAAGCAAAACTACCATCGGGACGTACCGGACAGGTAGGACAAGTCTCCAATTTCATAGGATTAAACCAAAGAAACTCTACTTCAAACAAAGGCGCATCTAATTGGATGTTCGCTATGCTTACGGATTGAGCAATATTGCCTCAGCCAGCGAATTATATTGCCGTGGCGTTATGTCAAGCATCCGGGCGTATATCTGGTTTTTAAGGAGTTTAGGCCTTAAACTGTTGGCGAAAAGCATCCGGCGAAGAGCCGGCATGTTTTTTAAAAAAGCGAATAAAGTAAGAAACATCCTCGTAGCCCAGCAGCTCTGCGATTTCTTTTATTTGGTTTGAGGTAGCCAGCAAATAACGTTTAGCTTCAAGAATGATATGTTCATTGATAAGGTCAGAGGCAGTTTTACCCACGGCAGATTTAGTGATTTCATTCAACTGGTACGGCGAAAGATGCAGCAGATCCGTATAACCCACTACTTGCTTCAGGGTTGCGATATTTTTATCGATCAGTTCTAAAAAATCTTCAAAACGTTCCTGCACATAAGTCCGGCCTTGTAAAGTATTGCCATCGGTATTTCTGCTTTGCCTGACATATTCCGTGCAAAAAATGTCCAGGTTCGACCTGATCATGTTCTGATAACCCTCCTCCCGGTTGGTATATTCCCGAAAAATATAAGCCAGCGCCGTCTGAAGTTTCTCAAAACTTTCAGCATCAAGCCGGCAAAAATTCCTGTTGCTGGCTTTTCGTAACCGTTGCTGTGAAGAGTAATCTTTAGGATGATAAAATTCATCGTTGAATTCCAACAGGTAGCCATTACAACCCACTTTTAAAAAAAGTTGGTGTACCTGCCCCGGACGCAGAAAGAAAACAGAGTAATCCTGTAGTTCATGTGCCATGAAATCAATTTCATGGCTGCCACTTCCCTTTGAAAGTGCGAGTATAAAGAAGAAACTATGACGGTGTAAAGGGTGTTGTAAATCTTTATCCGCGATTATGTCCTCCAAGCGGCGAATTTTAAACTGTTCAGCGATCGGATGGACTTCCTGCGCCTGGTTCAATTGCCGGATGGGGATCTTTTGCATGAACCGAAATTAATCAAAAAAAAATCAAAAAAGTCGTTCCAATTAGCCTTGGTGGCCAGGTAATTATCAGTTAGGATTCACTGGAAAACTGCATCCAGTAATCGGTTTTCCATCACATAGGCTTCAACAAGGCATTCAAAGCTGCCAAAATAACGGTAGGTCAGCTTTCTGCTTACACCGGCAAGTTGGCCACCTTATTCACACAGAGACCGTGATAACCCTCCGTCCGAAAAATATGGGCTACCGCCGTAATCAGTTTGCGCTTGGTCTCTTACTTATTTTCATAAACAACTACGAATTTACAAAACCAATAAGTACTTCGTCAAGTACATGAATTGTCACCAGCCAGGACGCTAGGATATTCATAAAGATATCATTTTTAAGGTTGAACATGCATGATCCTCAGAAAAGCCAGTTTCATCAGACAATATTTTTTAGCAGTTTATTGCATTACATTCTTTATATCTTTGTATTGATCTAAGTTATTACCAAAATCAATGCACAGCAAGCTTTTAGACTACATCAGGCGGCACACCACTTTACCACTTACAAGTGACGAAGAAGCATTGATTAGAGCAAGCTTTCGACCAAAAAAACTCAGAAAAAAACAATACTTTCTGGAAGAAGGGAATGTGTGTAAATACGTTGGTTTTATTGCAAAAGGTGCTATGAGGCAATACAGCGTGGATGACAAAGGTGTGGAGCATATTGTACAATTGTATATTGAAGATTATTGGGCAAGCGATCGTGAAAGCGCAGTCATGCTTACTCCATCGAAATATAATATTGATGCCTGGGAAGATACCGAATTGCTTGTTGCTACGGTAGCTGACATGCTGGACCTGATAGAGAAAGTACCTTCATTTGGACAAATGACAAGATTAATGGATCAAAGAAGTTTCATCGTTTCTCAGCGAAGATTGAATTCTGCCATTAGTAATACAGCGGAAAAACGCTATGAAGAATTTGCCGATAACCACCCTCAATTCATTCAACGATTCCCCCAGCATCTCATTGCTTCTTTTTTGGGCATAACAAAAGAAACTTTAAGCAGAATTAGAAAACAAGCAATTAAATAAACGCTTTTTTAATTCCGATCTTACAAATGCGTTGATAAATATCAACGCTTTTTTTTATCATTTCTCATCGTTCCGGGCCATGCTGTTGCTGCAATTTTACATCATAAAACAAACAGATGAAAAAGCAAACAATCGTAGTAGTTGGAGCAACAGGCTCACAAGGCAAGGGTATTGTAAATGCCCTTATAAATGAAGGCACATTTAATGTGAAAGCAATAACCCGTAACCCGGAAGAATATACAGGCAAGGCAAATGAAGCAGTTTATGCAGACCTAAAAGATCTGCAATCGTTAAAAGATGCTTTTACAAATGCTTATGGTGTATTTGTGGTAACTAACTTTTGGGAAGGTGCCGACGAAATAGCTCAGGGTAAGAATGCCATTGAAGCGGCAAAAGCAACCGGAGTGCAGCACGTTATTTGGTCGACACTTCCGGATGTTGAGATCATCAGTGAAGCAGGATTTAACGTACCCCACTTTAGCGGTAAAGCCAAGGTAGACGATCTGGTGAAAAGTGCAGGGTTCAAATATGTGACATTTGTTCAGCCGCCATTTTATTATCAGAACCTTCTTGCGATGCTGAGTCCACAGCCAAAACAAGATGGCACAACCGGTTGGACACTACCGATCGACCCCGAAAAAAAATCGATTCACATGTCGGATATTAATGACCTCGGAAAAGTTGTCGCAGGTGCGTTTTTGCAACCTGAGAAAGTTGGAAACGGTGATTACCTTGCCCTGGCAACCGGGTTATACAGTTTTAATGACATCATAGAAGCCTATAAAGTCAATGGCAAAGAGTACAGCTTTTCCCAAGTGCCGGCTGAAATATTTTCAACTTTTTTTGAGGGAGCAAATGAGTTAGCAGAGATGTTCGGTTATTTTGAAAAGCATACTTACATGGGCCCTGGTTCGAAAGCACGGATTGAGTTGGCAAAAGAATTTGCCACCGGTGAATTCGTGACCCTACAGGAATGGCTGAGTAAAAACAACTAAGAAAATGAAAAAGGAAACGACTTTCTCAACAAAAGGCCATAGTGCTGCGGTGGGCTCTTTATCTATCCAGCGAATGTTGCCCAATCAATACGCTGCAAAAGTAGGCCCCTTTGTATTTCTCGATTATGTTCGACCCGTTGTTAAAGAAGTCATAACCAAAAATGGTATGGGAGCACATCCGCACCGGGGCATTGCAACATTAACTTATATTCTTCAGGGCAAGGTAGAGCATTTTGACAGTGCAGGAAATGAGGCAACAATTCGTTCAGGAGGCGCACAGTGGATGAAAGCAGGTAATGGAATAATCCACGATGAAAATTTAAACTACGACTCCTTGACAGAAAGTAAATTTATCCAGGGTTTTCAATTCTGGATAAATCTCCCCGCTGGCAACAAAGCCGAAAAGCCGGCTCACATGGCCATTCAAGCCGCCGAAATCCCCAAAAAAACCTTTCCAAATGAAAACGGGTGGTTAAAAGTAGTTGTTGGCAGCTATGAAGACCTGAGTTCGGAGATCCCCAATTATTCTAAGCAGTTTTTGTATCATATACAATTGAAAGCAGGCACACGGTTTTCCCTAACAATGGAAAGCGAAACAGAAGTTGCGGCCTTTCTGCCCGCGCAAAATGTAATCCTGAACGACACGGAATTTCAGGCTGGTGAGTTTATTGAGTTTGACAGAGGGGCCGGAGAAATAGAGATAAACAACCCTTCATTGACAACCATCGATGTCCTGTTATTTGGCGGTGAAGAATATACAGAGCCTGTGGTAGCAGAAGGCCCGTTTGTAATGAATTCGCAAGCGGAAATAGCAACTGCTTACCGGGATTTTTACGCCGGAAGATATGGAGAAATAAAACTGACAGCACAAAAATAAATTAGTGTGACAGGGATAAGGTGAGGGATTTTCTTTAACCGTTACCGGATTTTTGAAAGGCTGCACCAATAAGAAAAGTTCACCAAATGTGAACTTTTCTTATAAACAATCAAGTGGCGCGTGACCGATCAACACACTGGACAACATAAACAGCCTGCTGTTCGTGAACCTCAAAACGCTTCTATGGTTTCGCATAAGCGGCCCGTTGGTTAGTTCCGTTCCCCAATATGTTCATCAGCATGGTCGCATTGTTACTGTTATCGTGGTTATAAAAATTAAAACCACCAGTAGCACCTGCGCCTTGATTCGCCATAAAATCTGTTTCGCCTGCCCCGCCTGAGCGACTCCAGCTAATCAACATTAATTTGGTATTTGCCAAAAAAGATGTATTGTAGCCGGTACCCGGGCTCGTATTTGTCCCACCAAGTAAAGCATTCCCGGTAACCTACAGGTTCACTGCACCCAAAGGCAGCGTAGCGCCACCGATATTCAGCGGGGTTGTGGCATAATAAAGGGTATTAAACTTATTTTCCTACTTATTAACCATTATACAAACCATTGCAATTCTTATTCCTGGAATATTTCCATGCTAAATTACGGTTTATGCTAAGGTTGTTCCAAAATTATAAGCTCGTCGTTCGTATTGCGTTTTTAATCCCGTCTAAAATCCTTTAAAGTACCATCGGTGTTGAATTGTATAGAGTATCGCTCACGGGTACCATTGATCGTGGTTGGGTACCAACGCACCACTTTATCCCAAACCACCATGTAGGCGCTGGTTGTTGGCTTAGCGCCTTCAATCTGCGCCGCCTTTTGGTTGTATAGGCGGGTAATGTTGGCTATACTGGTAAAGTCTACCTCGTCCAGGGAAACTGACCTGTTGTCAATATCAGCATTTACAGACAGCTGTTCAGGTTTCGGTGCTGACCAAATGCCATTCTGGTACTCATAGCTATCTACATAATCAGGGTTTTCGGGATGGCGGAGCATAATACTGATGCTCCCGTTATCGTAAAAATGCACCGACTGGTAAATAAAAATCTCTTTGCCCCGGTATTGCGGAAGATTTCGTAAAGATGCCTCCGCTTTTTTCAGCGCCCTGGTGTTTATTAAAAAATCCTTACGCTTTACAGCCTTACTGCGATGCGCAGTAACATGAACCTTTGACAAGGCTGTTGTTAACTGATCCTGCATCTGCATTATTGCTCTGCCGGTGATACTGTCAATCGCCTGCTGCACCGGTGCAGGTTTGCTTACCCTTTGTGGGTCTGGTTTAGGTATAAAAGTATCTTCAACACTCCTGGTGATCTGCTTGCATCCCATAAAAGTAAAGCTGCAGGCCATAGTGATCATAAAGGAGCTTAACGTTTTCATCAGTTTAACTTATGTGGTTTAAATCGGCGGCAAAAGCTATTTTTCTGGGATCTTCCTGTAGATAAAAGATATCAGCTGTTGTTTGCTTAATGCTATCCAGATCAAGCAGGCTCACAATTTTTTTGATGCTGGCCCTGTGCGTATGATTTTGATGATCCACAAATTCCAGTTCGAAATTTACCATCGGTTGCGCATTAATGTACGTACCTGTAAGGTTTGCCGCGATCTGTTTAGCCGTTGTTCTGATCCCCTTAAATTTAATTAAGGGAGCATTATCAGGAACACCGCTTAACTTACTATTGATAAAACCAAGTAGGACACGATAAAACAACAGCACAGCCGGGCAAATTATCAAAGGATGCCCAAAGCTCATAAAACGCCAACCCATCCCCTCGCTTTCAGTTTGATAAGAATATATGTAATAGCCAACCACAACGGTCAAAAGCGTCAGCCAGCCCAGGTTTATCAGCGCAATTACTCCTTTACGGATACTGCCCTCACTATTTTCAAAAATAAAGTACGGGATATGTTTCATTTCCTTGTCAATTAGCAATCCTACCCTTTTACCCACTTCAAAACGGCGCTCATAGGGCTTCATATCATTTATTCCGGCCTTCTGGATGATCTCGGTATTAGCCAGATTTTTAAAGCTCAGGCTAAGCTCATAAGTATTGTACGCGGCATTGGGCTTTGTTAGATTGACTGATTCCAGTATCCTGGCTTCGCGGCGCACCCCATTTTTTTTAAGGCGCTCCATATTACGTTTGGCCGAAAACACCTGCAAAACCCATTTACGATAATATCCTGCCAGTAAGATGATCCAAAACACCATCGACAAAGCCACCAAACCCAATGAAAGCCAAGGGTTCGATCCTTCAATATCAAGCGGTTCTTCGCTCTTGATGTTATAATACAGGAGCATTGGAAACGGGATAGCAAAAAACAACATGTAAAGCATCCAGAATATGGAAAAACCGCGTTTCATTGACAATTAATTTTAATTTAAAGCCAGTTATATACCTGACCCCATTTAGGTAGGCCCATAATATCGCTCAGTTCATCTGTAAAGTTTTGAAGGGGCTTGGTAACAAAAAAGCTTTGTCGTACCAGTATCCGCTTTTCTTTGCCATTCTTATTAAAGATCATGGTAGCTGATACATTAAGAGTGATGCCGATATTGGTCATTTTGGAGATCAGGAAATGATCAAAATCATCGAAGCTATATTCCCTTTCCCGGCTAAAGAAAAACGTTTTTATAGCTATGCTCCTCGCCGATGTATTAAAGCGCATTTTGGCGGTACTGCGTGCAATACCTATTACACCCAGTATCAAAAGGCTGCCTGCAAATACATAAGCCCCTCTGCTGCTTCCGTATATCAAAGCGGCAACCGCACCTGCAAATGCCAACAGCGACAGGAAATAGTACATCCCCTTTTGTACTTTCATATGGTAAGTATTCCCTTCTTGTTCAAAATATTTGAGTGATTGCATTGGTGTATATTTTTGAATAATTAACCAATAAAAGCGAAACTATTCTCAAATGCCTTACCAAAAACCGGAACAGGTTTTTGAGCGTTGTTACCAGCGTTGATCATGCCCAAAATCCAGAATACAATGATTACCCAGCCAACCAGGCCAAGAAAAGCCAGTGCGGGTAACAGTGACACGATAAAATTTAAAATGACATTAAGGGCAATGCTCACGATAGCCAGGCCCAATGATTGTTTTAAATGGTATCGAAGCAAAGCATCCGCTTTATCTTTTCCTGAAAAATAAGCGATCAGCCACCCGATAAGAGTGATGTATGACACGATGGATAATGTTTTGTTATTCATGATAATTTAGATTTTCGTCCGGCGATATTGCCACAACAAATTTGGGAAGAAACACTACCGGATACCTAATTCAGGTATTCTACAAAGCGTCTACTCATCTGTTGCCATGCATCTACAATATATCTACAATATCATTTAAGGTGTTGATTATTTGCAAGTTATAAATATTCGCCTTGCAAATCCGCACGTTAGCCAATGCTAAACAACGCTTCGCTTTACCGCTAAACATAAAAACCCTACCAAAATGGTAAGGTTAGACTTCGTGTGCTAAAAACAAATTGAGGATCATTACAACTTTAAACCGGGTCACCATGAACGAGGTCACATGCAGGAATGGACTTAGAATTCAATATCATCGGCTACATTGCCGCCTTGAGCATCGGCAAATAATTGTTGATATTTTGTTCGGTATGCGTTCTGGCTTTGATTATACCCTTCATAATTGGCATGAATATCTTTATGGATCTGATCGTTCCATATGGAAGCTGCGATCTGAAAATCTCCTATCGGAATGCCGTATTTATCTACTATCCATTGCGCGCCATCCAATCCGTATTCATAGGCTACCTGCCTTGCAACTTCCAACTCCTGGTAAAAGTCTTTGTCAGTTTTAATCCTATCAATATGATCTGATCCCGCTGCTGAAACCGTAGGCCTTAAGCTGCCGAACTTGGGGTGTTGGTCTGCTGCGCCGAAATACTGGCCAAAAAGTGTTACAATGTGGAAAGTAGGGTCCTGCTTCATGCGTTCGGGCCATAGCAAATTGGCTTCCTGCCACACTGGTAATTCTACTCCCAAAGCTCTTGCGATATCAGTTTCGCTTAAACCATTCCCTAATTTTGCGCAGGCCGCACTGTAATCTTCTAAAGTAATACCGTGAATGGGCTCTAATAATGAATTTTCAGACATGAGATTATTATTTAATAATGATTAATTGAATTTGAATGATCATGCAACATGCGCAGGTAAAACTTCTCATTTTCGGCAGCCATGTCCGGTACTATCTTATTCCACTCATCAAACATGGAACGTAAATATTGCTTGTACAAATGCGGATCCTTTGGCTTGCTCTCCTCATAAAGCCTAAGCAGGTGTACTGTACGTTGTTCGGCCAGGCTTCGCGCCTGATGCAGTACCATTTGTGCACCGGTAGATGGTGTAAAGGTATTCTGCGTTTGACAAAATGGGCAGGTAATGTAGGTAGCAATGAAAAATATTTGAGGAATAGTGATATTACCCCCACACTGCCTGCAAACAAATTTATCCTTGATACTTTCAAACGCGGCCAGTTGCTCCCCGTAGGTGGTTTCCAGGTCCTGCTTACCAGCTGCATTATTCAAAACGGAGGTATTATGGGCTATTTTTTCTTCAAAAATATTGTGCCTGTTTATACAATCAATTCTGAAAGTATTGAGTTTGGCGTGGTAGTCGCGGCCTGCTAAGGAAATAAAATCCGGAAGTTCGGCTGCAACACAATCAATAAAGTGAAAGATATTTTCTTCCATTACCTTATTGGCTTTCTGCCGCATCTGATTAATTTGTCCGTGTAAACCCATCAGCATATGACTATGTGCACGTTTATAAGGATCGGTGTCCTGGTTAAAAACCTCCTGGATTTCAGGCACCGCAGCTGTACACATTTCATGCATGCGGGTTTCCAGTTTATCCAGAAAATAGAACCATCTCTCCCGCGTTTGCCTGATTGTTTCAAGCAATTCGGGATTATAATATTGTTCATCAGACAGACCAAACATCAGCTATGAATTATTCTCTTTCTTAATATGCACTCCATCAGTGAGCCTGGAGTTCATGAACTTAAAACCGCAATAGGCACAAGCAGTAAGCCCCTGCCTAAAAGCGCGACCGGCACCGCACTCAGGGCAATCACGAACTTCCATTTTCGCTTCTTCCTGTTTTATTTGGCCGCCGTAATGCTCCTGGTTTATAGCCTTCTGTTTTAGCCGTTGCAGATAGGTCAGCGTCCTTTTTTCCTCATTGTCGCCCATGGTTCTTACAGTAATTTTAACAATTCTTCTTTTTTTGCGGTGTATTCGGCTTCTGTGATCAATTGTGCTTCAAAAAGTTCCTTTAGTTTTTTGAGTCTAGCAGGTATGTCCTCTGCCGGAACAGGGGTTACCGGGTTTGTCTGTTTCATGATCATTCCGACGGCTACGGCCTGCCGGGCCGCATCGCCCATGGCAGAGTTTTCTTTATCCATAGCGCTGGCTACACTAAATTGAGAGAATTTATTCATGTCAGTTACCATATTCATGCCGGTAACATTATCATAATGTTTAAGTACCTCTTCAGGCAAAGTAACGCTGGTAATAGTAAATTGAGTTACCTCCAGGCCCAGATCAGTAAAATACTGTTCAACCAGTGGCTGTATTTTTTTATTTAATTCAGAAATATTCCCGGCAGCATCCACTACTGGTATATTTGCCTGTGCGAGCACCTCAGCAAATTTGGGTGCAATAAAATCGCGCAGCTGCAATTCCAACTCAACTATGTTTAGCCTTGGATAAGTGCCCGCATACTCCCTGAAGAATTGCTTTATATCGGCGATGCGAATATTGTAAGTGCCGAAAGCCCGTATGCGTACTTGCCCAAAAGTAGGGTCCCGCATCAAGACGGGTGCTGGGGTACCCCATTTAAGATTAACGAATTGATGTGTATTAAAGAAATAAATATCTGCCTTAAAGGGGCTCTCAAAACCATATTTCCAGCCTTTAAGTCTTGTTAATATTGGGATGTTCTCTGTTTTTAATGCGTATTTGCCAGCACCGAATGTATCTGCGAGCTTACCTTCGTTTAAAAAGAGTACCAATTGGCTTTCGCGCACAATTAACGCGGCGCCATTCTTAATTTCTTTATCTGCATCTGCAAACTTCCACATCAGCAAATTAGGGTCGGGTGTTACAGATTCAATGATCTCAATAAAAGGTAGTGTCATATTTAAGAAACTTTATTTTTTGTAATAAAACGATAACTAAATAAAGCACGATTGGTTTACTTTTTTTATCTTCTGTTAAGAAAGGAAAACAAACCACCAGCCTTCCATTCCCGTTTTCTTTTCAGCGCTTCTTCATTTTGGGGTGCTATTTTCAAAATATTTTTCACAGTTTCCATCGCTGCGTCAATCTCATCTGTAGCTTTACAGGCATCTGCGTATAGTAGTGCCGCTTTTAGCCAGCTTTCATCCCATTTCCAACCATTCCTGTCATAACAGGCTATAGCCGCCAGTGAAAAATCAATGCATTGGTCCCATTGTTCCAGGGCAAAACCGCATTGCGCCAAACTAATATTGGTATCGCAGATTATACTTTCCTCGTTTTCATTTCCAGATTGACAGGTACCGAGCAGGATATTTAAGTTTTCTTTGGCATTGGTATAATTTCCCAGGTTTAGGTATGACATGCCCCGCATAAAATGTACTTTTTGCAGAGAGTCAATTGTGATCGCGTCACCTTTTACCGACTGATAATTATCGGCACAGGCAATGCACTGGTCATAATCCTTCAGTTGATAATAGTTTTGCATCAGCATATACCATGACGAATTATCGTCAGGATTTTTATCCAGCTGATCCTTCCAGGCTTGGGTAGCATCTTCCAGGCTAACCCCATCCAATAAGTCCTGACGAACATTTTGAACAACAATGTACTTTTCGCTTAATGTAAACAACTCTTGTTCTGTTAGTTCGCTCCCACAAGTTTTAATAAAATTGTTATATTCCTCTTCAATCCCGGCTAAAAGTTCCCTGGTTTCGTCCTTTTTGTCCAGTTTATAAATAGCTAACAGTTGTTTGCCTTTTAAATCGATATAATCTTCAAAACTTAAGTAATCGCTGCTATAGGAAACAGCCTGTTCCAGTACCTCAATGGCTTCTTCATATCTTTGAAGCGCGAGCAACGCGGTACTTAAACTGTATAATTGTTCCCAGAAAGGTGATAAAGAATAACCCCGTTTATGCACTTCAACTGCGCTTTCATATTTTCCCAGTTCGCTTAAGGCTATACCATAATTATTGCAGCACATCGCGAAGATATGGGGTTCGTTGGCTGCTCCATCTCCCTTATCGTTGTAGAAATAATCATAAAAGCCATCATAAGAAATTTTATAAAAGTTTGTTCTCATCTGCAGCAGCTCCCGGGCAATAGCCGCATTGCTGATATAACTTTCTGATTCGTAGAAAAAGCTTACCCCGGCATTATAATACATAACAGCAGAATCTTCCGGCCATTTTGCTACTGGCGGCAGTTGCCCATTTATCCTATACCATACTTCAATGAAGCGTTGTAAACCAAGGGCAAGTCCGCCTAATTCTATACTCTTTTGCAAGTAAGGGAGTGCCTCACTATAGCTTTTCGTCTCGTATAATACAGCTCCAGCATAATGGTAAGGAATAAGCCAGTCTGGATATATGTTGATATAGTGCTGCGCGAAATTCAACAATTCAACAGTATCATATTCTAAACGCTCCTGATATATTTTAAGTGCGATAAACATCGCGTATATGATGGATTGATTAACGATACCTTGCCTGCTCAATTCATTCAACCGGTAATACAAGGTTATTAGCTCTTCATCAATATCTGCATCGGCGCTGCCCGAAAACAAAGCTATCTGGGCTATGTCTCCGCCCAATTCATAGTCCTCACTGTCGAGCGCAAGATTAGCGATCAGGGAATAAATGTTCACGTTTTTATACCGGTGAACTAATCCTTCTTTAAAGGTTTCCAGGGCTTTAGCAGGGTTGTTTTTATATTCCAGATAAAGGTTTGCTTTTTTAGCATACAACTGGCCTTGCTCATGGTCTGCCAAACTGCGGTTTTCAACGGTGTGTGCCTTGTGTAGTTTTATTAACAGATCCAAATCCTTCAAAGCATTGTCTATATCACCTGTTTGATAATAGGCTTCCTGCCGGTAAGTGATAGCCTTAATCCTGGTATCAAGATGGATTGATGCAGTTAACAGATCACAATAGTTTATGGCTTCAGGTAAATTTGTATCTGTTATAGAAATATTGATATAAGCCAGATACAGCATGGCTTCTTCATGAGCAGGCGCTAACTTTAGCACTTCTTTAAAGCTGCCAACGGCAATAGCTAACAGATCATCCGCGTTTTCATTTCCATAAGATAACTGATACTCACACTTGGCCTTAAGTACCAAGCCCTCCAAATTTTGAGGATTAAAGAGCAGGAAAAGATTTACAGCTTCAAGGCATTCGGGATAATTGCCTTCCTTATAAATTGATTGCAAATATTCTACATCTACTATGTTTTGCTGTTGCTGCATATAGTTTGGGCGGTTAAGTACTACTTATGAAACAGGCTAACTTACTGTTTGCCGGCTGGTGATATTACCACAACAAATTTGCGGAGAAGAATAACTGGATACCTAACTTGAACATTCTACAAAGCGTCTACTATTTGTGAAAACACGTCTACAAAATATCTACATATTTATTAAGTGATTGATTATGTGATTCTTATAAATTTAATACATCGATAAATCCGTACGTTTTTATAATAATAATCAGCTATTTATAGTAATTTGGCTGTATGACGTTTTTGCGATATAAACTATTTATAAGCGCCTGTATTATCGGGTTATCATTCGGTGTCTTCGCGCAAACTACTATATCAGACAGCTTGCGGACTGCTATTGACAACATATCATTAAACGAAACTGAAAAGCCAGCATTGCTTAACCAACTGGCAGAAGCAAATAGAATCAATAGAAACTACGAAGCTGCTATAGCCAATGCCAAACAATGCATCGCTTTGGCTTTGAAACATAAAAACTTTACCGAAGCGGTAAAAGCGTATACACTGCTGGCCAATATTAAAGCAACCACACAACAGTTTGCCAGCTTAAAACAAACATGCGATACCGCACTAACCATGGCACAGCAAGCTAATGACCCTATCGCTATGGCTTATGCCTATTATTCGCGGGTATGGCTATATAAAACGCTGGGCGATGCGGAAAATGTGGTGAAATACTGCCAGCTGGGTTTAAAGGAACTGGAAAAAAAGGCCGATCCTTTTATAGCCTCCAAGATATATTACCGGCTTTACGTAGTAAACTCCGACTGGAACAATGAGTCCAAAGTGAATTTTTATGCCCGTAAAGCCACTGAAAACGCCCTGCAGGCCAAAGATTACAACCTGCTCAGTAATTGTTATACCGCATTATCGATAGCCCATGAATACAACTACAATAAATCAAAAAACAAAACCGAGCTCGACAGTACCTTATTTTACCTAAACCGATCAGAAATGCTTTACCGGCAATATCCCGGTCAGGTGGCTGACAATACTTATGCTATAGCCTGTATTAATATTGCCGATGCTTATCTGAAATATTTTCCCGAAACAGATAAAAATGCCCGGAACCTGGCTATCCGTTATGCCGGCAGTGCCCGGTCTGTATTAAAAAATGCAGGCAATAGCCAGGAAATTGTGGCCAGCAGTTTGGGCATACTAAGCGAATATGCCCGCCGCGATGGTAACAGCCTCCAGCAGGAAAATTATTTGCAGGAAGCTTACCGCGTCATGAAAACAGAACAGCCCCCCTATTACTATACTATGATCAATGTGGTGCAGGCTTTATCAGATTTTTATGAAAAAAAGGGTGACTATCAGCAAGCGTTGAGTTTTCAAAAAGAGGTAACGGGATACACCGCGAAAAACTTTAACCAGCAACAAGCCCTTAATGCTCAAAAGCTGGAAATACAATACGAGACTGAAAAAAAAAACAGTGAAATGCAGGTATTAAAAGAGCAAGAGAAAAGTCGCAGGCTGCAAAATTATCTGTATGGTTATATCGCGCTCGCCTCTCTCCTTGGCTTGTTATTTATGTTCCGGTCCTATCATTTTAAATTACGGTACTCCCTGCAACGGGAAAAACAATTGCAATTGGAAAACCAGGAGTCAGAATTGCAGGTAAAGTTGGAAAAAGAAGAACAAGCCAGGCTTAGGGCAGAACAGCAATTACTGGAAACACAACAGCAGCAACTAAAATTAGAAGTGATGGCCAATACCCTTCAACTGGAACATAAGAACCGGATGCTACACAATATAAAAGAGAAGCTATCCGAAGGCGACCCAGTAAATATGCAGCGAATACTAAAAGAAGAAATGATGCTGGATAATGACTTTGAACATGCAACATTGCAGATACAACATGTGCATCCCGATTTTTTTCATCTTCTTAATGATAAGGCAAAAAAAAAACTCACCCTGCTCGACCTAAAACTTTGCGCATACCTGTATCTTAAAATGGATACCAGGCAAATTTCCCAGCTCATGCACATTGAAGCTAAAAGTGTAAGAATGAGTCGTTACAGAATAAAACAAAAGTTAGGGTTGGACAAGGAAGAAGATCTGAACATTTTTTTACAGCAATTGGGAACTTAACAAAGTTTTTTTTACAATCTGCGTCATGAAAGGTCAATGACGGACTATACGGTTTTAAGCTGTACTTAGGGCTTGTTTTATTTATTTCGGATGTGCTTCTTTATATCCTGATTACGCATTTGTACCTCAATTTTGCCATACATAATCATTGGCAAAATCTTGATTTCAATAACTTATTAAAAAGACTAGTCCCCACCATTCTGATAAGAGAAACAGGTAGCCGGTCAGAATTTGTGTTTGCCTTATTTGGCTACTTCGATTGCCGGAGCGCTAATTTAAGGCACTAATTGATGTTAGTGACATTTAGGCAATTTCCACTTCGGCAATTTGAAAAATTCTATGAAGATTATGCAATTATTTCCTCAGGCTACCATCGCCACCCCTGTCTCTCTAAATATTGACAATAAAAAAGACTTGTTTGTTAACCGCATATGATTGAACTAAAAAATGTCTTTTGAGCATTAAACGGAGATTAAAAAAGCAGTAAATATTTATTTACAGCATTTTAAGTAAATGTCTGTAAGTCCAACTGGGTGCTTAACAAACCACTTTGTGGATGATTTGCGGAAACTGACATCAATTGAACGCGATTTGCATTAATCGCGCTCAGTTTTTCGTATTCTGAAATTCGGATTATGGCTTATTCCAGGTAATCTCCGGCAAACTTGGGTTAACTTCAAATTTTTGGTACCTGATGAGATTTCTCTGCTGGCCCGATGTGGCTATTTCCTGAAAAGGCAACAGTACTCCATCTATTACACGCAAATTTGAATAAACCGAGGTTGATGGTACCCGGCCGGTGTTATCTGCAGCTGCAACAAGCTGTGATTGATCATTCAGCATAAAAATAAATTGTTTGCCGTTCTTTACTGCTGTAATGACGTTTCCTGAACTGGTTTGTTTTACGTTTTTTATGGTAAGCGCATCAATTTCGGTCCTCCTTAAACCAAGCAGGCCGGAGTGGAACACTGAACCCATTTCACTGGAACGGATAGGCGGCAACGGTGTAACTTTACCATTTTGCCATATCCATCCTGTTTCGCCTTCCAATTGTTCAACTTGTATAAGTTTACCATTTTTCCATATCTCAAGCCTTACGCGTTTCCCTGGCAGATCGATATGGCTGCTGACCTGCAAGCCCTGCATGGTGGCCGTGAAGCTGAGAACTTTGAGGTTATCCAATGCAGTGCCGCCTTGTACCGCGTTTGCCTTCAACAGCATGGTTTTCGCGTCAGAAATCGTAGCATTTTCTGTTGTGCCGGTGGAGCTGTTCGCCCCCATCGACGTGGAAGAACTGCGTTCTGCGTTACCCGAGGTACTTTGTCCCTTTTGCTCCTGTTTATCTTCCATAAAAAAAATGTTGCCGTCAATAACCGCCATGATGGGTTTATCACCGGGCCGGCAAAAAAAAGAATGCAACTCAGTTCTGCCATCGTCAAAATTAAGCGTCAGTGTACCTTTGTTAATTTTGTAAGTGCCTTTTCCACTGCTCTTTCGGCTGTTGCCGCCGCCAACCCCTTCCCCGATGACCGCAGTGGCAGAGGCCCTACTGTTGCTGAAGTTTCCTTTACCATCAAAGTTTAAACTGTTGTCTGATCCAACGCCTACATATGTCATCCCGCTGTTTCCGCCACCAGAACCGTTGATCTTGCTGAATTGGTAGTATCCGGGTGGTATGCTGGAATCGGCTGGCTGGTGAAGCAGGTAATAACCTCCTGCGTCGATATTACCATCATTTTCAAGTTTGTAGTGGAGCGTACGGGTACCGGTGTTATATTTCAGATTGATGGTCTTTCCTGTAACCGTATAATGGCCACTAACGCGGGTCGTCCAGTCGGGCTTATGCAGTTCATCGCAAAAAGAACCGTCCGGACGAAACAAAAAAGAGATATCATCCCTGCCCATCCCACCGCCCATCACGGTGGATGGGGTGATTTCTATACCCGCATATACGCCATTCAGTGTGTTGGACTGTCCCCAAGCCGTATTGATAAACAGTAACATTAAGAGCGTGTAACGTACAATCGTCTTCATTAAATTTGATTTAGTAAGAAATAACGGTATCGTCATCGACAAGACCTGCGATGCTTTTTCTAATTAAAAAAGTTTTTGTGAATAAAGTTTTAAAAAAATTAAATAAGTAATTACCTACTAAAGTAGGATCAATACTAGTCCACTGCATGTGATCGGCGAAAGAACTTCCAGGCGGTGCCTCGGTAGCTATCATTAGTGTAAATACTTCTTACATATCATAGCTATAAAACGGTTACAATGATGTTCGCCATACAATATATAGACTGCTGTACTTTTATCACAAGAGATTCAACTACCACCGTTTCAGAGGATATTCAATGTGGTCAACTCAACTCACGATACTTAGGCCACCTGAAATGTGAAAGTAGCGGATCGAGCCTAGTAAGCACAGACTCTATTCATCTAAGGTCAGATGATGTCCAGGTCAAAGCTATTTAACTTTTAATTGAGCATAGGTTGTAATCGAGTCTTTGCCAAGACCAATTTTATTTAAATTGACAAAAAAAATTAGATGCCCTCCCCCATCCCAACATCAGAAATTTCTGACAAATATAAGCTCTTAGGACTCGATCATCTCAGGGCTGTGGCTATTGAATACTTGTTTTGATACTTAATTGTATACAAGTTGAGAAATGCGCGTAGCGGCAAGCTGAAGGCTCCGTAATACCCATTTAGTTTCCGAAAGCGACAACAACGTTTATACGGCCATCTTCAAAACATAAGCGCAGTTAAAAGATCAAAGCCTGAATACCGGCCAAAAAAACGAAACCTTAAAACACCTACCTTGAGCAATCTCCTTGCAACAGCGACGATCGCCTTTTGCGACTTCATGCGCTTACGAAACTTATCAAATAAAGCATGCCGATAGGAATCTTTCATATCAACCGAAGGGCTACCAACCTATATAAAAACATACCTATTGTTTTTTCTTTCCCCAAATGGCGGTGCCATGGTTATCTAACCCGGTAAATATCAGGGTTGATGTTATTTTATTTTCCCAGTCGCGCTCACGTTCAACTTTCAGCTTATAAGTGTCGCCGCTGCTGTATTTAAGTTCGAGCCACGGAGCGGCGAACGTCCATTTATCCGCAGCATTTCCATTGATACTGCCTGCAGCATCCAGTTTAAAGGTTGTTGAAACCTGGAAATCCGGATTAGTTTGCTCGGTACCATATCCAGGTACAATGTGATAGTTAAGTGTGATCTTTTCATACGTTCCTGCCACATCAGTTGAGGCTATGGTTGTTTGGGCGATATTGGCATATCTTTCGGGCGATACTATTGGCCAGCCATCGGGTGTCCATGATATTTTACGAACGTGCAGGTCCATAAAGTACGAGTTGATGCCCGGCCTTCCCTGATGTGCCATATAATATTGTCCGCTGCCATTATCAAACACCGCGCAATGGCCGGTACCCTGCCAGCCGCTTTGATTGGTAAACTGGTATGGGGCAAGGATCATTGGCCCATGATCCTCATCAGTATTAACGTCATGGCCGTTATAATCGTAAAACGGTCCCGTCGGGCTATCGGCCCGTCCTACACGCACGTTATATTTGGTTTGCAGCCAATCATAACTGATGAACAAAAAATACTTTTTCAGATCGGGATTGTAAATCACTTCAGCCCCTTCGATATTGCCGTTGTATTTTCCGCCAGTGAAACCACGGTTGGCAATGCGTTTACCTTTATCGCCTGGCGAAACTGCGAGTCCGGTTGAAGGGTCAAGTTTCAGGATATAAATTCCATCCCAGGCCGAGCCATAGTACATATACTGTTCACCGGTAGTTGTAGTGATTACTGTAGGGTCGATAGCGTTGGTTTGGATACTGGCATCATTTGCTGATGTTACCACCAGGCCTTTCTCCGTCCAGGGGCCATCAGGAGCTGAAGCTGTTGCCATACCTATAACACTTAAACGGGCAACAGGTGATGAAAGCGAATAATACAACCTATATTCTGATCCTACTTTCATTACATAAGGTGCCCACAAAGCATTGTAAGGTGTACCGCCCTTTCCTGTTATATAAGCAGAGCCCTGCGCCGGCAACGACGAAAATACCCAGCCCACGTACTCCCATTGCACCAAATCCTTTGACCGGCGAATTTGCAATCCCGACCGTACATCAGTGCCAAAAGCCACATCCGTGCTGTAGCAATAGTAATAATCACCAAACTTTTTAATAGATGGGTCATGCACGTTATACACCGTCCATTTAGGGTAATAGGTAAATGCAGCGATATCGGCATACGTATCACTGATACTATTGATATCAAACGTGGTTGTTACCGGTATAGTGGTGGTAGTATCGGTTTTTGTGGTTGTTGGCGTTGGTGTTTCCTTTTTGGAGCAGGAAAACATGGCTGTTGCCAACGCTGCTATTAAGTATAGATCTTTTGCTTTAGTCATCTCTTTCTTTTCTAAACACATGTCATTTCGAACGATAGTGAGAAATCTTATACAACATGCTTAGCGCACTCTTCATACTGCCTTGTATGTCGTACAAGATTTCTCTTTCGCTCCCTTCGTTCATTCCCGCCCTTGCTCTTCCGAAATGACAACAGCTGATGAATGAAGGCTAAATACTATTAATACCCGGTATTCTGCACCAAACCAACATTGGTTTGTACCTCGGTAAGTGGTATTGGCAAATATTCCTTACCTGGTGTGTACGTATTAAATTCAGGGTCGCGGGCTTTTAACCAGGCCAGTTTGGTGGCATCCTGCAGCCAGCCCCAGCGGCGGATATCGTCAAACCTGTGCCCTTCAAGCGAAAACTCAAGGAAACGCTCGTGACCTATCTGCTCGCGCATTTCGGCCTGGCTCATACCCGGTTTAACGGTGGCCAGGTTTGGTAAACCTACACGGCTGCGCACTTTCTGGATATATTGATAAGCGTCATTTGTCTGGCCCAATTCGTTCAAACATTCTGCGTACATCAGCAGTACATCAGCATACCGCATCAGTCTTTCGTTAATGCCCGATCTCCAGTCGTATTCATCGACCTGACCGCTATCACCGTTTTCATATTTATGGCAAAACAGGGCGTTTAATGACGAGCTGCCGGCATAGCGGGTAGCAAAATCATGATTGTATAATTTTTCGCCGGGTCTATTGTAGTACATCGTTACATCCAAACGAGGGTCAACGCCCCCGCTGGTTGTTTTTTCCTGCAGATATTCATTATATAACGCAGGCGTTGGCTGCACATCGGTAAAACCGAAACTTGCCGCACCAAAAGTGACAGCCCGGGCCGATGTACGTCCCCATCCAGATGACGGTTCACCACCCCAGCCCAGATCGGTACCACCAGCATCCCGCGAAAACTGAACCTCAAAAATTGATTCGGTGTTGTTTTCATTGTTCGCAAAAAAGTTATCGTAATAATTAGGCACAAGGCTGTAAAGCCCCATATCAATTACCGATTTGAACTCGGCAGCGGCTTGAGCATATTTTTTTGTGAACAGGTATGTTTTACCCAAATAAGCAGCAGCAGCTCCTTTTGTAGCGCGACCGATCTGTCCATCGGGTGATAAGCCGCTGTAAGTTGTTGGCAGCATACTTTCAGCCGCTTTAAAATCGCTGATTACCTGTGCCCAAACTACATCCTGAGGTTCTTGTTTTTGGAAATAATCGGCGCTTGATGCAGCTGGAAGCAACGGCATCGGCACGTTTTTATAAAAATCGGCCAGGTGGAAATAGTACAGGCCGCGCAGAAAATAGGCCTGGCCCAACACACGTTTCTTCAGTTCTGCATTCATGTTCATATCAGGGACATATTTCAGCACCTCATTGGCCCGTAAAACACCCTGGTAGTAAGCAGTCCATGAAAACAGTACGCCATCGCCGGTACTCTGCATGTTAAACTTGCCCATGTTATAGATCTGGTCCCAGGGACTGAAGCTTGTAGCATCATCTCCCCTGGTATTTTCCACTATCGGCGAAAAGCGCATGTATGAGCCATCAATAATTAAGCTGCCGTATACGGCATTGATGCCTTTAACTGCATCGTCGGCAGTTTTCCAAAATGTTTGAGTAGTTTGTGCATTGGGATTTATAGTATTTAAATCACCTTTTTTGCAACCCATTACAAAAACCGATAGTACTAAAACTGTAACTATGGTCTTTTTAAATATATTTTTCATTATACCAATGTTTAATGTTTATCAATAATTATAAGCCTACCTGTAAACCAACCAATAAAGTGCGGGGGTTAGGGAACGAACCGTAGTCAAAACCGCGGTTAATGGTACCATCATTAATAAAATCGGGATCGTAACCTTTGTATTTGGTTATGGTATAAAGATTTTGGCCCGACAAATAAATCCTTATGCTCCGGAACACGTGTGTGCGGTTTAATGCTGATACCGGCAAAGTATAACCCAATTGCGCGGTTTGTAAACGGGCATATGAGCCGCTTTGAATAAACCTGTCAGAATTGCGGTTATTGGCATTAGGATCGCCGATTATTGGACGCGGCACGTTGGTATTGGTATTGCTTGGTGTCCAATACTTCAGCTCATCGGTGCTGGCATTGGTATACTGGCCAGTCATTAAAGACTGGTATACACCATTGGCAATTTTGCTGCCGTAGTTACCCTGTATAAATACTGATGCATCAAAGTTTTTATAATTAGCGCTTAAGTTAAAGCCATAGTACAATTTAGGAATAGCCGAACCTAAGTAAACACGATCTGCATCATTGATGATGCCATCTTTATTGGTATCAACAAATTTAACATCACCGGGAGCCGCACCGGTTTGGGTGGCGTGAGCGGCTACATCGGCTGCATCTTTAAAAATGCCTTCAGTTTTAAAGGCGTATAGTTGACCTACTTCTCCGCCTACTGCTGTTTTGCTGTACGCGCCGTATATTGGGTTACCGCCATTACCTAATGATGTTACCTTGTTTTTAACAGTAGAAGCGTTTGCACTGATGGTGTAATTGAACGGACCGGTATCTTTACTGCGATATGTTACAGTAAATTCGATGCCTTTATTGGTGAATGATGCCGCATTAACAAGCGGCGTATTAATTGCCCCTACCGAAGGCGGAATAGGCACCCCTAACAATACACCGGTAATTTTATTGATATAATACTCTGATGAAAATGCAAGCTGGTCATGAAACAAACTTAAATCAAAGCCAATGTTGGTTGTTTTTTTACCCTCCCATTTATTGGTTTGGTCAAACACCTGGGTTTGGGTTGTTCCTGTAGCAAGTGTATTACCAAACACATAGCTTGCATTTCCGTTTACAATGGTTTGGTAAGGATAAGGATTTGCTAACGCATTGATGTTACCCAGTATTCCGTACCCGGCTTTAAGTTTTAACTGCGTAATAGCCTCTGGTAAGTGTATAAATTTTTCTTTATTGATATTCCAACCGATTGATGCTCCTGGAAAATTCCCATAACGGTGCTGTTGCGTAAGTTGCGAACTGCCGTCGCGCCTATAGTTGAAGGTTAACAGGTACCTGTCATCATAATTGTAATTGATACGTGCAAATATCGGCGAGTAAAATTTAGTAATGCTGCTGTTGCTGTAAGCAGTTTTATTAGCCGGGTTACTTACGTTGTCAAGTGAGAATAAATAAGGCTGTGGCAAATTTAAAGCTACACCAGTTAAATTACTGTTAGCATTTTTCTGATACGCGGTACCGGCAAGGATCTCAAAATTATGCTTTTTAACATTCAGTTTATAGCTCAGCGTGTTTTCTATCAATTGGGTATAATAGTTGCCCCTGGCATCACTGTAGTAGGCAGTTGTATTAGGATAAAACCAACCCAAATCATAAATAGGGTCAAAATAGGTGTTTTTAAAATCGTTGCGGTCGTAACTTCCGCTGATGCGGTATTTTAGGTTCTTAAGTATATCTACCTCCATCCAGGCCGATGCCATCATGCGGTTACGCTGGCCTGTGCTGTTCAATAAATTGTTTACACCTATAATATTGAGCGAAATGGCCCTTTGCGTATTTTGATCAACGCCCCCATAGCCGCCAACCCGGTTAGAATCATAAATAGGCATCGTGGGAATTGCAGTAACCAAGTCGACTATCTGGTTCCCTGTACCATGCAGGTGCGGATATGCCAGGTTATTATAATCGCCTTCGGTATAAGCAAATTTAGTACCGAATGATACGATTCCTTTTTTGCCCTGGATATTGCCGCTCAGGTTATAACGGGTATATGAAGGCCCGGATACCGTTGTACCGGTTTGATTAAAATAATCAAAAGCAACGTTGTAGCTCATATTATCGTTACCACCTGATAACCCAAGATCATGGCTTTGGGTATAGCCTGTTCTGAAACCCGATTTTTGCCAGTCGGTGTTTACATTGCTAATGAATTTACCTGAGGATGGATCATTGCCGGGGGCTAACGATAAACCGGCATTAGTTTCAGCAGCATTGGCAATTTGCTGGTAACCTACCCTATCAGTTACGGATAATGTTTTAGGATTTTTTTGAAAGCCCGCGTAACCGTTATAGTTGATTTTCATAGGACCGTTTTTACCTTTCTTGGTGGTGATTATCACTACGCCATTAGCACCACGGAACCCATAAATTGCGCCAGCCGAAGCATCTTTAATAACCTGCAAACTTTCAATATCTGTATTTGGGAAGTCAAAAGGTTCGAATGTGGGCACACCATCAATTACAAACAGCGGATTATTACTGGCGAGTGAGCTTACACCCCGGATCCGGATCGAGACACCTTCGCCCGGTACACCCGAACCATTTACCTGCACACCTGCAACCTGGCCTTGCAAAGCCCTGGCAACATCAGGTGTTACACGTTTATTGGCATCTTTAAGATTTACCACAGCAACCGAACCTGTAAGGTTCTCTTTTTTCTGTGTACCGTACCCAACCACGATTACTTCGTTTAACGAGTTGGATGCTGCTTTTAACTGTACGTTGATCAACGAGCTGCCGTTAACCGTTATTTCCTGCGAGGCATAACCAACAAACGAAAACACAAGCACTACATTACCAGTATTGCTGTCGGGAATATTTAATGTGTAACGCCCCTGTAAATCGGTTTGGGCGCTAACATTGGTACCCTTTACCCTTACGGTAACACCGGGCATGGGCTGCTCAGACTCGTCGGTCACTTTACCGTTAATAGTGCCGGGGGCCATTGCCTTGCCCTTTTCGGTAAGGATAACGAGGTTATTATCACTTACAGAGTAACTCAGGTTAGTATTACTAAGTACAATTTTCATCACTTCTTCAAGCGATGCATCTTTTGTATTTAAACTGGCGGGCATATCGTTCTTCAACAACATATCGTCGTTATACAAAAAGCGATAATCAGACTTCTTTTCGATCTCCTTAAGTGCCTTCTTCAGTGACACATTTTGGAAATTTACGTTGATCTTAGTCTGACCATATCCCTTTGAAAACGCCTGCAATGAGGAGACGAGCACCAGGATACAGATAAATTTAAACATAAGAAGTACTTTCAAAAATTGGTTCAGCCGCAATGGGTTAATGCGGTGTGCATTTTTTTTCATAATTTAGCATTAAGGTTATTTAACTATTGGGTTTATAGAAGGACTGGTAGTTAATTTGTACCACATTATAATGGGGGGATGCTGGAACATCTTCCCATTTTTTATGGCCTGAGGTTTTATACTTTTCTATGCATAGGCTTATCTCATAAAGGTTTATTAATTAATAAATTACAATTTGGTTAGTGTCTATTTTATAATGAAACTCCGCCGTCCTTTGCAGGTACAATAAAGCTTTGTTAATTGGTTCTTTTTCAAACTTACCGGTAAAGCGCAGTTTTTTCACATCTTCATTTTCAAACGCAATAGTTACATTATAGCGGCGTTCCATTTTTTGAGCTATACTTTCAAAATCTTCGGCATCAAAGGCCAGTTTATTTTCAAGCCATAAAGCTTCGGATGGCAAAGTGTCCTTTTTGGCCTGATGAATGCGGCTCAATGCTATAAGCGGTGTTTCCTCGGCCACCTTATCTGTAGGAATATTGCTTTTAATTTGCTGCTCCTGGTTATTAATTATTGTAAGTTTTTCCGAAGGGTTGAGAATGATCTTTTTTTCGGGATTTTTTAAAATAGTGAGTTCAATTTTTCCGCGTACCAGCGCCGCTTCGGATGTTTTATCATTGTTGTATGAACGCACATTGAATTTGGTACCCAATACCCTCACGCTGATTGTTGGCGTAGTAACCACAAAAGGATGTTGCGGATCTTTAACCACATCAAAAAAAGCCTCGCCAACAAGGTTTACTCTTCTTTGATCGGTACCAAAATCATTACTGTAAGTGAGCTTGCTGCCCATGTTAAGCCAAACGCGGCTGCCATCGGGTAGTTGAATTTTGCTAATTCCGTTTTTAGGGGCGGTTATTTCATTGGGTTTCCCGGTGGTAATAGTTTCTTTGCGGGTAAACCAAAATATGCCCAGCATCAAACATGCGGCAGCTAATAAGGATCCCAGTTTAATGATCCTGGCTTTTTTCCTTTTGCTTTGGATTGAGATGATTTGAGCGGCTTCTTCAGCTTCCTTTTCTTCAATGACATCAAGTTCGGTTTCAAAAGCATCCCATTTGCTTAACAGCTTTTCATCCTGGCTTGTTTGCAGATCATTTTTCCAGATCGCTTCCAGCCCATCCATTGGGTACATACCGGATGCTTCCTGTTGCCGCAACAGCTGTTCAAGTTCAAGTAGCTCTTCGGACGAAGCTTCACCATTTAACTTTTTACCAATAAGTATCCAGATGTTGTTGATCATTATTTACGGCTCTATATATAAAGACTGTAAATAATCGGGATACCCCAGTGGGGAGATCAAATACTTTTTGAAACTTTTTCGGGGCTGGCAGGCATCGCCGTTTTTTCGTTGTCTTTTAACCCTTGCGTAAGAGTTTTCAACGCGTTGCCCATATGGTATTCAACCGTTTTTATAGAGATATCGAGCAGGTCGGCTACTTCGCGATATTTCAAACCATCCTCTTTTATCAGCTTAAAAACCAGACGGCATTGTTCGGAAAGTTTGTTTAAGGTAGTATTGATGAGTTTGGTAAGATCTTCATAAACCAGTTTATCTTCACCCGTTACACCCGAATCGGCAACGTCTACCTTTATATCATCAATATTTATGCTTTTGAGCTGATTTTTGGCAAGACTGGTAAGCGATTTATTTTTAACCGATGTATAGCAATAATAAGTA
Organism: Mucilaginibacter pocheonensis; assembly: GCF_031456535.1. Taxonomy (NCBI): domain Bacteria; kingdom Pseudomonadati; phylum Bacteroidota; class Sphingobacteriia; order Sphingobacteriales; family Sphingobacteriaceae; genus Mucilaginibacter; species Mucilaginibacter pocheonensis. The sequence goes on from NZ_JAVDUU010000004.1 coordinate 314,205, forward strand.
AAGTTATTGATCTCCGCAATGGAAGCCCGGCGTCCCCAAAGGTTCATGAAAACATCATCGGTGATTTCCTCGGCCAGTTCATCCTGTTTTAACAATGATTTTGCCAGGCTAAATAATTTACCATAATAAGCCAGGTAGAGCCTTTTAAAGGAAGCCCTGCTGCTGTTTAGAGCAATATCATTAAGCAAGTACCTAATCTCGGTGTCCAACATCTCCTTTATCGGTTGTATTTACTTTTCAGAAATGGCAAAACGATTTCTGTATGGTTCAAATTAATAATTGGTATGGCGTAAATTAAAGCGTGGCTATCACCTTAATTAAAATCTAAGATATAATATTTTATTTTAATTGTTCAAAAAACAATTAAAATATTTTTTTATGCAACTGTACATAATGCTAGATTGTTTTGCCAGCAATAAAAAGCCATCCCACTAAAAAGCATTTCTAAAATACAATAAAACTAAACTGGAGCAGTTTTTCATCATTCTTACAATTTATTTTAATTGTCATTTTCACAATAATAAAGATTAACGGGGTCTTGTTCTTTTTTGCAGCTGGATATGAATACTGCGAATAGAATTATGATGGTCATTGCTATCGCAAAGAATCTTCTGTTTTACTACATGCCCTGAAACATCCTCCCATATACTTTTTTGGTCATAAAAAAGCGCTCCGTATCTCACCCCGGAGCGCCACTCAATGTTCCTACAAACACCGATCAACTAAACTCAGATCTCTACAATCTAAGGTCTTTGGCAATTTCATAAAATCATTATTCTAATCCCAGTTCGGGGTTGATTTTATGGCCGCGGTAACAGTTTTTTTACAACTTTCCATATTTTCATATATCATTCAATGGTCCATAAATTCGAATAAAGCAGCTTTTAAACCTAATTCGTTATTTTTTACTATCGAAAGATATTAACATATATCTAACCTGAAATCATATTATGATTCCATAATGGCAATAAAACACAAAAATAAATCAATAGGTCACTCGTTTGGCAGGAATAAAATCGCTTAACAGTTCTGTAATGCAGGATTAACGACCACACGCCACCATCAGATCACAAGAAAAAAATCATAGCAAACCCACTTTAGCAGATAGCCCTGGGAGGCTGTTTTGGCGTCACTATATGATACCATGTTTTGGGTTCAAAATAACGGGTGGCAGCCGGTGCAAGCATGATCACCGGCGGTTCAAAAGAAGCATTTTCAAATATAAAAGACGACAACAGGTCCACATGCTGTACACTAATAAACGGCACATGATCCTTATGCGGAACTGGGATATCCTTAACAGAGCCGGCGTGAATTATATTATGCGTATTAAGAAGGGTTGATTTATAATTGGGCACACATTTAAGATATAAAGTATGCCGTGTAACTTTCATCTGAACATAGTTATAGGAACAATCTCCGAAACGGATCTGACCGCTGATATTCTCATATCCTTTCCAATCTGTAATACCAGGCATGTTTACAGGTACTTCAACATCTTCCAGGTCGCTCGTATTATAAAGTCCTTTAGCCGCCTGTTCCTCATAAAACTTATCAGCCCGGTATGACATATACTGATGTAATATCAAATAACCACCCAAACTATAAAGATGGATGCTCAACAATAATATGGCTGCAAGTTTTTTCAAAAGGTAAATTGGCACGCTCAGTTTATGATAGTAAATATAGGTTATTTTAACAGCATGAACAAGTAAATCAAAATTATTTGCATTATTTTTCTACATATTTATCCATCAAATTTAAACATGGTGCTTATTATTATCTATCACTTGTTACTTTGCAGATGTCCGATGTTTTTCAGTATGACAAATGGTGTATAAGCATCCCATGCTGGTATTAAACCCTCCTGGTTGATAAACCCGAAAGAGTAGTTGCCCAAAATAATGTCCGGTTTCCCGTCTCCGTTATAATCTGTTACATCCATACATATCCATCGCCCATACCTGTCAATGGGTAAGTTATGAGGGACGAAGTGCATATACTTATCTTGCTCAAAATAAGTAAAACCTTCCCGGGGATTATTCTTCAGGTCAGGAAAAAAAGCAATCAGCGCCAGGTCCAGCTTGCCGTCTCCGTTAAAATCAGCGGCAACGGCTTTGGTGGCCCCATTAACCGGGTAAAAATAGGTTTGTTTAAATTTAAAATTACCTTGGTTCATATAAATATAAACTCCATGGTAAGGTTTTAATATTTTAGAATAATCGCTGTTATCACCGCCGGTATACAAAATATCGGGTTTGCCGTCAAAATTAAAATCAACCAGCTGGAAACTACTGGAACCGTAAACAGGCGGAAACCTCAATAAATTGGTGGTTGTAAATCCGCCTTTATGGTTATTTAAAAACATCCATATCCCTTCTTCGGCCTGCGCAAACATACACATGACATCTGGCCACCCGTCGTGGTTGTAGTCACTCACCTCTATCTGTTCAGCTCCGGGCATGGTACTAATTATATGTCTTTGAAATTGTTTGCCGGCCAGCTGTTTATACCAGTACAAACCCCCACCGTTATGGCCAAAACCGCATATAACCAAGTCCTGCAATCCGTCTTTATCCATATCGGCCCGCCGCGATTTTACCGGACGGGGTAAGCCATCGGCCAGGGGTTTATGATCACTGCCTTGTTTTGTATTAATGGGTATATTGATCACCATGCCATTTGCTATATCAATAGCATCCATAGAACCTATAAAAGTGAACATACCATGCTCAACTCCCGTTTCGTCTTTATTAAATACCACATCAACAGCGGGCGAACTGTATTTTTGAGAAGATAGTAATTTTAATCTGGCAGACCATTGGTTAACACTGTGGCTCATCCCGTCGCTGGTAAAAATACGGTGGCTAATACTGTCATAAGCAATAAGGGTAGTGGTTGCCGGAGTTTGGCCCTTCGGAGCTTTTAATAAAGAAAAAACGCCCATGTCCGTAACCGGGCGCAGCGGAACCTTAGCCGGTTTCAGCACTTTTGGCGCAGTGGTTTTATAATAATTGACAATCTTTAACCAATCTTCATACCCCAGGGCAGATTTTGCAGAAGGAACATTTGCATATTGATCCTCGGCATAAACTGCTATGCCTAAACGGCGCGCCATGGCGGGCAATACATGTTTGCCCCATGTTTCCTGATCAAGCAGACCCGCTTGAGGATATTGGTGGCAACTTTTACAATATTTTTCAGATAATGCCTTGCCATCCAATTGTGCCGCAGTTGCAGGGTGGTCATTATTGCAACTGATCGATAGAAAACAGATACCCGTCGCCGGTAAAATAATCAACAGGATAAAAATATGGCTTCTTCTAAATGGCATTGCAGCTATTTGTCTATGAACTTATAAGGTAGATTTTTGCAGATAGTAAAAAGAGCCGGAATTACCGGCTCTTTTACCATTGCTATTTATAATGATAAGGCATTTATCAATAACCCGGATTTTGTTTTAAAGCAGAAGTTTTTCCATCTGACTCCAGGTCTATCTGAGCCTGAGGGATCGGGTAATATTCGTTTTTATTTGGTGTAAAACTTGCACCTTTAACATCGGTTATCACCTTGCCATCAACATTAAAGTAAGTAGCCAGCGATTGTTGTGCGATACCCCAACGCGAAATATCAAAGAAACGATGTCCTTCCATCGCCAGCTCCAGTTTACGCTCAAAGTAAATAGCCCTTAAAGCCAACGCTTTACCCGAAAAATAACCGCCGGGGTACTGACTTACAACATATTTGGCAGCAGGTGTTGTGGTATATCCTCCAGTTGGATTTGCCGCGTTCTTATAAGTATACACAAAACCGGCGGGGTTTGCAGCCCTTGCGCGTACACGGTTAACATAAGCTAATCCCAGATCACCTGTACCCAATTGGGCCTTAACTTCAGCGGCCATCAATAGCACATCAGCAAAGCGGATGATGTTGATCTGGTTAGCATTACCCGGTGCCCAGGAATGACTATCGCCATAAGTACCTTTAGTGGCCTGGAAGTAAACATTCTTTTTAGCAGAGTACGGACCGGCTGAGCTTTGCTCACGGATCCAGCCCTGACCGGGATGATTACCCCAATCCAGGAACGGAATGCCACGACGGCCAACGGTCCAATCTAAACGAGGGTCAAGATTACCGGCATCCAGTGTAAACGGCGAGGTTGAGGCTATACCCTGATCATTGGCAACCGGATGTGAGTTATAATCATCCAGGTAAGGTAAGCCCGTAGCGTCTGTACGGAAAGAATTGGCCAGATCCAATGTAGGTTGGAAGAAACCGCAGCAGCCGAATGGGCTGTTGTAAGGATAGTTCAGCATATCACCATTATTGGCTTCGCTGATGGTATTGGTACCATCATTGGCTGCCTGCTGTACTGCAAATACGGTTTCCTTATTATTTTTGGTAGCCGCATTAAAGTTATCAAAATAATTGGCCGTTAGGTCATACGCTACGCCTGCAGAGTTTTTGCCGGTTGTTATCACCGTGGTAAATAAAGCATCGGCTTCTGTATACTTCTTTTCATACAGATATGATTTAGCCAGGTAAGCAGCTGCAGCCCATTTATTTACCCGGCCAATTTGCGCTTGTATTTCAGGCAGGTTGGCGTAGGCAAACTTAAAGTCATCCTCAATTTTTGGCCATATATCGGTAGTATTAGACTGTACAAAGTTGGTTGTGGTCTCGTCAACGTATGGCACGTTATTAAACATCTTTTTCAGATCAAAATAATAGTGTCCGCGTAAAAACCTGGCCTGTGCTACCGCCTGTGTTTTAGCTACATCGGTCATATCCTTTGCCGCGGCAGATGCCTTAATCACGTTATTGCAGCGGGTAATACCCTCATAATCAGCCTTCCATTTGCTATTTAAAAAGCCGTTGCTGGCGTCAACCGAAAAACGGGCGATAGAGTTAATAGCTGGCTGGTCGGTACCGGAGCTGCCTTTGTGCGCATCGCCGCCAGCTACAGAACCATAAACCCAGTTATCAGCCGCCGCCTCCCACGGACCGCCGCCGCCAAAGGCGGTGTTGGTACCCTGCTGTCCGTCCAATGCGGAATATGCGCCAATCAGCAGTCCATCCACACCGGCAGCGGTATTAATAGCCGCAGACGGCAACGCACCCAAAACCGGCTGCTGTAAATATGCTTTTTTACATGAACCTTGTATAATACCGGCAGCAACCAATGCACATACCGATAAGCGTTGAATATTTTTCATCATCTTTTATCTTAAATAATTAAAACTTAACCTGTAAACCCAATAGGTATGTACGTACTGGTGAATAGTTACCACGATCTACACCAAAGTTAGTACTGCTGTTAGTTGCCGAATTATTTATAACACCGGCATTAACATCAACAGCCTGGTTACCTGAACCACTGCCCACAATTTCAGGATCAACCCCGCTGTATTTGGTGATGGTAAGCAGGTTTGCGCCAGATAGGTAAACCCTTAACTTTTGAACACCTATGCTCTTTAATATCTGAGGATCAAATGTATATCCTATTTGCACGTTACGTAAACGAAGGTATGAGCCGTTCTCTACATAATAAGAGTTAGGTACGGTGCTGGTACTGAATGAGCCGTCGATCTCCTGTATTGGCGCTTTGGCATCCATGTGTGTGGGAGTCCATGAATCATACAGTGCTGTTTTGCTTTTTGCCCCCAGGAAGTTGGTGTAAAAATCTGTCCACCATTTGGTATCGTTCCATATCTTGTTCCCGTATGAGCCATACCAGAACATGTTAAGGTCAAAGCGTTTGTATGAAAAGTCGAGATTTAGGCCTCCGGTAAATTTAGGGTTTGGATTACCCAGTAAAGTACGGTCGCCGGCATCAACTTTCCCATCTCCATTAACATCCGCATATTTGAAACGGCCAACAGCAGCATCGGCCTGGTAAGTACCACCGGCTTTTTGGTTAGCTGCGTCTATGTCGGCCTGTGAGTTCCAGAAACCATCTGTTTTATAACCGAAAAAACCACCTACCGGACCACCTACCTGATTCCTTATAATGTAACTGCCGTTGAAACGGCCGCTGTTCACTTCAAAATAAGGCTGACCAAGGGTAACCTTTTTTATTACGTTATGGTAAGTGGTAAAGGTTAAAGTGGCGTTCATCTTTAACTCTGAAGATAGATTTTGATGTGTAGTAATGGCCACATCTACACCAGTGTTATCCATGGCGCCCACGTTGGAGTATGGCACACGGGCTGTACCCTGGGTACCTGGCAAATTTGGATTGTATAACAGATCGGTAATGCTTTTCTTATAATAATCGGCAGAGATCTCTAATTTTTGATTAAAGAAAGTTCCGTCAAAACCAATGTTAAAGTTTTTGTCTGATTCCCATTTGGCATCCGGATTACCTATCCTGTTTTGAGCGAAACCCGCAACAGTGCTGCTTGAAGTACCGCCAATATCATAATAAGAATTGGTTCTGTTACCAGCAAAGGTAGTAAAGGCGTTAGGCGGATCAACGTTATTTTGATTACCCATAACACCATAACCTGCCCTTATCTTTAAGTCATTGATCCAGCTGATATTTTTAAAGAAACCTTCCTGTGATATCCGCCAGCCCGCGCTTACAGCCGGGAACCAGCCATAAACCTCGTTCAAAAAGCGCGTTGATCCGTCGCGCCGGATAGTAGCATTTAACAGGTATTTATCATTAAGGGTATAATCCAACCGGGCAATCAAAGGAGAGTATAACCTGTCTCTTTGTAAAAAGCTGTAAGCTGTTGGTGTACCGGTGCCACTTGATATGGAAGTATAGTTAGGATCAAATATAAAATACCCGGTATTGGTTGCCCCCAGGGCCTGGTAACGGTTTTTAACAGCCTCGTTACCTACCAATACTTTAATATCATGTTTACCTATAACCTGGTGATAAGTTAAGGTATTGGTCCAGGTATAGCTATAGCCGTTGTAAGAATTTTCTGAATAAGAGTTGGTCACGTTATTTTCAGAGTTTTCATACTCAGGATAAGTAAAAGAGTGGTTATAGTTTGAATAATATTCACCGCCAAATTGGGTACGGATAGTGAAGTATTTCAGGAAATCAACCTCAGCAAATACATTACCGAACAAGCGGTTAGTGATACCGTAGTTGTTTTTTGTACGTTCGGCAATGGCCCTCGGGTTACGGGCATTACCTAAGTTGGCAGTATTTGAACCCGCAAAATTGCCCATAATATCACGCACCGGGATAATAGGCTGCTCACGGAATGACATACCGATAGATGAACCCTCATCATTTTGATTGATCTGAGGGTTCTCCGACACTGCGTATGAAATATTTTCTCCTACGCGGATATGATCAGTAAGGTTATAGCTGGTGTTTGCCCTTACGGTATAACGCTTAAGATAGGTGTTCAGCAGGGTGCCCTGTTGGTTAAAGTAGTTCACGGAGAACAGGTAGCTCGCCTTATCGGTAGAACCGTTAACATTAAGGTTATGGCTTTGTATTGGCGCCGAACTGAATATTTGATGATACCAGTCGGTACCGGCTTTGTTAGCCCTTGTAATACGGTAAAAGCCAGACGGGTCTCCCGAGGTATAAAACGGATTAACGTTATACTTAGCCGGATCAACAGCCGGGTCGCCGTCATGGATACCAAATGGACCGTTAGGGGCCTTGGTTTCCGGATCAAAACCCGCGTTAATATAATCCGGCAATACGTTGCCATTAGGGCCATACAAGTTACTGCCGAGGTCTGCTGAGGTGCCTTTGAGCCGGGCAGTGTTTTGTATAGCAAGCGTTCTCAGGCTCATCATTTCGGTAGGATTCAGTAAATCATATACATTACCGCCCTTGGGCTGCTGAGTACCATAATAAGCATCATATGAAATATTGGTTTTGCCCTTACCCTTTTTGGTGGTAACTATGATTACACCATTTGAAGCACGTGCACCATAAATTGATGCAGAGCTCGCATCCTTTAAAACCTGCATGCTTTCAATATCATTGGGGTTAAAGTCATTTACGTTGGTAGTAGGCACACCGTCAACCACGTACAGTGGCTGGTTGTTGCCAAAGGTGTTAGCACCGCGTATTTTTACCGCCGGAGCCTCACCAGGCTGGCCTGATGCAACTACTGTTACACCAGCCGCCTGACCTTGTAACTGATTTTCTACCGACCCGGTGGGCTGCCTGTTCAGTGCAGCAACATTTACAACGGCAACCGCGCCTACCAGATCTTTTTTACGCTGCGAGCCGTAGCCTGTCACCACAACCTCGTTTAACGAGTTATTGCCGGCCTTAAGGCTGATATTGAGGTTAGTATCAGACCCAACAGTGATGTCGGTGGTTATGTAACCGATATAGGAAATGGAAATAACGTCGCCCGCCTTAAGGCTAAGCGTAAAATTACCATTTACATCGGTTACCGCACCTGTGGTAGTTCCCTTGACTCGTACAGATGCACCGATTACAGGTTGTTTGTCGTCGCTTCCGATCACCCTACCCTTATACTTGGTTTGAGCCGTAACTACTAATGAGGAAGCGAGGAAACACAGTATTATCCCCATAAATCTCCCTTGGAGAAGTAAACTTTTAAGCATAGTTTTAATTATTAATTAATATATTGGTTTTAGAATTTCAATTCGTCAATTTCAATTATTAAATAATAGCAATGGTAGAGGCATTGCAGCCGATTGATTAATTTTTGACATGAAGCAATGGTAGAGACATAGCTTTAACAGGTACGCATTAAATGCTACCACGTTTGCTCATCGGGCTGATTGTGTAGGTCAACAGCCCAGACAAATAGTCAAAATAAATGTGTTACTTGTTATTGTGTAGGCAATAACAGCTTATCAGTTCATGTTGTTCCTGATTAATTGTGAGATAAGCCTTGCGGCAATAACCGGGAAAACATGTTACGCTTGTTTGTTAAGCAAGCTTTATATAAAGCATTATTTACTTTAAAATACCTGATTGAATGTGAGATAAGCCTTGTGGCGGCAACCCGGTAAATAAATATTTGTAAACACTGCCTATTTTAAAGTACGGTTGTAATTTAACTTATTGTATAGCTTTAATATTGGTCATAACAGTATCAGATAAATCATAAAAACAATGGTGTAACTGAACTTTGGTTTGGAACTAAATTAATTATAGTGTACTGTTTACACAAGCCGTTTTTTAGAATTGCGAATTAATTATTTAAATATATCATGAGTGCTTATATTATTAATAAAACGATCAAAAATCAAAAACATATGTAATATTCTACGAATAATAATAAAATATTCACAATTGAATATTTAAAACTAAATCCTCATAAGGCAGTCTTTTATCCGCACATGATGGCAGCTCAGGCATCCGGTTTATTATTTATTTGATTTTTTTGTATACTTTAAACGCATGCCCTTCATACCTGCCGGGCCCAGTGCCGAACCACATAAAACCTCTCGCATCGTTATAAATGCTATTTACTTGGTTTATGCAATAAGCCGTTTATAGTAAGACGCCACTAAAGATCTTTTTCAAACTGCCGACTGCAGATTGCAGTGACACGATAAAGCAAGCCGAAATTCAGCATTTCTTTATTTAGTCTCCTATAAACCTTAAAAATTTACGGCAAAGCCCCCCATTGCTGAACACATTTTTAAAATGCAGCAGATATATCCTCCACGTTTGGTGATATCCTACCCCCTCAAATGCGTAGGGCATATTTAGTTCATTTTCTATTCGCGTCAACCAATTTAGATCGCGTTGCTTACGCGAAAAATAATGCAGGTAATAAGCATTGGTTAATGAGTCATATCGCCATACATCATGGTTTACATCAAATAAGCTGTAGTGGTATGGCGGCTCATCACTACTGTGATTCACAACCAGGTCCATCACCAGCTTAATTCCGTGCTCATGCATGTCTTTGAGCAGGGCGTCAAAATACGCCATGCTACCAAAATCTTTCATAATAGTACTGTAATTGCTCACGTCATAGCCGTTATCGTCATTTGGTGAGCTGTAAATGGGCAGCAAGAACCGGACAAATAAAACGCCGTGAGTGGAACCTGTCAAGGATTGCGACTAAGGGAAATCGGCATAAAGTTTTGTTCTCCCCAGCCTGTAAATCTGGTGCTTATTATTACCGCATTTCTCCAGCGTTATTGGTTCCTTGCAAATCAGCGTGGCTGCAAAGTATTTTAACTAATCTTTAACAATTTTTAATCTATTACGTAAACATCAGTTGATCTTATTTTATGTTTTTTTTCAAGATATCCCTTTTGTCAATATTCATTGCTTGTTTTTCCACTGTCAGGGGTGTTTCGCAGAACATAGATACGGAAATTTCAAAAGTATATAGTTTAAACAGCCTGTCCCAAAATTCGGTGCAGTGCATTTTAAAAAGTTCACAGGGGCTTATGTGGTTTGGCACACAAGATGGTTTGAACAAATACGATGGCATTCAGTACACCTATTATAAACACAAGTATAAAGATCCCCATAGCCTGCCGGCAAATAATATTCTGGCCATCAGCGAAGATAAACAGGGTGATATATGGGTAGGGACCAGAATCGGCGGATTGAGCAGGTACGAGCCGGTCAACGACCGTTTTATCAACTATTCACACGATCCAAAAAGACCTGGCTCTATCAGTAACAACAATATAACATTTATCCTGGTTGACAGGATGGATAACATTTGGGTTGCCACGGAGGATGGTCTGAACTTTTACAACAAGAAAACGCATCGGTTTAAACACTATTTTAATGATCCGAAAGACACACAAAGCATCAATAGCTCAGTTATAAACACAATTTTTGAGGATGCGTCTCACCGGATTTGGATCGGCACGCCTAAAGGGCTTGATCTTTACAATCATGAAACTGATAAGTTTATACATTACAATACAGGTGAAAAAGGCATGGACAAACTGCCCGTCAGTGCGATAGCCGAAGATAATAAGCAGCATCTGTGGTTGGCAACACATTTCGGTGTTGTTCGGTTCAACCCCGTGAAAGGTGATTTTTCAAAGCCTTACAGCAAAAAGAATTATATAAGAGAGAATGTCCCTGTATATGCTATTGCCACAGATAAAAAGGGTAAGCTTTGGCTGGGAACCAATAAAAATTTAGAATTATTTGATATTAAACATGAAGTTTTTTTGCCCATAAAGTCATCAGAAAACAGCGATTTGTCCAATGATGGTATTTATTCCTTATTCTATGATGCGCAAAAAACACTATGGATAGGAACGTCAAGCCAGGGTTTGCTTAAATACGACCAAAACCTAAATACCTTTCCAACTTATATATATTCAATTAACGGTCATCCGTCTGCAAAACATATCATTCGGGGGATCTCGGCGGACAGCAGAGATAATCTATATGTGGGCACCGATGCAGGTATGGTATTCCATGACCGGAAAGTAAATTCTCTTACCCGTTATCAGCATTCCGCCATCAATAGACGAAGTATTATTTCTGACTATACATCAGTAGTGCTAACCGATAAAGCAGATGCTTTTGTTTGGATTGGCACGTTCAGTGGCGGGCTGGACAGATATGATATAAAGAAAGGCGTGTTCAAACACTTCCTTCCAAGCATCAAATCGGAAAGCATCAGCAGCTATTCCATTTATGCATTGATAGAGGACCGCAATGGCAATATATGGATAGGCACCGATAAAGGTGGCGTAAACATTTTCGACCCGCGTACCGGACAATTCCTCAAATATAAAAAAGGCCGTGAACCAGGCAGCAGCATTAGTGATAATTCTATTGAGGCTATTTATGAGGACGAACACGGAAATATTTGGTTGGGAGGATATTCCGACGGCATCAGTATTTATCACCCCGGCACCAAAAGATTTTCCTATATCAATACCCGAAATAGTGGCTTAAACAGTGATATTATTAGTTGTTTTTATGAAGACAAAACCGGCCATATGTGGATTGGAACTATGGAAGGAGGATTAAATTGCTATGACAAGCGAACCGGAAAGATCCGGGCATATACGGAAGAAAACGGTTTTGTGAATAATACGATCAACTACATTACGGGAGATGATCACGGCTTTTTATGGCTGAGTACTTTAAAAGGCATTACCCGTTTTGACCCCCGAACCGACGCCAGCCGCGATTTTAACGAGGTCAACGGGTTGAAAACAGCCGAGTACAATTATGGCAGCGGGACAAAGCTTCATGATGGAAAAATAGCTTTCGGAAGCATTAACGGCTATACTATTATAGATCCCGATAAACTGCGGTTTAATGCAAATCCGCCGCGGGTGGTTTTCACCGGCTTTAGCTTATTCAACCGCGCTATCGATGTCCATTCGTCCAATTCACCTTTAAAACAAAATATATCAAGCACAAAACAGATAATATTAAATCACAGGCAATCTGTTTTTTCAATTGAATTTTCCGCATTGGATTTCACCGTTCCACAGGAAAATGAATATATGTATAAGCTTATCGGCTTCGATGCCGAGTGGCAGCATAATGGAAATAAACGAAGCGTGACCTATACCAATCTTGCTCCTGGTCGTTATACTTTTATCGTAAAGGCTGCTAATAACGATGGGGTTTGGAATAAAAACGGGGCGCGAATAAGTATCATTATTACGCCGCCTTACTGGATGACCTGGTGGTTTCGCACGCTGTTATTTGTACTCGCAGTCAGTGCCCTATATGGCACTTTCCAGTTTCGGTTTAGCTATATTAAACAGCAGAGAAGCTATCTGGAATTACAGGTGAAAGAAAGGACAGAACAGCTGCAAAATCAAACTGTCGATCTGCAGCAACAAGCGGAAGAATTCCAGGCATTGTCAGAAGAATTACAGGCGCAATCTGATCAATTATTGGTACAGAAAGCTCAGGAGGAAGCCGCACGTCTTGAGGCGGAGGAGGCAAAAGTAGCAGCGGATGAAGCCAACAAAGCTAAAAGTACATTTCTTGCAACGATGAGCCATGAGATCCGTACTCCCATGAATGGCGTACTCGGGATGGCCTCTTTACTTGCAGATACCAACCTGACTGCCGAACAGCAGGAGTACACTGATGCTATTTTAAGAAGTGGAGAGTCACTGCTTACCGTGATCAATGACATTCTGGATTTCTCGAAGATCGAATCAGGTAAATTAGAGCTGGACCCACAGGACTTTGAATTGCGGAAATGCATCGAAGATGTATTTGACCTATTCGCTGCAAAAGCAGCCAAATCAGGAATTAATCTTGTATATCATATAGCGGATGATGTATCCGATTACATTCACGCAGATAATTCGAGGCTTAAACAGATCTTGATCAACCTGGTGGGCAATGCTGTTAAATTCACCCAGCAGGGAGAGGTATTCGTGAAAGTTAATTCTTGTATCAGGGATGAGAATGCATATCTTAATTTTGAAGTTCATGATACCGGTATTGGTATATTTCCAGAACAGTTTGATAATCTTTTTAAGGCTTTTAACCAATTAGATTCAACGATAACACGCAAATATGGTGGTACTGGCCTTGGCCTGGTTATCAGCGAGCGTTTAGTAAAATTGATGGGAGGTAACATCACGGTAATAAGTGTACCCAATAAAGGGAGTACCTTCCGTTTTGATATTCTTTATACCAAAGGTATCCAAAAAACAAACAGCGAAACTTCCATCACATCTGTTGCCTGCGCGGGTAAAACCGTATTGGTTTGTGACCATAATGCAACCAATTTGCGAATTTTGAAGTTACAGATGGAGAAATACTCAATGAGGGTTATAGCTGCAGATACAGGTCATACTGCCATTCAGGCTTTTCGAAACAGCGGTGACATTGATCTGGTAGTTACAGATATGCAGTTGCCGGACATCGACGGCGTTACCTTAAGTAAAGTCATAAAGCAGGATCATCCTTCTTTGCCTATTATTCTGCTTAGTTCAGTCGGTAACGAAAGTGTGAAGCAGCACGCTTTTTTATTTCAGGCAATACTCGTCAAGCCGGTCAAGCAAGTTCATTTGTTCGAGACGGTAAAAATGGCTCTAAGCAACGAGCAGGCTCGTCAACACGAAAGAAGGAAGCCGGTGTTATCGGTACAGTTTGCAGCGGATAATCCGCTAAATGTGCTGGTTGCCGAGGATAACTTAATAAACCAAAAGCTAATCGTCCGGACACTTCATAAACTTGGCTATCAGCCCGCCCTGGCTAATAATGGCATAGAAGTTATGAATATGCTAGAAAAAGATAATTACGATCTTATATTGATGGATGTGCAAATGCCTCAAGTCGATGGGCTTGAAACTACCCGTCTTGTGCGGAAATATTATGGCGACAATCCCTTTGTGATCGCTATGACGGCTAACGTATTGAGCGAAGACAGGGAAGCCTGTGTAAGTGCGGGGATGGATGACTATTTATCTAAACCGATCAACCTGCCAACATTGATCAGCGTCCTTGAAAAATATAGCGCGCGGATAAAACAATATCAAAGGCGTTCCTAAATTGCCTGAACTGGCCCTGCATTTTCCTGATCAAATCGCTGCTCGACAAAATAGGTCATTGCCATTTATCAAAAGATACCGGCTGCTGGAAAATCGAAATAAATTATAACGAGATCATGGTTGATTACCATACCTACCTCAACATTGTATCAAACAAAAGCAGGCTCAATAAGCAAAAATTGTACAGCTTACGCATATTACACAAAGGGGTAATTTTCTATCGCACATTGAATACGAATGGCTGGATGCCTTACCATTTTTCGCTTTGTAGGCTCTAATTACAAAGTGAACTCTGAATGATTGTGTCGTTTTTATTATTTTCCTCCTTTTTGATGTTCAAATTGATGCAATAGACTATATAATTTGTGCATGCAAAGTGGCCTATAAATCTAAAAAAAATATCTATAATCAACTGATTTACAATACGCTAACTCAAAACTGAGCACCTAAGTTAAAAACTTAAAAGAGGTGCCCAAAGGTTTGGCTTTCTTAAGGGTTGTTGAGGAAATAATTAATGCCCCCCCTAAATAAGCTATTTAGAGGGTTTTCAATTGTAGAACTTATCCACTTTGTGCGCCCACCCGGGCTACACTCCTATCTCTATTTCGAACTGAGTTTCAATCGTTTACGAGGTTCACAAAAAGGCCTGGTGGCGGTTTTGGGGTTTCACCTCTCCGACTATACAAAAATAGTTAAGAATGAGGTATTTACCAACGTCAAAAAAACACGGTCCTTGGTTCGAGCCCAACCAAGCGGATGTACTAAATATACTACTCATATCAGCTGTAACCCCTCCTAAAAATCAGACTGCTTAAAGGACGAAAAGTCTTAATTTTAATCAGTCAAACAATGAAGAACTCTATCATTACCGAAGCGCAAATTTTAAACTGGGAGCTAACTTGTAAGGTAAATCTTAAAAAATTGTGTAGCGAGATTGGCTTTACTGCTTTTGCGTATTTCGAAGTTGGCCCAACCATTTTTAATCAAAAGCGAACGTACCGCACTGCAATAGTCTCGTTGCGGATCATTATAATACACAATTTGATTATAAGAATGCGATATATCATAGGGTGCTGTGTCGATGGTAGATCGCACACCGTTATTTAATAACATTTGGTTTATCCTTTCTGCCTTTTCTTTTAAGGCAGGCAAACAGTAAATTCTGACTGTGGCTGCTTTCAAAAGTGTTCCGAGATTGTTTTTCAATAAGACGCCGGATACATTTTCGTTGGCATTAAATATCTTGGTTTGGGATTTTAGGCTAAGGCTGTCAGGCGAAAACGCGATTGTGCTACTCACATCGATATATGCCTGGGATACTTTAGAATATGCTTTTAATAACGAGTCTTTTTTTTGAGTCAGCATGACAAGGCTGTCGTTATTCAGTCGAATTTGCCTATCGAGCGTATCCTTTTTGGCTTCTGCTATTTTTATATCAAGATCGGCTCTGGCATTCTTGATGTTGGAGAGATAACTCTGCAGACCGAAGCCGAAAACAGCAATAACTACAGTCACAATAGAGGTCCAGTGCGACAGTTTTTTATAGGAAGGTTTTTCCAGATCTTTAACATTCAATTCCAATTCGCGTACTTTCAGCTCCAGTTCACGAAGTTCAAGGTTTGGTTTGGTGTTTTCGGTCGACATGGCAAATGGTGGTTTAAGTTAAAAAACAATGCAATTTAAGTATTCAATTAATATATATCATATTGTCAATTAAACATTTACATAAAAATCCAAAAGATTTAGATCTTTTTTAAAAATGCTGTCAACTACGCAGATAGGTTGCGTCTCTGTCACTTTCTTTTACAACGTTTCTTATTGTTTTTATGCTCATTGCGTGATCAAATCACTATGGCTTTCATTTTCAATAATCAGCTGACAAACGACGATATCCTGGTTCAAGACAAAGCCCGCCACTTCGCCGATTTCTTTAAATTTACTTATACCAATTATGACCGCTTTGGTTACCTGATATGGAGAGTCAGCGGTATTTGCTCGAAAAAATTGTGTTTCGACTGCAGCACTATCCTCAGCGAATGGAAGTAGCATATAAACGATACATCAACCAACAAATCAATTTCTGGGGACCACAATCGGCCTCTTACTGGCTTACCGCATTGGTAGCGGCAGGTATTATTTTTCTGGGCGCAAGGCTTATGATCTCACCTGCTACAGGCGCTGAAGGGTTCGGTATCCCGCTGGCGCCTGCCAAAGCAGCGCTGGCCTACGGCTGGATCAAAGGGATCAGGGATATCTTTGCGGGTATCGTCGTGCTTGTTTTAATCATTTCCCGGAATGCGCGTGCTACCGCTTTTGCCTTTGGCGGCGCCATCATTATTCCGGTATCTGATGGCCTGACCGTCCTGGCTGTCAATGGCGCACAGGATGTAACGCACTTTTGATCCACGGGAGCACAGCGGTTTATATGATGATCACTACTATCTTTTTATTTAAAGCAAAATTGAGGGACTAATATCATGATCGAAGGGGTAAAATTCGGCAGGCTGATCGGTAATATCAGGGAGTTACAGTAGTGCTGGGATAAAGTGATCGAACTGCAGGAGATCCTGCTGCTGGTCGCGTTAACATGTTTAATTTTAATTAATTACGGGCCCCGATTTTTAAGAGACAATCTTAGTAATTTAGCTTAATAAAACATCAAACATGGAAAACATCAAACCTATGCCCACCACCGTAAATCCCGATGGCGGCAAAATACTCTCCGTCATGGGTGGAAATTACCGCGTGCTGGTTTCCGGCCGGCAAACCGGTGGCGCTTTCGCCACGATAGAAATGCTGGTGCCCCCGCAAAACGGGCCGGGACCTCACTCGCATGCCAACTTTTTCGAATCGTTTTATATTGTCGATGGCGAGGTGGAAGTTCATTCGGAAGCAGGCACTTATAGAGCCAAAAAAGGCGCCTGTGTGCTGATCCCAAAAGGTGGCGTAGTACATTACTTTAAAAACGTCGGCGATCAAATGGCGCAGTTACTTTGTACGGTGGTACCTGCCGGTTTGGAAGACTTTTTCGAAGAGATTGGCGAACCGGTTGCTGCCGGCGAATTTTTACCGCCTCCGTCAATGGATGCCGGGGCGCTGAAAAGAATCCAGGAAATTGCGCAAGCGCATGGGCAGGTATTGTATCCGCCGGATATCCTTCAGAAACGGCAGCGATGACCATTATTTGCTTAGACTTCTCTTACCCGCCTGTTTGCGGACGCGGCTCAGGGTTTCCCGCGTCAGCCCCAGGAAAGAGGCGATCATATATAAAGGAATGCGGTTGTAAAGGGTCGGGTACTGTTGTACGAATTTCTCATACCGGACTTCCGCCGGCTCGCTGATGTTGCTGAAGATCCTGTCCTGATGCGCCTCAAAATTCCTGGCGGTGAGCGCATCAATGATCTGCTTAAAGTTGGGCGACGCAGCGAGCAGCTCATTCCATTTTTCTTTGGAAAAGCGGATCAGTTCGCTGTCCTCCAGCGCTTCTATATAGCAATTGGAGGGCTGGCCGGACATAAAGCTGATAAAGTCGGATATCCACCAGTTCTCTATCGCAAACCGCATGATGTGTTCCTCCTGGTCCGCGCCGATCCGGAATAAACGGAAACTGCCTTTAACAACGAATCCGAGGAAATCGCTGACCTCGCCCTCTTCGAGTAAGTATTGCTGTTTCCGGACCCTTTTCGGTACGGCGGCCTGGGCAACCAATTCCAGGTCTTCCGGCGTCAGTTGTCCTTTTTCATGAAGATAGTCTATGAGCGCTTCCAGCATTCGAACGGCTTTTTTTAACAAAGCTATTCAAAAGGCGTCAGATTAGGCTACCGGGAACCGGATATGGTGTTAAAATGACATCATTTCATTTCCGTAACGCTTTCAATAAGTACAGGCGGCGGCATTGTTGACTGCCGCCCGTAACCCGATCATTTCATCAGGCTGATGTTCGTCATACCACCATCGGAGATCAGTTCCGTGCCGACAATGAATGCGGAATCATCCGAGGCCAGGAAAGCGGCAGCTTTGCCCATATCCACCGGTGATCCCATCCGGCCTACCGGTATGATATCGACCCACATTTGTTTAACTCCAGCGAGGCGTTCTTCCGGTACGATCTTGCCGAATACAGGGGTATCTATGGAACCGGGTGAGAGCGTGTTCACCCTGATCCTTCTTGACAGCAGGTCGAGCGACAGGCCTTTAGCCAGCGAGATCACGGCGGCTTTAGCAGCGGCATAAATAGTCATGCCAGGTGCCGCACGGTGTGCAGCGGTAGAGCCGATCAGGATGATCGACGCGCCATCATTCAGGTAAGGCAACGCTTTCTTTACAGAGAAGTAGGCGCTTTTCAGGTTCAGGTCCATATACAAGTCGTAGTTTTCTTCGGTCACCTCATCGATGCCCGCCATCGGCTGACCGTCAACAATGCCGCCGGCATTCACGACCAGCGTATCAATTTTCCCGAACCGTTCGGCAGTTACCCGGTAGATGTTTTCCAGGTCGCTGAGATTGGTTACGTCGCCTTTGATACCGATGAAATTTTTCCCCAGTTCTTTGACCGCGCTGTCAAGCGTCACTTGATTTCTTCCGGTGATCGCACCCTGGGCACCTTCATTCTTCAATGCTTCGGCGACGCCGAAGCCTATTCCGCTGTTACCCCCGGTAACCACGGCCACTTTGCTTTTTAACTTCATGTTATATTAAATATGACGCAAAGTTGGCTTGTCCCGGTAAAGAGAAAGAGGACATTTATCTATAAAGCAGTGTGACAAATGTCAATAAATGCACCGCCAGGTAGGGCGCTCTTTACAATCTTCAGTTAAAAACAGCGGTCTTGAGCAAATGCGCTGAAACAATTTGTTAAGTTTCCGGCTTCGGGATTGGCTTATACCTGAATGCCGAGATCATCCATCTCCATAATGGCCCACACCTGGACAGAAAGTGAGCCGGGAAAAGGTTCGACCTTTTATTTCAGCTTGCCGCGGCAGGAGGAACTTCGCAACCCTAACGCACCAGTTGCAGCGTGGCCGGGTCTTTATGACCGTCAAAAAACTTTTTCAATACGGCATCGAATACTGACTCGTTACCTTCAACCAAGGCAAACAAGGTCATACTCGAACGTAATTTGAGGTCGTCGGGGCTGCCCATGAGCTGCGTAGCATTGTTAGTATCCAAGTCCAATAGTGCGGCGGTAATTTCTTTCAGGCGCTTGCCCAGTATAGGATGGGCCAGGTAATCAGCCGCTTCTGCGAGATCTTTGATGGCATAACATTTAGCCATATCGCTATAACCCAGCCCGGCAATCTGCGGGAAAATATACCACATCCAGTGACTGCGTTTGCGGCCGGCCTTGATCTCGGTCAACGCGATCTCATAATCGCCCTGCTGGGCATGGAGAAAACGGTTCAGGTCACTCATTCCTTTTCGTCCTTTGGCACCTCGTCCGGGTGTTCTTCGAAATGTTTACGCGCGTGCGACAATCCGGTGGCGATGGCTTCGCCTTCATTACCGGTCGATTTTAAAACCTCGTTCGCGATCTCGACCGCCTTGTCGCGCAGGTATTTGGGTTGGTTCTTATAGGATGGCGGGTAATCGCCGTTGTACCAGGGCATCGTTCCTCCTTTTTTAGGAATAACACTCCAATTTGGGTTTGGTTTAAACGGAGGCGAAACAGCCGGTAATGCTGCCATCGGCCAGTTGGAGGTAACAAAAGGAAAAACCCGTGCAGGGATCGGTGGTCCGCTCGATCATTTTTGCCCCCTGGGCTTCGGCCAGTTTAATCGCCTGCTCCAGGTCAGCGACCTTAAAAGCGATTATCGGCTGTTTGGTACTGGCCAGGTAAGTGGGTGCCTGCGCACCACAACCGCATAATTGCAGCATTACCCCGGGAGCGGCTTTCAGCACACGTGTACCGGGTTCGCTGAAAACCTGCCGGTCGGCAAAGAGCTGTCCGGCCCAATCTCCCAGCGGGTGGTAGCCGAACAGTGTAATGATGATATGGATCTCTTTTTTGGCTTTCACGCTTAGATCTGGGCCAGCCCGCCGTCTACGAATAACTCGACACCGGTAATGTAGGTGGAATCGCTGGAAGCCAGGAACAGCGCGGTGGAAGCGATCTCTTCGGAGGTACCGAAGCGTCCCATCGGAATCTTCTCAATGAAGATGTCGCGGGTTTCCTGCGGTACGCCGTCAAAGGTTGCGGTGTCGATAGAACCCGGGCTGATCACGTTCACACGGATCTTGCGGGGCTGCAGTTCCAGCGTCCAGGTACGGGCGAAAGAACGGATAGCGGCTTTACTGGCGCTATAGATACCCATCCCTGGCAGGCCTTTAACTGAAGCAATGGAACCGGTCATGATCACCGAGGCGCCATCACTTAATAAAGGCAGGGCTTTCTGCACGGTAAAAATCGTGCCCTTCACATTCACATCGAACACGCGGGTGTACTCCTCCGGGGTAATAGTGTCAATGCCGATACCCCAATGACCGATGCCGGCGCTGGCGTACAATATATCGATATGGCCTTTTTCTTTTTTTACGGTTTCGAACAGGCGGTCCAAATCTTCCAGGTTACCGGAATCGCCCTGCACGCCGGTTACGCTATGGCCGATCTCTTTGACTGCGGCATCGAGTTGCTCCTGGCGGCGGCCGGTGATGTAGACATAAGCGCCTTCGGCTACAAATAGTTTGGCGGTGGCTAAGGCCATGCCGCTGGTTGCGCCGGTGATCACGGCGACTTTATTGGCTAATTTCTGTGACATGATATTTCGTTTTTGTTGAAACAAAATTGCGCAGAGAAGCAGCCCCCTGACGATGAGGTTTGTCAAGAAATTAATTGACAAATGTCAAGTAATCAGCGCTTGTTACGCAGGCGGCTCAGGGTTTCAGGTTTGATGCCCAGGTAAGAGGCGATCATGGATTGCGGCGCGCGCAGGGCGAAGTCGGGGTAACGTTGTACGAAGTTGTGGTATTTTTCCTCGGCGGTACTGCTGATGGCTTCGTGAATGCGGTTCTGAGAAGTAATAAAACTCTTGTTGAGGATATCGTTAATCATTTTGCTGAAGGCCGGCAGCTTTTCCATCAGCCTGTCCATATCGGCCTTGCTCCAGAGCAATACTTCCGAATCTTCAATGGCGTCGATGTTGAATTTACTCGGCGTACCGGTGAGCAGGCTTTCCCGGTCGCTGATCCACCATTCCTCGCGGGCGAAGCGGATGATATGTTCGTTGCCTTTATCATCGACCGAATAGGTGCGCATCAATCCCTTGGTGATAAAGCAATGGTCTTTGCAAACGTCACCTTCCTGCAGCAGGTATTGGTGCTTGCGGAGCTTTTTGACACGCGCAGCCGATCCCAGCACGGCGAACTCATCATCGCTGACGGCGGCATGACGCAGGACATAGGCCTTAAAGATTTCAAACACTTGGCAGAGATTAGGCTGCTAAAATAGTAAATTCCGGAAAATGTAAAGACGAATTCGGATGGCTTTAGGGGAATAGAGAACGGATATGATGATCCGTTCTCCATTCTGCAGCTATAACGCGATACTCTCCAGCCCTTTTTGCAAAGCGGCCTCCGCCTGGCCGGGATAGGCAGAACCTTCGACCCGGAAGACGCGGAGGTTGGTCATGCCCAAAAAACCCAGTAAACCTTTCAGGTAGGTCGAAACAAAATCCATGGCCTGGTAGGGCCCGCTGGAATAAATGCCGCCCGAAGCCATGGCGACATAAACGGTCTTATCCTTGACCAGTCCTTCGGCTCCGGCTTCACTATATTTAAAAGTTATCCCGGCGCGGGAGATATGGTCCACCCAGGCTTTTAATACCGAAGGGATACCAAAGTTCCACAAAGGCGCGCCGATCACGATCACGTCCGCGGCCAGCAATTCGGCAATGGCTTCGTCGGAATGTTGTAAGGCGGCTTTGGTCGCCGGGGTTTGCGCTGCCGGTGGGGTATAAAATGCGGCCAATGTCGCTTCTTCCAAATGCGGAAAAGGTTTTTTGGTCAGGTCCCTGACCTCAACCGTGCTGCCCGGGTTCGCAGCTTGAACCTGCTCAACGACTGCGTTACCGAGTTTGATGCTGAAGGAGTTTTCGCCCTTTGGGCTCGAAATGATGTGCAATATCTTTTTCATGTCTGGTATTTTTAGTCCGGACAAACGTAAATACACTGGCTTTCAAAAAGATAGTACTATCCCAAAGGATACCGGTATCCTTTGGGATACTCCTTACCTTTGGCTTTATGGAAAAAGACTTGACGAATGGGCTTGGGGAAGACCATCCCTGTGCCTCGAATGCCTGTACGGAGGGTGTCAACGGGATCAGAGACGCTTTATATGTACTCAATGGCAAATGGAAACTGCCCTTATTATTCGCGCTGACCCAGGGGCCGGCACGCTTTAAGGATATCCAGCGCGCCCTGGGCGACATCACACCGAAGATCTTGTCGAAGGAATTAAAGGAACTGGAGCTGAATGAATTTGTGGTGCGGAGTGTGTTCCCGACAGTTCCGCCTACGGTCACCTATGAGGTAACGGATTACAGCCGCTCTTTACAACAAGTATTGCATGAGTTGAAGGTTTGGGGCATCAATCATCGGCAGCGCATCGTCGCCAGCCGGAAAAGTAAATGAGGTTTTTTTCTGAGTATCCTCAGAGCAACACCGACAACCTTGCTAAATAAGCGATTGAACTATTGGGCATCTTCAAATCCTAAAGCTGCTACTATTTCGTTTACAGAAAGGTCACGCTGATAGAGCAAGGGCCGGGCTCGCCGCATCAGTTCCTGTTGAATATAATAAGTCACCGGAAATCCAGTGACCGCCCTCAGGGTATCAACCAGATGCGCAGCCTTGATATACATTTTTGCGGGCAACTGAAATACTCGAAACTTGATCAACAGGCTTGTGCATCCGCAATCGTCCAATAAACTTTTCAAGCAACGCACCACGGCCTCACCGGTGTAGTACCGGCGCTATCAATTACGTGAGAATTGAAATTATCGGGCCATATTACAGATTTTTTTCTTTACGCATCATGCTAAGAAAAACGGCAGTAATACCAAGGTAGCTGGCAATGTGTTTTTGATTTATACGCTGTTCAAGTCCTGGATAATGCCGTCGAAATTCCAGATAACGTTGTTCAGCCGTTAAAGAAAGATTAGATGTCACTCTGCGCTGGAACATATCGAACCCGTTCTGCGTAAGTATGCGAAAAAATCGTTCAAGCTTTGGTATACGCGTAAAGAGGTTTTCCAGGTCTGGTAAAGTGAAATAAAGCAGTTCCGAATCCTCTAACGCCTGTATGGTATGTGTAGCAGGTTTGGCCTTGAAAAAACTGACGATATCGCATGCCCACCAGTTCTCCGGATAAAAACAGAGGTTATGTTCGTTGCTGTCCATATCAGTATGGTACATACGCAGACAACCCTGGTCAACAAAGTAAATGTGTCGTTCCGTTTCCCCGGGTCGTACAAGCACGGTCCGTTTCGTAACATTTTTCCGCTGCATTAAAGCAAGTACCTGCTCCTCTTCGTCAGGAGCAAGTACCACATGCAAAGCGAAATTGCGCAGGATCAGTTGAGACATAGCACAAGTATAACCTTTAAAAGTCAATTTGCCGGGTCATGATCAGTTTTAGTTCCGCCGTACCTGCGATGCGGAGCGGGTTGGCGATCGTTTGATATATCTCACTTTGTGCAATGGTCATGAACGCTTCTGCACTGGGATATTCTACCAAAACAACCTCGTCCCATTGGTCGTTCTCATTAGCAATGATGTTTGCCACTACTTCGCTAACGAACTTAACATTTACGCCTTCGATGCCCAACTGTTTGACCACTTGACCGAATGCAGGTATATACTCGTCAAAATAAACTTTCTTGTCTTTGAACCTAACCAGGTTCAGCATCAGCACAGGTCCCTGACCTGTTTTGATATCGGGAAATTTGATGTCTTCCATCCCTCAAAGGTCGTACACCTGTGCTAAAAAAAAGTTCAGGTAGTTGAAGAGTTTGAGAAATCACAGACCATCTTTCAATTAAATGAAGCCCTGAATTCCAGTGGCGACCGCTTCGTTTTGCTTTTAAATAACTTGCTGAACGATTGGGAATGCTCAAACCCTAAACTGTAGGCGATCTCACTCACAGATAACGTTGTCGTCGACAATTTCTCCTTGGCCTTCTCTATCAGTTTTTCGTGAATGATCTGTTGGTTGTCTGCCCGGTTAATTGTTTCAATAAGGTGCGCAGATATTTTGAGGAAATATTCAGCGTCTCAGCCAGGTATTGTACGGTCGGCGCGCTTTTGGAAAGTAAAGTTTCCTTGTTAGGTATTCGCTCAATATGATCTTCAACCTTTTCAGTATCTTATGATTGGTTATTTTACGGGTAATGAACTGGCGCTGGTAAAACCAGCTCGGCGTAGTTCAGCAGTATTTCCAGGTTCGCAATGATTATATCCTGGCTGAACTTATCGATGTTGGAATGATATTCATTTAACGCCAACCAATTTGCCTTTCAGGCTGTAGGTGTTACCATCTTGTATGATCTTCAAATAATTCAGTCGTGAGGCGGGTCAAAAAGCTGCCCAGCCCTTTCCAGTTTAATGCGGACTTCCACCATCTCCATTTAATGCATAATACAAGCCACCCTCGCTGGCACTTGCTCCCAACCCTTAGTATAAGCACTTGTTTGTTCTTCTATTTGACGGAAAAATTTTCCCTTGGGCCAAATAAAAAAAGCCGCCTGTTCGGGTGGCTTGGTAATCAGTTTAGTTCGTTTTTTACCGGCTTTTTGCACTATCCGCAAACGCATAAGGATTATGCTGCTTAGGGTCTTTCTTATGCAACAGGTGGTAGGCGGCGTGCTGTTTGTGCATGGGCTGTAAAGACTATACTTAGCAATAATAGCAGGGTAAGGTTTTTCATAATATTTTACTGGATTAACATATCAATTTGCCTTGCTCATGCATGGCACACTCTAATATCTGCGCTACTCGTATAGAGGTATTGAGTATGCCGCTTCTACAGCAATAGCTTGTCGGTTATAAAAGCTATCCTATTCACTTCGTAAACTGTCAACTGGATTTACTACTGCCGCTTTGATGGCCCGAAAACTTACAGTAGCCAGGGCTATAAGAAGCACTGCTATAGTTGGCAGCAAGAATAAAAAGAAGCTGATCGAGATCCGGTAGGGATAGCCTTGCAGCCATGTCGTTGTTGCCCACCAGCCTGCCGGCATCGCTATAGCGGCCGATGCTAACGTCAAAATCGCAAAGTCGGCGGCGAGCTTTCGTACTATATCTTCAACACTGGCGCCTAAAACCTTGCGAATACCGATTTCCTTTTTTCGCCGCTCTGTGGACAAGGTCGCCAACCCAAAGAGGCCTATACAAGATATAAATATGGTGAGTGCAGCAGCAAATGCAATGATATGCTTCCATTTTGCTTCTTTGTCGTACTGTTCGGTAAGTTCAGCGTCTTTGAATTTATACTGATAAGGAATTAAGGGAAAATCTGCTTTGAATTCTTTTTGTATACGCTCTAATACCTCAGCCTTATGTTGAGGTGCAATTCGTACAAATATGTTACCCCAGGGATAATCAGGCTTCATACTGTACAAAACCGGTGATAGTTTTTCCGTAAGTGACAAGTAATGATAGTCCCTGACCACGCCGATTACCGTATACTTTCTTTGATCGTGAAAAAAGTCGACCGTTTGTCCTATCGGATCCTTCCAGCCCGCTTGTTTGACAAATTCCTCGCTGACCAGCACCGAATGCGCACTGTCAGCAGGCATCGCTTTCGAAAAATTACGGCCTTTTATAATCGGCACCTGGAAAAGTGGTAAATAATCTTCATCGATCTTTTGCACATCAAAACCAAATACCCGCGAGCCGTTGATATACCCTTCCGTTCCCCAACGCCCGCCCTGATCAGCAGTAACACCCTGAACATTGAAGACTTCTGCCAATTCAGTTTTGAACAAAGTAAATTTGTCCTTGCTGATATTAAAGACGCGTATAGATATCACATTTTGGGGATTATAGCCCAAGTCGAAATGCATCAGGTAATTGAACTGTGCATAAATGGTAAATGTGGCGATGATCAGGAAGGTAGCCAGCGTGAATTGGAAGATCACCAGTCCTTTCGATAAATAGCTTTTACCAGCGTAGGCTGTCCGGTTATACAGTGTTTGCACGGGGTTAAAGCCTGACAACACCAATGCAGGGTAAAAACCGGCCAGGAATCCAGTCAGGAAAAATATACTTATATAATCGACCACCAGTTTCCAGCTAAACAGGTAGGAAAGTGCAAGCTCCTTATTGATCAGTGTATTAAAAAACGGCAATGCAAGTTGAGCCAAAAGTACGGCCACCAAGAAGGCTATAAAGCTCAGAACGAAAGATTCGCCAAGAAACTGTATGATCAAATGCATACGCCGCCCCCCGAATACCTTGCGGACGCCAATCTCTTTCGCCCGCCTGAGGGAATGTGCAACCGTGAGATTAACAAAGTTAATGCAGGCGATCGCAAGAATAAATAAGGCGATCGCTGTCAGAATAAAGGAATACGTCGGATTACTGGCACCTGCAAGACCGTTATCGGCCGGATAATCTGTGCTGGTATGCAAGCTCAAAAACGGTTGCAGGCCGTAGGTCATCTTATCCTTATTCGCCGTTGTCCTGAGCTCGCTTTCCGCATCACTCAGGTACAACCGGTTTATTTTCTCGTTTAACCGGTAAATGTCCGTGCCCGGTTTTATGACCAGGATGGTATTTTGAAAAAAGTTAAGCCAGCCATCCCTCACAGTCCTGGATGCCTGCGGCAATAGCATCTGGATTTTGACGGAAGAATTTTGCGGCGATTTTTTTGCCACGGCAGTTACCGTGAATGGCTGAAATACGTTGTGTAGCTTTAGCTCAAGTATCTTTCCCACCGGATCTCCGGGCCCGAAGTATTTTTCTGCCGTTTCTTCCGAAAGGACTACAGCGTGCGGATCACTCAATGCATATTGTTGCTTGCCATATTTTAAAGGAAAAGTAAATACAGAGAAAAAATTGCTGTCAACATAAAGTGCCGGCTGGTCAAATACCTCATTATTCCGTTTGACGGTAAAATCAGTCCCATAGATACGGATAAACGCCTGCACTTCGGGTAACTGGCTTTTGAATGCCGGTCCCTGGACATCGCCTGTGCCAGAAAATTTGTGGATTTGGCCATCCGGACTCTTAGCGTCTATTGTCAGGCGATAAATTTCAGCAGCATGTACGTTAAATCTGTCATAACTGACCTCGTCCATGTTGAATAGGAAGATCAGCATACAAGAGGCTAAACCGACGCTCAGGCCGGCAATGTTGATTATACTGTAGGTCTTATTGCGCCAAAGGTTCCGGAAGGCGGTGACAAAATAATTCTTGATCATGATAATTCAATTCATAGTGAGATGTTTGCTACTCAGCGCTTATGATGTCAAAACTATATCACAGCGAAGTAAACGTAGTCCCAACTTATTAATTGGCACCCATCTTTGAAGCCTGTAAGCGAACAGTGCGCCGTCCGCTTTCATTACAAGGACGGCCTTTACCTTTTCCAGTAGTTTGATTACCAGATAAATGCTAAATTGGAACAATCATTGATAAACGTTTCCTGTTGAACACGCAACTATTTCATATCAGCTTATATGACCTGACCTCATTGGGAACACTGTTCGCAGGTATGGCGGTTGCGCTGCTGTTAGGGTTGGCTGAAAGGCCTGCAAAAAAGGCCAACTTATATTTGAGTTTGGCCCTGGTGGTAACGGCATCGCATACCGCCGGTATGACCTCATTTCTATTACCAGCACTGGGCCCGTTATTATTTTTCTATGTACGGCAGGTTACCCGGCCAGAACACCGGTTCGTTCTGAACGATATGTTATTTCTTTGCCCCTTACTGGTATCATACTGGATGCCGGTCTGGGTAATCTTGATTTCGGTCATCATTTATCTATACCTGGCGCATCGGCTAATTCAGAACTTTTATGACAAGCTTCAGCCCGTGTTGATGGACAGGTCGCGTTTTGCCTTTCGGCGGCTTAACCGCACTTTGCTGTTGCTTGGTTTGCTTTGCCTGTTATCCTGCTTCATTAACAGCCTCCTTTTTGCAATCGCTTTTCTATTAATGATGCAGGCGTCTGAACGGTTGATTCAACCGGATCATGATGTGCAGCTGATTAGTGCAAACAATGAAAGCATCAATGCCAAGGAAAAAGGGCGACGGTTAAAGGAAGCGGTTGCGGCAGGCCGCTTTTATACCAATCCCGATCTCACACTGGCTACGCTTGCTGTGAAACTGGCGATTCACCCGCACGAGCTTTCGAAGATCATGAATTTGGGATTGAAGAAGAACTTCAGTGATTTTATCAATGAGTTCCGAGTTCGCGAAGTCATAGGTAAAATGCGTGACCCGGCTTATGATCACCTTAACTTATTAGGCATCGCCTATGAATCAGGCTTTAATTCTAAAACAACTTTTAACCGTGTTTTCAGGGAGCTCACCGGCAAGACACCTTTGGAATATAAAAAAGACGTACCAATTCATAAGTTGGCACTTCATCCGGCTTCACAAGCTGCAATATTGCGTCAAAAAATACCAAAACGCAAATTTATGCTCAGGAATTATTTGAAGATCGCTTACCGCCAGCTACTCAGGCAAAAAATGTATGCAACCGTAAAGATCGGGGGCCTTGCCCTGGGGATCGCCGCTTGTTTTCTCATCGGGTTGTATATTCATAACGAAATGACTTTTGACCGGTTTTACCCGGGTGCCGACCGGATTTTCCGGGTAGTAGGCGACGGCGAAATGAGCCGTGGACTGGCATGGCCTGCACCCATGTCAAAAGCGATACAACAAGACTTTCCAGAAGTTGAATATGCCGGCCGCATGCGGCTGGTTAACTCCTACCTTGGCCATGCCGAATTGCGGCCTGAAGAAGAGTTGCAGAACACTTACGAGCAAGGTATTATTTACATTGATCAGTCCTTTTTTAGCGCATTTAAGCTGCCCATGGTGTACGGGGATGGCGCTACCGCGTTGAAGGAGCCGCGAACTATGGTGATTAGTAAAGCTATTGCTGACAAGTATTATCGCGGCCGGAACCCGCTTGGCCGGGTCATGTATCTGGACAATGACCGGTCGCATCCTTATCGCATCGGCGGTGTGATGTCCGATATTCCCGCAAATTCCCATTTACACCCGTTCCACTTTTTTATTACCCTCTCCGGTATGGAATTTGGGGCCGGTGAACAAAACAGCTGGCGCTGGTTCAACTATGTCCAATACATTAAACTGAAGGCCGGCACCAATGTAGCAGCGTTTGAAGAAAAACTCAATACCGGCCTGCGAAAAAATTATTGGATGCCTGAAGCTGGCAAAGGAGGCGCGCAAGACCCTAAAAAAGAAGCGGAGAAGTTCCATGTTTACCTGCAGCCTGTGCCCGATATTAACCTCTACTCAACCAATTTTCCGGATGGATTGACCAACGGCGATATACGGTTTGTCTGGCTGTTTGGTGCGATCGCGCTATTTATCCTTATTATTGCCTGTATCAATTTTATCAATCTTTCAACTGCCAAATCGGCTAACCGTGCTAAAGAGGTCGGGTTACGCAAAGTGGTAGGGTCGCACAGAAGCAGTTTGATCGCGCAGTTTTTGACCGAATCCCTCATCTACAGCTTTATCTCGTTCATTCTAGGTATTATGGTAGCCTGGCTGCTTTTGCCTTATTTCAATACGATGGCTGCAAGGTCGCTGGCCATGCCGTGGCTGGAATGGTGGTTTGTTCCGGTTATCCTGCTTTCTACCCTCGTTGTTGGCACGCTGGCGGGTTTATATCCTGCTTTTTATCTTTCGGGCTTCAAGCCGGGGCAGGTATTAAAAGGGACGCTCAGTACCGGCAGCAAAAGCGCTATGCTACGCAACGGTTTAGTCGTGTTCCAGTTCGCAGCTTCCATTATTTTGATCATCAGTACGATAGTTATTTACAACCAGATGCATTTTATACTGAGCCGTAAGGTTGGTTTTGATAAAGAGCAGGTGCTGGTATTACAAGGCACTAATACGCTGGGGGACCAGACTATTAAAAGCTTTAAAACCGAATTGACAAAACTGGCCGATGTTAAAAGCGCGTCCATCAGCGATTACCTGCCAATTAACGGCACCGCGCGTAACGGAAATGCTTTTTTTAAAGAAGGTCGTGAAAAAATTGATCCCGCCGTTTTGGGCCAGATCTGGCAGGTGGACGATACTTACCTCAGGACCTTAGGTATTAAGTTGGTTGAAGGGAGAGATTTCTCTATTGAGATGGCTGATGATACGGCGGGAAAGAGTATGATAATTAATCAAAGCATGGCCAAAGCGCTTGGCTTGAAACATCCGGTTGGAGCTCGTATCAGCGACAACGGTATATTTACCGTGATTGGTGTCATGCAAGATTTTAATTATGAGTCGATGCGTGACCAGATTGGCGCGGTGGCGCTTCACTATGGCTTGAGCAGCTCCATGATGACCGTAAAGCTTCGCGGCAGCAGCATACAAAATGCGATTGCAAACGTGTCTGCGTTATGGAAAAAATATTCGCCCGATCAACCTATACGTTATACCTTCCTGGATGAGGACTTTGCAAACATGTATGCTGACGTGACCCGTACGGGTAAAATATTTACCAGCTTTGCTGTTCTGGCTATTATTATTGCCTGCCTCGGCTTATTTGCTCTTTCGGCTTTTCTGGCTGAGCAGCGCAGCAAAGAAATTGGCATCCGTAAGGTGTTAGGCGCCAGTGTGCGGGGAATAACTACGTTGTTATCGCTGGATTTTGTTAAGTTGGTTGCAGTGGCAATTTTAATAGCGTCGCCTTTTGCCTGGTGGGCCATGCACAAATGGCTGCGGAGTTTTGCTTATAGGGTTGCCATCAGTTGGTGGATGTTCGTCCTGGCGGGTCTCGTCGCTATTTTGATCGCCTTGATAACCGTTAGCTTCCAGTCAATCAAAGCCGCATTGGCAAACCCAGTAAAAAGTTTGCGGAGCGAGTAATGTATGATAATTTATTCAAATTCAACTTGTCTAGCCATCCAATACTATATACTACATGATTTCATCCCTATTAATGTTGACGCCAAAACATACGTCTACATTAGATTTATAATAATTATACCATGAAGAATGACGAAATTCTACAGCGACGGCTCATGTATACGTTTGAAGTATAGCAAGCAGTTCCTTTAATTGCGGAAGCGCACCTGCTTGCAAGCCGGGCGGAAACTGAACAAGGATGCAACCTTGCCGAGCCTCGGACAAATGAACAGCTTCCATAAACCGAAGTATATCTTCAGTACGAAATAGCAGGTTTTTCTGGTGTGTGATCTGCCTCCATAATTTGAACGTAAATCTAAAGCTAGGAGGCACTTCCATGGCCCATCGGGACACCGTCTTTGCTTGCGGGATTTTATAGAATGAACTGTTGATCTCAATGCTATTTTCCCTGAAGCGCGTAATAACTCAAGAGGGACAAGTGGCTGTACTCCGGCGGAAAACCACGTTTGGGCTGATTGATCTGCAGGCCGCTGGTACCCATATAGAAGTCACTCTTCATTAATCCAGAATAATATACCAATGGTTTTCATCATCCAGCGCATAGCTCAGGCCATCGCTCATTTCATACACATCGCGACCGTGTTTTTCGCTAAAGTAATTTTTCTCGTCACGGATGACAGTTCCATTGTTCTCTATACGCAGGAAAAATAATAATGCACCAATATTAGGCGCCACATCCCTAAGATGCCCTACCTTTCCTTCTTTGACAAAGGCGGAGCTCATGCCTGTTTGAGTTTAGCTTCCATGCTCCGGGTAGTGTGCGGTACGGCGCCCAGGCGTTCTTTTGGTGTCAGCTTACTGGTCGAGCGGCAAATGCCATAGGTCTTATTTTCAATACGTGTCATGGCGCTATCATTATCACATTGCTTACATTAAGTTATCAGAGTATAAAAACAGCTTTAATAAACCCGGTAAAAAGCCTCAGGAGCGAGTAAAAGGGTAATAATATTTTAAGAAAGTTTGATATCCACTTTTTTCCCGGTTTTAACTGCAAGGTATATCGCGTCAATAATCTTCAGATCTTTTACAGCCTCTTCACCGTCAACCGGTACAATGGGTTTCTTATTTTCAAAAATAATGCCCGCCATCTCGTCCATTTGTACAGTTTGGTGGGTAGTAATAGGTTGGGTCAGTTCACCTTTATGTGTGCGACCTTGTATAGGGCCATAGCCTGTAGAAGGCTGTAATTCCGCAAAGCCTTTGCCACCGTCAAGGAAAAAACGGTCGAGATTGTTCATGTTATAGGTTGACAGGCATGATGCCACCGCGCCACTCGGGAAACCAAACTGGAACTGAATGGTTTCATCAACGCCTTCTTTAAATTTCTCATGATCGGTTTTAGTTTCCTGCGCGGTAACCCATATAGGCTCCTCGCCTGTCATATAACGCGAACCGTTTATGGCATAAATGCCAATATCCATTATGGCGCCGCCGCCCGCCAGTTGCTTGTTTAGCCGCCATTGGGTTGGGTCGCCAATAGTAAAGCCGCATTGCCCCTGAAAAAACATGATCTTGCCAAACTCGCCGGCTTGCCTCATCCGGATAACCTCTAGCGTTTTGGGTTCAAAGTGCATGCGGTAGCCAACCAGCAGTTTTACACCTGCCTTTTTACAAGCATCAACCATTTCCTGCCCCTGTTGAGCATTTACCGACATTGGTTTTTCGCTGATGGCGTGTTTGCCGGCTTTGGCTATGCGTATTACCTGGTCATGATGCAGGCCATTAGGGGTTATCACATATACCGCGTCAATATCAGGGTTGTTTTTAATGTTATCAAAGTTTTCATAATTGTAGCAGTTCTTCTCGGGGATACCATATTTGCTTTGCCAGGCTTTAACCTTTGACGGTGTACCGCTTATTACACCAACCAGCTTTGCTTTTGTACATGATTGCATGGCTTCTGCAACACGGGTTCCGTAGCTCCCAAGGCCCATAATAGCTACGCGCAATACTTTGCCATCATAAGTTTTTTCGTTGTTGGTTGTGTTGTTTGCCCACCCTACAAGTGGTGCCAGGTGAAGGGCTAAGGCCGACACACCTATTTTCTGTAAAAAGTCGCGACGTGAATTCATAGGTAAGTTTTTTGGTTTTGAATACAATTTACACATTTCTTCAGGACTGCTTAATTTCCGGTGATATTTTTTGTAATTCGCAACTCATGCATTAAACCGAAAACGAACATCCCCTGTATCGGAACCGAACAATTAATTGGGGTTATTTGTTTATAAGCATTTGATTTTTAATTGTTTAAATATGTGGCATTTTCTTGGCTGTTGTAGTATTAAATACCTTTAATTCATTTAATCAGGCAACATTAAACTATAAAGGCATGTTAAAAACCTACTTTAAAATAGCGTACAGGAATTTAATAAAGCATAAGGCTTATTCCATCATTAATATATCGGGTTTAGCAATAGGCATGGCTGCCAGCATACTGATACTACTTTGGGTGCAGAATGAATTAAGTTATGATAAGTTTCATAAAAATGCCGGTCAGATTTATCGTATCACGGCTGATGCAAGTGGTTTTAAAGCTGCGGTGAACACCGCGGCTATGCCTGCCGCTCTAAAGCAATTAATGCCCGAAGTAAAAAACACAGTGAGACTGAGCCATCAATCTACCGTTTTACTTGAGGCGGGTATCCGGAAATTCGAGGAAAAAAATGTGTTTTATGCCGATTCCTCATTTCTCCAGGTATTCTCGTTTCCACTGATTAGTGGCGACCGTTCTACAGCGTTAAACCGTGTTGACGGCATTCTGATTACGCAGGATATGGCAAAAAAATATTTCGGCGATGAGAATGCGATTGGTAAGGTGCTGCGTAAAGATAATGGCGACAATGTTGTGGTTACCGGCGTTATGGCCAATATACCATCAAACTCCCACCTTCAGTTTGATTTTATTTTACCGATGGCCGCCCTGGCAAAAACAAATAGCGATTTAAAGACAAATGCCTGGGGTAATTTTAACTTTTATAGTTACTTGCTGTTAGATAAGAACTTTATATCAACCCCGGCCGCCTTGTCAAAGCTTGGCCGGCGGATTGACAACATATACAAACCACACCAACCTGATTTTAAAATAGCTTTTCAACTGCAGCCGTTAACCAAAATTCACCTTGATCCTGTTTTGCAGGTTGACCTGCCCGGGCACGGAAATTCGCAGTATGTTACCATATTTTTTATAGTGGCTGTTTTAATATTGATAGTAGCCTGTATCAACTTTATGAACCTGGCTACCGCACGTTCTGCGCGGAGGGCCAGGGAAATTGGCCTGCGTAAGGTGGCAGGCGCTATACGCGGGCAGCTGATTATCCAATTTTTGGGCGAATCGTTACTTATCTCATTTTTCGCTTTACTGCTGGCGTTGGCGGTAGTGTGGTTGTGTTTGCCATTGTTTAATGACCTGGCCAATAAAAAACTTGCAATCGACTTTTCAGATGGCAGGCTTTGGTTAAGCCTGCTGGGCATTGCATTGTTAACTGGTCTCATCTCAGGCAGTTATCCAGCATTATTTCTATCGGGTTTTAACCCGGTTAAGGTGCTTAAGGGTAATATGAAATCAATGGGTGGTAATTTAATTTTCCGTAACGGGCTGGTGGTTACGCAATTTATTGTTTCCATACTGTTACTTGTTGGTACAGTTACCATTTACAACCAGCTTAAGTTTATAAAAAACAGAAACCCCGGTTTTGTAAAGGACAACCTGCTGTATATGCCCATGACAGGCGATATGTGGAGTAAACAGCAAGCCCTGAAAACCGAACTGAAAGCAAACCCTCTTACCAGTAATTTTGCAATTATTTCTGACCTGCCCACTAACCTTATCAGCGGAACCATAAATATAAACTGGAAGGGGAAGGATCCGCGTTCGCAGGTGGTGATACCGTCTATAGATGTGAATGAAGATTTTATCAAGGTTTTTAAAATAAAGGTATTGAAAGGACGTGGGTTTTCAACTTTGTTCACAGCAGATTCAAATAACTTTGTGATTAATGAAAAGATGCTTGCCGTTATGGGAATGGATGCCAATGCAGCCGTAGGAAAGGCTTTGGAATTTCAGGGTAACAAGGGCACTATAATTGGTGTGGTCAAAGATTTTAACTTTAAACCAATACAGCAATCTATTGAACCACTGGTTTTACGCTTTAACAAATATGGCGGAATTGTAATAGTACGCACAAATCCGGGAAATACCGAGCAAACCATTACGGCATTAGAGAAAATAAGTAAGCAACTCAATCCAGCCTATCCGTTTAAATATGATTTTCTTGATCAGGATCTGGCTAATCTTTACAAAGGAGAGCAGCAAATGGGCAGTATCTTTAATTTATTTGCATGCCTGGCCATCTTTATTTCATGCCTTGGCTTATATGGCCTGTCGGCCTTTATGGCCGAACAGCGCACCAAAGAGATTGGTGTACGCAAGGTATTAGGGGCCTCGATATTTAACCTTGTTTATTTATTATCGGCAGGTATCACCAGGTTAATAGTAATAGCCATAGTTATTGCCGTGCCGCTTTCATGGTATGCTGTTAACAGTTGGTTGAGTGGGTTCGCTTATCACATTGATGCAGGCTGGGTTGTTTTCCTGGTAGCATCTGTAGCGGCCCTGTTGATTGCCTGGATAACGGTTAGTTATGAATCACTCAAAGCAGCCATTGTTAGCCCCATTAAAAGTCTGAGAACCGAATAACATGATTTAATAATCCTTCAGAGTTCGAATTATATCCAGTCTTGGGATATTTTTCCTTATGATATTTCACTGAAATTTATACTTACAATCTAACATGAGTTTCATAAACTATGATCAAAAATGGTTTGTTGGGAATGAAAACCTTTGAATTTATGTAACCACTTTCATTTTTGTTAAGATATGTTAAAGTTTTAAGGCGTATTCCGAGGATGTTTAACTTGGGCTGAGTTAAAACGTTCTGTTAATACGGAAAAGGAAATTGCTTATCTTTTGATCTTATGTTTAAACTGTTTTTACTATCGTTATCAGTAATTTCATACACGGCTGTTGAAGTACAAATAAAATTTAACGGAAATTTCGAACCCCTTGATGCTAACGGTAATCCCACTGGCTGGGGCCTTACTTTTAACGGCCAAAATACCTACGAAATTAAGGTGGACAGCGTAGTAAAAGACAAGGAAAATACGCTATTTCGATTACTCCGAGTAATAGTAAAATTAGTTTTAGCGCGATCGATTTTCCTATAAAGAAGTCTTTTCATGGGAAAAAATTAACTTTGATCGGGAGTATAAAGACCGAAAATGTTACCGGCGGATGGGCGGGCCTTTGGTTACTGGTTGATGGAAAGGACGAAAAAGTACTCAGCTTCGAAAATATGTAAAACAACGGCATAACGGGCACAAACGACTGGAGGTGTACGCACTGCTCCCATGCAATGGTTTCCTGCCTGGATATGATCGAACGGATTTAATGTCCCCACTCCTTGCGACAATCCCGGCGTTAGCGTTACCCGAGAAACGCCACCATTCGCATCTAAGTTTAATTCGTCCACACAAACAGATCTGTCAAAGCCCCCTCCGCCCGGCAATGCACCGTTATGATAAAAGAGATAAGTTTTGCTCTTATAATCTATGACCCCAGGATGATTCATGAAAGCCCCTCCTTGTCTGATCACCGACATAGCCGTATCGCCGTACGTCCAATGGGGAACCTGTAAGTTTTTACTGGTCGAATAGGCGAGATGCTCGGGCACTCCATCCGCAGGATAAAACAGGTAATAAAGGTTTTGCGTTTATATACCAATGGGCCCTCTTCATAAGTGGTGGACCGTTTTTCCGTGCCGTTGACCGTGTTCCTGATCTCAGCAGCGAACCAATTTCTTTTTTCAGCCGGGACCCGCGCGATCCCGATGCCCGGATCATAAGAGATCATATCCTTGTTCAACTTTACGTGCCGTAATTCTTGCACTCCCCATGTTATATAAGTTTGCTTTTCATCGTCGGTAACATTGGTAGGGTTGATATCGCCGCCTTCGCAATGTTCGGTGACAAGCGTTACGTTTGTAAATAGTTAACACAGATTCTCTGAGCCATTTATAAATTCTAATTCCGACAAGACAACTGTTTATACCAAATCCTTACAAGTGCCTTGCTTTTTTTAAAAAGGTTAACATTTACCGCCCTATTTTCTAACTTTTATCTCCCATCATTAAATTATTTCTTCTGTAGTTTTACTACTCAATTAATAAACCTGATACCAATACAACTATTGCTAACTAAAACATGTCGGTTGTTTCCAACGGCTGTATGTTCACTTTAATTGCATTGCTTTTATTAATTGTCCTTCTACTTCGAAAAACAAGATTTAACCAATTAAATAAATAAAGCGATTCAAGCCCGTTTTATCCTATCGAAAAATGGTACTAATGTTAAACTCCGCCTTATGCGGAACGGCAACTGCCTTATTATTGATCTTTTTAATACCTCGTTGGCTAAGGCAGTTATCAACATAACTGCCTGCACCAATACCTATATAAGCCTAAAGCTAACAATAAATATATCCTCGCTTTACCTGGTTGCCTAACACTTTCACACGCAATTAACCAATTTATTAATAAAGGCAAATTTAAATGCCGCCAGTTTAACCATTTTTTTATGAAGAAAACTTTAAGTTATTTTTTATGCATTCTTGCAATCCCGGCATTGACAAGGTGCAAGAAGCAACAAATCGCTTCTCCGGATGTCAAACCGCTTGCTAAAACCAGCACTAAGGTGCTCGCCGCAGTCAGTTATCCGAGTTACAACGTTTCACCACTTCCGCCTGATCAAACAGGGATGACGAGTACGGCAACTCAAATAGCTGCAAATATGACATTAGGTATTAATATTGGCAACACTATGGAAGCCCAATACAACGAAAACGGGTGGGGAAACCCCAATATTACCCAGGCACTCATTGACAGCTATAAACAAAGGGGGTTTAACGCCATAAGGATTCCCTGTAATTGGAATTGGTCACATGTACCAGATTCAACAACTGCAAAAATAGACCCGGCCTGGCTTGCCCGTGTGCAGCAGGTTGTACAATACTGCGTTAACGACGGGATGTATGCGATATTAAATATACATTGGGACCACGGATGGTTGGAGCTCAATTGCACAACCACCGCGCAGGCGGCTGTTAACGCCAAACAAAAAGCACTTTGGGAACAAATTGCAACACAAATGCGTGGTTTTGATCAACACCTGCTTTTTGCCAGCGCAAATGAACCTAACGCAACGGATAGCACAGAAATGAGAGTTCTGCTTTCTTATCATCAAACTTTTATCAACGCGGTGAGGTCAACCGGCGGGCACAACAGTTACAGGACGCTGGTAATCCAGGGGCCCAAAGGAGGTGATATTGTTTACACGAACAATCTGATGAACACCATGCCAACAGATCCGGCATCCAATCGTTTGATGGTGGAAATCCATAACTACACTCCCTGGAACTTCTGTTTGTTGGACGCCGACCAGTCATATGGTAACAGGTTTTTTTATTGGGGCTCGGGATATCACACCACCTTCGATGTTGCGAACAATCCGACCTGGGGCGAGGAATCGACCATTAGCGAAAATTTTCAAATGATGAAGACAAAATTTGTTGACCATGGGATCCCGGTAATAATGGGAGAATTTGCGGTAATGGACCGAAACCTTACGGGAGACTCTTTAAACTTCAACCTTGCTTCCAGGGCTTATTGGTATAATTACTGTGTGCACCAGGCTTTGGGGAACGGTATACTGCCATTTCTTTGGGACACCGGGTCTCTCATTAATAGATCGACTTACACCGTAAAGGATCAACGGGATTTGGCGGCGCTTGTACAAGGGGCACAAACCGGGGCATCCCCTGCATTTCAGGTTGGTGGCGTGTACCAGATTATCAATAGGTATAGTTTTAAGCCTTTGGAGATCGGTGGCTGGGCAACTGCTAATGGGTCGCTGGCAGATCAATGGGATTATCTGGCGGGGCCAAATCAGCAATTTAAAGTGCAAGCTGCGGCAAATGGCAGCTACCTGTTAACGCCTATGCATGTTAACGGGAAGTGTTTAGAGGTATGGGGGTGGTCTGGCGCTAACGGCGGTGCTGTGGATATGTGGGATTATACAGGTACAGGCGGAGCTAATCAAAATTGGTTAATTCAGCCAACCTACGATGGATTCTATAAAATCATCAACGTAAATAGCGGAAAAGCCCTGGAAGTTA
This sequence comes from Mucilaginibacter pocheonensis, assembly GCF_031456535.1. Classification (NCBI taxonomy): domain Bacteria; kingdom Pseudomonadati; phylum Bacteroidota; class Sphingobacteriia; order Sphingobacteriales; family Sphingobacteriaceae; genus Mucilaginibacter; species Mucilaginibacter pocheonensis. Next base: position 353,984 of record NZ_JAVDUU010000004.1, read on the forward strand.
ATTTAGGGAATGATGCGGCAGTTCCATTCAGAAATGGTAGCGCAGTCGACCAACTTGATTACTTCGGGGGCAAAAATCAGCAATGGGGATTTGTTAAAATATAAGTAAAATAAAAGAAATCAATTAGGCTATTTCATAAATTGCCAAAATCTCTAATGCCTCTGTTTTAAATGAGGTGTTAGAGGTTTTTTTGTTAGGTATTGATGGTTTGAAATTACTTCTGTTGGTATGAGAACCTGAGCTTTCATAAAAGCTCCGCTGACCCGTTGTGTCTTTGTCGAAAAAACCGCCCTGAGGCATAAAAAAGCCCTTTTTATTGCTGTAAAAAGGCTTTTTAGAAATGGGTCGTCATGGGACTAATTTCGAACCAGTTCATAGCTGACTTGAAAAAAATAGCCTGCTTTGAAGACATTTATGGTGTTAATTTCGAACCAAATAGAAAATATTTAGTATTCATTTCTAATCACCGAAGGGGGTACCTAAAAATTCGAGTAGAAGATTATCAGGTTACTGATCTATCTCGAAAATATAGCAGCTCGCTCCATCAAAGGTCTTTCCAATACAATGTATTCGGGTGGAAATACTTCCACGAATGCCAATATTCCTGGTATGACTGAACCTTACTTAGCCTACTACCTTTTAGGATTCCGGAGGTTGACAAGCCGTCCCAATCCCATAATGAAGCGGTCTCCAGATCGGTAAGCTGTCCGGATTTGTCCAGATTAAAATGTAACACTTTCCCATTTACAGATCTGTTAAAACTATGATACGTAAGGCTATCCTTCTCTAAAGTAAGCAACAGGTTAATTTGGTTAAAACTATCATTTACAAACCGCCTCTTAAATAATTGTCTCCAATCATACGCTTTAGCATGACCATTTATAACAAGGCCAACCACCCAGCTTTTTCGCACAAGGGAATCTTTGTTTTTTAGCGTACTATCTTTGTCTACTGCTTGTAACCTGTCATAATTCCTAAGCTCATTATAACCATTCAGATAATGGTGATCGGGCTGTAATATCAACGAACCGGGATGTTTACTGATCCATGCAGCCAAAGTAGACTGCTCATATGGAAGTTCTTGTAATTGACTACCTTTTAGCTGGCCCACAGCCGCCTTACCGGTAGCCTGGTACCACCAGGTTTTTGTTGTTTCGTCCTCAATTATTGCATTGTAATGCCTTGCTCCTACTAACCTGAAGTTTTGCCTTTTACCGTTTACAATAGGGCTGTAAACTCTGCCGCTACGGCACATTGTACAATAGGTAACCAACACCGGCTGGTTGCCTACATTATCTTGTATTTTATGATGATAGCCTAAATAATTCAAAGGATAGGCTTTGGCAACCCCGTTGTTAACCACGCCAATGATCACCGTACTTTCGGGTACGTTGTTATTAATAAAATTAGCAAATTTAACAGTTTGCGGTTCCTCAAACATCCTCTCCGCCTGAAATTTGAAATCGGTAAAATAAAAACTGATAAGACCGAGTGCCAAAACAGAGGCCTTTACTATTTTGCCACCGCGGGAATTGGAACTAAAATTAACAACTGCATACCATATAATTACCAATCCACCTAAGATGCGCAAAGGTGTAACAACTTTTTCAAGGTAATAGGAAATGGTGATGGCATTTAAATTCTGGCTTCCCGGAAAAGGCATCAGCAGATAGGCATGAATCAAACCAGGCAACAATAAAAATGCAATCCCTATCCAGAAAAGATAGGGTTTTGCAAGGCTTTTAGTAACGGTATTTTTTACATGAAGGTCTTTTATCGCTAACGCAGGTTCATTACGTATTGAGATCATAATATAGGTTAAATAGTTAAAATTTACTGCAAGATTGGCAAATGCAGTAAATTAGAGATCATAATAAGCGGTATGTTTGGGTTTATCCTATGATGTTACATCTGAAACTGGTTAAAAATTTTTAACTTATTCTGATGCAGGTGAACTCCAACCCTCGCCCCATGCAAGGCCACCCGGTTTAGCTTTATTTGTTAAGAGCTTGTCGTATTTAGCTTTTTGTACAGGGGTCAATTCTGCTCTTATTTTTTTAATAGTTTCGGTACGCAATGGTTTTATTGCTACCATCATTTTAACGTTATCACCATGCTCTTCTTTTTTTATCTTCTCAAATTTTTGTGATGATTCCTCGTAGATTGCCGATATTTTGGTTGTTTGTTTATCGGTGAGTTTTAATTGTTTCTGCAGTTCTTTTGCTTTTTCTGAAGAGTTAACGCCTGCTGTTTGGGCGCCCACCGCTGTTGCAAGGCCCATGATAAGACCGCATAACATCATTAGTTTTTTCATGTTTTAGTTATTTGATTGTTAGATATTTAAATATACTTATTTTATTTAAGTTTTGCATTTATTGGCATACAAAGCGGACTTTGCTTATCTATGAAAGTTAATTTAGCCAATTTGTTAACTTTATACTGGTTATTTCCCTCTGTTATTTGCAGGAACTGGTTTGGCAACACATTTTTGAAGCGCTGTATAGCACCGCTTCCCGCCCATTTTATTTCAACTTCGTCAATAACTGTTGCTTTACCAATACCCATTTCCTGTTTTAAAGGCGATGAACCAAAGCTCCCACCCGAATTAACGTCTTTATAAACAGATCTCTTTATCCCGTTCTCGGTAAATGTTAATTTTATATGGCTGCCAATTGCCGCTTTATTTGCTTTTACACCCTCCAGCTTCAGGCTTATCCAATTGTTATTGTTGTCGTTCGGGTTTAAATACAATGAACTGGAGTATGAATCTCCAATGTACGCCCCACCCATTTCGGCAAATACATCTTGTCTGCCATTATTCCTCAGGTCGGCAAAAGCAACGCCGTGCCCCTTTTGCAGGTTACCCATGTGCGATGCTGTAGTGATATCATCAAATTTTTTACCGTTAATATTCTTAAAGAATTTGTTAGGTATTAATGATCGGAAATCAGGATTACCTGTTCCAAAATACATATCGGGGTAACCGTCATTATCAATATCACCAAAATTTGCACCCATGCTGTATACTACTTTATCAAGACCAGCCTCTTTTGTCACATCGGTAAATTTACCATCATGATTGTTACGGTATAAAAACACATTCCCTGCATTAGGTACAGGGGATCCCAGGGCTTCTGCGGCCGTATAATATGATAGCGCGTGTTCAAATTTATAATCGCATACAATAATATCCTGCCAACCATCATTATTGTAATCATAAAACCAGGTAGTGAAGGTTCTTTCGGTATTATTAGCTATACCGGCCGCAGCGGTTACATCTTCAAAATCAATAGCACCACTTACTCTGCCCTTGTTTTTAAGGAGATACTTTTTACCATTCATGGTAGAAATAAATATATCCGTCCAGCCATCGTTATTATAATCGGCAGAGGTAACACCTTTTACAAAAGCGCTTATATCGCAATGCGAAGCCTTTGCAACGTTAGTAAAGGTACCATCATGATTATTAATATACAGCATGCAAAAAGACCGGGAGGTATTGATATTATTATTATTTGAACTTTCTGTTCCTATAAAAACGTCCAGCCAGCCATCGTTGTTAAAATCAGCCCATGTGGCCGCCTGTGTAGGGTGAAAATACAAAAGGCCACTTTGTTTGGTAACATCCGTAAATGTCCCGTCGCCATTATTACGCAGCAAAGAACTCGGCTGATCACCAAAACCTTTATCAAGCCAGGCGCCACGCAATATAAACAGGTCAATATTACCATCATTATTATAATCTGTTTGCTGTATATTCAGGCCACCTGTTATCCCCGTTAAATTAGCATGCGCAGTAACATCACTAAATGTGCCGTTTTTGTTGTTTTCAAAGTAATGCATCGGATCACCCAGATCCCATGCCGAGGTTATAATGTCCAGGTATCCGTCATTATTAAAATCGTCAACAACTACGCCGCCAGCCCTGCCATTCACATTAAGGCCCAAACTTTTAGCTACGTCTCTAAATGGCTTTATATCTGTTGCTCTGGTATTATTAAGTCCGGGTATCAGAACGTCTGCGGGTACGTCATGGGGATATTGACCCAAGGTCATGTAAGCGATGTTGATCAGCCATCTCGATTCCAGATCATTTGGATTGATCTTTAAGAGGGTTTTGTAAATTTCAATAGCTTTAGTTGAACCGGTTTTAATCACATGAACACCATCATCCTTTATTGGAAAAATACATGATGAACCGGTATGATTTAACATGCAATTACTGCGTTCGCCTAAGCGCATGTAAGCAATGCCGGCATTATTTAAAACTTCGTCAGTAGTCATAAAATCAAGATGGTTCATAATCATCTCGTATTGCTTTACAGCTTCCTGTTCTTTACCTACCTCCAATAACAGCGAACCTTTTATTGAGAGCAGTTCTCTGTTTGCCGCCGAAGGGTTAGCTTTAACAAACGAGTCAAGATATGCTATTTTAGGTTCGGCGTTAAACGGATTTAAGATATTGGTGTTTTTCCGGTTAATAAATTCCAGCAATTCAACCATGTCGTTATTAGACGATGAATGTTTACTTATAACCAGTGTAAACCCCAACACCACAAATACTATAAGCGCAGCTATGATCTTAAGTTTCATAATAATGTTGATTTTGATAAAGTAGAGGATCTATTTATACACGCTTGATTGATAGCCTTCCTGCGCGCGTTGTGGCGCACGGTTCACATAAAACTGCCTGTCTTCCGGCGCCCAGGTTGCCAGGCCATCCACATAACGGTTAAACATGCAAAAAGCGGCGGCTATCAAAACAGCATCATGTATCTCTTTATCCGTGGCGCCCGCATTCCTGGCTGCCTCTATTTGCCCGGTCGTTACATTTTTACCACCTTTTTGTACACTTGCCGCAATGGCCAGCAAGCCCTTCATTTTAGGCGAAAGATCGGCCGAGTAAAAATCTTTTTTGATAGCATCTATCTCGTCGATATTACAGTTTAAATAATAACCGGCTAAAGCGCCGTGCACATTCTGGCAAAAAAAGCAATCGTTAAGATAGGATACATAAGCGCCTATCAACTCACGCTCGCCACGGGTAAGGGTGTTATCGTCATTACGCAAAAGCACTTCGGCCAATGCGTTCAGCGCTTTTTCTGTTTCCGGTCGGTAAGCCATTAGGCCGCGTATGCCCGGTAAATCGTTATTTAGTTCGATGTGTGCCATATTATTATTGTGTTTGTGGTAAAACGTAACCTTGCGCCATGCGTTTACCCATTTCTTTATAAGCCTCCGGATCTGTTGGGGTAAAGCTGGCCAACCCATCTACATACCGATTGAACATGCTGAATGATGCCGCTATCAATACTGTATCGTGCAGTTCCTTATCTGTAGCACCTTCGGCACGGGCAGCTTCAATATCCTGCGTTTTCACTTCCTTACCTGATATTTGCACTTTACCGGCAATATTTAACAGCGCTTTCATTTTTGGGCTGATATTTGCTTGCTGCATATCTTTCAATACATCATCAACGGTAGTATCACCCTCGCCATACAAACAGCGTGCGGCAGCAGCGTGGCTGCTCATGCAAAACATGCAATTATTACGCGAGGATACATAAGCTGCTATCAGTTCGCGGTTGGCTTGTGATAAGGGCGATTCGCCCCGTAATAATACCTCAGCAAGCTCGTAAAGATGCTTACCTGTTTCGGGTCTGAACATGACCAGCGACCGGATGCCAGGTACGCCTTTGGGAACGTTTATATGTGCCATTTTTTTATTTTTTAATTGTTATCTGATAATATATTAACCTCACTCACCTCAGCTTTTCCTTTTTTATCGCCTGTAACCAAAACCACTATCAATCCCACTACAAACACCAGCGAGAAAATGAATATGGCATTGCCGTAGCCACCTAATGTTGATACCAGCAAACCTATGAACAGCACCGCTGTTGCCGTGAACAATCTGCCCACGTTAAAGCAGAAGCCTGTTGCAGTAGCCCGGATACCGGTATGGAAAAGCTGTGGTATATAAGCTGATAATACGCCCTGGCTTGCACCAAAGAATAAGGCCATTATGGCTATTTCAACATAAATAACCGGAGAAAACACGGTGTTTGTTTTAAAAAGCACGAACGACATTACAGTACAAACGGCAAAGCATAACAGCATGGACTTCCTTAAACCCATCAGGTTTACCAGCCAGCCCGAAAAAAAGCCGCCTGTTAATCCGCCCATACCCAAAAACATCATACTTAAGCCACGCTGTTTTGGGGCATCGATGGCTATAAGGCTTTGGATCCAGGTGGGCATCCATGAAAATATTGCCCAAAGGCCTATCAACATGGTGCCAAACATTAATGAGCCAACAATAAGCTCACGTCGGTTATGGGATGAAAATAAGGTGTCAGACTTGTCGGCCATTTTATTCTGGCGATGATTGATCCATACGCCAGATTCTTTAATGACGAACATTCCTATTATAACCATTGTTAAAGGTATTACGCCCACAAAAAAACCTTCACGCCATGACGACACGATATAATTGATGGCACCAGCCGAAAAGATTCCGACGGGAAAGGCTATAGAAAGGATGCCTGTAACGATGGCTTTGCTTTTTGCCGGCCAAACTTCGCTGATGAGGGTAAAGGCTATTACCAGCTCACCGCCTACACCAAAGCCGCTCATAAATCGGCATAACATAACGCCAGGCCACTGCCGCATTACCCCAGTTAAAACGGTAAAGATGCCATAACACGCAATAGAATATATCAAGGCTTTTTTACGACCTATTTTGTCGCTTACATATCCCCAGGTAAAACCACCAATTGCCCAGCCGAATATGAACAGGGCATTGATGTATCCGCTTAAATAGTTAACCTGGTCGGCACTAAGATCGCCTTGCAGGTCTTTTACCACTACCGGCAGGTACACCGACATCAGTGTTGAAACCGCTCCGCCAAATACACTGCTTACAAAGCAAAGCATAAACAGTAGTGCAAGGTATGTTGAACTTGTTTTGGGTTGTGCCGTAACCATCGGCTCGTCAATTAGAATCGTACTCATGGTTTCTGTTATTTTAAAGGACTGTCAAATACAAGCGCTACGTAGTAAATAGCCCCAACTGCAGGCGAACCGTATGCTTGTGATATATATTTGTTAAATATGTTGCTGCCGCCCAGTTTAATGGTAGTATAGGCGTGCGGTAACTTTTTATTGATCTGCGCATCAACCATTGAATAAGCGTTGATACGGCCCGGTCTTACACCGTTGAAGGTACCATACCAATCAAATGCACTTTGGTAATGCCAGGCCAGGTTAAAACCAAAACCTTTTGAAACATTGGAGTTACCGAAGGTTACGTTGGTGCTCCACCTTGGGGTATTGTACTGCGCAATATTGTTGATGTTTGCCGTACCTAAGTTAAATGACGATAGCGTTGCGTTACCACCAGCTATGTATCCTTTATCAATGAGATAAGTAAGGCCTAAACTTGCGCCTTGAGCTGATACTTTATCAGAAGCATTGGTATAAAGCTGGAATGCGCTTACCGAGCGGTTAGCAACTTCGCCGGCGGCGGCGGGGTTAACCTTGCCATCAGTACCAAGTACCGGGGCAGTTGGCCGTAGTACCACTGTGTTTAAAATAAAGTTGGTGTAAGTGCTATGGTAATAGTTTACATCAACCAGCAGCTTATCGTTTATCAAACTTTTATAGCCAACTTCAAAGGCTTTTTGCTGTTCGGGTTTGATGTAGGCAACATTTGATTTTACAAGCAGATCTTTGTTTTGTGCTACTGCTTGTTGCGGAGAAGCACCACCACCTATAGCTGCGCCAACCGCAGCACCAAATGCGTTTACAGAAGCAGCCGTAAATGAATTTTGATAAACATTTAAGCCCGCGCTATTGCCTGGCGCACCTCCTAAAATAGTAATGGGGCCAACATTCAGATGGATAAACTGATCGACCGGGGTTGGGTTACGGAAACCCGTTTGGTACGATGCCCTGAAGTTGTGGGTTTTAGCTACAGTGTAAACTGCCGAAAAACGCGGCGTAAAGCTGCCTTTAAAGTTCTCATTTTTATCATACCGTATCGATGCTGTCAATTTAAGGTCGTCATTAAACAACTTTTTACCCGCCTGCAGGAACGACCCGTATTCATCGATTTTTATTTTGTTGGTTTTATCATCAAACAAGCTACCGTTGGTGAACATCGAGTATTTACGAAAACTGCCACCGGCCAATAATTCAAATACTTTTATCGCTTTTGAAAAATCATATTGCGCATCAGTGTGGTAAAATTTGCTATTACTAAAAACACCTGCGCCACTTAAGCCATAGTTATGGATAGATGCATCTTTGGCCGCGGCAAACTCAGGTGTGCCCGGTAAAAACCTGCCCTGGTCTGCAAAAGCGCGGGCAGTTGCCTGGTTGTTTGCAGTAATACCCGGCACCGTACCATTAAATGCCGCACCATAACGGTTAAACCAGGTTGCATCTGCCTTATCAGGAGTTACCACATTGCCGTTCAGGTCTTTCACCCAATCGCGGTTTATGAATTGCGCCAGCGAACGGGTGTTGTATGAGTCATGCGAGTTTTCGCCAACTACATAACTGCGTATAAAAAAGTTGCTGCTTTTTAACTCTATGCGATGGGTTTGTAATACAAAGTTGTTCAGGTCAAAACGGCTGCTGCCTGTATAGCTGGCGGTGCCCCGGCCATAGTTGTATTGGTAAATAGCTTCAATATCATTGCTTATTTTGTAATGGAGCGCACCATTCAGCTTCAGACTATAAACATTATAATTCATCAGGTCTTTTTCTTCGTAACCTGTACGTGATACAACACCGGCGCCAGGTACGTTTTGAGACACCTCGTCACCATAAATATTTAAGGCGTCGCGATTAGGATTGTTAGGGCCGCGCTGGCCAACCGGTGTAGTTGCACTTATATCAGTATAATCATTAGCATACCAATCTGTACCGGTTAAATAAGATGCATTCAGCTTAAATGCAAAACGGTTATTAAACGATTTTGCATAACGTAAAGCAAAATCACTGATACTCTTGGCGCCCGACCCGGTTTCGCCAAGATGGTTCAGGCCGGTTTTCAATTGTACGGCCAATCCTTCGTATTTAAATGGGTCTTTTGTTTTAATAGATAACAAACCGTTAAATGCAACAGGCCCGTAAAGCGCAGATGCTGCCCCGGGAATAACCTCGGCCGATTCGATATCCAAGTCAGACGCACCAAAAAGATTACCTACGGCAAAATTTAACCCCGGAGTCTGATTATCAACGCCATCAACCAATTGCAAAAAGCGGGAATTACCTGTGCTGTTGAACCCACGTGTATTTACCTGTTTGTAAGTTAAACTACTGGTAACTGCTTCCATCCCTTTAAGGCTTTGAAGTCCATCGTAAAAGGTAAACGACGGGTTTTCTTTAATAGCCCTCTGCCCCATTTTCTCAACACTCACCGGCGACTGCAAGCTGCTTTGACTTACACGGGTAGCCGAGGTAACCACCTCGTTAAGCATAATATTTTTTGCAGTCAACGAGACGCTCATCATTTGCGCTGCGGATGTTATTTGTACTTCCAGCTGATCATACCCAATAGCCGATACGACAACCGTAAAAGGCAATTTAATGCCGTTTGGGTTCAATGTAAAATGTCCCTGTGAATTGGTAGTTGTGCCAACGGTTTTGTTTTTAACCTTAATACCTGCATTTACAACAGGATTGCCGGCCGCATCGTTCACTGTGCCTGATATTTTAACATCCTGAGCAAATACATGCCAGGAGGACAGTAACATGATTATAAATAAAAGTTTCTTCATGTAAGTTGGTTTAAATTGCTTAGGTTTTTATGCTTTTTTAAGGTGATCATAGCCCTGTGGTAAACGGGTGTAGCCATGGTTTACAAGCCTGTCGGCCAATACATCGTAATAAGCAGGATCGATGGGTAAGGCAGTACCCAAGCCATCTACATATCTATTATACAGGCAAAACAGAGCTGCGATCAAAACGGTATCATGTATCTCAATATCAGTTGCACCAGCTGCTTTTGCACGTTCTACAACATGGGTGGTTACATTTTTACCGCTTTCTCCGGTTAATCTTGCTATTGTTAAAAGTGCTTTCATTTTTTCGCTAACCGGGGCAGTTTCAATATTTTGCTTAACTTTTTCGGCGGTTTGGGTTTCACCAGCTAATAAATCGGCGGCGGCGGTATGCGCGGTGGTGCAAAAAGTACATTCATTGCCGTAGGATACAACGGTAGCAATAAGTTCGCGCTCCGCCTCGGTAAGCGTGGATGGACCACGTAATAAAAATTGTGTTAAATTGCGGATAGGCTGTGCAGTACCTTTGCTATATTCCAGCAAACCGGTAATGCCAGGCAAATGATCTTCAAGTGCTATATAAGGCATAAAACATTAATAAATAGTAAAAGATATGGGAATACCTATACAGCAATTTATACTATGGCAATAAGCCAATAAAAAACACATATAAGAAGTTACAAGCTTATAGCCGTAACATTATGCATTCCCGTGAACTATGATAATTGGATTATGCGCGAACTTCTGGTGGTTCTGCAGGTAATGATAAGTAAGTAAGCAGTATTTTAGGAGTTGTATAAACAAGCTGTGAATTTATAGCCTTTGTACAGGATGCAAGGTCAAATAAAGCAATAGTGTAATTGTAATCGTTATCAAGACCTGTTTTTTTTACTAAAGGCGAATGATTCTTTTTGGAGAGCGGAGTGTCGCTTATCTCCTTTGCAGTAATAACGTTTTCATTTATCAGTTTTGTCTTATTGTAGTTAGGTATACACTTTACATACATGGTATCCCTTGTCATTTTAAGCGCAACATAATTATAACAATTTCCCTTTAACTGTATCTGGCCAGATATGTTTTTGTATTGGCGTTGCTCTTGAATATAAGGCATGCATACGGGTATTTTGATCTCTACCAGTTCACTGGCTTTATAGTAACCCTTACTTATTTGTTTGTTGGCAATCTGGTCAGATTGGTTTATAAAATATTGAAACAATAACATATACCCACCCATGTTAAACACGAGCACAATAAGCATTATTATTGAAAAAGCCTTTTTCAAGTAAGGGGTTTATAGTTAGGTGCTATAAACCTAATTATTAATTGTTTAATCTCCAAAGCAAATTAAATATTTACATTTATTTTACCCATTCCGGGCACCAAACGTGTAAAATACCTGGAGCAAAATATTGCTGCTACAAGTGTTGCCCTTACGGACGAAGATATGGATCGTCTCGAGAAGATCATTCCTTTAGGCAAAGACACAGGCGCCAGGTACGATGCTGAAAACATGAAAGCTGTAAATTTGTAATACTTCGATCGCCTGCAGTTATACGCCGGCGATTTCTTTACTTTATATAATGACAAAAATGGCTCAATATATTTTCAATTCTGTATCCGACTTTCACGCTGTGATGAAGCTTAAAAAACCAACGCATCCATTGGTAAGTGTCGTGAGATTGGAAGATATAAAGCCGGAAGCCAGCTTGGGTTTGGAGCAAATCGTGTTTAATTTCCACACCATTTTTTTGAAAAGAAATTTTGAAGGCCGGGTTAAGTATGGTCAAAAATATTATGACTTTGATAATGGTACGATGTCATTTTATGCCCCCAAACAGTTAGTGAATTTAGAAGGCGTCCAGCCGGCCAAGGTTGATGGCTGGATGCTGGTTATCCATCCCGATTTTCTATACGGGTATCCACTTGCAAAAAAAATAAAAGAGTATGGTTTCTTTGATTATGCTACTCATGAAGCTTTACATCTTTCAGAAGCAGAAGACAGTATTATTGCCGGCTTGATGGAAAATCTGCAAAAGGAAATTGTAGAAAGGATCGATAGTCATACTCAAGATGTTTTAATTGGACATATAGATCTTTTATTGAGCTATTGTAACCGGTTTTATACCCGCCAGTTTCTTACCCGAAAAAAAGTATCCAGTGATATGCTCCTGAAATTCGAAACTATTTTAAAAGAATATTTCACAGAAGAAAAAACCGGAACATCAGGACTGCCAACGGTTCAATATTTTGCTGATCAGCTTTTTGTTTCTGCCAATTACCTGAACGATATGCTCAAACACCTCACAGGGCAGACTACACAGCAACACCTGCATAATTATTTGATTGAGCAGGCAAAAGAACTGCTTACTACCACCAACTTGTCCGTAAATGAAATTGCCTACCACTTGGGTTTTGAATACCCGCAATCTTTCAGCAAACTATTCAAAAAGAAAACGCTTACAACGCCATTAAAATTTAAACAATCTTTTAATTGAGCAAATAAAAATGGGGTTTTCGAACGCATACTGTCTAAAATAATCATTGATGTTAATTTATTGATTGATAAACGAAATTTTTGAATTTAACTGTACCGTCACCTACAGCACACAATCCTAATCGTAAACTGAGGAAACCACCCAGTACATTATGATTGTAACCGGATACCTCAACAGAGTTTTCTATTTTAATCCAATTTCGTCCATCAATGCTGTAATACATATCAACAGTACTTTTTATGTTCCTGATTTTCAGAAACACATGTTTATTGATCTCATTTTTTTCGGTTGGGAACTGCCATCCCCTAAGGTTAGCCAAAATGTTTTGCTTATCGGCCAATATTCCCGAATAATACTTGTTATCGTAAAAAAGTGTCAATCCTCCGGTAGCATTTCCCTCTATAAACAATTCCACCTGTGCCGTATAAGAGTGGGTTGAAGGAATACAAGTTAAAGGAGCGCAATCAGCTACAGATTTGCCCTTGCCCTTTATTGTTAAACCGTTATCATTCAGGTGGAATCTTGTGGTGTCGTATTCCCCCAAAAATTGCCACTGTGGATTTAGGCTTTGACCGCTGAAATCGTCGCTTAGCGTAAATGAACTTGTTAAAGCGCTTTGTTTGGGTTTTAGTATCGGCGCATCACTCTTAACGTTGCCGGGTACTTTGAACCAACCGTCCTTTGTCCATTCCACAGGTGAAAGCAAGGTTTGGCGGCCCATATTATAATAGCCTTTTTCGTAAGCATGATACACCATCCACCATTTACCATTCGGGCCTTCCACTAAACTGCCGTGACCTTTGGACCACCATTTTTCCGAGTTGTCTTTTGTACGGATTATTGGATCATAAGGCGAATTTTCCCATGGGCCGAATGGTGTTTTAGAACGTGCCGAGATCACCATGTGGCTTGTTGCAGGACCGGCTGTACCGCCCTGAGCTACGGTTAGGTAATAATAATCGCCCCGTTTGGCTATTGTAGGTCCTTCCAAACAAAAACATTCTATTGACCATTCACGCGGAATCTTCCAGCCGCTATAAGCCGGTTTTAACTCTCCGGTTATAGATAAGCCATCATCCGACAACGGCAAATAGCGCCGTTGTTGAAATAAAGATACCGCTTACCGTCCTTATCGGTAAAATGCCCGGGATCAATAAAATTAGCCTTCAGTTCAACGGGCTCAGTCCAGGGACCATTGATAGAATCGGCGGTAACAACAAAATTGCTGTTATTTGCAGGGAAGTAGATGTAATACTTGTTTTTATACTTAACCAGGTTTGGCGCCCATACCGATCCCACATATTTGTTCAGTGCATGTGTAACCGGAGTCCAGTTGACCAGGTCTTTTGATTGCCAGATTAACAGGCCGGGATAAAACTCAAAAGATGAATGTACAATGTAGTAATTGTCTCCCTCGCGCATAATGCTTGGGTCGGGGTAGTCGCCCGCGAAAATAGGGTTGACAAAATAAGCATTGCCCTTTGTTTTGTTTTGGCCAGGCTTTTGCGCCTGGGCTAAAAAAGCCGATAAACAAAGAGTTGCAGCTAAAGCGATATTTTTGATGTAATTCATAATTTGTCTAACTATTTATTTACTGCCCCCGAAGATAGTTAAACTCTGCTTTAGACATCCAGACCGTAAATTTCCAATTAACATTAGCTATAAAAATATCATATTATTTATTTTTCTTCAAAATACCTACTGAAACAAGTTTGTAACATTCTTTCACAACATTACCATTGGGTGCACTTCAATTCTACGCCGAGTGTGTTAACCGCTTCCACGTAGCTTGAGGGAATTAAGTCAACATATTACGCTTACCTGCTCTCAGGTGCGTTCAATGCCCTCGAAAGTACGCAATACCTCGACTGCGTGGGCGGTGGGTTCGTATGGTGAGTTGCCAATGCCATGTGAGATGGGTTTCGTCGTTACGGCGTTCCAAAGCCGGTCGTAGTTACCCGTGGCAAAGTCGAGGAGAGTATCACGGACGAAGGTATCACGGGTGGCTTGCTCATTACTTTGTCCGGGGCGTACCTGCCCGACGATACCGTACATCTCGGTACCGTGTACCGCTTGTGCACCCTCGGCTGGGCCAACACTGAGCAGGTAAGCATTGCCGCCTGCTGCGGCATGGGCGAGCGCTGCACGGGCTGCAGGTAGGGTAAAAAAATAATCGGTGAAGAGCGCTCCACGGACCTCAACCGGAGTGCGTCCGTTTACATCGTAGGCGGCGACGATACGCTGAGCATGACTTCGGGGGATCCGCGACTTCTTTACCAATTCGTCAACGAGGTTGCCAATGCTCCCGGGGTCGAACTTCTCAATCGCATTGATGACCCACCAGTCCGCCTCATTTGTCGCGGTGCTAAAGAGAATGTCGACGTTGTGACGATGTCCGGATTCGAGGATGTGCAGCGGCGTGTCTTCAATAACAGCCCCAATCTGAGCGTGGTCGTTCACAATGCCAATAGTAGTGTTATCGATGCCGTGTCGGTCGCCGATATCTCGCGGACTGACCCTGATTAGTGTCTCTGCCAGGAGCTTTGCATCCAAGGTGAATAGTTGTTTGGGGTCGTCCGCGATGCCTAGTTCGGTCAAAAATGTGATCGCGAGTTCTTCGGCCCACCAGGCCGGAACGATGCGGGATGCGCCACCGGAGAATGCGGCAAGGCGGTGGTACAGGCCATCTGCCGCCCGAGCGGCGATGAGTGCGGTTGTGCAGTACGCTCCAGCGCTATGGCCGGTGACAGTGACATTCTGAGGGTCTCCGCCAAAGCGGGCGATGTTCTGCTGAACCCATCTGAGGGCGGTGATGATGTCCTGCAGTCCGAGGTTGCTGGCCTCCGCCAACTCGCCCCCGTACTGGGAGAGCGAAAGCCACCCGAAGGGGCCGAGCCTATAATTCAGCGATACCCCAATGCAGCGGCCGGAAGCAGCAAGCCCGGAAAGATTTGAGGTAGTTTGTGTGTTTGATCCGAGCTCGAAGCCACCGCCAAAAATGTAGACGATAACAGGAAGCGGTTGGCCTCCGGCGTGCTCAGGTGCCCAAACGTTGAGATTCAGGCAGTCCTCGCTAAAGCCATTGTCGGCCTCAAGCCAACTGGTGTCACCTGCTTGAAGGGGTGCAGGCCCTTTTTGGTCATAAGGAAGATCCGGGTTGAAAGGCAGTAAAACGGGCTTATGGAAACGTTTTGCGGTAGCGTACGGGATGCCCAGCCATGAACGGATCGCCGGGATAGTGGTTGTTTTTTCGCTATTCATAACATTTAGAGTTTATACCATTTGTTGAGAAGTTGTTGTTAATCTTTATGTGGAGTAAAATTAAGATTTGCCTTTCTGGCTTGCGCCGACTGTAGTTTTCGGGCTATATTATAGCTTTTCCCATCTTTCATAAAATGAGCTCCTGTCTGTTTGAAAATGAAAGTCACATTATTTTTAATGCAGGCTTGCCGAATGCCTTCTACCCATTCGAAATTGCATACCCTTGCTTTATCTCCTGACTCTCCGCCAACAATAACTTGATCTATCCAGCCCCCGGCAAGGGATTCTGTGAGATCAATAGGCCCTAACAGGGGTTCGCATATAAGTGATTTGTTTTTAATGAGGGCATTCCTGAATAGAGGTAACCGTAAATCAGCCTGTTTTTGATTTTCTATTGAACAAAGCAAGGAAACATTCTCATAGCCAGATCCCCAATCCTCGGGCAGGCACTTCTCTATTCGTTCAACCCTCTTGGTAGCAATGGAAAAAGAAAGATCTTTTCTTATTCTCATCATTGCCCACGCGTTATCTCTCCATTCATCGGCGTTTTCAATAAAAAAATCTGACGAAAAGCAAGTCCACAGATGCTCCCCTGAAGGCACCTGAAAACTTCCATCCCTCTTTTTCATAATGGGCAGGTCATAGCTTTTTGTTTTATAGACATTTCTACTATCTATCCCATAAAGTGCGTCCCTGCGAAAAACATAACAATTTTTGCAGCCTTCACTGATTTTTATACAACCGTGCCACAGGTTCCAAATGACAGACATTATTTTTTTTCTAATTCTTTTTGTTCTTTTTTAGAAAGACCCTCAACGACCAATTGATATGAATCTGCAACAAGAGACTTAAGCATCTTATCGGGTACATCACCATTAAATTCAACGTTGATCCAATATTTGGGGCTTAGATTGAATGGTTTTTCTATGGAACTATATTCATTTTTTAAACTGTCTATCTTTTCTGAATCACATTTTATAGTACAACTATCGAATTTATCCAAATCGAAAAAACAGAACATCTTCTCTTTAACATACATCACAAGTATTGACCGGGAATTATGAAAAAAACCTTCAAAGGGCATTCCTTCGTGTGTACCTTGAAAGGACAGACAAAAATCTCTGAAATCTTCTACGTTCATGATATGAACAAAAAACATCTTACAAAAAGTAATTCAGTAAGAGGGCTTACCTCAAGCCACTTTCTTTGAAAACACTAAAATCTACATCCATTGGACGTAAAACTGACCAGGTAGAATGTATGGCATACCATTCACCGTCTTCCTCTATTTGAAATACCTCAATACAATTATAATCTATATCAATAAGGTTTGTTTTGGCAAAAAGCTGATAAGTCAATACTGCCATATCTTGTCCAAGCTGGACCCTTGGATCACGTACCTCAAAGTTATCGGCGCTTAAACGTCCTTCAACCCGATTTAACAGCGGGACCATATCTGCAAATTGCTCAATACGTTTTGCCTCTACGGCATCAAAATACGTGAAGCTACGTTTTGACCAAAGTTGAGCATATCCAGACACATCTCCCTTAAACCACTTTTCAAGAGCAGATAGTTCCCGTCCTATGATATACTCGGCCGTATTTTTTTCGCCTTCATTACTATAATGCCATATTTTCATTTCATTTTCTGTCATAATCAGCAATCTTTAAGATCAACAAAAATACCCCCTAACCAACGATGATCTATGGAATTAAAGGGAAAGAAATGTCACTTTTCGGGACAATTGCAGTAATAACATTACTTTTACGATATAAATTAATCCAAGTGAAATCAATACATCAATATAATTTCTATCGAAAAAAATATGGTATCGATTTATCTATTGATGTGGTTGCAATCAAGGATTTTAAGAAGTATATTGAAAAAAACAGAACCCACCGCCTATCTTATTTTGACTTAACATTTAT
Source organism: Mucilaginibacter pocheonensis (assembly GCF_031456535.1). Taxonomy (NCBI): domain Bacteria; kingdom Pseudomonadati; phylum Bacteroidota; class Sphingobacteriia; order Sphingobacteriales; family Sphingobacteriaceae; genus Mucilaginibacter; species Mucilaginibacter pocheonensis. The sequence goes on from NZ_JAVDUU010000004.1 coordinate 371,460, forward strand.
TGTAGAAGGCAATGAGGAATTGGTTATTAACGATTCCAAAATGATAGTAAAGCGGGGCGATATAATATGCTCAATTCCGGGGCAAGTGTGGCGTTGGCAAGAAAATACTAAACTTGAGGGTTATGCATTAGTCTTTGAAGAGGACTTTCTCCTTTCCTTTTTCATGGATAGGTATTTTTTGAGAAATCTTAGTTATCTGCAAGTTCACCGTCCATCGCCATTATTAACTGCAAAAGAAGATCAATTTGAGATCCTTCTACAACACTTAAATTCCCTGAGATCCGAAATATTAAAACGGGCTGACTGCAATACAGATATTTTAAGGGCCTTGTTATACCTTATTTTAAGTCTGTTGCAAAATTGCGAATTGAAAGCCCTGAAGAATTCAGAACAAAAGCAAGTCATCATCATAAACCGGTATATTGAATCGTTTACCAGTTTGGTGGATGCTAATTTTATGACAAGACGTGATCTTTCATTTTACGCTGATAAGTTATTTATCACAACCAACTACCTGAATAAAACAGCAAAAGAGGTTCTGGGATCGACAGCCAAAAAATACATATTAAATAAAACAATACGGGAATCTAAAAATTTACTCAACTACACCAGTTTATCTATTGCCGAAATCAGTGATAGACTACATATAGAAACTCCGTCTTATTTCGTCCGTATGTTCCGCAAACATACCGGTATGACACCAAAAGCATTTAGAAATAATTCTTAACTCTTGACGAAGCGATACAGCTTCAATTGTCCGGAAAAGTGCTGCTTTAATCCTTATTTATGTTTAAAGGAAGGAGGAACTTTTACATAATTTTATATTGAACGCCATTGAAACATTTTTGTCGAACTATGACAAATTTCAAAGGAAAATATACCACAATGAATATCGAAGAATTTAGAACATACTTTTTGTCACTTAAAGGGGCTCACGATAAAATGCCCTTTAACTAAGCAACTTCCGATGATAGCAGCGATAAAAACATATTGACTTTCAGCGTAATGGATAAATGGTTTTGCTTTGTTAATATCGAAGAATTTGATTTTTGTGATCTCAAATGCGATCCAATGGAATCAAAACGTCTTCAACAAGAATACGAAGGGATCACTCCAGGCTATCATATGAATAAACACCATTGGATAAACATTATTCCGAAAGCATTTGCCTGATAACATCCATGCATGCGTGGTTGTTCGTTCTAACGAATCTGATATCCCGGCACTGGTTGAACAGGACAAAAGCTTTCAATGCCTCCACAAACTTGCCGATGAGCTCGTCATTCAGACTCACGTCTTCAAAATGCAGGTTATGAACGATCAGTATTTTTTGTTTCCGGTCGGCTTTGGCATCCATCCGGGCAATAAAAGTGTCACCGGCCAGTACCGGTAAGGAGAAATAACCATATTTGCGTTTAGGCGCAGGAACGAAACATTCAATCTGGTAATCAAAATCAAAAAAGTCCTTTAAACGATGACGAAAGACATTCAGAATATCGAAGGGAGAAAGAATGAAAACATCGCCTGCTATTTCTATGTCAGTAGGCTGGTCGCTCAACATATACAGGGGAGCGGTCTTCAGTCCATCTACAATGACGTTTCTTAACTCGCCGGTCACCACCATTTCCTCCAATACCTTTTTAACCACGTTGCCCTTTACGCGACGCGCCCGCCAGGCGATCTCTTTCGCATAAGCCACGCCAAGTCCTCCCAGTGTACGGCGGATGATATACCGGGCAAATTCTTCAGCAGAGGGCACGGTCTGATCCGTTTCTGCAGGAACCAGGTTTAGCGGCAGGTCATACTTTTTTTTAAAGTTCTTGCCGCGCACAACCATAAGCTTACCTTCAAAATAAAGTCTTTCGAGCGCTACCTTAGCCGGGCGCCAGTCCCACCAGCCGGTACTCACTTCAACACGGTCATTATCAAAATCGCCCACGGTCAGCGAACCCTCTCGTTCCACCCGGTCCAGCACGCTCCTCATCAAACGGGACTCCGCCGGGGTTAGGGGCTTTCCATTATTTGCAAAACTTTCTTTGACCGGCAAAGAATATCTAAAATCATGCATGGGGAGATAGCCTCCATCAGAGGTGAAATACTCGAAGACCAGTCCTTCTTCAACCAGTTCTGCCAGCCATTGCGTTTCATAATCAGGAATACGCGCGAACATGACCTGGTGATGAGCCCGCTCCACGACGAAATTCGTATCCAGTTGCACAAAACCCAAATGATCGATTACACTATAAACAGCGTCGATCCCCGTACCAAACTGCGCTTTTCGCGCAAGTCCCGCAGCATATAGTACGATCTTTCGTACCTGTGCTTTAGTCAATATTACTTTGTTATTCATCAGACGGATCCAAAAGACCAATATCGAATTTATTAAAAATTTGGAGGAGTTAAAAGCCGACACCTATATGGCCACTTTAACCTTCTTTTAAAATCAATACGCTGGGAGTAATGATAAGCTTACATTGGTTACACCCTTGATCTCTTGAACTGCCTGCATTTGCACTTTAGTGACAAAGGAGCCTATTGGACAAAAGTACATCCACCGAAACGCCTCATTAACGCGCTTTATGATGTCGCTTATGTGCAAACCCCATGAGCTTTTTAAGTTTAGCCGTTGCCAAAGGTTTATCGATTAATTTCGTTTCTACAAGTTGATCGAATAGCCATATGATACCAAAAACTTTAAGATCCCGGGATTCGCAATATTTCCGGAGTTTATTATCCCCGGACAAAACAATCACCTCAAGTTTGCTGGCATAGTAAAAACAGTGAGGTCGGCCGGTTCCGGTCCCCTTGGCATATCAAGCGCCTGCTGCGTCAGGAATGGACATTGCATTCATAAAAGACGGCAGGATTAAATCTTTGCATCTTTTTCTCGCCACGGCTGAAAACAATTAAAACACGCCTTGTGATCATTATGGTGATCACTATATATATGCCAAAGGAAGTATACCTGTAAGAACAAGACTTTATCAAATGGGAATAAATGGCATATTAGATGACATTAGCACGCAGTTTGATGTATATGGAATTATTGGAGATGAAGTATATCCTTTTGAGAAGGATGTAAACTACGAGGCGTTCTTGGTGAAGCGGAAGTAAACTTGTATCTTGATAGTAGAAAAGAAAGGAGTAATATGCCAGCAATTAAGAAAGCAGATAGTAATATCAGATATGGTGCCGGAGCTATTGTAAGTAGCAATGTACAAAGTCACGCTAATGATCCTTTTGTTCTTAAAAAGAACGAAGGGGCAAAGATCGCGGTAAGTAAACTCGTATTACCAGGAAGCAAAAAGAGATAACGATAAAACGATACGACATATCATAATAGAAAGGGCTGGAGTTTTCCGGCCCTTTTTGTTTTGTATCGCTGCGAATAGTTGTGCATTATGTAAATTGATTATTTGGGTGAGGTAACCAAATTTGCATTAAGCCTTTCGCTTCAGCCATATCTTTTGGACTATCACGAGTAAAGGAACCGAGATGGTAACCCAGGCGATGAGATTCCAATACCCGATACCTAATAACGCGGCAAGCAGGCCAAACAAAGTCAGGACGGCCAGCAGCAGCGGCATCCCCCATACTCTTTTAAATTTGAGATAGTTCATTTGTCTTCTCTTTTGAAAGATTTAAAAAATAGTCGGCATAGAATTTTCGCCGGACGATCCATAAGTAAATTCCGCTGATTAAAACTACAATAGCGAGTAAATCAAATAAAGCCCAGATAACCTTCAAGGGCAAACCGCCATAGTCACCGAAATGAAGCGGACGCGAAATTTCCAGCCCCTTCAAATATCCCGGCATATTGACGATCGCATCCAATTTGCCTGTTCGGGCATCGATCAGTACCGGTGTAAATAGCCGGGAAGTTAAGTTGGAACTTCCTTTGGTATAAAGTAAAAAATGATAAGGCGTCCCAAATACATTTCCCGGATAAATGACACTGGTTATCGTCATACCGGGTAACGCTTTTTTAGCCGTGTTGTAGGCGGCCTGTACCGAACTCAAACGACCAGACTCCGGCAGCGGCCGGTTCTGGTACTGCATCAGCATCTTTTTAACGTCCGTCATTTGCCACAGTCCGAAAAGTGGTTTGGAAAGCTCATTGATCACGCCAGTTACGCCGACAACAAGCAGCCAGACAGCGGTCGCGATCCCGATCAGGTTATGCAGGTCGAGCCATTTTAGGCGGGCGGAGCGCCCTTTTCGAACGGTACCAAAGTCCAGCTTTTTCATGAAGGGACCGTATAATACGATCCCCGAAATAATGGAAAATACAAAAAGCAACCCCATCAGACACAAAAATAATTCGCCCGGCAAGCCTGCGAACAGATCGGTGTGGAGGGATAACATCAGCCCCAGGAAGGTTTGCGGCTGCCGGGATGCGGGAGGCTCATCCTTCAACAATTTTCCCGTACGGGCGTCGAACTGCATGGCATGCCGGGTGCCGGGCTTGCCCTTAAGGTCCGGCATCATATAAACGACAACCTGCGGCTCATCATCATCTATAAAAGCGAAACTTAATACTTCTTTTGGATAGCGCCGCTGCGCAGTGTTAACCATTTGATCCAGATCAGCCATTGGCGTATTTTTGGGCAACACTTCGTACGGCGCATCCGTACTTAAAAGCTGTTCTATCTCCTCATGAAATATCAGCGGCAGCCCCGTCAGACATAGCAGCAGCAGGAATAAGGTACAGATCAGGCTGGTCCAGCGGTGGACCCAAAACCATCTTTTGATATTTTTTAAAGCGCTCATTATTTTAATTTAAAAGCGATCGTTGCACTGAACCTGCGTGGCATCATCTGGCTCACGTAACTGCCCCAATACACTTTATCGGTCAGGTTATCCATCTTTAAACTTACCCGGTAAACCGGCTGATCGTAGCTGATTGCGGCATTCAATACAGTATAAGCAGGTAGGTAGAACTCTCCTGCGGACCTGGATTGCATGATATAAGCTTTGCCGTTATAGTTACCGCCAATACCCAGACCCAGGCCTTTAAACTTACTTTTGAGAAAATGATAGCTTAACCAAAGGTTTGCCGTTTCTGACGGCCCAGTCCATTGGCGCAAACCGTCTACATTGGGATTAGTGTTAATCGTGTAAATATCGTTATGCGCATAACCGGCGATCAGGTTAAAGCCCATGAAAGGATTGGCGATCACCTCGGCTTCGTAACCTTTGCTCAACTGCCCGCCATCCTGGACCTGGTAGGCAGAACGCCCGGGCGTAAAATCACTGTGAATCACGTCACTTACTTTGATATGGTAATAGCTTACCGTGCTGTTTAATTTGCCATCGAACAAGTCCAGCTTTACACCGCTTTCCCATTGGTTGGCCTGGCTGGGTTTGAAAGCGGAAAGCGAGCCGTCCGGCTGGCTTACCGGGGCGTTGTTGCTGAAGCCATTCATGTAGTTGCCGAAGAGCGAAACCTGTTCCGGGATGAGCTGGTAAACCAGGCCTAATTTTGGTGACAGCGCAGTTTGATTGTATTTGCCTGTAGTTGTCCCGGCATTAATATTCCTGGTGCCGGCATTCACAAAATGATCAACACGCAAACTGGCCATCGCTAAAAGCTGATCAGTAAGGTTTAAAACATCGGAGACATAGGCACTGTAAATGCTTTGCGAGCCTTGCGTTTTGGTATAAGGAATAGTTGCAAATGCTTTATCAAGCGCAGCGGGAGTCAGTTGGTTATAGTGCGGATCATTTCCGCTGATCTTAACCTGATCAAATCCAAAGATCTGTACACCCGAGTTTTTAATCGTATTGGTGAAATAATCAAGTCCGGCCACTAAGCGGTTACGCAGTCCGCCGATACTAAAGTCGCCGTTGAGGTTTTGCTGAAATTCAGTGTAATTATAATCCGTATTCCGATATGCCGGATTGCGGGATACCACAGTGTCTCCTAAAATGTTGTTGTAGCTCCAGTACCCTTCCACGCTCGAATTGGTTTGTGAGAACGAAGTTTGCGACTTCCAGTGACCGGAAATCTTATATACGGCCTGACCATAAATACTTACCGAGGGCGTGTTTTGATACAACTCATTGCTGCTGTAGGACTTTGTCCAGTCGATGCCCAGCGTGGTGGGATTGGTCTTTGTAAAAGATGCCTGCGGAAACAGTCGGTTAAAATCATTGGCTTTCTGGTTATATACCTCGGCATCAAAGGAAAGGGATAGCCGGTCATTGACCTGGTATAACAAAGAAGGCGCGAGAAAGAAACGTTTGGTAAAGCCAGCATCCTGAAAACTGCCCTCATTGTCATAGGCAACATTGGTGCGCAGGTATAAACCTTTTTCTTTGTTAAGCGGTGTATTGAAGTCTCCTGTCACCCTGCTCAGCCCGAAACCGCCAACGGTATAAGTAAGCTCACCATCAAAAGTTTCGAAAGGTTTTTTGGTTACCCGGTTCAGTAATCCGCCAAAAGAGGTTAAAGCGTTGCCAAATAAGGTTGCGGAAGGGCCCTTCAGCACTTCTATACGTTCGATATTAGCGACTTCGATGCTGTTTGGCTTGGTGTCCTGAAGGCCGTTACGAAGATAACTGGAAGTACTGAATCCTCTCAGGTTAAAAGAATTGGAGCCGTTGACGAGGGACTGACTGACACCTGTTACGTTCTTCAGTACGTCGTTATAGCTGACGATCACCTGGTCCTGAAGGAGTTCCCTGGGCACGACATGGTATACCTGCGGGTTCTCCAGGTTTTTAAGCGGCATTTTGGCAACGGACTGCGTTTCTTTTTTAGCGAATTTATTATAGCCGGAGGTTACGGTAACTTCATTTAATTCCCGCTTATCGTCGGCAAGGATGAAGTCGACCGTCAAAGTTTCACCTGCATGAAGTTCGATTTGTCTTGACGAGATGACGTAGCCTACCAGTTTTGCCACGATCATATATTTACCGGGCGGGATGTTGTTGATGCGGTAAGTGCCGCTTTCAGATGCGCTTGCACCTTTACCGGTTGCATTTAAAGAGACAGTTGCTGAAGTAGCCGGTAAGCCCGCCTGCGTTTTAATCGTTCCCTGGATAGTCGCTGTTGGTGACTGGGCAAAACTGAATTGACAGCAAAAGATAAAAATTAAGGTAAAGGCGCCTTTGAAGACATGTTTGAAAGAGCAGGATGTAAAGATATTACCGCATAGTAATAAAGAATTCATAGTTTTGTTAATAATTAATAGGTTGAAGGATCTGTTGACAATACCCGGTGTGATGTTTGGCGACGGAGCGTCGGGTCTTTTTTTAATAATCGCTTAGGGAATATTCGTTTTCATGACGGCTAAGTTGATAGCAGCGAAATAAGCCATTATTTAGAATAAATCCAAATAAAAATAGGCACAATATGAATTATTGTGCGATTTATACCGGTTAATTTATTTTCACAGGTGTGATATATCCTCTTCTGTGAAAATATATCTTTCCCGACATTGTACAATGTGATGCCTACCGAATTGGACACCTATAAACCCGAAAAATATCTGGAGAATGCGCTGTTCCGGCCGGAGATACGCGAAGCTTACCAAAGCCTGGTTGATCAGGGGCCTGCTGAAAGCAATTCCCAGTAAATAAGTTCGCAGCCACCGGCATGAACCAAATCTGTATGCTCTGGATTTTTCAGCTCAATTACCATAATAACAATGCATTGACCAGCAAGCACTTATATAAAAAACATCGTTTAATGAAACAAGACGATTGTCAGCCAAATTATCATCGCATAAACTCCAAGGCCGCCGAATGCAGCTATAATTCCTAACACAAGCAAATCAGGGTTATAACAAGTATATTTTTCGTTATCAAAATGTCGCACGGAAATTATAATTTATAAGGTGAATTCAATTAAAACAGGGTATCAACCATAATTAAGTATATGATTTTGATAGACCATGTTACTTATAAGCATCTGGCGAAAAATGGACTTTGCCACAGTTTATTGACAAAGCTATTTTCCATTCCTGCTAAAGCCCGTCTCCCGGCCTTGATAACTGCCCGGGCAAATTCTCGATTTCATCAATAGTAATTACTGATGGCATCTTTAACTGGCAATTAAGCAAATCCAGTGGCACGGTGATTATGCCACGGGTTGTTTTGATAAGTCATCTGTTCATACAACGTTGTGTATGATTGGAGCATACCAATTTCCAGATTGAAAACTTGTAACCTTATGATCAGTTCTTCTATGCCATATAATGGCATAAAACAGCTCTATTAAGCAACCCCTGCCTTAGGTTGGGGCTTTACCTTACCCCTGGAAGGGGATATTCCTCAAAATAATGGTAAAAGCTATGAGATAATTTCCTGTATCTCGTCACAAATACTAAGATGGTGATTTTCGGCGTAACTTTCACACCTAACCTACCGCCTTAGGCGGTAGGTGTACGTTAATGATAATACAGGGCGGCTTGGCCGCCCTGTATATGATGTATTATAGTATATTTTCTACTTTAGGAAAATCTTCCTTACAGCATTATTGGTCATATCTATAAAATAAATATTGCCCTGCCTGTCCATCGTGATGTCTCCCAATGAGCCTGATTTTACCTGGTTAAAGGCACCGTCAACATTGGCTCCCTGCGCAAACTGTACTATGGTTGTAACCTCCCTGGTAGCTATATTTATTTTACGGATCGCCCTGTTATAAGCTTCGGAAATATAAATGGTACCTGCCCGGTCTGAAACAAGACCATTTAAGCTCCCTAGGGAAGCGCCTGAACCAATTCCGTCAGAAGATCCGAAATTACCGCCAACCCAACGGTAAGTCATTGCGGAAGTAGCTAAATTAAAGGCATCAATATAATACCCTTCGTTACCAACCTTATAAATAAAGCCGTTGTAAGGTGCAGGGCGCGAATCGTCCTGTGAGGCCAGAATACTCACAGCCGAGCGGTTACCCTCTTTATCTATGCGCCATGCGCCGTTAAAACTGCCCATAACGTATAGGATTCCGGTTTCATCAAACGCCATTTTATTAATAGTACCAAGGTTGCTCACAAAAGTACTCACCATGCCCTGCGGCGTTATTTTACGGACTTTTGTACCATCGCTTACATAAAGGTTATCGTGTTCATCAATATCCATACCTGGGTTAGCCCCTAAGTTAAACAAAGCTTTATCACCCTGACCCTCTGCATAGCCTCTTTCTCCTGTAGGGCTACCGGCAAATAATGTTACTGTGCCGTTGGTAGCGATCTTTTTGATCCGGTTCTTCTCAACCTCAATCACGTAAACATTGCCTTTACCGTCTACCGCCAAACTACCTGAACGGTAAGAAACCAACTCCAACGAGCTATTACCCGGTCCACCTGCGAGCGTTATTACACCGGCACGTTGAAAATCAGATGGCGCAAAAGCATCAACACCGTTGCTGGTCACTTTTACAGGCCCCGTTGTTAAGCCTTGGGGCGCTATTACTTCAAGGCTGGAAACCGTGGCGCTTACCACTATAGCTGCAACGCCGTTAAACGTCACCTTATTCTGACCAGCCGCGGTATTGAAACCCAAACCGCTGATAATTACGTGTGTACCCGCCAGGCCGCTTGCCGGGGTTAAAGCAGTTACACCTAATGATTGGTCTTTAAAATCAGGGCCTTGTACCGCCTGTTCGTTTACACTTACGACCACTTTGCCGTTACCCGTACCCCCTGGAATAGTTAAGGTAAGTTTGGTTGCCGTAGCCGAGGTAACAGGTATCGCTACGCCATTAATGGTTACCTTGTTTTCGGCAACTATGTTGCTGAATGTTGTACCTACAATAGTCATAATGGTGCCAGCAGGTCCGCTTAATGGTGTAACCGTTTGAATGACGGGAAGCGGCACAACTGTAAATACCGGACCAACTATTTTTTGCCCGTTAATAGTTACCGATAACGGCCCCGTTTGAACGGCATCAGGCGCAACCACTATAATATGATCAACAGCAGCTTCTTTCACTACAGCTTGTTTACCGTTAAAATCGATGGTGTTACCGGCAATGGTATTTTCAAAGCCATCGCCGTCGACCCTTACGATGGTGCCTTTACCACCCGTGAGTGGCTTTATAGCATTAATTATCTGATACTTAAAGTTTTGCCCTGTAACATCTTTACCGTTAACGCTAACTTTTACCTGACCGGTACCCACGTTGGCAGGCACTTCAACCACCAAAAGCGTATCTGAAGCGCTCACTATCTGGGTTGTTTTTCCGTTGATGGTAACTACAGCCGGTCCGCTGGTACTGCTAAAACCCGAACCCGATACCCGGATATGCGCGCCGGCAGTCCCATTAGCCGGGCTTATTTTGCTTATGCTCAGATCCTGATAGGTGTATTTACCAACTGTAAGTGAGGCATTATCCAATTTCAGGCTGATATTTCCACTGCTGCCGCCTTTAGGTGCCCGTAATACCATTGCCGTTGATGTAACACTCACCACATCGGCAGTTGTACCGGCAAATGTAGCGGATACGCTGCCGCTGAAACCACTGCCTGCAACGGTAACCAAGGTACCTTCGCCGCCACTGTTAGGGTAGTACTCGGTAACCTTTGGTTGTGGCGTTGCGCCTTTATCATGATCTTTTTTACAGGCACTCAGCATTATCACCATAAGGCAACACACGATGCTGTAAAACCTGATACTGTGTTTTTTCATGTTTTTATTTTTTAAATCCCTGGTTTAGTTAGAAAGTATATCGTGCGCCTAATTGCATCTGCGTTCTTGAACCGTAATAGTCTATGCTATACGGCTTACCCGGCGTAGTGAACTGGTATAACGGGTACCCGCCCGCGTTTTGCTGCGGAGGGAATAAAACCGGGGTTAAGCCTACGCTGGCCGTTGAGTTGAACGTATTTGGTGAAAAGTATTGAACACCCCAGCTTTTGTTGATCAGGTTAGTGAGGTTCATTACATCTGCCGTAATGGTAAAAAACTGTTTGTTGTCGCCATTCAGGTAGATATCATGGGCGATGTGCAGATCGGCCTGAACATTCCATGGCGTGCGGCCTTTATTACGCTCGGTAAAATCACCTCTCCTACTGCTCAGGTAGCTGTCTTTATCAATATAGGCGTTAAACGCTGATGCCTGCTCCACTGCGGTTCCGGCGGTTGGGCTGTCCTGGAAAAAGCGGATGGCTTCATCCCTGGTTGGGATATAGGCCAAACTAACCTGCTGCGGTAAACCCTGTACGCTGTTATTAACTACACCGTAACTGAACGGACTGCCCGATTGCGCGCTGAAAAACAACGAAATATTGGTGCGACCGGCCTTAACCCAGTTTTTATTGTAACTGATACTGGCTACTATCCTGTGCCTGATATCAAAGTTGCTATTGGCAAGTGTTGGATTATTGGGAACCAACGACTGGTTGAGCTGCCAGTTTGATTCCATGGAATTACGCACACCGTTTGAAAGATCTTTAGATTGACCAAACGTGTATGATACTGAAGCCTGCAACTGGTTGACAATTGTTTTGCTTACCGTTCCGCTTAAGCTGTAACGGGAACCTTTGCTTGTATTGCTCAGCAAATAAGTATTTGAAAAGCGCTGATCAACAGTACCGCTGTAGATAGGTTGCTGTCGATTTTTATCGTAAGGATAATAAGTCGGGTTATCCAATACGTTCAGTTGCTGAAACAGTACATCCTTAATGTTTTTTGTGTAGATAGCCTCTACCGTAAACTTCCATTGATCGGCAGTTGTATAATCGACGGCTATGCTGGTACGCAATACCTGCGGCATCACAAAATTATTGTCGACCAAATCAACCTGTGTTTTGCCGCTGTTTGGGTTATTGATCACGACGCCGTTGGCCTGGATAAAATCGGCAATGCCATTTGCCCCGCCTTTTAATGGGTTACTGCCTGCTACAAAAGGTTTTTGATCGGCCTTTTGGTCAAACGCACCGTAGCTGTTGCCAGTATTATAATAAGCATAAGCCAACCAGGCCATAGGGATGCGGCCCGTAAACAAACCAGCGCCGCCACGTAAAATCAGGCTTTGATCACCAAACCAATCGTACCTAAAACCGATACGCGGCGATACCTGTACTTTATTTAGAAAGTTATTGGTGATTTTCTTTAGCGGAGTATAGGTGTAAGTGGTGCCGAAGCCCGGATCATCCAAAGCGGTGCGCGTTTTATCACTCAAAAACGGCATCTCGGGCAAATAGGTCATATCTGCACGTAAACCGGGGATTACCTTTAATTTATCAGATACTGTAATCTCATCCTGAACGTAGGCGCTGTACATGTTCACATCAAATTTGGCACCCGGATTATTCAGGATATAATCGCGGCTGTTATTCGTGTAATTGTATGAGCCGCGCACGCGGTAAGGGTGATTGTTCAGGTAATCTTCAATGCTGTTGTAATCCACACGACCGTTCCAGGCGTTCACAAATCCGTAGGTAATTTTGTATAACTCGTTATGGGTGCCTACGGTAAAGCGGTGGTTACCAACAGTCCAGTTAAGATTGGCGGTAAGTTCAAGCGTGCGCTGCTTCATATCAAATATGCTGGCTTCGCGGTCGGTACCCAGATATATGGTGGTACCCGGTGTGCGCCCCATAATCTGTACCTGCGGCAAGCTCGGATCACTTGTCGGATCCCTTGAATCATTTACCATGGTATAACCTACCAACACGTTAGCCGATAAGGTATTGCTCAACCTGCTCTTCAATTCGGCAACTGTTGAGCTTTGGTTATTTTTTTGCAGATAAGTCATGCTGCTGAACCTGAAATCCTGCTGATCACGGTCCATTATAGTAGCTTTTGACAGGATGGTATTATTGCGGACAACCAATTGATTTTTATCATCGATGTTCCAATCCAACCTGTTAAAAAACTTGGTCGACCGCGCATAGATATTAAAGTTACCCGCAGTACCCGCGTTAAACGGCGTGGCATCGGCAATAGCTTTGGCATCGGTAACACTCAGGATCTGGCTTGTTTCGGCCTGACCTGCCAGTAACTGGGCAGGATCCTGCCTGCGGGCTACCTCCTCGTTGGTAAAAAAGAATAATTTGTTTTTGATGATAGGAAAACCAAACCTGAAACCTGTTTGGTAATCATAAAAATCGCTGTTCATTTTGCCAAGGGTACCTACCCTATCCTTACCGGTTAGCGCGGCATTACGACCAAAACCATATACCGAACCACTTATGGTATTGGTACCACTGCGGGTTACAGCATTTACAGATCCCCCTGTAAAATTGCCTATCTTCACATCAAATGGAGCCAAATAAACCTGCATATCCTCAATGGCATCCAACGATATTGGGTTTGTACGGGTTGAGCTTCCGGCCATACCCGAAGTACCCGACTGCCCACCCAATGACGGACTAAAACCGATAGCATCGTTATTGATAGCACCATCAATAGTTACGTTATTGTAACGGAAGTTACTGCCGCCAAAACTGTTATCCTTACTGCCTTGCGGTACCAGCCTCGTTATATCGGTAATACTGCGCGACACCGTAGGCGTATTACGCACCTGCGTTGCACTGATATTTTTACCCGACCCATACGTACTGGCCTGCGCACTTTTTTTGGTTGATTTAATTACAACCTCGCCAAGTTGTTTTGAGGCATCGGACAACGAAAAATTAACATCGAAAGCAGCGCCTAACCTAATGGTAATATCTTCTTTTTTTTGAGGAGCCATACTTATCATGGTCGCCTCAACGCTGTAGGGCCCGCCTATACGCAGGTTGGTAAGATAAAACCGACCATCCTTATTAGCAGCCGAAGCGTAACGGGTACCCGACGGTTGGTGAATTGCCGTAATTGTGGCGCCGGGTAGGGGCAGCCCGGCGGCATCAACAACTGTACCGCTTATGGTGCCGCTTGTTTCCTGCGCGCCTGCCACAAAGGGCGATAGTAACAACAGGAATAATATTATCCTTTTGAGTATTTTATATATCGTCATCTCTATAATGTCTTTTTTTGAGTAATACTTATTGGGTAATTTTAAGCGCACCATTAATGGTGTGTAAAACCCCGTTCCCGGTTAATATATCCTGCTTGGTTGGTTGTACTGTTGATGTATTTCCGCTCCCCTTCAAACTGATACTGTAAATAGTGCCCCCCTGTCCGGCGATAGAGGTTATGTTTATCGATACCGAATTTCCATCCTGCATAGTCTGCTCAGTTTTACTGGATGCACCGGCACTCAAAACATAATCGTAAATAAACCGCCGGTCGTTCAGGATGTGATAACGGAGAAATGTTTTCAGCGTAGCAGGATCTGCCTGATTGATGGCCGCCAGCGTTGGATAACCATACGCTATCATGGCCGCGTTACCCGGCGCGAAGATGGTATAAGGGCCTCCACTCTGTAATGAACCAACCAGCCCGGCACGCTGAAGCGCCTGGTAAAACAAACTCAGGTTTTTATCGGATGCGATGGCATCGGTAATTTGTTCATACTTATACGGCTCCAGCATACGGTCAATCACCTGGATAAGCCCATTGCTTGCTGTTATATTTTGCGATAGTACCCTGGCACCGTTTATAGTGAGTACCGTATCGGCACCGTTTACCCAATGTGTTACAAAAAGCTTACCTCCGTTTGACGAACGCAACTCCTGGTTAAACAAAAAGGGCAGCTTGTTCAGTTCATATTTCCCGTTTAGAATATGATAGTTGAGTATAGAAGCAATCCTTGCCGGGGCTTCACTTAAAACAGCTTCCGAACTTCCGTAACCGCCCTGTGCAAAAGCATCGTCGGATGGGGTGAGAACAGTAAAAGGCCCCGTGCCTGTTAATTTTTCGCGAAGGCTAACCGCGGTCAAGCCGGTGTTAAAAAGCGAAAGGTTAAAGTTATCGGCAATAATATCGCTCAGTTTGTTACTGTCCTGGTTCGCTTTTACCTGCTTGTCCTTTTTGCAGTTGCCCATACTAAGAGCAAGCAAAAGCAATAGCATATATTTATAAGCTTTCATTAATTTCTTGTTTAGATGTTTATTACCTGCGTTACAACTTAAAGTCTTTTGGCACTATAAAATGATCAACCACGTGTATTGGCCCCATGAGCGTGTTGATATCCGGCTCGGTGATCTTTGCTGCCGGGTGGTTTGAACCTTTAACGTTTACGGTAACGGCTCCATCTTTTGTACCGAAATCAAGCGGCATGGGGTAAACGGGATAGTCTCCATATGAGCCGGAGTTTACCACAGTGTAATCACCAAGGACAGCGTTGGTTAAGTCGGGCGAATAAAAATTCAGGGCATTTACCTGTCCTCCCCCTCTGTTTACATCATAATAAGAAAACATGGTACCCCAGCGATGGTAGCCCACCAAAGTATCTGTAGCCAAACCGCCAATTACCGCGTAAGTGTCCAAATCAAGCGTAGGAAGCGGGTTGCGGTCATTTAATTTCATTACGTCATCAACCGTTTGATATCCTGCCGCATGGAAGACCTCGTCGGGAATAGCATATATTGATGAAAAAGTAACGTTATAGTTAGCATAGTAAGGCAGCAATACCAAACCCGAGGTAAAATCATGTGGTACTATACCATAAGTTAACTCAAGGTATAATGCATCATTACGCAAACTCATTTCGATGTACATACCAAAGCGACCGTCGTCCTGTAAGGCTTCCATTAACGTTTTGGTTGGTTTGTGTAAAATGTGGTCAATTGGCCATAGCAGGCCATCCTTTGCCTCGGTTGGCGTTAGCTTACCGCAGGCCTTTCCGTTTACAAACAGCGTTCCGTTTTCAACCTTAATGTATTGCAGGTATGAATAGATATCGAATGTGTTGGGGCCACTGATGCCGGCGGCGGGCGCAACTTTCAGGTAAGGGTTTTGCAATAAGGATAGTCCTTTAAAGCTATCCTTCCTTAATTTAAGATCATCCAAACTTAAACCCGATGAAATGGTATGGTATAACAGGATGCTATCCAGCAAGGCCGGGGTGGTTTTGTTGATCACATCAAGCGTTAAACCATCGGCAATAAACGCTGCATCTGTAGGCACAAGTAAGGTAAAGGGGGCTTTATTCCCTTTGGCTTTTATTATGCTGTTCATGTCGCTGCGTTCCCAGGCGGCTTTGAATAAGGTATAGGGCGATGCAGTCAATGCTTCTTTTAGCGTGATGTTAATATCCGTATGAGGAATTGCAGTTCCCTCGGGCACGGGCATAAACTCAGCCTTCCGGCACGATGCTATAGCTAACGTGAGCAAACAAAAGGCTATTATTTTTATCAGTTTCATAGCTGTAAATCTTTGTTAGTGTTTTAAAGCTTGTTCGGGCAAAAGCAGCAGGCCCTGCATATCATGAACAAGTCCGTTATCGGTCAAATTATCGGTCAGAGCTGGTGTAGTGCTGCCAGCGGCCGGGTAAGTATCATAAGGATAATCGAGCGCCGTTTGTAAATGCGCTGAATATGTTACCGCTGCAGTGAAGAAATTCCTTTCGGTGCTGATGATAAAATACCAGCTATCATTATCCAGTTGCCCGTTGTAAGCAGACTCGTTGTTAATGATGTAAAACACATTATAATCAGAGATGAAAAAGTGCTTATTATGCAGAATATAGCTACCAAATAACCGCTCGCCCGAGTGGGTGGCCGGATCAAGGGCCGCTATTGATGCTTCAGTAATATTTTGAGCTTCGAATACGCTGTTCTGCGGCGCGAAAACAGTAAACGGTCCTGCGCCGGAAAGCCTTTCCCAAAAGCCAAACTTTTTTAAGCCGCTTACAAAAATGCTATACTGTGGACGTTTCGCCAGCCAATCCCGCACGGTGCTGTTTGGCGTAACCTTCATCACTTTATTCAGTACATGAATAATACCGTTGGCTATGGTAACATCCTTACGCGTTACTGATGAGCCATTAAAATACAGATTATTTGCCGGGTACGCGCTGTTATTGGGCGCATAGCTTGCCAATGTGGCATAAACCTGGGTTTCGGCCAGGGTGCGGTAACGGATATCTACCCCGTTTACGGGTACCTGGCTAAACAACAATTGCTGATTTAGTATATGGCACCGAACCAGTGCCTTAAGGCTATCCGGGTTCATTTTATCAAAATCAGACGCCTTGCTGATGCCTATCTCATTAAAAGCTGTGTTACTGGGTGCCAGCAGCGTAAACGGCCCCTTGCCCCTTAACGTTTCGGCCATGCCCGATTTTTCTACCGCGGCGGAAAACAGGGTGAGGTCATAATTATTTTTTATAAAATCGGCAGCCAGCCTGAAGTTTTCGTTCGGCTTGGCAATTTCCAGGTCATCGTGCTTGCAGGCGCCAAATAACAGCATCAGCAACGCAGGAATGATCAGCAATGAGTTTCTTATCGGTTTTCTATTTTTCATTTAGAATTTTTATTTGATAGCTGATTGCCTTGGTTAATAAATTGGTGGTGCGTATTTACGCTGTACCGTTGTGAGATAAATATTACCGTTCACAATTTCAATGGTATTTACCGTAGCAAACGAGCGCGGATTATAAATACCGGACGGGATATTCACGATCATGTTAGGCAGCAGGGCGCTGTTGTCATGCCCCTTTATGGCTGTTTTACCGTTCAGTAAACATTCAACCGGAGCCCAGTTACCGTCTGTATTGGATTCAAAAGGATAGTAAGGATTATTGGCAGGGTCCATGCCGGGCTGCAAAAAATCCAGGTGCTGCCATATGGTGGTGTGGATGCCATCCGATGCCCCATCAGCAAACAGCGGGAAGCTGTAATATTGGGTGACTTCAAGTACTTCTGAGTTTCGGGTGATAGTGCCTAAAAACTTTTGTGTGTAACCAGGTAAAGGGGCTATGGCCGAAGGCTCATTTTTAAACAGTGTATAAAAGATGTTCATGTTATCTTTTATTCCGTTTTGCAACGCGCCTGATTTCTTATAGCCTGTTTTAAGGCTGTTATCGGCTTGCTGAAAACCCTTGGCGCTCATGTTATAAAAGTTAACATACACCATTGAATCGGACAGTGGCAGTTTATGAAAGTTTTCTTTACGCAGATAAATGCCATTCTTCTTGGTAGCAAAATCCTTCTGCAATATGTGCAGGGTATAAACTTCCTTTGTATCCAGCGTAAGTGTGGTATCTATAAGTATATTGTGCTTTAACCGGGGCTCAAGATCAAAAAAAGGCGTATTGTTAACCGGCCTGAACAAGAATAACACACGGTGCCTGCCCGATGGGATCTGCGCCCAACTGCTCAGGTCAAAACCATTTAAAACAGGGCCTACCAATACGTTTTCCTTGCCGGGATACTCCGGATTTTTGTAGGAGGTGCTTGTGCCTGCGTGCGATGGATACGGCGGCGCATAAGGATCGCGCTGATCCAGGAAATCACCTTTAATAGCGGCACTTACCGGTATGCCATCCTTATCCGTTTGCGGATCGATCAGCATGGTAAGGAAAGGAACCGGCTCGTCTTTATTGGCCAGTGATATGGTATAGTTCAGGTTATTAAATACACGTAAATAGGCTGGGCTATCTATCTTTTTATAATCTACCTTACTACAGCCCGACGCTAAAAGCACCAGGGCAATAGCACTCAGCATTATATATCGTAATCTTGGTCGTAGCATAATTTTTTATTTGCTGTGTTTTACAATGATCATTTTAGCTTTATATGCCGCGGATGTTTGCGCGCCGGCTTTACCAACGAGGGCTATAGAATAAAAACCAGCCTCGTGGTTTGGCAAAACCCCTTTTACATACAATGCAGGCCGGGCAATCAAATCTTTTCCGCTAAGCACGGGGATATCGCTGGCCCAGGTGCCGGGTGTTACCGCAGGCGTTGAACGGAATGCCATAATCTGGTATGGTTTAGCATCATAGGCAGCCCTGATGTAAGGAAACTCAACCGGGATTACGCATGGGCGCAGGTTGGTTACCGCGGCGCTGTTAAAGCCGTACATACTGTTAAAGTCCTGGGCGTTATCCGTTGTAAGCGTTAGATAAGGCATATCGGCACAAAAGTTTAAAAAGCGGATGCTGAACGAAAATTCGTTGAAATAACGGGCATAGGTAGCATCATCGGTAGCATCTTTCACCAACGTTCCGCTCAAATCGTTAGCTACGGCGGCGATAACAGGCTTTCCGTCAACACCTGGGTTTAGCCAAAGGGTGTAATTGCTGTTAGCCTCGGCTTTAACTTTAGTGCTTGCCAAAACGGTACCGGAAGCATTTACAGCCTGCACATCGTATTGCCCTATAATGAACGTATCATAATCGGAATGTGCGGTATAGTCAATTGCAGTGCCCAAGGGTTTACCGTTTACCAATATTTTAACTCCGTTTATGCCCGGCAGGGTATTTACGGCCTGCATCCGGAAATAGGTAACGTTTACAGGCTCAGTGATATCGCTTATGAGCCTGATGCTGTTTTGATGCGCTTTGACAGTTTCGCCGGTAGTTGTGCCTGGCGACGGAACGTTATATTGCCTTGGCGTAACTACCATGGTGTAAACACCGCCCGGTGCATAGGTTTTTATGGGTGCGTAGCTAAGTCCGGGGGTGCCGTCGATAGTTGAGCTTGCCGGGTTTAGCACCAGCAATGATTCATAACCGGGCACCTGTGTGCCATTTGGGGTTAGAACCTTTAACTGCGCCGTGGTATAAGGCAAATCAATATAATCTGAATATTTACCCGAAGCTACATTACTGGTTTGGGTGCTTACCGGAGTACCATCGGCCCAGGCCAACGTAAGCGGGCCAACCAGGTTTTCCATACGCGGATCATCGGTAATGGTACCTGTAAGATTAAGCAGCCTGATCTTGAAATGCGAGGCATCAGCAGCGGGAGCAATGGAGCGGGGTACTTTTACATACACCGGCAATCCGGTAACCTGCATGTACGCCTTGGTTGGCAACAGGTAATAATCAACCGGTTGCTGCGCATCTTCCTGTACGTTAAATTCAATTTTGGTTGGCACTTCCTGAAAGCCGCTTGTTTCCGCTAAAAATTTTGCGGCCCCGTTGGTTAAAAACTCCTGCGGAATGCTCCAGGTGGTGCCCAGCCTCCCGTTATCAGGGAAATATTTTGTAGCCGGATAGCTATCGGATAAAGGGCTGTCCTTTTCCCTCACCACATAGTTGGTTAAAGTATCACCGTTAACCTGCACCTGGTTGTAACCACCAAGGTTAACAACACGCAGGGTTGAGTTTTTGCGTGCATCGGTTACAGCCCTGTTATCCACATTAGGATCAAGCTTGGCTTTTTTACATGCACCGGATATCAGCGCCAAAGCCAAACAAGCCGCAATTGCCGGACTGTTTAGATATTTATAATGTTTTTTCATGGTTACAATAAGTTATAGGTGAAGCCAAGCATAATTTCGCTGCCACGCTGGTAGCTGCGGTTAATGTATTCGCCGCCATACCATTTACCGCCTGTACCGGGGTTGGCGTACACGGTTTTGACTGCCGGGTTAAGCGTGTTTTTGATGTAACCTTTAAACAGGATTTTACGGTTTACACGCTGGCTGAACACAAAGTCAAGCACCGGCACCGGGCGGGTGTATAGATCAGGTTCGCCGGTGAGGTTTATTTGAACAAGTCGCTCGCCTACCATGTTGAAAGTGCCGGTAAATGTGGTTCCCCAACGCTTGTTGGTATAGTTTAACCAGCCGTTAACCGAATAAGGCGCCTGTTCAAACAGCGGGCTATTATCCGGCGAGTGACGATCAATAGAGCGGTTGGCTTCCAAACGTTGCGGCGATTTTTTAATATCGCTTTGTGCCAGCATCAGGTTGGAACCTATGAGGAAATTGTTTAACGGGCTCCATAACTTACCCAGATCCTTCACAATTTCAACCTCTAATCCCCAAACCTTACCTATGTTAGGGTCGTTCTCAAACCTGATGGTCGGGTACTCGGGATAGGTTGCGGCCAAGCCGCTGGTTTGCAGGCTAAATACTTTATACAACTGATTTTTTATCCTTTTGCCGAACAATGAAAAAGAGAATACTTCACCTGAGGCTGTGAAATACTCCCACCTGAAATCAAGATTTTGCGTGGATTGATTGATGAGGTTAGGGTTACCAACAACCAAACCACCCTGAAAAGCATCGAACTCAAATACGTTGGTGATCTCCCTTAATTCGGGGCGGGCCAGTGTGGTATTGAAACCCAACCTAAAGTTCATG
Source organism: Mucilaginibacter pocheonensis (assembly GCF_031456535.1). Taxonomy (NCBI): domain Bacteria; kingdom Pseudomonadati; phylum Bacteroidota; class Sphingobacteriia; order Sphingobacteriales; family Sphingobacteriaceae; genus Mucilaginibacter; species Mucilaginibacter pocheonensis. The sequence goes on from NZ_JAVDUU010000004.1 coordinate 392,556, forward strand.
TTCTCTTTGTAGCTATAGGTCATATTTGCCGAATAGTATGGTTTATAACCTGTTTTGTAAACCGAGTTTGGATTGGTTAACGAAAGCGGGATGTGCGAGCCGTCAGGCCTGGTTGTGGTTAACGCCGGGTCAAGAAAAACGCCAGAGGTATCAACCGCCGACTGGATATTAGTTGATTCGAACCTTACACCGCCTGTAACCCTCAAATCTTCGGTAAGCTTCAGATCAAGCATGGCGTAGCCTGCCTTAGTTTCAAAAAAACCTTTATAATTATTGGGCGATTTTTGGCTGTTGTATAAAAAGCCACCGACAGGCGCGGCACCCTCTCCTGTTCCGGAGGCTGTTGGGTGGATGCCAATTATTTCTGAGCTTACCAAACGGTCGAGGTTACCCGACACTTTATACAATGGCAATGCGCCAAGTGATGAGAAATTGGAACCCGGTAAAAACAGCACATTCTCTGTAAATACCCGATCTCGGTTGAGGTAGTTTACACCAGTTTTAAACTCCTGCCGTTTACCAAAAAGTTTAAACGGAAGAGTTAAATCGGCCTTGTAGTTATAATTTGTTTCACTGAGGTTGCGGTAACGGCGTCCGTTTGGCTCAGCCTGGATAATACCGTAAGCACCAAAACCATTTACATAGCCAGATGAAAGCGCGTATAAATGATCGGTATATACCGATCCGGGTGATGTGTTTACAGACCCGACCGTTGGATTTGAAATGTAAGCCCCTCCCCCTGGTGTATAATCGGCAAGGTTTACAAAACGGTAATCCGGGTCATTTTGGCCGGCTTTTGATGTAGCTACGTTATAACTTAAACGCGGGGAATAGTTTCCTTTTAAAAACTTATGCTCGCCCTGTAAGTTAAACGTGTTTAGTTTGCGGTACGATTGTTTTAGCGAATAAACGGTACTTTTCACATCGCCCGGTAAAGCGGTGTAATCATATTTACCGTTTAAATTAGAAGCCTGGGTTTCACCTCCCCAACTGCCAAGATATTGCATGCTGATTTCATGCATTGGGCTAAAGCGATAGGTTAATCCCAATAAACCGCCATAGTTAAGGGTTTGGGTGCCTGTATTTTCTTTATACGTTTGATACCGGCCCATGTAAAGGTTATTGGGCGTGATATAGTTGGGAATATTACGCGGGCTGTAAACCTGCGGGTTACCGGTAATTACACCCTGGTATATACTATATTGCTGCACATCACCGCCCGATATGTCAGTAGTACGGCTATAATAATTTACCCCGGCAACCACACCAAGCTTATGTTTTTTAAACAGGGTATAGCTGTTACCAAACGATGCCGAGTACAACTGGTTTAATGGCGACTGCTTATAACGGGTGGTTAAAACAGGATCAAAACCCTGCATAATGCCGTTAATGCGGTTTACCTCCTGACGTACCTCTGGGCTGTAGCCGCTGTTAGCTATCATTTTTTGAATTTGCGGCAGACCGCCTTTATATTTAGTGCTTAGATCAAGGAAATCTTTCGAAAGATCTTTTTTGTTGATCTTCTGGCCCAAAAAGCCCATATCGCTGTTATAAAAACTGTTATGCTGGCCTCCAATACCAATATTTGAATTGAAACCTGTTTGTGCTACAACCTCCAGCACCATGCTATCAGGTACAGATTTGGTTTTCAGCTCCACAATACCCGCGGCGGCATCGGCCGGTTTATCCGGGGTTACAGTTTTAAAAATGGTAATGTTATCCAAGAGCGAAGCAGGTACCAGATCGAGCGGAATGGCGCTGCGGTCAGGATCTGACGAGGCCAAACGGATGCCGTTCAGCTGACCGATCACGCTCCTATCGCCCAAGCCGCGGATAGCTACATACTTATCGTCGGTAACCGTTACGCCCGATACCCTTTGCAGGGCCTGCGTAGTAGTGATACTGGCAGTACGTTCAATTTGCGCGGCCGAGATAGCATCCTGCACAACGGCAGCCTTTTTCCTTTCCGCAAGTACAGAAATTTCGGTATTCGTTCTTCTTCTGGCCTGTACGGTTACTTCACCTAATTGGGTTGATGAGGCTTTTAGGGTGATCATGAGCTCACGATCCTGTGGGCCAACCTTTATTTCGCGGGTTTGATAACCGATGTAGCTCATTACCAGGGTTGCTCCTCCATCCGGTACAGTTATTTTAAACCTCCCGTTTACATCTGTAGCAACCGCGGCACCGGTAGCTTTAACCCTAACCGCAACGCCTATCAGTAGTTCGCCGGTCTTTTCGTCCTTTATAGTACCGGTTATGGTTAACGGTACCGGCTTATTGTCTACCACGACATACCCCTCTACAAGCTTATATTCCAAACCAGTATGCGCTAACACGCTATTAAGTGCCTCTTTCACCGAAATATGTTCGGCAATCAACGTCACATTCTTTTTTACAGCGTTTACCGATTGCTCCTGAAAGGAGAACCTGATATTGCTTTGTTGTCCGATAACTGCCAGACCCTCAGTTACGGTGGCATTTTTCAGTTGTAAGCTGATCTGCCGGCTAAGGTCCTGGCTTTTCACATTGCTGGCCATCAGCATACTTATAAATGTAAGCCTGACAACAATGAGCACAAAAGAGCATTTCATAAAAAATCGGATTGAAGGATATTCTTTTAATCCTTTTTGCATATTTTTGGACATAATGGGGTTATTCGCCGCGAGGCGATGATCTGTTAAATGGCCGTACCTGTTCAGGGTACGGGTTATTTATTAAACCGCGGGGACGTCGAAATCACACGGTTTATAGCATTACACGTTCCCAGCCTGCGGCCGGGAACGTTTTTTGTTTGTACAAACGGTTACATATCCAATCCTTTCGTTAGCATATCTTCGTCATAGTTAATTGATATTCACTTGCTGGCCGGATATGATAAAATCAAAATGGGCAGTTGCCGCCAGCACCTTCATAATTTTATTCAATGGCATATCGGCCTGCAGTGCAACAGATATTTTTTTATTAGCGATTGCAGGCTTGCTGTACAGCACCTTTACATTGTACGAGCGTTCAAGCACCGAGGTGATGTCCCGGAGGGTACGGTTATGAAAAGAAAGTAGGGCATCCTTCCAGCCGCTTACTTCAGTAGCTAATACTGCAGATGTAGCTGCACGTTCATTGGTGTAGGTAACCATATTGCCGGGCATCAGCACGGCCAGCGATCTGATTTTACCACCCCTGACATCGTCTACCCTAACCTTACCCGTGGCCACAGCAACGGACACTGGCTCATTTTTAAAGGCATCTATTTTGAATGATGTACCCAGCACACGGGTTTGAACAGTGCCTGTATGAATGATAAATGGCTTACGGGGATTTTTAGTTACCTGGAAAAAAGCTTCCCCTTCTAATGAAATTTCGCGGGTGTCGCTCGCAAACGTATCAGGATAGTATAAACGGCTTCCTGCCCCAAGATAAACCTCCGAACTATCGGGCAGAACAATTTTTGATCTGCGACCTAAAGGATTTATTTGTTCATGATAGACGATTTGCTCCTTTACAGAAGCCTTGCGCAAACGTGTTATGCCATATACGGCAGCGCCAAGTACAAACACCGTCCAGATGGCAACATGACGGAGATAACGCCTTTTGAACATAGGCACAATCTGAGGAGTTGAAACCGGCGCAGCTTCTTCATTCAACGATTGCTGATCCAGCTTTTGATAGAAAAGTTTCAGTTTATCATCCAGATGCGGTTGATCCATATCCTTATCGGGAATAAGATCTGTTCCCTGTTCTTCCAGCACCTCGTCAAAAAGCTGCTGTACATCCGGCTTTGCAATAACATCCCGGATCTCTTCCAGTTCCTGAGCGGTATATTGGCCGGAAATATATTTCCTGATCAATGATTTTATTTTTTCTTCTGAATGCATTTAAATTGGCTCTCAAATAGGAAAACACTATTTTACGAGCATACCACCTATGCTTTTGAAAAAAAAATCAAAAAAAAGATGCGAGGCCAATCAACATCACGGCGACATCGGCATGTTCACTTAACTCCCTGCGTAATATGCGTAGGGTAACCACCATGTAATTTTCGATCGTATTAACAGAAAGACCGGTTTCCTCTGCTATTTGCACATAAGTCATGTTTCTTTCCCTGCTCATCCTGAAAATTTTCTGGCGTTGAGGACTGAGTTCGTTTAGTTTTTGCTGGTAGATCTTTTCTAACTCAACATACTTCAACTTGTCATCAGTCGCGCCGCCTACGGGTGTATCCTGAAGCGTTAACAGATCGATGGGAATAGTACTCAGAATTTTTTTACGGTAGTAATTATAGATAGCATTTTTGATGGAACGGAAAAGGTATGGGCGAAGATCGGTCTCTATGATCAGGCCGCTTTTCTTTTGCCAAAGCCTGAGCATTACATCCAATGTAAGTTCTTCGGCTATTTCCCTGTCGGGCACATTTTTGAGGGCGTAATTAAAAATGGGGTCATGATAGCGTTTGAATAAAATATCGTAAGCACCCGTATTGCCGCCCTGATATTTATCCCATAATAAACGATCCGATAAATCCTCAATTACCTTAGTCATGCTTAACCAAACAAACCGGGGCAAAAATAACCAGGGCTGGCAACCATAATATTAATATAACATTAAGTTATCATCGTATTTGTGTACAACAAACTGAATAAATACCCGGGTGCCAATTATTTGCTTAAGCTGGTTTCGTAAAGCACTCTTCCCCTATCATTAATGGCGTTTACCCGCAGCTCATGGGCATTGATGGAAAAATACATAAACCCATGCTCAGAGGCCTGGAAACGACTGTAGGGTACACCTGCAGTAACCTCCGTAAGTTCTGACCCGGCGCCCGATATAAACTGGTGCGTATATCCGTCAGCTTTTAAATGCTGTAAGGAGTGCTCGTGTCCGGACAGATAAACATCAACCTTATGTTTTTCAAAAATGCCGGATAGCGATTTTCTTATCGAAAGCGTATCATAATTTTTTATACGCGGACCAGCGGTATAACAAGGGTGATGCCCGATCACAATCTTCCACTTTACATTTGCCGAAGCCTTGGTGAGCGTATCATCGAGCCACTGTAATTGCTTTTTAGGCTGACGCTCTTCAAAATCATAAACTATTGGCTGGGTATCAATAAATACCAGCAGCACCTTACCGCTTTGCTTATCAATATCCACCTCTTTGCTATAATAAAGCGAAGGCATATTCCAGCGACGGCTTATTTTACTGTAGCGTACCTGGGCTTCCGGATCGGAGCCGTAATCATGATTGCCCAAAACCGGGTACCAGTCATATTGAAGGGAATGCGCCGTATAAACATTTTCGAAAGAGTAATGCCAAAGAGGATCATTTTCGCTTACCACGCCCTTAGGGTAAAAATTATCGCCCACCGAAACAATGAATTTATTGGCATGCGTGGCCGCCCATTTTCCCATCTGGTCGGCTACTTCTTTCTGACGGTATTCGCCGTTACGGCCCCAATCGCCAATGGCAACAAAATTTAAAGGATAATTTTCATCGGCAATAACCGCGCCCGACAGGTCATCACTCTCCAGGTGTGTTTCCCTGCTTCCGGCCAATGTTTCGAGCGGGGCAATGATTGACGCGCCTAAGGCTGTTAACGCTGTGCCTTTAACAAAATCTCTTCTTTTCATATCTCCTTATTATTTTTTGCTGATGAGTTGATTGGCTTTGCCTTTTCTTTTAACCAGGTCAAACGCATCGGCTATTTCACCTGTGGCCAGGTATGCTTTAAACTGCAAAGAGCCTCCGTCGATGTTGATGGTTTGATAAACCTGGGTATGGTTAATGATGATATCGGCCCAATCCATCGGCTCGGTTTCGTACATTTTTGATCCGCTTACTGATACCACATAAACAGTGCGGAAAGTAGCTTGCGGATCACCATTTGCAGGGTCTATTTTACTCATACCACGGGCATAAGCATGATCGTGCCCCTGTAATACGATATCTACACCGTACTGATCAAATACCGGTTTCAGGTGCTCCCGTGCCTTTTTATTATCGCGTCCTTTTTTGGTTGAATAAAGCGGATGGTGCATCACCACGCATGTCCATTGCTGGTGATTTTGTTTTAATACCTTATGCAGCCAGTCTACTTGTCGCTTTATGCAATCATCAGATGGTGCCTCCTCAATCATCTGGGTGTTGAGCGCGATGAACCTTACGCCCTGGATATCTGTGTAGTAGCAGCTTCCTTTTAATAATTCATCATCAGGGCCGTTGTTGGGCAGGCTAAATTGCTCGTTCCAATAAACAGATAGATGGGGCCTGCCGTCATCATGGGTGTACTCGTGGTTGCCGGGGATCATCAGGGCAGGCATTCCGGCGTGAATATAATTACCGGCAGCAAACCAGTCGCCCCATTCATCATCTTTATTAGCCCTGTTTACCAGGTCGCCTGCATGGATCATCAGTTGCGCGTCGGGCGCTGTGGCATATGCTTTTCTGATAACCCTGCTCCATAAAGGCTTGATACCTACCTGCGCATCGCCTAAATAAATGAAGCTTAGCTTGGCTTTATCAATATTGGCCTTAGCGGTACGGAACTGGAACCATTCGCTCCTGCTCTCGCCGTATCCAACCCGATAAGCATACAACGTATCGGGCTGAAGATCAGTCAGCGTCGTGCGGTGATTAATAAACCGGATCTCCTCAAAACTAAACGGTTTGGAAGCAGCATTTACGATTTTTGCCTTCGACACAAATTCCGGGTGTGCATCGGCAATGGTATATTCAACCGAATTTACTTCGGATGTTAGCGCAGTACGCCAGTTGATGGTAATACTAACGGCAGGATTTTCGGTTACAGTTAGTAAAATACGGTCGGGAATTTCAGTTGCTGTGTAATTTACAGTTTCTGCCTCCCCACTTAACAATTTCACCGGCGAACCTATAACCGGCAGCAGCGCGCCCATTTTTAAGGAGCGGCCAATAAAACTCCGTCTTGCTATTTTGTTCATAAAATTTGATAAAAGGACATAGAACAGCAAGGCAAATAACCCTGCTGTCCTTATTCTTGTTGATTATTGTGTAGGTAGTAGAAAAATTCTTATTTCAGGTACCACATTTTGGTGTTGATATCATCGGCACCAAAAACGGCTGTAGCAGCGCGGTAACTATCGTTATTTACGTTGGGCTCGCTTGTTGGCCAGCAATACCTAACCGGGAACTGTGGTTGGAATGCCATCGGTCCGGCAACAAATTCCGGGAAACCTGTACGACGGAAATCAAACCAGCCTTCAGAACCTCGGAACAGCATGGCCAGCCATTTTTGAATGATCAGCTGCTTTTGGGTACCATCATATCTCACCAATGGTGAATCATAATACGCCAGGCTTGCCGCCTGTGCTTTTACGCCATAATAATCCATTGATGCTTCAATACCGTCGTGATATAAAGACGCAGCAGTTTTAGAAGGAACCGTTACCTTGCCGGTTTGTGCAGCTTCGGCCAAAATGAAACATACTTCGGGATAAATCATTAAGCTAGCCTTTAAACCTGCAGCCTTATCCTGCCTGAAAAATGACGACAATACTGATTGGTGGGTTTCTCCGCCATTATAATCTGCCGGGTTAGCGAGTGCATGAGGTACGCCCACATATTGGTTGTGATCAACGGTTGAACCTGTAGTAGAGGCAACCGGCGCTACCCATACCGCCAAACGAGGATCGTTACGGGTCATCAGGGCATCAACGAGTTCTTTACTGACTTTGGTTTTGGCAAAATCAGCATCGATCATGTTTTTAGCGCCGCCTGGCCAGCTATCGTCCTTTTTAACACCCTGGTAAATCACCTCGGCATTATCGGTATTGGCCGTGAATATTGGATACTGATCACTGTTGTTAAGGATCTCCTGCATCTCTGTAAAAGCATTTGGGTAAACTTTTGAGCAGCGCAGCAATAGTCTCAAACGCAGGGAGTTAGCCAGTTTCCGCCATTGAAGCGCTTTGCCGCCATATAAAGCATCGGCGCTGGCATCAATGCCAGTGCCGGCTGTACGTAGCTGTTCGTTGGCATCTTTCAGTAGTTTCAGCAAATTCATATAAATATCCTGCTGCTTATCATAAGCAGGCTTTATATTACCGGTACTCACCGACTGGAGCGCCTGTGAGTAGGGCACGTCACCATAAAGGTCTGTAAGATATGAGATATTAAAAGCCATCAAAATATTACCGGCAGCTACGTAAACAGGCTGTGCGGTAGTAGTCGCTTCATCCTGCATGGTTTTGATGATCATGGCCCGCTGGTAGATATCGTTCCAATCTACCGCCGTCCATCTGAACGTTTCATAATCGTTGTTACGCACCAGGGTTATATACCTGCCCAACGCTGCCGGGCGGCGGTCGAACGCGTTTTCCTGGTACGCATAGGCGGTTTGGGTAATGGCCTCTGTAAAATGATATTCAGGCCGGGTTGATGCCGGGCTGTTATTATTGGTATTGATCTTTTGAAAATCTTTGGTGCACGATGTAAAAGACATTGCACCAATTGCTAAATATAAAAGGGAATAAGCTTTCATGTGTTGGTTGTTAAAAATTGGCACTCAGTTTAAAACCATAAGAGCGGGTACCTGGCAATGTCCAGTGCCCGACGCCCTGGTAACGCAGCCCCGAAAGGCTCATGGTTGTTTCAGGGTCGAAGCCCATTTTGGCGGCTGTCCAGGTGTAAAGGTTATAGCCTACTGCCGATATCGACAAATTGCTCATGAACGGGATATGACGCATGATCTTTTTATCAAACGTGTAGGTTAATGACACCTCCTTTAGTTTCACGTAGGTGGCGCTAAAAGTGTCGTTCTGGTAATATTTCCAATACTTGCTGTCGTAATAATCGCTTGCGGCAATAATGGTGGTGTTAGGGCTGTAAGATCCATCGGCGTTAGCCACGTAGCCCGGCATGATCATACCGTCGTTCCTTTTTACACCGTCACCATCAGTCCAGGCTAAACCGCCATGGGCAGCATCACGACCGGGTAACGTGGTTTCCAGGAAACCATCGTCAATAAGGCTTTTGGCTACGTATGAATAATAGCTGCCGCCTTTACGCCAGTCTACAAGCACATTCATGATAACCAGACCATAAGTAAAGCTGTTATTGATGCCTAAAATAAAATCGGGATTATAGTTACCTATCTTTTCAAAATCGGTTGATTGCTGCAATAGGCCGCTACTGTTTAAAAGCGGCTGACCGGCATAAGGCCCGCCTGGTACTTTTTTCCAGCTGTGGGAATAAAAATCGCCCATTTGTGTGCCTTCACTAATCAGGTATTCAACGTTGCTGCCATCGGTACTACCCAACAAATAATTGGTTATATCAGGAGTTAATGAAACAACCTTATTGCGGTTACGCGTTAAGTTCAGATCGGTGCGCCAGGTAAACCTGCCTTTAAAAGGCACGGCGTTTAAAGACAACTCGATACCTGAGTTTTGGATATTGCCTGCGTTGATCAGCTTGGTGCTTGCACCCGAAGCAATAGTAGTTGGTACCTGGATAATCTGGTTTTTATTGTTGGTTTTATACCAGGTAAAACTTGCGCCCAGCCTGTCGTTAAAAAAGCTGATATCGGCGCCGGTTTCGTACGAAGTCGCTATTTCAGGCTTTAGCCGGCTGTTTTTCTGATCGAATGAAAGCGTTGCCCTTTTTACGGAGCCCCAGTCGGTGTCAAAAGGAATTACGTTATAAAGCTGGTACGGATCGGTATCAGAACCTACTTGTGAAATATTACCGCGCAGTTTCAGGTAGGATAGTTTATCCCACTTAATACCCAGCAGATCAGAAGCGATAAGGCTTAACGAAGCTGATGGATAGAAATAAGAGTTGTTGGCTTCGGGTAAAGTACTGCTCCAGTCGTTACGGGCAGTCAGGTTTAAAAACGCCCATTGTTTATAGCTGATCTCACTTAAGCCATAAACGCTGTTAATGCGCTTTTGCGAAGCAGATTCGGCATAGATCATGGAACCGGCAGCAGCGTTAGATAAATTGTAGATGCCCGGCAGCGTAAGCGTACCGGTATAGTTGCGTACCGTACGCACCTTTTGATCCATCTGGTTACCACCTGCCGAAATGGAGTAATTCCAATCTTGTCCTATTTTTGATTTATAGGTCAACAGGAAATCACTGTTTTGCTCTTTAAAATAATCATTTTCGATAAGGTAGGCACCTGTAGGGTTACGCTTGGCACTGAAGGGACGTTTCTCGTTCAAGTCAGTCGAGTAATAATCAAGCCCCGTGCGCGCTGTAAGTGTAAGATTAGGCATCAGATCTATAGCCAGCTGGACGTGGCCGGTTAAACGATTACGGTTAAAACCGTTAGTTTCTTCGTAAGCTATTAAAAAAGGGTTATCATCGCTTGATAATGGATTGTATTGCTTTACCCCTTCTTCACCCGGTACCCAGTAGTTACGCAGATCATCGATATTGATGTTGGGCGTAAGTTTATACACTTCAGATGTTACGCTTTCGCTATAAGCAGAGGGACGGTTATCACTCTGGTTATTGGTATAAGCGATATTGGTGCTCAACCGTATGTATTTTTTGAGATTGTAGTTGCCCGCAAAATTGAGGCTATTACGTTTGATATCGGTATTGGGTACAATGCCTTTGTTTTGCATGTTGGCATAAGAGAGCCTGAAATCACCAGCCTCGCCCGATTTGGATACAGCAAGGTTATTGGTAACGGTATGACCGGTTTTAAAAAAGTCTTTTACCCTGTTCGGATAAGAAACCCAGTCGGCAGCTATCTGTTTACCGTCGCTGCCTACCGGGCTGTTCCATTGAACAAGTTTGGTTCCGGCATCAAGGCGCTGGCCCCAGGCGCTGGTACTGATGGTGTTATCAGAAACCGGCGAATCGCCCGAACCAAATTCATTTTGAAAGTGCGGGAACAGATAGGCTTTATCAAAAATGGTAGTTGAGTTAAAGCTGATCCCCAGTCCTTTTTTTTCGGCACCCGATTTTGTGGTGATCAGGATAACGCCATAGCCTGCCCTGCTGCCGTATAATGCCGCGGCGCTTGCACCTTTCAATACGGTAACGCTGGCAATATCGTCTGCACTTAAATCGCCTAAAGGGCTGCCGTAATCAATAGTTTGTTTTCCGTCGATACCGGCTGTAGGGTTTTGAAGTGCCGGTGCTACCGGGATGCCATCGATTACATATAAAGGCTGATTATCTTTGGTTAGTGACGATTGGCCACGGATGGTAACCATAACACTTGAACCAGGATCAGAACCAGTGGAACGTACGTTAACACCGGCAACACGGGCCGATAATGAATTTAAAACGTTAGGCTGCGGAACGGTGCTTATATCCTTTGCGCTTAACTGCGCGCTGGCGTAACCCAGTGAACGCTCGCGTTTTTTGATACCTAACGCAGTAACCACAACCTCGTTAAGTGAATTAGGCCGGGCTTTCATGATAACTGAAACAGAGGCCGACCGGTCATCTCCCACCAAAACATTTTTCAAAACTTCTTTCTGAAAAGAAATGAATGTAACCTCAAGTGTGTAAGCACCGGCGGGTACCGGGATGTTAAACAAACCATCTTTATCGGCAGTGGCAGATACACCCGCCTCTACCACACTTACAGTAGCGCCGGGCAGAGGTTCGCCAGATTCATCGGCTATCTTTCCCGAAATATGGCCTTTGCCGTTACTGTTCGTGCTTTTGCCGGCATTGGCCAGGCTGAGAATGATGTAGTTATCTATGGCTTTGTATTTAACCGGCAAATCTGCAGTAAGCCATTTTAGTGCATCGGCAACGGTTGTTTTCTTTTTCCTGATAGTGATTTTTTTTGATATCAGGGAATTCACATCCTGATCGAATGTAAACTCAATACCCTGTTGGTCTTTCACCTGTTTTATAAATTGCTGCAGGGTTACCTGGCTCCTGCTAAATGTAACGGAGCGCTCAGTATGTTGCGCTTCTGCGCGCGGCGCAATGGCGCACAGCGTAAAAACAAGCATCAAAAATTGATACCTAACTATTTTTTTCATTATTTTAGTGTTGATTATCGCAGGTGGTCGAAAACCCGCTTTTTTTTGTTAATTGAATCTCCAAATTCAGTTGATATTCTGCGCCCTGCTCCAACGGGGCGCATACTTTTTTGTAAAGTATCTTTTTAGGGTACCTCCTTGTTTAATGAGTTTAATCAATATGTATTTCGTTATTAGTCAATTTGTAGGTAAATCCGGCGGTTTGCGATAAGATCATCATCACCTGTTGTAATGTTTTCTGCTTAAAGGCGGCAGTTATCTGCTTGCCCGGATCATTGTTTTTGCCGAAGTAAATGTGAACACCGTAATAACGCTCCAATACAGGTGCGATATCGCGGATGCTTTCCTGATGAAAAATGAGGATACCTTTTTGCCAGCCCAATATATCATCGGGATTAATATGACTTGTTTGAATGTTGCCGTTGTAGCTTAACCTATCACCTGGCAAAAGCATATTTGCATAAGCTGAATTGGAAACATTAACCCCCACTTTTCCGGTAGCCACACTCACTGTAGTTTTCTTGTCATGAATGTATGCGCTTACATTAAATGAAGTTCCTAATACATGAACGTTTAACTTTTGGGTGTGCACTATAAAGGGGTGCTGAGCATCGTGAACTACATTAAAAAACGCTTCCCCCTCTAAATAAACCTCTCGTTTGCCCCCATTAAATATGTCTTTATAATGAATTGTGCTCAGGCTATTCAGGGTAACCTCAGTACCGTCAGCCAGGGTGATCTTTTTTTGCTGCCCATCGGATGAAGATACACTTAGCAGCGTCCGGTTATTTAACACAGGATTACGATTGCTGAAAAACAGGTAGCCCGCAGATAGCATAATCAATATCGCGGCGGCTGCACCAAGGCTCCAGCGTGGGAATATTAACCTCTTAACCGGTTTAATGCTACGGTTGATACGGTTCAAAACCTCGGCCTGCTTAAAATCTGATGCATCCGAAGGCCCGGTGTCTTCAGTTAAACTTTCTTCAAGCAATACAGCTTCCCACTCGGCATAGTATTTTCCGGAGGCGATGATCTGCCTTACCTGCTCCAGTTCATGCGCGCTGCAGTTGTTAGCGGCGTATTTACGCAATAATAAAATGATTTCCTGGTCCATATTCATGTCCTACTTAGATAAAGACACCCAGGTTAAGCGGCATAACTATCGCGAATGAAAAAATATTTTTATTTTTTTAAAAGGAGGATAAAAGCCGCCAGTGCCCCTATCGCACCAGTAGCCAACAGGTGCTCTTTAATAGATTTCAGCGCTTTTACTATCTGGTTGTTAACGGTACTATCGGCAATATTCAGTTCGCGGGCTATTTGTTTATGGCTCATGCCTTCGCTACGCCTCATCTCAAATATCAGTTTTCTTTGTGGCGGCAAATTGTCTATAGCCTGCCGGGTTTTGGCAAGGGTTTCGCGGTATTGAATAGTTTCTTCAGTATTCTGACTAAAATCTGCCGCGATATTCATCATTTCATCAATATAACGGCCTTCTACAGCTTCGCGCCTGATCAGGTTAAGTAAATGATTATGCGCCAGTTTGTACAAATAAGATTGAATGGAAACCTGGATTTCGATATCAGCTGCGTTGTTCCAGAGTTTTACAAAAATATCGTGTACGGTATCTTCGGCTATGTCATTTGATTTTACGAAGCGGACGGCGTAACGGTAAATTTTAGGGGAGTAAGTATTATAGATGATCGTGAAAGCACGTTGGTCCTGACCTTTCAATCTGTCCAGGATTTCCTGCTCGTTAAAAATCGAATTGCGATTACCGGTCATATACACCCACTGTTGGATACGGGCAAAATTATTAAACCGCATTTTGAGCCAGCGATAAGGAATCTTTAAGTTATTGTAAACAACTCTTGCTTTTTTCAACGAAGGAAAAACCCTGCCAGCCATCCAAAGTTGTAGAATGGACATTGCACGCTACGAAAGCTTAGCGATATTGAAGAGTTCGATCTGTCCAGAGTTCACAAAACTTATTTCGAAGCATATACGCTTCAAATAATCATTAGCTAAAGGGCGCAACCAGCGTAAGAATTAGTTGATGCTAAATTCGCCGGGGTTTGTCAAAAAAATAAAAAAGAATTTTCGGTTTACGTTGATGAGACAACCACATTTTGTACCATTGCCGTTTCCAGGCTCTGATAAGGCGCGTTGACAATACTTCGGCCTCCTATCATGGAGATTTGCTCAGGATCGCACAGGAAATCCGGCGAAAAAAGAAATAATCCAAACTAGCAATCTGTTTGCATGTGATCAATTTTACCATAAAATTGTATCGTTCAACGATTTTCCTGCGTAACATCTTATACTCATAACCTGAATTACTATGAAAAAATTCCTGATCATCTCTACCCTGTTATTTATCGTAAGTGTCGGCTGTAAGAAAGAAAATGTTGGTGGCGGCGGACTTTGTGCATGCTCCCCGGTACGTAGGCCCGAAGTTAATTTAGTCATAAAAAACACTAACGGAGACGATCTTTTAAATGATAAGACAACAGGATCATATACAAAAGACAGGATCGCTGTATACCGGAAAGATGGAAATAGCAATGTCATCCCAATGGACTTTGCGATACGACCAGGGTTTTCTTATGGCAATGAGAAGTTCAATTTCAATTCCTTATTCCTTGGTAATCTTACTTTTCTGCAAAAAACACCTGCCGATGTTATCTATCTGAAGCTGGGAGAAAAGGAAGTCCGGGAATTACGTTTACAACTCAATCAAGGAAAATATGAGGTAGAAAAAGTGATGATCGGCAATGAGGAAGCCGTAAAGGATTCCGGTACCGTCTCCAGGTATGCTGCTGTTTTTTATCTGATACAATAGAGCTGGCATTTAAGCTCAGCGCTTAAAAAACCGGGATTATAGTAAAACCTCGCTGAAATTAGCCGGTTTGTCGGTATCAAAGCTATTTTGGTTATCTCCGTTGTTACGGTCTGGTTTAAATCCTGGTTCATTTACCTGACCGGCCGCCCTGGTAACCCGAACGTTTGAAAAAATCGTCCACTGCGACCGGATCCGCGTAATCTAATTCGATGATTTCCTTTAGTGCCGCTTTTTTATCTTTTGCCTGGTCATAATACGCCAGGCATATCCGGTAACCGATAAAGTAGCCCAGGTCGGGCGCGGGCAGTGCCGGGTTTTGGCCGGTGCTCACCCAGTTATCATTGTTTTGCATATACATTTCCCGTTGGAAAGAGCGCCACACTTCCTTTTCATGCAGGGGACCGTAGGCCATATAAGGTGTTTTCATTGGGATGCCGGTTACCCGTTTGGCCACAAAATCGCAGGCCCCCTCCCGGATAGCCGAAGTCAGTACATTGATACGCTGAAAATCCGGACGCTTTTGCTGCGTATGGGTATACTCGTGAATCCCCATTCTTACCAACTGATCGCCCGTCATCTCAGGATCGTTTAGCACGACTTCCACCCCGATGAGCGACAGATTGCCGCGGACCGTGCCGCCCTGCTGCCGTAAACCAACGATAAAATACGACTGTGCGGGCTTCAGTTCGGGATATAGCTTTTGAAAGCGGGCGATCTGTCTTTCCAGTTTGCGTACGGCAGCATTGATCAGCGATTGCTTTCTTTGCAGGGTGTCCCAAAAGCCGGGATTGCTCTTAAGCAACGCCAGCCATTTACGGTCCAGGCCGTCTTTATTTCGCATGAACGCCTTCAGGCCTTCACTGGCGCTGCCGATATACAGGCGGTTAACCGCGGCAAGTTGTCGGGCCGTATCAGGAATGACTGATACGCTATCCCGCATGATCCAAAAATTCTTCCAGTCTGTTTGAGAGACATGCTGTGCCCGGCAAAGCACCGGGACCAACAAAATCAGGAACATCATTTTCTTCATCATTAAGCTGCTTTAGTTCAATTCTTCGGGGTATTTAGCAGGCAAGTAAAATGGGATAGAGTGAAATAGCTTACTCCGTTCGCAGACTTTTGGCCGGGTTGGCAATCGCTGCCCTTACGGATTGGAAACTGATGGTGATCAGAGCGATCAGTATAACCAACACACTACCGGATACAAACAGCCACCAGTTCAGCATAATTCGGTAAGGGTAATGTTGCAGCCACTGACTGGCCACGATCCAGGCAAACGGAACGGATATGGCGAGTGCGATAAGGATCAGCTTTAAGAAATCCGCCGACAGGATAGTCACCACACTGCCTGCTGAAGCTCCGAGCACTTTGCGTATGCCAATCTCCTTGACCCGTTTCTCAACGGCCAGTACGGATAAGCCGAACAAGCCGATACAGGAAATAAAGATAGTTAGTACGGCACTGAATAAAATAATCGATTTCCACCTGGCTTCAGCTGCATAACTTTGCTTATTCTGGTCCTGCTTAAAGTTGTAAACGAAAGGACTGAGCGGGAACAATTCTTTAAATACCCGGCCGATGAACCGGATACTCGCGGTCTCCGTACCTGGCTTGATTTTAATGTACATCATACCGAAGCTGTTCGCCGGATTCATGATGAAAAACTGCGGGCCTATTTTTTCAGTCAAAGGCTGATAATGGTAGTCCTTAACCACGCCTACAACGGTGTACGTCTCGTTACCAAAGGTATTGATTTGCTGCCCAACGGGGTGCTTCCAGCCGGCTTCTTTGACAAACGCCTCATTGACCAAAGCTGATCTTACCTGATCTGACGGATAGGCAGCGGAAAAATTTCTGCCGGCAATGACGGGTACACGAAGGAGCGGTAAATAATCAGCATCTATCGTTTCAACGGCGATGTTAACCTGCTGGTCACCATTTATTTTTACCGTATTGTTATTATAACCGCCATTTTTGGGAGCAACTTCCACAATATTGGGGTTCTCCATCAATTTCCTTTTGATCAAACCCGCTTCACTTCGGGTCAAAGGGAATTGGTCAACCGTAATCAAATTACGATCATCATAGCCCAGGCTTTGTGTGGTCAGATAATTGAACTGTAAAAAAATGGTGATCGCGCTGATGATTAAAAAAGAGGCCAGCGCGAACTGAAAGACGACCAAGACCTTTTGTAAATAACTTTTCCCGGCCGGGTTAAAACGACTGTACAACGTTTTGACCGGCTGGTAACCGGACAAAATGATAGCGGGATAAAACCCGGCAAGTAAACCGGTCAGCACAAAAAGCGCGATATAACAGCTTACCAGTTTTGCATTAAGCAAATAAGTAAGCGACAGCACTTTATTGGCTAACCCGCCAAATACCGGCAATATCGTTATAACGATCCCTATCGCGACGGTGAAAGCGATCAGACAGAGCAGAAAAGACTCACTTAGAAATTGCAGCCGTAATTGCTGCCCGGTGCCGCCTATCACTTTACGGATGCCGATCTCCTTTGCCCGTTTTACCGAACGCGCTATGGTCAGGTTAACAAAATTGATGCAGGCGATCAGCAGCACAAAAAAGGCAATAGCCGAAAGGATATAAGCAAATTCAGGGTTACTTTTATCGCGGAGTATTTCGTTTTCGTCCGGCACCATCTTGCCCAGATGGATAGCGGTAAGCGGCTCCAGTATATAGGATATACCGATATTTTTTACGTGGTATTTATTTTTTATTTCCCCAATGGCTTTACCGGCATCCGCTACAAACACCTGGTTCATTTTATCCTGAACAGCTTTAATATCCGCGCCGGGAGATAGCACGACAAAAGTGCTGAGAAAAGAGTTAAACCAATTAGCATTATTATTTTCGGCCGCAGCGGAAATATGCAGCGGTCGCAGCACCTGGAATTTGATAGATGAATTTTGCGGACAATTCTTAGCGACTCCCGTAATTATGCAGGGCCTGAACACACTGTCGTCCTTGATGGAGATGATCTGGCCGACGGCGTTTGAACGGCCAAAATACTTTTTCGCCGTTTCTTCGGTAATTACCGCGGAATTGGGCTGGGTTAATACGGAATGCGCGTCACCACTGAGTAAGGGAAAACCAAACACCGAAAAAAAGTTAGCATCGACAAAACATACACCCTGCGAATTGACATCGGTGCCGATTTTAATATCTGTCTGCGCCGGTTGAAAGCGGACAAAGCTTTGTATCTCCGGGATCTTTGCAGCAAAACGCGGGCCGGGGAAATAACCGGTATAACTGCCGTTGGAGACACTGTTATCATCTTTGGTCGTTTGCTTGTCGATCCGGTAGATCTGGCTGGCGTTTTGATGAAAGCGGTCGTAGCTTACTTCATCCTGAACATACAGCATGATCAGCATGGCGCAGGCCAGCCCAATACTTAAACCGGCGATATTGATGATGGAATACAACTTTTGCTGACGGAGGTTTCTGAATGCGATTTTAAAATAATTGCGGAACATACGATTGCGTTTTAATTTTTCGGGGATCCGGTTTGGCGGGCTCCCCGAACGCAATATTACCGGCCGCCTATGCGGCAAAGTGGCCAATTTATCAAATGGCCATTCTTTTTTCAGGTTGTTTTTGTATTCCACAGGGGTCTTTCCGGTCATTTCTTTAAAAACCCGGTTGAAGGTTCTTTGGGAATTGAACCCGGACTCAAAGGCGATGCCGAGCAGGGTCAGGTGGTCATAGTGGCTATCCTGCATTTTCCGGAAGACTTCCCGTACCCGGAATTCATTGATAAAATCATTAAAATTCTTTTTCATCCCCAGGTTGATGATACGGGACAAGTCGTGCGGATGCATCGCCAGTTTCACCGCCAGGGTAGCCAGGGTCAGGCCGGCATCTTCATAAAGCCGGCCGGCGGCTACCGCTTCTTTAAGTTTCCGGCTTTTACTTCGGGCATCCGGTATGTCCGGCGTTACCGGTTGCGGCTGGACCGATCCAAGGGTTTTCAGTATTGCACCGGCTGCCATCCCGAACAATACCAAGGCTACGGTAAAACCGAAGATGGGGTGAAATGACCAGAGCAGGCAGAGCACAGCCAGCAGGAAAAGCCACTGTTTCAGCCAACGGAAAGCATGCCGGGGCCGGTCCATCAGTACCGGCTGTATCCGGTCATAGAAAACGCCGATCAAACGATATGACAAATAGAAGTAGCCGATAGCCGAAATTAATACCAGCCATGCCGGCATCCACCCCCCCGGCAGCACGAGGCAGAAATGCAGCAGATCTATTAGTTTGAACCGTTGACCGGAGCAGGTTTGCTGCCGCACATAAAAATACAAAAGCGGCCCCAGGGCCGGCAAAAGGACCGGCGTAAGTCCGCCTGTCTTGAATACGACCGCAACTAACGCCGAGGCTAAGAATAAGTTACTGCTACGGTCAATGCTTTTGGCCGCCAGCAATAAAGCAAGCGTCAGCCCGGTAAACAAGGTTCCAAGGGATGCCAGATCATAAAAGGCCATATAAAAGGAATGTGAATTCAAGTGCTCAATTAGCTCAATCGCCATTCCAAATCAATAACAGGCTGATAAATAAAAAATTATATAAAATCTTATATCTCCACATGTAATAAAACCGCACAGGCAGCGTACGTTTTTAAATGAAGATAACGTTAGCCGTTCATGACCTCCGATAACCGGGAAAGTCTGTTAAAGAGCTCCGCATTCGCCAGCTCCATTGTTAAAACATGGACATTTTAGAAAGCGAATATTCTCTTACTGAAGTCCGGGCGATGTACGAAATTTATCATCAGCCCAATATTACAGCCCGGCAGATCAAAGAGATCTTAAAAGTGGATGAAGGTTATTTAAGCCGGCTGATCGCCAAATTAGTGAAGAAGGATATTATAAACAGGATAAAATCGGAAGAGAACAATCGGATTTTTTCTTTGTCGCTTACCGAAACTGGAGAGAAAACTTTTTTACAACTTGATCAGCGTTCTTCGGAGGCTGCCGCCGAAATCATTGGTCACCTCGATAAGGGTGAACAAATAGAATTGATTCAATTACTGGCTAAAGTAAAACAATTACTCATCAAAAAATAAACATGAAAATTGAAGATATTTCGATAAGGACAACTATTCGACCCGGCGATTTGGGTTATATCATGCACAGGCATGGTAAACTGTATGGCGAAGAATATAGTTATGGAGTTGCCTTTGAAACTTACGTGGGGTCGGGCTTGCACGAATTTTACAGTAACTATGATCCCGAAAAAGATAGGGTTTGGATAGGCGAGCACAATGGACAAATAGTGGGCTTCGTTTTATTAATGCACCGTGAAAATGATGCCGCGCAGCTCCGGTACTTCTACCTTGAGCCGGCATACAGGGGAATGGCCGGGGGAAAAAACTCCTGCAGCTTTACATTAATTTTTTAAAGGAGCGCGGCTATCGGTCTTCTTACTTATGGACAATGCATGAATTAGTTTCGGCCGCTTCCCTTTACAAGCGGCATGGTTTTAAACTGACCGAGGAGAAAACATCCACGGTCTTTGGAAAACTCTTAAAGGAACAACGTTATGATTTACTGCTATAGATGAATATGGACATTCTGGCGTGCTTGACTCATTTATTAGGTTGGAAGAAATCATTTCATCTTTGTATTAATGTGTTTAAAAGCTGCCTATTTTGCATAGGCAGTTTTTATTTATGAATTTTTATTTCTTTAAGGATGCTTTTTACTTTTCCGTTGTTTTAAGCTATTTTTGGCAGCTTGTGTCGCTTTCTCACTTTCAAACTTTACCGTTTTAACAAATTTTACGATGATTATCGCCACTACTCTTACCGATTGTCTAAACAGATAGCGGCAACTTTTCAAGGTTGACAAATCAGTTTATTGATTATCACGGCCGGAATACAATGATTTACGGCTCCGGAACCTCCATTCAACTAGACGAATATCGAATTTATCTTAAAAGTATCTTACGGATAGCTTTGGCTTGACTATCAGAAAAATACAGGCTCCCTTCGTCTTTCGAAAGTGCTAGATAACGGGCGTGCACATCTGCCTGTCGGCCTGTTCCGTCCCGGTTGTCGTGTACGGAACTCGGCCCCGCAATAGTTGTCAATTTGCCGTCGTCAATTCGCCTGATATAACCGGCATCAGCAATATAAAGCGTCCGGCAGTCTTTATTACTTACAATACAGGTTATGGTAGTAAACCCTTCGACACCCAGTTCCTCGAAAATCCGTTCTGATTTCCCTCCCGGTGTATACTTATATAAATAATGTCCGTCGGATAAGTATTTAACTTTATTATTTCCAATAGCGATTGCGCTAAATGATGAATGCGGGCTAGGGTCGGAAAATATCGAGTCGATATTAAAACTAATCTGGTCGGTTCCTATTAAGAAACCCGAGCTGGACTTTTTGAATTTCAGCGCACTGAAGCCTTCTGTAAACCAAAAAACGTCTTCATATGGATCCTTGGCTAAGGTCCGGTAGGTAGCATAGAAGTCTGTATGTACAAATGCCGGTTTACCGGGCTCAAAGATCCAAGCCTCCGGATAGTCGCTGTTAAGATTATTGCCGGTGATTACATTTATTGTTCCATCTTTCGCGACACCGACATAAGCTGGGGCCAGCATTTCCTCTCCATCGGGAGCTTTGGGTAATCTGATAGTTGTTACCTGGCCTCCCGGTAATAGTTTTCTGATCACACCATCATTGCCATCTGCAATATAGATGTTCCCATCATCTGAAAGTTGAATACCATTAGGGAAAAGAAACCGCACGTTCGTTCCCGTGCCGTCAACGAGTGTCGGTCCACTTTGATAAGGTGAACCTGCAATTGTCGAGACAACATACCGCGTAGCTGATGCGCTAGCCGCTTTCAGCGAGGCATTTGAATATGTTTCAACATCGGAGTTAAGGTCATTTTTTTTACAGCTGATGCCTTCAATAAGTAGAGTGATCAGCATTAATGATGCGAATTTAGCTTTCATTTTACTGGGTCTTTTTTAATCTTATCAGGTGTGAACTCTTTAGGTTTTATACGGGATGCAAAAAAAGTCTTGATATAATAAATTGGTTATGTTTTATTATCATATAAATTTACTATCCTATAAATAAATATTGTTATACAATATCAGTGTAAAAAATATGTGCAATTTAACATATGACCGGAAATTTTCCATGCTTTGACAGGTAGGCAGTTGACTATTTCCGGAATGGGACGGGCATCAGGTATCCCATAAAAAAATAATATAGAGTTACTTTGTTAACTTAAAATTCTTGTAATCAGATAACCAACTGCGGGTGTTCCGAACTCTGATCGATTTTGCTAAAGACAGGATCTTTGACAAAGACAAAACTGTCAGCGAGATTGCATATGAACTCGGATTTAAATATCCGCAGCATTTTGTCCGTCTGTTCAAACAACGGGTTGGGCATACCCCAAATGAGTATCGAAGTTTAAATTAACATACCTTGTTCTATCCTGCCGGAACCTCACTATCGATATTTTGCCGTTTCGTTAAGCGGCGGAATTCCCTGCATGCGAGGGAAGTCCGGTACTTCTCGTTATTATATACATATATAGCCCAACCAAATAATCAGCAAACATATAATTAACCCGCCGAGCGCCGCAAGGCTACCTGTTATCAGCAAATAGGGATTAATGTTTGATGAACAATGCTTGGGAAAATCCTTCAAAGAATGTTCTTGTTTTAATTTGTCTTTCGCTAACATATAATAATGCATCCTTTCCTATAGTCCGTTTTGTTAATATTTAACGATATTGACTGCAGCCCGGGACAAAATAATTTTTAAGCAGCAAGCCTTAGCCTGCTACTTGTATATAAATGATCAAGTCAGTAAAGCGTTCAGAAATACTTATTATTTAAAAGCAAATGAGATATCCACAATTTGATAACCGCTAAATACATCCCCGGGAGGAGCATCAGCATAGCTGGTAGGCGAAACAGAGAATAATTTGCTTTCTCCTTTATCAAAACTTATGTCACTACTGTAATTATTATCCGGATCATCGAGAAAAACATGATCCATGCTGGTATAAGGCAACTCTTTTGTCCCGGCTTTATATACTTTTAATACATAGCTCTTAGTAATGGTTTCCGTGCTTTCAAGCGGTTTTAGTTCGACGAATTCCCCGAACGCCCCGGTTATGTTTTTCACTTTTTTTACAGAGACATAGGTATCACCAAATGTATCCCAATCAAATGTATGCTCAAAAATTTCAATATCCACCGGTCCGCCGTAAAAATCCGTAGCGGTTGTGCTAAACCTTAATCGAAAACCCATGTTCTCCGGATTTTTAACGGGTGTGAGCACTAAATTGCTCGACAAGGTGGTGCCATCATAAAATACCTTTCTGACCTGGTTAAAAGGGCTTGTGGCAACTTCAATATTGCCAATTATTTTATTATCCGCTTTTTTTCGGATCTGGATCTTATCGCCAGCGTTAAAAAGGGTACCATTGAATGTAAATTTCGTATCAAAGCCCTGCCCTAATACTTTGTTATTCAATAGAAACTCCAAAGTATCTGTTGTTGTCACATAACCTTTGATCGTAAGGTTAATTGTTTTACGCTGATCTGGGTTGAGTAATTGTTCTTTTTTACACGCCAAAAAAAACAGCGTGAAGATCAGGAATAAGTATTTTAATTTTATCATGAATTTTCGTTGAGATATAATATTAAATCAAGATACCGGGACATCAAATGATGCCCCGGTTATAATGAATTCTATTCTAAATATTAGAACGTAAATTTAGTCCAGCTGGCAACCCAGTTACCAGAGCCTGAGGTTAAAGCACCTCTCGTTCCGCTGGCCAGGAAGTTTAGTGTACCAGAGTTAAAGAAAGGCTGGCTCATACCCCAGGTAGGAGCAGCAGCTGCGGTTGAGGTTAATAAACCTACAGATGTAAATGAACCGGTTGTACCTAATACTGCAGTTGCAGCGGTAAAGCCATGAACAGAAACATTAGTTAATGTTGACAACGTAGCGTTTGCGTCAGCATCAAATACGATACCTGAAGGATAACCAGTAAATAAAGAATTGCTTATTGCAACCTCAGTACCACGACGGTTACGGAAACCATATTTAAATCCTGGCGCAGTAATAGCCGGGCTTAAAGTAGCTGCCGAAGTACCTACTACGCTGAAATTAGCTAATGTTGGGTGAGTTTTAGGCAATAAGCTAAATGTTGCGTCTTCAGCCGGTGCATTGTTGTCAGATTCAATACCGTTTGAATCGCTGCTACCACTGCTGCTGCTATGGGTTGAATAAGCGTCTGCTACCGCGATGGCATATTGGATAGAACCGGTAAAGCCATTGTCAAAATCAAACTGATCGTCGTCATTTGCAAATGAAATCAGGTATTTAGGGCTTACTTTACCACCAAAAAATTCAAATCCGTCATCAAGACCGCGAGATGCCTGTATATGATCGATAACGGTGCCGCTACCTACACCGCCAAGGGTTAATGAATTCACTTCAACATTTGGAGCTAACACATAACCAGCATATTCAATACGGGCATATTTTAAAGTACCGCTGTTGTCAGCGTCATTTGTACCGCCATAGTGAAATTTAGGATCATCAGCTAAACCTTCAATTAATTTATCGCCTACGTTGATTTTAGCGTTCCCTAAAATGATAACACCGCCAAAATCGCCAGGTTTTCCGACTGTGCTTGCGTTACCATCTAACAAATAACGGCTGGTAAATACGATAGGACTGGTGGCTGTACCAACAGCATTAATTTTAGCACCTTTGGCAATTACTAACACACCATTTTGAACACCCGCAGTATTTACTGTTGATTTGATGAAAGTACCGGCGTTGATGGTCAGGGTAGCGCCGCTTCTTACGGTAACCACACCACTGATTTCCCAAACATGGCTGGCATCCCAGGTAGTATTTGCTGTAATGTCGCCACTAACGGTTGTTACCGGCAATGATGAAGCGCTGTAATCAGCAGCTGAAGTGCTGCGGTTATCAAATGCAGTGTCATTATTGGCTTCTTTTTTACAAGATGTTACTAAAATTCCTGCAGCCAGGCATAGTGTAACTAAAGATATTTTTTTCATTTTGTTTTTTTTGTTTTTCAGGGAGGCGATATATTTTTTAACCCCCGGTTATTCGGTTTACTTGGAATTATTTGTAACTCAGGATAATAGCATCTCATCTTTTTAAGATTAGATGGAAGCTATTTTCAGACCTACTTTTTTTATTATCTTTACAAACGAACAAAATTCACCTGTATCGATCTTCTGGCTAAGCCCTGGGCTTAGTAACAGGCATCCTTCAGGATTTTTTATATTACTCTCAGGTTTATCCTGGTTGTGCCGATAGCGAGCAAGCTTAGTCGGTTTTTAAACGAAGGGTTGTTGAGCACCCTTCGTTTTACTTTTATAGCACAGCAGGATTTTATTTTTTCCTCCATTTTTTAATTGTCTAACCATTATATAGCTACATTCATGATGTATTCTGTTATTAAAAATTATAGGTAAGTGAGGTGCTGTAGGTCCGGCCAAATTTCTGCCGAAACATGATCTGATCGCCTTTTTCGTATTTATTGGTAAACCCAGATTTCAAGCGGAACGCAATACTCCGGTCAGGACCCCGATAATCAGGATTTTGTTCATAACTGCCGGTGTTACGATAAAAGGTAGATTCATTATTAGTAATGTTTCCTGCATTAAATTTAATCTCTACCCTATTTTTCAGCAGCTTATAACTGATCTGTATATCCAACTGCTCCCGGGGCCTTTCGTATTCAATATCTACCGGACTATCACTAACAATGTAGGTTTTATAACCAGACCGGTTATATGTCGCGTTAAAGCCCAGATGATTACCGGTATATTGCAGGCCGGCATTGAAAAGATAAGGAGACTGCCCATACATTGGCCGCTTCTGTTTAGTAGAGATCTCCAGGTTTGGTTTGCCGGCTTCGGGATTGGTTATCGAATAGGTACTTTGTACTGAGGATTTTTGCAAGGTTAAATTACCATAAGCCGTCAGGTCCTTTAAAATACCTTCGCCGGCTATAAAGCCAAAATTTTTACGCAATTCAAATTCCAGCCCGTATACTTTTGCCCAATCAGCGCTTCTGAGATAATAATTTAAATTACCGTTCACCAAAACGATAGTTAATTCCGTAGGTTTATCGAAGCGCTTATAAAAACCTCCTATAGAAATAATTTCGCCCAGGCCGGGAAACCATTCTGTTTTAAGATCATAGCTGTTGATACGGGTACTGAAAAGCCCCTGATTACCAAACTGGCCACCGAGGTAAGGGCTGTACCTGAAAAACCTACTGTTATCAAGTAACTCCGGCCGTACCACACTGCTGGAAACAGCGGCCCGTATATTTAAACTTTGTATCGGGCTATAAGTAAGGTTTGCCGAGGGCAGCCATTGCCAGCGTGGGTCGGGTTTTAATTTAAATTCAGAAGCATTGATGTTTGATCCGTTTTTGATCTCGGCATATTTATAATACTCGCCGCGTAATCCCCAAACTAAACGGAGTTTGTCAGAAATCCGGTTATCGAACATGACATAACCGGCATGTGTTTGACTTTTACCTTCGTAATTATCCAGAAAGTACGGAGATATGCCGTAATAATACTTATCATAAGCGATGTTTTGCCGGGCAATCATTTGACCTACCGGGATGTATTTCAAGCTATCAGGAATCTTAGCACTCACTGTTAAAGCGGCGATCTGCCAGTCAAATCCAGCCTTCTTATGAATGCCGAAATACCCGGTTTTTATACTACTGCGAATACCTGCAACGGTAAAAGGCATGGTGCCCGACAGATTCCAGGAGTAATGGTTTTCCTTATTTTCATAACTATGACGGGATGTGGGTGAAATTTGAGGCGTATTGTTAATAGTTGCCCTGTAAAAATACTCGTAATTATTACCTATTAATTGAGGACCGCTTTCGGCAATAACCAGATCCTTTTCTTTACGTTTTATCGAAGTTCTGGCAACATCCCATTCTATTTTTACCTTTCCCAACTGGTGCTGTCCGCTCATTTTATTTTGCAATAGATCAGTAAAGGTGGGATCATCAGTTTCCTGGATCCGGTTGGGTGGCGTAGTAAAAGTACTTACATCAGTGGTAAAACCGCTTATCCTAACCAATGAATTATCGTAAACGTGAGTGTAAGTATTACGGAAACTAAAGCGGTTTTGCCCCAATTGCAGTCCTGTGTTAAACAAAGCGCCCCATGTTGTATTAAAATTATAGGCCGCTCCCTGGTTATCAGGTGCATTAAGGTTCCAGTCGCTCCTGTTCTGGTTATGAATAATATTGATGGTTTGCGTATTGCGATAGCTTATGGCTCCTGTAAACCCCAGCTTGTTATTATTGGTAGTATCCAGTGTAAGTAAACGGCCAATGGTAAACTGATAGTTTTGGGAAGGGGCTGTTTTATATTTATAAATTGTTAGGTTATCATTTGTAAACCTGCGGCTTTGGTCTGTTACCTTTTTTTGATATGCCGCATCAGAAAGCGCAATGTTAGGAGCCGTAGTTCTGTCGGTATGTACCAGGTTATCCGGATAATCTCTCCGGCCATCGTCAAAACCCAGGTAATCATATTTTCCGCGTTTGTGGCTCAGAAAATCTTTACCGGTACTTTGGTCATTATATGCTGCGCCGGCTGTAAAACTCATAAAGTTTTCATTCGGGATATCTTTAGTATTAACCTGGATGAGGCCGCCACCAAAACTGGCATTCATATCTGGGGTAACCGTTTTACTTACAACCACGTTATCCACCAAACTTGAGGGGATCATATCAAAAGAAAAGTTACGACTCTGCGCTTCGGTGCTTGGCAGTATCGTTCCATCCATCATGGCAGTATTATAACGTTCACCAATACCCCTAACCAATACAAACTTATTGTCAATTGTACTTACCCCGCTGATCCTTTTTAAGCTTTCGCCAATATTTTTATCTGGTGTACGGGCAAGTTGTTCGGCACTGATACCGTTACTGATCTCAGAGGCATTTTTCTGCCGGATAAGCAGTCCTTCAACTGACGCCTTGCGGTAGCTGGCTGTTACAACTACTTCTTTTAGGGCTGAGCTGGCCGGTTTTAAAGCAATGTTTAATGGGGTATTCTTATTCTCCGTTACCGCCACCCCACTGATGCGTGTTATTTGATAGGAAATATAAGTGATTTCCAGTGTGTATGTACCCGGGGGTACACTTAATGTATATTCGCCGTCTACACTTGTTTGCGTGCCATTTCCGGTTTCAATTATTCTGACAGATGCCCCGGGAAGCGTCTCCCCTTTTTCATCGAATACTTTGCCACTGATCTTACCTGTTTTTACAGGTGCAGGCAATTTATACAAGAGCACGGTATGCTGATTTGCAAATCTGAACCCCACACCAGTGCCGCTCAGCATCTGTTTTAATACCTGGGTAAGGGTTACATCTTTTACGTCGATATTGATGCGGCGGCTTTCATTAAAAATTGATTTGTTATAATTTATAACGCAACGGGCCTTGTTTTCCAATACAGAAAGCCCTTCAGGGATACTTACCGCCATTAACTTCAGGCTGATGTTATCAGGAGCGCTTACCTGATTAAAGGATGAGCCAAAAGTATTGGCGGAAACATGGCAAAATAAAAAGAACATGCACAGGATTGCCCTGCAGCTAAATCTGGAAAAATGCTTATTTACTTTTTTGTAAAAGCTTATATTCATAAGTTTACTTCGATTTTTAATTTTCACGAGTTAAAAAACTATTTCTTTGAAACCGTTCTGTTGGCGCAGGGCGGTTTCTTATTATCAATTACTATTTCTTTTTTGCAAGTTTTGGTATGCAGTGTCCTTCTTTGTTTTAGCACGCAGTTAAATTTTTATTCACAAGCCTCCCCCCATAAGACTATTTTTGTTTTGTTTTCATTGATTTTGTACTTGATATGACCACTGCTCATAATGCTTATTTGTTTCATAACATCGTTGATATTAATGTCAGAAAAAGTGGCATTGAACCGGCATGCGCTTAGTTCAGAGGATTTCACTTCGAAATGAACATTGTAATACCGTTCAAGCTTTGTAAGGATTGAGCCTAAATTTTCATCGTGAAACACAAAACGATTGTTTGTCCAGCTATCCGCCTCGTTAACCTGCCCGGCGTTGATCCTGAACTTGCCATTACCCTTGTTATAAGCTATCTTCATGCCCGGTGTTAAAAATGAAAGCGTTTTGCGTACCCCGGGGGCTATTTCGGCTACACCTACTTTACCCGTTCGTACCGTTACAGTGAATACTTTATCTTCCGGATATGCGTAAATATTAAATGAAGTGCCCAAAACCTGTGTTTCTATCTTTCCTGACAGGATAACAAAAGGACGGTTGGCATCATGTTTCACCTCGAAAAAGGCCTCGCCCTCGAGAGTGATGTTTCGAACTTTCCCTTTTTCAAAACCTTCGGGCCAGGAAATCTTGCTCCGGCTGCCCAGGTAAACAACAGAGCTGTCCGGCAGCAGCATTTTCACTTTTTCACCGGGTGCTGTTGTTTTACTGATAAGTGCTATCGTTTTCTCAATTTCCGGTTGTTTTTTCCGGCTGGCTTCATATACAAACACGGCCGAGCACACCATAATTAACGAGGCTGCATATTTAAGCAATTGGTATCGCCGAAGCGTTTTTTGCTTCTTATGGTAAATCTTTGTCCATAACTGTTCCAATCCTTCAGTTGCTTCAACAGAATTATCCTTTATCAATGGTTCCCGCTCCCAGGTTTCGCTCATAAGATCGGACAGTTCCTGTTCTGCGTTTTTATTATTGTTTAGGTAGTGAAACAAAATGGCGTTCTGACGGGAATTAGTTTTACCCTCCAGGTACATTTTAAACAATCTTCTGATTTCCTCTTTATGTTTCACTTTATGATTTTCAATATTTTAATAACTTATATATGTATAATAAGACCGGGGAGGGCTTAACAGCTATATAAGGAGGTAATATATTTTTGAATTGAGGCTAAATATCTTATAATCAGCACAATAATTTATATTTTTAAAAGATTGAACACAGTGATACAGCAAACCAATATGTATTTACTGATATTCATATTTGTTATGATGATAAGGTGTGTTCCTGGCCTCCGGTAAAATATCAAAGGACACTAAAAATGGGTAAGTATGACCCGGGGGCCTCAAACTACCCACAACATGGGAGATGTGTTGTAATGCTTAAAACAACAATTGCCCTTTCGGGCAAAATACAAGCAGTAATCAGGAAAATAAACCACACCGGTCAACCGATTTCGGGAAAAGATATCAGCATCAATAACAAAAAAGGCAGAACTGTATCCGGAGATAAGTACCTGATCCTGGTCCGGATATGAGTTAAGGATTTTTTAATGTGATTGCTTACCGTATTTTTTGATAGTCCCATCTGCCTGGAGATATCCTCATGCGAACAACCATCTTCCCTGCTTAATAAATAGGCCACTTTTGCTTGCGGAGAAAGTGTTTCAATTGCATTCATGGCTATCTGGCGGCATTCTGTAAAATCCATATAACTTTCCGTTGAATTAAAAGCAGGTTCTTCGGCATTTGCCGTCCGGTAAACAGACATTCTGGTCTGTTTTTTTAATGCATCAAAAAAATTACTGCGGACCATACTGAACAGGTATGCCTCAAAATTTTTGTCCGGATCAATTTTCATCCGGTTTTCCCATAAACGTACAAATACATCCTGGGTCAGCTCATTGGCTTCCTCAGAACAACGTACGAAACGGTAGGCAAAACTATATACTTTTCTTCTGTATAGTTTGTAAATTTCACCGAAAGCATTGGTATCCCCGGTTTGGGTAAGGCCTAAAAGCTCCTTAATAGATAAGTTGTCCAAATGTTTCATACTGCAGGATGTTAAGCACTGCAAGTTAAGGGGGTAATTTGAAGTTAATGTTAAGGATAAGAGAAGCTTTATTGGTTCACCGGTGAGTGATCACAGTGCTTGCAGAAGCAAGTATTGCACGCGAGTCGGCAAGTATTGCCTGGGCGGCAAAACCTCCTTTGCCTGATGGTTTCAGTTGCCTTGTCTGCACGATACTCTTACCGGAAATTTTATCAAGCGCGGCCTTAACCAGGGGGTCTTCCCATGTACCAAAAGATTGCAGAGGAAGATTATCAAATTCTACAATCTTAATATCGGGATCTATTCCGCCGCTGTAGCCCCCACTTCCAGCTGCGTTAAAGAGCTTGTAAACAATTGGATGCATTTCCCATTCCACTTGTTTAGGAACCCTGGCATCTGCGATTTTAAAGGACGCTTCATCTTTACCCCGCGTTCTTTCACCGATCAGTACTACCTGTATATAAGGTTTTAAATTGTTGACCATTACTTCCGAAGCCGACGCAGTCGCGCCTGTTGCTAAAATAAATATTCGTTTTAAGTTCAGGTTGGATTGTAAGAGTGCATTAAAATTTAAGGTATGGTCAAAAGAGGCTGCGTCTCCTAAAGACTCGGACCTTGTACCCCCGTTTTTATTCCCCTTATAGGTAATAAACGGGGTATTGTAGGTCATTCCGGATGCTATCATGGCGCAAACTCCCGCGGCTTCAGCAACCTGTCCCCCTGAGTTATAGCGGAGGTCAAGAATAAGCTCGGTTACAGCGGCATTTTTAAACCCCATAAAAATATTGTAGAGGGATGCGGCCAACCCCGGACTGAAATCATATATGTAAAGATAGGCTGTTTTGGAGCCGCCGTTATCAATAATACTGCTTACAGCAGGTTGTTCAAAAGTAAACCCTGCTGTTAACCCCACAGAGCCAGTATCTTTTAATTCATTTCCGCTCAGCTCTGCCAGCGTAATGGTAACCTGGGTCCCTGAAAGTAGTTCCTGTTGTAAAGCCGCGGCATTTTCCTGGGTTATGGCTTTGCCATTAATTTTGCTGATATAGTCACCCCGTTTTAACCCCGACCGGGATGCGGGTGAATCATTTAAAACCAGTTTAACCACTCCAAAAACTAAACCTGTATTTTTTTCTTTGATAGTGGTATAATCAAACCCGTATTGACTTCTGTTGGTGATACTAACTGTAGACGGATCACCCGGTAACAGGATATAGGAAAAACGATCACTAGCATTTCGCATGGCAGAAAAAAAATCCTGCGGAGCGCGATCAAGGGCAGGATTGGCTGGCAAGCCATCGCTCCAGTAGTAATAACGTCTCAAGCTATCAAGTGTCCAGGTGTTTACATTCTCATTACTTCCGGGCGGATAGTTAGGGGCAGGCTTGTCTTTTTTACAGGAACTTTGTAAAATTGATATAGACATCAGGCAAATCAAAATATAGCGGCTTTGCTTGCAGAAGTTAAAAAATGGCTGCATAATACTATGGAAGTATATTTGTCTGCCGGTAAATATACTTTTCCATTGTTAATAGATGATTAATTTTCAGGCATTATCAATAGTTGCAATCATGTAGAAAGTTTTTTTAGTTATGCAGCGGTTCTCGGTTCCGAAGGGCTCTCCCTGTCCGTCAACAAGGTCATTTATTGTGACCGGTTGTTCCGTGGGATTGGATTCATGAAGCATGGCAATTCGCTGCGATGTGATTCCAAGCCCCATCGGTTTGTGGTTTGAATCAGCTTTGGCAGACAAGGCATTCGCTTTTCCCGTCCAACACCATTATCATTTATGCTGATATATAAAAAATTGGCTTCCCTGAACACTCCGATATCCAACCGGCCCTTTTCTTCGCTGTGCATTAACCCATGCCATACGGAATTTTCAGCGTAGGGCTGTATAATAAGAGGGGGCACCTTTAAGAGCGCCACATCAAGTTCCTGCTGAATGACAATCCTGTAAGAAAAATGATCGTCAAAGCGAAGTGCCTCCAGGCTCAGATATAATTCGAGTGATTCCAGTTCCTCTTCGAGGGTGATCAGTTTATTTTGCGAATTTTGCAAGATCATTCGCACGAGCCTGGAAAACTTGGTGAGATATCCGGAAGCCTGGGATTTGTTGTTTCGAAGAATAAAACGATTGATGGAATTCAGCGAATTGAAGATAAAATGGGGGTTCATCTGGGTCCTGAGTACCATCATCTCCAGGTCGGTCAATTGTTTTTTAGTTTTCAGCCGCTGAATATGCAGTTCATTTTCAGCGAGTTCGCGCAGCTGTTTCTCACTGCTCTTTTTTAGCAAAATGTTCCTGACCACGACAATCCCGATTACTCCGAGCGCCAATATGCCGATAAAAAGGAACTTACGCTGCTGTGAGGTTTGTTTCAGTTCTTCCGTTGCAATTGCTGCTGTTTGTTTAAAAGATCAATCTTGAGTTGGTCCTGTTCGCGTTCATGGGCGGTTTTATAAAATGCGAGTTTCCTGGCAGAATTGTCAATAGCTATCTGGTTATTAAGTGTTGTATATTTTTTAAGGTTTTCAAAAGCATCTTTGTTATTCCCTAAGCTATCATATAGCTGGTATAGTAAATAATTGGCATCCCTGATGTATTGTCTTGCTCCCGATTGCCCGGCATGCCTTATTAACTCCAGGGTTGTCGTTACTGCTAAGTCTGTCTGGCCTGTTTGCTTGTACGTTCTTCCTAATTCGAGCAATACCCGCATTATCCAGTTACGGTTATTTTCGGCTCTGAAATCTTTGAGCGCAGCAGTTAAATAAGATAACGCCTTATCATTAAAGGGGTCGCGGCTGATCCATTGCAGTTTAAAAGCCAGCGTGGTCATCTTGCGTAAGCGGATCAGGTGTTTCATCACACCATTGTTATTGAGCGGCTGGTAATGACCTGCAGGTTTATAGTTCCGCAAAAAAGTTTCAAAGTCAATAATGAACTTGTAATCGATATCCTTGACGCGGATGTCCGTTGTCTTGTATTTAGCGACCAGGAATTTTTCCAGATATCGCCGCGTTACCGCATAATGTTTGAGGGTACTCCAGGTCAGCGCCGCCGACGCGGTTTCGTTATGGTAATCCATCAACGCGCTCAGGTTATAGGTTTCCCCGGTATCTTCTCCCAGGAAGCAGGCTTTAAGCAACAGGGGCGTAATTTCCTTGCCCTCCAGCCGCAATTGCTGATAATAGGTAGTGATCGTAAATTTGACCTCATCCAGATAAGCGTTGGTTTCCTGAGCTTCAGGGGCCTTTGGTTTAAGGCCGCCATGCCCCTTGTTCCAATGTTCTACCCGGACTTGTCTCTTGAGTGCAAAGAGGGTTTTGTCTTTATTGACGGTAATAACCACATAAATGCTGGCAATTCCTTCCTTTGCCCTTTCCTTTTTGACGGTGAAGTGTACACCAAATGACTGCGCTGTTCTCATTTTTAACAGTTTTAAATGAATAAATGAATAATTACAGTTTGAATTCGCTAATTTTTACTCAACGGTTATGCGCTACTTTCAGTATTTTTTAGTCCTTTTGAGTGCACAATTTACTGAATTAAGTATCTGAAAAACAAATTATTAGCTCACAAAAGCGAACAAAAATAAAAAGCGAAATCCGTTGGTCGTTTTACTCGTTTAAGTGGTGTATTCAGAAGGATTGAAGAGGATCACTAAAAAATAAAAAACCCTGTAAATCAGCAGATTACAGGGTTATCATTTTGGCAGAATTGCCGTTTTGTGCGCCCACCTGGGCTCGAACCAGGGACCAAAAGATTATGAGTCTTCTACTCTAACCAACTGAGCTATAGGCGCTGGTTATTTGTGTTTGTTTAACGGGTGCAATTTTACATATTTGCCGTCAAATTACAAAACGCTTTTTATGGAAAACATCAAAAATATCATATTCGACTACGGTAATGTCATATTCAGTCTCGATTTTTTAAAGACGGAACAGGCTTGGAAACAACTGGGTATCAATAATGCCGCTGAGTTTTTTGGGCATAAACAACAGGACAAAATTTTTGACAAATTTGATCGTGGAGAAATTACCGCCGACGAATTTCGTGCCTATATCCGACAAAAAACAGGCAATCCGATGTTAACAAATACCCAAATTGATACCGCATGGAACAGTATGCTGCTTGGAATTGAACCGGGCAATCATGAATTACTTATCAATCTGAAAGGTAAGTATCGCACCTTTCTACTGAGTAATATCAACGCTATTCATTATGATCATATTATGGCTTACCTAAAATTGGAATTTGCATATAATGGAAATGACCATATTTTTGAAAAAACATATTACTCGCACCTGGTAGGGAAACGCAAGCCCGAACCTGAAATTTTTGAACTGGTATTAAATGAGAATAACCTTGAGCCAGCCCAAACACTATTTATCGATGATAGTCCGCAGCATTTGGCTACCGCTCAGAAATTGGGCATACAAACCTTTTTAATGACAGCCCCCGATACTTTGCAGCAGTTTTTTAAAAGAGAAAAGCTATAGCAGGTTTATAGCTTTTAGTTAACTAATTGGAATTAAAGGATTGTTTCGACCTTCTCTTTCTTTCTTTTACAATTAAACTCAGCTCCCGGCTCATTTGCCCCGCAATAGCTGTATTTTCCTGCGCCCTTCTAAATAAATAAGGCAATACCGCTTTAATAGGGCCATACGGAACATACTTAGCTACATTGTACCGGGCATCGGCAAGATTAAAGCTTAGGTTATCGCTCATCCCCAATAATTGTGAAAAATAAACATGCGGATGTTTATGATCTATTTGCTTGGCATCCAAAAGCTCAGCTAATAAACGGGAGCTTTCTTCATTATGGGTACCTGCAATAAAAGCTATCTTATCAATATGGGTAGTACAATAATCAAGTGCAGAATCATAATCCAGGTCAGTGGCCTTTTTATCCGGCTGTATCGGTGTTGGATAACCGTTTTCCTCAGCGCGTTTACGTTCCTTTTCCATATAAGCACCGCGTACAATCTTTGCTCCCAGGATAAACCCTTCACTTATCGCTATTTCATGATCGCTTAATAATGACGCCAATTTATCATGCCTGTACATTTGGTAAGTATTATATACAATTGCTCTCTTTGTGTTATACCGGCTCATCATGGTCAAAGCTAAAAGATCAATGGTTTCCTGTATCCAGCTTTCTTCAGCATCAATCATTACTGGCACATTACTGTTATAAGCCTTATCACAAATGGCCAATACCCTGTTTTGTACCCTTTGCCATTCTTTTTCTTCCTCAGCGGTAAGTGGCAGCTTTGCGTCGAGTTTTTCTAATAATGCAAAACGGCCAACGCCTGTTACTTTAAAAACGGTGATGGGAACAGCGTCATCATTCGCTGCTCGTACTATGGTCCGGATGATCTCATCACGGGTGCTGTCAAAAACAGCTTCATCATCTTCTCCCTCTATGGAATAATCTAATATAGTGCCCACCCCTCCGCTCTGCAGATTTTTTATAGTGTTGTTGCACTCGCTAATTGTTTCGCCGCCACAAAAGTGTTTAAATATGGTTGCCTTTATCAAGCTTTTAATTGGTAAACCTATTTTAATGGCAAAGTTGGTTACCGGCGGACCGATCTTTACTAAAAAGTTTATATTTATGATCCTGAATAACCAGTATGCCCGGTTAAGATCAGCGTTAGACGAGTGACGAAAAGCGATTTCTGTATTTTCAAAAGAGAGCTTAGCGTGTTTTGAATTATTGTTCGTTTCGTTAGAAAGCATCTGCAAAATTATAAAATGATATTTCATTATTCCATGAATAGTTTATTTTTGCCACTCCATGATAGAATTTAAATTAACAGGCGACTATATACAGCTGATACAATTGTTAAAAGCTACCAACCTGGTATCAACCGGTGGCGAGGCTCAAATAGTTGTAAGTGAGGGCGAAGTGACCTATAATGGCCAGATCGATTACCGTAAACGCCTCAAAGTAAAACGCGGTGACCTGGTTGAATTTAGGGGCAACAAAATCATGGTGATTTAAAATTATGGACACTATTCAAAGCGATAATTACCCTATTTATTTCAATAATAGCATTGATGAACTGGTTAACTTTATTAAAAAAGGCAATTATTCACGATTCTTTATTTTAACTGACGAAAATACCGGCATCCATTGTTTACCTATCGTAAAGAGTAAAATAGATGGTTTGGGTGATTATGACCTTATTGAAATAAATGCAGGAGAAGAAAGCAAAGATATTGATTTTTGCATCGGCGTATGGAAAATGCTTATTGACTTTGGTGCCGACCGTAAAAGCTTACTTATAAACCTGGGCGGCGGCGTTGTAACAGATCTGGGTGGTTTTGCCGCATCAACCTTTAAAAGGGGGATTGATTTTGTACATGTACCCACTACCCTGCTGTCACAGGTTGACGCATCAGTGGGTGGCAAAACAGGTATTGACATTGATAGCATTAAAAACATCATAGGTACGTTTACCCAGCCAAAGGCTGTATTTATTGAGTACGATTTTTTAAAGACCTTACCGCCAAGACAAATTCTTTCGGGCTTAGCCGAAATGTTGAAGCATGGCCTCATTGCCGACAGCAATTACTGGGAACAACTTAAATCAAGCGATTTAAAAACCCCTTCGGCTCAGTTGGTTCACCGGTCTGTAGAGATAAAGAATACTATAACCATTGAGGATCCTAAAGAAAAAGGTATCAGGAAGGCCTTAAACTTTGGTCATACTATTGGTCATGCCATTGAAACCAATTCATTAATAAATGACCATGACCCATTGTCGCATGGCGAAGCGATAGCCATCGGCATGATTTGCGAATCTTATCTCGCTCATAAAAAAACAGGCTTAAGTGCCGGCGAGCTAAAGGAGATAACCAGTGTATTTAGTGATCTGTATCAAAGATATACTATAGCTGAATCAAGTTTTGACACCTTGTTCACTATTATGCAAAAGGATAAAAAAAATCAGGACGGACAAATAAATTGCACGTTACTGACGCGCATTGGTCAATGCAATATTGACAATATCTGCACAGAAGCCGAACTTCGTGAAAGTTTAATATATTACATTAATTTGTAAGATGCCTAATTTAGATTCCAGGAACAAGGCGGCACTTGTGCTGATGGGTTTATTGGTAGTGCTAACCCTGGTAGAAATGGGGCTAAGCTACTGGGAAAACCGCAAATACTATGAAAAGCGCGATACGCTGAATAATATCTACCTTACCTCACTTGCAATACTTACTAACCTTACTGTTAAATTAAGCACATTTGTTATACTTAGTTTCACATACCAATTCAGGCTTTTTCAAATTCATAATGTATACCTGTACTGGTTTGTGTTGGTTGTAATTCAGGATTTTTTATATTGGGTTTTGCACTATACCGGGCATTATTGCAGATTCTTTTGGGCTATGCATGTAACCCATCATTCATCCGAGCTTTTTAATTTTACAACCGGCTTCCGTTCAACTGTGTTTGAGCCATTTTATCGGGTGTTCTTTTACCTGCCTCTGGCTCTGATGGGGTTTACCGCGTTGGATATCCTTTACGCCTACCTTATCACCCAGCTTTATGGCAACCTTGTACATACTCAATATAAGATTCCCTTACCCAGGTGGTATGGATGGCTGTTTGTAACCCCTTCGCATCATCGTGTACATCACGCATCAAACATTCCTTATCTTGATAAAAACATGGGAATGGTACTCATTATATGGGACAGGTTGTTCGGAACCTTCAGGGACGAGGATCTGCCGGAACCGGTTAAATATGGTCTTACAAAGCAACCCGAGGATATGGGGCCGGTAAACATCGTCTTTCATGAATGGAAAGCATTATTGCATGACGTTAAGCATGCCCCGGGCGTTAAAAACAAGATCAGGTATCTATTTAATCCACCGGGATGGAGCCATGACGGAAGTACACAAACGGCCCGGACCATGCAGCGTGAGTACAAAAAACAGCTTTTAAGCAAATAAAATTTGGTTAGCCAAAGTTATTTTACAAAAAATAAAATTTTCTATTGACAAATCCATTTTTAGCCGTACATTTACAACGTAATAAAGAACAAATGAAATTCACAAGCGCATATTACTTCGGTTACTACTTTTACTTTAACAGTGAGAGCCGGGACTAATATGTACTTTAAACACACATAAAGAAACTAAAAAAGTCCCGGCACAAAATGCCGGGACTTTTTTTTTTAACAGGTTATGAAAACAGAAAAACCAAGGGTTGCAATACAAGGTATACGTGCTTCTTTTCATGAGGAGGCGGCCTTAAGATATTTTGGTGAAAACACGCAAACTATTGAGTGTAACTCTTTTAAACAAACATTTGAGGCTTTAAAAAATAAAGAGGCCGATTATGTGGTAATGGCTATTGAAAACAGCATTGCCGGCAGCATATTGCCAAACTATACTTTGCTGCTTGATTATGGTTTTCCCGTGGTAGGTGAAATTTATCTGCCTATTCAATTACACCTAATGGCTTTACCGGGTGTAAAGTTCGAGGATGCAAAATTTGTAACCTCCCATCCCATCGCTTTACGCCAGTGTGTTGATTTTTTTGATGAATACCCGCATCTTAAGATTGTTGAAAGCAATGATACCGCGGCTTGCGCCAAACGTATACGCGATGAACAGTTAACCGATACGGTTGCTATAGCAAATACACTGGCTGCAAAACTTTATGGGCTTGATGTTCTGGAACGCCGGATAGAATCAAATAAGAAAAACTTCACCCGCTTTTTGATCCTTACCAACCATGATAATGTAGAGAAAAAAAGCGCCAATAAAGCTTCGCTTTGTTTCCAGGTGAGTAACAAGGTTGGCGCGTTAGCCAAAGTGCTTAATATTTTTGCCGAAGAAAGTGTTAACATGAGCAAAATACAATCAATGCCCATTTTAGGTAAACGTAATGAGTATAATTTTTATGTTGACATTGAATGGGACGAGCAAAAGCAATATGACACCTCAATACGGCAAATACTGAAGTACACACATAACTTTAACATACTTGGCGAATATGAAAGACATGATGACGACCCAACCTCCAAACCACAAAGAAATGACAGGGTAAGAAAATATATCAATATCAGAAGGAACATTTAAACTATCCCTTTCCCCAAAAAAATTAATAATTAAACAAAACATACAAACATACCGGTATAGCTGCCGGCCCAATAAAAAAAACGATGAAATTAAATTTAAACATACAGCCACTCCATACATGGATCAAAACTGGAAAAGAACCTTTGGTAATAGCCGGCCCATGCAGTGCCGAAACCGAAGATCAGTTAGTGGCTACAGCCCATTTATTAGCTCAAACTGGCCGCATATCTGCTTTACGTGCCGGTATCTGGAAACCACGTACACGCCCGGGTGAATTTGAAGGTATTGGCAGCATTGGCCTGGAATGGTTAAAGCGTGCTAAAGCCGAAACCGGGCTGCCTACAACTGTTGAAGTTGCTACAGGTAAACACGTTGAAGAAGCATTAAAAGCCGGCGTTGATATTCTGTGGGTAGGCGCACGCTCAACTGTTAACCCATTCACTGTACAGGAAATTGCCGATGCTTTAAAAGGTGTTGATATTCCTGTAATGGTTAAAAATCCCGTAAACCCCGATCTTTCTTTATGGATTGGCGCTTTGGAACGCATTAACAATGCAGGTATCACTAAACTGGCAGCTATACACCGCGGTTTTTCATCTTACGAAAAATCAGCTTTCCGCAACGAACCGATGTGGGACATCGCGATCAATTTAAAAACATTAGCACCCGAATTGCCTTTAATTAATGATCCAAGCCATATTTCGGGCAACCGCGACCTGATCGGCTACATTTCGCAAAAAGCTTTAGATCTTGATATGCAAGGATTAATGATTGAGTCGCATATTGACCCAAGCGTTGCCTGGACCGATGCTAAACAACAGGTTACACCAGCAGCTTTAGCTGATATAATTGATCATTTAGCCCTGCGCAAACCTGAGATACGCAATGCAGAACTTAATGATAAACTTGCTGAATTACGCAGCCAGATAGACAAGATAGATGACCTGGTTATTCAGAAAATAGCTGAGCGTATGCAAATAGCTGAAAAAATTGGCCAATACAAAAAAGACAATAACATCACTATTTTACAGGTTAACCGCTGGGACGAAATTTTACAAAAACGTACTAATTATGCCAAAGCGCTTAAATTAAGCCCGGAGTTTACCGAAAAATTGCTTGAGTTAATGCACAGCGAATCGATCCGTAAACAAACCGAGATCATGAATAAAAGCGAAGCCGGACAGGCAGCAGAAAAACTAACCCACGCGTAATCATATTATGGTGCAAAACATCATCCTGACAAAAAGTAATAAACAGATAAACGGTACTGTTCACCTCACCGGGTCAAAAAGCGAGTGCAACCGTGCCCTGATCATCGAGGCGTTAAGCAATGGTAAGGTAAAAGTTGAAAACGTGTCAGATGCTGCAGACGCGGTGTTGCTGGCTGGTATTTTAAGAAAAAATGGCATCGGCAGTCAAAAGGTTCTTGCGGGAGAAGGTAATTCCGAAATCGAAAATTCGAAATCCGAAATCGTTGACATCGGCCCTGCAGGTACCGCTATGCGTTTTTTAACCGCTTATTTTGCCATACAGGATAATGAAGTAATACTAACAGGCAGCCAAAGAATGAAGGAAAGGCCAATAGGCATATTGGTTGAGGCGTTGAGAAAGTTGGGTGCCCATATTGACTATGAAGAAAAAGAGGGTTTCCCTCCTATAAAACTAAAAGGCAGTTTCGGGCAGCAAACTAGTAAGATCAGTATTAAAGGTAACATTAGCAGTCAGTACATTACCGCTTTGTTACTCATCGCTGCCCGACTGCCTTTTGGTTTGGAATTACATATTGAGGGTGAGCTAACCTCCCGGCCCTACGTTCAAATGACACTTGCAATGTTGGAAGCGGCAAATATAAAGCATACCTGGGAGGATAATATCATAACAATATCAAATCAGGAGTTTGCAACAACATCATTACACGTTGAACCTGATTGGAGCGCGGCATCATACTGGTATGCCATTGCGGCTCTGGCAGATAAGGCTGATCTGTTTTTAACCGGTTTAACCCAGTACAGTTTACAGGGCGATAGCGTAATAACCGAGATCATGGCCAATTTTGGCATCACTTCGCAATTTAAAGATGGCGGCGTGCATTTAACAAAAGAAGCTAAACCTATTAACCGTAAAATATTTGATCTGAAGGAATGCCCCGACCTGGCGCAAACTATCATTGTGGTATGTGCAGCATTGGATCATGAAGCTACCTTTACCGGTTTGGAAACTTTAAAAATAAAAGAGACCGACCGTATTTTAGCCTTGCAGACCGAACTTGCAAAAATGGGCGTAAAACTAATTGAAAAAGGCCAGGTATATAAACTGGACTGCAGCGAAAAGTTTATCCCTGAGCGTATGTTTATCAACACCTATCATGACCACCGGATGGCTATGGCATTTGCACCGCTGGCCCTCATCATCCCACAACTGGAATTTGAGAACGGGCCGGTAGTTGATAAGTCTTACCCTGCATTCTGGACCGATCTGGCAAAACTTGGATTTGGAGTTGAGGAAATAGAAAAGTAAGGCAAAAGGTTAAAGCTGAAGGCAAAAGGTTAAGTTTAACATTTACATGTTAAAAGGAGCTTTAAAGCATTTTAAAACCCTCTCTTTTAGAGAGGGTTCACTCAACCGAGATAAATAATAAAACCAATTATTGATATTTGCAATGAGTTATCTCAAATCTCATATCTAACATCTTATATCTAATAAAAATGGCAGGCAATTCATTCGGACAAATATTCAGGATAACCACCTTTGGTGAGTCACATGGCGAAGCTATCGGGGTAATTATCGATGGCTGCCCTTCACAGTTAACGGTCGATCTGGACTACATACAGGGCGAACTTGATAAACGCAAACCTGGCCAGTCAAAAATAACTACCCAGCGTAAAGAGAGTGATACGGTAAAGATATTATCGGGCGTGTTTGATGGTAAAACCACAGGTACTCCCATTGCTATGCTAA
Source organism: Mucilaginibacter pocheonensis (assembly GCF_031456535.1). Taxonomy (NCBI): domain Bacteria; kingdom Pseudomonadati; phylum Bacteroidota; class Sphingobacteriia; order Sphingobacteriales; family Sphingobacteriaceae; genus Mucilaginibacter; species Mucilaginibacter pocheonensis. The sequence goes on from NZ_JAVDUU010000004.1 coordinate 435,359, forward strand.
TACCTAATGAGGATCAGCGTTCAAAAGATTACAGCCACAATGTGGATGTTTTTCGTCCGTCTCACGCCGACTATACCTATCAAACTAAATATGGTATCCGTGATCATCGTGGTGGCGGTCGCTCATCAGCCCGCGAAACAGCCGCCCGCGTGGCAGCCGGCGCATTAGCCAAATTATTGCTTAAAAGCCAGGGGATTGAAATAGCTGCTCACGTAAGCAGTGTAGGTACTATTAACGCTCCTAATGTAAGCATTGAAAATGTACAGGAGTTTATTGATGAACGCGAAAAGAACATCGTACGCTGTGCCGATCCGGCAACTGCCGAAGAAATGATCGCTTTTATTGATAGTGTTCGTAAAGATGGCGATACCGTAGGCGGTAAAATTAGCTGTCATATCAAAAACTGCCCGGTTGGCCTTGGCGAACCGGTATTTGACAAGCTACATGCCGATTTGGGTAAAGCCATGCTAAGCATTAACGCGGTTCACGGATTTGAATTTGGTTCGGGCTTTGCCGGCAGCGAAATGCGTGGATCTGAGCATAACGATATTTTTGTAAAATCACATTTGGGCGATATAAGTACCATTACCAATTTTTCGGGCGGCATACAGGGCGGTATCAGCAATGGTATGCCTATTGAATTTAAGGTAGCTTTTAAGCCGGTAGCCACCATCATGAAAAACCAGGCTACTATTGACAGTCAGGGAAATGCCGCAGAAATATCAGGCAAGGGCCGTCATGACCCCTGTGTGGTGCCACGTGCTGTAGTTATAGTAGAGGCCATGGCAGCACTCGTTTTAGCCGATCATTGGCTAAGAAACAGAAACGCGATATTAAGATAAAAGATTGAAGGTGAAAGGCAAAAAAGATACACATCTTTAAAAATTAAAAACCTTTCACCTTTTATCTTCTCCCCTTCCTCTTCCTGCCTATCTTTGTAAAGCAATGCTAACCTCCGTAATCCAATTATACAAAAAAGCCTATAGCGGACTATCTAAAAACAGCTGGTATTTAAGCCTGGTCATGTTCATTAACCGGAGCGGTACCATGGTAGTGCCATTCATGAGCATATATACCATACAACAGCTGCATTTTACTATTGTACAATCCGGCTGGGTTATGGCATTTTTTGGTATAGGGGCAATAACCGGAGCGTTTATTGGCGGCAAACTGACTGATAAGGTTGGCTTTTATGACATTCAGGTTGGCGCTTTGCTTACTGGCGGTATATTGTTTCTTCTGTTAGGTTATCAGCATACTTTTTTAAGCGTGAGCTTAGGCACATTTATTTTAAGTATTTGCAATGAATCGTTTCGCCCGGCTAACTCAACGGCCATAGCCCACTATAGCGACAACGACAATAAAACGCGTTCATACTCTTTAAACAGACTGGCCACAAACCTGGGTTGGGCATTTGGCGGCGGTTTAGGCGGCTTTTTGGCGTCGTTCAATTATCACTTACTTTTTTGGGTTGATGGTTGCACCAATATTTTTGCGGCTCTTTTACTGTTGAAGCTCATGCCGCGTTCAAAGATCAAAAAAACGGTTAAAACAGTAACCGATGTGGCAACTTCTGCATCGGCCTATAAAGATGGCACATACCTGATATTTATTTTATTAAGCACGCTCTTCGCTACCTGTTTTTTTCAGTTCTTTATTATGCAGCCGGTGTTTTATAAAATACAATGGCATTTTAGTGAGCGTTTTATTGGCTTCCTGTTGGCTTTAAACGGTATTTTGATCGTATTGATCGAGATGGTGCTTATTCATAGATTAGAAGGAAAAAGAAACCCGCTAACTTATATCAGCGTGGGCATTTTGGTGGCCGGTTCAAGCTTTGTATTGTTAAACTTACTGCCACACAACGCGTGGGTAGCCATATTGATCGTAACTATGATCACTTTGGGCGAAATTTTAAGCATGCCTTTCATGAATTCATACTGGATAAGCCGTACAACAAATAATAACCGGGGCGAGTATGCAGCATTATACAGCATGTCATGGTCGGCAGCGCAAATAGTTGCCCCGGCAGTTGGCAGCCAGATAATTGCGTACGGAGGGTTTAACTTGTTATGGTGAGTATTAGGCGCGGTATGCCTTTTTTCATCAAGCGGATATTTCGTTTTAAAAAAATTCACGCATACTTCTAAGCGAACAGCGGTTGTTGAAAAAATTGTTTAACCGCCGTTCTGATGTTGCAAAACCTTAACCGTGACTAAAAGCTGGCCAAGATGCCGCATGGTATGCTCTGCCGCATGTACATACAAACCAATTACGGTTGAAGGCAATTGGGCTCTGCCTACTCCCCTTGTTTGTGTTAAAGACTGCTCGTCTGTACCTGCTAATTGATTTATAGCATTATCAACCTGGATATTAAACTGCGTGACCAGATGGACCGTTTTTATATTTTCAGCTGCTTTACCTTCGGCAGCTAAATAACTCAACTGATCCTCAGTTAGCCCCACTCCCTTCGCATAAGAAAAAAGCCTGTTAAGCACACCTGTTAAATGTTGCAAATGAAAACCCGGCGATGCCATACCGGCAACTTTATGCCATAATAAATTCTCAGGAAAGTCGATCATTAAAGTGGTCAGTTCTTCCCGGGCTTGTAAAAGAGCGTGTGCCACAGGCTGCAGCAGGGCCGGTATTTCATCTAAAGGTCCACGAAGCCAAACCTCGGGCTTATTATTTGTTGCCATTTATATAGATTAAAAGAAGATAAAGTGTCCGTTTTTGATTTTTTTTAACACTATTGAACTTTGTGGTATAGGTATTGCTATTGGAAGGTAAAATTAACTATACTTTCATCATGATATTTGCTTTCTTAAAAAAGACCACAGTTTTAGTTTGGTTATGTGCTCTTTTTACTATCCTGCTTGTTTTTCAAAGTTGTAAAAAAAAGCACTCTGAAATAGCCGACCGTCTCTTTGAAGCAACTCAAAATGAGGTTTTTAAAGACATTGATCCGGATACACTTGCAGAAACGCTTAAAAAAGAAATCTCTGAAAGAAAATTAAAAATAGCGAACGCGTCAGTAATCGAATCTTATTTCCGGGAAAATGATTATCAGCCAATTTTTGTAATAAACCATTTATTTAACGGCGACCTTGACATTTTGCCAGAATACTATGACAAGATCAGTGAACATGGCCTTGACAAGACGCCTTATCATTCCGAAGCTATAAAGGCCTTGATAGCCAAGTTACATAACAAAACCGCCATTAAAACAACAGCCGAAGCTTATCATGACCTTGCTGAACTTGAGCTGTTAAGCACAAGCTCTTTAATAAAGTATGCAAATGCCCTGCAGTATGGAGTTATCAACCCTAAAAAAATATATTCCAGGTATTTTACCGCAACCAAAAGGCCCGATACTACATTCATGAAACACGCCCTTAAGGCAAATGACATTAAAAGTTATCTGGATAGCATTCAACCAGCCGACCCGCAATACAAAGCATTGCAAAAAGCTTTTTTAAGCAACGCTGTGATAGATGGATTATCGCCGGAAGAAAGCAAGCGTTATTTATTGGTCAACCTTGAACGCCTGCGGTGGAAAAACAAACCCTCAGAAGATAAATATGTTATCGTAAACATCCCTGATTTTAGGCTTGATGTGATAGAAAATGGCAAATCTGTTTTAAACATGAAGGTGTGCGTAGGCGAAGGCCGGAATAAGGATTACCACAGCAGTCTGATAGCCTATGCCGACAGCGAAAAATACGATAAGCCGTTTCCGCGGGAAACACCCCAGCTTAGCAGTATGATACATAGCGTGCAGGTAAATCCAATGTGGAATATACCACGCAGTATTGCTACAAAAGAAATTATTACCGAAGCTGCTAATGACCCCTATTATCTATCAAATAAAAATATTGATGTTTATAAGGACGGTGTAAAAATTGAAGATCCGGAAACAATTGATTGGTCAACAGTTACCAAAGACAATCTGGAATATGACTTTAAACAACGCCCGGGTGCTGATAATTCATTGGGGAAAATAAAATTTCTTTTTAAAAACAGAAGCAGCGTTTATTTGCATGACACACCTGCAAAAGAGGCCTTCGGGCATGCCATGCGAGCCGTAAGCCATGGCTGTGTACGGCTGGGCGACCCGCTGGGGCTGGCAAAAAATCTTTTTGGTGAAGGCGAAGATTTTGACACCATATCAAAAGATATGAATGAAGACAATCCCGATCCTACCAATATAGGATTGCCCAAAAAAGCGCCTATATACATTACCTATGTTACCTGCTGGGCCGATGATAACGGTTCATTACAATACAGGCGAGACGTTTATGGGTTGGATATTGTGCTTTATGCTCATTTAAAAATGCTGATGAGCAACTTATAAAAAGAAATGCCCGGTTTTAGCCGGGCATTTCTTTTATAACTGGGATAATGTTAAAGTTTGGCCAAATCAAAAGCCGTAGTATCTGCTGCAATAAAATTTAATGGCCCGGTTTCATCAAGATACTTTGAAGTATAGCTGTCGTCATTGCCATTGATAAAAAAGACTGTTTTACCCATAATGGTATTTATTACCTGGTCGGCAACTTTTGGTGATACCGCGGGGCAACCAAAGCTGCGGCCTATTTTCCCGGTACGGTCAATTGTATTCTGGCTAACATATTTTGCCGCGTGCACTACAATACTGCGCATACGGGCATTGGTGTTAAAACCAGGATCCATACCATCCAGGCGTAACGAACGGCCATGTTTACCTATATAAACATCATCGGCCAGGTAAAAGCCCAGGCTGCTTTGGTGTGAGTCATTCCTGTCCGAAAACTGGTTTGCCATTTCGTCGCCGCTCCCCTGTCCGTGTGCCACCCAGGTATTTAACAATAATTGCTTGCTAAACAGATCAATGATCCACATACGTTTTTCGCGGCTGGACTTTGAGAAATCAACAACTGTAAGTATTGCGCTGCCCTGCGGCAACTTGTGTTCAAGTTTTAAATTAGTATAACCTGTAACCGCTTTTTCAAATACATCAAATGCCAAACCAGTTTGCTGCAAACTTGCAGCCTGGTATAAATTACTTATATATTGATTAAATAATTCCTTTGCATTTAGTGTTGAATTTACCTTTCCATCTGATTTGTTTGCTCCTGCGGATCTCCAGCTAATAATTGTTGCTGATAAAAAAAATACCGCAAATGTAACATACCAAAAATGTTTCCTCATACTTGTTTTGAGTTTAATTTTAAATCAATAAGTTAAATCAGTAACAGGTTTTAGTTTGATAAATGACCGGGATTAGGAAACCGATCAATTACAAATGTATAATTTTTATATTAAATCAAAATAATTTAAGTGTATTTTTTTACTTAAATGAAAATAAATTTAAAATAAAGCAATTACAGACCCTTATACGAGCGAAACAATAAAAGGTTAGTGAAGTTATTTAATCCATTTGATTTTTTCTTCGAGCGGCGTATTTCTCTTTCCTTCAGGCAGTAGATCGGCATATCCCAGGTATAGTGCGCCCAATATATTGTCCTCTTCGCGCAGTTGTAAAAACTCCTTCATGCCCGGTTTTAGGATGGCGCCACCAGTACTCCAGAATGAAGCCATATTTAAGGCTGTGGCACCCAGCAAAATATTCTGTATAGCGCTTGAAACCGCAGCAAGCTCTTCAAATGGAGGTATTTTTGGCAAGTCCCCACGCTTCATTACAGCAAGAACAATATGTGATACTTTGTCGCCCTGGTGTTGCAGGTTACTATACGTTACCTCGTTAAAATTTTCATTATCAACACTTTGCTTGTAAATTTCAGCATGTTGCAAGCAAAATTCAGCCGGGTTTTCATAAACGATAAAGCGCCAGGGTTCGGTGTATCCATGCGTTGGCGCCCAATCCGCAAGTTCCAGTAACGCAGCTATGTGCCCGTTTGGAATTTTATGGCCGCTCATCATTGCCGGTTTAGTAGAGCGGCGGGTTTTGATAATATTGGATATGGTTGCAAAAGTTGTAGAATTCATGTTAAAATGTGGGTTCAAAAGGACGCAAACTTAAAGAAACAAGCTAAAAAATGAACATAATAATGACATTTTTAACAAGTTACTGACCTAATTTTTTATCAATTTGACGAAAAATATTGATATCCCTCCAATTAAAAAATTGCGGGGTATTTGGCCGGGTTTGCCTCGTTCATAATAGCATAAACAGTTTCGATAATATCGTCAACAGAAGGCTTGCTAAAATAATCACCATCAGAGCCATAAGGCGGACGATGTTCTTTAGCGGTTAGTGTTCTTGGCTGTGCATCAAGCGCATAGTATCCATTTTCATTTTCTATGATCTTTTGGGTAATATATGCCGAAGCAGCTCCCGGCACATCCTCATCAACAACCAGCAGCTTGCTGGTTTTCTTTAAAGAATCGCCGCAAACATTCTCTGTATCAAAAGGATATAAAGTTTGCGGATCAACAACTTCAATATGAATATCCATTTTTTCGAGCTCTTCGGCGGCCTCTAGCACAATGCGCAGTGTTGAGCCGTATGAAACAACGGTAATATCGCTGCCGTCTTTTAATATCTCCGCCTTACCAAGCGGAACCGTAAATTCGCCCACATTTGCAGGCAGCTTTTCTTTTAAGCGGTATCCGTTAAGGCTTTCAATAACAATGGCAGGTTCATCTCCCCTTAATAAAGTGTTATACATGCCTGCGGCCTGAGTCATATTACGCGGCACACAAATATGAAAACCGCGCATGGAGTTTATAATTAAGCCCATTGGCGAGCCTGAGTGCCATATCCCTTCGAGCCGGTGCCCGCGGGTACGAATAATGAGAGGTGCTTTTTGCCCGCCACGTGTACGATAGCTTAAACTTGCCAAATCGTCACATAAAACGGTCATGGCGTAAATGAGGTAATCAAGGTATTGTATCTCGGCTATTGGTCTTAAGCCACGCATAGCAAGCCCCATACCCTGCCCAATAATAGTTGTTTCACGTATACCGGTATCGGTAATACGCAGGTCGCCATATTTATTTTGCAGTCCGGCAAAACCCTGGTTTACATCACCAATGGCTCCAACGTCTTCGCCAAAAGCAACAATACTTTTATCGCGATCAAAATTGGCGTCAAAACAAGCGTTCAACACTTCGCGGCCATCAATAAGACGTGCGTCATCATTATAAACGGCTGGTATAACCGGCACATTTAAAGGAGATTGCGGTGTTTCTGTAAATAATTTTGAATTAAAACGCTCATTGTTCTTTTCAATTTCCTTATTGTGCCAGTTTAATAATGACTGGCGCTCTGCAAGGCTTTCGCGTGTGGTAAGCCTTAAAACCTTACGCACCGCTGATATCACTTCCCTGCGGCCGGCATCATAGCTGGAGCGGAGAGCTGATGATATCTCCAATAATTCATCTTTTATAGTAACATTATATGCCAGCTTGTCAATAAGGCTGGCAGCTTCATCTAATTCGGTTTTTATTACGCCGGCCAGTTCGGCAGCAGCCTCACGCTGGCACTCGCGTACATATTTTTTGGCTTCGGATTCCAGTTCATCCAGTTCGGCCTCGTTTGAAATGGCCGAAGCAATCATCCACTCGCGCATTTTAAGCAAACAATCATGCTCATCTTCCCAACCCAGGCGCTCTTTTGTTTTATAACGCTCGTGCGACCCTGAGGTAGAATGCCCCTGCGGCTGGGTCATCTCGGTAACATGGATCAATACCGGTACATGCTGTTCGCGGCATATAGATATGGCGCGTTCATAAGTTTCGCAAAGGGCTATGTAATCCCATCCCCTTACCTTAAATATTTCATAACCGTTGGTATCTTTTTCGCGCTGAAAACCTTTTAATATTTCTGAAATATCCTCTTTAGTGGTTTGCAGCTTTGCCGGTACCGAAATAGCGTAAGCATCGTCCCAAACCGAGATGGCCATAGGCACCTGCAATACCCCGGCGGCATTAAAGGTTTCAAAAAACAATCCCTCAGATGTTGAGCCATTACCTATAGTGCCAAATGCCACCTCATTACCGCTTACCGAAAACTGGTTAAGATACTCAAGCTCTTTATTTTGACGGTATAGTTTTGATGCATAGGCCAATCCCAGCAAGCGCGGCATGTGCCCGCCTGTAGTTGAAATATCAGACGAACAATTCATGGTTTCGGCCTGGTTTACCCAGCTGCCATCGGCATTTACAAATCGGGTAGCGTAATGACAGTTCATTTGACGACCGGCCGAGGCGGGGTCCTTTTCAATATCGGGGTTGGCGTATAGCTGCGCAAAAAACTCTTTAAGGTTGCTCATGCCAGTAGCAAACATAAAGGTTTGATCACGATAGTAACCCGCACGCCAGTCGCCGGCACGAAATGCTTTGGCCATGGCCAGTTGTGCAACTTCCTTACCGTCGCCAAAAATCCCAAACTTAGCCTTGCCCGTTAGTACCTCTCGCCTGCCTATTAAACTGGCCTGCCTGCTCTCATAACCAATGCGATAATCATCGATCACAATTTTTTTGAAATCATCAAAACTCAACTCAGCGGTATTAAATTTACTGGTTGCACGAATGGTAGTTCCGGGCATATATAATTTCGTTTAGACGGTAAAATTATAAAATTCTATTCTGTAATTGGCAAACTAACAATAAAACATAGAGTTTTGCTAATAGTTTTTAAATTACATTAAACCTTATATATTTGTATTAATCAAATAAACGTATGAAAAAGATATTAATGATTTGTGCAGTAGTTTTAGGTTTTGCCTTTACTGCAACAGCACAGGATAGCCAGAAACCTGAGTTTAAATTTAACGAAGAAAAACATGACTTTGGTAAAATACCTCAGGGTACACCTGTAACCACTGTTTTTGAATTTACAAACATTGGTAAAGAGCCCCTTATTTTAACCGAAGTAAGGCCAACCTGCGGCTGTACAATTGCCGACTATACCAAAACCCCAGTAAAAAGCGGGACTAAAGGCACTATTAAAATTACTTACAATGCCGCTGCCGCACAGCCATTTAATAAAACAATCGTAGTTAAATCAAACGCGGTAACACCCGAAAAATACTTGAATATTATTGGCGAGGTTGTAGCTAAACCCGCGTCGAGCAAATAAACAAGGCAAGCACGGTTTAAATAACCCCTTGCTAAACAAGGGGCGTTAATAACAATATTAAAAGACCCTTACACAGGGTCTTTTTTCATTTACAGGGACCGTGTAAATACAATACTTTCTTTTTTACTAATTTTGCATATGCCAAAAATATCTCAAAAAGGTGAGCGAATGCCCGCTTCACCTATACGTAAATTAACTCCTTATGCCGATAAAGCCAAGCTGGATGGTAAAAAGGTTTATCATTTAAACATTGGCCAGCCTGACATTGAAACCCCTGATGGTATGTTAAATGCCATTAAAAATATTGATTTTAAAGTTTGGGCGTATACACCATCAGAAGGCACTTTAACTTACCGTAAAAAGCTTACAGAATATTATAACAAACTAAGCTACGGCATCACTCCCGAAAACATTATTGTAACAACGGGCGGATCTGAGGCTATTACAATAGCCATGATGGCCTGCCTTGACCCGGGTGACGAAGTTATTATCCCCGAGCCTTTTTATGCCAATTACAATGGTTTTGCAAGCCAAAGCGATATTGTTGTTAAACCTATACTTTCATTTATTGATAATGGTTTTGCATTGCCCCCCATCAGCGAGTTTGAAAAGCTGATAACTAATAAAACCAAGGCTATTATTATTTGCAGCCCCAATAACCCTACGGGTTATCTGTATTCAAAGGAAGAACTTGAAGCATTAAAAGAATTGGTACTAAAGCATGATCTTTACCTGCTTGCAGACGAGGCCTACCGCGAGTTTTGTTATGACAACCGCGAATTCATGTCGCCTATGCACCTGGATGGGCTCGATGAAAACGTTATTGTGCTTGATACCGTAAGCAAGCGTTATAGCGCCTGCGGAGCAAGGCTTGGCTGTCTGATCACAAAAAATAAAGCGGTTTTGACTACGGCATTAAAATTTGCGCAGGCCCGGCTTAGTCCCGGTATGGTTGAACAAATTGCCGGAACTGCCGCTGTTGACACACCCGACGCATACTTTGAGGCCGTAAATAAAGAATATACCAGCAGGCGGGATACCCTTGTTAGCGCACTGAATAAAATGGATGGCGTGTACTGCCCTAATCCGGGCGGCGCGTTCTATGTGGTAGCTAAATTACCGATAGATGATGCTGATAAATTTTGCCAGTGGATACTGGAATCATTTAGCTATGAAAATCAAACAGTTATGATGGCGCCCGCGACCGGTTTTTATAGCACACCGGGAGCCGGGTATAATGAAGTACGGATGGCTTATGTATTGAACAACGAAGACCTGAAAAGTGCCATGATCTGCCTGGAAGAGGCTTTAAGGGTTTACCCGGGAAAAGTTATAAGCTCAAGAGCTGAAGTTTTGAGTTCTAATTAAGCTATTTTTAGTATCTTTGTAATTGCTTGTCAAACTCAATACACAATACTGGGAACTCAAGACAAAAAAATGGGGTCGACCGGAATTGACAGGATGGAGATAAGTAAGTAAGCATGCAGCGCGTTGGGTGAATTAGCGCTTAAATCTGAACGCTCAAACTTACAAATGGCGAAAATAACTACGCCTTAGCTGCTTAATTTAGAATTAAATAGCTTTTGTCCCGCCGGTTTTCCGTTCTGTTGAACCGGCAACAGGGGCATCGAAAAACGGAACTGGCCTGCTTAAGGTGTGCATAGCGGGCGAGATAAAGCACCTAAGGAAGACGGTACAGGTAAGCAACTGACCTTCCCCTTCCCTACAATTAAACAGAAGCTAAGCATGTAGAAAGCTTACCTTATACCATGTTTGGACGAGGGTTCGAATCCCTCCGGCTCCACTGAAAGACCTTCGCATCGAAGGTCTTTTTTCGTAAAAGTGCATTTCCAGCGGTTTTAAGGGGTTTTTGAAAATAATTGTTTGCAAAATTCAAACAATTATTCCAAGTATAAAAGGCTACCAAAAAGGCTACCACTCCCATTTAAAAAGTGGTAGCCTTTTCGTATACTTTTTAGGTCAGGCTTTAATTAGATTTTTTAAAAAAAATCTTTATCAGATTTAATCAATCTTTTTAAAGTCTGTTGGGTCGTATTTGATATGGTCTTTACGATGCTGAAATTGGTAATAAACCATTTTCAATGATTCAATGAAACCGGGTTTTGAGAGCGAACGAAAACAAATCGTTCACTTAAAATCCAATTTTCATGAAAGTCAATGAAAAACTTTCCCTCCTGGTTTTACCAAAAAGCGCCAGGAAGTCCAAAGACGGAAGCTTATCGCTGGACATCCGTATTACCGTCAATCTCAAAAGGGCCGTCATTTCTTTAGGCCAAAAAGTCCCTGCAAGTCTTTGGGATCAGGAAGCAGGCAAAATGAAGGGTTCTACACAGGAAGCCCGTTTGCTCAACAATGCGATTGAGCAATGTAAAGTCAAAGTGCGCCGTCTTTATCAATCGCTTGAATTGCAAGGCGAGGAAGTTACCGTAGAAATGCTCTGGGATGCTTACCAGGGTAAAATGGAGCAGCCTAAAACCTTACTCAATGCGATAGACTTCGTTATTGAGCGTTTTGAAAAAAAGGTGGAAAAACAACACCGTTCGGTGGCGTCACTAAAAAAGTTACGCACGATCCGTGCAAAGACAGTCAATTTTATCCGGCATCAATACAAAGCAAAAGATATCCGGTTGGATAAAATCCGCTTTGCATTTGCCGAGGATTTCGTGGATTACCTGATGCTGGACGAGGATATCAACGCCAATACAGCAAAGAAATATCTTAAACACGTTAAACATGCCATCAAAACCGGGGTTGAGCGAAACTGGATACCGACCAATCCAATACAAACCTATAAATGCGGGTATATCGATCCAGAACGGGATATTTTGACTGAACAGGAAATCATGATCCTTTATCACAAACATTTTGAGATCAAGCGATTAGAGGAAATCAAAGATACTTACCTGTTTATGTGTTTCACCGGGTTTGCCTATAAGGATACGAGCCTGCTGACTACCGATCACATTATTGACTTTTTTGATGGTCAACAATGGGTGGTAAAAAACCGGCATAAAGTAACCAGTACGATTTGCCGGGAAAGTGTACCGCTGTTACCTATCGCTAAGGAAATCATCGAGAAATACAACAACCATCACGTCCGCAAAAGCCAGGGCTTGTTGTTACCGGTATTGAGCAATCAGAAATACAACGCCTATTTAAAAGAAGTAGTAACCATTTGTGGCATTAATAAAACATTGACCACCCATACCGCCAGGCATACTTTCGCTACTACAGTTACATTGGCCAATGGCGTACCGATAGAAACGGTAAGTGCCTTACTTGGTCACAAATCGGTCAAAACAACACAGATCTACGCAAAGATTGTCGCTCAAAAGATTAGCGAGGATATGAGCACATTAAAGCAAAAGCTTGCAATTAAGTTACCCAATTTAACCCTAGAAAGTCATGGAAATCAATCTATCATAACAGATATTAAAACTATTATCCGCAATTCCAGGGATACTGCGATACGCGCAGTTGATATCGAACGTGTACGGATGTACTGGCGTATAGGACAGCGTATTTTTGTAGAAGAGCAACAAGAAAAAGACCGGGCTGATTATGGTGCACAGCTGCTAAAAACAATTTCAACACAATTGCAGCCCGAATTTGGCAGCGGTTTATCTATAAGACAGTTGAAGCGTTATCGGCAGTTTTATCGTACTTTCCCAATTGCGTCCGCACTGCGGACGCAATTGGGTTGGACACATTATAAAATGCTCATAAGCATTGATAACCAGGACAAAAGAGATTTTTATATTGCTGAAGCTGTAAAAAACAATTGGTCATCCCGCCAACTGGAGCGCCAAATTCATAGTAGTTTTTGGGAACGCTTATTAATGAGTAACGACAGGAATGGCATATTGGCTGTTGCAAGGAATGAGCAGCAGCCTTCTGATGCAAAGGATATTATAAAGACCCTATGTATCTCGAATTTTTAGGACTGCACCATGAAGCTTCTTATTATGAAAAGGATTTAGAACAAGCAATCATAACCCATTTGCAGGACTTTCTTTTGGAGTTAGGTAATGGATTTGCATTTATAGCAAGGCAAAAACGGCTGCATATTGAAGGCGATGATTTCTTTATTGATCTTGTTCTTTACAATCGTCTTTTACAAGCGTTCGTCATTGTTGAGATAAAAACCGCCCGCCTCACCCATCAAGATATCGGGCAATTACAAATGTATGTTAATTATTATGACCGGATAGAAAAGAGAGACTTTGAAAAGCCGACTATCGGCATTTTGCTTTGTGCGGATAAAAACAATGCTGTTGTAAAATTCTCCTTGCCGGAAAATAATAAAACTATTGTTGCCAGTGAATATAAATTATATCTGCCGTCAGAACAACAGTTGATCGATGAAGTGAAAAAGGAAATAGGAAAAAAGGGAAGGAATTGAGTTATGAAAAATAAAAATATGGTAGTTTCCAATGAAACTGTCCTAAGTAATATATACTATATAATAGGGCAAGAAGTTATGTTGGACTTCGCCGCCGCTGCATTGTATGAGGTAGATATGAAAACGCTACGGCGCAGTATAAAAAGAAATCATAGGCGTTTCCCTTCTGATTTTCTATACATATTGAAAGCGTTTCTAAAATGTTGGGCCATAAAACATACGAACAACGTAGCATTATGCCAAAATACTGGATATGAAGGTTAGCGAAGATATGCAGCTACTCAGTAAAAAACTCGCCGAAAAAAAAACTGAACGTGAGAAAATACCTTAAGCCATCAGGGCATCTAAACGTTTTTGGATACCACCAGTGTTTTATGTATAATTACAATTACTATGATAAATCAACCATGATTTATCAATTGTGATAAGGTTTAGGTAAGCCTCTTAAGCAGCGAGTGCAAGAGAGGCTTTTTTATCCAAATCATCATTAAATACATTCATTAATGATCTTCAGCCCAATTAAATGAATTTTAACCATGTATAATTAACCATTACCCGCTTAAACAACAAACAGCGTGTGCAGGAAAACTGTCAAGGGTGGGGTTCGCAAAGAAGCAAATAACACAACCCCATTTACAGGCCCTTGACGGTTTTCCTGTGCTGCTATCTTTGTGGCTGCGGTGTAATGGTAAATGCTCAGGCTATGGGCAGGTATGTCGTGAGGAACGAACTGCATTCCTGACCTGCGGCGGGGAGGCTGCCGGCGTAGTAAAACGAAGCCGTCTGCCGGACCCGCTGGGTGTCACTCCCTTATGTAGGATTTTTAGATTTAGAGCCCCGTTCTCCAACAAGCTGCCGGTAGATAGCTTCTGCTACCGCTAATAAATTTTCTGCATTTTCCACTATTGTTTTTACATCGGCTGCATCAGGATTGAAATTTTCCTTGTACCGCGCTGCTGTGTAGGCTGACTGTAACAACAGGAATGCTTGTTTACCTTGCTCTGTATTTAGCTTTAACGCCTGCTGCAAACCGTTGGTGAACAGCAGGGTGATCTTTAACATCCTTGATAAATATAAATCCACCTATGCGTTCCGGAGCGTTGGAATGAGCCGTTTATATTTTGAAAAAAATCAAATTATAAAAGAAACCTGTAATAGGGCTCTAAATGTTTGTGCATTGCTTCCTGAAACGCCCTGGGATCTCCGTTTTTAAGAATATTAAGCAAGTCTCTGTGTGATACAGAAACGGCGCGGTCTTTTTCATTTACCGTACTCATAGCGCCTACAATATAGTTAAATACATACCCCAGCATTTTTTGAAACCTATACAGCGTTTCGTTGCCCGACATGTGATACAGAATTTTGTGAAACTCAACATCATACCTCGCATGGTCAGCTGGCGTTTTAGCATTCTTCTCCTCTGTAACTACCACCTTTTCCAGCGCTTCCAGATCGGCATCATTCCTCCTGATGAATAATAATTCGCTTACGCCCATTTCAATTACCAATCGTAGTTCCAACAACTCTTTCAGTGAGTGCTCACTTAATAATTTAGAATCAATGATCTTGGTAAATCCGCTCCAGATATCGGGCTCTGTTAATATCATCCCGCGTCTTTTTCGTGATTCGATCATTCCTAACATCTTTAACCGGCTTAATGCTTCGCGCACTATTGATCTGCTAACGTTTAAGGATGCAGCCAGCTCAACCTCCTTTGGTATCGTATCACCGGCTTTAAATTTTTTTTGGATGAAATAGTTCCTTAATTTGTCTTCGACCAGATCTGTCATATTGATATTGACCAGGGGCTCCAAACCAGAAAATTCACTTTCTTTTTTTGCGACATTCAACTTAGACTTGCCGAAATCTGTCATAATATTTGTGTATGATATAAAGTTACGAATCTACCATTATCTTTTTCTAAAAAGAGCGAACAGGCCGTTCCGATTAAAAATTATAATAACAAAATAGTGCTGATGCGGTTGTGCCGGTTTTGTACATATAAATTGTTTTATATCGAACAGCATAGACAATATCAGCTGTAATTATCTAAATTAATTTGTTGCTAAATATAAAAATTAAATTAGATATTTGTATATATGTATGACATATAAACTTAATTAGTTATGAGAAAAATTGAAGGACTTATAGCCGCCGTTTTCACGCCGTTTAATAACGATGGTTCCCCTAACCTAAATATGATACCGTTAATTGTTGAAAAAATGGTGGCAGATGGGTTAAAAGGAATTTTTGTATGCGGCACAAATGGCGAAGGTTTGAATATGACGATTGAAGAAAGGATGCAGGTTTCAGAAAAATTTGTATCGAGTGCAAACAAGCGCATTCTTGTATTTGTGCATGTTGGCCACAGTTCTATTGCCGAGTCAAAAAAGCTTGCCATACACGCCGCCGCTATTGGCGCGGATGCTATTTCGTCTGTTCCGGCATTTTATTTTAAGCCTAGTTCGGTGCAAAATCTGGTAACCTGTATAGCCGAAATAGCCTCAGCTGCCCCCAATTTACCCTATTACTATTATCATGTGCCCGCAGTTACTGGAAACATTGACATAGTTGACTTTTTAGATGCCTGTAATAAAAAAATTCCCAATCTGGCCGGCATAAAATTTACCTCATCTGTTTTACATGAATTCCAGTTATGCTTAGGTTACGATCATGGTAAA
Organism: Mucilaginibacter pocheonensis; assembly: GCF_031456535.1. Classification (NCBI taxonomy): domain Bacteria; kingdom Pseudomonadati; phylum Bacteroidota; class Sphingobacteriia; order Sphingobacteriales; family Sphingobacteriaceae; genus Mucilaginibacter; species Mucilaginibacter pocheonensis. The sequence continues at coordinate 451,548 of NZ_JAVDUU010000004.1, forward strand.
TATGACATGCTTTCGGGCTTTGATGAAATGCTGTTAAGCGCGCTGGCGGTAGGTGCCAACGGTGCTGTTGGAAGTACCTATAACTTTGCAGCGCCATTCTATCATGATATTATTAGTTCATTTAAAAAAGGCGACATTTTAAAAGCAAGGGCCCTTCAGGCAAAGGTTGTTGAAATGATCAGAATTTTATTTAAATTTTCACCGATACCCGCCCAGAGGGCTATTATGAAAATGCTTGGTTATAATTTAGGGCCTTGCCGGCTTCCGTTAGTTGATCTGACTGATGCTGAGTTTATATTATTAAAGGAAAGTTTAGACACAATTGATTTTTTTCACTTGCTTAAACAATACCGCGAAAGCAATTCGCCGGTTTCGTTGGATAAATAGATCAACATTAAAAAATGAATAACGATAAAACTACAACCCTGCCATTAAAACTCAATGGAAATAAAATTTCTTATTTATCGCTCTTATTATTTCTGTTGATTTCAGTCCGCTCGTTTAGTCAATCAGACACTGGTAAAGTTGTTGTGTTTAATCCCAGTATGGGCTATTATACAACAAGGATACCATCTATAGTTATAACTAAATCAGGTACGCTTGTTGCATTTTGCGAGGCACGGGCAACAGGATATGGCGATTGGTCTGGCATAGATATTTTAGCCCGCCGAAGTAAAGACGGCGGAAAAACCTGGGATACGCCAAAGGTTATTGTAAAAAGAGAGGAATCAAAGCCGGCTGGCAATGGCGTTCCAATTATGGATAATGACGGGCATACAATACATTTTTTATTTGTTAAAGATTATGGGCGCTGCTTTTATATGAAATCTGTAGACGAAGGGCTTACATGGAGCGAGCCAGTTGACATCACATATGCGTTTGAAAAATATATTCCGGAATATGACTGGAAGGTGTTGGCTACCGGACCTGGTCATGCCATTCAACTCAAAAACGGCAGGTTGGTAGTTTCCGTGTGGATGTCTGATGATAAGAAAAGGGCACACAGGCCATCCTGCATTTCAACAATTTACAGTAATGACCATGGTAAAACCTGGAACAGAGGCGATATCGTTGCAAATACCTCAGATCAAATTATAAATCCAAGTGAAAGCACCCTTATCCAGTTAAAGGACGGAAGAGTAATGATGAACACCAGGACTGAATCAAAAGAACAACGCCGTTTAATATCATATAGCCGGGATGGATTTTCTCATTGGACAAAACCTGTATTTAATGACGATCTATTTGATCCGGTTTGCATGGGCAGCATGATCAGGGCTGGCACAGGTAAGCGTAAACTTGCAGGGCCAATCATCTTTATCAATCCCGATTACAGAAATATTCCCGGGGAAGGCCGCCGGCATTTAATGGCAAAAGTAAGCTTTGATGAAGGGGCAACCTGGCCGGTAAATAAGGTGATAGAGCCTGGGTCGGCCGGTTATTCAGACCTCACCATCGAGAACGACGGTACGGTTTATATTTTATATGAAACCAGAGATGGTTTACCGCCAATTAAAGTAGTAACCCCTCATTACTACCAAATTGTTTTGAAACGCTATGATCTAAATTGGTTTCGCTAACAGATTTTATCATAACCATTTTTTAAACCCGAACTATAATTTAAATATGAAAAACGATCGCCGCTCATTTATCAAAAATGCTGCTATTTGCACAATAGCCAGCTTGGCATTGCCCGAACTGGCATCAGCAGCTTTTGCAGAAGCCGAAGGAAAAACAATTAGTTTAGATGTTAATGACATTGTGCTTTTTCAGGGAGATTCCATTACCGACGCCGGACGCGATAAGGACAAAACCATACCAAATGATATCGGATGTATGGGGAATGGCTACGCGTTAGTAGCCGGATCAAATTTGCTGATGAATCATCCGGATAAAAAACTGCAAATTTATAACAAGGGCGTGAGCGGTAATAAGGTTTACCAGCTGGCCGCCCGCTGGGATAGTGACTGCCTGGATATAAAACCGAACGTGCTAAGCATTTTTGTTGGGGTAAATGATTTTTGGCATACCATGACAGCCGGATATAAAGGCACAATTGAAACCTATCGCACAGACTACAAAAACTTGATCGATCGGACTAAACAAGCGCTGCCTGATGTAAAACTGATAATATGTGAGCCCTATGCTATAAATAAGGTTAATAGGGTAACAGATGTATGGTACCCTAAATTCTATGAATTTCAGGCAGCAGCCCGTGCGATAGCCGAAGAGTACGATACGGGATTTGTTCCATTTCAATCAGTTATAGATAAGGCCATGCAATCGGTCCCTGGTGCGTATTGGACCCGTGATGGAGTTCATCCAAATATGGCAGGCATTAGTTTATTGGCCCATGCCTGGCTTGCAGCTATAGCTTAAACAAGCTGCAGAAACAAGAGGTTGCTTATCATTTATTTTAGCGCCTAATAATTAGGGCCTGCTGCAGTCTAAAAAGCAATATCGTACAAAAAAGTGAATGTTAGTTTGTAGCTTTAGAATTTACTAAATAACATGAAAAATTTATCAGTTTTATCTAAACGCCCTGCCCGTTTTGTTCGGGTACAAATTGTGATGTTGTTATTTCTTTTTTTAGCAGCTAAAGCATCAGTTGGTCAAACAAAAATTGCAAAAGATCCGGCGGTTATCGGGAGATGGGACATTACTATTGATAAAGAAGGTAAAAGTTTACCTTCCTGGCTGGAAGTACAAAAATCTGGTACACATACGCTTATTGGTCGTTTCACCTACGCCTTTGGAAGCGCACGCCCAATTTCAGAGGTTAGACCCAATGATGGCAAATACAGTTTTTCTATTCCGCCCCAGTGGGAAGAAGGAAGCCGGAATATGGACTTTGAATTTGAAGTTAATGGTGAGGTGTTAAAAGGCACCATGGTATACACCGATGGAAAAACTTACAATTTTACCGGTGTCCGCGCTCCACTGCTTATCAGGACTAAAGAACCTGTTTGGGGCAAGGCAATTAATTTATTCAATGGAAAAGATATCAAAGGATGGCATACCGATGGCAAAAATCAGTGGATAGTTGAGTCGGGCGTTTTAAGAAGCCTGCATTCCGGGGCAAATCTAATCAGTGATAAAATCTTTAACGATTTTAAGCTTCATATAGAATTTCGTTATAAACAGGGCAGCAACAGCGGAATTTATTTGCGGGGCAGATACGAAGTACAGGTAATTGACACAAAAAGCGGCGAGCCCGAACCTATTAATAACCAGTTTAGTTCAATTTATGGCTTTTTGCCCCCCAATAAAATGATGGCGAAAAATCCGGGCGAGTGGCAATCATATGATATTACATTAGTCGGCAGAATAGTTACCATAGTAGCAAACAGAACAACTGTTATATGCAGGGAAGTTATACCGGGAATTACCGGCGGCGCAATTAACAGCAAAGAAGGTGAACCCGGGCCTATACTTATCCAGGGAGATCACGGGCCTATTGATTACAGGAACATCACTATCACTCCTGCTAAATAACACGTTACAGTTAATCAGAAAATCCCATTGCTTCTTATCTTGCATTCAGTAAAAAGGCTGCCTTTAGGGCAGCCTCATATCATTTATTAAAAAACAATAACGGATCAGGAAAAGAAGCCCTCGTTTTTGGGTTCTGTGCTGGCCTGGAAGTTAATGTTGTTTTCTGCAATCTCGGTAAGCAGGCTATCAGCCTCTTTTTCCTCCGCTAAGGTTTGACTTAACAGCGCAGCCGCGTCATCGTAACCCAAGGTTTTAGCCAGGGTAACCATTCCTCCATAAGTGGCAATCTCATAATGTTCGGCCTTTTGACCGGCAAATATCAAACCCACATCTCGCTGGGCGGTACCTTCATCGGTATCGTCAATGATATCCTCGCCTTCATCCACAATCCCTGCCATTGCCGGGCATTTGGTTGTATCCACATCTTCACCAATAATACCAAACACCTGTTCCAGCCTGCTTACATGGTTTTTGGTTTGTGCCAGATGATTTCCAAAAGCATTCTTCAGCTCAACAGATGTAGCTGCCTCTTCCATTTTGGGTAGCGTTTTAACCAGTTTTTTTTCGGCCCATAAAAGATCTTCCAGCTGATCAACAAAGAACTCCTTTAATTTAGAATCTGCCCGGTTTTGAATTTGCGTTTCCATAGATCAATCTATTAATGTTTACACTATTTATTATATTAACAGTTAATTAAATTAACAGCACATATGAGGCTTTGTTTATAAAAAAACAACTTTCCCTGGATTATTTTCAGACAAATGTGGATAAATAACGGCTGTGGATTATTTTATAAAACCGAATTGCATTTTTGCTGTTTTTTCCTTTAAGTTAAAATACATTTGGATATAACAATATTTATTAAACAACTACACCTATGGAAACTGTAACTCAAAAACCAGAGCCTCAAAACCGGCAGCCAGGCATTGAGGCGGAGATGGCCCCAAGACCTGAATATATTAAAGAGAACTATAAGCCGGCCGGAAAACTGACCGGTAAGGTAGCTTTAGTAACCGGTGGCGACAGCGGCATAGGCCGGGCAGCATGTGTACACTTCGCAAAAGAAGGTGCCGATATAGCTATAGTTTACCTGGATGAGGACGCTGATGCTCAGGAAACAAAAAATGTGATAGAAGCCGCGGGAAGAAAATGCTTGCTGATCAAAGGCGATGTGAAGGATAGTACTTTTTGTAAGAATGCCGTAAAAACCACGGTTGACGAATTGGGCAAACTCAATATCCTGGTAAATAACGCGGGCATGCAGTTTCCGCAAAAGGAGGTAGAGAACATTACCGACGAGCAACTGGAAATCACTTTCAGAACAAATATCTTTGCCTATTTTTATTTCGCCGAAGCCGCTTTGGAGTATTTAAAAGAAGGTGATTGCATCATCAATACCACCTCGGTCACTGCTTACCGTTCTTCGCCCTCACTCATTGACTATTCATCAACCAAAGGAGCAATTACAACTTTTACGCGGTCACTGGCAACCAATCTTGCAGAAAAGAAGATCAGGGTAAATGCGGTAGCGCCGGGCCCGGTTTGGACCCCATTGATCGTTGCTACATTTGATGAAGAAAAGATCAACAGCTTTGGCAGCGAAACAGCAATGAAACGCGCAGGACAGCCCTCAGAGCTGGGCCCGGCTTATGTTTTCCTGGCTTCAGATGATTCGTCGTTCATAACCGGGCAGGTGATCCACGTAAACGGAGGCGAAGTGGTTAACGGCTAATTCCCTAATTAATTTAATTAACATTTAATTTATTAATTTACAACAATTTATTAAATTTGATGTTGCCTCCTTATGGCACATGAACATCTCTCCGGAATACTTCAACCGTTACCGGAAAAAATAAAGTTACCCCAAACACAGGAACACAATCAATTGAATGACCAACTATATAATAATTTACCCGTTGCTATTTATACCTGCGACCGGCTCGGGTACATCACCTCATTTAATAAAGCAGCAGAAAAACTTTGGGGAAGATCACCGGAAATAGGCAAAGACCTTTGGTGTGGCTCTTGGAAAATATTTAATCCGGACGGAGAACCACTCCTGCTTGACGACTGCCCAATGGCCCGTACCTTAAAGGAGGGAGTAGCCATAGAGGGCGAAGAAATCATCATTGAACGACCTGATGGTACAAGGGTAAATGTACAACCTTGCCCGGTTCCGCTTTTTGATGAACAAGGCCACCTAAGCGGCGCGGTGAATACCCTGATTGATGTGACCGAACAACGAATTGGCGAAGCTAAACAGGCAATGCTGGCAGCCATTATTGAATCTTCAGAAGATGCCATTGTCAGCAAAACATTAAACGGGATAATTACCAGCTGGAATGATGCTGCAAAGCAAATGTTTGGTTATGAAGACCGGGAAATTGTGGGAAAATCAGTTACCTTGCTGATTCCCGGCGATCGCCAGCAAGAAGAACAGGTGATTCTCGGAAAGATCAGGAGCGGTAAAAGGGTAGAGCATTATGAAACAATAAGGGTAACCAAAAACGGCGCTGAAATCCCGGTATCCTTAACCATATCTCCCATCAAAAATACAAAAGGGCGCATCATAGGTGCCTCTAAAATCGTTCGTAATATAGTTCGTCAAAAAACAGCGGAGGAAAGCTTGCAACGCTATGCCGACAACCTTGAAGCATTAAATGACGTGGGCAAAGCAATCTCTGGCAGCCTTGATGTTCAGGAAATATTGCAGAGAGTGATTGACACCACTACTCAAATTACCGGCGCAAGCTGTGGCGCTTTCTTTTACAATCAGTTGAATGAAAACGAGGAGTCCATTATGCTTTACGTCTTGTCGGGTCAGCAAAAGGAAACCCTTAAACAGTTTATTATACCTAACAATGTAACCGAGTTCCCTTCTGCTTTTAATGTGGAGCATATCATAAGGGTAGATGATGTTACCAAATATCCGGAATATCACACAAATACGCCTTTTCACAGCATGGCAGCCGGGTATTTGCCTGTTGCCAGCTATATGGCCATCCCTGTAATTTCCAAATCAGGAAAGATAGTAGGCGGCTTGTTCTATGGCCATCCGAAGCCTGCAAAGTTTACAAAAGCACATGAGAGTTTGGTTGCTGGTATAGCCAATCATGCAGGCATTACACTTGATAATGCTAAATTATATGAACAGGTACAAAAACTAAATGCCAAAAAGGATGAATTTATAGGTTTGGCCAGCCATGAATTAAAAACACCTATCACCAGTTTAAGCGGATACCTTCAAATTATCAATAAAAGATTACCAGACAACGACCAGAACAAGTCTTTTATTGAAAAGGCATTGCTTCAAATTGGCAAACTATCCGGACTGCTTTCTGATTTGCTGGATGTTTCTAAAATTGAAACAGGTCAACTACCGCTCACCTATTCTTCATTTGAGTTCCGCCACCTGATACAGGAGGTAATTGAACAAATGCAGTATTCAACCAAATCGCACAGGATTGTTTTGCAGCAGGAAATTGGACCGTTGATAATTTCAGCAGATAAACAGCGTATAGAACAAGTATTGATCAACCTGATCTCAAACGCTATAAAATATTCGCCTGAGGCTGACCAGGTAAATGTAAAAGTGGTATTAAACGATAACTCGGTGCGTGTTATGGTACAGGATTTTGGCCTTGGCATATCACAAGATCAATGGGAGCACATTTTCTCCAGGTTTTACCGGGTTGAAGAACTGGCCTCTCATATATCAGGGTTAGGCATTGGCTTATATATTTGCAAAGAGATAGTTAACCGTCATCAGGGTGAGCTATGGGTAGAAAGCACACCGGGAAAGGGCTCTGTTTTCTTTTTTGAAATCCCGGTAAATTAACTTGCGTACTGGAATTTTGTCATGTTTCCTCTTCCAGGATTTGCAGCTCGATATACTGCGTTTCTTATCATTTTCCGCAATACACATATTTCACATTTTAGTATACATTTATTACTAAACTTCTGTTTTAACATTGTTACCATCGTACTTTGTATAAGGAAACTTTTTCTGAATTGCTCATTGGTAATTTTATGTTGATTAAAAACCTAAATATGTTAAATCGTCTTGTTCATCATTTGAGAAATAGTGGTCAATTTTCAAAAAGAATAAAGAAGAGGTACGAAACATTTTGGCTTGATTCTGAAGCAGAGCACATCAGAAATACTCCAATGAGCCAAAATGACAGCATTGAAAAATGGAAAGCTGCTCCGTACTGGCAAAGAAGGTTAAGCAATAAATATAACGCCCGGGAATTCGCCAAGATGCACGGTTGCCAGGTACCGGATCTGTATTGGAAAGGTGCCGATATTGAAACCATCGATTTTTCGAAACTCCCTCCCTATTACGTTATTCGCCCTACTGTAGGGCATTCCTGCAATTTGGTTTTTGTTATGGATAATGGGCAAAACCTTTTTGATAAAAAGCACTATCAGCATGACGAAATAAAAGCTATCTTAAAAAGAGAGATAACTAAAAACCAATCCCTCGAGTTTTTAATTGAAGAGTTTTTAAAAACTGAAGATGGACTATATACGATACCTACCGATTATAAATTTTATTGTTTTAATGGCGAAATAGCTTGTTTGTATGCCATAAACAGATTAAGCCCTAAAAGCGGATATGGTACTTTTTATGACGAAAACTGGAATCAATTAAAAAAGGTACAATTCAATTATCCGCCCATCGCTAACCAGAAAGCGCCTGCTTGTTTTAAAGAGATGGTTGAAACAGCAAAAACTTTAAGTAAAAGCTACGACATGTTTGTGCGGATTGATTTATATGCAACCTCAAAGGGCTGCGTTTTTGGTGAATTTACCCCTACCCCATCAATGGGAATGAATTTTACAAGCTTTGGTAAAAAACTGATGATCAGATATTGGGATAAATATTGCTGTGGCTATATTTAGCGAATTTAACCCAACTGGCCGGTTAGCTAATCACTCTCTCTTTACAATTGGTTACAAAATTAGTCGGGGTGTTGCGCGCTGTTTTAGGAGGTAGTGTCTGTTATGGCATTAATGTGTACTATAACGTGTACTAAATTGTGAACTAACAAAAACAGATATGAAAACACACTGCAAAAAAACAAACAACTAATAAGAATAAATGCGTTATAATATTTCAATAAATATCAATTATATCCAAAAAAACTATCAAATTTTAACATATTTATAATAATTATATTAATATGCAAATTAGGCACACATATTGTTCCTATAAAATAATAATTCCTTAAGGGGTTATTTTAATTAATAGTTGGGAGATTAGCAGGGGTGCTATCTCCCTTTATTTTTTATCTAAATTATGGTGTTGGACTTATTGACAATTGGGGTTCTTTTAGAAAAAAGCTTTTCTTAAATATGTAGACGTCCTACGCCGTTTTTGAGTGCCGCAGTGCTTCAAACAGCTCAATTATTTTTTTTTGGAGATCAATAATTTCAGCCTCATGATCCATTAAAAGCCTATTGGCCGTCTCCAATTCAGTCATATGCTGTGGTGGATCTTGTTTAACATCTTCTAATGTAATTAGCTGAATTATAGACATTTCAAATAATGCTGCGATCCTTTCAAGTTTTGATAAGTTAATATCAGTTATTCCATTTTCAATCTTTGACAAAGCCAAAATAGAAATATCAATACGCTTTGCGACATCACCCTGGCTCATCCCCCGCTGATAACGTAGATATTTGATCTTTTGTCCAATTGTTTTCATATTACTAAAATAACATAAATAGACGAAAAATATTATTAAATCCATTCAAATTTCCGTTGAGGGTAGATTATGGAAATAATTTGTTGTCCAATATATAATACCATTTATTTACAAGCCCGCAGAATGGCTCACTAAACATTCGACATGAGTTTTATAACACTTTTTAACACCATTTGTTCAATGTTTATACAAAGTTTCACAACCTGATATACATCCGTTGTCCCTGATAAACAACGAATTAAAATTTAACATATATTTATTTAATAGGAACCAACCAATTATTCATTTCTTTTAAATAAAATGAGCAAGTTATGAAACTTAATCTTGATAGCCCTTAATGCTATGCTTAAGCACTTGAAATAACTATAAAGGCAATTACAAGATACCTGGAATTTGATCTTTCCAGCCGGCCATATATTTAGCTATCATAGCTATTAAACCGGCTTATTAAATTGATCTGTGAAATTTGAAGTAGAGTTTGGGATGCAATTGGTAACAAGAGCTATTTTGTAATCGAGATCACATACATTCATAATAAAAAGATCACTAATCCATTCATTATTTTTTAAATGTTGATCTGACAATAGTTTTTCTAAGTTAAAATTCGTAGGCCATTCAAAACCACCGTTTTAAGCGTTTTTTATAATAAAATTTACAAGCAGGGGGTTCTTTTAACACTTGAATGAATAACAACGATTACACAAATAAGTTGTAATTTTGTAGGCCAGGATATAAACGTAATATGAGGTTATAAAATTAACTATTATTTAATTTATCCTCTTAAAAAGACATCAGAATTGTTAGGTGTTTACCGATATGGCAAGCAGGAGTTTAAAGGAAGGATTATACCAACAAATTTGCTGAGTATGTAAAGCGAGGGGTATGCAATTTTTAGAAACGAGGATTGTTTTTTCGGTTCCGTGTTTGAAATTTATTCACTATTACTTCATAAAAGAACCTCATCTTAGACAAAGTTAAATTCATTTGTACAAGTAATAAACTGGTAATAAAAAGGTTAATAATAGCAGCTATTACCCATTTGAATAGTCTATATAATTATGATACGGATGAACGCGATTGGCAAAATACCAGGGATTTATTTTTTTTAAAGAATATTGACAAAAAAATAAATTTTATATGAAATTAACGTAACTATTCATTGGATTTTTACGTAATATGTTAATTAATAATTAATATCAATCAACTATATTTTGTTTGATCTTTTTATCAAGACCAACATTTAATTGTATTACTGTTAGCATAGTTTGAAAGAATGATCAACAGACAAAAAAAACGGGCCCAAAATATTATCAGATGCCATAAGAATGTGGAAGTCTTAAATTTGATCAGATTGGAAAAAATTAAAATTGACAATCTGAGAAGCGAGCTTTCGGCCACACCCAGCCCTAACTTTATAAGTTATTTTAAAGATGATATCTGCGTAATCAATGGCTTCACCAAGCACCAGGCTGTAAAAATTGAACTTGAAGCTCTTATTATGGCAATTGAAAAGGCAGAGGTAAATTTTAAAGATTACCATCACCATTTAGATTCATTGCTAAATCAGATCAATGCGATCAGTTCACAATAGAACAATAATTTAAACAGTAAATAAATCAATCAGCTGTATTCTGGCTATTACATCTGCACACCCAACAGCCCTTTCATATACCCTTAAGTTATTATCGGGTAAGCTCCCAATTCATTTAATGCCATTTTAAGCCTGCTAATAACCACAGCCGGCGCAATTTGCTTCATACAGATATTATCTTCACACACCAGCTTGCCGCAGCCTGTGCTCAAATTACATGCAACCTCATGATTCAGCAGCACCACCTGATCTTCAAAAAAGCTAAAAGGTTTCCATACGCTTTTATTTACAGTACCGCTAAACAGTACAATAACCTTTTTTTTCAGCAAGGCGGCTATATGCGAAAAACCCGAATCCAGGCCCAAAAACAAACTACAGTTTTTTAACACATAAATAGACTGGAGAATGGAATATTTACCAATACACGAAACCACATTTGGCATTGCCGAAATTATATTATGCTGCTCAACGGTTAGATCCTGATTTATACCTAAAACATAAACAGGTATTTCCTTTGATAGCGCGGCAATTGTTTCTATGAAAAACTCAACCGGCCATTTCCGGGCCTGAGCCCCTGTACCAAGATGAACCGCCATAAAACGCGGGGGAAAAACATGGTCTGTTATTGTATCATATGGCATATCCTCCTCGTTCCAATAGTCAGCTAAATTCTTCGGCGTTAATTTTAAATAATTAAAAAGAGGGTTAAACAAGCCCGAAACGTGTCCTTCTGGTTCAAATGGTAAAACCACATCTAATAAAGCGCCACCGCCCCCAACATCATAACCGGCAAATAATTTTTTGCGGGTAAAGAAACTAATGAAAAAGTTATTTCGCAGATCGCCCCGCACGTCATATATTAAACCGGTTGATATTTTATTTAACTGACTGATGTAACTTAAGTAGGATACCTTTTTATTTCTTGCGAAATAAGGAGCATCCGCAACTGTTACCGAATCGATGAATTTTAAACGGCTCGCAATAGTAAAATTCTGGCTGCTCACCAATAAATTGATATGGTAATTGGTGACAGATTTGAGTGTTTTTAAAGCAGGCAGCATAAGTATCATATCACCGATATGGGCAAGCTGGATAATGGTTATCTCATCAAAATTTTGAGCGGCCGGTTTTTTATCTTTTCTTTTCCATACGGAGTATAACACCTTATCAATAAGCTTAATTCTTTTTAATGTCCTCACAGGCATGTTAGGATAAAATCTGTATTGTATATCTTTCATCGTAAGGTGTTTTTATAATATTTTTTTATCCATGAACTGAAATGGCGGATAAGTTGTAAAGGGAGATGAATTACAAAAGATTATCGAAGCCTAATCAGCTCGTTTTTGTGATTCTTTGCAGGGAGTAAAGAGAGGACGGTAAATTCAATTGGATTACCAAGAATTTACTTTAAATGCTTGAATTTAATATTCCTTTGAATTGCCTTGGCGGCAAACAACAGAATATGATTCAGAGGGGCAAACTTGAGCAAGCTGCCTGGCATTTTATTTGACCGACTGGTTAGGAATTTGATTCCGGATTTTTTCAATTATTGATGTGGATGAATAGCCGCTAATAAAATCAATTGTTTTTACCTCGCCCCCATTGGCTATAACTTCTTTGGCACCAACTATACCATCTATTGAATAATCGGCTCCTTTAACCAGGATATCGGGCATAAGGTCATTTATTAAATTAAGCGGGTCATCTTCATTAAATATGGTTACAGCATCCACAAAAAACATTGAAGCCAGTAATACCGCCCGACTGTTTTGATCATTAACAGGCCGGCTTTCGCCCTTAATACGCTTAACTGAAGCATCAGCATTGAGCCCAATAATAAGTTTATCGCCTAAACTTGCTGCCTTTGAAAGGTAAGTAAGGTGCCCAATATGCAGCAAATCAAACACACCATTAGTAAAAACAACCTTTTTGCCTTCGCTCTGCCAACCTTGCAACCTAATTTTCAGCGAGTTAACATCCCGTATCTTATCCAGCAATATTTGTTCAAAGTCAATTTTCATAAAGGCTAAAACAAGGCATCAACGGCTTTACAAAATATGTGACCAATTAATATATGCATTTCCTGGATACGTGCTGTTGTGTCTGACGGAACAACAATATTCACATCGCACATACCATTCATCTTACCACCATCTTTACCCGTCAATCCGATAGTTTTGCAATTTAAATTTTTGGCTGATTGAATGGCATTTATAATTCCCATGCTGTTTCCGCTGGTAGAAATGCCTATGAAGAGATCGCCCGGCTGCGCAAATGCTTCCAATTGCCTTGAAAAAACATGCTCATAACCGTAATCATTGGCTATTGCTGTAATTGCAGACGTATCGGTTGTTAACGCTATACCCGGTAAAGGCTTGCGCTCCTTAACAAAGCGACCTGTTAATTCAGCAGCAATATGCTGGGCATCGCCGGCGCTGCCACCGTTTCCGGCAAGCAGTACTTTATTTCCATTTTTAATGGTGCTGCTAATAAGTTCACTACCCGCCTCAATATCGGCAATAAGTACTTCTACAACTTTCTTTATAGTAATGGAATGCTCATTAAGTTCTTCTAAAACCATTGGGCTGATATTAGTAATTAAGATTCAGGTTGATTATGTTGTGTTTGCGGCATTGCAAGCCGCGAATTTTAGACAGATGCCTTTAATCTTTGCTCTTCACTTTCAGCAATATCCTTAATAATTTCGGCTACTGTGGTAGTAGCACTGCCTAAATGGCGTATTACAATGGCTGCAGCGTGATTAGCCAGTTCGCAGGCGTCTTCCAGACTAAGCCCCATAGCCAGGAAATAAGCCATGGTTGATAAAACAGTATCGCCGGCGCCGGTAACATCAAAAACTTCAGTCGCTTTTACAGGTAACGCAACCTGGTTATGTTTACCCAGGATCACCATACCTTGCTCCGACAGTGTGACTACAAGATATTCGGCCCCGGTTTGTTCCAGAATAATATCGGCAGCATGTTTTAAACTCTCCATTGAATTTATCTGATCCAGTTTTACTGCTTCAGCCAATTCCTTTCGGTTGGGTTTAATAATATATGCGCCTTTGTATTTTTCAAAATTAGTCCCTTTGGGGTCAATTATAACCCTCTTACCCATACGCACAGCAGTTGTTATAATTTGTTGTGTTAATTGAGGCGAGAATAATCCTTTATTATAATCAGATAAAACTACCAGATCTGCGGTATCTATATAAGCGGTTACCTTATCTATCAATTCATTTTCAATGTCTGAAGGTAGTGCATCCGTTATTTCCCTGTCCAGCCGCACCAATTGATGATTCCCTACCAGTACCCGGGTTTTCACTGTTGTTGTTCTGCTGTTTTCTTTGATAACGGCATCAATCTCAGTTCCTTCATCTGTCAATAACCTCATAAGCTGGTTACCTGTGGCATCATTGCCAATTACACCGCCAACGGTTACCTGCGCGCCAAGCGAGATCAGGTTTTGCACCACATTACCCGCACCTCCTAATGTGACTGATTCACTATTTACGTTAACCACCGGTACCGGCGCTTCGGGAGAAAGCCTGGTGGCATTACCCCATATGTAATGATCTACCATGAGGTCGCCTATAACAAGAATAGTTGGCTTTTTTGTTGATAATTGAATATAATTCAGCGTATCTGTGTTCATTTTGTACAAGGTAGTTTTTGTTAAGAAATCAGATTAATATGCGTTGTCTTCGCCTTTTATAATATTGGCAACTGTCATATAAATTATTTTCAGGTCAAGCCACATCGACCAGTTTTCCAGATACCAAATATCAAACTCAACCCTTTTCTGCATCAAAATTGGATCCTTTGTTTCGCCCCTGTAACCATTTACCTGAGCCCAGCCGGTTATTCCTGATTTTAAGAAGTGCCGAACCATGTATTGATTTATTATTTCGCTGTATTCCTTAGTCATATTTAAAGGATGCGGGCGCGGACCAATAACACTCATATCTCCCAGTAGCACATTAAAAAACTGCGGTAATTCATCAAGGCTTGTTTTTCGCAAAAAGCGACCGATTTTAGTGATCCTGTCATCGTCTTTTGTAGCCTGTTTATCAGCCTGATCATTCATTTTCATGCTCCTGAACTTATAACATAAAAATGAACCATTGTCCTTTCCGCTCCTTAATTGTTTAAACAATACAGGGCCCGGGCTCTGTATTTTTATAATTAAGCCAATTATTGGATACAGCCAGCTTAATATAAATATGATAACCAATGAGCTGAACAAGATATCGAACACTCTTTTCTTAAACCTGTTCTCTACCTCCTCTAAAGGTTCGTTCCTTGTGCTTAACACAGCAAACTCACCCATATAGCTAAGCTTTAGTCTATTGGTCATTGAATTTGATATATCAGGAACAAGCTTTAAACGCAGGCAATGCTTTTCGGCCTCTTTTTGTAAAAAATCATACTCTCTGATCCTTTCAGGTGCAAGTGAAACATATATATCTTTTATACCGCTTTTGGCAGCTGAATTCATCTGCTCTAATATGGCCGGCAAAATTTTGCCTGAATTATCCAGATATGAATTATTTTCCTGATTTAAAAAACCTTCAAAAGCAAAATGGCTATTACTGTCCTGAAAGAACCCGGCCAGGCGTAACCCCATTGAGTTTAACCCAATAATTGCAACAGGCCTGGTAATCCTAAAGTGCTTTTTCAGGCTTTTTTCAAAAGCCGAACCTACAAACCTGTTAGATAGTAAGCCCAAAAGCAATAAGCCATAAAAGATCACCAGTATGCTAATTGGTATATGAAGATCTTTAGCTAACAGCACATATGAAAAAAACAATACGGTGTACAGCATAAAGCTTTTAATGGTTAATCTGTATATATCATCCAGCTTATGTTTGAACTTACTGGTATATAGTCCAAAAACCATTGTGGCAAGTATCCAAAGATAGTTAGCAACTATCAGTGCACTCATATCATTGTTCGGTTTTAAATTAAAGAAACTATTGACTGCCAAGAATGACAAATTGACGACCAGCAGATCAGTAACCGACATAATTAAATAAATCAGGTATAAGTAGCGTGTTTTCATAGTGATTTTAATTTAATGTATGTTATGATTTGAATAATTTAAAAAAAACGACTTATTATTAGTAGTATAACTATACTATTAATTCACAAACTGATAATATCTCTATCCATCGTTTATGATTATATTAATCATTAGCTTAAATACTTAACAATAATACAATTTACACCGCTTAAAACAGGCCGAATTAAATCAATGGGTAAATAATGTATAAAACTGAGAAATAGTGTGTTGCTTTTGTGCAATCAGTTATGGTTTAACTTAATAACCAGATTTAAGCGGTCTTCTTTTCTGACTGATTGACCACCTGTCTGCCTATACTATTGTAATAAAATCCACGGTCAATCATTTTGTCCAGATCATATAGGTTACGCCCATCAAAAATCACTTTATGCTTTAACAGCGTTTCCATCAAATCAAAGTCGGGCGTGCGGAATGTGCTCCATTCTGTAAGGATTAACAGAGCGTCGGCGCCTTGTAGCGCTTCATAATGATCATCTGCATAAGAAATTTTGACGCCAATAAGATATTTAACGTTATTAATAGCCTCAGGATCATAAGCAACAATTTTTGCACCGCCTTTAAGCAATTCGTCTATTACATATAAGGCAGGCGCCTCACGTATGTCATCAGTTTCGGGTTTAAATGCAAGTCCCCACAAAGCAAATACCTTACCTTCAATATTGCCGCCATAATATTTTTTTAGCTTTTCCACAAATACCTTCCTTTGGATAGCATTTACCTCCATTACCGAATTCAGTATCTTAAAATCATACTGATTATCTTCGGCAGACCTTGCAAGCGCCTGTACATCCTTAGGAAAGCAACTGCCTCCATAGCCAATACCCGGAAATAAAAACCGCTTTCCAATACGATCGTCAGAGCCTATGCCAAGCCTCACCATATCTACGTTGGCACCTACTAACTCGCATAAATTGGCTATCTCATTCATAAAAGAGATCTTGGTGGCCAAAAATGAATTCGCGGCATATTTGGTTAATTCCGATGATCGTTCATCCATAAAAATAACCGGATTCCCTTGCCGCACATAAGGGGCATAAAGCTCACTCATTAACCTGCGGGCCCTTTCATCTGTTGTTCCTACAACAATACGGTCAGGCTTCATAAAATCTTCTACTGCAACCCCTTCTCTTAAAAATTCGGGGTTTGATACAACTGCAACTTCCACATCTGTATATTGTTCAAACACCGCGCTTACCTTATCTGCAGTGCCTACAGGTACTGTTGATTTAGTAACAATAACTTTATAAGAGGTAATTAGTAGGGCGATATCCTTTGCTGCACCTAAAACGTAACTCAGGTCTGCCGAACCATTTTCACCGGGAGGGGTTGGTAAGGCCAAAAATATGATTTGAGCGTTTTCAATCGCGCTTGCAAGGTTGTTGGTAAAAAATAATCGTTCCTGGATTATGTTACGGTGAAAAAGTAACTCAAGCCCGGGTTCGTAAATAGGTAACTGTCCCTGCTGCATCATGGTTACTTTTTGTTCATTAATATCAACACAGGTTACCTGGTTTCCCGTTTCTGCTAAACATGTTCCTGTTACAAGGCCTACATAGCCAGTTCCGATAATGGCGATTTTCATAGTTTTTTAAAGTTATAGTGAATAAACAGTGGATTTTTAATTACGCTGGGCGGTCTTACCCAGATTAACCATGAATTTTTCGCGGGCAGTAATAACAGATAAATAATACCTGATATAAAACACAAGGATCTTTTCTGCTAACCGAAGATCTTTTCCTTTTTTTTGGATTAACCGGATACTTTTTACCGGCGGCCTAAGATCATATATAAGATTTATAATTGATTTGAACTTGTTTTTGCCTTCTGGTTTGCCAAAACCTGCCTGCCCTCCGCCCACACGTTTCGCTTTGCTTATTAATTCGCTTAAGTTATGCCTGGCCGGATGATTAATTACAGCATTATCTACATATTCAATTTTAAACCCGGCATCACGCGCCCTTATTGACCATTCATAGTCGCCTCCTGATAAAAGGTCCTCTCTAAATAATCCTACTTTATCAAAAACATGCCTGTAACTGAACATGTTTCCGGTAACACCGGTGCCGTCCTGGTTTACATATATGTCCTGATTAAAAGCATATATTTTTTCATACAATTCAGCTTCAGTAAGCTTTTTGGAATGATAATACAGATTGATCCTGCCGGCTATCCTGTCGCAGTCATTACTCTCCAAAAATTTCACTGCATTTGTAATCCAGTCTTTATCAGCAATGCAGTCTGAGTCGGTAAAACCTATAATTGAACCGGTAGACAACGAAATGCCTGTATTTCGGGCGGCATATGATCCCGGGGTTTTCTCTGTAATTACTTTACAGTTTTGCGGAATATCGTAACCCGCAGGAATTTTGTCTTCCGCATAGTTATTTACTACTATAATCTCAAAAAGCTCGGGATTATAACTTTGCTCCTTAAGCGAATTAAGACATAATGACAATCTATCCCAATCTTTATAAGTGGGAATAATTATGGACACTTCTTTATTGTTCATAATAAATTAAAGTTTTTTTTAAGGCAGTTGTATTGAGGCGGTAAATAGCTTATGACGCGACTATTTGCGCGTAAAGATGTTTTAAAAACATCTTTGTGTTAAGGCTTATAACCCTGGAGTATTTAACGTCCAAGCGATGCTTTCTCATGAAATCATCTGCATATTCAGGTATAGCAAAGTAATTGTTTGTGAGTTCGGTATAAATGTAAGTATCAACAGCTTGTGCTAACTGATGAGTTAATATGCCTGATGCCCGCAGTTCATTTTTTATTCTCAATCTTAAATTAACGCGATTTTCTAATATTCGCTTCAGTTTTTCCTTATCACGGCTTTTGGAGATTGAGTTATCAGAAAAATGAATTATTGTATTCACTGCATCATCAACCGCCACTTTTGCATTGTTTTTTAAAAGGCGAAAAAGCAGATCATATTCCTGTGAAGAGCTCAATGTTTCATCCCATCCGTTCACATCAAGCAACACGCGTTTACGCCATAAATTTGAGCTTGTTATACCCAAATTGGATGTGATCAATCCTCTCCAAATATCTGGATCGGCATGTCTGACTATTTCGTTGATTTTATTTTTCAACTTATACTTAAGCAAACAAGCGCCTGCAATTAAATCAGCACCCGTATTAGAAGCAATTTCAAACTGTTGTTGTAATTTGCCTGGAAGCAGTTCGTCGTCAGCATCCAAAAACTGTATCCATTCACCTCTGGCTTTGTTGAGGCCATGATTCCTGGCAGCAGGAGCGCCTTTTTTTGCTTCATCAAAAACAAAAATTTTATCAGGAAATTCAGATCTGTATTTGTGTAAAATCTGATGAGAGCCATCAGTTGAGTTATTATTAACCAAAATAATTTCAACATCCTGATAGGTTTGATTTAACACACTATCAATACTTCGGTTTATAAAACCCGCACAATTATAGCAGGGAATAATTACGGAGATCATTTATAAATTAATTATCACAATGAGGTAAGATGTCTTTGCTTATCTTTTTCTCAAGCCTGCCAATACGGTTTTGAGTTCCTTACCCATCATCAAATAAATCACTATAAAATAACAGATACAAAGCACTATACCACTTATAATATAGTTTACGCCGGCAATGTTTAACAGATATGTTATGGTAAAGCTACACACTGATGCGATGATGGGAGCTTTGAGAGCTATGCAAAATTCGATTATTGATATTTTTATAGGGATGAGGTAGCTGAAGGTATACTGCGCTACCAAAACAACTATAATTTTATTGAGTAATACAGCCCAGGCCGCGCCGGTGATTCCATAATAATATATACCTAAGGCTAATGAAGGTACAAATACAAGTGCTTTAAATATTTGCTGTTTCATTTCCAGGCCAGGGCGACCTAATCCTCTTAGTAAAGACGTGTTACCGCTAACCAAAATATGAAACATTACCGAAATAGATAATATTTGCAAGGGCGCAATAGTTCCTTGCCATTTAGCACCAAACACATTAATGATAAAGTACTTACCATCTACAACAAAAAAAATCATTACCGGAAAAACAAAAAGGCAGTTAAATAATACTACTTTAAGATAATATCGTTTAAGCGAAGCTATATCGTTTTGGTTTTTGCCATATATGGGATACATTACATTATTAATAACAGCCATTAATCTGCTCCTAAAGGTATCTGTAAGCACAAATGCCAATGTATATACACCCAGCGCCGACGCCCCTAAAAGTTTGCCTATCAGCAAATAGTCTATGTTATTATAGAGGTAGTTCAATATGTTTGACCCTGTTGTATAAACGCCGAAACCAAAAACTTCTTTAAAAGCCTGTTTGTCCATTATAAAAGCCGGCTTCCAGCCTGTGGCTTTAAAGAACAATGGCATCGCTAAAAACACATTGCCAACAGAGTTAAAAACCAAAGCCCATACTCCAGCGCCTTTCAATGCCATGATAAGCGCTATAATGCCCACAATTATATTTGAAGTATTATCAATAAATGCCAGCTTTTTAAAATTCATTTGCTTGGTAAGTTGCGCTTTGTGCACAAGATTTACCGGGCTCACCAAAATACCGATACTGAGTACCGGAACTATAGTCTTTAAAATAGGTTTGTCATAAAACAACGCTGCTAAAGGCCCCACACCAAAACTCATGATCAGGAATAATAAAACTGACCAAACTACTCCCGTCCAGAAAGCCGTGTGATAATGTTCGTTACGCAGGTGTTCATCCTTTCGCTGAACAAGTGCCGAACCAACTCCTAAATCATTAAGTATCTGTACAAATCCGGTGAACACCGTTGCCATGCCTACTAATCCAAATTCGCTTGGGAACAGCAGCTTAGCCAGTACTAACTTTAAAATGAAATTAAAGGATTGATTTATAATCAGCTGGATAAAATTCCAAAATATTCCAGAAGCGACTAACTTTTTATCCGTACCAGAACCGGTTTCAGTAAGTACACTACCCATTTGATTTAAAATATGTTTTTAGATAAATAATCATGTTGTTTATTCCGGCTTATGCTGATTTTTAAAATTCAATCCAATTGATTGTACAGAACAGGATATGTTCGCGGTTTATGATGCGCTGATTTAACAGAGGTAACCTGCTGATATAATTGCAGATGGTTATTAATATAACTATCCACAGAAAATTTTTCGACGTGCTTAACGCAATTTTTCTTTTTATTGGCTATCTCGCTTCTGTTGCTTAAAATGTAGCTTATCAGTGCTGAAAGCCTCCCTTCGTCGGGCGAATAGATCCACGAGCTTTCAGGATCATAAATTTCTTTGAGTCCGCCCCTGTCTGATTGGCAAACCGGCACCGAATATGATAACGATTCAATTACCGTTCGTCCAAAAGGCTCATTCCATAAAGCCGGAACTATCAAAATATCAATCTGTTTATAAAAATCGGCGGGTTTTGATACACCTATAAATTCATATTCAATGCCTTGTAATTTCTCGCTAAGCTGTGATATAAATTTGGTATCGCCCTTACCGGCAAATAGAATTTTCACTGTTGATTTTTGTTTACTATCCAGTTTAACCAATTCGTTTACCAAATAGGAAACTCCCTTGTCTTCTGCTACTCTGCCTATATATCCGAAATGTATTTTTTCAGTAACCGGCTTCCCTTGTACACCGGCCAAACTTTTGGTTGCATTATATACCACATTGCTAAATTGGTCTGGTATCTGCAAAAACGCTTTGTGCTTGTTCAATATATATTGACTTATCCCAATAAAGTGATCAGGATATGGCATAAAATTTCTTTTTATATTATTAGTTATCTTACAGGGTAAACATAAGGTTTCACAATTTTTACAGTTATTGAATAAGCTGCATTTATGACAAAGCAGGTAATAATCGCGCATGGTATGTACCAGGGGTATCTTATTGTCTTTTATAGTTTTCCAGATAAAAGGCGAAAGGCCTTGTATAGTATTGGTATGAACAAGGTCAGGACTTATTTTTTTAAGGATTGATGAAATGCTGAAATGATAAAACATATTACAGCTATCAATAAAATGCCATAACGATTTAAAAACCCCGGGCACATTGCTGGCGCCGTTATAGGTAGAATATATATTTCTTTGTTTTAAGCTTATTACGGTAACCCTGTTAACACGGTAAACTTTATTAGCAGGACCAGTGGTGAGCACATATACCCGGTTGCCAGCTTTTGCCAAACCTTCGGCCAGCAGCTGAACGGATATTTCGGCCCCACCAACAAATGAGGGATAATAAAAGCTGTTTATAAGTAAAATTTTCATGCAATTTTGTTATACGACCCATCCATGTTAATAATAATAGGCTCGCTCTTTTTTCTGGCCATATATTTATTCAATACATATGATCTTATTTTTTCCACAAAACAGCTTTCATCAAAAGATTGGGCATGTGCACGAAGGAAATTGGGGTCAAATTCTAATTTTTCAAATTGTTCAATGGCGTTTTTTAACGCATGGACAGTTTGTTCGTCAAAAAATACAGCGGTGGATTTTAACGAATCACTTTTAAAGGGGATCATGGTATCTAAAACCCCGCCTTTGCCATAGGCTATAACAGGCCTTCCCGACGCGTTGGCTTCAAGCGGAGTAATTCCGTAATCTTCCAGCTGCGGAAAAATAAAAGCTTTGCAGTTAGCATAAAGTTTTGCCAGGTCACCAGCATCCAAACCAGTTAAAAAGGTGATATTATTCCCGGCGTTTTCCTTTATTTCTTTTTCCCTGGAACCTTTTCCAACAATGACTAATTTTTTATCGGGCATTTGATTAAAGGCTTCAATAACCAGATCAACCTTCTTATAAGATTCAAATCGCGAAACAACCAAATAATAATCACCTACCGAATTAGACACATAAAAATTCTGACATTTTACCGGCGGATTAATAACAGCAATTTCATTACTCGGAGCGTAAGCCTGCTTAATACGGTGAACCACCTCCTGGGCATTAGTAATAAACCAATCTGTCCTTTTTGCTGAGGTTTTGTCAATTTCTTTTAATATAGAAATAACCTTGCCATAAACACCCCTGGTAATTTTACCGGCTTCCTTAACTTTTGCATATGATTCTGTGTCCCATACCAAACGGAAAGGGTTATGACAATAAGTTATTACCAGTGCGTTGGGCGCCGTTTTTACATACTTGGCGCAATGGGTTGTTGATTGTAGTATTACATCATAACCCGTTAAATCTAACTGCTGCATGGCTAAAACTCCCATAGGATAAAAAAGGAGCTTCATGTATTTTTCGCTCTTAATAAATTGGCCAAACCAGCTTGTTCTAATATCACAGTCTTTAAACTCGGGATAAGTGTGATTTGCATCGTATGCCAGGGTATAAATAGGTGCATCAGGAAAAGCATTGTGAAAACTTAACGCTACTTGTTCTGCACCACCTTTGCGTACAAGGTCATCATGCACAATTGCTATTTTCATATATGGTTAGATTAGTTTAAACTTTGATTACAATCCGTTAGCGATGAATGGATGCTATCTTTTTGATGTTGATATAACGGCATTGATAATTGAGCTTTCAGAAAGCGGATCAAAATATGTTACCTTTTCATTAGCGATCATTTTAAAAACCGGGATGTCCGAAAGCAATAGATAACAATCATTGTTTATGGCTTCAATGATACCTGACTTATAAACATCACTGAATGAGCAATTAATAAACACATTTGCTTTTTTAAACAGATAATTAACCAACTCCTCGTCAAAACTATTGATTAGGGTAACATTGGTAGATATTATCCATTCACTTAAATTAAATGACTTACTTTTTTCCTTTGCTACAACGATCAATTTATAAGCCTTCAGCTTTTTTGATGAGAATGCTTTTAACAATATTTTCAAATTCTCCTGCTGATCGATCGTGCTTATCAGCAAAAAAAAGTCTTCTTTTTTTTCGGTTGTTTCTATCCGGTTATTATCTATTTTGTTCCTGGGGGCAATGTATGATACTGACATGCCCGATGAACCAACTCTCCTTCGTTTTCCGAGTTCGCTTATTCCAGAACCTGTTGTTTGCAGGTATTGGGTAACTACCTGGTATAACCATTGACAGCTATTCAAAGGATTTCTAAAAAAGCTTCTCTGCCCAATCAGATTAAATGCAAATAAATAAAATCCCATTTTACTATTAATGAACTGCAGAAGAGTTGTATTGTACTATTTGCTTATAACCCTGATAAGCATCTTTTTTAGTATACTGACCAAGATCATCTTTATAAATAAGCCCATAACAAGCCTCTAAAGGATACCTTTTTTTCAAACTTGGCTGGTCGAACAATTCATAAATGAAAAACCCGCCAATAATGCCCTGATCTATGATCTTTTGTATACTCTGGTTAATATATTCGTTCTGTCTGGCGAAATTCACTGTTGTAGTACCTTTGAACTGATTAAATTCTGTGATCCAAATTGGCTTATTAAAGCTTTGGCTTATAAATGATAATACATTACTGTTCATTGGCTTAACCCTGGTAATATCACCCATATTGGAATACCAGTGGCAACCAATTATGTCATAATTAACATTATTGTCTTTTAATAACTGCAGATAATAGTAGTGTATATAACTAACTGACAAAGTGACTTTTATATCAGCCCTTACCGACTTTAACCCGTCAATAAAACCCTTTATACCCGCTATGAACCTTTTTGCCTTTTCTGTATCGTACGCTCCTTGTTTTGCTTTACCGGGATTGTCACGTAACCTTATTTTATTATCGCCCTCATTGTTAACTTCAACTACCGTTAAATAATCACCGTAGCGTATGCCAAAGTTTTTCCCTTGTCCGTAAGCCGCTTGATATATTGAGTCAACACTTTCGCTTTTTAGTCCACTTTGCATAAGGGCGGGTAATGCTGAGATATTATTTTTTTTTAACTGGTTTAAAATTTCAATAAAGGATGGTTCTTTTTTAGCGTATCCGTCCTTATCCAATAATACATCAAACCTGTAGCTGGTTAGTCCGAGATCATTTATGGCGTTTATTTGTTCATCCAGGTTATTGCTATAATCCCGCTGTGTTAGCGGATGTCCGTTTATCCCCCATACAAAAGGCTTAGTTTTCTTTTGGGCCTTTACAATGGTGCTTGTGAAACTTAACAGAATAACAAGACAGGTAACGCTTAAACCTTTTAACATTATCATTAATTTAAACAAAAGGGAAAGGAGGCTAAAGGAGACTGTTAGTCTATTAAAGCCTGTTTAAATTCAGGCACCTCGTCGGTCGCTTTTTTGAGCACAAAACCCAAAGCGATGAATATCCATAATGAGGGGTAGGCAAATTCGGGGACAGATGCCATCATTATTAAATAAACTATTAACAAACCCAGGCTGTAACAGGTTGACAGTATAGGTACAGATATTTTAAGCCACATATTCTTTAACACAAACCAGGTAAAAATAAGGAACCCGATAACCCCGTTATTGGGTAACAGGGTCGAAAAAAAATCTGTTGAACGTACATAGCCAAATCCAATTCCGAACGCTTGGCTAAAGCCATTAAGGCTTGCCCAGTATTGAATATGGTTTATTAAACTCTTTCCTCTTTCGCGCGAGGAAGTACTATCACCCTCCATCTTTCCCGCGAAAATGAAATCATATAAATTATTAAGCAAGTGCTGAAACATGTCTAACTGCAGCACAAAACATATTACTATAATAGAGATACACAGATAAAAGAAAATTTGAAAATGCCTTTTATAAATGAACCAATATCCCATGAATAGTAATATGAAAAAATAGGCGGTGGTTGAAAACGTAAGCAACAGGCAACAAAGCAGCAGGTACGTATCAAAACGCCTTTTTAATGCAAATGTTAAAACCCAAAACGGAAACACCGTAAAAACAAACATTGAAGGCTCGCCGGTATATCCTTTCAGGCGCATTAAGCCAATTCCGCCTAAATTGAATGTTTGAAATAATGAGGCCGATTTATTACCATACCCTACTGTGCGGTTAACCATAAAATCGCCGTTTATGCCGGTTAACACGTATAGCAAAAACTCATACAAACCGTAAAAACATAACAAACGCAATCCCCAGTAAATATATTTGATAACGGTTTCATCAGAAAAATACTTAACGTAGCCATATATCACAAAGCCTGCTATAAGTGACAGAGACTGGGTTATATGCGAAGGTCGATAGAAAGTATTTGTAAAATCATTTCTATTGATTAGTTTCAAATCGCTCGTTAGCTTTACATGGCTTACCAGGTTGATGAACTGTGACCCCATGCTTAAAAACATTATCAGGCAAAAAAAGTAAGTGAGCTCTAAATAGAATTGCCTTTTTTCCTCTTTTAAAGGCGACAGGGGAATAATAAAAAATAACAGGCCTGACAGCACCGTAATAACTGTAGTGCCCGGTATTGAAGGTACAAGAACAAATGACGTAATTGGAAAAAATAGCATCAGGATGTTGACGTATTTTTTCACAAATGCCCCTGTGTCGTTCTTAGTGGCATATAACGCCTGGCTATGTATCATGCTTAACAGATGGTAAATGTTATTTAAAGGCTTTAGAGTTCACATGGTATTTTCAGCTAAAAACTTATTTTTCTAAACCGTATCCAATGCCATACCCGTACCCAAAGTAACCTGAGTTCGAAAAATTAACATCGTTGATAACCAGGTATAGGTTATCGACATTATCCTTTGTTTTAATTTCATTGATAATCTCAATCTGTGACTTATCAGTGTAATTATGCCTGCAAACATAGATTGTCATATCTACATGCTTCTGAATGATCAACGCGTCAGAAACCAGGCCTACCGGCGAACTATCTATGATGATATAATCAAATTCTGTCCGCAGATCATCAATCAAATTACCAAGCTTATCATTAAGTAATAACTCACTCGCATTGGCCACAACCGGACCCGAAGTGATTACATAACAGTTTTCATGAAACAAGCTTGGCTTAATAAGGCTATCAATCTCCAGGTCATCTAAAACATAATTCGAGAAACCAAAACTATCATTATTAACACCCAGCATGTATGATAACTTAGGTTTGCGCAGGTCAAGCTCAATCAGCACTACTTTTTTGCCGGCCATAGCCAGGGTATTTCCTAAATTACGGGTTAAAAAAGTTTTGCCCTCCCCATTAATACTTGACGTGATCATGATCACGTTCGACTTGCGGTCGTCAAGTATGTTTCTGAGTTTTGTTCTTAATGTGCGCAAACTTTCTGTTACCTGCGATCTTGAAAAAATATCCGCTTTTGATCGCTCAGCAATTGATTGGTGACCAATTTTCCCAATAATGGTTACGTCGGTTTGCTTTTCAATATCTTCTTCCGAGCTTATTTTTGATTCCATCATTTTCCTGGAACTTACTATACCGAAAGGCATAATCAGTCCTAAAAAGAACGACATGATGTATATAATAGGCTTTATCGGCTTAGCTGGTTCCTTGCTGCTCTTGGCACTGTCAATTATCCTGGAATAAGGCATATCGGCGGCTTTCGCCATTGATGTTTCTTCCCTTTTTTGCAACAGGTACACATATAATTGTTGTTTAAGCTCCTGCTGTCTTGAATAATCCATAATTGTACGCTGTTTGCTGGGTACGCTTCTGATATAACCATTCAAAACATTGTTTTGCTTATTTATTCCACTGCTGCTCAGCTCCATTTCATTCTTGTAGCTATCTATGCTTTGCAGTAAATTATGTCTTGCTATTTGTAGCTGCTGATCAATATTAACTATTACAGGATTGGTTTCTGTATATGAAAGGCGCTGTTTGGCTCTTTCATTTAACAATCCATTATATTGACTCAAACTGGCCGCAAAAGAAGCGTTTTGGATGTTTAGCGAGCTTGGTATTGTTTGTGTGTTTTGAGGATCATTTAACCGGTTTTTAAGATCATTGATAATAGAAAGCTGAATTTGCTGTTGCTGATACCTGTTAGAGTAATCACTGGCATTACCTACCAGCACTTTTGCCTGTTCATCAATATCTGTAATATTATTATTGCTCCGGTAATTCTGATATTTTTTCTCAACGTTTGTCAATTCATCACCAACTACCGCTAACCTGCTGTTAATAAAATTGATCGTGCTGTCTATCACGCTTTTCTTATGCTCTATATTATCCTTCAAATACTGGTTCATTAAATTTTGAAGTATCGCTTCGCCTTTTTTTGAATCAGGATAATATAAGGTTAAGGCTATGGTAGTAGTACCTTTATCTGTAAATTCCGCATCGTAATTTTTGATTATATCTGATATAGCGTCATCTTCAGATACGATTTGGGTAGAGTATTCTTGCTGATAAACTGGCACACCCCGCCGCCTGGCCAGCTTGATATTATACTGAGGAAGACTTATCTGTTGATCAAATTTAACATTACGATCAATGTTTTCATCTTCATTAACAATGTGAATGGTGTTGTTATTAATTACATTTATTGTGTATTCGCGTCTTTTTAATGAATCAACCTTGGTATTGAGTATTTTAATTTCAAATGGGGCTTCATCATATATTTCTGTGGATAAAAAACCATCATTTAAAAACAGTTTGATATTCAGGTGCATATTTTGCACCACCTCTTTTATAAGGTTACGGGATTTTAAAACATCACCTTCATTTTTTATAAGCTCATTAACATTTAACACAGATGAAACCCCGCCGTTTGCGTAAGTTGATGAGGCATCAGGGTTGTTGGGTTCCTGTTGCAAAAGCAACGAACTGCTGATAAGATATTGCTTTGTGGCATAGGTATTATAAACGTAAGCCAGACCAATGCATACCACAAGGCTTATTACAAATAAATACCAGTGGCTTTTAATTTGTAACAGAATGCTTTTAAAATTCATATTGTTTTCCTTTTGATAACTGGTTTTGATATAGTATTTACTAAAAATTAAGCCGGCAGGGCTCATAACATAATGTTATTTTAAGTTGAGCTACCAATACCGCTTAGCTAAGATCACTGCTGTAAACACTGTTGCTGCAAGTGAAAGATATTTAATGAGGTTATTATCGTTATTTAACACTTTGGTTTTTAGCGGTTCAACATATACCACATCGTTTTGCTTCAGGTAGTAGTAAGGAGAATTAAGCAAATCCTTTTTGGTCATATCTAATTTCACCGAAAAATTTCTACCGTCAGGGCTTTTGCGTATAAGTAACACGTTTGTACGGCGCCCGTAAATTGTCATGTCACCGGCGTATCCTATGGCATCTAACAACGTTACCTGCTCATTGGGAAGAATGTAAGATGCCGGATGATTCACTTCGCCAAGTACTGTGACCTTAAAATTGGTAAACCTTACATCAACCACCGGGTCATTAAATGATGATACTGCTCTTTGCCGTACCGCGCTCCTGGCCTGTACCGTGGTTAAGCCCGCCAACTTTATTTTTCCCAACACCGGTATCTCCACATCACCCTCTTTGCTAACCAGGTATCCCGATAAAGGATTTGCAGAGCCTGATTGCGGGCTGCTGCTATTTACATAAACACCGTTCCTGCTATTGATACTTAAAGTGGCAGCCGGATCAGTTGTATTTACATTTATCGCCAAAATATCATCAGGTTGAATAACAGGCTCAGTGTAGGGGGCCAAGGCAAGCGGTGCAGCTGTATTTGCTTCAGACATATCCTGAAAGTACCGGAGTTTCTTGGTGCTACCACAAGAACACATCAGGAACAATACAATGGCTACAAGTATGTGAGCCATCGGAAAACATGATTTTTTCATATAAATTAAGGTGAATTATGATGTGGCTTTAATAATTAATATCAATTCCGATCCTTAAAAACATTACCATGTTGACAATCATCAGGAGTAAGCATTGGAAAGTGTAGCCCGTTTTGATGATGGCTTACAGCGACATTTGTTGGCCTCGCTATAAAGCTTCGCCCTTTCGCTTACATGGCAATTATTTTTTTTCTATAATTATCAGCAATTGAAAATTATTGCCTTTTAGCAACATTTTTAATACTAAACTTTAACAAATATTACTAAAATATGAATGAATACACCCTAAATTTAAGTGTTGATACATAAATGTAAAAATGTGTGATAGAGGTGTGAAAACTGTGTCAGCCACCCATTATTGGACCATTAGTTTTGATGATAAGTTTCCTGATGCTGCAGTGGTATTAATAATGTAAACGCCCTGACTTAACTTGTTTGGCAGTGTAATAAATATATTCGCAGACCCTAAATCATCAACCACAAATCGTTCAGTTTTCAGCAGTTTTCCAGACATGTTGCTGATAGATAAAACTACATTTTCGCCCCGTGCAAAATTGCTAGCATTTAAATAAAAATTATTTCCGGCATTGGGATTTGGGAAAACGGTTATTTTCTTACTGGCCGAGGTATTAAGCTTATTTGCATTCAAGGTAAGTTGTGAAACGGATGCAGTGTTTAAAATTTGAAACAGCTCCAGACCAGCAATCCCAACCCTGTTGGCGGTCGGATCAAA
Organism: Mucilaginibacter pocheonensis; assembly: GCF_031456535.1. Classification (NCBI taxonomy): domain Bacteria; kingdom Pseudomonadati; phylum Bacteroidota; class Sphingobacteriia; order Sphingobacteriales; family Sphingobacteriaceae; genus Mucilaginibacter; species Mucilaginibacter pocheonensis. Next base: position 481,895 of record NZ_JAVDUU010000004.1, read on the forward strand.
TTTTATAGTTAGCACGCCGTCATTTACCGTAGTGCTAAAATCTTTTACTAAAGCCGCACGGTAGCCTACCTCCTTAAAAATATCAAAATTGGTCAGCACTTCCTGATTTTCAATAAATACACTGAAAATTCTTGATCCGGGTGCCGTCCAATAATTTTCGACATAATGCATTCTAACCAAATAATCGCCATTTACAACCGGAATTTCATATCGGGTTTCAGCCAGATCTGCAGCAGCAGATAAATAAGGAACATATAGTGAGTCTATATCCGTACCTGCAACATTGGTTATCACCTGCTGTTGATCCAGCTTGATAGATCCTTTACGATAATTTTTATCTGCTTCATATAATTTATTACCAATAGTGACATTGGCGTCGGCCCCTCCTTTTATCCGTTTAACAATATTAACCGTACTGGTGCTGCTATTGGCAATGCCGTAAAGAGGAATACGAAGCGGAGCCGATGCGCTATTATAATTTACAAGCAGAGCCGCATTTTTTATTCCTACCGAAACCGGAGTAAATTTTACAGTTAACGGTGTTGTAGCTTGTACAGCAAGGCTCGAAGTTTTTAACGCGCTTACGCTAAATTCACCGGCATCTGGCCCCGTAATGCTTACACCCTTTAGCGTTATGGGCGAATCATTGGTGCCATCAGGGTAACTTATCCCGGTATTCTTTACTGAGATTGTGACGGACGCAGATGAGCCGGTGAGGACCGGACTAAAGCTTATAGCTGATGTAGGGGTTGCTGCCAGGTCTGAGTAATGAACAGAACCAGAATCTGGCTTTATATTGTCAACATAATATATATTATCCTGGTAGTCATAATTAGTTGCGGAGGTTCCCAGGTAATCACAATCCATAATATAGGCATTGGGTACAATGTTTCCCTCGGCGTTCATTACTTTTAAAAATCTGATACCGATAAGCCCGTTAAAATTTTTTGTCCTGTCTGAGTATGACGATCCTATTTTCATTCCAAAGGCACCTGTGGGGTTAAACGTTCCCTGAGCAGGCGAACTGGCTGTATTTGAAAGTCGCGGCAATACCGACTGCCCGTCTAAATTTTCATGGGTAAACAATGTTGTAAGCGTAGACGAACCTTTGGCATAATATTTAAAAATTTCAACTGCCGAGCAGCATCCATGATAAGCGGCCATTTGGTGAACGGTAACAGGCTTGCTTGGATCGGCCCTTACAAAATAAGCCGCATTTACTTCACTCGAGTTAGGTACCCGGGTAGTACCGTCAATAGTACCGTCATCATGCCCGTAACCAGTGGTTGTACTAAAACCAAACGCGGCAATTATTTGACTCGCATAAGGTTCATTCGTGCTTTCGCCTGCAATCTGCCAAATTCCGCTAAGTACAACCTTTTTCACTGGGGCTATGCTATCCGTACTGGCAATGGTTAGGGTATCATTAAATACTTTGACTCTCGTGGCAGCATCTTTAGCCCTGAATTGGATGGTTACGTCCACAAACGCTGCCGGGCTTATACTTATCGGCACGGCCGCGGTTGTATCACTATTAACTGAAACTATCTTCCACGCCACTGGGTTTGACAAGGTTAATTTACTTATGTTCAGCTTTCCTGTCCCTTTATTGTTTATCCTTAGTTTTATTTTATCATGATTGGCATTATAAGGAGTGGTATCAGGGCTTGTTCTTCGCCAGGGTGTTTGGATCAGTGAAAAAACCAGCCGGTCGTCAGAAGGAAAGGCATCGGGATTCTTTAAAACCATGTATGCTCCGCTTGTTTGTGATGCTACTACACTAAAAGTGTAATCGGTGGTTATCTTTTGATTATTGTTGGCATCAACAGCTTTTACCTTCAGGGTGTAATTACCGGGTGTATTAATAATAAATGGTGCGGTATAATTAACATAGCTCGCGTTATTTATAGAATATTGCAGCGAAGTAAGACCAGAGCCGCCAACATCATTCGCGGTAATAAATACCTGTACCTGCTCGTCATACACGCCGGCTGATTTTAATGTACCCGACAACCTGGCGCTTGCCGTAGGCGCCGTGGCATCTGTAACTGTGACCGCCGGACTAAAAGTTAAGTAGTTCATCTTGGTATTAACACCTCCGGTAGCGTCAATGGTTAATTTTCCGTCGCTCACCTGTACAGTGGATGTAGCCGATTTATATTTTAGTTGCGATGAAGGTATAAAATCACTTATAGTTGGTAAGCCCTCTACGTTTATCTGGTGATCGCTGTCATAATATCCGTCGTCACCGGCGCTTACTGTTACCGTATATTTTCCGTTTGCTACGGCGTATTCCCACGTACCTGGCTTTTGATTATTGGCAGTAGCCTGCATCTGTACCAATGAACGCAGTTTTGCATCGCCGGTGCCGCTCCTGATACGCATATTCGCCTGAAGATCTATAGGTTGTTTGGTAATTGGATCTATCCACCCATATTTGCGGGTTGCATCAAATGGCAAACCAATATCCCCCGTATAACCGGATGGTACGGCAGAACCGCTGGGTAAAAAATCAATATTTACACTTTGCGATACCGGGATATCAGTAGCCGTAATAGCAAAATCGTCAAAATTATAAGTAACCGCAGTTGAAGCATTGCGATGAGTAGCGTATAAACCTGCGTAGGCTGTATCTGCTGTTAAACCCATGCCAGTTATACTAACCGACGATGAAGCATACCCCGCACCGGTACTGGTATAATTTATCCCATCTGTTGAATAAAAGCCTTCGGCAGTAGTAGTTGCTGGATCGATGATCAGACGTAAGCTAACAGTTTGGGTATTAAGTCCGCTTATCACAGCAGTGATACGCTGATCAGGGTTCGATAACCCGGCTACTGAGCTGGAAACATCATTCAGTTCTTTTCTTAACTCTACTTTGTTTCCGCTGATGCTTAATTTGATATATGTTTTATCATTTAAACCAAACCATATACCTCCTTGTTGTGATAGCGTACCATTTATAGGATTGATCACCTTTAATTCTATCTGCAGCTTTTTATCTGTGGGTATCTGTACACCCAGTACGTTCAATTGGTTATTATTGGTCAAAAAATCAATTCCCTTATTGGTTACAAGCTGCAGCTGGCCACCTGTTAGTGTTATTTTAGATGGTTCATAACCAGGCACAAGAGCATTGGAGGGCTGGCCATCAACGGCCAATCTGGTGCCCGAATAATTATTAACTGTAGTAAAGCCCGTACCTTGCCCATTTTTATCTGTTATAGTATTACTTACCGCGGCGTTGAAAGACAGGCTGTACGGCAAGGTTACCTGCAACGATGTACATGGTAGTGTACTTATTGGGCTGCAGCCATCGGCCTGAGCGTAAAGAGGGTTACAAATCAGATATAAAAATGCCGGAATCAAATTTGTTTTGAACCGCTTTACAAAACGAAACCGTCGATAATTGAGTGTTTTCATTGCAATATTCTTAAATTGTTAGGGAAGGATTTTATGAGGCGTTAAATCAGGAAACTATCAACCGGGAAAAACAAAGCTCCAAAGAAAACCACTTGAGAAAATTCATATGACCATTTGCGTTTAATTGCGCCTTGAAACCAATGCCCTGGCAATACTTTGGTCATCCGTTTTTTTATTTACTCTTAAAAGTGTGATTTGCGATATCAGATTTGGATTGTCATTCCAATTAAATTCACTTATATATAAATTTCCGTTTATAACATCTTCCGCAATATCAAGCGGATTTGCAAAGCCGGTCATTCCTTCCAATCCATAATTACTTGCGCCAGTAGCCGCGTGTATGATATCGTAAAGATGTCCGTCCCGCGAATGGGCGCGGTTGTTATCTTTAACCATTGAACCAGGTTCTAAAACCATGATATCACCGCCCCCGCTAAATCTGCAAACCAATAACTTTCCCTTTAAGGCGCCGTTAAAAGCATTGTTTTTATATTCAATAACGCCATTGGGCGATTTATTAAAACCAAAGTCAAAAGCTGCACCGCGATAATTTGCATCGGCTTTGGTGGCTGGCGGATAAACAGGATTATCGCTATATCCCCTGTTTATAACATATTCGCCCCGGAGTGGATTGGGGTGCCCGAAAAAGCCCACCGGTTTATCAGGATCTATCCTGAACAACCAGTCATGCTGTACCGGCACATTCATTGTGGCAATAACATTTGGTCCGTTATAAAAGGTACCATCGGGCCTGCGTGTGCCTTTTACAGATGCAGGCGAGTTCCCCCCGCCACCTGAGCCGTTCGCAGGCACATACAACTGTCCGTTGCTATGCCAAACCATATCATAGGCGTTGCGTATACCTGATGCATAGATAGTAAGCGGGGCATTTATACTGTACGGATTATATGTACCATCGGGCAGTTTTAATGAAGTGGCCGAAGCGTGATTGATTAAATTTTGATTAGCGGTTGTCTCTACATTAAGGGGCAACTTTACTCCTTTAAGTTTTTTAGTATCAAGCCTTAGTATGGTGCCTGCCAATAATGTTTCGTCGCGCTGCCAGCCCTTGTCATATTCACCTGCGGAACTGTTACTTCCAACTGAAATATATAAAGCGCTGTCGGGCCCAAATGCCATGCTGTTAACCATATGATCTCTTGTAGATCTGGGTAATTTGGTTACAACCAGCTGCTCATTCTGCAAATTTATCCCGCTTAGCCTGGAGATATTACCATCAAACATGGGTGCCGATACCAAACCTGATGATGAAAATGACACCCACGCAATAAGATCATGAGCAGTTGATTTAATATCAAATGTTAAACCGATTGCTGTTGTTTCGCCATGTTTTTTTACGAGTGTATTAATAACCTGCATGTTTTTAAGCATCCCGCGGTTATGGTCAACATCAAATCGCTCAATACTGCCATCTATTTTTAAAGCGTAAAATCTGCCATCGGGGCCAAAAGTTAACGAGGTATATTTTTTATTTTGCGTGCCGGGGATAGATATTTTCGTGAAGCTGGCTTTTATCAGGTTACTTGAATCTACAGATGCCGTTTCGGTAGAAAAAGTTGTTTCAAATGGCAAAAATGACGCGCCATTGTATGACTTTACGCCGCTGGTTATAATAAATTTATACACAGCGTTGGCATCAAGCGGGCGTAATGGCGAAAAGCTTATCGCATCTCCCCCACCTGTTCCCTGAACGGTCCCTGGTATCGCTGAAATTTCCCCATCGCTGATCTTTAATAATTTTACCGTTTTATTATTTATGGTGGCGTTATCAACACCACCTTTAAAGCCATTAACAGCGGGGACAAACAGGTTGTTAGCCGCTATAGATAAGTTATTAACAATCTGGGCGCCATTTACCGGGTTTGATGAAATTACGTACGGCCGGTTGTGATCAACCACCCTTAATTCAAGGGCAATAGCTGCACTGCTAAATCCATCAGCCGATACATTAACGGTTGCTGCATAATTCCCGACAGGTAGTTTTCGGGCCGATGAATAATCTAAATACAATAATGTATCATTAGCCGATTTTCGGGGCAAAATCTTCAGCCAGCTTTTGGCATTACCCGTGTATGATGTTGATACCGAATAGGCGATATCAGATTTCAATGAGTTTTTAAGTTGTAATGAACATACCTTGGCAACGTTATTGGTATTCTCGATCAGTAAATTTTGGCTGTTTGCTGATAAGTATACATAGGGAACCAAGTTAACCGGCTCTATTTCAACATAGCAAATTTTTGTATTTGTACCACCATCTGCATCAAGTGTTAAAAAGCCATCACTTACAGTTACATTCACTGTTGCTGTTTTGAATCTGCCCGGGCTTCTGATTCTCCCCAATGGCTGAAAGTTTGATATTGCTTTAACCCCTTCAACATTGATACAATTATTTTCATAAGCTTTGCCAACCTCGCCATCGCCTACGGCAACGGTAACTTTATATACACCATTAAGCAACTTTATTTCCCAGTATGCTTCGGTTTTTTCTCCCTGAAATACACCATACAAAAATGAGCTGATATTATTGGCCTGCATATGAACAAAGGTTGAAAGCAATACATCTTCAGGCTCTGTTCTGGCTCGCGCATTCCCCCTCAGGTCAACGGGTTTGCTATCGGCCCTTCTTTTCCATCCATACTGAAGTTGTGAACCTTCATAAATATCAGGCCGAAACCCAAATGGCTCCCCTATATCTTTCCGCCATCCCGGTGGCGGACTTGTTTTATCGTCTTGAAAATTTATCTTAACAGGTTCTATTACCGGAGCCTCGGCCAGGCAAAGGAAAGCCGCTGAACTTTCTGTTAGTTTAGGGGCAGATGCTTTGATAATTGATTTGTAATTATTGCAAACAAAAAATGCCAGGGCGCAAAACAGAACAACATATAAATAAACCCTTATACCAACATTTTTCAAGACACTTTTACTCATTTTGTATTAAAATTTTATTAAACATGCAGCATAACACTGCCTTTAATCAAGGGGTATTCACAATGATCTTTGCATATTTTGAGCCGGTTAAATAAACAATCCTTATGATATAGTATTTATTTTTATCCGGCTTAATATCAAATTGTGTATCTATTTGCCCCTGCTCATTCGCTGTTACTTTTATTGTTTTAAGTTTTTTACCATCCATATTGTACATAGAAATGGAAACGGTTTCATGTATTTTACAATTTCTCACTTTCACATATAGCGGCCCTCCGCCATTTGGGTTGGGATAAGCCAGTAAAATATGATCGTCATTTTTCGGTTCGCTTGTCTCCTTCTTTTTACCGTTATCATTTATTGCCGAGTCAATTAACCGTGAACTAAGTTCTACTTCTTTAACTGTATCTTCTATACTTGTCACCTTTAGCTTTGCGTTTAAACCATCGCTCAATGACGGTGGTAAAAGCACTTTAAAAGTTAGTGAGCTATTCTTTTTAATTAATAATGGAGCTTTTTTATTGGGCAGCGGTATGTTGGCTATTTTAGCTTTTGCAGCGTCTGACCCATAAATGCCGATATCTTTTACTTTTAATACACCATCGCCCTTGTTGCTTAATGTTACCTCATATTCATTATCCTGGTATTCATTGGCACGTACCTGCGGTACGGCTGTTACAGAGAGTATTGCAGGAGCGGCAGCCGAAGAAGCTGAAACTCTTAAAAGCGTAATTTGAGCCATAAGATTTGGGTTGTCATTCCAATTGTATTCAACTACATATAAATTGCCGTTAGTAACATCCTCCGTAATATCCAACGGATTGGCAAAGCCCGACATGCCCACCAGGCCGCTGTTTGAAGAACCTGTGGTGACTTTCACAATATCATAAATATGGTCGTCACCGTTCTGATAGGTAGTTTTCACCATTGAACCTGGTTCCATCACAACAATATCGCCCCCGCCGCTAAATCGGCAAACCAGCAGTTTTCCTTTTAATGCGCCGTTGAAAGTGTTGCTTTTATATTCTAATGCCCCGTCGGGAGAGTTATTTAATCCAAAACTATATGCTGGACGATAACGGATATCGGCCACAATTGATGGCGAATACAGAGGATTGTCAGCAAATCCGCGGTTTATTACATATTCACCCCGTAGCGGGTTAGGATGTCCGTAATAACCTACCGGTTTATCAGGGTTAACCCTAAACAGCCAATCATTCTGAACCTGTACGCCTGTAGTTGCCGGTATAACCGGACCATTATAAAAGGTACCATCGGGCCGGCGTGTGCCATTTACAGATGCCGGCGAATTCCCTCCTCCGCCAGAGCCATTGGTTGGAAGATATAACTGGCCGTTGGTATGCCAAACCAGATCATAGGCATTACGAACACCTGAAGCGTAAATAGTTAAAGGCGAACTGCTGCCATAAGGATTATAAGTACCATCGCTCATGGTTGCAGCAACCGCGGGAGCACTATTTATAACACTTTGAATTGTAGTTGTTTGAACGTTCAGAGGTAAAACAAATGCGCTTAGCTTACTGGTATCAAGGCGTAAAATAGTGCCCGAAAGCAAACTTTCGGCCCTTTGCCAATCGTTATCATATGAACCTGCCGAACTGTTGCTTCCCTGGCAAATATAAAGCGCGTTATCCGGACCAAAAGCTAATCCATTAACCATATGATCACGGGTGGAACGAGGAAGTTTAGTTATTATTAATTGCTCATTCTGCAGACTGTCGCCCATCAAACGTGAAATATTACCGTCAAATGCCGGTGCAGTGGTAAGGCCTGCCGATGAATGCGAAACCCACACAATTAAATTGGAGCTGGTTGACCGTGGATCAAAAGCTAAGCCAATTGCCGAGCGTGCGCCATATTTGTTAATAAGGGTTTTTATTGTTTTATCTAAAACAAGCGAACCATCAGCGTGATTTATTATGTATCTTTCAATGGTTCCGTCGAGCCTTAAAGCATATAGCTTATCATCGGGCCCGATTTTTAAAGAGCAATATTTTTTGTTTTGAGTACCCGGAATAGCAAGTTTTGTGAATTGGGCGTTAAGGAGGGCTGATGAATCAATTTGGGCTGCTTCGGTGGTAAAATTAGCCTCATAAGGTGCAAAAGCGGCACCAGCATATGACATTACACCTGATGTAATAACAAATTTATAGTTAGTGTTAGGCAGCAAGCTCGACGACGGGGAAAAACTTATAGCATCTCCGCCGCCCGTCCCCTGCACCACGCCAGGTACAAGTGTGAAAGAAGTATCTTCCTGTCTGTATAATTTTACAGTGTTGTTTGTAATAGTGCTGTTATTAACACCCCCAGGGTAACCGGCAACAACCGGTACATGTAAATTATTAGCTGCAATACTTACTGTGTTCAGGCTGACATTTACAGCTCCATTTGGTGGGGTTGAAGAAATAACATACGGTTTTAAACTATCAACAACACTTATTTGTATGGGAAATACCGCGCTTGTGAATTGGCCCGATGTTGCTTTTACCGTGGCTTTATAAATGCCTAAAGGTAAATTTTTAGCTGCAGTGTAATTAAAACTTATGTTGGGTTGTACCCCCGTTGGCGTGGCATTGAAGTTTAGCCACCCTGTGGCTCCGCTTGCATAAGTTACCGCAATATTATATGCCGTGGCCGAATTGTTTGAACTGCCTAAAGGAACAGTAAATGAGCTGGTTGCAGGCGACCCTGCTTTGATGAGTAAATTTTGATTATTTGCAGCCCAGTATAAATAAGGGTTCAGGGAAACCGGAACGATATTCGCAAAATTGAGTTTAGTATTAGTACCTCCATCGGCATTTATTGTTAATTGTTCATCTGTTACTGTTAATCTTGTAGTGGCTGATTTAAAGCGGCCTATACTACCTTGCTTACCGCTGGGCACAAAATGATTTATGGCATTTATCCCTTCAATATTAATAGTATGGCTTTCGGGCGCAGAATTAACTAAACCATCGCCAACCGAAACTGTTGCATCATAGGTTCCGTTAGGCACTTTTAGCTCCCAATAACCTTCGGTTTTTACACCATTAAATGTGCCTGTAATGGTGTTGGCCTGCATATGTATTAAAGTGGCCAGTAATACATCCTCGGGAGTGTTGCGGTTACGGGTGTTTGGGGTTAAATTGAGTAAAGTACCGTCCGATCTTTTTTTCCAGCCAAACTCAAGCCCGCTTGCCTGGTACAAACCCGTTCGTACGCCGTACGGCTGCCCATAATCTCTGATATAATTTAATGGCGGTATAGTTGCAATGTCCTGAAAATTAACTTTAATAGTTCGCTGTTGTACCCCATCCACAATACGCAGGTTGATCAACAAAGTGGCGGATTGATATCCAGCTGCAGCGCAGGTAACTAAAGCCTGATAATTACCCGCCGCAGTGGTGGAATCAATAATACTGGAGTTAAATATTATGGTATCAGTAGGGTTTTGAGGTAAATTCAGCCAATCGGCATTCGTTTTTGATAATGTAAATGCCGGGTGCCCCTGGTTTGCCTTGATGTACACCGGTTGCGGTATTACGTGGCCATCTTTTATTAAGGTAAAGTTCAATGAGCTTTGCGAAAAGGTAAGTACCTTAATACTTGGTTGAATATTGGCTATCGAGAAGTCATCAAAATTATAAGTAACAGGCGTGGTTCCGTTTCGATAACTTGCATATATACCTGCATATGCCACACTGTCAATTAAACCCATCCCGGTAATATTAACGCTGGGCAATGTATAACCGGTAGCTCCTGTGCTTATAAAATTTAAACCATCGGTTGAATAAAAACCCTCCGCAGTTTTAGCTACAGAATCAATCACCAAACGTAACGTTACTGTTTTGGTATTGAGCCCGTTTATAACTCCGGTTATCCGCTGATCTGGATTGGCATTTCCGGTCGCATTGCTGGATATATCGTTAAGTTCTTTTCTTAACTCAACCTTATTGCCACTTATATTTAATTTAACATAAGTTTTATCGTTTAGCCCGTACCACAAACCGGCTTGCTGTGATTGAGTACCATTGTAGGGGTTTATCAATTTAACCTCCAGCTGCAGTTTTTTAACCGCTCCAATTTTTACACCAAGTACATTCAGCTGGTTGTTATTGGTCAAAAAATCAATTCCTTTGTTACTCAATAGCTGAAGACGGCCACCTGTTACCGTGATTTTTGATGGCTCATAACCGGGCACCTGTGGATTGGTTGGCTGTCCATCGACTGCTAACCTGACACCCGAATAGTTATTTATTGTTTTAAAACCAGTACCTACCCCGTTTTTATCTACTATACTATTACTTACTCCGGATGTAAATGACAAATTATATGGTAAGCTAACTTTTATTGCACTACAAGGCAGCGTGCTCACATGGTCACAAGTATCTGATTGTAAATACCCTATACGTTTATAGTAACGGGCATGGGCCATACTACAAATGCTTAATACATTTAAACCCAATAATAAAATTTTAAGAGTCAAAATTTTCGCCATAACAATTATGATTTAATTAATTGCGTGAAACCACCTTGATAAATGACCTTAAAAAATAACACCATTTTAAAGTATTTACCATAAATAAACCGGTTCTGCTCATCCGGATGTGTTACGGCTTAAATCTTGAAGTAAGCTTCGCTCTCTCACTTACACAGCGAGTTTTTATGGCAAATAAATTATTGCTTATCGTTGTAACAAGTTTAATTATTATATGGCTGAAAAGCTGTCTTATTATGGTACTTGTTCAGTAATTGTGTATTAGTGAGAAAAGAAATAAGATAGGGACTTTGAGCGTCGCGCCAGCGTAAAACAGGCTTCTGCAAGGCATATTTAACATAAAAGCGTCTTAACTGTATAAAATAAACGCTGCTTTTCTCAACTTTTCACAAATTGATACACAACCCGACACCAGCCTGAAATCAAGCCACCTTTTAATTTAATTTTAAAATAAAAAATTTACAACGGATTTTTTAACAATTAAAAGCAGAATAAAAGGAATCTATCACATTAAAAGTCAGTCAAATACAATATTGATTTTAACTTATTACTTATGAAAAAAAGTGAGAAAAACTGGATGGTGCTTTATACGCGATCGCGATGGGAAAAAAAAGTAGATCAATTATTAAAGGATCAGAACTTTAATTCTTTTTGCCCGCTTGTGAAAACAAGCAGGCAGTGGGTTGACAGAAATAAAGTAATTGAGGTTCCACTTTTCAGGTCATATCTTTTTGTACAGGCCGATCAGCTTGAACGATCCAGAATAATGCAAACCTCTGGAGTAGTAAATTTTATATCCCATTGCGGTAAGCCCGCTACGCTTGATAATGCAGAGATTGAACGTATAAGAACCATTGTAAAAAACTATACGGACATTGAAGCCATATCACTGGAAGACATTAACATTGGCGATGCTGTTAAAGTTATTAATGGCCCGCTCTTAAATCATAAAGGCGAAATAGCTCAGATACAGGGTAAATCGGTTATTATGGTTATCGATAATATCAATTGTGCCCTTACTGTTAAAATAAACCACCGGGAACTTTCAAATGCAAATAATTTATTCCTTTCATAAAAGGTGATATGAATTTTAACAACCCGGAACAACAAGTTTAAATGAATATAATTTTAAAAGCAATACCATTTTTTAATACCCTTTTTATTAATCATTTGAGCTGATTTCAAATTATAGAATAATCACTTATGGATAAGCATTACGGCCAAATAGTTGAGTTGATTGTCAGAAAAAACGGCTTCAGTATTAGTGAACTGGCGCGCTTAACACATATGAACAGGAGATCTGTTTATAATTGGTTCAATCAAAAATACTTAAAACAGGAAATCATTTATCAGATAGGGATAATCATTAATCATGATTTTTCTGTGGAGTTTCCTGAGCTATTTAGAAAAGATGATTTTAAAAATCAAAACTCAGCAAATTTAAATGACCTTACATTTTGGGAAGCCCCCAATCCGTCGCTGTGGAAAGACAAATACATTGAACTATTAGAAAAGTACAATTCCTTGTTGATAAACAGGATTGAAAGCAATACGTAAAGAAGCTTTTATTTAATAAGTGTTATGTTATCAGTTAAAAAGAAACCGGATCCTAAATTAGGATCCGGTTCTTTTTTTATTTGAAAAAACCACTATAATACTAAAGGTATTAACAGCACTAATCATTTTTACCGGTATTATAGCAGAAATTGGTATAAACTTATTTAAGATTTGAAAAATGATGCAACTGCATGAAAAATCTGCTAATTATATTAAGTAAAATGGGATCAAGTTAATCCTTATTTTATCTGAGGCTATGAAACTAACTTAAGGGACCAATATTTTAGATTCCCATGCTACATTAACTTTTCTTAAAGCCGAATTCTCAAATATCTGTTTTTCTTCCCTGCTGTATACACTCATACCCACCCTTTGATCCTTATCTGTAGGGGTTATAGTTATATCAAGGTTATATTTTGTTTGATACCTGAAATAATAGGTTGCTTTGTTTGAGTCAATGTCATAAACGTTCATTTTATCGGCTGTACCAAATGAGATATGACACTTGCTTTCGCAGTCAACGATTAGTTTGCCGTAACCGTAGTAGCTTTCAGTGGGAGCCTCATCTTTCATTTTTTTACAGCCAGATGTAAACACCAGGATTAACATTGATAAAATCACCCCCGCCCTTTTTCCTTTATTCAACATTGATAAAAAGGGTGCCATACTCATACACGCTGGTTCAATCCAGCTCAATTTTTTGTTAAAATTTTTCATAATCATATCATTTAATAAAGTAAAAGTAAAGCATCCATATAGTAGAAATTCGGTTTAAGGGAAAGTGTATAACATAATGTGAAAAAGTGTATAGGTTTGAGAAATGAGCTAAAATCTATCACAATAAGGCGCTAAATAAATAGACATGTGCTCATTTTTTACACAGTAGAACCCCGCTACTTTCTTAGACTATTTTTGATGGAATTCCCGGTCAATTATGCTCAGTTACGTGAAATTGTGTGAACTAAATTGTGCTGATAACGGGTAGTCTGTTTATTAGAAATGAATGTTTTAAACGATAGATTTGAGTGAAGATTATTTGTTTCAAATTAAAACCCATAAGCTAAATGTTTAGTCAAAACAATATAGAAGTATTGATTATAATATTGTTTTTAGCAAATATTATGGTATGGGTTTACAATAGATCAAATAAAAGAATGAATTAACCATTAAAAGGGTGTTCATTCCATCTCTCAATCAAACTATAAATTATTAAAATGTGAGTAGACTAATTGTATTGGATGACAACCAGATTGAGCTATTCATTATCAAAAAAATGTTAATGAAGTATAAAGTATTTGAGGATACCTTATATAGCTCTGATGGAAAGAATATCCTTAAATTTTTAGAAGTAAATAAATCCAAAAAAAACAGCTTGCCTGAACTCATCTTTATTGACCTTGATATGCCAAAATTAAGTGGCTGGCATTTTTTAGACAGGTTAAAATCGCTTTATCCTGAATTACGGAAAGCTATTCGTGTATATATAATAACTTCCTCTATAGATCCCCGTGACATTAAGCGATCTGACAACTACCCTTTCGTAAAATCATATCTGATTAAGCCATTAACCAAAGAAGTTATAGAATCAATTGTACAAAACATCAATTAGTTTTAAACATATGTTCCTGTAACCCACTCCAATATTTACAGGAGGTTAATTTAATATGAACAATCACTACAATAGCGGCATGGTAGTACTGCATTCTTCCTAATTCCGTCCATTTTATTATAACAATTTTAATTTTTTTAATATTTTCTAAAACAAACTGCAATAATATATGTATATTGTTAAAGCTTTTTGATTAGAAGTTGAACATTACGTAATTATCCCTAATTTTTTACGTATTTATACTTGCATAAAAATTAGTTTATAGTGCTAATTTTATAATTGAATACTTGCCGATCTGTCTTGATATAAAGCTTCAAACTGAAATTTATTATTTGAAAATCATTTTACTAAGTAGATTATGGATAAACATTATGGTCAAATTGTCGAATACAGAGTCAGAAAAAATGGCTACTGTATCAGCGATCTGGGGCGGTGCATGAATGTAAACAGAAGATCCATTTATAATTGGTTCAATCAAAAACAACTAAAAAGGGATGTTATATTCCGCATCGGTTGTATCATCAGGCATGATTTCACCCAGGAGTTTCCTGAACTTTTTGAATCAGACGATTTTAAAGTTATTTATCAGGTACCAGAACTACCGCTGCGGTATGGTTCAAATTTTGACTATACCGAACAAGAATGTTGGAAAAACAAATACCTATTGCTATTGGAAAAATATAATGAAATGCTTTTGCAGAAAACAGACGAAACGTCGGTTTCTGATTACACTGCATTTGCATCCACTTTAGAATCGCCAAAATAGCTTGGTTATCCGAAAGTTCGGAACACGATTTTGCCTGGCATAAGCTGCCAATTCCCACAATGGCAATTCAGAACTCGGTTCCATCATTATCTCAGTTAAATTTCTTCGCTTTCTCGTGTTTAATTGATTAACTAATAGTTAAATATCAATTTCTTTAATCAATTTTTTCTTTCTTCCGGTCAACTCCTGTTGCCTTATAGTAAAGATTACCCCTTCTTTATAAAAAATTTTCTTGATTTTTTTTGTAACAAACTCAATACACTAAGCATTTCGTAAAGTCCTGAAAAAGAAAGGAAACCGGGTGTTATAGTACAACTAAAAAATGTTTCAATGAAAAGTATTTTTATTAAATTATTAATTATTATGACATTTAATGCAACATTTTTAACGAAATTAACGTTTAGCTGATACTATTAATTAAAATAACCCGCTTATGTTAAAAAAAAATCAACTTAAAATGGCAAGCTTGACGGGCCTTGCCTGTCTAATTTTAGCATCCTGCTCACGAAAAGAAAGCGTAGAACCCGTAGCAACAACAATTCCAGAAACCTCCCCAGAAGTACAAGCTTTAGCTGCTGTATCAAGCACAGCTAAAATTTCGATTGCTGGTTCTACTTTACAATTAGGCGTAGTTGGCCACCCAATGGGCGATGCTCCTTATGTTAAAACCCCGGCTACTACACAAATTCAGTTAATCAAAGGTATGGGAATGAAATGGTACAGGGTAGGTTTTCAAACGCTGTCTGATGGTACTATAAGCGTACCCTACTTATTTGAGCCATTAAGGTTGGCCGCGCAAGCCGGTAATGTAAGACTGTTACCTATGTTGTACACCCGTACACTTGACCTAACGGCAAGTCAGTCGGCCTCTTACAAGGCAGGAAGAACTTTGGGAAGTAACTTTGCAGCCAAGTACGGACAGTACTTTACTTATTACGATCTTGGTAATGATCTTGAACTTAAATTGCTATTGCCTAAAACAACAGGCCAAAGCCAGGCCGATTATGACCGAACTAAGTTTAATGTAGTTGCCGCCTATTTAAAAGGAATGGACGAGGGCATAAAATCAAAAGACCCTGATGCAAAAACAATGGTATCTGCAGGCTGGTTACATTATGGATTTATCAGAATGTTAGATTGGTATGGCGTTAATTTTGATGTGGTAGCGTATCACTGGTATTCTGAAATGGAAGCGATTGCCCCTAAAGCCCCTTACTATATTCCGGATATTACTAAAAAGCTAAGCTCTTTATTTCCTGATAAGCCAATTTGGTTTACTGAATTCAATTTAAGATATAAAGATGTAAGCACTCACGAAATAGATCAAAATGCATTTATATCAAATTTCATTACTAAATGCAAAAATAACCCTAAAGTAAAAGTTGCCATTATTTATGAGCTTTTCAATGAGCCTGACAAAAGCATGTTAGAAGGTAACTACGGCATTGTAAAATGGACCGATCCTTATACTTCCTGGGCAAAAAAACTTGTTTCAAAAAATCTTACATTATAAAATTCAATTTAACTCATTATATAAAGCAGGCTTAATCTGCTTTATATAATGAGTTCTGTTTACATAACAGGCACTATTACCTGTTCAGTTTATTCTCTCTCCAGGTTTCGGCCTTTTTAATTTATTTATTAATTTACCTAACTGATAAATAGATTAGCTCACCTCTGGGCCTCAATATCCTGCTTCTTACATTTCTCACTTGTACACAATTAAGTATCAAAACAGGTATTTGATAATGTGTTCCTCCCGATTTTTAATAATTTGTTCCGTTTTTTAAACTATCGTGACCGGATATTCTGTGTCAAAATATTTTTACTATGAAAATAAGCCAGACTAATAAAAATCTAAGCATAGAAACGCTCAGAGGCCTTGCTATAATTTTAATGGTATTGGGTCATGTTATAGGTTCCGCATCAGATAATGGATTAAAGGTGGCTGATGATTCCGTTTGGAGGTTCTCCTACTATGCTTTTCAGTATATCCGAATGCCATTATTCACCGTCATCTCTGGCTTTGTTTACGCGTATAAGCCCGTTTCCCGGTTTACATCCAATTCCAAGTTTATAGTAGGAAAGATCAATCGCTTATTGATCCCTTTAGTTGTTGTGGCAACGCTTTTTTATCTGTTGCAATACATTACCCCCGGAACCAATTCCAAAAACGACCTGAATGATATCTGGCGCATTTATGTGTATCCGTATGCGCACTTTTGGTTTTTACAGGGCATGATGATCGTATTCCTGATCATTACCGTGCTCGAAAACTTCAAAGCACTTGATACATTAAAATCTGCAATAATATGCCTGCTAATCGCGGCGCTGATCTTTATAGCATTGCCTTACAAATTCAATTACTTTAGCTTAAACAGAGTGCCCTTTTTGCTAACATTCTTTATCCTGGGCCTATCGCTTAAAAGATTTTACGAGGCCATATTTAAAAAGAATTTGGTTAAAATGGCAGGGTTAATATTTGTTATTTCAATAAGTTATCAGCTGTATTTGTTTGATGTGGATACAGATGTTAGAATTGCTAATCTTTTAACATTTTGCGTTGGCTCAACCGCTTGCATATTAATGATAAGTTTGGGTTATCAAAACAAAAAACTAATTTGGCTTGGCGATTTTTCTTACGGCATTTACCTGTTCCATATCTTTGGAGCCGTAACAGCAAGGGTACTATTAGCCAAATTATCGGTACATAATATTCCGCTTCAGATATTGATAGGACTAACCGCGGGGATAAGCTTTCCGGTATTGCTCAGGTTATTGTGTGGTTCAAATAAAGTATTCTCCGTGCTCTTTTTTGGAGATAAGATCAGTGCGGTTCATAAGAAAAAGCATGAGCTTGACTTAAAAAGTACAAGAAGCATAACCAGCAGCAGAACTTTTCCCAATTAATTAAAATTTATTACTTAAACCCCTAATAATTTAAAAATGGCAAACCGTAAGCGGATATTAATAACCGGAGCAGCAGGCTTCCTGGGGTCGCATTTATGCGACAGGTTCATCAAAGAAGGTTACTATGTAATTGGCATGGATAACCTGATCACCGGCGATCTGCGTAATATTGATCACCTGTTTAAGCTGGAGAACTTTGAGTTTTACAACCATGATGTATCCACTTTTGTGCATGTACCGGGGCAGCTTCATTATATCCTGCACTTTGCTTCGCCGGCAAGCCCTATTGATTATTTAAAAATTCCTATACAAACCTTAAAGGTGGGTTCACTGGGCACGCATAACCTGTTGGGCCTTGCCCTTTCCAAAGGAGCCCGGATGCTCATCGCCTCCACCTCCGAAGTTTACGGCGACCCGAACGTTAACCCGCAACCCGAAGAGTACTGGGGCAATGTGAACCCGGTGGGGCCACGCGGCGTTTATGACGAGGCCAAACGCTTTCAGGAAGCCATCACCATGGCTTATCATACCTTTCACGGGCTGGAAACCCGTATTGTTCGGATCTTTAATACCTATGGACCGCGCATGCGGCTAAATGACGGACGCGTACTCCCCGCTTTTATTGGCCAGGCCTTGAGGGGCGAGCCATTGACCATGTTTGGCGATGGTTCACAAACCCGCTCTTTTTGTTATGTGGACGACCTGGTGGAAGGCATTTACCGCCTGCTGCACAGTGATTATGCTCAACCCGTGAACATTGGCAACCCCGATGAGATCACCATCAGGCAGTTTGGCGAAGAGATCATTAAACTTACCGGCACCAACCAAAAACTCATCAGCCTGCCGCTGCCGGTTGATGACCCTAAACAACGCCGCCCAGATATTACCAAAGCCAAATCTATTTTAGGATGGGAGCCAAAAGTTTCCAGAAGCGAGGGACTAAAGATCACTCTTGATTATTTTAAATCACTGCCCGAAAAGGAAATAAACCACAAGGATTTTTCATATTGTAACAAACAGCAGCACTCAGAGAGCAGCCGGATATTACAAAATTAAACAGCAAAAATTAAACAACAATTAGTTAAAAGAAAACCCGAAACAGCAAGTTAATACTGTTTCGGGCTTTTTATTTTCATCTACAATTACAACACTATTTATTATTGGAAGCCTGGAAGTTTTTCATATTGCCTGCGGGTTTAAGGCGCGCAACGTTATTAAGTACACCACTTTTTTTAAGTGTATCTATCAGTTTCGCGTTGTAAACATTAACGCCAAACTGATTTAAATGGCTATCGTCATAATACATACTGTCGGGTAAGTTCAACACCTTGTTAAAGTTATAATACTCGCCTAAACCTGCAAACATCTTGTCAATTTCATCATTATTTGTATAAGAATTATAGTTAGCCTTTGAAAACGGCGCCTGTACTATGATATATTTAATGTTTTGGGACTTTAGCTCGGCCAGGGTTTTCTTAAACGCCCCCAATTGCAAAGCAGATATATTAATTTTTTGTGTAAATCTTACTTTCTTAAATTTAAACCTTTCATATGATTGCACATACCCCCCTGGAATATAAGTATCTCCTTTGATTTCTGTTTTCTTTTGTTTTTTTAAATGAAAAGTGTTGTTGAACGCTCCAAATATCAAGCTGTTGTAAAGCCGGATGTTATTCATTTCGAATGACATTTTTACGATATCCTTGTCCATTAACCCGCTGGATATTAAATCTATCTGCGATTCCAAGCCATCAACACCGAATAAAATAGGGTATATATCAATGATAACAAATTTGGGCTTTAAGTTCTTAACGTATTTGTCAACCAGGTACTTTGTCTGCAGAGGCGACTGAGAGCTTGAGCCCAGGTTAAAGATCGACAAACCTTCTTTTTTGAATATTCTTGGATCATAGCCCCTGTAAGCGTGTGACGACCCCACAATTATTACATCAACTCCTTTTATTTTGGCCGCGTCATTCATCCGCCTGCGGGTAAAACCCAATCCGCCAAAATCATCGAAATTTTTGGCAAGTGAGGCCGGCATGAATATCCCAAATATTAATATCGTTATGGTATAAAAAACACTGGCAAATACTATAAACAGGCATAGTCTTAATGCAAATCGCTTCATAACTTAAAATTGAAAATAAATAAAATCAGAACCGGTTGTTTCCATATACATACCTATACAAACTATTATAAACGAATAAAAGCTCCACCTTAAAACAGGTGTCCATTTCATACCGATGTTTTCAATAGCATATTTTCCTTCTCTTCCAATCCATTCAATGATCATGAATAAAATGATGATTGCAAGAATAACAGGTCTGGGTGAGGCTTGAGGGGCCTTAAATAAGTCTTTTGTAAATATACTGCCTATAATTTGAAAAGCCTGCCCTACACTTGCCGAGCGGAAAAATATCCATGCCAATACCGTTAAAGAGAAAGTCAATACAATATCAAAAAGCTCCCTTGCTGACGGCAAGAGCCTTCCCTTTGCAACAATATCAAGGTTGCTCCTGTTGGTTTTAAAAATGATGGATGGCATTATAAAGAGTGCATTTAACCCGCCCCATATAATAAAGGTCCAGTTGGCGCCGTGCCAAAATCCGCTCACAAGAAATATGATAAATGTGTTTCTAACCCTCATCCATAAGCCACCTTTGCTGCCACCCAACGGTATGTACAGGTAATCTTTAAACCAGCTTGATAATGAGATGTGCCAGCGCCTCCAAAACTCGGCTATATCCCTTGAAAAATAGGGAAAGGCAAAATTTCTTAGCAACTCGATGCCCAGTAGCCGGGCAGTACCAATGGCTATATCTGAGTAGCCCGAAAAATCACAGTAAATTTGGAACGTAAATAATAAGGCTCCCAAAACTAATGAGCTTCCGGAGTAATTTGAAGAATGGTTAAATATAAGGTTGGCATATTCCGCGCAATTATCAGCAATTACAACTTTTTTAAACAGGCCCCATAAAATTTGTCTTAAACCGTCAATCGCTTTAACATAATCAAAATGCCTCTTTTTCTTTATCTGCGGCAACAAGTGGGTTGCCCGTTCAATTGGCCCCGCCACCAAAAGCGGAAAAAAGCTCACAAACAGTGAATAATCAATAAAATTCCTTTCGGGTTTAATGCGGTCTTTATATATATCAATTACATATGACAAGCCGTGAAAGGTGTAAAAAGAAATACCAACAGGTAAAATCACATTAATTGTTGAAAGCTGCATGTGCACGCCAAAGTGACCAAACATATCAACAAATGATTGCGCAAAGAAATTGTAATATTTAAATACGCCTAAAAACCCCAGATTAACAATCACGCTTAACCAAAACCAGCCTTTCTTGCTTTTGATACTTTTTGCTTCCGACATTTTTATCCCGGTGAAGTAATCAAGCAATGTTGAAAAAACAAGAAGAAAAAGAAACCGGTAGTCCCAGCATGAATAAAAATAATAGCTGGCAATTAAAAGGAGAATGTTTTGTACCCTAAGGCTCTGTTTGTTTACTAACCAATATAATATAAATATTACCGGTAAAAAAAATGCAAAGTTTAATGAATTAAAAAGCATGAATGAAGTTTATGATTTCGAGCAATTCCATTTTCAATAAAACATCCGTTTTAATGCATAAATCGCAATTACTCAACTATACCGTTAACAATAACACAATTCAATATGTTAAATATATATAGTTTTTGAACAGCAGCCAGCATATTACCTTCACGGTTTACTACACATTAACTACACATTTTTGGGTCAGCCTTAAGAAAAAGACGGTATGGATTTCCAGTATCCTCAGAAAAAGGACACGGCTGTTTTTTATTGATTTTAGCTATTGAGAGCGCTATATTTATATGGCAAGGCTTATGGGCGAGTGTTACTTATCGCTTGCTTTCGGGGGTTTTCTTAAGATAATGAATACAGCCACTCTTACAACAAACCCAATTCAAGCCGGGCTTCATCGCTCATCATACTCCTGTCCCAGGGGGGATCAAAGGTTAGCCGTACCTCTGCCCGATTAACGCCTGGCACTGCTTTTATCCTATCTTCCGCATCCTGCAGTATTTGCCCTGCGGCGGGACAGGCCGGAGCGGTAAGGGTCATATAAACCTGCACGTCCTGATCTTCATTTATATTGATCTGATACACTAGGCCCAGGTCAAAAATATTAACGGGTATCTCCGGATCAAACACGGTACGCAACGCGTCTTCAATCTGCTCTCTACGCAAAGGTTCATTCTTCATGCTGATTGGTTTTTATTTCCTGTAAATGAAAAGCAAAGGCATACTGTTTCATTTGCCTTACCATAGCCAGCAAACCGTTTGACCGGGTAGGCGATAAATGACTACTCAAACCTATTGCATCAATAAAATACAGATCAGCTTCGGCAATCTCTTTTGGGCTGTGCCCTGATAGTACTTTGATCATCATACTGATCAGTCCGCGGGTAATAATGGCGTCGCTATCAGCCGTAAACCAAACTTTACCGTCTTTCATGAAAGAATGAAGCCATACTTTTGACTGGCAGCCTTTAATCAGGTTCTCATCCGTTTTATATCTTTCATCAATCAACGGCAGTTCTTTTCCTATTTGAATGATCTGTTCATACTTTTCCATCCAATCGGGAAATAGCTCAAATTCCTCTACCAACTCGTCCTGTTGCTCTTTGATGGTCATTTTGATTGTTATTTTAATAAGGTTATTGCTTTTCTGATACCCGCTATCAGTAAGTCAACTTCCTGTTTCGTATTGTAAAAAGCGAACGAGGCCCTGACAGTACCCGGGATACCAAAAAAATCCATAACCGGTTGTGTGCAATGATGCCCGGTACGCACGGCTATACCCTGCTTATCCAGTAATTCACCCACATCAAACGGGTGCAAACCATCTATCAAAAAAGAGATAGCACCGGCGCGCTCAGGCGCCTGCCCAATAAACCGCAAGCCATCAATGGTGGCCAGCATTTTCAGTGCATATTGCATTAAATCATGTTCCGTTTCCCTGATCTGTTCGAGGCCCAGTTCATTTAAGTAATCCAACGCGGCCGCCAGCCCAATAGCGCCGGAGATATCAGGCGTACCCGCTTCAAATTTAAAAGGAGGATCGTTATAAGTGGTTTTTTCAAAGGTCACCGTTTTTATCATATCTCCCCCTCCCTGGTAAGGTGGCAACTTATTAAGCCAGTTTGATTTCCCGTACAATATGCCAATACCTGTAGGCCCATAAAGTTTATGGCCTGAAAAAGCCATAAAATCAGCATCCAGTTCTTGTACGTCTACCGGCAGGTGCGCTACCGCCTGCGCTGCATCAATCAACACCGGGATACCTTTTAAATGCGCCTGCCTGATGATCTCTTTTACCGGGTTAATAGTACCCAGCGAATTTGAAACGTAATTTACAGCAACAAGCTTTACATTTTTGGTTAACAGGGCAGGCAAAGCATCCAACTGCAAAACACCATTGTCATCCATAGGGATAACTTTGAGCGCTGCCGCATTTTCTTCGGCTATCATTTGCCAGGGAACGATATTAGAATGATGCTCCATAGCCGAGATCAGGATATGATCACCCGGCTGCAGATATTCTTTTCCAAAGCCTGAGGCAACAAGATTAATACCTTCGGTAGTGCCTTTGGTAAAAACGATTTCATGACTGTGGGCAGCATTAATGAACTGTGCCACCTTAACTCTTGCCGCCTCATATGCCGAAGTTGCCTGTTGACTCAGTAAGTGCACACCCCGATGTACATTGCTGTTATACTCCCGGTAATAGCTATTGATTGCATTTAAAACAGCCAAAGGTTTCTGCGTTGTCGCGGCATTGTCAAGGTAAACCAATCCCCTGCCGTAAACATTTGTTTCCAGTAAAGGAAAGTCCTTTCTTATTTTGTCAATATCTAATGTTGCGGTCATATCAGGTTTCAATTAATAAATGCAAAGCATTTTCCATTTTATTGTAAACCAGTTCCTGTACATAGGCCTTAATGGCCCCGTCACTTATTTTTTCGGTAACCTCAAATAAAAAGGCCTCTACCAATAATTTTTTTGCCTCGTTTTCTCCAATACCCCTTGAACGGAGGTAGAATAAAGATTCGGGATTAAATTGCCCAACCGTGCAGCCATGGCTGCATTTTACATCATCAGCAAATATTTCCAGTTGCGGTTTGGCATGTATCTGCGCATCGCTGCTTAAAAGCAAGTTATTATTTTGCTGAAAAGCATTGGTTTTTTGCGCTTCCTGTTCTACAAAAACTTTACCGTTAAATACTCCCCGGGCCTTACCCATCAATACACCCTTGTAAATTTCGTTACTGCGACAGGCTGGATACTTATGCCTTATAGAGGTATGGTTATCCGTTAACTGCTGCCCGGCTACCAGGTATAAGCCATATAAATGAGTTTCAGAACCTGTCCCATTCAGTGTTGTGTTCAGGTTGTTGCGTAACAGATCAGCCCCGGGCAAGCTAAATGAAAAATGATCATAACGGCTGTCGCGCTGTTGCGTTACTTCATAGTGGTGTAACCAGCGTTCCCCATGATCAGGGTTCTGGATCTCATAATGCACCAGTTGCGCGTTACGGCCCACCTCTGTCTCGGTAAAGTTATTCACCAATACAACTGCGTCTGTTTTATTTACGACCGACGTTTCCAGCACAACGGCTTTTGCGCCCTCGTTAATAACGATCATTTGCCTGGGTTGAAAAAAAGTATTGATTTCAGCAGTATACAAATGCAGCAAATGCACCGGCTTGTCCAGTATTACGTTCTTTTTAACCTCCAGATAAAGGCCGTCGTTAAAAAACGCCGTATTTAACGCTATCAATGGGTTATTAAGATTGTTGCTGTTTTTTAAATGCCTTTTAAAATCGGGGGTATCGCTAATATCGTGTATGGAATCAACATTGACCATACCTTCATCGGGCAGATTTGATAGACCGAGATGAACCCGGCCATTTACGGTAACTAAAAGATAGGTATCAAGAGCAGGGATAGCAGCCTTAGCTATCAGTTGCTGAAGTACCTGTTTATTATTGACAGAGGCAGCTTGAAGGTTATAATCTTCCTTTAAAAAAGGAACAAGGCTGGTAAAGCGCCAATCCTCCTCCTTTACAGTTGGGAAGCCTTTTTCTTTGAAACGCTTAAACGCTTCCGTTTTTAGCTGTATTAAATTTTCTGATTGAACGATATCATTCGCAAGCTGTGCTTCAAACTCTTCAACCAGCCGATCATATAACGATGTGGTTTCCTGATAGATCATGATTAATCTGATTAATCCAATGGTTCGCTAAACTGATATTCCCGTTTAAGCCAGTCATATCCTTTCTCTTCCAACTCAAGCGCCAGGTCTTTATTCCCCGAACGCACAATACGCCCATCATATAACACATGCACATGATCAGGAACAATATATTCCAGCAAGCGCTGGTAATGGGTGATCAGCACAAAGGCATTATTTTCCGAACGCAGTTTATTGATTCCACCAGCTACAACACGCAGTGCATCAATATCCAAACCGGAGTCGGTTTCATCCAAAAGTGCTAATTTGGGATCCAGCATGGCGAGTTGAAAAATTTCGTTCCGCTTTTTTTCCCCTCCCGAAAACCCCTCGTTCAGTGAACGATTAGCCAGCTTGGCCTCAAATTCTACCAGCTGCTGTTTTTCCTTCGTTAAATTCAGGAATTCTTTAGCAGATAATTCGGGCTGGTTCCGGTATTTCCGGAGCTCACTTAATGCCGTTTTTAAAAAATTAATGTTGGAAACACCGGGTATTTCTACGGGATATTGAAAGGCCATAAACAAGCCCTCGCGTGCGCGATCCTCCGGCGACATGACCAACAGGTCTTTACCATCAAGCCACACCTCGCCTTCAGTTACCTTATAACTTTCACGACCGGCAAGTACCGATGCCAGGGAACTTTTACCCGAACCATTAGGCCCCATAATTGCATGCACCTCCCCGGCATTTACCTGGAGGTTAATTCCTTTTAATATTTTTTTATCTTCAATACCTGCGTGCAGGTTTTTTATTATTAACATATGCTATAGTTCTATTGCTCGCTAAGAATAATTTATTTTTTTATCCTACGCTGCCTTCAAGTGTAAGAGATAATAATTTCTGAGCCTCTACCGCAAACTCCATAGGTAGTTGGTTCAATACTTCTTTGGCATAGCCATTAATGATCAAAGCGATGGCCTGCTCGGTATCAATTCCTCGCTGATTGAGGTAAAAAACCTGATCTTCGCCAATCTTGGATGTTGTAGCTTCATGTTCAATTGTAGCTGTATTGTTTCTGGAATCGATATAAGGAAATGTATGCGCCCCGCAATTATTACCGATCAATAAAGAATCACATTGCGT
Source organism: Mucilaginibacter pocheonensis (assembly GCF_031456535.1). Taxonomy (NCBI): domain Bacteria; kingdom Pseudomonadati; phylum Bacteroidota; class Sphingobacteriia; order Sphingobacteriales; family Sphingobacteriaceae; genus Mucilaginibacter; species Mucilaginibacter pocheonensis. The sequence goes on from NZ_JAVDUU010000004.1 coordinate 507,976, forward strand.
GAAATTGCGCGCGTGATCTGCCTTACTGCCCATTGCTACCAATCCCCGATAATTATTTTGACCTTGCCCGGCAGAAATACCTTTTGAAATGATCCGGCTTTTGGTGTTGGCACCTATGTGGATCATCTTGGTACCGGTGTCTGCAATCTGATGGTTATTGGTTACCGCTACCGAATAAAATTCGCCGGTTGAGTAATTTCCCTGTAACAATACACTCGGATATTTCCAGGTTATGGCTGAGCCGGTTTCTACCTGTGTCCATGATATTTTTGCATGGTCGCCACGGCATGCTCCTCTTTTGGTCACAAAATTATAAATGCCGCCTTTCCCTTCTTTATCGCCCGGGTACCAATTTTGTACCGTAGAATATTTGATCTCGGCATCTTTTAAAGCGATAAGCTCTACCACAGCAGCATGAAGCTGGTTCTCGTCGCGCATAGGCGCGGTGCAGCCTTCCAGGTAACTTACATAACTGCCTTCATCGGCAATTATCAAAGTGCGTTCAAACTGCCCGGTATTTTCGGCGTTGATCCTGAAATAAGTAGACAGTTCCATAGGGCAACGCACACCTTTAGGAATATAAGCAAACGAACCGTCAGAAAATACAGCCGTATTCAAAGCGGCAAAAACATTATCAGAATGAGGTACCACTGTACCCAGGTATTTTTGAACCAGTTCGGGATGTTTTTGCACCGCTTCGCTGATAGAACAGAAAATAATGCCCAGCTCGTTCAACTTTTCTTTATAGGTAGTTGCTACTGATACGCTGTCAAAAACCATATCGACGGCAACGCCTGCCAGTAATTTTTGCTCGGAAACCGGTATGCCCAGTTTTTCAAAGGTTCTCAGAAGCTCCGGATCTGCTTCTTCCAAGCTGCTGTATTTTGCCTGTTGCTTGGGTGCTGCATAATAAGATATTTTCTGAAAGTCGATTTCGGGCATTTTAAAGTTTTGCCAGTGCGGCATCTCCTGTTTCCTGAAAGCCTCCAGACCTTTCATACGCCAGTCCAACAGCCATTGTGGTTCGTCCTTTTTTGCAGATATCAGCCTTATTGTATCCTCATTGAGCCCTGCGGCAGCAATATCCATGGCAATATCGGTTACAAAACCAAACTCATACTCCTGGCTGGCCAATTTATCGATGATAGGATTGTTATCCATAATTAACAATTATTGATCAAAAACTTAGTGCTATGATAGGTTAAGGCGAATTTGTTATTCAAAGAACCGGTTCCGGATAAATAAGTTTGAAACCTAAATCGGGCTTTTGAAAACTAAAATTAAATTTACCCGTTTTTAATCTGGTTTGGGTAATCTTTAAGCAATTTTATAGAAAAACCCAATGCGGAGGATACATAAACAAGCGGATTGCCCGCCAGAGGGTACTCATCGAAAAGATCAGTTGAGTAATGGAAAAATATACATAAAAATAAAAAGGCCGTGCAATTTGTGTGCACGACCTAACAGTATTAACTGAAATTATTTATAAAGAACGATACAAATCAAAGTTTGTGGTGATACATTTATTGATGGGCAATATCCTCTTGAACCACCCGATTACCACCACTGCCCTGATACTGATAATTTAAATGAAAAGTTTTAGTTGCAGGATCATACGTATTTGTTAATCCCGCAACCGGTATTAAAGGCTGCGTTGCACTTACATTTCCACTTACAGTTACATCATTAGTGGCTTCATTTATAGTAAGCGTCATTGAACCGCCAATGTCACCAATTTCTGTAGTAACCGAGGTTGGCCCAGCCGTAGTTAATGTTTTATCACGATCAATAGTACGGTCACCATTAACCGGATGATGGAATACACCTGTCGAATGGTATTCACCGTCATACTTGTTTTTAACACTAAAAAATGCAAGTAAGGTGTCTTTGCTTGCTGCATGTACAGTTAAACCATCAGCATTTGTTATTTTATATGCAACGGCATATTTCTTTGTTAAATCCCATTTGCTGCCATTAAGCTTAATGGTAAAAAATTTCTGAAACTCGCCATTAGTAAAACTGAAAGTTAAATTACCATTAGCGTTTGCTGATACACCAGACCCGCCTATGGTATATAAAGACGCAGGCAGCAACTCAAACTCAGTGTCATTTGCATCATTGTAAGCTGTAATTGCGGCTGGAATGGATGTTAAAATTACCGTGCTGTTTTTTTGGAGATCAGCTGAGGTTCCCGCATCTTTTTTAAGAGCAAACACGTCCACCGTTTTAATACTCGTAAAAGGATCAAAAAATAAAGGTTGATTAAGCCCTCCCGGAAAACCGATATATGATGTGCCCGCTTGAGTATCACTTGCTGCTTTATCAGCAGCTGGTTCTTTTCTGCACCCTGCCAAAACGAGAGCAGACGCACAGGCCAGAAACAAATATTTAAAAAATATATTCTTTTTCATGTCTTTTTAATTTTTAAAATTAATTAGTTGTTCTTGTATCCCACCATACATGCGCATCCTGTGTATCACCACCGGCTATTCTGGCGACAGCTGCCTTAACATTGGTTCCGTTTGTATTGTATTCAGATGTAGCATATGTAAACCTGCGTACAATTTGTTTGGAGGCGTTTGTTGCATCGGGAGCAGGAGTAAGCTTAGGCCAACCTGTTTTTCTCCAGATAGCCCAGGCAGCATGGCCATCAGGGTAACTGGATATCCACCTTTGAGTAGAAATATTTTTCACTTGAGTACCGGTAATATCGGCATTAGGAGTATTGGTTACCGGAAATTGTGCCAAATATGCTGCTGAAGGAGTTCCGGCACCCCACTGGGCAAATGAAGCGGTTATTCCTGTATTATAATCGGTAACAATGGATTCAGGAATCCAACCCAGGTTAGCAGCCTCTGCACGGGCCAGCCAAACTTCTGCAGCACTGATCAGCATGACAGAACCGCTTTCGGTACGCAGGTCACCACGTAATACGCGGGCCCAGGTAGGGTTTTTATCCGTAAAATCCAATACACTTAAGCGCACTAAACCATACGGAACACCTATATTTGATGTAGCTATGTTACCGGGTTGCTCACTTGCCCCGCCAAATGCGGCCTGCCTTGGATCATTTGTTGCTGCCGTTACATCTGTTAACGTTTTTGCTTCTGCAAAATCCTTTCTACCGTTATAAAGACTCCACCAGGCACTCTTGAAAACACCACCCGGATAGTTTAAAACAAAATTCTGGCTGTTATCAGTAATAACGCCGGCAGCTATCGCTTCCTTAACAGCTGTAGCCGCGTAGCCTGTGGCAGAAGGTACCCTGTTTGATAATTGAATGGCAGCTAATAATTTAAGCGAATTGGCCATTCTTTTCCATGAAGCCACATCGCCACCATAAATTATATCGCCAGCCAAGGTTGATGAAGAATCAAATTCACCGGAAGCCGACGTCAGCGTAGCAATTATACCTTTATAAATATCTTCCTGGGTATCATACTTTGGTGTAACAACAGCACTGCCTTTTAAAGCTTCACTATAAGGAACATCGCCCCACGAATCTGTAATTACCCAGTAAAGATATTGCTGCAAAATCTTGGCGACAGCTGTTGTATTTTTACTTTCATTTAGATTAATAATAATTTGCAGGTTATTCAGACTACCACTATTTTGCTTGTCATTCGTGTTAGTGCTATAGTCATTGGCAAATGAGTTTTGCGGCAAATTATATAAGGATGTACCTGAATATTGCGTTTCTGTAAAATATTGAGCGTACTGCCCACCGTTTATAGCCTCTTGCTTTGTAGAAGCGAAACCAGCAAGGTCTGCCTGCACATTGGTTAACAGGGCAGCCGTAATTGGTTTTGTAGTATTGCCCGGGTCATTATTGACATTGCCAAAGTCCTTGAGCTTACTGCAACCCGCACTTGATAAAATAAATGCGCTTGCTAATGTATATATATATATCTTTTTCATTTTGCTTAAATCTTATGATTTGTAATTCTTAGAATGTTACCTTAAGGTTAAAACCAAAGCCCCTGGTGCCTGGCCACTGAGCCGTTTCACCCTCAGATGCGGTTATTTCAGATGGGTCAAAATCTTTGGTTTTGGCATATAACAGGAATAAGTTACGGCCTGTCAGTTCAAACCTTGCTGATTGAATAGATTTTAATCCAAGTTTAGCAACCGGGATATTATAACCAACAGCAACCTCACGCAGTTTCACAAACGTTAGATCATAAATGTAGGGATCGTAAGTTTTATTGTTTGTTAAGCCCTGATAATATGCTTTAGCCTCAACATAATAAGTAACAGGACTATTATTAGCATCAACACCGGTAACTTTAACGCCACCGCCGTCAGCAACAGGGTCACGTACATTCTTGCCCTTATCATTAAGAGCCGCGGTGTTTGCAGTAAGGCCGCTATACTGACCCCATCTGTTTGACAGGGAAACAAATTTACCGCCAACCTGGTAGTCAATATTTGCACTTAACAGGAAATTTTTAAATATGGTGAACGTATTTTGTAAACCACCTGTAAACTTCGGCAATACACTACCAAAGTATACGTTTGGATCATTTATATATGCACCATCTGAAGTAAGGATAGGAATTCCATTTGCATTACGTTTAATGCCATTGCCATATATTTGCCCCCATTCTTTACCTTTTTGCTGAATCAGATAAGGCATATCTGAGCCCCATACACCGGCAACCGTTACGCGGTCAACCCCGTATTTATTACTGATTTCAACAACTTTATTTTCAAGTACCCTTGCAAAGTTGGTATTAACAGTCCAGGTGAAATCTGGTGTTTTAAATGGTGTTCCACCGGCGGTTAGCTCTATACCTCTTTTTTTGATCAATCCAATATTGGTTAAGATACTGGAAACGCCGCTGGCTCCATTTACAGATAATTGAACCGGGATACCTTTGTCATCTCCCTGATAGTAAGTACCGGCAAAAGTAATCCTGTCATTCAAAAATCCCAGATCCAAACCAAACTCTGTTTGTTTTGTGGTTGTTCCGTGAAGCGCAGGATCAATGTAAACACCGTTTCCTACCTGTAGCAGGTTACCATCCCATTTATTTGCATTAATAGTATATGTAGTATTGTTTCTGTAAGCACCAAAGTTTTCTGTGTTGGTACCCAGTGCCAAAGGAATTTCACCATATGAAGCCCTGATTTTACCAAAACTCAACCAACTTTTGACTGAAGGCAATAGTTCGCTAAATACAAATGCACCTCCGAATGACTTTGATAATACTGAGTTTGCCCCCTTGGCTGCTGACAACGTAGAGAACCAGTCATTACGCAAAGTAACATCAGCAAACAACCAGTTTTTATAACCAATGGAGGCTTTACCAAATAATGCCCGGTATTGCTCCTGAGTCCTTGTGTTAGTAATTGTGGGGGCATCCACAGAGTTGTTTACGGTATAAAGATCATCAACACTTAAACCATTATTGGTATGAGCGTAATTGTTTTTATAGGTTGAGTTATAAAAGTCGCTACCAACATTAGCGTTTACATGAAAATCAGCTATTTTTTTATCATAAGTGATCAGCGTTTCGTAATTCTCCCTATTTTCGTAAGAGGTTCCTGAATCGTAGCCGCCCTTAACACCTGTTTGGGTACCGCTGGCTTGTAACTGTGAGCTTGTTTTTTGCTCGTACCATCCATTGGTTGCATTTTTAGTATATCTGCCCCTGATGCTTAAATCGTTGTTAAGCTTATAGGTTAATGAAATGTTTCCGTATAAACGGTCACGTTGTTCCGTTTTTGTCCACAATTCTGCCCATTTATATGGATTATACCAGTAGTTAGCACCATAAAAAGAAGCAGGATCTGCTGGGTCATATGAAGTTGGGTTCTGGTGGTTCCAGCTTACAAGTGTACCATCAGGCGAGGTAAGATCTTTTAATTCTTTCATGATACCCATGTCCAGGTCGCGGTGGAACCATGAATTGAATGACCCGCTTGTTGAGCTCGCATAAGCATCATTTATTTGTCCGTTAACTTGCTGGCCAATAAAGTTAACACTTGCACCAACTGTAAAATGTTTGTTCAGATCGTAGTTGGCATTTAAGCTGAACGTATTTTTATTAAGGTTGCTACCCGGCAAAATACCTTTAGTGTTTTGGTTGCCATAAGACATCCTGATGTTATAATCATCCGAAGCCTTGGTAAATGCAACGCTGTTGTTAAAAGAAACACCTGTTTGAAAAAAATCTTTGGCATTATCAGGCTGTGGGCTCCATTTGGCTGTTTTAAAAGAGTATGGAGTTCCGGCAGCCCAGGCATACCATGGAATATATTCCTGCCCAACCATTTTAGGTCCCCAGCTGCTATCATCGGTATAGTCAGGATAGTATTTGCCATCTAAGGCTTTCCATCCTACAGGATCTCCCTCTTTCCATGTGTATTTTATGAAGTCGGCAGACGCACCACCGCCATAGGTATTTTGGTAATTAGGTAAAATATAAACTTTATCAAAGTTGGCACCCAGATTCACTTCAATGCCAACCCCTTTGGCTTTTCTACCTTTTTTAGTGGTAATAACAATAGCGCCATAAGCACCTTGCGAACCAAACTGGGCAGAAGCTGCCGGACCTTGTAAAACAGTTGAGCTTTCAATATCGTCGGTGTTCAAATCGTCGGAGTTTGGCAAAATTGTACCGTCAACCACGTACAGCGGGTTATTACCCCCTCCGAAACCTGTGGCCCCGCGCAACCTGATGGTTGTGTTGCGTCCCAAAGCCGCTGCCGATTGGCTTCGTACCTGGATACCTGCAACCTTACCAGCTAACGCATTGTTCATGTTTGGCTGACGGATGGTGTTTAAAGCTTCTGATTTTACAACCTGAGCCGCGTAAGAAGCCGAACGTGACGACTGCCTGGTACCGTAAGCACCAGTAATAATTACTTCAGTTAGTTGATTATTATTAGTCGTTAAAGCAACATTTACCGGACCAGCACCAATTTGGACAGTAGTGGTGGTGTAGCCAATAAAACTAAATACCAGCGTTTTGGCGGAGGCTGGTACACTTAGCACAAACTGGCCATTTGCCCCTGTTTGTGTACCAATTGTTGTGCCTGTGATTCGTACAGATACACCTGGTAGTGGTAATCCGTCGTCTTTTGCTGTTACCGTGCCGGTAACCGTTTTGTTTTGTGCATATACCCCGCTAATAAATAGCACGACAAGACACAAACTTGTGAGTAAGAGTTTTTTCATTGTTAAGAATCAGTTAAAAGTTAATTCTCAAATTTACAATTTTGGCATTACCAACCAAATAAAAATGAAAAAACATTAAAATAAAGTCAAAAATGTTATAAATATTAAAATAAATGTAGATTATATTAAAATATATGGCAAAAACGATAATTTTTACCACTTTTTCATCAAAAATTCATGGATTTTTTATAATATAAGGCTTGGATAAATCGTTTTATCAAAAAACGACCGATCTTTTGATAAAACCCTATTAAAATATCTTTTTTTTATTCAAAAGCATATAAAAACATCCTATTATTAACAAAATAATAATACTAAAATCATACTCAATTGATTATAATATCGTTGTTTCCCGACGGTTTTTAACGGAAATTTTAATTAATAAAGCTCTTTATCGTCAAAAAAATCGTTAAAGTGTATCATTATCGAACAATTTTACCCCCTCAAATCCACTACATATCGCTATTTAGCGCTCGCTAACTCCCTTTCAGGCGACAGGTATTTTCATCTCAAAAAAGGTTGAAAAAGTTTGGAAACCGCGGCCCGGTCCTGAGCCTGATTAGCCAGTATGAGCGTTATGTTAAGGCTAAAAACCATCGAAAAAAGTGTGAGAAACAGATAGGACAAGTTAATATTTAACACTTTTTTGATCCGTTTTATAACGTTTTTTAAAAAAACTTTAAACCATCAAAAAAACCATCAAAAACCAACGAGAATCATTTACTATAATTACAAACAAAGCCGCGTTTTTTAGTGTTTGCTATTCATACCTTAAACAAAATGGACAAGCAAGCTCTTTCAAATATTGCTCAAAAAATGATGGCTGGCGATAAGGGCCTTTTAGCCATGGACGAGAGCATAGCCACCTGCAATAAACGCTTTGCAGAAGCAGGCATACCACAAACCGAAGAATACCGCCGCAAATACCGGGAACTGATAGTAACAACGCCTAAACTTGGCGAGTGCATAAGCGGAGCTATATTATTTGACGAAACCGTAAAGCAGGCCACAGCTGATGGAACGCCGTTTATTGACCTGCTGGTGAATGCAGGCATTATCCCGGGTATTAAACTGGATGAAGGAGCTAAAGACATGCCTGCGTTCCCGGGTGAAAAAATAACGGAAGGTCTTGACGGATTGCGGGAGCGATTGAAAAACTATGCAGCGGCCGGTTTAAAATTTGCCAAATGGCGCGCGGTGATTCTTATTACAGCCAACACCCCTACCGATGGTAATATTTACGCCAACGCTCATGCACTGGCCCGTTATGCCGCCCTTTGCCAGGAAGCCGGCCTTGTTCCCATAGTGGAACCCGAGGTGCTGATGGACGGCGACCATACTATTGAGCGCTGCTTTGAGGTAACGCAACGGGTTTTACATATTGTATTTGAAGTACTTATACAGCAGCGCGTTTACCTGGAGGGAATGATATTAAAACCTAACATGGTAGTACCCGGTCTGGGTTCAAGCGCACAGGCCGATGCCGAACAGGTGGCCGACGCTACTATTAAATGCCTGCTGCGCTGCGTGCCCGCGGCTCTCCCTGGCGTGGCCTTCCTTTCGGGCGGCCAGTTGGCGCAGGACGCGAGCGCCCACTTAAATGCCATGCATGTAAAATACAAGAACAAATTACCCTGGGCGCTTACATTTTCGTTTGCAAGGGCCGTTCAGCAACCGGCAATGGAATACTGGAAAGGTAAAGATGAAAATGTGGCCATTGCCCAGCAGTTGCTGTACAAACGTGCCAGCATTAATAACGCGGCCCGCCGTGGCGAATATGAGCCGGCGCTTGAAAAATAATTGATAAAACCAGGCAGACACCGGTATTAATAAACAGACTCCGCTATTTGGGGATACTCTTTTCCATTTCGCTGTAAATTTGGTCAAGGATACCGCCAATTTTCATATACTCCGCTTTTAGCCGGGCCGATTCAATTTCTGATTCGTCCTGCAGTAAGTTTATATTGGTTATTGAATCAAAGTCCGAAGATTCGCTTTCCAATGCTTTTAGGGTACTCATGCTTTTTAACAAACCAATAAGATGCGTATTCTTTTTAGTGAGATACATAAAATGGGTAACCGTTTTGGAGTATTCGGCTGTTACCTCATTTATCCTCCTGTTACATTCAGGGATCCTGTCGCGAAACAACAGGAACTGGGCATAATGCTCATTGTTCAACGTATTATCCAAAACATAATACCTGAACCAAAACGAACGGCTTACTTTAAGCCAGGCAAGTTCTTTATAGAACTGAACAAGCAAAACCGCGAGCCTCCTTTCTTCGGCTAACAATTTAAGCCGCGATTTATCCCGCTCCTTTTTCCGGCCCATTGATGTTATCAATACCTGAGTAAGCAGGGTAAGCAAGGCACCGATAGTGGCACTCAGCAGTGTTTTTATTTCGGGGCTTAAAGTATCGTTTGATTTTACCGCTTTCAGTATCTTATCTACCTGGCTGTCTGATAAAACTAAAAATGTAGTATCGCGGTTTACTGAACTTTTGGCGGGTGTTGTGGTATCAGCAGGTAAGCGTACCGTTGAGCCGTCCTTTTTTTGAACCGGCTTTGAACCCTCCTTTAAATGTTTCGCTGCCGCGGTACCTGTTAATGGCACTGCCGCCTTACATGCTAAATGTAGCATGGTAAGGATGATAAAAACTAATTGGGCTGATTTCTTTTTCATACTCGACAGCGACATTTAAGCCAATGCGGGATCATTCGATCTTTTAATATCAATGCGTATATTAAATTTATAAGTAATTACTGAATATACAATACCACGGCCTGAGTTTCCATATAAAAAGAGCTGCCAAGTTTTAAAAGCCTGGTAACGCTTATAATTTAACATGAGACGCAAAATTTTTGTAACTATATTAGTTTACCCTAATAAAACGTGTTGTGCGATTAAAAAGCTAAAGCATATTTAAGATGATTTAGCGGTTTGTTATTGTTGATATTGATTCATTCCATCAGCTAGGAATTGGTTTAATTGCTGAAGATATGGTGCCAGCATTTTCTGCGGCGGTTAAAGTTATATTGATTTTTGCGTTTAGTGTGCTGTCATTCCAACAAATATTTTGCAAAGAACGCTATTGTAAGATCAGCATCCTTCGCGTTAAAAACATGGCCCAGGTTGGGTTGTACAACTATATCCAGTTTGTCGGTGGCGTTCCTGGCCTTGTAGGCGTCGGTTACCGTACCGAAACCGATCTGTGCACCGGGGTATGGGTTGTTAGGGTCCTTGTCCTTATTTAATATCAGTAAAGGCCGCGGCGCGAAAAGCCGTATCATTGAAGGGCAATCAAACTCGCCGGTTATGCCGGGCAGTATCTTGTCCCATACGGCTTTTACATTGGCCTGGTTAACGGTGCTGTCGCCCAGGTCATGGGCGGCTTTTTTATGGGCGTCGCCAATAGTGCCGGCACGGCCTTGCCATTTGTTATTCTCCAGGCTCCATTTAAAGCTTTGTACAGCAATACCCAGCACCGCCGCGTGTATCCTTACATCTACCGATGCCGCCATCCAGGTCTCCATCCCACCCATGGATATGCCGCCCATACCTATACGGTCGGCTTTAACGTCAGGGCGGGTCACCAGGTAATCCACCAATCGCCACAGATCATAAGAGGTATCATACAAAAAAGGATAGGCATGGTGTGTTTGGTTGTTGGTTTTAAAGGCCTGGTAAGCGGCCTCGGTATATTCTTTACTGCCGTGAGCGCCGCCGGGTATGCGCTGGCCATGGTAACGCGCGTCAATAGCTACACCCATAATGCCCAATTTGGCCAGTTTGATAAATATGGCCCTGATGTCGCCCTGATCCTTAGTGCCGCCGGTGCCATGCAGGAATATCGCCACCGGGAACCTGGTTTGCCCGGCTATTACCGGTTTATAAATAAGCACCGGCATGCGTTCGTTGGCTTCGGTATAGATACTCCCGGTATCTACCTGTATCGAACCCATGCTTACGTTGCCGAACCGGGGCTTCGGGTCCACCATCGGGCGGTTCAATAGATCTTTAAAATCCCGGGCTACTTTGTCTGGCAATGGGTAGTTCTCTGCCTGGCCAAATGCGATCACGGCATTCATCATCAATAAAAATAAAAGCGCAGTGAACCTTATATCTGGTTTGGTCTTCGGCATGATGTGGGAGCTAATTGATAACTAAATATAGAAAGTTTCAATATAATGCACGACTTTTTATTCCATTTTATATCACTTCCAATCGTGCAACGTTATAGTTAAGCCTGCTATCCAAAATCCTATTTTATTTTTTTGACTTGGCCATTTATTAAATTCAATAACATAATTTTTCCATTTATCTCCACTATCGAAATTGAGCGAACTCCTCTTTAGTTGGGCTATCTTACAGTGATCATTACTTCACTTCATCCAGCTGCAAAACCACGCTTGACCTGCCGCTTCTCACATCGGGATTTATGCCAACGGTCATCAAAAAGTTACCGCTCAGGACCAGGTCATTATCCAATGATGATTTTGAGCCGGGGTACAGGTTAATTTCTTTAACCTGGTATTTTTTCTGAGGATCGAGGCCTTTTAAACGGACTGGCACTTTAGTTCCTGTACCGTACCGGTTATTTACCAGGTAATTAAATACTACACCTTTTGATTTTGCACCATCAACATACATAATTGATGCAACGTCATTATCCCACGGGCTTTGCAAACGATACTGGTCGCCATGCCATATCACATCTTTAAGGGCATCATAATGCTTTAGCGCCTCATGAACATAGTTTAAATCCTGCTCGTTAAGCTTGCTAACTACGATGTCAAAACCCAGTTTGCCCATCATAGCTACATCGGTCCTGAATTTGATAGGCTGCTTTCCCCAGTCAGTAACATGGTTTGAACTGGTAATTGCCGGATAGAAATAAGAATACTCCCACTGTATAAATACCCTTTCCAATGGATCGGTATTGTCACTTGGCCAAAACTCGGTAAAGTATTTAAGCGCGCCATAGTCAACACGGCCGCCGCCGCCCGAACATAGCATTAACGGCACTTTGGGATATTTTGCCCGGATGCGCTCCAGCACCTTATACAGGCCGAGAACGTAATCAGTATACAAATGCGACTGGTCTTTTTTAAGGTAAGCAGAATAGGCGTTATAAATAACCGCGTTGCAATCCCATTTAATATAGGCCAGGTCAGGATTTTTAGTGAACAGTCCGTCAACTATACTGAAAACAAAATCCTGCACTTTAGGGTTGGTGAGGTCAAGCACCAACTGGTTACGGAAATATTTTTCGGGGCGGTTAGGTTGTTTAATTACCCAATCAGGATGTTTAGTATACAATTCACTGGCCGGGTTCACCATTTCGGGTTCAATCCATATACCAAACTTTACACCATTGGCCTGCGCCTCTTTTACCAGGGAACTGATGCCATTTGGCAATTTTTGTTTGTTCTCCTGCCAGTCGCCCAGCCCGGCGTCGTCATTATTACGCGGATGTTTATTGCCAAACCAGCCATCATCAAGCAAAAATAAATCAACACCTAATTTTTTGGTATCCCTTAATAACTCAGCAAGTTTGCTCTCGTTAAAATCAAAATAAGTTGATTCCCAGTTATTGAGCAATGTAAGCCTTGAACCCTCGCCATCCACAATTTTATATTGGCGGGCCCAGCGCTGCAGCTTGCGGCTGGCATCGCCCTTGCCCTGGTTTGAGAAAGTATAAACCAATGCCGGGGTTGCAAATTCCTGGGCCGGCTTCAGGTGGTATTCGGCAGCCGCATTATTAATACCGGCTATCACCCTTAAATTATTGGCAACATCGAGCTCCAGGTCAATTTTAAAATTGCCCGACCATTCTAACGCACCAAGCAGCACCTTACCTTCATCCTCGGTAGCCGGCTTATCCATTGATACCATGAACATTGATGGTTCATATAAGTTGGCCCGTGTACCCAGTTTGCTGTCTATAGTTTTAATGCCATGAGTAAGCTTCGCTTCTTCGGGCTGCATTTCCATAGCCCAGTTGCCGTGGTATTGTTTTAACCAAAAGCCATTGCCTTTGAGGTTAAGATTGGCCGACGCGTATTTGTTAAGTATCACCTCCCCCTTTTCGCCATGTTTTATAACCGACCATTGCTCGGTAACATCCTCTTTAAAGTAAGTTTTATAATACAGTTTTACCTCAAAATCATAAGCCGGATCTTTGAGGGTAACGGTTAGCAGGGATATATCGTCGTCAACTTTCTTAACAACATTGCTCACATAAACCAGGTTTAATGATTTATTACCATCGGCATGGGTAACCGTTATGGCAGGTTCGGCCAGGTTTGCAGAACCCGACGGCGTATAAGCCGAGTTAAGGATACCCGAATCATCGGCCTGGTTGTACATTTTCTGGATCCGCTCATACTCTGCGGCATTGCTGAGCTTTGCGCCAAAGTAAATCATTTTAAGATTTTTACCGGCATCTGTTTGTAGTACCAGCGCGTTGTTTTGAGTTTCAACTGGAATAGTTACCGTTTGCGCAAAACTGTTGCCTGCAGCAAAAGTGGCTGTAACTGCCAGGCAAAAAGGCATTAAATGATTCAGGAAAGTTTTTTTCACTTTATCGGGTTGTTTCGGTGTAAATAAGTAAGGTTAGTATATCGTTTATTTTTCTATCTCTAATTTATACAATGCGGCATCAGCTCCATCAAGCTTAAGCTCCGGCGTCTTGTGCACAATATTGCCCTGCAATAACTCATGCAGGTTATATGAATTTGCTGGACTTAAGCCCAGCCGTTTAGCATCAATAACAAAGGTTTTAGCATTGCTGCCGTAATTAAACAGGGCAATATATATACTATTTCCAATTTTTTGAGTAAACATTTCGGATGCGTTCTCGCCTGTATTGCCTTCAACCGGTTTAAAGGCTTTGCCGTTTTTGATCACCTGGAGTATGGCGGCGTCCTGGTACCACTTTTTAGCCCTGTTGCTCCATTGCCCGTGTTCCGAAAAATCATCGCCGGTAATAAATGTGCCCGTTATAATGGCCGATAACATGCGCGCCCTGTTGGCTCCTTCTGTTTCGGTTGATAACACTACGTGGTCGGCATCAATATAATTATACAAATAGGTTTGCCACCAGCCGTAGCTTACGCTGTTAAGCGTATATTGGGTATCTTTTATGCTTTTAAAGGCATCGCAGGCAATGCGTCGGGTGTGCACATACCTGCCAGTGGCCAGGCTTGGCGATATGGCGGCATAAATAAGCATCTGATTGCCCAGCTTATCAACCAGGTACTCCATGCCCTTGCGGTAAGCCTGCATGCCGGTGGTTACCGTAGTATCATAAAAATGAGTTGACTCGGCAGCGGCGTGGCCCAGAAAATCAATTTTGATCATTTTAAAACCGCATTCCCTTAACTTGCCGATGACCAGATCAATACGCTGCCTGGTACCCGGATGGGTTGGGTCAATAGCGCGGGCGCCGTCAATATCATGATAGCCGGTGCCCACCTTTGTCCATAACTGGCCATAAGTATAGTTACTGCCCTGTACTTTCCTGTCGGGGCCGTCCTTCCAGCCCCAGTCGGTAAACGGCGCCCAGTACACTCCGGGTTGCAGGCCTTTGTTTTTACAGTAATCGGCAAATTGCTTTAACTTACTGTAATCGCCTTCCAAACCGCCTTTCAGCATGAAGTCCCAATACGAGTCCAGGTCGATAAAGGCAGTGTTACCTGTACGAAAGGCGGCCAGGCTATCGGCAAAAAAATCAGCAACCTTAGTGGCCTTCTCATAAGTGAGCTTATCCTGCATTACACCCCAGCTGTTCCAGCCCACGGGCGTAGGTTTTGTCCAGTTGTACACGTAAGGTGTTTCGGCAATGCGGTTGGCCTTGGCATACTCCTCCATGCCGGTGCGCCAGTCGTTAAAATAGCCCACAAAAATTTTTGGCGATGATATGATGTCGCCCCTTACGTCGCCATGCGTAATATGATCACGCGTTACGCTTTCTTCTGTATACCCGCTCCAGGCCTCAACGGTATTGCCGCTATCGGTCTTTGCCGCGGTGCGGACGCCGGTTTTCCAAACCTCATGCTCTATAGAACCTACTACATAGCCATTACGGGTATTATTGTCATAAACCGTTCCAACCTCGGCACTGGTATTGCTAAAAGGTGCTGTAAATGGCTTTGCGTTGTAACGTATAAAAGTATCATTGTCAAAGGGGACAAATACGCTGCGCGGATCGCCCGTTACGGCAGGAATATTACCTGAAAACGGCACAATGGAATTGCTGCTCAGGTTTTTGCCCGACAATATAACCTGCGTAATAAAAAACTCCTTGCCGGGATAAACGTAAAATACCTGCGCCGTTTTGGTAAGCCTGTTTCCACTTAACAGGATTGTATATTTGAAGCCCTTCCCAAAACCATCGGCAATGGGCGATTTTTTATACTCCCTTAATGAATAGTTTTTTGACGATACCTGTATGCCATTTACCCTGGCTGTTAAGCCGGTATTTGAAAAAACAATGGTTTTACCTTTGTAAACCTGGTAAATGCCGCTGTTCAGATTGTACACGATGCGACCGCCCGATCCATAGGGGATGGTGACCTGGTTGCCATCAACCGGCCCCGCCGCACGGGCAGAAACGGAAAGCGTGGCAGCCAGCAATAATTGCAATGCCAACAGCAGTTTACCGGTAATTTTTATTAAACCATTCATTAAATACTACTCCTGATTACCTGCCGTAAAATTGTACACCCCGCCGGCCTGTGTTTTAAAACTATAGCCAAAATCATTAACGGCTTTATTGCTTTTTAAAACTTTAATATTGGTTTTTAAAGCGTTTGGCACGCGGAGCTTACAGTCGCCCCCGGCCAATGACCGTATGGTCAGTTTAATAACTTTGCCGCCTTTCCATTCCATATCGGCAATTTCAAAATCGCCCCTCGCCCGCAAGCCCTGAACACTGCCCGTAGCCCATGTTTTGGGCAACGCCGGTAATAACTGAATTTCGTCGGTTTGGCTTTGAAGCAGCATTTCTGTTACACCTGCCGTGTATCCAAAGTTCCCGTCAATCTGGAACGGCGGGTGCGCGCAAAAGAGATTGGCGTATATGCCGCCGCCCTCGTTATAGTTTACACCGGAGCCGCCAACCAGGGTTATAAAGTTTTTCAGGATCTTATAAGCATGGTCGCCGTCTTGCAGGCGTGCCCAAAAGTTTATTTTCCAGGCCATTGACCAGCCGGTAGATACATCACCGCGTGCCAGCAGGCTTACCCTGGCCGCTTTTGCCAGCTCAGGCGTTTTAATGGTGCTTATGCGCCTGCCGGGGTGCAATCCAAAAAGATTTGACGAATGCCGGTGCGTATCCTTCGGATCATCACGGTCTGTTTCCCACTCCTGCAGCTGGCCCCATTTACCTATTTTAGGTTTTAGCAAATGATCGCGCATATCGGCTACATGGGCCCTGTATTTATTGTCGATACCTAAAGCATCAGCGGCTTCCATATAATTAGTGAACAAGTCATAAACAATCTCCTGATCATAGGTCACCCCATCTTCGGTAGGACCATGCTCCGGCGACCAGCCCAGCGGCGAAACCAATGTTCCGTCGGGCCGGCGTTTTAAATGATCATCCCAAAATTCAACTACTTCTTTAATTATGGGGTACGCGAAGTTTTTAAGATATGCCTTGTCCTTTGTAAAAGCATAATGCTCCCAAATGCCCTGCATATACCAGGCGCTGCCGGGGGTGTTCCATAAAAAGCTGGAGCCGCCAAAAATATTGTTCTCGGTTTTAACCGTCCAGCCGCGTACGCCGGGGTATTCCTTCCGGGTGCTTTCCTTTTTTACTTCGCGCATGCTGTTGATGTAATTGAGGTAAGGAAAATGGCATTCCGATAAATTAGTGGGCTCAGCCAGCCAGTAATTCATCTGTATATTGATGTTGGAGTGATAATCGCTCCGCCACGGCGGGTTGTTGCTTGCATTCCACACTCCCTGCAAATTGGCTGGTAAACCGCCTTTGCGCGACGAGCTGATGAGCAAATACCTGCCATATTGAAAAAGCAGGGCCTCCAATTGTGGGTCGCCGTCTTTTTTATAACCAAGCAGGCGCTGGTAAGTGGGCTGCAAAACCCGCTCTTTCGGGGTATTCCCCAGGTTTATGGCAACGCGCCCAAACAGGGCCTGGTAATCCTGAACGTGAGCGCTCAATAACTGCTGGTATGATTTGGATGCAGCTGCCGATAAAGCTTGCTTTACTTTTGCCTGGGGCGCCCCATTTCTCCAGCCACGGCTGCGTTCATTGCTATAATCTGTAGCCGCCGAAAGTAATATGGTAAAGGCATCAGCCTGTTTTACGTTAAGTTGCGAGCCGCCCTTGCCATCTGCTTCAACCACAGCCGATCCGCCTTCTGTTTTTACCGTGACCATTGCATCATATGCCAAACCATTTTCAAGCTTACCGGCAATTTGAAGCGAAGCACCATCGGCAGTAACCGCTGCATTATGCGCATCATTAAGCTTAATAATGGCTGAGTAAGCGCCCTTTTTATCGGCGGTGAAATGCAATACCATCACCTTATCGGGGAAACTGCAAAAATATTCTCGTTTAAAAGATATGGCGTCATCAGTATAGGTTATTTGCTGAACGGCCTTGCTTATATCCAGTTGCCTGCGGTAGTTTGCCGGAACCTGCCGGGTAGAGTCTTTACCCTGAAAATCAATATACAGGTCGCCAAAAGCCTGATATGCACCGGTCTCATTTTCGTCGCCGGTCCATAAACTTAACTCGTTAAATTGTATATGTTCCTGTGCAATTCCGCCAAAAACCATCCCGCCAATGCGGCCATTCCCCATGGGGTAGGCCTCTGTCATCCACGTTTTGGCCGGTTTATTGTCCCACAAAACCAGGCCTTGCTGGTGCAGACCCGGTTTTGTTTGCTGCGCATTTACCGCACAGGCAAATACCGTTTGCGTTATAAATATGGAAAGGTAAACTATCTTTTTTATCATTTTTAAAACAGGATTGAGGTTACCTACTTTACAGGTTCAATACGTGCCACCCAGCCGCCATCCTGTACCATGCTTATGTTAATATCTTCGCCGGCTTTTAAACTTTTTACTATTTGTTTAAAGTCCATCGCCTGGATGTCAGCGTTCACGCCATCTTTGATCAGGGTAATGGTGTAGTTGGTACCCGGTTTTAAAAACCCGGTGTTAATGGTAATATCCCTCGCCTTACTGTTGGTCATTGCGCCTATAAACCACTTATCGCCTTTCCTTTTAGCGGTTACAATAAATTCACCGGCTGTACCGGCAAGCACTTTTGTTTCGTCCCACGTTACCGGTACGCTGGTTATAAACGCGGTAGCCTCATGCTCGCGCAGATAGTTGAATGGGTTATCGGCCAGCATTTGCAAACCGCTTTCAAATACAATGTACATTGATATTTGATGCGCCCTGGTACCAATGCTCATCACATTAGGCCAATCTGCCCTGTAATCCTTAGGATGCCCCGAACGCATGGCGCCCGGCGTATAATCCATAGGGCCTACAGCATTACGCAGGTAGGGTAAAAAAACATTATTGTTTGGCGTGGCCAGGCCGCCGCCAATATTTTGTTCCATGCCTATCACCCCTTCATATGATAACACATTGGGATAGGTTATCTCTAACCCGGCAGGCTTAAACGCTCCGTGAAAATCAACTAATAACTGATTTTTGGCGGCTTCTTTGGCAACGCGTGAGTAATAATTAACCATCCACTGGTCGCTGCGTTCCATAAAATCGATCTTTAAGCCGGCTATGCCCCATTTGTGCAGGGTTTCAAATATATTAAAGTTGTTTTGTACCGTTAACCAACTAAACCACAGAATGATCCTTACATTTTTGCTTTTACCATAGGCTATCAGCTCCTGCAGGTTTATGGTAGGGTTTGGGATAAACGGGTTTTCAACGGTTTTGGCCCAACCCTCGTCCATTAAAATGTATGGGATATGATGAGCAGAGGCAAAGTCGATATAATATTTATAGGTATCCTGGTTATAACCCGATTTAAAATCCACACCATATACATAGGCATTATGCCACCATTCCCAGGTTACCTGGCCCGGCTTTATCCATTGCGTATCTTTGATCTGGTTTGGGGCCGACAAGTTGTACACCATTTCATTTTCCGGAATTTGGGTATCCTTATCCGTGATCAGTAAAAAACGCCATGGAAATGTGCGGGTACCCGCGGTTTTGGCAATGTATGGCGCTTCTTTAAGCAACTTTAAATGGCGGTCGCCGTCGGGGCCAAATTCTATCGGATTTTTTGGGAATACGGCATCAACTGATCTGTCGCTACCGGCTTTTACAAACATGGCCGGGTAATCATTCAGATCGGCATCCGAAATCATGACCTTGTACTTTTTATTATCAAACAAAATAGGCAGCACAGCCATTTTGCTTTTATTAACCTGGCTCAGGTCCTTTTTCGCATACAATATTTCATACGAAGTTTGGAAGCTGCCGGTTTCCAGGTATGATGCTTCTACATTATCATTAAAATTGAAATGCGCATCCTCGCTGTTTACAATGACAGAATCTTTTTTGCCGGTGATAAACCGGTAAGCTATGCCATTATTATAAGCGCGGAACTCCACACTAAAATTGTTTTTAAAGCTGAGCCTTAACAAATTGTAGTTATTAACTACTGTACTGTTTTTAAGCGGCACAATTGGGTGCGACACGCTGTTCACTGTTGAAACAGCTTGTTTAATAAGCACCGGGTTTTCGCCAAGCTTTTGTTTATCTAAATTTAATTGCAGGTATGAATCGCTTAATATCACATCCCCGTTAAAGGCAACAGCGTAAGTTATTTTACTTTTCAGGTCGATAGTTACTTTTATTCGTTTATCGGGCGATAAAAGTTCTATCGGGGCACTAAACAGTTTAAAAGTAATTGAAATTAATGCGCAGGTAAGTACAATTCTTTTGTTCATTATTAAATAAGTTTCGGTTTATGCTTTTTTATAGCACAGCGATCATCAATTGGTTATGCTCAACAATCTTAAGAAATTTCCCTGTCATTGTAACATTTAATTTATGATTGTAAGAAAAACATTACGGAAAAGGCCAGTTATAAGACAGGGAATAAAAAAAGGTTTCCCGGCTGTTTACAGGAAACCTTTTTATTCAGGCTGATATCGACTTTTAATTTGCCTGCTTAACCGCTGTGCCCCAGGTATATATCCTTTTTATCGCCGGATTTTTTTGCAAATTGGCTACTGCCTGCCCGGTAATTTTGGTTTCATTTAAGTTAACGGCCTGCAGGTGTTTTAACGATACCAGGTCATTGCTAACCCCGTCGGTTACCGGATTTTTTTCGATCCGCAATTTTTCCAGGTTGGTAAATGATCTGAGCAGCGTGAGATCACTATCCGTAAAATTGTTACCCGATAAATTGAGCCAGATGATATTTTTGGCAAGCGGAGCCAGATCGTCTTTGATGCCGGCTATTTTTACTCCCGAATTGGCCGGGAGGGTTACATCAAGCATTAGCGGTTTTTTAAGCATTATACGTACCATGAGGCCCTTTGCGCGCAAATGGTTAACCCGCAAAGTATCGGCCTGCAAAGGGATATCCGGGTTAATGGCCTGTATAAAACCTTTTTCATCGCCTTCGCCTTCAGTATCTTTATTAAAGCCTAAGTATGCGCCTATTTTGGGTTTAATGGCATCCGTGTTTTTAAGCTGGGCTATAGTTTTGCCTTCTGTGGCATTGGCCTGCCCTATCCACCACTTAATAATTTGCACTTCGGTTTTGGTAAGCGGAGGTTTACCGTCAGCAGGCATAAAATCTTTATGTTCGGGATCAAGTGTTACCCGTTTGTACAACTCACTTTCATTGGGCTTACCCGCCACCACTGCCGCTCCCGTTTTGCCTCCCTTTAGCAAGGTTTGCAGGCTTTCAACCGAAAACCGGCCTTTTTGCTTACCACCCTGGTGGCATTGCGCGCACTTTTTTTGAAGGATAGGCGCAACCACATCTTCATATATCATGGCGGTTTGAACACTGGCCGGTTTATCCCGCACCTCCTGCATCAGGGTGTGCATGGTGAGGTAATCGCTGCCATGGGTAAGGCTTGCTCCCTGGTGCCCGCTATAGCTCATCAGCAAAATAAGGCCAACAAGTAATACCGAAAACATTTTACCGGGGATGCGCATTTCCTGCTTTACCCTGTCGGTCGACATGAAATACAGCAGCCCTGAAACAGCCGCGAGCATAATGCCCGAAAATTTATGATGACTTAATGTAGCCTGATCATAATCGCCAGACAGGGAGAGAATATAACCGAAAACACAGGCCAAAACCGCCGATATAAAACCGGTAAGTAAGGTTACCGGTACAGCCTGGCTTAAATTGGCATATTTTTTTGAATACGATAAAATATCAAAAATAACCGCCAGCAAAATAAAGCCTATAGGCAGGTGAACAATAAGCGGATGCAGATGGCCCGAAAATTCAGTTATACTCCCTAATATCATACACGCGTTAATTTTACCGGCGCCGTGTGGTAGGCGTTCCATTGGCACACATACACATTTTTATCTTCGTCGATACAAACATCATGGCCATGTTGAAAAATTGGATTGGCAGCCTGCAGCGTTTGCTGTAAAACCCCATTTTTATAAACCGGCGCGGCCCCGCCAGGATTTGACACTACTTTGTTATTGGCATCGAGCACGGTTACAAAACCCGAGTAATCAAAGCGTTTTCCCTCGGCATTTTTTGACCAGCATACGCCCGCATATATATTTTGCTCGTTAACTACCGCCCGGCATACGTACATGCCTGGCATATCTATACGCTTGATAAATTTACCATCGAGGGTAAATACTTTAAAACAGTTTTCTTCGCGCGATGTGCAGATGAGGGTTGGGTTGTTTTTGTCGCGGGTATCAACAGTTACACCATGCGCATTTACCAGGTTATGGTCTTTATTGGTATTGTGGTGACCACCAAAATGGCGGATATACTGTCCCTTACTATCGTAATGGATAATATAGTCAGAACCGTAACCATCAGCCACATAGATGTCGCCATTGGGTGCTACCGCGGTTTCTGTAGGTTTAAACAGTTCATCATCCTTGTATATCCCTATTGTGCGCGGGTGGCCAATAGCAAATATCAGTTTGCCATCAAGCGTGGTTTTTAACACCTGACCAGACTGACCGTAATTGTTGCCCGTTCTGTCCAAAGCCCAGCCGCAATCGGTAAGCAATAAAAAATCCTCGCCGCCTTCTTTGCTAATGGTTAAACCATGCCCGCCTGGCAGTGATGTGCCCCAGTAATCAAGCAACTTGCCCGACTTGTCAAATATCAGGATATTGTTGTGTGTGTGGTCGCCCAGCATAATGAGGCGGCCCTTGCTGTCCTGTACCATTTCGTGGCAATTGGCCAGGGGGTTGCTATTAACGCTAATTTTTGCCCAGCTTTTATCGGCTTTGTAGGTAAAGCCGCCGTGGCCTATGGTTTGGTCGTCTGGTTGCATATCTTTATGTAATATAGCAAAGCTTTTTGCAGGCGCAGTGGCTACTAAAGCTGATGCGATGGCAGTATTTTTTATGAAATTTCTTCTCGATTTCTCCATGATTTATATTATGTTAAATTGTTCGGACATAAAGGAAAAGAATCCAGCGTTAAAAATCAAGAGAATAGAAAAAAAAGTATGATCTAATTGCATTATTAATTCTTTTTTAAATTACTATGTCACACTTTCCCACGCTTATTTAAGACAATATATCTTTTACAACTTTTCCTTCAACATCTGTAAGGCGAAAGCGCCTGCCCTGAAACTTATAGGTAAACCGTTCATGATCAATACCCATCAGGTACATCAGCGTAGCCTGAAAATCATGCACGTGTACCGGATCTTTCACAATGTTATAGCTAAAATCGTCGGTTTCGCCATAGCTTAAGCCTGCTTTTACGCCAGCGCCGGCCATCCACATGGTAAAGCAACGCGGGTGATGGTCGCGCCCATAATCATTGGCCTGCAGTTTGCCCTGCGAATAAACGGTGCGGCCAAATTCGCCTCCCCAAATCACCAGCGTATCCTCCAGCAGGCCCCTCCTTTTCAAATCTTTGATCAGCGCTGCCGTTGCCTGGTCGGTTGCTTTGCACTGGGTTGCAATACCTGCGGGCAAACCGGTGTGCTGGTCCCATCCCTGGTGATACAGCTGTACAAACTTCACATCCTTTTCAAGCAGTTTACGGGCCAGCAAACAGTTGGCCGCATAAGTACCGGAATCGCGGCTGTCGGGCCCGTACATTTCAAAAACCTCGTCGGGCTCATCGGCTGTGCTCATTACCTCGGGTACGGAAGTTTGCATGCGGTAGGCCATTTCATATTGCGATATGCGCGCATCCACCTCCGGATCGCCATAGGCCTGATTTTGCAGCTGGTTTAGCTTTGAAAGATATTCCAGCATCTCTTTCCGGTCTTTACCATCATAGCCTTCGGGATTGTTCAAATACAAAACGGGATCTTTACCGGCCCTGAATTGTACGCCCTGGTGTTTGGATGGCAGGAAACCATTACCCCACAACCTGGAATAAAGGGGCTGATCTTTTTGTCCGTTCTTTGAAACCAGCACAATAAATGTTGGCAGGTTTTGGTTATCAGAACCCAGCCCATAACTGATCCACGAACCTATTGACGGCCTGCCGGGGAGCTGGTTCCCTGTTTGAAAAAATGTAATAGCCGGATCGTGATTAATAGCCTCGGAGTGCATAGACTTGATGATACAAAGATCATCAACCACCTGCGCGGTATGGGGCATCAGCTCGCTCATCCAGGTTTGTGTTTGGCCATGCTGGTTAAATTTGTAATAAGATGGCACCATTGGCAACGCGCTCTGATTAGCGCTCATGCCGGTAAGCCTTTGTCCCTTACGTACCGAGTCGGGCAGGTTTTGGCCAAACATGGTAGTTAGTTTGGGCTTATAGTCAAAAAGCTCAAACTGCGACGGTCCGCCGCTTTGAAACAGGTACACCACCCTTTTTGCTTTTGGGGCAAAATGCGGCAAGGCCCGTAAAATATCAGCCTCCAGATCGCCCGAAGCGGCCTGGGCAATTTTAGGCGAACTCCCAAAAAGGCTATTGCCAAACAACGTGCCCGCGGCCAGTGCGCCAAGGCCGAGTGAGGTTTTGGTTAAAAACTGGCGCCTGTCCAGTTTTTTATTAAGTTCGTTAAATTCAGGTGTATGCAGCCTGAACTCCTCATCATGATGAAAGTTTGACATACCTTTTATCTTTTGGTTAATGATGCATCTGAGTTTAATATAGTACTGGCAACAACCGTATTGGCTGCTATTAAAGCACTATCCATTTTTTTATCAACTTTATATTGCCCGGTGTTTAGCCAGCCGCTTTCTTTTTCGGGATGTTCTTTGAATTTTTTAAGCTCCACCTGTTGCAAGCCAAGCAACAGATCAACCTCGCGGGGCAATGGCGTGCGGCCTGTAAGCTTGCGGTAAGTTTCTTTTATAGCAGCGCGGCTGTCACTTGCCCGGCTTATTTGCACCCCCATAACTTTGGAAGCTTCAATAAACGTAGGATCATTAAGGGTTACCAGAGCCTGTAAAGGCGTATTGGTTGGCTGCCTGCGCATAATACAGTAACTGCGCGATGGGGCATCAAACATGGAAAGCGTGGGATTGGGTACCGATCTTTTGATGACCACATACAAACTACGGCGGTAAACTGCCTTGCCGGTATCAGGAGTATAAGTGGTATTATTTATTTCCCAAAGCCCTTCGGGCTGGTATGGTTTTACACTTTTTCCCCCTATTTGGGTGTTTAAAAGCCCGCTGGCCATTAACGCGTTATCGCGTATCATTTCGGCAGTCATCCGGTAAGCAGGCCCGTGCGATAAGAAGCGGTTCTCCGCATCTTTTTCAAGAGCCGCTTTATTTGTTTTTGAATCCTGACGATAGGTTGCCGACATAACGATGAGCTTATTTAAAGCTTTCACGTTCCATCCCGATTCCATGAATTTAACCGCAAGCCAGTCAAGCAACTCCGGGTGACTTGGCATTTCGCCCTGATTGCCAAAATCTTCGGAGGTTTTTACTATACCTACTCCAAAAAAGTTTTGCCAGATCCGGTTAACCGCTACCCTCGCGGCCAAAGGATTTTGCGGATTGGTTACCCATTGCGCCAACCCCCACCGGTTTTTAGGGAGGTTTTTAGGATATGGCAAAATAGCTTCTGGCGTATTGGGATAAACCTGCTCGCCGGGCATATCATAATTGCCCCGTTTAAGCAGGAATGTTTTCTTAGGCTTTGGCATTTCCTGCATCACCATCAGCTCATCAATATTCTCGGTTGAATCAGACAATGCTGTACGCAGTGTTTTCAATTTTTGCTCCTCGGCCCGTACATCCGCATCAACCGCGGTTAAATAGTAGGATTTGAGCGTGCTAATGTCATCGGCAGATAATGCAGTCTTATTTTTACCGGCTATGGTTGCCCAGTTTGCCTTTTGCGCCAGTGTTTTTACCTCAAAAGGCGTTAGGGTGCGATCGTAAACAGTAATATCATCGGCCTTGCCATCCTTAAAACCGCGGCCGCGCCACCATCCGCCAATTTGCAAACCCGGCTGTGTGCCGTTGCCGGCAAACAGTATATCTTTGGTAAGCTGGTCCATAGTGGTTTCCATTTTCATTTCGGCGCCATCCATGTATAGCTTAAAGCCCGCTGCCTTTGATGAGCCATCATAAGTTGCTGTTAACTGGATCCATTTATCGCGCGGAACATTGGCCAGGCTAATTTTTGTAATAGCATTTGACGGACCTGTATGAGCCATATTAAGCTCCAGTTTATTGTTTTTGAGATACAGGTGGTATCCCCTGAAATTGTACAGGCGCTCGGCGCTGCTTTTATGGAAAATAACACCTTCGGTAAGTTGTTTTGGAATATTTACCCAGATACCAATACTAAAAGGCTCTGATTTTCTGAACACCCCTACCTGCTTAAGGTCAAGCCAGGTATCGCCATTGAGTACAATTGCCTTACCATTATCTTTGTTTTGAAACATCACCTTATCTCCCGGCAAACCTGTTTCCCGTTTCATTACGCCAATATCTTTACTATTAGCGCTGCTAACCAGATTGCCTTTATCAAAAGTGTAATAAGCCTGTAAACCATTAACAGGTATTTTGCTGCCAGCCAATTTTTTATAATCGCCGGAGTTCAGCCATTTTTCAAAACCAGGTGCAGCGTTGCTTTCTGTTTTGGTTATATCGCGCTGCTCCTGTAAAATTTCGTTATTGATATATTGCAATACCTTTTCTTTTTGCCTGGTTGGCAGCATTAATGTGGGCGTTGGCAGGGCATCGTCCCACGAAATTTGGCCGGCCTCTTTAACATTATTAAAAAAGCTGAAAAGCTGGTAGTAGTTCTTTTGCGATATGGGGTCAAATTTATGATCATGGCATTTGGCACAACCAACAGACATGCCCAGCATAGCCGTACCAAAAGTATTGGTGCGGTCAATTACATACTCGGCTTGAAACTCCTCTTCAACTATACCGCCCTCCATATTTTGCGGATGATTGCGGTTAAACGCGGTGGCGATGATCATGTCGCGCGTTGGATGGGGCATCAGATCGCCGGCCAGCTGCCACTGGATAAATTTATCGTAGGGGAAATTGGTATTAAATGCCTTAATAACCCAATCCCGGTATGGCGACATGTCCCTTAACCTGTCAACAGTATAACCATGCGAATCAGCATAGCGGGCAACGTCAAGCCAGTCCACGGCCATTTTTTCGCCATAATGCGGGGAGTTTAGCAGGCGGTCAACCTGTTTTTCATAAGCATTGGGCAAGTTATCCTTTAAAAAATCATCTATTTCCTTTACTGTGGGCGGCAAGCCGGTCAAATCTAACGAAAGCCGGCGCAGCAGCAACTCCTTATCCGCTTGGTTGGATGGCTGCAGCTTTTTTTGCTGCAATTTTGCCAAAATAAAATTATCAATAGGATTAATAACGGTCCAACCACTTTGGTCAATTTCAGGAACATCCGGTTTTACCGGTTTTACAAAGGCCCAGTGCGGCTTATATTTAGCGCCATCCTTTATCCATTTGATCAGTACTGCTTTTTCAGTAGCGGTAAGTGTGTGGTGCGATTCGGGCGAGGGCATCATATATTTTGGATCAGCAGACAGGATGCGATGAAAAAACTCGCTTCCCTCTAAATTTCCGGGGTCAATGGCAACCTTTCCTTTATCCTCGGGCAGCTCAGCATATGCAAATTTGGCTATATCTAACCTTAAGCCAGCCTTTTGCTTTGCCTTATCAGGACCGTGGCATGCAAAGCACTTATCAGAAAGTATGGGTTTAACGTCAATATTATAATCAAGCGAGCTGGGCAAGGCATTATAAGCCTCCTGCACATCAGGCGGCAAATCAACTGATGATGAATAAAAGTACATACCTGCCCCCAATACCAATACGGCACTAAGCAGTATAAAAAAAAGCCTTCGCATGAAGTAAAATTTATCCGGTTTATAATTTATAAAGCTACATGGTGCAAACCAGTAAAAATTTCACAAATACAACTTAAGTTTGCACAAACCCGACTTTTTATTAAATAAACCGTGATTTTGTGTAAATTGCAAATGCCTTATAATCATGAATAAACACATTTTCAGGTCGACATTCACCTTGCTTAACACTGATCATGTTAAGTTGAACAAAAACTGGAATTATAAAAACGTAACCAGCACCTTTTACCGCCTGTACTTAATTGATGGCGGCGAAGGAAAGCTATACAATGCCGCCGAGGTATTAAACCTTGAAGATGGCTACATATACCTGGTGCCCAGTTTTACCACCTGCAGTTATTACTGCGATAGCTATTTAAGCCAGTACTACATTTCATTTGCAGAAGACTCTGCAGATGGCTCGTCGCTGTTTTCATCGAACAGAAATATTTTTAAGTTAAAAGCGACTGAGGATGATATTAACTGCTTTAAAAAAATCCTACACTTAAATCCTAACAGGGGTTTACATACCTCCTATAATCCAAACGTGTATGAAAAACGGCCTATCTTAAAAACCTTTAGTGAGCAAAACGAGTTTATGCCGGTGTCGGCCTTTGTGGAAACTTATGGCATATTATTACAGCTGATATCGAGGTTTTTAACGCCTGAGCTTTTTTTGATGGAAGATAACAGCACCATCCACTCCAAAATATCTGATGCCATTAATTATATTCAAACCAACTTACAATCAAATATTACCGTAGCCTGCCTGGCCAAGCGGGCCAATCACAATCCCGATTATTTTTCGCGGCTGTTTTATGAAAACACGGGCGAGCGTCCGCTAACTTACATACAGTCAAAAAGAATTGAACGGGCGCAGTTATTATTAACCACCACCGACATGCCATTTTATGAAATAGCAACAGAAACGGGATTTGAAAATTTATCTTATTTTTCGCGGATATTTAAAAATATAACAGGGCAAACACCCAGTTCCTATAAAAAACACAGCCTGGTCATATAACAGGCTTGTTAAGTAAATAGAATTAGTTCAATTAAAATATTAGTTTTAAATTGTTGCCTTTTAACCCTGCACCTTAAACGGTGCTAACTTTTTTTTATGAGTGCTGGATTTTCACCTTTCATTGCGTTTTTTCTGGTTATGCAACTACGCAAAACATTAAAAACCGAAGGCATAAAAAGCGAATGGGACCGCTACCTGCAGTTTGCGTTTTGGGCCTCCATAGCTTCTATATGCTTATCCTTTACTTTTAACGATGGTGCCAGTGCCCTGATCTTTTCAATGCTAAGTCATTTGCTGGTATTTGGCCTTATAGCTTTACCTTTTTTAAGGGATGAGTTTAAAACCAAGCGACCTCTGGCAACATCGGTATTGCCCTATGCTGCCATATCGTTTCTTTCAGATATTATAGAAAAGCTGTTTGTTAATTTCCATAATGATTATAACGACTTTTTTGAAAGTGCCAAGGGATTTGCCGTACTATGGTTTTGCGCTATGTGGTTCATTAACCGCAGGCAAAACAAGGCACTTGAAATTGAACGCAAAAAGCGCCGCGATGAAGAAGAGCAGAACCGGATGATGGCCGCTATGAAAGTTAACCTGGAAGGCGAGGTAAAACAGCGCACCGCCGAACTTACCAAGCAAAAAGAGGAACTGCAGCAAACCCTGGCCGAATTAAAAAGCACCCAGGCGCAATTGGTACAACAGGAAAAAATGGCTTCGCTTGGCGAGCTTACCGCGGGTATTGCTCATGAAATACAAAACCCTTTAAATTTTGTAAACAACTTTAGCGAGGTAAGTATTGAACTGCTGGATGAGCTTAAAGAGGGCGTGTTTAAAAACCTGCCCGAAGACAGTAAGGAAGAGGCTGATGAGATCATGAACGATATTACCCAAAACCTTGCTAAAATAAATCAGCATGGCAAACGTGCCGATGCCATTGTAAAAGGTATGCTGCAACACTCCAGGGCCACCACCAGCAAAAAGGAACCTACTGATATTAATGCCCTTGCCGATGAATATCTGCGTTTAAGTTATCACGGATTAAGGGCTAAGGATAAATCGTTTAACGCGGGCATGAAAACCAGTTTTGATGAAACCATAGGTTTGATTGATGCCATGTCGCAGGACCTGGGTCGCGTATTGCTGAATTTATATAACAACTCATTTTATTCTGTAGCCGAGAAGAAAAAACTTAAAGGCGAAGGATATGAACCAACTGTAAACGTAAGCACAAAAAAAGTAACGCTCCCATCAGGAGGCACTGCTGTTGAAATTACAGTGGATGACAATGGCATGGGTATTCCGCAAAAGGTATTGGATAAAATCTATCAGCCGTTCTTTACTACCAAACCTACCGGGCAGGGAACCGGCTTGGGCTTATCTATGAGTTATGATATTATTACTAAAGCACATAACGGTGAGCTAAAGGTTGAAACCGCGGAAGGCGAATATGCGCGGTTTATTATTACTATTCCAACCACCGCTAATTAATAAAAAAATAAATACAAAATTTAACTTTGGTGTATCAATAAATATATGAAAATACTGGTTGTTGATGATGAGGCGGATGTACAGCCTCTGTTTATGCAACGTTTCAGAAAAGAGATCAAAAGCGGTGAAATAACGTTCAACTTTGCGTTATCAGGCGAAGAGGCTATGAGCTACCTCGAAAAAAATCATTCTGAAGTGATACTTATTTTATCAGATATCAATATGCCGGGCATGAGCGGTTTGGAACTGCTTAAAAACATAAGGCATACTTATGAAAAACCACCGCCGGTTGTAATGATGATAACCGCGTATGGCGATGATGATAATTACAGGCAATCAATGGAGCTGGGCGCCAATGACTTTTTAACCAAGCCCCTTGATTTTAATAGTTTAAAGGAAAAACTAAAACATATAGAACAATAATGGCCAAGATACTGGTGGTTGATGATGAATCTGATCTGGAGTTACTGATCAAACAGAAATTCAGAAAAAAGATCAGGGAAAAGGTATATGATTTTGTATTTGCCCAAAATGGTTATGAGGCACTAAAAAAACTGGCCGAGGAGCCTGATATTGACGTGGTGTTGAGTGATATCAATATGCCCGAGATGGATGGCCTTACCCTCCTTACCAAATTGCCCGAAACCAACCCTATATTAAAGGCCGTTATGGTATCGGCATACAGCGACATGGACAATATACGTACAGCCATGAACCGCGGCGCTTTTGATTTTGTGTGCAAGCCCGTTAATTTTGACGACCTGGATATTACCATCGAGAAAACGCTCCTGCATGTTGTTGAACTTAAAAAAACCTTACAGGCCATTAAGGAAAACAACATACTGCGCATGTACGTGGATGAAAATGTTTTAAACTTTATGACCCGCAAGGAATTTGAAACCAGCCTGCTGTCAAACGAAACAGTTGATGCTACGGTTTTATTTATTGATATATGCGGTTTTACTGCCATATCAGAACACGTGCCGGCCAATACCGTTGTTGGTTTGATCAATAAACTTTTTGACCTGATGGTGAAGGAGATCATTGCGCAAAACGGGCATATTGATAAATTTATGGGAGATGCGGTGATGGCAGTTTTTCGAGGTGAGTATCACCTTGACCGCGCCATTGACGCCGCCCTTGCCGTGAGAGACAAAATGCACGCCGCGGAAGAGATAGTTTACGGCAAAAAGGCCTTTAAACCCGAAGTTTCCATAGGCATCAATTCGGGCGAGATGATATCAGGTAATATAGGATCGGCCTCCCTAAAACGATTGGATTATACTGTAATAGGCGATGCCGTTAATCTGGCACAGCGCCTGCAGTCAGTTGCGCAGGCTAACCAGATCATTGTTACCGACGAGGTTTATGAAAAAGCCAAAGAATCATTTGAACTTAACAAAATTGGCGAGGTGACCCTAAAAAACAAGGCTAAACCGGTGGAGATATACGAGGTGGTGAGCTGAGTGTGGTGAATGGTGAATGGTGAATGGTGAATGGTGAGTGGTGAGTGGTGAGTGGTTAATGGTTAATGGTAAGTAGTGAGTTTTCTTGATAACTTATAAGCATATAGAAGAAGATCCTTCACTGCGTTCAGGATGACAAAGTAAACTGTCACTCCATTTACTATTCACCATTAACCACACTCACACCACCCACTATTCACCATTCACTACTGACAACTCACCACACTCAATGTTCCCTTACGCGTTTCTTTAATACTCCTCCGGCGGCTTCTTTAATGCTGTTGGTAAACACAAACGCCTTTGGATCAATACTGTGTACCAGGTTTTTTAGTCTGCGTACCTCAAAGCGGGTTATAACGGTAAAAATAATATCAACCGGTTGGTGTACATCAAAGCTTTCTTTTAAAAAACCGCGCTCTCCTTTATAAACGGTAATGCCCCTACCCAATTCCATCACCAGTTTTTCTTTAATAATTTCACTTTGGCCCGATATGATATTCACGGCAGTATATTCTTCCAGGCCATCAATCACAAAGCTAATGGTACGCGAAGCTGTATAATAGGTTAAGATGGAATACAGCGCCGTTGGTAAGCCAAGCTTAAAAGCCGCGATTAAAAATATGATGATGTTAATACCTAAAATGATCTCGCTGATGGTAAAACTGCTGCGTTTTAAAGTATAAAGCGCCAATATCTCGATGCCATCCAATGCGCAGCCGCCACGTATGGATAACCCTACGCCCAGGCCCATAAACACCCCGCCAAATATTGATACCAACAGCTTATCAGACGTGATAACAGGATACTCTACATAATGCAAACAGATACCCAGCGCAATGACGCAGGCAAAAGTTTTAAGTGCGAATGATTTATTTACCTGGAACATCCCCATAATAATGAACGGGATATTGACCACTACAATAACAAGGGCTATATTAACATGGTATAATTCATGAATAAGCAGCGATATGCCGGTAACACCGCCATCAAAAAAACTGTTAGGTACCAAAAAGCCCTTTAAAGCAAAACCGCAAAATAATATCCCGATTATTACAGTAACTACATCCTTAATTATTTCGGGTAAACTGTGTTCCGCTTTTGTCATGAATTATCCTTTTAAAATGTTTTTTCTATAATCTCTTCCAAATGTTGCTGCTTTGCAGGTCCACGCAGCGCAATAGCTGTTTTGGTAAAATAATGGTGATCCCGAAGGAAAGCAACCTGCCGCTCATTCCACTCCTGTTCCGTTTTTAAACCATTAGTTATTACAAGCTCCGAAAATAGCTTTTTACTGAGTACAAAAAAATCATTCCTGCCTAAATAATCCAAATCGGCATCACAAATAATTTCACCTAAATGGTTATGCGGGCTCTGGGGCATTTTGGTAGCCATAATAATATCGCATATCTGTTCAATATCTTCGGGCAAATATCCAAACCGGGGCAAATTTAAACGTGCAATTTCGCATGATCGTAATTCATGATCTGTTTGACCGCCTAATAAAAAACCCGAATCATGATACAGTGCTGCAGTGAGCAACAAACTTATTTCATGCCCGCCTATCCCTTCGCTTTCCGCAATCAGTTTTGATGCTGTATATACATCTATAGCGTGTGCGCCGTTATGGTAATAAAAGTGTTCAGGAAGTTCTTTATTTAATTTGTTCAGTATAAATTCCCTGGCCTGTTCAATCTGCATTATGACGTTAAAATTGATCGCTAATATATTAAATTGTTCTGCAACGGTTATATTAGCCAAATGAATAGCTGGTTCAAAAATTACAAGGGTATCATACTGCTCATGATCGGCATTATTACAGGCAGCATCGCCGGGCTGTTCCTGGGCAAAAGAGTTGAATTATTAAAACCCATTGGCGATATTTTCCTTAACCTGCTGTTTACCGCCGTAGTTCCTTTAGTTTTTTTTGCCATAGCATCGGCCATTGCCGGGCTCGATGGCTCAAAAAAACTGGGGCGCCTGTTAGGTATCACCTCGCTGGTATTTGTTTCAACAGTGCTTATAGCAGCCATTTTAACCATCATAGCCGCAGCTATATTCCCTATACACCAACACCTGGTGGCCAGCCCAATAACCGAAAATATTGTTAAAAAGCCATTTGGCGATCAGCTTACCCAGTTATTCACTACCGGTGAGTTTTATGAACTGCTGTCGAGAAAAAGCATGCTTGCCATGATCATTTTTTCGGTATTGATAGGTTTTGCCACTTTACGGTCGGGAGAAAAAGGCGTGGCCTTTGCCCGCTTTTTACATAGCGGTAATGAGGTGTTTAAAAATATATTTATACTGATCATGAAACTGGGGCCAATAGGCCTGGGGGCCTACTTTGCTTACCAGGTGGGCGTTTTTGGACCGCAATTATTTGGTGGCTACGCGCGGTCCATGACACTGTATTATGGAGTTGGCGCGTTTTATTTTGTAGCTATTTTTAGCCTGTACGCGTTTATTGCCGGTGGCATAACCGGGGTAAAAAAATACTGGCGCAACAATATCATACCATCGGCCACTGCGGTTGGTACCTGCAGCAGTATTGCCACTATACCGGCAAATCTTGATGCCGCAAAAAAAATAGGTATTCCGGATATAATTGCCAATGTAACCATACCACTTGGGGGCACGTTGCATAAGGATGGTTCCAGCATATCATCCATTGTAAAAATGGTTGTGGTGTTTGCGTTGTTTGGTAAAAGTTTTAACAGCGCCGATACCATAGTTATAGCCCTGGCCATGACCGTTTTAGTGAGCCTTGTAGAGGGTGGCATACCTAATGGCGGTTATATAGGCGAATTGTTATTTATATCGGCTTATGGTTTTCCGCCAGAGGCGCTCCCTCCCGCCATGATCATCGGCACCCTGGTTGACCCTATGGCCACCCTTTTAAACGCCACGGGCGACACCGTTGCCGCTATGCTGGTAACGCGCTTTACCGAGGGTAAAAACTGGATTAAAACCGTGCAGCAGCCGGCGCAAGAGTAGCAAAGGATTTAATGGGTCAAATAATTATATTTGTTAAACGGGTACCTTATCACCTGTTCCTCAAATTATGCTGCATATTTTATATATCATAGCCATCACTGCCGAAGCCATGACTGCTGCCTTATCCGCCGGCAGGCGCGATATGGATTGGGTTGGCGTTTGTATCATTGCCTGGGTTACAGCGTTAGGGGGCGGCACCATACGTAACATTTTATTTAACCACTACCCTATGAGCTGGGTTGAGCATCCCGAGTATTTGCTGATCACCGCGGCGGCTGCCATACTTGCCGCCTTTATCGCATCTATCATGACCAAGCTAAAAAAACTGTTCTTGTACCTTGATGCGCTGGGTCTAGTTGTTTTTACCATTATTGGCTGCCAGATAGCGCAACAAATAAACCTGCCCACCACCATAGTTTTATTAAGCGGCATGATCACTGGCTGCGCTGGCGGTGTACTGCGCGATGTATTGTGTAACGATATTCCATTGCTATTTCATAAAGAAATTTATGCCAGCGCATCGATAGTTACTGGGGCGGCTTACCTGGGCTTTGAATATTTTGGTATTAGCGCGGGTATTGCCATTGTTTTGGCGTGCATTATTGGCCTTGCTTTACGGTTGCTGTCCATCCGCTATAAATGGCAAATGCCAAAATTTGTATATCACGAAGAGTGGCATTAAAAAGAAAACGGCTGCCTTTTTAGGCAGCCGTTTTCTTTTTTATTACCAACCCGTGTTTTGGGTAAGTTTTGTGTTTGTATTTCTTTCGCGCTGCGGAACCGGCCACAGATAGTATTGCTCCTTCATGGTAACTCCCTGTTCATTTGGAGTTGAAGTTGCCGGCCCAAATGTATTGTGCTTAACATCATATACCTGATGTGTACGCTGGATATCAAAATAGGCTTTATTCTCGTAAGCAAGCTCATGATAGCGTTCCTTCCATATAGCCTGCCGAAACTGATCTTTTGATAAATTGCTCAACGGAGCAAGGTTAGCCCGGGCCCTTATTTTATTCACCTGGGCGTACGCTTCGGCAGTAGGACCGCTCACTTCATTTGAAGCTTCGGCATAAATCAGCATCGCTTCGGGTAAACGTAAAAATGTCCAGTTTTCATCACATTTCCCGCTGTTGGCGGTGCCTGCTACAGAACTTTCTACATGAAAGTATTTATAAAGACAATGCTCGCCAAAATTAATAGTGTCTTTTGGATTGTCTGAAGCTGGATATTTTGAGAAATAAAACTGTTTTTCTTCGGTACGTTTATCACCGGCCTCATAACTTTTAAAAAAGTCGTCAGTTGGTATCATCGCGCCAAGATGGTCGCCGTATGCACCTACCTGCAGGTTAAAAGGAACGGTTAATTGTGTTATAGCGTTAGTGGCCACCCCTACCAGGTATTGACTTTGAAATATCAGTTCGCCCTGGTTTTTATGTGGGTTATCATGCAAATAGGCATAATTATCAAACAAAGTGTATAATGATAATACTTGCTGCGCCTCGGCAGCGGCCTTTGCATAATTTTCTGTTTTTTGCAGCGGATAACCAGCCATGGTAAGGTAAACGCTGGATAGCAACGTATGAACCGCCCCTAATGATGCCTTACCGGTTTGATCAGTATTTGGCAAGCCTGATTTTTCGGCCGCGAGCAGATCATTTACTACCAAATTATAAACCTGTTCTTTTGGTGTGCGCTCCGGATATAAAAGCGGGCTTTTAATATCAACGGGCTCAGTAAGCAACGGAACATCACCATACAACCTTACCAAATGGAAATAATAAAATGCTCTTAAAAAGTAAACCTCGCCAAGCATGGCATTCTTTGTAGCATCATCCATGCTAATAGCCGGGATGCGTGCCAGGGCAATGTTGCATTCTTCAATAGCTGTATAACAGCCTTTCCAAACAGTTTCAAAGCCCGGGTTGGTAGGGTCGGTATTTTGATTTATTACTTTTTTGTTGTTTGTACTTTGGCCAAGCGTTGTAGTATGCCCGGCAAAAAGTTCCAGGGTTATAAAGGGAGCTTCGCCATAGGCATCACCGTTTTGAAACAGGTATAGGCCATAGTTAATGTTATTGATGTATCCGCCATAAATGCCATTTACAAACGTGCGGGCCTGATTGGCGGTGGTAAAATAATTATCCTGCGTAAAGTTACTCCTGCTGTCTTCATCAAGATACTTTTTGCAACCGGTGGTGCTTGCTATAACAATTAGCGCTACCAAACCGGCCTTATATTTTTTTAAATTAAATTTCATAATCTGCTTATTTAGGTATTTAATTAAAAACTTGCATTTAAACCAAGTAAAAAGGTTCTTGGCTTAGGGTAATCATAAAACTGTATGCCCTGTGTAAAATTACTGCTGCTGTTATAGGTTGATGTTTCAGGATCATACCCAGTGTACCCTGTAATGAGGAACAGGTTTTGTGCCTGCGCGTAAACCCTTAA
Organism: Mucilaginibacter pocheonensis; assembly: GCF_031456535.1. Classification (NCBI taxonomy): domain Bacteria; kingdom Pseudomonadati; phylum Bacteroidota; class Sphingobacteriia; order Sphingobacteriales; family Sphingobacteriaceae; genus Mucilaginibacter; species Mucilaginibacter pocheonensis. Next base: position 545,093 of record NZ_JAVDUU010000004.1, read on the forward strand.
ACGGCTCAGTTTAATTTTATTGGTTATTGAGGTTGGGAAAGTATAACCAAGGGTTACGTTTCTGCCACGAATGAACGAGCCGGTCTCTACCTTAGTTGAATAAATTTCGGTTGAATAGTACACATACGCAGGCCTGTCTTCGGCTATACTGGTATTTTGGTTGGTAGGAGTCCAGGCGTTCAATACAGTAGCGTAGCTGTTAGCCTGCCCGGTACGGTCCTGACCAGAGTGCCTGGTTAAATTCATGACCTGGTTACCATAATTAAACTGAAGTTCCACGCCAAGATCAAGATTTTTATAACGGAACGTGTTAGTAAATGTGCCATAACCAGATGGTGTTGATTTACCTAAAATTTCCTTATCATCAACAGTTATCTTTCCGTCACCGTTCTTGTCTAAAATTTTCAGGTCGCCGGGCAGCATATTGTATTTAGCTGCTTCAGCCGCTTCTGCCGTTCCCCATGTACCCAATACTTTGTAACCATAAAAAACGCTGGCAGGCTGTCCTACACGTAACAGGTTAAACTGCGACAGGAAGGTTGGATCAAGAAAAATATCGTCGTTCGCTTCACCTAAACGCAGGATCTTATTTTTAAGAAACGATATATTGAATGTTGTATTCCAGCTAAAGTTATCCGTTTTTATGTTAACAGTATTCAGTGTCAGCTCGATACCTTTATTTTGCAAGCTGCCTATGTTTTTGTAAACACTGGAAAAACCGCTTGATTCGGGTAAGGGAGCGTTAAGTAAAAGCGCCTTTGTTTTTTTGACGTAGGCATCGGCATCTAAAGTGATCCTGTTGTTAAACAAACCAAATGCTAAACCAACGTTATATTCTGATGTTTTTTCCCATTGCAGGTCGGGGTTACCGGGGCTCTCTGTATCAATCACAGTGGCCGAATTACGGTTACCACCAAACGGATAGCTGCCTATTGGCAACAGTGCCTGTGAACGGTACTGCCCTATCTCAGAGTTACCTGTTAAGCCATAACTAAATCTCAGTTTTAAATCAGATATCGTTTTGTTGTCTTTCAGAAAGTCTTCCTGCGATACCCGCCATGCCAACGCGGCTGAAGGGAAAAAGCCATATTTACTGCCCGAGCCAAAGCGTGAAGAACCATCTTCGCGACCGGTAACTGTTAACAAATATTTATCTTTATAGCCATAGTTTACCCGGGCAAAAAATGATTGCATCTGCCATGCGAAATAGGCTGATGCAGGTGTTCCGGGAACCGCCCCTGCACCCAGGTTATTAAACTGAAAATAATTATCAGCTAAGCCCGATGTTGATGAACCCACACTAAGCTCATTAAAATTCTGACGCTCGGTACCTAACACTACATTTAATGAATGTATCTTATTGAACACCTTGTTATAGGTAAAATGGTTTTCCCATTGCCAGAAAGTATCGTTACGCTCATTTATAGAAGCCGAACTGTTACTCTGATCAGGAGTTGCACCGCCTACTAATCCGCTTGAAAAATGCGGGTCATAATTAGAGGATGTGGTAACCCCAAGCGTACTACGGAATTCAAGCCCCGGGGCAAGGTTTAAGTTTAAATAACCGTTACCGCTAAAAACACGCGTTCTGTACAGATTATATACCTCATTGGCCTGTGCAACCGGGTTGTCTCCGCCTTCCATGTTCGGGTAATCTGTCCTTTTTCCATATGATCCATCAGGATATCTTATTGGAACAATCGGGATCATTTCAATAAGCATACGGGGTATATTGTTACCACCGGTTCCGTCATCAGCAGCGCGCCTTTCCGAATTATTATAATTGAAAGTAGCACCTACCTTTAACCAGGGCTTTATTTGGTTATCAACAGTTAAACGGGCGTTATAACGTTTCTGATAACTGTTCAATATAATACCTTCATCATCGGCATAGTTTAAGAACAAGCCATAGTTAACATTGTCGCTCCCGCCGGTAAATGTTACGTTATGGTTTTGGCTATACGCCGTTCTGGTGGTTGCTTTTTGCCAGTCAACATCATACAAAGGTTTCAGATTGGAATCAAAAAGCTTTCCGATAAGCGCTGTACGGATCTTAACCGGATCGTCATCGGCATATTTGCCCGCTGCCCAGCCGGTTGGGTCATATTTTTTAATATTGGCGTAAGAAACGTCCTCCACATGCAAAAACTGCTCGGCATTTAATACCGGCAGTTCTTTAGCCATATTACTTATACTCCCATAGGCGTCATAACTAACCGTGCCACCCTTTTTACCGCGCTTGGTTGTAACCAAAATTACACCGTTTGCGCCACGGGTACCATATATAGCGGTTGATGAAGCATCTTTTAATACGTCAATCGTTTCAATATCATTCGGGTTAAGCGAGCTGCCGCCTTCTGTCCAAACAACTCCGTCAACTACATATAAAGGATCGGTAGCGGCGTTGATTGAACTGTAACCGCGGATACGGATCTTGGTAGCGCCACCCGGAGCACCGGAGTTGGTTGATACGTTTACCCCTGCAATTTTACCCGCAAGTTCCTGCTCCACGTTAATAGCCGGCCTGTCCTGCAGTTGTTTTGCATTAACACTGCCAACAGAACCTGTAAGGTCTACACGTTTCTGTGTACCATAACCTACTACCACTACTTCGTTTAACGCTTTCGGCGCCTCGGTCAATGTAACATCAAGCTGTGTTTTATTAGCGATTGGAACTTCCTTTGTGGTATAACCAATAAAGCTAAACACCAGCGTGCCATTACCATCAGGAGCGTTTAAGGTGTATTTACCCGTTACATCGGTAACTGTACCTATATCTGATCCTTTAACCTTAACGCTTACACCCGGCAGGGGGCCTTTGGCATCGCTTACCGTTCCCTGAACTTTCAGCGCGTTAACTGTATTGGTAACCGCCTCGGTTTCTTTCCTTTTAACTACAATTGTTTGATCAAAGATCTTATAGGTTAAAGGCTGATCTTTAAAACATTGTTTAAGAGCTTCTTCAAGTGATACACCTGCTACTTCAATATTAATTTCGCCATTTTTTGATACATCTTTCTTATCATATAAAAAATGATAGCCTGTTTGTTTTTCAATTGACCGCAGTACTTTTTCAACGGTGGCGTTTTTTTGATGTAGGGTGACTATTTGACTATAACTTTTTGCACTAACATTAGTAAGCGCAGCAATTATAATAAGAGCTGTGAGCTTCATAGCCAGTATAATTTTGGATAATTGAGGCCATACCAAAGGCGTGGCCTTAGAATTAAAATTCATAAGTTTGTAGAGTTTGGGTTAAACATTAACTTTCAATTCGTTGATTGCATTTTTTTGGGACCCAGATATTTAGCCGGGCGAGTGCAGCGAACACTTCCCGGTTTTTTTATGCCATTTTTTTACTGTCTGTATTAATGATCACATCACAAAAAGCAAAAAAATAAGGGCAACTGGATCCGTCCCTGGGCTAACTTATTTTTGGTATTTCTTCCATCATAGGGTTGTTAAAAGTGAAAAATTGGTTGTTTTATTGTTTGTATCAATAAGCTCCTGATCAATAGCGCTTATTGCATTATTGTTATATGCTTGTTTTCTATTTTGAAATTAACTCCTGCATACTTAAGCATGCTCAACAGTTCCGACGCCTTTACGTTCCGGGATATGCGGCCCGAAAACTCGCGCACCGGTATCTCGCCCTGATAGCTTACTTCAACATCATACCAACGGGCGGCCTGGCGCATTATTGATTGGATACTGGCATCGGTAAATTGAAACAAACCGTCTTTCCATGCCACGGTATCCTCCGCATCTGCTTTATCAACCACCCTGATCTGGCCGTTCTGATTAAGCGATGCCTGCTGCCCCGGCTTTAAAATACTTGTGAATTGATTATTGCTTATTTTAACAGCCCCCTCCAGCAGGGTAGTTTTCATTACCGATTCATCATTATAGGCCATCACGTTAAAGTGGGTACCTAATACTTCAACCATGGTGTTGTTTGTTTTGACCCTAAAAGGCATAGCTGCATTTTTGGCCACCTCAAAATAAGCTTCGCCGGTAATTTCAACATCCCTTGTTTTACCTGTAAATACCGCCGGAAAACTAAGTGACGAAGCCGAGTTTAGCCAAACCTTACTGCCATCGTTAAGCACCAATTGATATTGCCCGCCCCTGGGTGTTGATACAGTGTTCATTACTGCCGCGCCCTTGGCTGTGTCATTATGTTCACCTTCATATACCAGCTGCCCATCGCGGGTTTTGTTTATTTGCGCATCACCTTCCTTAGCTAATACGCCATTATGTGCATTGTCAAGATAAATCGTTTTACCATTAGCAAGGGTTAATAACGCCCGATTGCCTCCCGGCAAAACGTCATGCATAGGCTTGGCCTGGGTTATATTTTTCTTTGCATCGCGCTGCTTTTTTTGGTTGATAAAAACATAAGCGCCAAAGCCCACAAAAATCATGAGCGCGGCGGCAACTCCCAACTTTATCCATAACCTGGTATTATCAGTTTGCTTAATCAGGTGAGGTATATCGTCAGGTGATGCGTTGGTATCTAAAATACGGTTAAGCATATCCATGCTTGTTTCAGGATGAAAAAGCGGTTCGGTTATTTCAAGATCGTTCCAGGCCTGATGAATAAGTGCAGTTAGCTGTGCATCATTTGCTGATGAGTTAATAATTTGAAACAGTTCGTCTTTCTCCTGTTCTGTAGCTGTTTGGTTGTAGTAGCTATTGAAAAGGTAACTTAACCTTGCATTCAATGCACTCATAATTGGTAAACGTTTGTCATAAGTAAATAATTGGCAATGCAGCTGAGGAAACCTCGCCCTTATGACAACCAAAAGGGTAAAAAAGGGGGTATCAGTTTTTAAAAAAAATTAAAAAACTTTTTACGGCTATCAGCAAAAGCGCCATAACTTCCAGATGCTCATGCACATACTCCGTTATGGATGCTGTGGCCATTTGCAGATATTTTTTTACAGTTTCGCGGGATAGCTCAAGCTGATCGGCTATTTCGGTATATTTAAGCCTGCTATGGCGGCTAAGCAGGTAAACCTTTTGCTGCTGGGGAGGCAGCTGGTCAATAGCCTCATCCAATAAATTATAATACATGTTAGTGCCACCAACCTCAGGAACAACAGCATCTGCACGGCTGTCTTCTAACTGTTTGATCAGTACGCGTTCTTTTGCCAGCTTTTTTAAACAATTTAATGCATGGTTTTTGGAGATCACAAAAAGATAGGCCTTAAAATTATCAACGCCTACTAATGTCTCGCGGGTAAGCCATATTTTAACAAACACATCCTGTACCACCTCTTCGGCCAGTTCAGGAATGTTTGTTATACGTAACATATGTACACCTAATTGCTGGTGATATGCTATAAATAACTGACGAAAGGCATGTTCATTGCCCGAAGCCACCTGTATCAGCAGTTCTCTCTCATTTAACGGGGCAATATCAAACATAGGTAAGTGTAATAATGGCAAATCATAAACCTTTATAAAACCTTAATTCACCGTTTTAAATAAATAAAACAGGTGCTATAACAGTATTATTGTGATAAAGTTTATTCTTTTTAGCCACCCGGGGTTCAAAGTGGCAATTTACGCGTAATCAATTTATTGCTTTTTACTTTCAGAAGGCTGCTGACTTAGCTTATTTTCGATCCTTTTATCGGGTATAAACCATACCGCTGCTACTACAGCATATAAAAGGAAACTTATAACAGGGCTAACCCATGAAAGGCCTACCGCCAGGGCATAAATAACTACCGAGCTTTTAGCTTTCCAGTCGCGGCCTAACACATCAGCAATGAGTGAGCTTTTACCATTGTGCTTTATCAGTACCTTTTCTAATATGGAATAGGCCACGCCATTCATGACAAGCACCACGCCATAACAAGCTACCGGTATCTGCGTAAAATGATTTTCGCCCATCCAGCCAGTTACAAAGGGAATGAGCGACAACCAAAAGAGCAGGTGCAGGTTGGCCCATAATACAGTTCCGTTCACCGATCGCACAATATGCATCATATGATGGTGATTGTTCCAATATATCCCTACGTAAATAAAACTTAAAACATAGCTCATAAAAACCGGGATCAGCGGTTTTAGCGACGCGAGGCTATCTCCGTGCGGCACTTTCAATTCCAATACCATAATAGTGATGATTATCGCGATTACGCCATCACTAAAAGCCTCTATCCTACCTTTGCCAAAAGCCATATACTTTTAAATTTATTGCGCCCACAGTTTACTTTGTAACGCCAAACTCCTTATACCTTTTCATCGCTTCAACAAAATAATAATCCGCATAGGTTAAAGGAACATCAATTTCGGTACCCGCAGGCAAATGTCCTACACTATGCTTTAATATAAACCCGCCGTTTGTGCCGGCCGCTGCTTTGTATGTTGGTGATGATAATGATTTCAGCATAGTTTGCGCCGCATCAAAATATTCCTGCCCTTTGCCATTATCGGCATAACGGCATAGCTCCAGCAATGCCGAGGCCGCTACCGCTGCTGCCGAAGCATCTTTGGGGGCATTGGGAATGTTGTTGGCGTTATAATCCCAATACGGTATCTTGTCTGCCGGTAAATTGGGGTTTGTTAATATAAACTGCGCGATGTGTTGCGCCTGGTCAAGGTATTTTTTATCCTTGGTTTCGCGATACATTACCGTGTAACCATACAAACCCCAGGCCTGTCCGCGTGCCCAGGCCGATTCATTGGCAAAGCCCTGGGCTGTTTTCTTCTCCTTAACTGCTCCTGTTTGGGCATCATAGTTGATAACGTGGTATGAACTGTAATCGGGCCTAAAATGGTTTTTCATGGTGGTATTGGCATGAGTTACCGCTATCTTATAATAGCTGGAATCGCCGGTTTCATGGGTGGCCCAAAACAGCAGTTCCAGGTTCATCATGTTATCAATGATCACCAGGTAATCCGACGGATTTTTTGAATCCCATGATTTGATGCACCCCACGGTTGGATTAAACCTGGTAGACAGCGATTTGGCGCTATTGATCAGTATTTCTTTATACTCCGGTTTTGGTTCAATACGGTTGGCATTGCCAAAGCTGCAATACATCATAAAACCCAGGTCATGCGTGTGGGTATTAAATTGCTCCTTTGCAAGCACACCTAATATGCGGTTAGCTTCGGCAAGTAATGGCTTATTATGGTCCTGCTCATACAGGTACAATAAAGTGCCTGGGTAAAAACCGCTGCACCACCAGTCGGACGCACTGTTTTCCTGGTTATTGGTATTAGGGTGATATGTTTTGGGAAACTCCTCCGGTCCTATCTGCTTAGCCAGGAACTGATATTGAGCATCTGCATCCTTAAAGTTTTTTTTGATAGCTGATAACAGTTCTTTTTGCGGCTTAAAATCAACCTGGGCAAATGAACCCGAACTAAATGCACATAAACAAAGGGTACAAACAATAACAGGCAGCAGTTTTAATTTCATAAAAAGTATTTATAGTTGATTTGGCAGGCCGTAAAAGTGCAAATTTTGCATCAAATTTCAAGCTGTAATTGCATTTACCTGTAAAAGCCGCTTAACGGACATCTCATATTACTTCCCCAATCCAAAGCAAACGTACTGATCGCCCGATTTACTGCCGATCTTACCGCCACCGCAAGCAATCACCACATATTGTTTACCATCTATTGAATACGTCGCAGGGGTAGCATAACCCGCTGCCGGCAATTTGGTCTGCCACAACACTTTGCCGGTTTTTTTATCAAAAGCGCGTATTTTTTCGTCTTTAGTAGCCGCTATAAATACCAGGCCGCCTTTGGTTACCAGCGGACCTCCGTAATTTTCTGTTCCGGTAGCCGGAATCCCTCTTTTTGTAAGTTCCGGATATTCGCCTAAAGGAACTTTCCACAACAATTTTCCCGAAGTGAGATCTACAGCGTTAAGGGTTCCCCAGGGCGGTTTTATGCCAGGGTAGCCATCCTTATCCAAAAAACGGTTGTAGCCGGCCATAGCATAAGGCACTTCGTCTACCATATTTTTCTCGAGTTTGGTGCTCGCGATTCGGCTACCAGTTGGTTCTTTGGCTATTACTTTAGTGGCTTTAGCATCAGGAAGTTTCAGTAAAAATGCCAGCAGCGCCTTTTTATCGGCCGCGGAGATCTGTTTAAACGATGGCATCATATTACGTCCGCTGGCTATGATCCTGCTCAACTGTTCTTCTTTGTACTTTTTGCCAATATTAACTAATGATGGGTATGATGTACCATTACCCTTTAGCTCCGGGCCGTGACAAGCCAGGCAATTTTTGTTGTAGATAACCTGTCCCATGCCTTTTAACGACTGATCATTAGTAACCTTGGGCACATTGATCATTACCTGCGCCCAGGGCAGTTCTGAGCTGTTCACATACATGATCTTTGATTCGGGATCAACCGCGGCGCCGCCCCATTCGCCCCCGCCATCAAACCCGGGGAATATCCAGCCGCCCGCTTTGCTCGGAGGTGTAAACATCAGCCTGTTTTTAACCTGATTATACTTTTGAAGCATATCCTTGTGCGTTTCCGGTGATATATTTGTTACATCCTCGGGGTTAAACATCTGCCTTGCAAAAGGCTCGGGTAAGGTTGGGATAGGTTGCGTTGGCCAGGGTTCCTCGCCAGGCAGGGCCATACCAGGAACCTGTTTTTCAATTATCCTGAATATGGGTTTGCCATTAGTTCTGTCAAACATAAATATGTAACCATGTTTGGTAATTTGCGCCACCGCGTCAATTTGCTTTCCGTTATGGGTTATGGTCACCAGGTTAGGATTGGCCGCCAGGTCACGGTCCCACAGATCATGGTGTACTACCTGGAAGTGCCACTTTAGTTTTCCGGTAGCTGCATCAAGTGCCAATAAAGAATTGCCGAACAGGTTTTTCCCTTTACGGAATCCACCATAAAAATCTCCGCCGATAGATCCGGTCGGGATAAATACGATACCCCGCTTTTCATCTAAAGCCATGCCTGCCCAACTGTTAGCGCCTCCAAATTTTTTCCAGGCGGCGGTATCTTTCCATGTCTCGTAGCCTTTTTCGCCCGGGTGTGGAATAGTGTGAAATATCCATCGTAATTTGCCATTACGCGCATCGTAAGCCCTGATATGTCCTGGCGCCGCGTCTGCAGATTCTGCTACCCGTGTGCCCACTATAAGCAGGTCCTTGTAAACTACGCCTGGTGTTGTACCGGCCACAAATGATTTTGTATCCCGTCCAAGATCTTTGGTGAGGTCGATGTACCCTTTTTTTCCGAAAATTTTTACCGGCTTGCCGGTTTCCGCATCAATGGCAAAGGTTTTAGCTCCCACACTGTAAAAAATGCGTTTCTCGCCGCCATTGTTATTTTGCCAGTAAATTACACCCCGGCTCACCTTATAGTAGGCCATCGGGTCGCCGTTATTTGTAGTATCGCCTTTTGCCGGGTCAAACAGCCACTTTTGTACGCCTGTAGCTGCATTCAAAGCAAACAGCTTAAGTTTTGGACTGGTGCCATAAAGTATACCATTAACCACAATAGGGTTACACTGGTTCTGGCTATGGTTGCCGGTGTCTCTATCGTTTGTGCTATAGGTCCACGCCACTTTTAGCTTGCTCACATTGTTTAAGTTGATCTGCTCATTTGAGGAATAACGGTTTCCTTCTTTGGTACCTGCATAGGTTTGCCAGCTGCTATAATCAGCAAACCTGACAGCCTTCTCATTTTTGCAGGAACAATAAACAATTGATAAAAAGCCCAATAAAAGCAGCTTGATCTTCATAACAATGGTTTTTGATAGTTATTTATTGATCAGGCTTGCAGGTTCAATTTCATGACTCAATATCTTACCAAATAATTCCCAGCGTTTTTCAGGCGCTTTGGCCGTTCCTCCGTTTCTTTCAATATAGCTTTTTACCAGGTCCTGCCCGTAGTTATAATTGATCACATAGCTGCGGTATTTCTTTATAAAGCTGATGGATTTATTGGCTGTTTCGTCATTCATAAGGCAGTATTTAGTGAGATAATTCATGGCTTTATCCCGCGACATCGTATTATTAATTAATCCCCTTGCCGCCTCATTGCGGGCGTAATTTAAACTACCTTTAATTGCCAAAGCCTTAAAGTACAGATCAATACCGGCAGTATCTAAACCAGCGAGCGGCAACAACACATTTTTGGTGAATTTTATTTTTTCATCGCCCGGAAAGGCTACTTCAATACCATAATTGGCACTACCTTCCGCAATTAATGACTGCGGGCTGAACAAAGGATACATCGATATTTCTACCCATCCTTTATCATGGTACAGGTGTTTCTCCAGCAGCATATTGTATACATGATGACCCGGGTAACTTTCATGGCTGCCTACATCTATAGCCCTGTCAATAAACACTTTTAAATCTGTATTGATTTGTACAGTGCTTTTATAATTGCCCTTGTACCAGTTATAACCGCTCCAGGGCTTGTTGGTTACATACTCCAATGTAAAAGTTTCGCCGGCAGGTAATTTATAATGAGCCAGCGTTCGTTTACGGGCTTCGGCTATGGCAGTTTTTATAACCGTATCGAGTTTATCTTTTGGGATGATAAACTTATTGGCCAGTTTCTGAAAACGGTCGTTCACCCTGCCTTTACCGGGCAAAATGCTATCCAGTAAATCAATTTTTGGTTTAAAATAATCGTCTGTATATACCGGTGCAGCAACGCCAAAAAGCTCCCTTGATTCTTCGTCAAAGGGACGTTCTTCGCCCGAGAATATTCTGATACGGCGACTAAAAGCTATCAGCTGACCGGCCATCCAGCTGGCCCGCATTTTATTGGTATCAACCTGCGACGAAGTGGCAATTACCTTTAATTCGTTCATCAGGCTATTGGCGTCAGCCAGCAGGCTATCCTTAGGAAATTCTTTAGCGGCTTCCTGCTTAGGTTTTAACGAATCGGGCCCATAATAAGCATCCACAAAGTCGGCATCGTACTGACCAATGGTTAAGCCCAGTTTTACATATTCAACGGCCAGTCTGTTCAGTTTTGTGTTCTCAAGTTCGCGTGCCGGATCGTTGCCGCATGAAAGCATAAAAAGTACAGGTAAAAAAAGCAGTAGTTTTCTCATGTCAAAATTATCCAGTTCAAGTAAATGTTGAACAAGATAATAATTACATTGTTTAATAAAGCAAAGCCCGGTATATATGACTGGTACTCAGAAGATATTTATTGAACGGTGTACTAACTTTTATAATTTTGAAGGTGCCTGAGCATTAGCCAGCTGATGGTTTAAACCCCTGCGTTTTAATCGCGAAAACAATATAGCCACCACAACCGCGATAATTAAAATAAATATCGCAGCGATACCTGCCGTAACCCGGAATGATTGTATAAACGCGGCCTGTGCGAGATCTGCAAGTCGCCGGCCAGCCTGATTGTGCAACTGATCTGATACTTTTACCGCTGCCCCTAAGGTAGTTTGGGCAATACTAAGTGTTTTTTGCCCTATGCCGTTCACAGTAATGCCCGCCATACTATTACGATACACCGCCATACCAATGCTGCCAAGCAGGGCAATACCAAACGACGCACCCAATGTGGTATTGGTTTCAGATACACCGGCCGCGGTACCGGCTTTGTCTGGCGGGGCCGAGGTCATGACCATATCTGTACTTAGCGTAACCACCAAACCACAACCTGCCGACAGTAAAACAGTAGCGATGAGGAATACCGGCAAGTTGTTATTTATCCGGGTTAACAAAGCCAGGCCTATAGCCATGGTTACCAACCCGCCCACAATTAACACATTTTTACGGATTGCTTTTGCCAGCAATGCGGCACACATGCACATTACGGTGCTAAAAACTGCAGCCGGCAGCGTCCATAACCCAGCTTTGAAAGGACTTAAACCAATTACCAGCTGCAAATACTGGCCCACAAACACAAATATACCAGCCCACATAAAAAGACATACCGGAAGCGTGGTCATGGCTATACCAAACCGGGGTATCCTGAAAAGGTTCAGGTCTATCAACGGTTCAGCCAATTTCATTTGCCTCCTGAAAAAAACAACACCAAGGGCCAACCCTATAATAACAGGCAGCACAAATATAAATGCCATACCATATTCGGCTATTTGCTTAATGCCGAAAACAACTGGAAGAATAGAAATAATGAGCAGTAATACGCTCCGCAGGTCAAGGCTTGATTTACCGGGGTCTTTAAATTCGGGCAGCAAGAGCGGGCCGAGTATCAGAAACAGCACCATTACCGGTACCCCCATTAAAAACACCGAACCCCACCAAAAATGGCTCAATAAAAAACCGCCCACCAGCGGCCCAAGCATGGTACCAGTTGAAAAACAGGTAGTCCATAACCCAATGGCGAAAGTGCGCTGAGCCTCGTTATGAAACATGTTACGGACCATAGAAAGCGTTGACGGAAGCAGCGTTGAACCTGCAACACCTAAAAGTCCGCGGGCGGCGATCAATAAGCCTGCATCTTTGGAAAACGCGCTTATGGCTGATGCGATGGCAAATGCTACCGCTCCAATTAAAAGCAGTTTCCGGCGACCAATCCTGTCGCCAAGCGTACCCATAGTGATCAGCAGCCCCGCCTCCATAAAGCCGTAAATGTCAGTGATCCATAGTTGCTGGGAGCTGCCCGGTTTAAGGGCCGCGCTTATTAAAGGCAATGCCAGATATACAACAGTAGTGTCCATTGATACAAGCAAAGTTGGCAATGCAAGTACTGCCAGAGCTATCCATTTTTTGCTCCCGGCCATAGTTGAAGCACCAGTTTGCAGGGTTTCTTCCACATCCATAACTTATTAGCTTTACAACAAATTTAGCGCTTACCGGTAAGATACCCGGGGTGAGTATATGACAATATACAGGGGCGATTGCGACAGAGAACAGGTTGCGATGGGAAACTTATGAGCTTCAGTTTTAGTTAAAATGAATGGTAAATTCTGTTTGCCTTTCGGACGTGGTTTTTAAGCTGAACTCGAAGCCATGATTTAACAGTATTTCCCTTACCAGAGTTAAACCTATGCCCTGTCCGTCTTTTTTTGTGCTAAAGAAGGGTGAAAATAAATTAGCGTGTTGATCGGCATTGATACCCTTTCCTGTATCGCTGATCACCAACTTTTTTTCGGCAGGCAAAACCGTAAATCTTACCACACCGCGTTCATCAATAGCCTCAATGGCATTTTTTACAATGTTTATGAGCGCCTGTTCTAATTGCTGTTGATCAGCATCAATATATATATCCTCATCCGGCAGCGTAAATTCAAAAACCACATTGTTTTCATACGCCTTTGCACTCATAAGTATGGTAACAGAATTAATAAGGTGTTGTAGTATGATGGGTTGTTTATTAGCTGAAGGCAGCTTTACAAGGTCGGCAAAGTTGCGCATAAACAAGTTAAGGTTTTGGTTGCGATCCATAGCTACCTGCAACGCGTCTTTTAAAACATCAAACTCATGGCCTTCCCAAAGCTGGTCTGTGCTCATAGCCGATTGCATAATGGAATTAACCGGGCCGATGGTATTGTTAACCTCGTGCGCCATCATGCGGATCACTTTACCGTATACCTTTTTTTCGGCCGCCAGAATTTCGGCTGTCAAATCTTCGATCATAATAAAATGACGCGAAAATCCCCTGTCTACAAAGTGCGATTTTTGGAGTTTGAACGAGCTCACACCATCAAACCTGGCTACTACCGTTTCTCCTGATTTTAGTTCTCCTATCTGCTTAAACAGCGGATGCTGCAACTCATGAATGGAATTGCCCTGTAATTGCTCTTCATTTGCAGTTAGTAATTGTAAAGCTTTGGGATTTACCTGCTGAATGCGGTCATCAAAATCAAGTATAATGATACCGGTTGGGGATGTATGTATCAGTTTCTCCAAAAAAAAATGTTGCTGTTCCTGCCGGGTACGCTCCGTTCTTAACTCATCCATCATTTGATTATAAACATTTATCAGTTCATCAACTTCATGCTTACCGGTTGATAAAAATTTAACATTAAAATCTTTATCCTTAATGGCATCAACACCCTGCATAAGTAACTTTAAAGGTTGTATCAATTGCCGGTAAAGCTGCCACGATATTATTAAAGAAACGATGATAAATACCTCTGAAACAATAAAGAAAATTTTGTTTTGATCGAAAATAAAATAGGTAAGCACCAAGGTTATCAGGTGCAGTATAACAACAAATAAAACATATTTAGTCCTCAGTTTCATCGAATGGGATCTGGTATTTTTCTAACCGGCGGTACAAGGCGCTACGCGTAAGCCCCAGGGCCGCCGCTGCCCTGCTTATTTTATTTTTATGATGATCCATTGCCCGTTTTATCATCTCAACCTCTACCTCTTCCAGCGTTAGGGTACCCACGCCGGGCAATTGCGCGTTTCCTTTTTTTACCGGCGACAGCTCCAGCTGCGACCGAAAGTCATCAATACTCAATTCATTGTGTTTACTAACTAGTATTGAACGTTCCACCAAATTTTTCAGTTGCCTGATGTTGCCGGGCAAGGGTAACTGCTGCAGCCATTTCATAGCGCTGGCGGCTACTGATAATCCCGGTCTGTTATAGATCTCTTTTAAATTATTTATAAAAAAATTAACCAATAATGGGATATCCTTTGGTCGCTCGCGCAGGGCGGGCAGGTAAACGGTGATCAGGTTGATGCGATAGAGCAGGTCTTCCCTAAAAGTACCCTTGCCCACCATTTCGTTCAAGTTTTTGTTGGTGGCGCAAACTACTCTTACATCAACAGTTTTGGTGCGACTGCTGCCCAGCACCTCGTAAGTGCGGTCCTGCAGTACACGTAACAATTTTACTTGACTGCTGGCGTCCAGATCACCAATTTCATCCAAAAAAATAGTGCCTTTGTTTGACATTTCAAAGCGGCCCATCCTATCAAAGCGGGCATCAGTAAAGGCACCGCGAATATGGCCAAACATCTCGCTCTCAAACAATGAAGTTGATATGCCTCCGAGGTTTACCTTGATAAATGGTTTATTACGCCTTAAGCTGTTCTGATGAATAGCCTCGGCAATCAGCTCTTTACCAGTACCACTTTCACCCATGATCAGGATAGAGGCATCTGTTGGCGCTACACGGCCTATGGTTTCAAGGATATCCAGCATTTTAGGATCCTCACCAATAATGTGCTGAAAATTATAGGTTTTGTCTAATTGTTTGCGCGTGCGGTGTTCGGTTTTACTACCCTGCAGATCAAGCAAAGTTTTAACAGATTGCAAGAGGTGCTCATTACTCCAGGGTTTATTAATAAAATCACTGGCTCCTATTTTCATTCCTTTTACGGCCAGTTCAATACTGCCCCAGCCGGTTATTAATATTACAGGAATAGTCCCTATCTGCTTTATTTTTTCAAGAAGGGCCATACCTTCGCTCCCCGAAGTATCTATGGAAAAATTCAGATCAAGAATTATAAGTTCCGGAGTATTTTTCCTGATTGTCTTTAAAGCATCTCCAGGGTTTTCAGTACACAGCACATCATACCCTTCGCTTTTCAGCAACAGCGTCAGCGAGGTTCGTACAGCTATGTCATCATCAATAACCAATATCATAATAGCAGGTTAATATCGTAATTATTCTTCATGTAAAGCTACCGCCGGATAAATTGCAGCGGCCTGTTTGCCCGGATACAACGAACATAGGAAAACCAGCAGATAAATAAATAGCACAGCCAGTACAATAGCAATGATGTAGGTACTTGCCGCAATATCAAACACGTTCAATATAGGGAACTGCACCGCGAAGAAAGTTCCTATAATGAGAGCGAAAGTTGCCAGGATCATCGACTCCTGAATCAGTTGTGCAGAAACTGAACTGCCGGTGGCACCTACCGCCCTGCGCAAGCCAATCTCGCCTCGGCGGCGATTGATGTTGTACCATAAAACCCCAAAGAGCCCCAGCGCAACATTAATGATCAAAAAACCGGCAATAATGCAAAGTATAATTATGGGTATTAAAGTACTCTTGTTGGTGTTTTCCCGCTTTTTTGAAAAATGCTCGATCTCAACCGATGCATCTTTCATGTAACTGGCCACAGTTTTATACAGCTTGCTTTCAAAAGCGGCATCGGCATTGGGCGATACTTTTATGATCAGCTGCCCCATATAACGCATCGCGCCGGTATCGATACGATTATAAAGTGCCATGCCTGATGGTAAATAGTCGCCCTTATCTTTCATATCCTGTACAACGCCTATTATCTTTATCTTTTTTACAACAGAATTAGCATTATCATTTATCAGTTGCCCAACAGCCCGGCCATTTCCAAATAAACGTTCCCTGAGCGCAGCATTGATAACAACCGGCCTGTAAGTACTTACCTGATCCTGCTGATTAAACCAACGCCCTTCCAGCAAATTCAAATTGAAGGCATCACGATAGCCATCGCCGGTTTGATAAAAGTTAACCGGACTTAAGTTTCTTCCTTTATAATTAAGTCCGGTTGTATTGATACTACTGGTAAACGGAACATTACCGGATGCAAAACTAAGCGCCTTTATCTGTGGCATATTTTTCAACATAGCGACAAGGGTTGCATAGTACTGCAGTACCGAATCAGTACTGTGAAACTGTTTAGCATTTTGGTAATTAATAACCCACACATTATCATAAGTAAAACCCATTGGCTTTTTGTAGTTACGATAATAATATACCAACGAGGCAAACACCCCAAAGATCACCAGGAACGAAATGAACATTTCTGTGATCAATAAAAAATTCTGTTTCTTTTTATTCCAGATGAGTTTGAATAAATGCTTTATCATAAAATTTCTGATTAAAGGTTAAATTATTGCTCCTTTAAGGCCATTACTACATCAAGTCTTGACATTCGCCAGGCCGGGTACACACCTGATAGCAGGCCAAAAAACAAACAGGCTAGCAAACTATAAAGTAATACCAAAGGGTTAATGGTCAAATCCAGATCGGGTAGTAGCCCGCTGCTGTTAATAAGCTGCAAAATGATCATGGTAAGTATAACGCCAATAATGCCACCGAATATGGTGAGTATAATATTCTCCACAATTAACTGATAAACTAATGTTTTTGATGAGGCCCCAAAAGCTTTGCGCACACCAATTTCGGAAGATCGCTCCATAATGCGTGTAATGTTTACGTTAATCAGGTTTACAGTAGGCAGCAACATAAACAGCAAAGCAAATAAACTTGTATAAACAATAAAGCGTACATACCCCGTGCTATCAGGATTGCCAAAAAGTTGCCTGGTATAGGTTTCAAAATACGAGTCGGCGTTGGAGTGCAGGGCATCAAACGTCTTATCAGGCAATGGTATCCTGGCAACCATTTGTTCATACTCTGTGCGCATCTTTTTTACCATCTGTTCAGAGGGCGACAGCAATACCGCTGAGTAGTTTCCCATAAACTCTTTATTTCTATAATCGTCCTTAGCTACGGTATAGGGCAGAAACATATTGGCATAAAAAACTTCTTCTATTTCGGGGACACTCTTAATCACGCCGGTTACTCTGTAGCTTATATTGTCAGCTTCAATGAATTTACCAACCACTGTAGCAACATCGCCAAAATACTCTTTCCGGGTACGCTCAGAGATCACAGCTACACGGTCGGCCTTTTTAATTTGATCGGTGGTAAATGGTTTACCTTCAACAAACTGGTAATTGGCTATATCCCATAGGTCGGCATTGGTGTACTTAATATCGATAACTATTTTTTTATTATTCACATAAGCATTAGATGAGTTATTTCTGGAAACAATAGCCAATTTAACCGGTGTTTTTAAACTGCCTGCATAGTGGGTTAAAAAATAAAACGACGATCCGCTACTATTTATCCATCCCTTTTTTGAAGTATAAGTTAACCGCTTGATATACAGTGACCGATTATTTTTATCTGCCGGGTAAGCCGGATTGGTAAGCTTTTCAATAAAAGCGGCAAGCACCATCAGTACGGTAAGCGTTAAGCTGATGCCGAACAAGCTGATAAACGTAAAGAACTTACGCCTGCGCAATACCGCTATAGCTATTTTAAAGTAATTTTTAAGCATGGTGGTAATTTTAAGCAGTTATTTATTGAACTTGCGAGCCGTCAAACAAACGCATCAACCGGTGGGTTTTATGAGCCATATTTTCATCATGTGTTACCATAACAATGGTAGTGCCTTCGTTCCGATTTAAATTGATCAGGATATCCATGATCTCGTTACCCATAGCGCTGTCAAGATTTCCGGTTGGCTCATCGGCCAGTATAATTTCAGGGCGACCTACGATGGCACGCGCTATAGCCACACGCTGTCTTTGCCCGCCTGATAACTGGGTAGGGAAATGCTTTATGCGGTTAGCAAGGCCAACCTTTTCCAATGCCTCGGTAGCCAGCGCTTTACGTTGTTTAGCGGTTGTGCTGCGGTACAAAAGCGGCAGCTCCACATTGTCAAGTACCTGCAGGTCATTAATAAGGTGATAGCTCTGAAAAATAAAGCCCAGCTTTTTGTTCCTGAACTGCGCCAACTGTTTATCAGATAAATGATCGGTTTTTTGATCGCTTATTTTGATCTCGCCTTTTGAAGGCGCATCAAGCAAACCAATGATATTGAGCAATGTGCTTTTACCACAGCCCGAAGGACCCATGATGGATAAAAATTCGCCTTTGGCAACATCAAGGTTAATGCTATTAAGAGCCAGGGTTTCAATAGTGTCTGTACGGTACACTTTTTCAATGTTTTGTAAACGTATCATATTAGTGAGTGGTGAATGGTGAGTGGATTAGTCATTGTAAACAAGTGGTTTTTAATTTATTGATAAGTTATTTTCTGATTGTTTTCAAAGTCATATAATGACAGGTAGCGCAACTGATAATAAGCCCCCCAAAAATCACGGAGCGAAGTTATATAGTCGCGCTTGGCCTGGTCGTTTTCGCGAAAGGCTATGCCCAGATCAGTAATACTCAAGTCGCCCAGCACATAGCGTTCACTGGCTATATGATATTTCTCCGATGCTATACTATCTGCTTCGGCGGTGTACACCAACTGTTCTTTCATCACATTAAAAAGCGATACCTGGGTTATTATCTGCTGTTGAAAGGTTTGCTTATCCTGCTCTACCGTATATTCAACAAGCTGCTGGTTGGCCAATGCCGTTTTAGTACGCGATTTTGACCTGCCCCAATCAAGTATTGGTACAGACATGGTTAGCTGCACTATTTGTTGGTTTTGCGGGTTATTATATACCCCCGTAATGCTGGAAGATGTATTTGAAAACCCCAGATTAGCATTAAGCGTGGCGGTCAGGCCGGTTTCGCCTTTGGCTTTGGCCACGTCCCTTTTGGCTTCGGCAATACGCCTTAAAAAGGCTATAGCATCAGAGCGGTTGGCATAGGCCTCGGCCAAAACCTTGTCTGAGTTTACACTCATGCGGCTTATATTTTCGGGTACCATAAGTACAATTTTGCTATCGCCCTCCTGCCCCGTATAGCTTCTGAGGTTAAGAGTAGCAACCTCTATATCACGTTTGGCAGTCCCTACGGCCTTTTTAGCGTTAATAAGCTCTAATTTTAATTGCAATATGTCGTTTTTTGATACTTTTCCTAACTCAAATTTTGTATTGGCTATGGCCATTATTTTTTGGGTGTTGGTGTAGTTGGTTTCGGCAACGTGCAAGTTAACCTGAGCCAGCAACAGATCAAAAAAATATCCCTCAACCGTAACGGCTATATTCTCCTGAGCTTCGATATAGGCCTGTTTGCTCTCGTTATATTTTAACGGCTCTATCTTTTTGTCCCACTTTAGCTTGTTGAACTGAAAGAGCGGCTGTGCATATGCAATGCTATACGGAACACCATTGTACAGTATATTATGCCTGTCAAAATCAGTAAAACGCTGCATTTGGGTTGTGCCGTAAATGGTACCGCCCGTAGCGGTAATGCTTTGGCTAAAATCAAGCTTTAACGCCGAATTATCGTTATGAACCGGCTGAAACAATATGGTACCATCAGGCTGTAGTGTTTGCGAAAAGGTTTTTTTAAAATCAGGCAGGGTACCGCTCAAAGCCAGTTGCGGCTGGTAGTTCGATTTGTAAGTACGATACTCCCAGTATTTGGTTTCGCGCACGGTGGCGGCCTGTTTGGCCGCTATGGAGTTTGCCTTGGCCAGCTCAACCACCTGCTGCAGTGTTAATCGCAGCGTATCGTTAGCGCCGCCACAAAATGCAGCCGAACTTATTGTTAATAATAATATAGTATATAAAAATTTCATTCTTTCTAATTATATATCTTCTGATACCCACTCAAACCCTCCCACCAACCGGCAGGAGGATTTAATGTTATGAAGAACTCCCTTCCCACGGGGAGCTGAGTGGCTTATATCAGTTAATAGTTATTTCTGTTGAGTTTTTATATTCACTCATATCTGAGGTGATCACTACATCGCCGGGTTTTACGCCGTCTTTTATTTCTACAAAATCAAAATTGGTAAGGCCAATGTGAACTGTCCGTCGGATGGCCTTTGTGCCGTTTATTAAAAAAATATCCTGCAGATTAGAGCCCTTAAATGCCGGGCCATTGGCTACCCGCATAACTTTATTATGGGTTGCGGTCACCAGGAAAACATCTACTTTCATATTCGGACGAAGCAGCTTATTGGAGCGGTCGTCAAGTTGTATGTCAAAAGAGATGATACTGTTTTGGATGGAAGGCGATACGTTGGTTACGTGACCGCGTAATTGATTATCGTTAATACGTATAATTACCGGGATACCGGCATGCAAATCATCAAGGGAGTTATCAGATATACTGCCCTGAATTTTAAAACTACCCAAATCGGCAATGCGGGCCAACGTTTCGCCTTCATGTACATTGGCGCCAATGTTTTTGTTTACATAAGTGATTACCCCTTTGCGGGTGGCCACCACATTAGCCAGCTTCAGTTTACGCAACAGTTCGTTCAGATCATTTGCTTGAATAGCCGCGGCTATTTCGGCCTCCTTGATCTCTATGCGCATAGTTTGCTGCTTGTTCTTTATTTCATTTTCCAGTTGTTTTTTTTCTAACCGGGCTACTTTTAAATTAAGTTCGGCCTGTTCAATATTTTCGCGTGTACCGCCTCCCGCTTTGTACAGGCGTTTGGCATTTTCAACGGCATCGGTCAGATCGCTGATACGCAGTTGTTTAATATCATTATTAGACTGGATGTCGTAAAAACTTTTCCCGAGATCAAGCTTTAGCTTACTGATCTCATTGCGTTTTGACTCTAACTGAAACCTTTGCTTTTCATACTCGGTTTGAGTTGCCGATTTATCAAGAGTAATAATGGATTGGCCGGCATTTACTTTATTGCCGGCATCCATTAACGCGTTTTTTATAGAAGCGTTTATGGGGCTGGTGATGATCTCTTCAAACTCCGGCAGCACCTCGCCAGTAGCATTGATGGTATTTTCAATATTACCTGTTTCAACTACAGCAGTGGTAATTTCAGACCGGTTTATTGACGACTTGATGAAGCTCCGCAACGTAAATATAGCCAGCACTAAGCCTGCTATAACAATGAACCCAACCAGCGCCGCTTTTTTTCTTTTTTGTGATGTTACCTCAAGCGTAATTTCCTTATCCATTGCTGTACTTTTGAACAAGGATTTTGCAAGAGCTATACCAACATTAAATAATTAATTATCAACAAGTTGTAGTTTTTTTATTTTCAAAAAGTGATCGATTCCGGACACTTTTTTTGTTTATGGACAATTGGATCGGGGCATAAAAAAGCCGTAGTTTAAAAAAACTACGGCTTTTTACTATCCTGAATATAGAATTCAGCGAAACGCTGAAGCTGAAATAAATATATTGCGGGGAGATTAAAAATCAGAATAAGCGGTTGGATAAAGGAACGTTATATCCGCATGCGAAACATTATTTTTATACTCGGCCTTTGCCGACAGGGATTTCCAGTACGGGTCATTATTAAAAGCTTCCCAATGCTTGTCCCTATCTTGTTTATTATTAAAAGTGGTCATGTACATGAGGTTGGGCATATGTGTGCCGGCTATAACTTCTGAGTAAAATACGGCATTAAAGCCAAGACGTTTAAAAAGCCCCACTTCGTCGCCGTCATTAAACATACGCACTTTATTAAAATTGTATTTTTCGGTGGCACTCTCATAACTGCGCAGCTCATATACCCTATCGGCCTTATTACCAGTTAAATTGGGTACCGCCGGTGCAGGCATACCAGGGAATGCCTGCAATACCAATGTTTCAATACGGTTATAAGGAGCCTCTTTATAATCGGCATTTATGTAATCTTCACCGTCGGTTAAATATTTGGTGTCGGCATACAATTCTTTGTCAATATTAATTAGCTTATCCACGGATTTAAATGGAGTAAAAACATAAATGCGCATGTCCGCGGTATCCTGTTTTACAGGTTTAAATACACCAACATTTTTAATGCCCGTCCTGTGTAACGCGGGTATGTAAGCCTGTTCCAAATAACGTTCAATACGGCCTTCCTGTGCCTGGGTTTTGTAATGATATATTTTAAGCTGATAATAATATTTCTTGGCCGCAAAAGCAGATGATGCCGACATGCCCAGGACAAAAAACAGAATGATCGTGAACAGCGAGTAACGGGTTTTGTAAAGTGATTTCATGTATAAAGATAGTTTCAAATCAATTAATTTCGCCACATTTATAAAAAAGTGATTGTCACATTTTTATTTCATTTAGGGCTGATTGTGATACATTTATAAAAAAGGCCTGTAAGTTAAATTTACAGGCCTTTTAATATCAATAACGGACAGGTTACAATTCACGAACCCAAATATTTCTGAAACTAAGCGGTTCACTTTTGTCGCCGTGTGCCTGTAATTTTATTGGCGCGGCGCCATGTTTTTTACCCTCATAAGTTGCCTTGCCTATGTATTGGGTTGGCCCCCAAAGTTCAAAGTTGTTTTCAACCACTACGCCATTAAAAAATACAGTTGCCTTAGCTGGCGATTTTACAGAACCATCTTCGTTAAATACAGGTGCTGTCCAAACCACGTCATACACATTCCACTCACCTGGTTTGCGACCTGGGTTTGCTAAAGGGATAGCCTGCTTGTAAAGACTGCCGGCCATACCATTTACATATGTTTTGTTATTGTAGGAATCTAAAACCTGCAGTTCATAGCCAGCATCGCCTTTACCTAATGATGCTAAAAATATACCGCTGTTACCGCGTCCCTGACCGCTTCCTGTAATATTTGCCGGAACGCGCCATTCAATATGCAGCTGGTAATTGGTAAATGATCTTTTGGTTTCAATATTACCTTTAGTTTTATCAACGGTTAAAACATCGCTTTTAACTTTCCATTGAGCGGGGGTCTTATCTTCTGTAGATACCCACTCGTCAAGGTTTTTACCATTAAAAAGAACGATAGCGTCAGATGGGGCTTCGCCTAACACCTTCCCCGGAGTAACCACTTTTGGTATCGGCTCCCAGGTTTCGGTGTCTTCGGGTTTTGCTGTTTGCTGCGCATTTGCCATAAAGCAACTGCCGGTCAAAAGCGCTGTTAATATAATTGAATATTTCATATAGATATTATAATTGGTTTAAATGTGAAGCGTATTTTTTAAGTAAGATGCACTTTGGGTGATGCTTACGTAAGGATCAATGTTGGTATAGTTTTCCTGCTCAACAATAAAGTGTTTAATACCGGCAAGTTTGGCTTTACTTAAGATAGTTTTAAAATCAATATCACCATTGCCAATTTCGGTGTTCAGGTTAGCGTTGGTTTTATCCCTGTCCTTGATATGTACAAAGGTGAAACGGCCGGGATGTTTCTGAAATATGGCCACAGGGTCCTGTCCGGCACGAACCACCCAGTATAGGTCCATTTCCATGCTTACCAGCTTGGGGTCGGTATTATTCAATATTACATCGTAAAAAGTAGTATCGCCAACAGGATGCCATTCAAAGTTATGGTTATGGTAACCCAGTTTTAAACCTGATGCTTTACAGATCTCGGCAATCTTATTCATCTTTTCGGCTACCGCCTTACAATCGTCAACCGTTTTTATAAAATTATGATTTAACGAAGGGATGATAATATAGGTTTGTCCTATGGTATTAGCCACTTCAATATAAGCTTTCAGGTCGTCAGTTTTGCCTTCGCCAAAGTATTGATCAAGCCCGTAATGACCGCTTGGGGTGCGCAGGCCATTATCTTTAAGTAACTGACTAAAGTCCTTACCAGGTAAGCCCCAATAGCCGGTTTCTTTATTAAACCCAAATGTTTCAACTTCTTTATACCCGGCTTTAGCTACCTTGGCTATTACACCTTTTACATCCTTTGGTAACTGATCGCGTAAGCTATATAATTGCAGCCCGGCGCCATTGCTACCTTTGGCCGATAAAAAATTTGGTTTTATCATCACACCTGCTGTAATTAATCCTGCCTGTGCTAAAAACGTTCTTCTGGTTGTCATGTATATTCGTTTGGTTTATGTAGTATTAGAGCAAATTCAGTGCGTAAGGTTTAAACATCGCAAATATGTACCGCCTTGCGTAACGAGGCGATATGATCTGGCTGCTTCGGGATAAACTCCTGCGCCACATATCCTTTATGCCCCACTCCTACAATAGCTTTCATAATAGCTGGATAATAAAGTTCCTGGGTATCGTCAATTTCATTACGACCGGGTACACCTCCTGTGTGGTAATGCGCTATGTACTGATGATGTTCGCGGATGTTACGGATCACATCGCCTTCATCTATCTGCATATGGTAAATATCATACAGCAGTTTAAAGTTTTCAGATCCAAGTCGTTTACAAAGCTCTGCGCCCCAGGATACCCTGTCGCACTGATAATCCTTATGGTCAATTTTACTGTTCAACAGCTCCATTACCAGCACAACATTATGTTTTTCGGCAAGGGCAACCAAAGGCTTCAAACCTTCTACACAATTGTTCCATCCGGTTTCATTGTCCTTACCACGGCGACTGCCGCTAAAACAGATCAGATTTTTATAACCGGCAGCAGCAACCTTCGGAATCATTTCTGAATAGTTTTTTTGCAACTGGGCATGGAACTGCTTATCACCAAAACCATCGGTCAGGTTAATTTCTGCACCATTACACATAGACGAGTACAGGCCATGCTTTTTTAGCGTTGGCCAATCGGCAGGGCCAACCAGGTCAATACCTTTAATACCAATGTCTTTAGCAGCTACGCAAAGTTGTTCAACCGTAATATCGCCATAGCACCACCGGCATACCGCATGGTTAATATTGCCTTTAAGAGTATCGGGTAACATCTCTTTGTGTTGTTCTTTTTGTGTAAATGAAGTAATTACGCCCGACGCAGTTATAGCGGCGGTACCGGCAAGCATATTTTTGATAGCCGATCTTCTGTTTTGATTTGATGCCATGTTGTTTATATCTCGGTTTGTGCAGAGGGCTCCTGTATATCTAAACCCTTTTGAGTTGCCATGCTGGTTTTATCTTTAAATAATAGCAGGAATAGTATTAATACCACAGCTGCAATTCCGGCTGGTATAAGCCAGATAGTTTGCCAATCATGTGTGGTGGCTGATGTTTTCCAGTTATCAACTATTGGTCCTGAAATGTAAGAACCGATAAGCATCCCTACGCCGTAAGTTGCCAAAGTAATAAAACCTTGCGCTGCACTTTTAAAACGTTCGCCGGCCAAATTATCGGTATAAATTTGTCCGGTAACAAAGAAGAAATCATAACAGATACCATGCATTACAATGCCAGCTATCAGCATCCAGTAATTAGTGCCAACATTGCCATAAGCAAAGAATATATAACGCAATACCCAGGCTAACATACCTACCGCAAGCATTTTCTTTACTCCAAGCCTTACAAAGAACAAAGGCATTGCAGCCATAAACAGCAGCTCTGACATTTGCCCCATGGATTGTTTACCGGCGGCAGCTGTCATACCTACTTCATTTAAAAAGGGGTTGGTAAAATTGTAATAAAATGCCAGCGGGATACATATTGCTACCGATGCCAGAAAAAAAGTAAGATATGACCTATTTTTGAGCAGACCAATAGAATCAAGGCCAATAATGTCGCCGAAGGATGTTTTCTGGCCTTTTTTTACAGGAGGGGTATCAGGCAAAGTAAAGCTTAACAAGCCTAAAATAAAAGAAGCCCCGGCGGCCATTTTGAAGGTAAGCACCAGTGAGCCAGTCTTTTCCCATCCAAGCCAGCCGATGATCAACCCGGCAACAATCCACCCTGCAGTCCCAAATACCCTGATGGGCGGGAATTCCTTACTCGGGTTTTGCATTTGCTTAAATGATACCGAATTTACCAATGCCAGTGTTGGCATGTAAATGATCATGTAAAACAATATATTCGGATAAAACTTGCCAAAATCAGTAATAGTAGTTGCATAAAAAAGAGATGCCGCACCAAGCAAGTGCAATACCCCTAATATTTTTTGTGCCGAAAAGTATTTATCGGCAATAAGCCCTATTACAAAAGGAGCTATAATGGCTCCTAATGATTGTGTTGCATAAGCGCCTGCGTTTTGAGTACCTGTAGCTTTTAATGTTACCGTTAAATATGTACCCATCGTAACAAACCATGCTCCCCAGATAAAAAACTCCAGGAACATCATTGCAGAAAGTTTTACCCTGATTCCAGTGGTCATAACTATTTTATAAGGTGGATAAACTCAGGTTATTTTTTTAACGATAAAACGTATTTAACCATTTCCTTCGCGTCCTCTAATGACACGGTTGGGTGTGGAGTCATTGGAATATCGCCCCAGTTACCTTTGCCACCATCAATAACTTTTTTGGCAAGTGTTTCAATATTTGCTTCAGTAGCAGGATATTTAGCTGCAACATCCTGAAATGCCGGCCCAATAACCTTTGTATCAACCTTGTGGCAGGTATTGCAATCTGCTGCGGCTATTAAGCTTTCGCCTTTTGCTGAACCTGCTGATCCGCCCGCACTTTCGGTACCGGTTTTTGTAGCGTTGGTATCAGCGTCAGAGTTGGTTGCCTTTGCAGTTTGATTTGCTGCCTGTGTACTGTCGCTACCACCCGAATTTTGTGATGAATTGCCGCCGCATGCGCTGATTACCGCGCAGATACCAAGAATAAAAAATGCCTTTTTCATACGTAATTTTGTTTTTAATAATAACCTGTCAGTATCATATCTGTTTTAGTTTATTGTTTCTGACGGTTTTATGACTGATTTTAATTGTGATTAATGTGAGCGAAAAATACAATTTTTATACTAAAATGGTGTACTTTTTACACAGTAACTGTGTTTAAAGGTGCACTTTTTTTCTTTCCGCGCATATAAAATACTAACCCGGCAAATGCAACTATCAGTACCACAGGGATAATAAGCGTAGTATTTAACACTTCGGGCCCTGCAGCCGACCGGGCCGCATCAAAAGCTTTAGCCATATCTGTACCCGCTGCTGCAGACCGATAGGCATCTAAACTGGCCCCGGGCGGAAGTTTCTGAGCCATAATGCCATCATAATATCCACCCATAAATATCATATAAATTGATACGCCAAACATACCCGCTCCACCCATCAGGTTTAATCCTACGGCTCCGGTGCGTGGCAGGTTCTCTGCTACAAAGCCTATCATGCAAGGCCAGAAAAAAGCAACCCCTAATCCAAAAACAACAGCTGCTAAATATATAGCATCACCATGCAGGTGAACCATCAGATAAATACCCAGCGCCGACAGAACCGCCGAAATAAGCAATACGCCCTGCGGAGCCAAACGGTGAACAATAGGACTCGCGAATGCCCTGCCCAACACTTGTACAGAAGCTACAAAAGTGAGGATCAGGATAGCATTGTCGGTAACGGTTTTAAACAGTACATCCGTCCATTGGTTGGTAAATAATTCTGTAATTGCTGTACCAAACATACACACGATCATGAACAGGAACAATGGATTAACCAGCGCCTTGTACATCTCGCTGGTACTTACACCCGCCGATACTCTTTCCGTAACCGGGAATTCTAACTTAGAAAAAAGGAAACCGTAAATAAGTGTTGGAATAAGCATAAGGGCTACTTCCAGTTGTGATATCCAGTATGGCTTTGGCGATGCACCATGTGCGAGCGTTGTATCCAGCCCGAACACGATAAGGGTGCCAATAACGATACCCGCCGGAAACCAAAGGTGAAAGTGATTAAGCTTAGTGGTTTTATTATCTGTGTATAATGACGCAACCAAAGGATTACAAGAAGCTTCGACCGTACCGTTGGCAATGCCAATCATTAAGGTAGACAGGAACAAAGTCCAGTATCCGTTAGCAAAAATGGTAAGCAGGATGCCTATTAAATGAAAAATAAAGGCCGATACCAGCAATTTCTTCATGCCGATGATATCAACAATGAACCCGCCAACTATAATAGCCAGTGGAAAACCCCAAAATGCCGTTGCAGCAATGGTGCCCAGCTCTGAGGCATTCAAATGAAATCTTACACCCTGATCATTGAGGATGCCGGCACGTATGCCAAATGATAATGATGTTACCAACAGGGATAGGCAACTGGCCCTGAAAAGCTGTGTACGGTTAATGGTTTGCATTTAAAGATAATTAGGTTTTGTTAATTGGTTAATTGGTATACCAAATATAGGCTTTTATTTTTCTCGCTTATCAACTTATGTCATTGCGGGGAGGAACAACGAAGCAATCGCGAACTGTGCAAGTTAAACCTGCACAATATGCGATTGCCCTGCTATCGTTCACAATGCACGCTTTTATTGTTTATATTCCCAGCGTCTTCCGGTTAAATGCGTCATCAGAACCTGATGCAGCAAAATCATCAAATGCCCGCTCTGTAACCCTGATGATGTGGTCTTTAATAAATGTTGCGCCTTCTCTGGCGCCATCTTCAGGATGCTTTAGTGCACACTCCCATTCCAACACCGCCCATCCTTTAAAATCATACTGGGTTAGTTTACTAAATATGCCTTTAAAATCAACCTGTCCGTCTCCCAATGAGCGGAAACGCCCGGCACGGTCTATCCAATTCTGGTAACCGCCGTAAACACCCTGCCTGCCGGTAGGGTTAAATTCAGCATCCTTTACATGGAACATTTTGATGCGTTCGTGATATAAATCAATATACTCCAGATAATCAAGACATTGCAATACCAAATGCGACGGATCATACAGCAGGTTTGCTCTTTTATGGCCGTTTACTTTATCTAAAAACATTTCATAAGTGATACCGTCATGCAGATCTTCGCCCGGATGTATCTCATAGCAAAGGTCGATGCCGTTCTCTTCATACACATCCAGTATAGGCGTCCAGCGTTTGGCCAGTTCGTCAAAGCCAGTATCCACAATACCTGCTGGCCGTTGCGGCCATGGGTACATCATTGGCCAAAGCAAGGCTCCACTGAAAGTAACGGAAGCATTAAGCCCTAAATTTCTGGAAGCCTGTGCTGCATATTTTACCTGCTGCACGGCCCATTTTTGTCTTTCAACCGGGTTGTTATGATAGGCCTCGGGTGCGAAAGAATCAAAAAGCGAATCATAAACAGGGTTAACCGCAACCAATTGCCCTTGCAGGTGGGTTGATAGTTCTGTTATTTCCAATCCCGCTGCATTTACAATGCCTTTTATTTCATCGGCATAGGTTTTACTTTCGGCGGCTTTTTGCAGGTCAATAAACCGGCTGTCATTGGTTGGCAATTGAACGCCTTTGTAACCCAGGCCGGCTGCCCATTTACAAATAGACTCCAAACTGTTAAATGGTGCCGCGTCGCCTATAAACTGCGCTATAAATATGGCTGGTCCTTTTATAGTTGTCATAATTTTTTAAATAGAAAATTCAGTCCACTTTTTATCCGATTTGCCAGATGCTATTACATTTTCAATAAATGCCATACCCCTTACGCCCTCTTTTATACCGGGATAATCCAATTCTTCGGGCGAAGCGGTTTTGCCTTCGATACCTGCCTTTACCGTTAGGGCAAAATTGCGGTACAGGTTGGCAAATGCTTCCAGGTAACCTTCGGGGTGGCCCGCGGGCGTACGGGTATTATGCTGGGCAAACGAGCTGGTGTAGCCACCGCCGGTGCGCCATACTTCCATTGGTTTATCAGTATACATCAGCGTTAACGAATTGGCGTCACTTTGATGCCATTCTAACCCGCCTTTTTCACCATAAACGCGAATTTTAACATTATTTTCTTCGCCTGCTGCAATTTGCGTAGCGGTAAGCACACCACTTGCGCCGTTATTGAATTTAAGCAGTGCCGCGCCATCGTCATCCAGTTTGCGGCCTTCAACTACAATATTGATATCGGCGCAAATTTGGGTAACCTCTAAACCGGTCACATACTCGGCCAGGTTAAAGGCATGAGTGCCTATATCGCCCATGGCTCCGGCGATACCGCTTTTACCAGGGTCAGTGCGCCATGAAGCCTGTTTATTATCATCGCCTTCCAGAAAGCTGCTGAGCCATCCCTGGGGATACTCAACATACACCTTACGGATAGTTCCTAATTTTCCCGCTTTTATTAGTTGCTTGGCTTCCTTAACCATAGGATAGCCTGTATAGGTGTGGGTAAGGCAAAACCGTTTACCAGTTGCCTTTACTACTTTCTCCAGTTCCTTAGCTTCGGCCAGTGAAAAGGTCATAGGCTTATCTAAAACAACATGGAAACCATTTTCCAGCGCCATTTTTGTAGGGTCAAAATGCACGTGATTTGGTGTTACAATACTAATCACCTGTACACGCTCATCCTCTGGCAACTGTTTTTCTTTTTCAATAAGCTCGGTATACGAATTATATATGCGGTTGGCTGGCAGCCCCAGCAATAAACCGCTGGCCTGCGACTTCTCTGCGTTGCTGCTAAAAGCGCCGCAAACCAGTTCATATTCGCCATCAATACGGGCGGCAATACGGTGCACAGCGCCAATAAACGCGCCCTGACCGCCGCCGATCATTCCTAATCTTAATTTCATTTTTGGTAGGGGGTTGATTAAGTTGGCTGGTGAGTGGTTGCTTAGTTCATAACCATTCTCCACTCACCTCATCAACTAATAACTAATTTTTTATGTAGCCCAGGCTTTATCGCCTTTTTTATAAGGGACACAGCCATCATAACGTCCGGGTACGGCCACATAACGCAGGGCCTTGGTTGCACCAACTTCTGATGTGAAGAAACCCAGCAAAGTAAGTTCTTTCATCATCCTGAAATAATGGTTAGGATCTTCCGGCTTTTTGGTTTTAGTATAAGCTTTTTGCTCGGCATCAAGGCTGGTAAGCAGCTCGGTACGTTGTTTTGCATCGGCTTCCATAAACTTTTTGCCAAACTTCTTTTTACTGGCTTCGTCAAGGTCAGCAATACCTTTAACAAATATTTTCTGGTCCTCCGGTTTGTAGCAATCCTGAACCATTAATGCCATAAAATTGCCCACATCGGCCGCTTTAGCGCCGGGGGTATTGGTAGCAGGTAAAATGGTTTCGCCAACCTCGTTAAAAAAAGCAACGTTATCCTGATCAAACAGTTCGTTAACTTTTTTTGAGGTTGACTTACAGCCCGAGATAAAAAACTCGGCTCCTATTACCGTACCCCCAAGTATCAAACCAACCCTTCCTATAGCTTCTCTTCTATTCATGATTATTATTGATTTATTGAATTAGTGAGTTAGTGATTATTATTACCGGATTATTGAATTAATGAATTTAATGATCTTTTATCTTAACTCGTTAATTCAGTATCCGGTAACTAATTTATGCTTTGAGTTTAAACCCATCAGGATAATCCCTTTGGATATATTTATTAACATCGTCAAAGTTGGTAACCTTCATGGCCTGGTTATCCCACAATAATTTTACCTGGCCGCCATTAAGGTCATGACCACGTACAGCAAGGTTAGCCATCAGCAACGCTTCGGTAAGCGGACCAGCCTTATCAAATGATGAGCTTAGTTCTGTTTTACCGTACCCTGCAAGGCAACCTTCAACCCATTGCGCGTAATGGCCTTCGGCACCACCGGGTACCCGTTTCCATTTTTGAGGCGCGTTAGCGCTTTTGGTAAGTGCTTTAGGCAATAAGGTTGCCGCATCAGAATAAGTGCTGGCATACATTTTACCTTTTGTACCGATGAAAAGAGTACCATTACCTTCTTCACCGCCAAATTTTTCACTTGCCAGTAATTCATTAGGTCTTTCGGGTTGAATACCACCATCCATCCAGTGCATGGTAATATCACCTTTGGTTTTATCGGTTTTAGGGAACGTTAAGGTAATGTGGCTTGACGGAGGGCAGCTTTCAGGGAAATGACCTTGTTTAAATTCATCTACATAAACACTGCCTACACTGGCCTGTACATCCTTAACATATTGCAACCCAAGTACACGGAACGGAGCTTCAACCAGGTGGCAGCCCATATCGCCAAGAGCGCCGGTTCCATAATCCCACCATCCGCGCCAGTTAAACGGCACCAGCTTATCAACGTAATCCTTTTTAGGTGCTGTACCCAGCCACAGGTTCCAATCCAGTTCTTTAGGGATCTCTGTTGCTGGCGACGGCCATGCAATACCCTGCGGCCATACCGGGCGGTTTGTCCAGCAGTAAACGGTATGTACATCACCTATCAGGTCGGCATCATACCATTCAGACATGAGGCGGGTACCGTCATTTGATGCACCCTGGTTTCCCATTTGCGTAACTACTTTATATTTTTTGGCAGCTTCTGTTAATAAACGGGCTTCCCAGATATCATGCGTAAGTGGTTTTTGCACATAAACGTGTTTACCCAACTGCATGGCGTGGTAAGTAATAATGGCGTGGTTATGATCTGGTGTTGATACAGATACCGCGTCAAAATGCTTTGACTCTTTATCAAACATTTCGCGCCAATCTTTATAATATTTGGCCTTAGGGAATTTTGCACGTGAATTAGCCGATCTTCTATCGTCTACATCACATAAGAAAGCAATCTCTGCTTTCCCGCTTTTATAAAAGTTGGCAATATCGCTCTGGCCCTTACCGCCCGCGCCAACACCTGCAATGAGCAAGCGATCGCTTGGTGCGATAAAACCTTTGCCGCCCAGTACAAACCGTGGAACGATCATGAAACTTGCCGCGGCAATTGTACTGTTTTTAAGAAACTCCCGTCTTGATGGATTAGGTGTGCTTTTGTCCTGTTCTTCAGTCATTGGTTTATTGTATTTTGATATCAGGTTTATTTAGATCTCGTTCTTTTTTAAAGCTTTTACTGCATAATCTGCTGCACGTGCAGTCATAGCCATATAGGTAAGAGACGGATTTTGACATGCGGCCGAAGTCATGAACGAACCATCGGTCACAAACACATTTTTAGCATCCCATACCTGGTTCCACTCATTCAATACTGATGTTTTAGGATCACGGCCCATGCGTGCAGTACCCATTTCATGAATACCCCTGCCCAAAAAAGGATTTGCACTGTGGGTTTGTACATCCTTAACGCCTACCGCTTCCAGCATCTCTTTGGCATCGTTTTCCATATCAATCCGCATCTTTTTCTCGTTATCCTTCAACTCGGCATCAATGGCCAAAACGGGCAGCCCCCATTTATCTTTTTTGGTTTTATCAAGTGTAACCTTATTTTCATGATATGGCAATGTTTCGCCAAAACCGCCCATACCCACTTGCCATGAACCTGGCTCGGTGAGTGCATCTTTATATGCACCGCCTATATTTAGCTCGGCAATATCGCGGCCCCAATTTTCGCGGCTTGCAGCTCCCTGGTAACCAAAACCACGTATATAATCGCGTTTTTCGCCATTCAGGTTGCGGTAACGCGGTATATAGAAACCGTTTGCACGCCTGCCGAAATAGTATTTATCCTCATAACCGTCAAAACGACCTGAAGCGCCCACGCCCAGGTGATGATCCATCAGGTTATGACCAAGCTCGCCGCTGCTGCTGCCTAAACCACCTTCCCAAACATCAGTAGCCGAGTTCATTAACACCCAGGCCGAGTTAAGCGTTGACGCGTTTAAGAAAACTATCTTAGCAAAGTACTCATAGGTTTTATTGGTTTCGGCGTCAAGGATCTCAACACCTTTGGCTTTTTTAGTATCCTTATCGTACAATATTTTAGTAACGATTGACCATGGGCGAACTGTTAAATTACCTGTAGCCATAGCTGCCGGCAACGTTGCGGATTGGGTACTGAAATAAGCCCCGAACGGACAGCCCAGCCAGCATTTATTGCGGTACTGGCAATTTGTACGATTGTTATGCGGAACAGTAATATTGGCTGTACGGCCAATTATCATATTCCTTGCTTCTTTATAATATTCCTTTAACCGCTTGGATACATCTTTTTCTACGCAGTTCATTTCCATTGGCGGCATAAAGTCGCCATCGGGTAAAATGGCCAAACCATCTTTGTTACCTGATATACCTGCAAATTTCTCTGCATAACTATACCATGGCGCAACATCTTTATAACGGATAGGCCAGTCAACAGCTATTCCATCCCTTAAGTTGGCTTCAAAATCAACATCGGCCCAACGGTATGATTGTCTGCCCCACATTAATGAGCGGCCGCCAACGTGATAGCCCCTAAACCAGTCGAATCTTTTGATCTCGGTATACGGACTGTCTTTATCACTCGCCCAATAATCCAGATTGGTTTCGTTTAATGGATAGTCACGTTTTAATACCGGGTAGTCGTCGATCATTTTCTGTGTACGACCTCCCCTGTGCGGAAATTCCCACGGT
Organism: Mucilaginibacter pocheonensis; assembly: GCF_031456535.1. Classification (NCBI taxonomy): domain Bacteria; kingdom Pseudomonadati; phylum Bacteroidota; class Sphingobacteriia; order Sphingobacteriales; family Sphingobacteriaceae; genus Mucilaginibacter; species Mucilaginibacter pocheonensis. The sequence continues at coordinate 579,788 of NZ_JAVDUU010000004.1, forward strand.
GCTTTGTTGGCATTCACATAATCTTTTATGTGCTCAATATTACGACCACGCTCCAGCATGATGGTTTTTAAACCCTTTTCTGTTAATTCTTTGGCAGCCCACCCGCCTGAAATTCCTGAGCCAATGACTATCGCGTCATAAGTGTTTGCAGACATATTTATTCGGTTAAATGGTTTTGTTTAGTACTTGGTTACATCGTTAAATGTATGAATAAAAATTATTTTACAAATATTTCATGGTGTTTTTTTTACACTTTGCCTCGCCTGCCTTTAACTACCGGCTACGGAGTTTAAAGCCAAGCAAAAGCTAACATTCAGATTTTCAGTATATGACTCCAAACTTAGCCTTGCAAGGTCCATTATTATATGTTCCCTTTATTCATTTCGCTAACGGCGTGATCAACCGCCCGCGCCGTTAAAGCCATATATGTTAATGATGGGTTTTGGCATGATGTTGAGGTCATGCAGGCTCCATCTGTTACAAAAACATTATTAACGGCATGCAGCTGGTTCCATTTATTAAGTACCGATGTTTTAGGATCATTACCCATACGTGCGCCGCCCATCTCGTGGATATCCAAACCGGGTGCCCGGTGGTCGCTTTCGGCCTTAATATTGGTAAAGCCCGCGCTGGTAAACATTTCTGTTAACTGCTCAATGTAATCCTTCTTCATCTTTTCGTCGTTATCATCATAGTCCACCGATATCTTCAACAAAGGCACACCCCAGTCATCTTTTAATTTGGCATCAAGCGCTACGTAGCTGGCTTCTTTAGGTATGGTTTCGCCCATCATATGCGAACCTACCGACCAGGGCCCCAGGTTATCTTTCACAAGATTTTCTTTAAGACTGCCGCCTACGCCATCCCAGCTGCGCTGCTGGCGCCTGTAAGCACTAAAGCCCGACGCATAGCCCCGCAAAAAGTCTGTTTCCTGTTTATGTATGTTTCTGAACCGCGGGATATAGCCCCCGCCAGCCGGGTTACGCCCGTCAGTTGTCCACTCCAATAAACCATCATATTGGGCACTGATGTGTGCCGAGTAATTGTGAAAAGCAACATATTTACCTAATACACCACTGTCATTCCCTAATCCATTAGGGAAACGGTGTGAGGTTGAGTTTAACAAGATCAGGTTGGTGTTCAATGCGGCAGCATTTACAAAAATGATGTTGGCAAAGTATTCAATAGTTTCTTTGGTGTTGGTATCAACAATACGTACACCGGTAGCTTTTCCTTTCTTTTCATCGTAAATAATGGATTGTACTACGGAAAACGGCCTTAATGTTAAATTGCCTGATTTTAATGCCCAGGGTATGGTTGACGAGTTAGCGCTGAAATAACCTCCAAACGGACAGCCCCGCTGGCAAAGGATACGTTCCTGACATTGTGCCCTGCCCTGATCAAGGTGGATTTGGTTGGGTTTTGACAAATGCGCGCAACGTGCACTGATAACGTGCCTGCCATATTTATTTTTAACGTGTTTACTGAAATACGATTCGACACTGTTTAACGGAAAAGCAGGCAGAAACTCGCCATCGGGCAGTTCGGCTAAACCGTCCTTATTGCCTGATATACCTGCAAATTTCTCCACGTAACTGTACCATGGCGCGATATCCTTGTAACGGATAGGCCAATCAACAGCAAAGCCATCACGTGACGGGCCTTCAAAATCAAAGTCGCTCCAGCGTTGTGTTTGCCGGGCCCACAGTAATGATTTGCCCCCTACCTGGTAACCCCGTATCCAATCAAACGGTTTATCCTGTACATAAGGATGCTCTTTATCTTTTACAAAAAAATGGGCAGCATCTTCATGAAAGGCATAACAGCGGTTCACAATAGGATTAGCTTCCTGAACAGCCATTGGCATTTCGCCACGGTGCTCAAACTCCCAGGGGTACATATTGGTTGTGGGATAATCTTTAATGTGTTTTACGTCGCGCCCCCGCTCAAGCATAAGGGTTTTAAGTCCTTTTCCGGTAAGCTCCTTAGCAGCCCAGCCACCACTCATTCCCGAACCAATTACTATAGCGTCAAAAGTACGGTCCTTAACGCTATCAATATTTAAATTAGCCATGTTTATACTGCTTGCTTTTTCTTAACCGGGTAAAACGCGTTGTACCTGCCCGGTACCAACTCATAAACCACCTGTTTGGTCATAAAATATTTTGAGGTGGTATAACCGTTAACTGTTTGACCTTTAACTATACCATAAAAAGTTTTCAATTTGGCAGGATAAGCGGTGCTTTTAGCGTCCTTACCATCCTGCTCAATACTCAGAAGCGTTTGTTCGCGCTGTTTTACGTTACATTGGCTAAATGAAACGCTGTAACGTTTTTTAACCAGATCATTAAACTGTTCCATACCGGTCATAAAATCCTGCTGATCCTTCTTGGTACAGCAATCATCAACCATTTTCAACACAAATAAGTGTAATTGCAGGTCTTTTGCACCCGGTGTATTTGTTTTGGGTATAATGGTTTCAGCCATGTCGCCTATCAGCTTTTCCTGGTCGGCATTAATGTCAATATTTTTAAGCTTTACTGATGCCTGGCCACTGTCATGCACGCAGGATGGCAATAACGCGGCTCCTCCAATAATTAAAGCCAGGTTCTTTATGGCTGTGCGCCTATGCATATTGGTAAATGGTTTTAGCACTTTTTATTAAAGAGTGTATACGATTAATTGCGTACAAGTATGTTTTTGTTAACAAGTGTAGTTTGGTAAATAACAGATTTTCAAACTTAATAATTTCGGTCGCTTTAAAAGAGTAACGCGGCAATTTATTTCTATACTCCGAAAGTTACCCTAATATTATCAATAACCCCATTTTTTCATGATTTGTAAATCAATTTTTACACAATCAACCGGGTCTTTGCCCTGGTAGGCTTCCTGTTCAATAATAAACAGTACGGTGCCGCCTTTTTTGCTTGCAGCCCTGACAATCTGTTTAACAGGCAATACACCTGCACCCAGTATAGTACTTTCGGTATCATCGCCATCGCTTTTAACAGGTACTTTGATCTCATCCTTCACGTGCAATGATTCAAAGCGGCCCGGATATTTTTCAATAAAGTCAAGCGCTACGCCACCGGTACTGTACATATTGCCAATATCCATTTGCTGGGCCACCAGCGCCGGATCGGTATTTTGGATTATAAAATCATACAGGGTAATATCACCCACCTTGGTGCTGATCTCAAAGTTGTGGTTATGGTACCCAAATTTCATTGCCGATTTTTTGCACAACTCACCGCATTTATTAAACTGATCCATAAAGCGCTTTAGGGCGTCGGTATCATGGCGCAGGCTTTCGTCAAGCCAGGGGCTTATTACATATTTTTGCCCCACTGTAGCTGCATCCTCAATGGTATATTTCCAGGCGTCGGTAAAATCGTTTTTGGCAGCATCCCAATGCTGGGCTGTCATTACGGTATGGCCGCTTGGCATTTTCAATTCCAGATCCGTTAAAACCTTTTTAAACTCCTTAGCTGTATAACCATAAAACTTACGGTCAACATAGTTGGCATGCTCTACATGGTTATAGCCGGCATCCGCTAGTTTTTTAAGTGTTCCCTTCGGATCAACCTTCATGGCATCACGCACACTGTAAAGCTGTACCCCTACTCGCTGAAGGCGCTTTTCTGTGGCCAATAAATTATCGGGCAATAGGGCCGCACCTGCTATTGCTATGGCGCTGGTTTTTAAAAATGATCTGCGAGAGTTTTGCATGGTATTTATTTAAAAATTGTTAAAAAATTCATGAACATTAAACAGCTATTTACTCATTGGAAATACAGGGAACAACAATTGCGAATTACTAACAAACGCAATGTGCTTACTATCCGGCGACCATGACGGCGTATTGATAGTTCCTTGTCCGCCATACAGGTAGGCTACTACTTTTGAAGGGCCGCCACCTGCAGGCATCATCCTTATAAATACATGTTTATAAAACGGATGGTCGCCAGGCTCAACTTCATTTTTTAGAAAAGTGATATAAACTATCCATTTGCCATCGGGTGATATGTGCGGAAACCAGTTATTATGATCGTCGTTGGTGATCTGGGTTTGCTCGCTGCCGTCGGCTTTCATACGCCAGATCTGCATTAAACCATTGCGTGCCGAATTAAAGTAGATGTATTTACCATCCGGTGTGTACTCGGGGCCATCGTCAAGGCCGGGGCTGGTGGTAAGCCTTTTTTCGGGGCCGCCTCCTGATGGGATCCGGTATACGTCAAACTCTTTATTGCGTTCGCCGCAAAATACAATGTATTTATTATCAGGCGACCAGCCATGCATATAGCTGGCACCAACACCAACTGCCGATACCCGTTTCGCGGTTCCGCCGGTAACGGGCACTGTATAGCCAATTGACGGGCCACCGTCGCCACTGCTTATTGCCAGCATTTTGCCGTTAAATGACAGTACATGGTCGTTATTGTTATTTTTTGCGGGACTGGTATTTAAAACAGCGGGCGTGTTGGTTTTAAGATCAAACTTGTACAATGATCCTTCACTGTTATAAATAAGCGATTTACCATCCTTCATCCAGTTTGGTGCCTGTAATGATTTTGGCGACTGATAAATAACGGTACTGTTTTGTGTAGCCAGGTCAAGCAGTTCAATACTGCTGCCCAGGTATTCTTTATACGGAACCAGCGACGCAGGCGCAGGTACCACGATGCGTACATTGTTAAAAACTGCCTTCTCGGTTACATCCGCATTGTGTGAGCAGATGAAAATACCTACATAAACCTCATCGCCCAGGTCAAGATCACTCATCTCCTCACTCACAAACATATCGCCTTTGCGCGCTACCGACATGGTATAGGTATTCCCTTTTCTTTCCAGTTGAATAACGCCCGCCCCGGTGATACCTGATTTTTTTTCTTCAGTGATACCGCCGGTTGTTTTTCGGTATTGCAATGATGTAAGGCCATCGCCATGAACCACCGCATTGATATGTTTTGAGCCCGAGTCGAGCGAGCTACGTATCATTAACCCTATTTTACGATGATCCTCAACGCCTTTGCCTATAAAAGCTGCATTGGTGCGTAGTATAAAGTCGCCTTTCATGCGCTTCCATACAAAATGGAAAGCATCACTTTTGGCCCATATATTAGCACCCGATCCTTCCAACTGGTACTGCTGCAATTTGGGATCATAGAGCGCACTGCCTTTGTGCTTTACTGTGCCCACATCCGTTTGGGCATCAAATATACCCGGGCCGGCGGCTTGCGCATTTGCTTTTTGATGAAGAGTGACAACACATGACAGGCAAAAAAATAAACAAAGTATTTTAGTACACATGGTTCGGGTGTTTAAGGTACACTATAATCGGTTTACTAAGTTATAAATTACATTCGTAAATAAAATAGTACTTTTTTACCAATAACACATATTTTAAACGACACCTTATGCCTGTTTTAACAAAAAAGGAGCGATAATTTAAGTTATCCCTCCTTTTTAAATACTATAATCTAAATGAGTTTACTTGGCTCTCACCAACGCCGGTTTAACCTTGGCGTAATTGAGGCTCGGCTCAATAATGGCTTCCTTACTGCAATATTCAAGAAGGAATTGCTTTTTTGAATCGCGGTAGGAGCTTACTGCCCCAATCATACTTAAAAACTTAATATAGCACCAGGCCAAATCTAACTGGTGCGATTTAAAACCTGAGCGCGCGCTTTTGGGGAACAGGTGATGGTTATTATGCCACTCGCCGGCAACATAACCGGGCCATAGCTGATTTATGGACATATCTTCGCGGTTATGATCAATACCCTCACGCCGTTTATCCTGCCCTTTGCCATGGCCTTCATAATTAAAGGTTCGTACGCCCACAGCCCAGATACCGGCAGAGCCAAAAACAGCACAGGCCAGCGCCATGCCTCCTAATAAATAAAATGCCAGGAACCAAAAACCCCAGTTTAGTATAATGCCTGCAATGGTGCGATACGGATTAGCGATAGTTCCCCATTTTTGATATTGTTTGAAAGAGTTTGGCGTAACACCAACATGTTTCATGAGGTTAACGCATTTTTTATAGCAGGCCTCGTCCATATTGCGGGCAATTGGCTGGTGGTTTACATCGGCCAGAAAACAATACATAAAACCGCCCTGCGCGTTATACGGATCGCCAGGCTGATCAGACAAGGCGTGGTGCACGTGGTGCGATACAGCGTAAATTTCTTCGGGGATGATTTTGAGGGTAAGGTTTTGCGTAAAAAACCGCCAAAACTTGTTGCTGAATGTATATGCGCCATGCGTACAATACCTATGGTGCCAAATGGTACCATGAGTACCCATAATGATCATGCTATAAACAAAAGCAACTATTAAACCCGTAATACTAAAATATTTAAATATAAACAGGCCTAAAAATGGCACCAACGCCAGCACTAAAAACCAGCTCAGGAATGACAGCCAGTTCTTTTTATCTTTGAATACATTCAGTCTTGAAAAAAATTCTTTTACAATTCTGCCATTGCTGGGTCTCGACAGGTTTCCGTCCTCATCCGTCCAGCCGTAGGAAGGTGGTTCAAGCACTGATTTTAAAAATGCCATTAAGTTTTTGGGGTTAATAGTTAAAAAAAGGGAGTAGTTTATTTGTTCACAATGTAGTGATATAATATCACCAAATTGTCATTTTATAAAGAAATAATATAAGGAGTTGCCCAATCTCTGCAAAAGCTTAAACCCTTTAGGAATAACCCTTTGAGCTACGATTTATAATTGACTGATTGTTATGGCAATATGAATATATTTTGTCAGAAAAGGTTTTGTCCTTCCATTGTTGCAGGTTAATTTTGTGTAAAATGCACAGCGTATTAAACTTAATGCTCATAGTTAAAACTCTGAACCATGCAATTTATTTCACGCAATGTCAAATAAATGTCAGAAAAACAAGAAAGCATAGCCATAAATGCGTTTCAGGGACATTATGAAAACCGGTCAAGAAGCTAATTTTAGGACTCGGCGTATTTTTTAAAAGAATCAAGTACTGCCTGGCAAAAATCTTTTTGCATATTGACAGGCATAGTGCTTTCGGCTTCAAACATCTCCGTTATTTTAACGGGACCGTCGGCTGTAAAAGTAATAGTTGTTTTTCGGCCGTCATCTAAAGTATAACTGATCAGCTTATTGATTTTCACTTCGTCATAAGTACCGGCAAAATCAAAGCTGAAGCTTCCGTCTTTTAACCCCATAACAAACAAGAAGCGGCCGCCCGCGCGCAAATCATTTTCTACTTTTGGGGTATGCCACTCATCAGATGTATTGTTCCATCGCATAATGTCGGCTGGGGTGTTCCATAATTTCCAAACTTTTTCAATTGGCGCGTTCACTTCGGTTTCAGCAGTGATGATGGTCTTATCTGTTTTACTCATGACAGTAATTGTATAGAACAAATTTAATCCGGAACCCTGTAACCAAGAAGGGTAAAAACGACAATTTCGGGGTTGTTTGCGACAAGACGATGTTGATTTTCAAGCTTCCTAAAACATATCCTAACTGGTTGTCGTGTATATTAGCGGGATGATAAGCTTAGACCATAGAACGTTTGAGGCCTGAAAAAGATGATACAAAAAAGGGCTGGTGTGGCCGCGTTGGAAGCTATAGAAGTTCTTGATACCCTTTGACATCAATTTGATCTAATAATTCACCTAAGGTTGTTTTATCAGAATTCCTAAAAAAATATATATAAGATGAATTACCTTTAGATTTAAAGGACACTTTGATTAGCTTTCTTTCTTTTTTAACTGAAAAATTATACATAAATTTCACATTTACAATATCAACAATTGAAATAGATTGAGATTTATCGCCGAAATAGTTTTTTAATATCAGACTGTCTCCACTGTAATATACTTTCTTATTATGAAACCATACAATCCATCGATTTATTGTAAAAATGGCTAATACAGCATAGGATACATTTACAACACTATCGGAAAAATTATTTTTCCAAAAAAACCCAATAAATGCGGCTATAAGTACCGGACCTACGATTAAACCTATCAAAGATTTATAGTATAGTTTATCAGACGATAATTCTTTCATGTTATTAATGTCACCATTAAAACCAACTTGCTGTGGCTTTAATTTATGAAAGGAAAAAATCAGATCCTTGTAATCCAGGAGATTCTCGTTTTCCAAGTAATGAATTGGGCCCGTAGCTGCTGTCTTTATATTGCTTCTCGCTGGTAGTGAATATACATAAAAAGCCCGCCATTTACATAGCAGGCTTTTAATTTATGCAATCGGCACCCGCTTAGTGAGCGTGGTGACCATCCGGACCATGTGCATGGCCATGTGACAATTCTTCGGGAGTTGCAGGGCGTACGTTGAGTATACTGCCTTTAAAATGCAATTCCTGACCAGCCATAGGGTGGTTAAGGTCAACAATAACGGCATCTTCTGCAACAGACACCACCTGTGCCTGAAAACGGTTGCCATTATTATCCTGTAAAGGTAATATACTGCCAATTTCGGGCATCTCTTGTCCCTGGAACATTTCTTTAGGCAGGTTGGCTACGGCTTCTTCATCATATTCGCCGTAAGCGTCCTGCGCCGAAAGGCGAAATTCGTAAACATCGCCGGTTGACAACGTGCTCAGGTTTTCTTCAAATTTTGGCAACATCTGGCCGGCTCCAAATAAAAAGGTCAGCGGTTGTTCTTGAGTGGCACTTTCTGTTAAAGTTTCAGTACCGTCCTGGTCAACATACAAATCGTAAGTTAATGACACTACGTGCTTTGGTTCAATCTTCATTGTAAAGTATTTTATAAATAAGCAATCAGGCCGTAATTTGTTTTAAAGCATCGGCCGTGTTATCAGCAGGTAATCCGCAGGTTTTATCTTTACAAACAAAAATTTGTGTTGATTTACCAAACTTATCCTGCAACAAAGGTAAACTTCCTTTTTTACCACCCAATATTATTTTATTGGGGATGTAATTATTTTCCATTTCCTTTCGCACAGTTTCGGCATCGTCACCTGTTATCGCAATTTCATATGTACCAAACACTTCATCAAGCAATAACATAGTCCAGTTTGAATATGCGGTACCATATTTAGCCAGTTGTGGCATAATATTACGTAACAGCTGCGCCGAAACCGCTGTATAGTTTTCATTATCAAAAAGCAAGCCCAATTTTTGCAGATTGCGGGCCATAACCGAATTGCTGGCAGGTATTACCCCATCCATAATTTCAGATTTGCGGGCTATCAGTTGTTCGTCGTCATCAGCTGTATAAAAAAATACGCCGCTCGCTGTGTCATAGTAGTGCGCTATGGCTGTATCAGTAAGCTTTTTAGCCTGTTGCAGCCATTCTTCATTAAAAGTTACTTCATACAAAGCTATCAGCGCATCTATAATGTTGGCATAATCATCTAAAAATGCTACCGGAGCATCGCTATCTGCCTTATTGCTATTATAAACTCGTGATAGTCTGCCATTTTGGCCTATTAGTTTATCTACAATGAAGTTTGCATTTTTGAGCGCCACATCCAAATAATTTGGTTTATTAAAGGCACGGTAAGCATCACACAGCCCCTTCAGCAACAAGCCATTCCATGAGGCCAGTATCTTATTATCCAATCCAGGCCTTATCCGGTGGCGGCGGGCTTCAAATACTTTTTTTCGCGATGCTTTTATTTGAGTTAACAGGTCATCAACTCCCAAACCTAATTTTTCAGCGAGTTGCTCATCCGTTTCCCGGCGGAATAAAACATTGGAATGCTCTTCTTCCCAGTTGCCATCCTCGGTAATATGATAATAAATACAAAACAGGTCCGCATCATCTCCTAATATCTGTTCAATTTCGTCCCTTGTAAAAATATAGAACTTACCTTCCACGCCTTCACTATCGGCATCAAGGGCCGAGTAAAAACCGAGATCGGCTGAAGCGAGCTCCGTAGTACAAAAATGAATAACCTCATCTACCACCCGTTCGTAAAGCGCGTCGGGCTGCCAGGTATAAGCTTCAGCGTACAGGCTGATGAGTTGGGCATTGTCATACAGCATTTTTTCAAAGTGTGGCACATGCCAGCGGCCATCAACCGAGTAACGGGCAAAACCACCGCCCACATGATCATAAATACCACCAAAAGCCATTTTATGCAAGGTGAGCTTTACCTGTTTAGCTACATCATCATCTTTCATTAAATGAGCATAGCGCATTAAAAGCTGCCAGTTATTTGGCTGAGGGAATTTGGGCGCGTTTCCCGTGCCCCCATCCTGCTTATCAAAGTATCGTTTCCAGTTATCAGCAATCAGCTCCAGGTCGGTTCTTGAGTATTCAGACTGATCTGCTATAAACTCTACCGATTCATATTTCCGGATGCCTTCTGTAAGGCGTACGGCATAATCTTCTGCTTCTTCGGGTTTCTGCTTATAAAAATCGGCCAGGTTAAATAACAATGATGCCCAATCGTTCTTTCGGAAATAGGTACCCCCATAAATAGGTCGCTGATCGGGCAGGCAGATGCAGTTAAGTGGCCAGCCGCCACGCCCGCTCATGAGTTGTACGGCGCTCATGTATATCTGGTCAACATCGGGCCGTTCTTCACGGTCAACCTTTATACAAACAAAGTATTCGTTCATTACGGCAGCCACACTTTCGTCCTCAAAGCTTTCGTGCTCCATTACGTGGCACCAGTGGCAGGCCGAGTAACCAATGCTTACCAATATCAGCTTATTTTCGGCTTTAGCTTTGTCAAGGGCCTCTTTCCCCCAGGGGTACCAGTTAACAGGATTGTTTGCATGCTGTAACAAATAGGGCGAAGTGGAATTGGCCAAACGGTTCATAAGTATATACTGTTTGTGTGCAAAAGTGCGGATATAATTGCACCTATTATATATACCGGGTTTATTTATAAAAGTTTTAAAGTAAGATGTTTTTTGCGAGGCGGGGAACCGACTCACCCCGGCTTTGCTCCGCTCGCCGACCCTCTCTTCGCCTGCGACGGGAAGAGGGTTGAGATTTTTTACAAACATATTTTTATGAACGCGGGTTAGACTCACCCCGGCTTTGCTTCGCTCGCCGACCCTCTCTTCGCCTGTGCGCAAAGAGGGTTGAGATTTTTTACAAACATATTTTTATGAACGCGGTTAGACTCACCCCGGCCTTGCTTCGCTCGCCGACCCTCTCTTCGCCTGTGGCGCAAAGAGGGTTGAGAAAAAGTCTTTTCTTTTATCTTTCCTTTATCCGGCTTCCGTCCCCTCTTTGCGGCGTAGCGATCCAGCGTAGCGCAGATCGGGTGAGTCTAATAGCCATCCTACTAAGTAATATTTGTATTACCTACGGCTAAAAAGTGAGCGAATTTCACTTATCTGCAATCACTTAAGTACACAAATTACCAAACTCACAAATTATTTTGGTTTCTTTGCGCCTTTATTATTAAAAACTCAAATGCGCTATTTTAAACTGATCGACCTTTTATGCGCACTGGGCTTAATGGCCGGTGCAATACCCGTGGCAGCGCAAACTGCCGATACTTCAAAATACAACCACCAGGATGTGTTTGGCCCCATGACCTGGCCTGTTACCGGCGAAAATACCCGCTCTGCCGGTGGACAGCCATCTCCAAACTACTGGCAAAACCGTGCCGACTACCAGATCAAAGCTACCCTTAATGAGGGCCGTGACACTACTATAAATGGTGAGGTAACTATCACCTATACCAACAACAGCCCCGATAAGCTTGATTATTTATGGCTGCAGCTTGACCAAAACCTGTTCAGGCCAGATTCACGCGGGGCTGCCACCACCCCTGTGACAGGCGATAGGTTTGATGTCCGCGGGTTTAGCCGCGGCGGATATCATATTGGTACTGTTACGGTTACCTGCAAAGGCGAAACCTATACAGCAACTCCTGTAATAACCGATGCCCGTATGCAGTTGCGTTTAAATACACCGCTTGACGGCAAAGGCGAAAAGATACAGATCAAGATCAATTATGATTTTGCCATCCCTTTTTATGGCGCCGACCGCATGGGACGCAAAAAATTCAAACAGGGCTATGTATATGAAATTGCCCAATGGTACCCCCGCATGTGCGTGTACGATGATGTAGAAGGATGGAACACCCTGCCTTACATGGGCCTGGGCGAGTTTTACTGCGAATACGGCAATTTTGATTATTACATAACCGCTCCTGCAGATATGATCGTGGTAGGCTCTGGCGACCTTCAAAACCCCGAAGAAGTGCTTAGTCCAACACAGATAAGCAGGCTTGCCAAAGCAAAAACCAGCGATAAAACCGAAATGATTATTAAGGCCAGCGAAGTGGGCAAAGCTGCAACGCGCCCGTTCAAAGGCACATTAACCTGGCACTTTAAAATGGAAAATAGTCGCGATATTGCCTGGGGCGCGTCGAACGCGTTTATATGGGATGCCGCTCAGGTTAATTTCCCATCGGGTCGTAAGGGTATCGCCATGTCGGCCTATCCCATCGAAAGTGCAGGTAACGATGCCTGGGGCCGCTCAACCGAGTACCTCAAACATAGCATGGAAATATACTCTAAAGGCTACTTTGAATATCCGTGGAACTCGGCCGTAAACGTATCAGGCGTTGCATTGGGTATGGAATATCCGGGCGCTATATTCTGCCTGAGCAACCTAAAAAAAGGCCAGCTTTGGGGGGATGTAACCCATGAGATAGGCCATAACTGGTTCCCGATGATCGTAGGGTCAAACGAGCGCAAATACATGTGGATGGACGAGGGCTTTAACACCTTCATTAATGAATACGCCAGCCAGCAGTTTAATAATGGCGAGTATAATGATACCACAAAACAGGCCCAAAACATACTCGCTTCTTTCAGGAACAGTAAAGACCCGCTCATGACCGCGCCCGAGGCCATTGGCTTAAATGATTATGGTCAGTATTACAATAAAACCGCCTTAGGTTTGAATATGCTACGCAACGTAGTACTGGGTCCCGAACGTTTTGATTACGCGTTTCGTGAATATATTAAACACTGGGCGTTTAAACATCCGCTGCCTTACGATCTTTTCAGGGCTATAAATGACGCGGCCGGCGAAGATTTAAACTGGTTTTGGAAGCCCTGGTTCTTTACCACCTGGAAACTTGACCAGGCCATCACTTCGGTTAAATATGTAAAAGACAACGCAGCCAACGGTGCCATGATCACCCTTACCAATAACGAAAAAATGGCTATGCCGGTTGATCTGAAAATTACACAGGCCAATGGTAAGACCGAGATCATACACCTGCCGGTAAATATTTGGCAGCGCAGCGGCACGTGGACGTTCAAATATCCGTCTGTTTCAGCAATCAAAACCATCGTGATAGATCCTGCGCATGAACTGCCCGATATTAACCTGAAAAACAATATTTACAAAAGCGAATAGTTATTAGCTTAAAGAATTTTAAAATAGCGATGGGACGAATGTCCCATCGCTATTTTTTTATGTCCTGAATTTGAATTAACTATGTGCTTATAAATCAGCTTCGAGTTGTACAAACCTAACCTTACATATGGAACGTAAAACGTTAATACCTGATGATTTAAGAACAATAAGTTGGTTTAATAACACCATTATTGATTGGGCAAATAGCGGAAACGTATATTTTCCAAATGGAGAAGTAAAAACTTTAGGGCAATATAATTTCGCACTTAATTTCAATGGAGCCATCATGTCGTCAAATGGTAAATACGCTTTTATTTACCAAAGATTTGGTACCAAAGGGCTATTGTTAAAAGAGGGTGAACTTCTCAGGGAGATTAATCGATCCTACTATTACGCTGATGTTTATGAATATCCGGCCGCTTTTACTACAGTGAACGAGATTACCTATCTTATTCATTGTCCGGTAAAATACTGTCAACTTGATTTTGAAAATGTTGAAACAGGCGAAATAATAACAAATATAAATACAAGAAACCCAGAATCAGAAGATGTATTTCATTCAAGATTAGAAATAAGCCCTGATAATACTTTTTTAATCAGCAAAGGCTGGGTATGGCATCCTTTGGATGTTATACGAGTTTTTAATATAAACGATTGTATATTAAATCCAGCCCTTCTTGACAAACCAGGTTTATATCCAAATGTAAGTGCTGAAATCTGTACAGCCAGTTTTATAAATAATACAAAGGTGCTTATAGGTTCATCTGCTGAGACTATAGATGACGAAGATCTTCGTTTACCGCCGAAACATATAGCGGTATGGGATTTGGAAAATAATCACATTTCAAAACCAATAAAAGTAAAGGGAGATTTCGGAAACCTTTTTACAATAAATGATGATTGGGCCTGGGACACATTGTCATTTCCTAAAATTATAAATATCCACACTGGTGAGATTATCGATAAAAATGAAATTATTGATAGCGGGATACAGAATTCTTCGATAATTCAGCAATACGATAGGTTACCTCAAATTATCTTTAACCGGCATACGAAACAATTAGCCATCGCCCACCAAGGAAAAATTGAAATACTTACACCTTAGTATTTATTTCGCCAACTTTATGAAAAGCCATTTTCCTGAATCTTTTAACAGCCATTTTTTGTTTGGCTTAAGAGCACTTAACAAGTGAAGCGCCCGATCATTCGCCATAACCACACTATTTGATTTTGCCTCGTTGTTATTTTTTGTATTAAGCTTAGTTTATGCCTAATATTATAACAAACTTTAAACTAAATCTTTATGGCAGCATTAAGGCAGCTTATTTCAGTTATAATACTTACGCTAATTTTACCGGTAACCGCTTTATCCCAGGCAACCCATAAGCTGAGGGTGTTGGTGCTAACCGATATTGAAGCCGATCCGGATGACTCACAATCCATGATTCGTTTTTTGACCTACAGTAACCAGTGGGACATTGAAGGCCTGATTGCCACTACCTCCATTCATCAAAAAACAAGGGTAGCGCCCGAAACTATCCATGAAATTTTAAATGCCTATAAAAAGGTTCAGCCTAATTTATTAAAACATGAAAAGGGCTACCCCACCTATGAACACCTGGCGCTTTTGGTAAAAAAAGGGCTGCCGGTTTACGGCATGGAGGGTGTTGGTAAAGATCATGACTCGGAAGGTTCTGAATGGATTATCCAAGCTTTGGAAAAACCCGACCCTCGCCCGGTTTGGATCTGCGCCTGGGGCGGCACTAATTGCCTGGCGCAGGCCCTCTGGAAAATTCAGCATACAAAAACTGCTGCACAGGCCCAGGCGCTGTATAAAAAAATAAAAGTTTATACCATATCTGACCAGGACGACTCTGGTCCGTGGATACGTAAAACCTTTCCCGATCTGTTTTTTATATGCAGCCCCGGCTATACCTACGGGCAGGCAACCTGGCTGGGTATGTCCTTTTCGTTTCCGGGCTCCAATGCGCAGGTGGTAAGTAACGAATGGCTCGCCAAAAACATACAGCAGGGCCATGGCCCGCTTGGTGCGGCTTACCCAGATGTTGCTTATGGCATGGAAGGCGATACCCCGTCATTTTTAGGGTTGATATCAAACGGGTTGAATGATCCCGAACATCCTGATTATGGCGGCTGGGGCGGCAGGTATGAATTTTATACGCCTGAGCTGTCAAAGGTCCCAGACCCCTTCGCGCGGCCCAACTGGCCCGTTACCCTACAGGAAACCCGTCCGCTATGGACAAATGCCGAAGATTCCGTTTACTCCGCATCTGATAAAAAAGGCTATAAAAGTATACAGACCACCATATGGCGCTGGCGGCAGGAATTTCAAAACGATTTTGCAGCGCGCATGGCCTGGACTACCAAAAGCTTCGCAGAAACCAATCATCCTCCCGTAGTCCGGTTAGCTCATGCAGATCATTTCACTGTAAAGTCGGGACAGCTGTTCCATTTGAATGCTAAAGGGACTTATGACCCCGACGGCGATTCGCTAAGCTATCTTTGGTTACAGTACCCGGAAGCAGGAACTTACAAGGGATTGGTTAGCTTTAAGCCTTATTCTTCAAACCTGTATGACCTGCCAGTCACCGCTCCGGTGGTTACCGCGGCACAAACAATTCATTTTATTTTAAAGGTTACTGACAAAGGTACGCCCGCGCTAACCAGGTACAAACGTGTTATTGTAACTGTATTACCCCAATGACAGTCCCGGTAAAAGTTTTTAGAACTTTTCAGAAAGTTTCCTTATATATGCCCCATATTTAAAAAATCTATTTCACCTTTATGATCATCGAACCCAGAATACGTGGCTTTATATGTTTAACAACACATCCAAAAGGCTGTGAACAAAACGTTATAAATCAGATCAATTACGTTAAATCAAAAAATAATCCCAAAGGCACGCAAAAAGCGCTCATCATTGGGGCATCAACAGGTTTCGGACTGGCTTCAAGGATCACCAGCGCGTTTGGATCGGGAGCCTCAACACTGGGCGTTTATTTTGAAAAACCGCCAGCTGCCGGCAAGCCCGCATCGGCAGGTTGGTATAATACCGCTGCTTTTGAAAAACAGGCGCACGAAGCAGGTTTGTATGCTAAAAGTATTAACGGCGACGCATTTTCTGACGAGATCAAACAAAAAACTATCGACCTGATCAAAGCTGATCTGGGCCAGGTTGACCTGGTGATATACAGCCTGGCCTCGCCTCGCCGTACCAATCCCAAAACAGGTATAACCCACAACTCTGTATTAAAACCCATTGGCGAAGTTTTTAGCAATAAAACGGTTGATTTTCATACGGGTGTGGTATCAGAAATTTCCATTAACCCCGCCAACGAGGAGGAAATTGCTAATACCGTAGCCGTAATGGGTGGCGAAGACTGGCAATTTTGGATAAACGACCTAAAAGCGGCCGGCGTGCTTGCCGATGGCGCTTTAACAGTTGCTTACTCTTACATTGGTCCTGCGGTTACCGAAAAAGTTTATCGTAAAGGCACAATAGGCCGCGCAAAAGATCACCTGGAAGCTACGGCGAAACATATCAGCGAACAACTAAAAGACATCAATGGCAAAGCGCTGGTATCAGTAAACAAAGCATTGGTAACACAGGCCAGCTCGGCCATTCCGGTTATACCGTTATATATTTCCCTGCTTTATAAGATCATGAAGGAAGAAGGTATACACGAAGGATGTATTGAGCAGATACAGCGTTTATTTGAACAACGTTTGTACACCGGCGGTGATATACCTACCGATGCCGAAGGCCGCGTTAGGGTTGACGACTGGGAGATGCGGGAGGATGTGCAGGCTAAAGTGGCCGAATTATGGCTGCAGTCGACTACTGAAACCCTCCCTCAACTGGGCGACCTGAAGGGTTACAGAGCTGATTTCATGAACCTTTTCGGCTTTGAAGTACCAGGAGTAAATTACCAGGAAGATGTCGACGAAATGGTAGCCATACCCGGATTAGTGGAATAAAACACTCCTTGCAATAGCCAAGTACCATACCGGGCTGTAGAATTACACGAAGCCTGGTAGAACAAATACCATATACATTTAAGCTAACCGTTCAAACTTCCGAAGTATTAAAAACTTCGGAAGTTTTTAATATACAAGCATCGGTATGGAGTTAGTCAAACTCATTCATTATCTGCGGCCAGTTCCGTTATGAAATCCGCCTGTGCAGTATTAATTTTTATTTTGGCGATATCAAGATCAAACCAGGCTGCCCTGTCTATTTCAGGAAACGATTTTTGCTTGCCCGAGCGTGGCGGCCATTCTATTTCAAAGTGGTTGCTTTTTATAATAGCTGGGTCAATATCGCCCTCAACGGCCCATGCCAACACGGTTTTACCGCCTTTTTGAGTAATGGGGTTCAGCGGGATAAATTTCCCGGTAATAACTTTTCCTGTTTCTTCTTCAAACTCGCGTTTAGCAGCTTCCAGCGGGTCTTCGTCATTTAAAAATTCCCCTTTGGGTATCGACCAACTGCCATCGTCCTTGTTCATAAAAAACGGGCCGCCGGGATGCACCAGGAACACCTGAAACGTACCTCCATTTTTACGATACAATAGTATTCCGGCACTTTGTTTGCGCATAAATTAATATTTAAAAGCAAGTTAATAAAAGCACAATGTTTTATTGTTATTTTTATGACAAACCTAAGTACTTTTAATAAGGATATGACAGATAACAGGTGGACAAAATTTAAACTGACTGCTGATTTTGATAGCGATGTTCGCAGCATTTATGAGGCTTGGGCTACTCCTGCCGGTCTCCAAAGCTGGTTTTTACGCAAAGCTGATTTTTATACTATTGCCGGGCGCCAACGCGAAGCAGAAGAATTTATAAAAAAAGAAGATACATATTCCTGGTACTGGCATGGTTATAACGACGAAACCGTTGAAAATGGACAGGTGCTGGAAAACAACGGTGCCGATCTATTAAAGTTCACTTTTTCGGGCGGCAGCATTGTAACCGTTGATATCCAGAATAAATATGGACTAACATTGATTGAACTAACCCAGGAAAACATCCCGCCAGAAGATGACCCTTCAAAAAATCTCTACGTTCAATGCCAGATCGGATGGACATTTTACCTGACCAACCTGAAATCGATAATTGAAGGCGGCAAGGACCTGAGAAATAAACGGGTTGATCTGTTTACAAGTTTTAAATAAATAATACCGCCCGTCGTGCCGAACCCGCTTCGGCACAAATCTTTGATTTTCATATTGTCCTGACAAAAAACAACAGTAATATATTTAGCTTTGGGCACATATGTTTACAGGAATTATAGAAACGTTAGGAAAAGTAACCGACCTGCAGCAAGATCAGGGCAATTTAAACATCACCATTGAATCTGCCATTTCGCATGAGCTAAAGATCGACCAGTCTGTAGCCCATAATGGCGTTTGCTTAACGGTGGTAGCACTGGCTGATGGCTTGCATGTGGTTACCGCAATTGATGAAACACTGAATAAAACCAACCTCAGCCATCTTAAAGTTGGCGAACCGGTAAACCTGGAACGCTGTATGCAAATGAATGCCCGGTTGGACGGCCACATTGTGCAGGGGCATGTTGACCAAACGGCTGTTTGTACCTCATTTAAAGAACTCGGCGGCAGCTGGGAGTATACTTTTGAATACGACGCCTCAACGGGCAATGTAACTGTCGAAAAAGGGTCTATATGCGTTAACGGCATCAGTTTAACGGTAGTAAATTCAAAAGCAAATAGTTTTTCAGTGGCCATTATCCCCTACACCTTTGAGCACACCAATCTGCACAATGTTGGTGAAGGGTCAATAGTAAACCTTGAATTTGATATCATTGGCAAATACGTAGCCCGGTTAATGCAGCGCTAACGTGCCAGCTGGGTAACCCTAAGCCTGGAATAAGCAAGGTATTTTTGCTGTTTTCCGGGCGGTTTGCTTTGCATATATTTTTTATAATACTTTAAAGCTAACTGCTTATTTTTCAAATCGTTATCGTAAACAGAAGCCAACAAATAATATATAATAGGTTTTTCTGAAAATTGTAACCCTTTTTGATAAGCCCAAACTGCCTTCTGATATTTTTTGCGGGTTTGATAACTATCGGCCATTTCAGCATAATAATCACTTATATTTGAGGATATGCCTTCATTAATTGCATTATTAAGATTCAAGATCGCCCGTGGTTGATCCCCGAGCTCCTTATATGCAAGAGCGGCTATATAAAAACTGGTTTCTGATTGTTCTAAAGCAGGAATATCGGCAAAGGTTTCTACACTACACGCATAATTCTTTAGGTTATAATAAGCGGCGCCAAGCTTTGTTAAAACATATCCCGAACGGCTTCCCAGTTCTATCAGTTTTAAACAAGTATTTTTGGTTTCTTCAAACTTATCCTGCGATGAAGTAAGCTTGAGCAGGCTTTGTAATAAAATAATGTTCTCGGGATCATTTTCAATTGCCTTATTCAATACCTTTTCCGCCGCGATATATTGCTTCAGGTTCACGTACAGGTCGCTCAGGTCAGATGCTACATCCGGTTCAGCAGGGTTAAGTTTATTTGCTTTCTGAAAATAATAGGTCATGCTTCCAAAATCAAATTTATCTCCCGCTATTTTAGCCAGTTGCTTGTACACCAAAAAATTGGTAGTGTCCTTTTTAGCTATTAGCTTATAATAAGTTTCAGCCTTTAAGCTATTGCCCCTGCGCATGTTTATTGTGCCCAGGCTAAATAACACGGCCGTGTTGGTGGAATCGGCAGTGTACATACGCTGATAGTAAGCTTCGGCATCAGAAAGCCGCCCTGCCATTTGCGAGGTATAGGCCAGCTTACTAAGCACTTGCATGTTACTTACAGGTTCGGGGTTTGCTTTTTTCAGATATTCAGCTGCTTCTGCAAACCGCTGGTTCTGATAATAATCAAGCAATAAAGAATCATTCGCCGCAGGCTTTTGCTGGGACTTTGATGTAACTGACAAACAAAAAATTAAGAAAACAGATAATATAAGATTTTTCATAAATAACTAATTTATTAGTTATAACTAAAGTATTAGTTATTTATAAATTATCCAAATCCTAAACAATTTTTATTTCCTATAGTTAATGAGAGTATACTTTAAATTAAAAAACTCAACACTATGGATAAGTTAAAGAAGTTTGGACTGATGGAGAAAATTGTCCATGAATTGGAAGATCTGAAAAACAGTCAGCAGGCTATTATTACTAAACTGGCTAAAATTGAAGTAGACAATATAGAGCTGGGTGATAAAAGATTGGAAAAAGACCTGCCTGATATGCACCAGCGTGTGTCAGACAACCTGGACAACATTGTCAGCATCCTTGAAGACTTTGCTAAACAAACCGATAACTTTAGCGACAGTAATAACATACAGGCGTTAAAAGACCAGGAAGCCCTTAATAAATAATCAAAAATAAATCCCCGAAAACGGGGATTTATTTTTTGGCAACCTTTTCTGCATTGTGGTTGTATTTTTTGATGGCTTTGTAATAGTTTTTCCTTTGAATATATTCAAGGGCGTCAATGTCCTGTCCAACCATACGCTTTAAATTTTCGAGTGTCAATTCTACAATCGGACCATCTCCCTTTTGGATGCCCATCAGCACTGGGGGACTAAATCCGAAACCGTCTGGCTGAATGAAACTAAAAGCGGAATAAGCGTTTATAGTACCGGATACGGCTTTAAACATCCAGCAACTATCAGCTGATACCCCTCTATACCAAACCTCTTTTGATCCCCTGCTACCCAGGTTACGTGCAATACTTAACGTTTGAGATACGTATATTTTTTTATTGCGGTTAGTATCATTTTTGCTATAATTTTTATCAACGAATAACAAGTAGGTTTTATGTTTGGCCGTATCCGAATATATTTTGGAGCGCACAACAATCTTCGAGCTATCATTCATCGTTACCAGATAATCATATTTAGGATTAATACCATTGTCATGATTAAACATCATTTGCCTCATCGTGTTCTGCTGCATTTGCATGTTAAACTGCATGCTGTGCTGACTTAGGACATTATTAACAGCCCTCATGTTCTGAGCGTTGGCATGCTGCGCGAGTACAGTAAATAAAATAAGAGTGCAGCCCTTGTAAATAGCTTTCATATAATAAAGTTTAGATGGCTTAAAACTGCAATTTTAATCACAAATAAACAATCCCTTATTACATTATAGAAATGACGACAACGCAATTAAAATTATTTTATTAATACCTGATCACACTATATTAATTTAATAACTTAGTACTATTAACCACCACTAATTATAAATCATGAAAAAGTTAACTTTGCTGTTTACCTTGATGGTAACTGTATTCGCCTGCGCCACAGCAAGTGCCCAGGTTAGCAACGACCAAATGCTGGCCGATTGGCAACGTGCCAAAAACTACACCAAGGCCTACCTTGACGCCATGCCCGATGACGGTTACAGCTTTAAACCAACCCCCGAAATGCGATCATTTGCCGGACAGATGCTGCACTTAACAGATGCCAATTACTTTTTCGGTTCTACGGCGAGCGGCAAGCCAAGCCCGCTTGGAAAAACATCAGCCGAAAAAACCGTTGAACAAACAAAAGCGGCTACCACCAAAGCGGTGATGGACAGCTATGATTATGTGATCAGCGCTATACAGGGCATGACCCCAGCTCAACAACAGGAAACTGTTAAATTTGGCGGAAAAGATGTGTCAAAAGCCACTGTTTTAGGTAAAGCCTTTGAACACCAAACACATCATCGCGGGCAAACCACCGTTTACCTTCGTTTAAAAGGGGTAACGCCACCTCCCGAAATGCTTTAAACACGCTATTGGTATTGGATATAAATGGGGCTTGGCTTTAAGCTTAAAACTTCTTTTGGCGTAAGCATACGGTGGGGCGCGTTTTTAATATCGTTCTTGTAAAACAATTTAAAACCCGTAAACTGCACCGGTTCCTGCGCTATAAAGTATTTATAGGTGCCCTTTTTAAGCTCTGGTCCGCCCCATCCATCCATATCCATCACTACCTGTACCTCGTTGCGCAGCTTAATATCCTTATAGTTGGTTACCATGCGTTTTGTAAAACGGTGTATTACAAATATTTTTGGCGGCAGGTTATATTTTTTAGTCAGGTTGCTTAAATAGCCGGTTACATAATTAATATCATCGGCATCAAAAGTTCCTATACGCTTTCCGGGCACACTCCCCTCTTTCATTGAAAATTCCGGGTCAATACCCAAATGTACATTTGGCATACGCATATATTTTTCCAGCAGCGGCAGTTCGGTTTTTACCGTGCTAAAACCCACCTGTATATCTAAAAACACCAGGGCATTAATCTCTTTGGCCATATCCAAAACCTTGTCAATCTGGCTAAAAGGCATGCGCAAATTGTGTAGCCCATTGCGGCCGGCATCGGCCTGGGCGGTTACACAAATATAGTGCAGGGCCGGTACCACGGGCGTAAGCGTATCTGCAGCCTCCCAAACCTTAACCTCGCCTTTTAGCTTGGCTAACATCTCTTTGGGCGCATACTGGCCTAAAACCCCCATATTTTTGGAGTATAAATTACCGTAATAAGCCACAATACGATTAAATGGTAAAATAGCCCCCGGCAGCGGATAAGGAGCATTCTTTACCGGCCATTTCCCGGTTTTATCGCCATTGGCAAGGCGGGTCATTAATGAATCGTACCTTAGGGTGTCAAGCGCAGGAGCACTTTTACCGGAGGTATCCTTAGTTAAACGCGCGAAAACCCTATTTGAACAACCGGTTAAAAAAACAACCGTAACTATTAACAATGCTGATACCCTTGTGATCCTCTTCAAAATTTGTAACCTTATTTATGGTGTATGCTATTCAATACTCTTACCCTTCATGGCTGTGCTGATGGCCTGATCCATCAAACGCTCGGCAAACGGGCGGGTAAACTCGTTTATCTCGTCAATACGTTTCAATATCAAATCCTTATCACCCGTAGCTATGGCCGCTTTTAAAGCAGCCAGGTGCTCATTGGTCTTTTCGGTTTCTTCAGTTGTAACGTAGCTGCCGTTCTTTTGCAAAAAGCGTTCCACAGTGTATATCATTTGTTCACCTTCGGTACGGGCCTCTATCAGCATGCGCTGGCTCACATCGTCTTTGGCGTGCGTAATACTATCCATCAGCATCTGCTCAACCTGCTCGTCGGTAATACCATAAGTAGGCTTTACCTCCACCTCCTGCTTAACCCCCGAACGCAGTTCAATAGCCTGAATGGTAAGTATGCCATCTGCATTCAACAAAAAGTTAATATCAACCTTAGGGAAACCGGCCGGCATAGATGGTATACCTTTCAGATTAAATTCCGCCAGTTTGCGGTTTTCTTTGATCAGGTCGCGCTCGCCCTGGTATACGGCTATTTTCATATTCACCTGTCCGTCAACAGATGTAGTATACTGACGGCCGCCCTTGGTAGGTACTTTGGAATTACGCGGGATGATCACATCCATCAGCCCGCCCATGGTTTCGATGCCCAACGATAGCGGGGTAACATCAAGCAATAAAATATCTTTACGGTTGCCGGCTAAAATATCAGCCTGAATAGCGGCTCCCAGGGCAACTACTTCGTCAGGGTTAAGATCGTCATGTACCGGGCGACCGAAAAACTCCTCCACCATTTTTTTAACCAGCGCGGTACGGGTTGATCCGCCAACCATCACTACCTCATCAATATCGGTAATATTTAGCTTGGCATCTTTCAGTGCGTTTTGGCAGCAGGCAATGGTTTGCTGTACTTTTGGTAATATCAGTTCTTCAAAAGTGGTACGGTCAAGGGTGCACCAGATGTCGCCTATTTTTTCATTAAACAAACTTTGGTGTGCAAATGATTTTTTTGCTTCTTCAGCTTTAAGGCGCAGTTGCTGGGCAAGCTCATTATCAGCAATTATAAGGGCTTTGTCAAGATTATTTTTTCCTATCCAGTAGTCAACAATAATGCGATCAAAATCATCGCCGCCCAAAAAGGTATCGCCATTGGTGGCCAGTACCTCAAAAATACCATGCTGTATTTGCAGTATGGACACGTCAAACGTACCGCCGCCCAGGTCATAAACGGCAATTGTTTTTGTTTCTTCGGGATCCAAACCTATACCATAGGCCAAACTCGCGGCAGTTGGTTCGTTCACAATACGTAATACATCAAGGCCGGCCAGTTTACCGGCATCACGCGTTGCCTGGCGCTGCGAATCATTAAAATAGGCGGGTACCGTAATAACAGCACGGTTCACGGGTGTTTTCAAAGCGTGTTCGGCCCTGCCTTTTAACTCTTTCAGTATCAGGGCCGATAACTCTATCGGCGTGTAAAATTTGTCGCCTACCTTTATTTTCACCAAACTTTCGGTATCATCATCAATAACCTTGTATGAGAAAAAGTCTTTATAATTTTCAATGTCATGATAGCTGCGGCCAAGCAGGCGCTTAACCGAGAATACGGTATTTTGCGGATCAGTGATCAAAAACTCTTTGGCCTCATTACCAACCAAAACATCGCCGGTTGGTCCAAAATGAACCACAGAAGGCACTAAAACACCTTTACCTGTATCATTGATTACATGCGGTTGTTTATCCGGATTGATGAATGCCACCAGCGAATTGGTAGTGCCCAGATCAATACCAACAATAATATCCTCTTTTTGTATGGAACCTGTTGCCAGGTTGATAGAAACTTTAGCCATTGCATTAAATAACAAGCCGCAAATGTACTTAGTTTTGATTGATGCTGTGTCTTTTCAATCTCTAATTATGTTTTTTGTCTGGTTCAGACAAATTCCTGCTCAAACAACTACGCTGCCACAGATTCGGCCGACCGCACCCTTGTTTCAACCACCATGAGCGATATCAGCAGTATGAAACCTACCGCGAAAAAACAATCCAGTACCAGGGCAGAGTCGCGCATTTCATGGGTTATGGCCTCAACAAAGCCAAAAGTAAAGAGCCCAACCACAATGGATAATTTTTCGGTAACGTCATAAAAACTGAAGTACGAAGCCGTATCCGGGATGTTTTGCGGAATGTATTTAGAATAGGTTGACCTTGACAACGATTGTACACCGCCCATAACCAAACCAACCACAACTGCCGCTGCATAAAACTGGTGTGCGTTGGCCACAAAGTACACAGCCCCGCATATAACGCACCAGATGGCAATTATACCTGCTAACACCTTGGTGTTACCATATTTAGCCGACATTTTAGCCGTAATGGCTGCCCCAATAATGGCTACTATCTGGATGAGGAGGATAATGGTTATCAGATCTTCCTCGGGCATTTTAAGCTCTTTTGCGCCAAAATTGGCGGCTACCAGCAGGATAGTTTGTACCCCCACCGAGTAAAAGAAAAAAGCCGGTAAAAAGCGTTTTAATAATGGCATTTCCTTAACTTTTCGCCAAACCTTAACCAGCTCTTTAAACCCGCCTGTTAGTACATTATACTCATGTGACCCTGCATTCGGAACGCCTTTAGGCAGCAGATAAAACGGGATGAGCGAAAAACCTATCCACCAGATGCCTACGATAAGGAATGATAAACGTGCGGCAACATCATCAGTAATGCCAAATGTTTTGGGCGACAATACAAACACAAAACAAAGTACCTGCACTACAATACTGCCTGCAAAACCATAAATAAAACCCTTGGCACTTACCGCGTCCTGCTTATCTTCTGTTGCTATTTGGGGGAGATATGAATTATAAAATACAAAGCCGCCGCAATACCCCACAGATGCCAGGCCAAAGCAGATCATCCCGAACACAAAGGTATCCATCGTAAAAAAAAACAAACCGGCACACGCCAGGCTACCCATCCAGGTAAACAGCTGCATGTACAGCTTTTTATGGCCTTTATAATCGGCAATGGAAGTTAATATGGGTAATATGGCTACTATAATAAGATATGATAATCCTAATATATAGCTGGACAGTACCGTATTTATATACTTATGACCCAAAAAAGTAACCATGTTGCCATTTTGCTTATTAGCTGTAATAGCCACATAATAAGCCGGAAAAATGGTTGAAAGGATAACCATATTATACGACTGGTTGGCCCAGTCAAACATGGCCCAAGCCCATATGGTTTTTTTATCGTTCTTTTCTTTCATTGAAGTGGTCTGCTGAGTGATGAGCGGTTGGGTGTAGCAGTGAGTGATGTTCTTGGAGATTAACTTTAATTAAAACTCAGCACTCACTACTAAAACCCACTACTTTATCCCATAATGGTCATTCATCAGTTTTACAAATATAGAGCCGGGCAATATGGCTTTAAGCGTGGGTACAATGGTTTGCCCAAACGCCCCTACCAGGTAGTTATGGGCAGGGTTTGATTTGGCAACTATTTTGCAAACCTGATTAGCCACCTTGCTGGCATCGCCGCCAATACTTTCGTCTTTTTCCATGTTGGCTACTGCTGCTTCAAACTCCTTTTTCAGCTGCTCATTAGGCAGGGTAAAGGGCAATTTTTCGCGACTGCCGGTAAAATCGGTTTTAAAGTCGCCGGGATTAATTACTGAGACTTTTACACCGGTATTTTGCAGTTCCATACGCAGGCTTTGCGAATAGCCTTCAATAGCAAACTTAGAGGCGCTATATAAACCCTGGTATGGCAAGCCAAATAAACCCGCCAATGAACCAATGTTGATCACCAGGCCCTGCTTTCTTTCGATCATACCGGGTAAAACGGCGCTGCTTACACGTACCACGCCAAAAAAGTTCACTTCAAATTGCTTTTTTGCAGCGTCAACAGGCATGGCGTACAATGGGCCGGTAATTCCGTTACCGGCATTATTAACCAGTACATCTATCCTGCCTTCGGCATTAATTATCTTTTGCACACCTGCATTTACCGAAGCATCGTCGGTAACGTCCATTTCCAAAGGTTTGAATGATACCCCCTGTACGCGTTTTAAATCGCGGCTGGTACCATAAACAATATGTCCCTGGGCCGAAAGTGCATTGGCCGTAGCTAAACCCAAACCAGATGAAGCTCCGGTTACCAAGATTACTTTTTTCATTTTTTATTTAATATGCGATGCTTTTAAGTTTTATAAATAGAGCCGTGAAATTATGATTTATCAAGCTATAAAATTATAAATATTGCAGATTAAAGAAAGTAATTTATAAAACCCCCATCAGCCGTTTTAATATCCCTCCTAAAACTACAGAGCATTGCTATTTGTCCTGCCATGTGCTATTTTTTTCCAAAAAATTTTGTTTTAAATGGAAAACCCCTACCTTAGTCATCAGATGATATGATGATTACCGCTATACATAAAAGATCACTTGCCGAAGAAGTTGCCGAGCAATTGCGGGCAGCCATTGCCGACGGTAAATACCAGGCGGGCGAACAGCTGCCTACAGAGCCCGAACTGATGAAACAGTTTGGCGTTGGGCGATCGTCGGTTCGCGAGGCCATACGTATCCTGGCCAATTCGGGCCTGTTAAGGGTGCAGCAGGGAGTGGGTACTTTTATTGAGGCCCCTGCCGGTATCACAGAACCGTTTCACCAGCGTTTAAAACGGGCCGAATCACAAGATCTTGACGAAGTGCGACAGCTGCTTGAAATGAAAATCGCTGAAAAAGCAGCCGCCAATCATACCGCAACCGGTATCAAAAAAATAAAAGCCATGCTTGATAAACGAAATGCACTGGCGAAAACCGGTCCGCTGGAAGATTGTATCCAGGCCGATATTGACTTTCATATGAGCATTGCCGAAGCTGCCGGCAACCCAATCCTTACCGATCTGTATCAGTCATTTTCATTGCAGCTTAAAAGCTGGTTTTTAAAGGTTCATGTTAATATGGATAAATTCAGAGAGACCGATATTTTACACGAAGATCTTTATGAAAGTATTAAAGCCCGTGATGGTAAAAAAGCCTGGAACTGCATTGCAAAGATCATTAATAAATAATTTTGTCTACAAATTCATCAGATGATATGACGAATAATTCTGTAACCAAACCATTAGAAAAGACCAAAACTATAGCCGAACAAACGGTATACTCTATACTTTTCACCATCAGCTTGTCGCATTTATTGAATGACATGCTGCAGTCTCTTATACCTTCTATTTATCCCGTGGTTAAAACCAAGTATAATTTAAGTTTTGGTGATATTGGTTTAATTACGCTGGTCTTTCAACTTTCAGCCTCGCTCCTGCAGCCCTTTGTAGGCATTTATACCGACAAAAGGCCAAAACCTTACTCCTTATCAATTGGTATGGGTTTTACGTTATTAGGGTTAATATGCCTGGCTTTTGCATCGGGATTTTATTGGCTGCTGTTGTCTGTATGTTTTATAGGGATAGGCTCCTCGGTATTTCATCCGGAATCTTCAAGAGTGGCATATCTGGCATCCGGCGGAAAGCGCGGACTTGCTCAATCTATTTTTCAGCTTGGTGGCAACGCCGGAAGTGCCCTTGGGCCTTTACTGGCAGCGCTGATTATAGTTCCGTTTGGCCAGACAGGTGTCTTGTGGTTTTCATTAGCAGCATTGCTGGCCATCATCATCCTCATTTATATAGGTAAATGGTATAAAGGGGCTATGATAAGGACATCAAAGGCCGCAAAGGTGGTACAGCACAACCATCATTCTTTATCTGCCAAAAAGGTTACACTTTCGGTTATTATCCTTTTGATCCTTATTTTTTCAAAATTCTTTTACCTGTCAAGCATAACGGGTTATTACACTTTTTTCCTGATCGATAAATTCCATTTGAGCGTACAAGGCTCACAATTTCATTTATTTATATTCCTGGCCGCAGTAGCAGCAGGCACGCTGGCCGGGGGGCCGTTGGGCGACCGTTTTGGCCGCAAATACATCATTTGGATATCCATACTGGGCGCAGCGCCGTTCACTATGATGCTTCCATACGCCAATCTGTTCTGGACAAGCGTTCTGTCAGTAATTATTGGCGTTATCATATCGTCGGCCTTTTCGGCCATATTGGTTTACGCGCAAGAGCTTATGCCGGGAAAGGTGGGTATGATCGCCGGGTTATTTTTTGGGTTTGCTTTTGGCATGGGTGGTTTGGGTTCGGCTGTGCTGGGCAGACTGGCCGACAGTACCAGCATTAATTATATTTTTCAGTTGTGCGCCTATTTACCGCTAATAGGTATCCTCACCATGTTTTTACCCAACATTGAAGGAAAGAAGAAAAAATCTGCATCGGTATAGTGTTTTTCCTTTTATAGAAATAACGCGATTGCCATAAAATCCGGTCCTATTTGCCAATTTTACTGCCTGTAAACAGCGCTTTTGCAAAATATTAAAAGCTTTATTAAGCTAAAATTAAATTATTTTTAAACAGAAAACGTTTAAGTAATATTGCAGCTAATTAAATTAATGTTAATACACTTACTTTTATTTACGTAAATTTTACTTACATCTATCTAACTGATTACAGGTTAAACCAAATTATAAATCAACTTCCGGTCGCATTTTTATTTAGTTATGTTATATGACATGGCATTGTTGTTTCAAATTTTCAATTACGATAAACCTCATAAAACCAATTAATTACATCATAAAGCAGCTTGTTAAATAATCTTTATCACGAATAATAAACTAAAAAAACACTTGCAAATGATTTACCAATGCCTAAAACCAAACTTAAAAACCTGCAGCTTTTTAAAGCTTGATCCGTACAGCAGTTTTGCATTATGCCCTTTTTAAGTAACCGTTAGCTTTTAATTAAGGGGATATAACCCTCCTTTTACCTGTTTCATTCCAATATTATTGCAACAAACAAATTATCAACAACTTATACAAAAACAAACCATTTACTAACCGTTATCACACACAAAAGCTAATGTTCACTTGACAATTTCCTAACATGCGCATCATTCCTTTGCAGCGGAAAATGCGATTTTCTGAGTTCAATTAAGTTCATAATTTATATAATTCATTTATGAAAAAAATTTACCCAAGTTTTTTTAAAAAAAACCACCTATACAGGCAATGCTTAATGATAGCTTGCGCTGTACTACTCACCTCATTGCAGGCGTTTTCACAAACCGGCACTATTGTAAAAGGAACCGTAACCGACGAAACCAACACCCCTTTGCCGGGCGTTGTGGTAACGGTTAAAAGTTCGGGCAAAGGAACCTCTACTAATAATAACGGCGGCTACACAGTTACCGTCAACGGTCCTGATGACGTTTTAAAATTTACGTTCCTGGGTTCGGTACCAAAAGAAGTTACCGTTGGAAACAAAACAGCAATTAACGTTACCCTTGTAACTGATACCAAACAACTAAAAGATGTGGTAGTTATTGGTTATGGCACATCAAGCCGCAAGGATGTTACGGGCGCCATAACTTCGGTAAAGGCCGAAGATTTTAACGCCGGTGTATTAACTACTCCTGCCGAGTTGTTACAAGGTAAGGTAGCGGGCTTGAACATTACCAAAAGCGGCGACCCTAACAAACAACCGTCAACTATTTTAAGGGGGCCCTCAACCCTTCGCGAAGGCGCCGCGCAACAGCCATTTTATGTAATTGATGGCGTACCGGGAGCATCGATTGACCTTTTGGCACCTGCCGATATCGAGAGTATCGATGTATTAAAAGACGCGTCGTCAACAGCTATATACGGTTCACGTGCCGCGAACGGTGTAATTATTGTTACTACACGCAAGGCTAAAACCGGTCAGACCCGCTTAACATACAGCGCTTATGGCGCTATGGAAAAGGTATCAAAAAACATTGATGTACTTACCGGCGACGAACTGCGCAAATATTTAACCGATAATGGTGTGCCTAAATTGAGCGTGGCTGATGATGATGGGTCAAATACCGATTGGCAAAAGCTGGCCGAAAGAACCGGTTATTCTCAAAACCATAACATTTCATATGGTGGCGCGGGTACCAATTCAGAATACGGTGCAAGCGTAAACTATTTAAAAAATAACGGCATACTGAAAAACAGTAGTTTGCAGCGTACCATTTACAAAGGCTATATCAACCAGCGTTTTTTTAACGATCGTTTAAAGCTGGGCATTACCCTTACCAACAGTGCGACCAAAAACAACGATATATTCCAAAGCCAGGTATTATCGGGTATTTTATTCTATTTACCAACAGTTAGTCCGTTTAACCCTGATGGCTCTTACAAAGAAAACTTCACCCGTACAGGCAGCGGGCCATTGAATCCGCTATCTTTAATTGATAATAACTTTACAAGGACAGAAAACAACAAAACGCTGATCAATGGTTTTGCTTCGGTTGATATCTTAAACGGTTTAAAATTTACTATATCAGGGTCAACCCAAAAAGAACAAAACAACGTTAATACCTACTCTACCAGCAAATCGGGTATATATGTTAACCAAAATGGGGTAGCGGTGCGTAGCGCCTATACCAATACCAGTAACGTTGTGGAAGCTTATTTTAACTATGACCGTATTTTTGGTCAGCATTCATTAAAGTTATTAGGTGGGTATACCTACCAGCAGGACCGTAATAACGATGGCTTTGGTGTACAAACTCAAAACTTCTCCAATGACGCTCTGGCCTATAATTACTTAGCTTTCTCTAACCCTACCCAGCTTTCGCAAATTGTTTTTAATCCAAATTATAATATAAACGGCACTACCCCGCCAACCTATATTTCTACTTTAAGGTTAATATCTTTTTATGCACGTGCAAATTACCAGTTTGCTGATAAGTACCTTGTACAGGCATCATTAAGAGAAGATGGTTCGTCGGCATTTGGTTTAAACACACGTCACGGTTATTTCCCTGCGGTTTCTGTAGGCTGGAAAATAATTAGCGAAGATTTCATGAAATCGGTTCCGGTTATCAGTGATCTGAAATTTAGGGCTGGCTATGGCGTATCAGGTAACAGTTTAGGATTCGATGCTTTTACCGCCCAGTTAATTTACGGCGTACCTCCGGGTGGTGGTAAATTTCTAAACAACGGCAATATTGTTAACCCTATTGGCCCGGTGCGTAATGACAATCCGGACCTGAAATGGGAAAGTACGGCCACTACCAACATTGGTTTGGATTTTGGCATACTCAACAACCGCATCACTGGTTCTGTTGATTATTATATCAAGAAAACATCTGATCTGATATATACCTATCCGGTATCAACAACGCTGTATTTTTATCCATTCTATACGGCTAACGTAGGTAAAATTAAAAATAGTGGTGTTGAGGTTGTTCTGAATGCCATACCGATAAAATCACAAAGCTTTACCTGGCGTACCTCACTAAACTTTTCACATAACAAAAACGTGGTGCAAAGTTTATCAAATAACCAGTTTACACTTCCTTCCATACAAACTGCTCAGTTGGGCGGCAAAGGACAATCGTTTCTTTATAGCCAGATCATACAACCGGGCTATGCTATTGGCACTTTTGACCTCTGGCATTATATGGGTAAAAACGCCGACGGTATAAGTACTTATCAAACTGCCAATGGGTCAGTAATAGCAGCGCAGCCGTCTACCAACGATCAGTTTATTAAATACGATGCACAGCCCAAACTTATTTATGGTTGGAGCAACAGTTTCTTCTATAAAAACTTCGACCTTAACTTCCTGGTTCGCGGCGTGTATGGTAACAAAATTTTAAATGCAACACTTGCCGGTTTAAATAACCCCGCCGACTCAAAAATCCAAAATATTCCACAATTTACTTTAGGCGAATCATTCAAAGATATCAATGCTTATCTGATCTCTGATCGTTTCCTTGAAAGCGGTTCCTACCTGCGTTTGGATAACGCTACCCTTGGTTATACCATTAAGCCACATATCCAGGCGTTTAAGAGCCTGCGTTTTTATGCCTCAGGTAATAATCTTTTCATCATTACAAAATACCGCGGCGTTGACCCGGAAATTGATATGGGCGGTTTAACTCCCGGGATCGATAACAGAAACTTTTATCCTAAAACACGCACTTTCAGCTTAGGCATAAACGCATCATTTTAATAACAGTTAAACAAACAAAAATGAAAAAGATATTCATATTATGTGCCGCGATAGTTGTGACGATGGGCACATTCTCTTGTACAAAATTAGATGTACCTGTTGAATCGCAATACGTAAAATCAAATTTCCCGGTAACCGATGCCGATTATACGGCATTGCTGGGCACCATTTATTCAAACCTGTCATCAAGCTACGCTGTTCCTTACTGGAGGATGCAGGACCTATCAACCGACGAGGCTATTTTACCTGCCCGCGACGGTAACTTTGACGACGGTGGCCAATACAGGCAATTACATTATCATACCTGGACTTTTGACCATCCGAACGTTATTGGGGTTTGGCAATGGGGTTTTGGTGGTATTAACACCTGTAACCGTATCATTAGCGTTATCAATTCATCTCCGTCATCTGAGGCAAAAAAGCAATCATCAATTGCCGAGGTTAAAGCCATGCGCGCATTATACTTGTACTTTATGATGGACCTGTATGGTAATGTGCCAATCATTACTGATTTCCCCGTAAACGGACAACCGGCAACACAACCACGTGCCAAAGTGTACGCTTTTATTGAAAGTGAATTAAAGGCTGTTTTACCTTTGCTACCTGCCAAAAGCAATAGCTCGGTAACAAATACAATGCAATATGGCCGCCCTACTAAGGGAATGGTATTTGCCTTGTTGGCAAAAATGTACCTGAACTCTGGTGTATATGTTGGAACTAACCGCTACCAGGAAACAGTAACCATGTGCGATAGCGTACAGGCTAATACCAATTATTTTCTGGATGCCAGATACAGGGATATATTTTTACCCAATAATGGTCCTACGATCAATGAAACCATATTTGCCGTTCCTTATGACCAGCAAATACCGGGCAACCAGTTTACCCGTTTCGGGTTCTTCTTTTACCTGGCACAGGCCTATGGTTTCAATGTAAATTTAAGTATTGCCATGAGCACTACTCCGGAGTTTTACAACCGTTTTAACATCCCGGGAGACGACCGTTCAAAAACATGGCTGGCCGGCCCGCAATTTTATCCGGATGGCAATGGCGGCTTTACCAATCAGCCGGTTTACTATCCTGCAGCAAATGGGGTTCCGCCAAACACACAAGTTAACATTATACCTACATTAACCCTAACCGGATTAAAACCGATGGATTTGGGTAACAGTATACTTACCTCACAGTCAGAGGGTGTAAGGTCAATCAAATACTATCCGGATGTTAATATCATACAGGCCACCCGCTTAAACAGTAATGACGTACCCGTATTCCGTTTAGCCGATATATACCTCATGAAGGCCGAAGCTATACTGCGCGGAGCCACACCAACCACCATAAACGGCGAAACACAAACCCCGTTAACGCTGGTAAACAAACTGCGTACCCGCGCTCATGCTGAAACTGCTACATCAATTGACCTTGATGGCTTGCTGGATGAACGTGCACGTGAGCTTTCATGGGAAGCATGGCGCCGCAATGACCTGATTCGCTACGGTCTGTTTGAAAAAGAATATCCGCTGCCGGTTGCCGGGGGGAAAACGGATGATCTGAAAATGAATACCGACCCAACCCGCAGGTTATACCCTATTCCTTCTACCGAGTTAAAAACAAATCCTAACCTGAAACAAAACCCGGGTTATTAATAAAATACATGAACAAGTAAAAAAAGGGGTTGCTTATTAAGCAACCCCTTTTTGTTTACTGAATATTAATATAAATAAAAGATTCTTTAACTATAAGCTAACATTCTAAATATACTTAACAGGTACCTTTGGGCAACAAAAACAATTAATGATGCAAGCAGCAAGCCTTTGCCAAAAGCACCTTAAATCATTGTTATTAGCTCTTCTGGTATTTTCTGCCTTTAATTCCTGCTCTCAAAACATCCCGCTCGCCAATGCCTTCGCGCATAATGACTACTGGCACAAACGCCCGCTTTATGACGCGCTTGATAACGGTTACACACACATAGAAGCAGATGTTTACTTAAGGCATGGCAAATTAATTGTTGCCCACCTGTTCCCGCTTTTTAAAAGGCACCGCACACTGGAGCGCCTTTATCTTGACCCACTCGCGGCATGTATCAATGGCACAAACGGGCAGGCGCCCCGCATTGTTTATCCGCTCACGCTCATGATCGATATCAAATCAAATGCCGCTAAAACTTATGAGGCGCTGTCAGTGGTGCTTGAAAAATATAAAAGCATACTTTCCGGGTATGAGGATGGCGTATTTGTGCAGCGCCAGGTTACTATTGTAATAACCGGTCACAAACCGTTTAACATACTAAAAAGCGAGCAAAACCGCCTCGCGTTTATAGATGAGGATTTGCTGAAAGTTCAGCAGGATACATCATCAACTGATGTTTACCGTACCGCAAGCTGTCGGTATTCAAAACTGGTAAACTGGAACGGCAACGGCGCATTCCCTGTACCGCAAAAACAGCGACTGCGCAACTATGTCGCCATGGCGCACAGGTACGGTAAAAAAGTAAGGCTATGGGCCTCGCCAGAAAACCCGGTTGTGTGGAACGAACTGCTGGAGTGCGGCGTCGATCTGATTAATACCGATAAGCTTCCCGAACTTAAAAACTTCCTTACCAGCCGGGTTACCTTCTCGGCAAATGTAAAATAAGTAAACCCTGTGTATTTTTTAAACATTCAGTTTAAACTGTATTAATACATAATTAATTATATCATAACCTAAAGTTATCATTATATAAAAGTAACAGCCATACATTTAATTATCGCGGTAACTTAAAAATGCGGAGCGTATTATTATAAATTTCTACCCCCATTTAGTACGGCATAAAGCGTATTTGCAGTAAATATTTACCTCACAAACAAATATCGATCATTATAGATGCAGAAAATACTGTTTATCACCGGTTCTGTAAACCAAACATCGCAAATGCACCAGATAGCGACAGAACTCCCCGACTTTGATTGCTGGTTTAGCCAGCTGTTTACAGATAACCGTATATTAAACCTGCTCATAAAACATACCACATTACTAAATGGAACTGTATTATCAGGCCAGTTTAAAACAACTGCCGAAAAATACCTGCGCCAGCATAACCTGCAAATTGACCAGGGAGCAAAATTAAACCATTATGATCTGGTAGTTTACTGCTCAGACCTGGTGGTACCCGCGCGTATGCGCCAATTCAAAACCATTTGGGTACAGGAAGGCATGGTTGATAAGTACACCATCATGAGCAAGTTGGTAAAAAGCCTGGGTTTGCCCCCTTTTCTTTGCGGAAACACTTCATTGAACGGCTCTTCAAACGTGTGCGATGTTTATTGTTTAGCGTCTGCCGGGTATGAGGAGTTTTTTATTGAAAAAGGCGCCGACGGCAAAAAAACAGTAGTTACCGGCATGCCCAATTATGATAACCTTGCCCAGTTTTTAAATAATGATTTTCCGCACCATAACTATGTTATGGTGGCTACTACTGATATGCGCGAAACCTACCGCTTTGAAAACCGGCCGGCCTTTATTAAAAAGGCTGTGCAGATAGCCAATGGACGGCCGATGCTTTTTAAGCTTCATCCTAATGAGATAGTAAAACGCGCAGAAAAGGAGATCCGCAGGTACGCCCCCGCCGGAACAATGATTTTCAGCACCGGAAATACACAGCACATGATAGCTAATTGCAGCGAATTAATAACCCAGTACTCTACAGTGGTGTACACCGGTATCGCTTTAGGCAAAAAGGTGCATTCATGGTTTAACCTTGAGCAGTTAAAAAAGCTCAGTCCGCTGCAAAACGGGGGCAGTTCGGCTAAAAACATAGCCGAGATATGCCGCGAATATATTAACCATACCGGCCATAAAAAGGATTTTGACCCCAAAAGGGCTTTAACCGGCCAGTTATCAGAAATTTAAACGACTAATTATTGACAAACCAAATACACAAATAAATGGCAGATAAAGTGTTGATCATTGTACAGGCGCGTATGGCATCAAGCCGTTTACCTGGTAAAGTAATGTTGCCTGTAATGGGCAAAAGCCTGTTGGCGTTAATGATAGAGCGGCTGCAAATGATACAGCATAAGGCAACTATAGTGATTGCCACTACGGTTAGTCCTGATGATGATATCATTGTGGAGGAGGCAAATATGCTGGATGTCCCTTATTACAGGGGCGACCAGTATAACCTGCTTGACCGCCACTACCAGGCAGCTGTGATACATCAGGCTGATGTGGTATTAAAGATCCCTTCTGATTGCCCGTTGATAGACCCACGTATCATTGACGATGTACTTAGTTATTACTTTAAGCACAGGGGAATGTATGACTATGTGAGTAACCTGCACCCGGCTACTTATCCCGATGGCAACGATGTGGAGATCATGACGATGGATTGCTTAAAACAAACCTGGAAAAACGCGGATAAAAGCATGGAACTGGAGCACACTACGCCTCATATATGGGAAAACCCGCAACTGTTCAGTATTGGTAATGTGAGCTGGGAAACCGGTTTGGACTATTCCATGTCGCATCGTTTTACTATTGACTATCTGGAAGACTATAATTTTATCAAAACGGTATTTGAAGAACTTTACCAGCACAATAAAAACTTCTCCTGTCTTGATATTATCCGGTTGCTTAACCGCAAACCCCACATTTACCAGATCAACGCCGAATACGCCGGGGTTAACTGGTATCGCTATCATTTAAACGAATTAAAAACCATACATCCGGAGCAAACCAGGCAAATATCCGGCTTTTTGTTAGACAGCTGAACCAAAAAAACATATACAGTGGAAAATAAAGAACATCAATACCAGGAAACACAAGCTATCGCTCTGCGGGTAAGGGAGCATATTGTTCGCATGTCAACGGCAGGTGGCTGTTTCATCGGAGCTTCACTTTCGGCGGTCGACCTGATCGTGTTCCTGTACACCGAATTTTTAAATGTCACTCCATTTAATTTAAACGATCCCAACCGCGATTACCTGTTTCTGTCAAAGGGGCATGACGTGCCTGCTTTATATGGTACATTAACCGAACTGGGTTTCCTGCAAAAAGAAAGGCTCAGCAAACACCTTTCATCAGATGACCACGTATACTGGCACCCAAACACCAATATCCCCGGTATTGAGTTTCATTCGGGTTCGTTAGGTCATTTGCCATCAGTAGCTATGGGTGTGGCTATGGATCTGAAAATATGCGGAAGCGATAATAAAGTAGTATGCATTATGGGCGATGGCGAGCTGAACGAGGGTTCCTGCTGGGAATCGGTGCTGGTGGCCAATGCCTATGGTTTAGATAATCTGATCTTTGTGATCGACCGCAACCATTTTCAGGCTAATATGCGCACCGAAGACCTGATTCCGCTTGAACCGCTTATACAAAAATTTGAATCATTTGGCGCGGCGGTAAAGCGTATAAACGGCCATAGCTATACAGAGTTGCATGATGCCTTTAACGCCTACCCATTTCAAAAAGGAAAACTCAATGTTGTAATTGCCGATACCGTTAGAGGCAAGGGGCTGCCCAGTATTGAGGAACGGGCCGACCGCTGGTTCTGTAACTTCTCGGCGCCGGAGATCGATCAGCTCCTGCTGGAATTGTATGGCGAGCATACTACCTCATTAACATCAGAAACTTTAATTGTAAGATAAGCATATGACTTACGAAGAATTATTAACAGCAACAGCCCTGCAGAATGAACAGGTGGTAGTGATGACGGCCGAGAACCGTGCGCTGGTGCGTAACCTCCCCGCTATTTTAGGAAAACGCTTTATTGATACAGGTATTACTGAGCAAACCATGATAGGCGCGGCAGCCGGGCTGGCATTGCGCAGCCGTATTCCCGTAGTACACGCGCTGGCTGCTTTTTTAACCATGCGTTCATTTGAGTTTGTACGTACCGATTTGGGTATAGCCAATTTACCTGTTAAACTGAGCGGCTTTATACCCGGCTTTTTATCAGATGCCAACGGACCAACCCACCAGGCTATTGAGGATGTATCGATCATGAGAGGTATCCCCAATGTAACAGTGTTTGCCCCTGCCGATGAGGACGATCTGATAAAAATGCTGCCGCAGATATGGCAATCGCCCAATCCCGCGTACACCCGTATCAATACCCGCCAAACCGGCTATGAGCACGAGCCCTTCGAGCTGGGCAAGGCCGAAGTCGTATGTACCGGCAGCAATGTAACCATCTTAACCTATGGCTTACTGTTTGAACAGGCCCTTATAGCCGTGGACATACTAAAAAATGAAGGTTTTTCTGTTGGGCTGGTCAACATGCGCAGCCTTAAACCTGTTGACGAAGAAGTTATTTTAAAAACGGTTGCCACCACTAACCTGATAGTTACGTTGGAAGACCATTTTTTAACCGGCGGGCTTTATACCATTGTAGCCGAAGTGCTGCTGAAACACCAGCTAACCGCTAAAGTACTGCCCATAGCCTTGCGCGAAAAATGGTTTAAACCAGCCCTGCTGGCTGATACCCTGCAGTATGAGGGCTTTACCGGCAAGCAAATAGCGCAAAGAATATTAAATCATCAAACCGGACACCTGCAGCCAGCTCCTTTAACTCATGCCTTTTCAGAATAAATACCGTACATCATGGCTAATAAAATACAGCTGACAAATAATTTTCCTGACATCAGCGAATCAAACAAGTTGTTTGAACGCGCTTTAAAAGTACAAAAACCGGTTACCCAAACCCTGGCCAAAGGTCCGGGTCAGTTTAGCAACGGGGTGGCGCCAAAATACCTGGTAAAAGGCAAAGGCTCACATGTTTGGGATGCCGACGGTAATGAATATATTGATTTTAATGCGGCCATAGGTCCTGTTTCTTTGGGTTATGCCTATCCTGCCGTTGATGATGCCATCCGCGCGCAGTTAAATGATGGCATTACTTTTTCATTAATGCACCCGCTTGAAGTTGAACTGGCCGAACTGGTACAACAAGTGGTTCCTAATGCTCAGGCGGTTAAAATATCAAAAACCGGTGCCGATGTTTGCTCGGCTGCCATACGGGTTGCCCGCGCCTTTACCGGTCGCGACAAGGTATTTTGCTGCGGTTACCACGGCTGGCATGACTGGTATATAGGCATTACCAGCCGCAATGCCGGTATCCCCGAAACCATACAGGAGCTTACTTATACTTTTGAGTACAATGATATTGAGTCAATAAAAGCCGCGCTTGACGAAACCGTTGCCGCCCTGATATTGGAACCTTTTATTTTTGAAGCACCTAAGCCGGGCTTTTTACAGCAACTGGCCGATGTATGCCGCGAAAACGGCACCCTGCTTATTTTTGATGAAATGTGGACGGGTTTCCGCATTGCACTGGGCGGGGCGCAGGAATATTTTAACGTAAAGGCCGATCTGGCAGTTTTTTCAAAAGCCTGTGCAAATGGTATGCCCATAGCCCTGCTTACCGGCCGTGCCGATGTAATGGAACTATTTAATTCAAACGTATTCAGTTATACCACTTTTGGCGGCGAGGCTTTATCGCTGGCGGCCTGTGTTGCCACCATCAATGAGCTGCGCGATAAAAACGTACCGCAATACCTTGATCAAAACGGGGCACTGCTTAAGGATGGCTACAACCAGTTGGCAATTGAGTTTGGCATGGATCAATACACCCGTTGTATTGGTTTCAATTGCCGCAGCATGGTAACTTTTACCCCCGAAGCTGGCAATGCGCTGGAGCTAAAAACATTGATGCAGCAGGAGATGATAAAACGTGGAATACTTTGGGCGGGGTTTCATAATATGTGTTACAGCCATACCACCGAAGATATTGATTATACGCTTTTAGCCTATCGCGATGTTTTGCCGGTAGTTAAAGAAGCCATTTTGAGCGGCAACATCAAAAACTACCTGAAAGGCGAAGTGCTTGAAGCAGTTTTCAGAAAGGTGAGCAATTACAACATCAGGCCTAAAGCTGCTGCATTGTAGTTTATATGGAACTATTTTCTTTAAAGGGCAAAACGGCTATTGTAACCGGAGCCCTGGGCCTCATTGGTAAAAAACATTGCGAAGCCTTGGTTATGGCAGGTGCCAATGTGGTGGCAGCTGATTTGGATGAGAAAAAGGTTGAAGCTTTTGCAGCGGGCCTGGGCGAACAACATGGGGGCTTAATGGTTGATGTAACCAGTCAAAGCTCATTAATAATGGCCCGCGATAAGATATTGACCCGCTATGGTAGTATTGACATCCTGGTAAATAACGCGGCTATTAATGATATGTTTGAGAACCCGGCAATGGCCAAAGAGCTTTCGGCGTTTGAAAATTATCCGCTCAATGCATTTCAGCAATCGCTTAATGTTAATGTAACCGGGGTGTTCCTGTGTTCGCAGGTGTTTGGTACTGTAATGGCGCAACAAGGTTCGGGCAGTATCATTAATGTAGCCTCAACCTACGGCATAGTGGGGCCCGATCAGTCGATATATAAAAACCGGCAGGGCGAACAGGATTTTTATAAATCGGCAGCGTATCCGGTAACCAAAGGTGCGGTTATAAATTTTACCCGCTTTTTAGCGTCTTACTGGGGCAATAAAGGCGTACGGGTAAACACCCTTTCGCCGGGCGGGGTTGAAAATAACCAGAATGATTTTTTTGTGGAGAACTATGCTGCAAAAACCCCGCTGGGTCGTATGGCTAAAGCTGATGATTACCAGGGTGCGTTAATATTCCTGGCAAGCGATGCTTCGGCATACATGACCGGCGCCAACCTGGTAGTTGACGGCGGATGGACTGCAATTTAAACGAAATAACCGTCAAAACACAACTAAAAATATCAGCTCGGTGAGGAACGAAAAGAAATCTTAGAAGCTGTTTAAAAATAAAAAAAGACCGTAATCGCGAGGCACGATGCAATGACGCGGGATATGTGTTTTTTAAAGCATAAATTAATACAATGCCACAGGATAAACTGCTTACTGTTACCACTACCATACTGGTTTTATGGGTAATACTGATCATTGCCTGGGAAAGGATATCGCCCTATCGCAAAGGTTTGTCTTTTTTCAGGGAGGGATTTTGGATAGACCTGGTTTGGTATACGCTTATACAGAGTTATTTTTTAAAGATCCTGATATTTGATTACCTGATCGCTCCTGTTCAGCATCATTTCAATTGGTCGGCCATTCAATTTGTGAAAGACTGGCCCATTGCTGTGCAGGTGCTCTTTTTCCTGGTAACGCATGACCTTTACATTTACCTGTTCCATCGTTTTCAGCATAGCAACAAAGTATTCTGGCGCATACATGAGGCCCATCATTCAGGCAAAGAAGTTGATTTTCTATCCGGTTCGCGTTCGCATATAATCGAGATCATTATTAACCAGACCATTGAATTTGCCCCCATTGTTTTACTGGGAGCGGATCCGGCGGTAATACCCATTAAAGCCTTGCTCGATGCCATGTTCGGCATGTTCATTCATGCCAATATAAATGTGAAGCTGGGCAAGCTTAAATACATCATTAACACACCCGAATTGCATTTATGGCACCATGCCAATTACCGGGAGGTCTTTCATGCCAACTTTTCCACCAAATTTTCCATTTGGGACCACCTGTTTGGTACGGCTTATGATCCTGGGCATGCGCCGGGTAACAAACGCGAAAACTGGGGCCTGGGCTATGAATATCCTAAAGATTACTTTTTGCAGCATGCCTTTTCGGTTAAACGTTTTGATGAGAACAAACTATTGAAATACAAGTGGTTTAAACGTTATTATGGATTAAGGCCTGCCCTGTTATCAGCTTTACAAAGCCTGTGGAAAAGAAACAGCTCAAAAGCTGATGCTGCCCCCCGGACCGACATATTCGATACACCTTTAACAAAACAGGAACAACAAGAAATTTTGCAATAATCTATAAACTTTGGCCTGGATATACATTATCATAGCAGCGGTTTTTGAAACCGCATGGACATTTTCGGTTAAGTTTTTTAAACTAAGCGACC
Source organism: Mucilaginibacter pocheonensis (assembly GCF_031456535.1). NCBI lineage: Bacteria > Pseudomonadati > Bacteroidota > Sphingobacteriia > Sphingobacteriales > Sphingobacteriaceae > Mucilaginibacter > Mucilaginibacter pocheonensis. The sequence continues at coordinate 623,089 of NZ_JAVDUU010000004.1, forward strand.
TGAAACTGCTCACCTGGCATAATTTTTACAAAGTTGATCAAAGCTTGCCTTTACTGGCGCCCCTGCTTGGCTATATTGTTTTTGGTGTGTGCAATGTGTACTTTTTTTCGCTGGCTATTAAAGAGCTATCCACAGCAACAGCCTATGCCATTTGGACTGCCGCCACGCTGGTGCTTATTAAAATTGCCGAAACGGCCTTTTTCAACAAAACCATAACCTGGACAGAAGCCTTCTTTATTTCGCTGATCATGATTGGCATTATGGGATTAAAATTTTCTGTGCCGCACATTAACCAGGTACCCTAAAAAAATTAAGCCCATATACAGTGTTAAATTGAGTTGTTTTGCATTCTTTTTGTATCAAAAAACATCAAATTTAACATTAAACGTGGCCAAAAAGTGTTAAATTTTACTGATTTCCTGCGCTACCCTTTGTGCCGACCGGATGCATGACTCCATACCGCGACTCATGTTGTCGGCATAAGTTCCGGCAAAATATATCCGGCCTTCGGGCAGCATAACCTGCGGCCAGAATTTGTGCATGGTACCTATCGGGAATGGCTGCATTTCGCAAGCGGGAGCAAACGTATCTTTTGTCCAGTCCTTTGTTAATGCCTGCTCAATAGTATCATGCTTGCCAGGGTAAACCGATCGGAACGCCGCCAAAACACGCTCGGGCGAAATCCCACCGGGGCCGAAAGCTTTTAGAATAACACGGTTTGTGTCTACCTCGTTGGTTTCTTCCCATATGGAAGATATATCGGGGTGTTCAAATTCCATATTGATGCTTTTAAACCCGTCATCGAGCCAAAACTTTGAGCTGGCCTCAAACACATAAAACGGATGCGAAGAGTAACCCATGCGATTAACCACATATTGCTTGGCCGGCGATAGCGGAGGGCTAACTGGGATATTTTTAAATATGGGCAAAGTGATACAGTTAACCAATACATCGGCTTTTATTTCCTGTACCCTGGCAGAACCGTATGGCCTGCAGGAAACCGTTACACCTGTACTGCTATGCTTAATGGCTGTAACGGGGTGGTTTAATTTTACGCGTGTGCCCAAACGCCTGGCAAAAGCAATGGGCAGTTGTTCATTCCCGTCTTTCAGGTGATAGGTATCGCCCTCTGATGCCGGTATGCCGCGAAAATCCATGATCGCTGTGCGCCATAACACGTACAGGGCATTGGTGGTTGCGCCGCCCATAAACCGGAGTGCCGCCGGTGAAGCTCCTTCTTTTTTATAAATTTCGGCAATCGGTATTTTATCATATTCATCATATCCAACCCCAAAAGGCTGGTACGGATCGGTAAATTTGCTCAGATAAGGTTTCAGGTAAAACGGACTTAAAGCATAAAACGGGTTAACAGATAGGAATTCCACCTCCTTTTTATTAAAACCAAACCTGGTTAGCACAGCCGGGTCTTTCAGCATATCGGGGGTATAAAACTTACCGCCTATCATTTTAAGCGAATTGCTGTCGGGGGCAGCTTCAGAACCTTCAGCGTGCGGATATGGGATCACCTTTAATTTAAATTCATCCGCGTATTCAAAAAAACGTTCATAACCGGGTTTGGTTATATGGTCGGCACCGTAATCGGCATATAAGCCATCGGCCAAACCATCGCGGCCGGTAAACACATGGCCGCCGTACCTTCCGCTGGCTTCCAGTACAATAACATCATGCCCGCTCTTCATCAGTTCATATGCGCAGCACAGGCCAGTAATACCCGCTCCAGCCACTATAACTTTTTTACCGTTTGCCAAACCAGTTCCACCGGTGTGGTGTGGTTTGCTCTCTTCGCTTTGAGCTGCCTGCATGATCTGCGGGGCCAAAATGGTGCCAGCACCTGCCAGCAATGTATTTTTAATGAATGTTCTTCTGCGGATGTTTTTCATTTTGTTTTATGCAGATATAATAAAGCAAGGGGAATGCTTCAACCGTAAAATCTAAATATACTAAGCAATAGATCTTTATAAAAAGAAACATTAAAAATATTTATCTATATATAATATGAACATCACATTTCATTTTAAACCGAACTTTATCCGTTAATGGGTTTCTATATTTGCGGCCGTACCATAATATATATCTACAACATGACACAGCCGGTAAAAACTAAAGGTAAAACTCCATCCCCTTTTATTTTTATAGTTGGCACAACCAGCCTGGCATTTGTGGTATCGCAACTTGATGTATCCATTGTTAACATTGCGCTGCCGCAGATATCCCGGTCATTTAAGGCTGATATCAGCGAATTGCAGTGGATAGTTGATGCTTATACCATTGCCTTTGCCGTGCTTATGTTATCTGCCGGCGGCATGAGCGATCTGCTTGGTTCAAAACGCTTGTTTAAGTTCGGGTTGTTAACGTTCGGGATAGCTTCTGTGGGCTGCGGCCTTTCATGGAACCCTTTTAGCTTAATCGGTTTCAGGGTTTTGCAGGGCATTGGCGCGGCGGCTATGATACCCAGTTCGCTGTCAATTTTAAATCAGAGCTTCGCGCATGATCCAACCCGGCGCAGCAAGGCCGTAGCCTGGTGGACAGCCGCCGGTGGTGTTTCCATTGCTGCAGGCCCCATCCTTGGCGGATTATTGTTGCACATCAGCAACTGGCGAATGATATTTTTTGTAAACATCCCCATTTGCCTGGCAGGCATCCTATTAAGTATAAAACTAAAGGACAGCGAAAAACACGTGAACAAAGGATTTGACATCCCCGGCCAGTTTACCTGGATGCTGGCGCTTACTGCCCTTATTGCCGCTATTATTGAATTGCACCATCTGGGTTTTAACAATCCGGTCATATACGGGAGCTTAATATTCAGCGCCATAATGTTTTTGCTGTTCCTGCGGATAGAGCAAAGGGCCGCATCGCCCATTCTTCCGCTTGACCTGTTTACATCGTCTACCTTTAATGTGTTGGTATTAATGGGCATTGTACTAAATGCAACATATTATGGAACCGTGTTTGTATTAAGCCTGTATCTGCAGGATGTATTGCACTATTCATCTTTAACAGCCGGGATGGCCTTTTTGCCCCTTACGGCCGGATTTATTATTTCAAATCTTATCAGCGGCAGGCTTATGGCAAAATATGGTACGCGTGTGCCCATTTTAACAGGGTTAACCATTGGCTCTATAGGTTTTGCCGGTTTACTGATAGCTGGTTCGGGAACACCATACTGGCAGTTGTTTATTCCTTTTATTACTATTCCAATGGGTATGGGTCTTGCTGTACCAGCCATGACCACCGGTATTTTGTCCACAGTTGCCAAAACGCGGTCGGGCACGGCGTCGGCGGTTTTAAATACCAGCCGGCAAGCCGCCGGCGCTATGGGCGTTGCCGTATTCGGCGCCATGGCCAATGGAGGCGTTACCGCTATTGTACATGCTATAACGGTGAGCTCAGTTATTTCGGCAATAGGTATATTTAGCCTTATATTTCTTATCCGCAAATATTTGCAAACAACCTGAAAAACCATGAATGATAAAAGAGTAGTTTTTGATTTTAATATTTCCTTTACCAATGGCGGTGGCATCCAGGGACAGGATTTCAGGCTTGATATTGCAGGCGATACCATTACCGACCAACAACTGGCCGATTATATTGTTAATGATATGCAACTGTTAATGGTTGGCAAGATTGATATTTTAAATAAATATTACATTAATGAAAAGCATAAACGCCAACCCGTTAATATATTGCCCAATGATAAATACATTGACCTTAGCCATACTATTTTTGATGGATTGGTCACTTACAAGGGCCTGCCCTCGCCTATTGTCTGTGATTACCTGAGCCGGGAACAGTCAAGGGCCAATTACGAACCGGGAACCGAGTTTCAGATAGGTAAAATAGAAATGGTAACCAATACCGGAACTTATATCGATTGTCCCTTTCACCGTTTTGAACATGGTAAAGATCTGTCGGAAATTGAACTGGAGCGCTTTGCCGGCCTGGAAGCCATCACCATTAATGCAGAAAACATAACCAGGATTGATGAAAGCTTTTTTACCGGCCTGGAGATCAGGAACAAAGCTGTGCTGGTTCATACTGGCTGGGCCAAACACTGGAATACTCCACAGTATTTTGATGGTCACCCCTACCTTACTGCCAATGCTGCCGGGCATTTGAAAGATTGCGGGGTAAAGCTGGTGGGTATTGACAGCCATAATATTGATGACACCGCCGGCAAAAGCCGCCCGGTGCATACCACTTTGCTTGGTGCCGAAATATTGATAGTGGAACATTTATGCAACCTTGATAAATTACCCGCAAGCGGATACCAGTTTAATGCCGTACCGCCAAAATTTAAAGGCGCGGGTACCTTTCCGGTGCGGGCATACGCCAGTTTTGATACCTCAAATTAAAATATATAAATGCCCGGTCTGAAACGTGTGTATCCTTCCGGAACGTCGTAAACTTCCCCGCCTGAGTATGCAAAGAGCGTTCTTCGCGCCTCAATAACGCCATCGCTTTTCTATAATAAATTGTCCTGAGGCTTTAACAGCTTTCCTGTACTTATTAATTGCCTTTACCAAAACGACCATTACCCCTGGCAGAGTGGTTTACAACTGATACGCGACAAATATTGGAGCCAACAAGCTGAATATTATATTCATCTGTTATTTTTTTAAACGGACCGGGGCCAATCTGCTTTAGATAATATCGTACAATAATTTGATAACACATGGATAAAAATGTGGAGTGTCTTTGTACATCTTTGTTTATATCAACCAATTGACCAAACCGCTGTTCATTCATCGCTTATGGTATCCAATTTAAATATCACATATATAAAAAATATATGATACAAACAGATAATGCTTACCGGGACATCACTGTCAGGTTTCCGGCCCAAATACTTATCGGGAAAAACACGCTCGGGAAACTGACCGATGAGGTGGTTGCAGCCGGGCATTCCAATGTGTTGATAATTACCATTAATGTACTTTTAGCAACGCTTGACCCGGTAATACAAACACTCAGGGAACAAGGGATAAATGTTCATATAAATACCTCAATAATTCAGGAACCATCGTTTCAGGATTTTGGCTCGCTGCTAAGGTCTGTTACCGATAAACCTGTTGATGTGGTTGTAGGTATAGGCGGTGGCAGTGTGCTTGATATAGCCAAACTGGCGGCAGCACAAATTGATAACACCCAAACCCTAAATGAAATAACAGGAATTGGCCTGCTTAAAAACCGGCGTATAAAACTGATATGCGTACCTACTACCGCCGGTACCGGCAGCGAAGTATCGCCCAATGCTATCCTGATAGATAATGCCGACAATCAAAAAAAAGGCATCATCAGTCCGCACCTTGTGCCCGACGTGGTTATCATAGACCCCGCGTTAACTTATAATTTGCCGCCCGATATTACAGCGGCAACCGGGCTTGATGCCCTTACGCATTGCCTTGAAGCATATACCAACCTGTTTGCGCATCCATTTATTGACATGTATGCTTATGAGGGCATGAGGCTTATTTCGGCCAGCCTTGTAAGGGCCATTACCAATGCCCATGATGAAACCGCGCGTACACAGCTTGCCATTGGCAGTCTTTTGGGAGGCTTTTGTTTGGGGCCTGTAAATACAGCGGGGGTTCATGCCTTGTCATATCCGCTGGGCAGCATGTTCCATATGGCTCATGGATTGTCAAACGCCCTGTTGCTGCCTTATGTAATGGAGTTTAACATACCCGCGGCACCTGCCCGCTATGCTGATGTTGCCCGGGCTTTGGGCGTTAACAGCGGCGCGACCGATTTAAATACAGCATATGCCGGAGTTGACAGGATCAGGGAACTGATAGCCCAGTGCGGTCTGCCAGCCAGGCTTGGCGAAGCCGGAATAAACAGGGCTGCCATACCGGCAATGGCCGCCGATGCCATGAAAATTACCCGATTGCTAAAAAATAACCCACGTACGATAGATCTTGCTGATGCCATCGGCATTTATGAGGCAGCTTATTAAAAAAGAATGAAATTAAAAAAGAAATATAATGGCTTGGTGGTGCCAACAATTACGCCACTTACTGAAAATTACAAGCTGGATCATGAAGCGGTTGAAAAAATTTTTGACAATATCTTCAATTATGGGGGTGTCCCGTTTATACTCGGCACAACCGGCGAGGCATCGTCTTTGCCCAATGATGTAAAGCTTGATTTTATAAAGCTGGCCTCAAAACTTAAACAGCCAAACAAATTGCTTTATGCAGGTATATCGTCCAATTGTTTGGCCGACTCGGTAACTATGGCCAAACAATGCGCCGACGAAGGCGTTGACGTGGCTGTTGTTCACCTGCCTGCCTATTTTACCTTAACTGAACAGGAAATCAGGATATATTTTGAAAATCTGGCCGATCAGATTCCTTTGCCGCTCATCATTTATAATATACCCGCAACTACGCATACCTCTATTCCTTTATCCTTATTGAATGAGCTGAGTTTTCATGACCGTATTGTAGGTACAAAAGACTCTGAACGCAACCATGACCGTTTAAAGCAATCGCTTGAATTATGGGCTAACCGGACCGATTTCAGCCACTTTTTGGGGTGGGGAGCACAATCTGTGCACGCCTTATTTGCGGGGGGCGACGGCCTTGTTCCAAGTACTGGTAACTTGTTCCCTGATATTTATTATAAAATGCTGGTAGCAGCAGACAATAATGATGAGCAGGCGGCCCTTGCGCTGCAAAAGCACTCCAATATTTTGGGCGATCTTTATCAAAGCAAACGTTTATTGGGCGGGTCGCTGGCCGCGTTAAAATCATTAATGCAAAGCGCGGGTTTATGCCGGGATTACGTGATGCCGCCGTTGGAAAAAGTATCTGCTGATGATGCCGCCGGTTTACAGCAGGCGCTGCAAAATATCATTACCCAGGAAAACCTTAATCTGCCTATATATCAATGAAAACCGGAAAACCAATTATAGGAATTACAATGGGCGATCCGGCCAGCATTGGCCCCGAAATAGCCATTAAGGCTCTTCTTAACAAACATATATTGGAAATATGTAACCCGGTAATTATTGGCGATGCCGCCGTTTTTAATGATATTATAAACAGGCTGGGGATCGATGCCAAAATCAATCCTGTAAAAAACATTAAGGATGCCCGGTTCATATATGGCCAGCCCGATGTTTATGATCTGCAAAATGTAGATATGAACCAATTGAGCTTTGGCGAAATATCGGCCATGGCGGGCAACGCCTCCTTTGAGGCGGTTAAAAAAGTAATTGACCTCGCGCTTGCGGGCGATGTTGATGCCACGGTTACGGGGCCTATTAACAAGAAATCGGTTAACGAGGCTGGGCATCATTTTGCCGGGCATACAGAAATATACGCGCATTTTACCGGCACCAAAAAGTATGCTATGCTTTTGGTAGAAGAGAACATGAAGGTTATCCACGTTTCAACCCATGTTTCGTTAAGGCAGGCTTGTGACCTGGTGAAAAAAGAAAGAATTGTGCAGGTAATTGAACTGCTGCATAACGGATTGATACAATTGGGCGAAACCAATTTAAAAATAGGCGTTGCCGGGCTAAACCCCCATGCCGGCGATTCAGGCCTGTTTGGTACGGAGGATGACCAGGAGATTTTGCCCGCGGTACAGGAAGCCCTGGCAGCAGGTTACGATGTGGAAGGCCCCGTACCTGCCGACACATTGTTTTCAAAGGCTTCAACCGGCTATTATGGCGGTATAGTGGCCATGTATCATGACCAGGGGCACATCCCTTTTAAGCTTACCGGCTTTAAATGGAATGCCCAAAAACAGCAAATGGATAGCGTAAAAGGAGTAAACATAACTATGGGGCTGCCTATCATCCGTACGTCGGTTGATCATGGTACCGCTTTTGAAATAGCAGGAAAGGGTGTTGCAAGCTGCGATGCCATGATATTGGCTATTGAATCGGCTGTAAGGCTCAGTAAACAAAGTTAAATAAAACAATGATAGCTGTAATTGCAGATGACCTTACCGGAGCAGCCGAACTGGCTGGTATAGGACTGGATTATCAGCTAAAAACAGAAATAAATACTATTGTTGACCCTGCCTGTACCGCTGATCTGCTGATCATAGCTACAGATACACGTTCATTACGCAAAAGCGAGGCTAAAAGTATAATAAGCAATCTTACCAGGCAGCTTGTAGCGCTTAAGCCACAAATAATATTTAAAAAGATAGATTCGGCACTGCGCGGCCATGTTTTGGATGAGATTGAAAGCCAGATGGAGGCGGCTCACTTAAAAAGGGCATTGATTGTTCCGGGCAACCCGCAGCACGGAAAAAAGGTAATTAACGGCATCTATTATTATAATGGTAAACCGGTACACCTAAGTAATTACGCGCATGATCCGGCGTTCCCGGTAATTTCATCAAACGTAAGGGTTATGCTCAGGGCCAATGAAACCTTACCCATATTAAAAACGGATGAGCGGCTCCCCGAAACCGGCATCGTTATAGGCGAAGCCCCAGACCCGCATGACCTTGTATACTGGGCCGAACTTGCCGACAATAAAACACTTATCGCCGGAGCATCAGGCTTGTTTAACAGCCTGCTCGCTTTGTTTTACGAAAAACATGTTGTTTCGGCAAAAGCTCCCGGGGCGTTACTACCCCGTTTGTTTGTATTTGGCAGTACATTTAACCAGGGCAAGTACCCTGTGATAGATGGGTTAATACATAACATTCCGGTGGTTCACATACCGGCCAGGGTCATTGTTAACGATGTTAAGGCTCATTTATATGAAAATTATCTTGATCTGATAATACAATACCTTACAGACCATCGCAATGCCATTATAGCCATAAGTTCCGATACGCTGCGGGAGCAACCCATTGATCCGGTACAGCTTGCGGGAAAAATGGGTAATATCATAAAATATATAAACCAACAGGTACATTTAAATGAACTGCTGATTGAAGGCGGAGCCACCGCCTGGGCCATATTGGCCCAGTTGAACATCACAAAATTACATCCGCTGCAACAGATCAGCGCGGGAGTAATCAGGACAAATGTGGCCGGCGATAACCAATTATATGTAACTTTAAAACCCGGCAGCTACAAGTGGCCGGCCTCTGTCTGGGCAACCAACTAACTGATAGCTAAATATGAAACATGAAACCCTGCACCTGATAGATTATATTATTATAGCCATAGCACTGGCTATTTCATTAACCATAGGTTTAAGGTTTTCAAAGGGACAAAATTCAACAAAAAAATATTTTGTATCGCGCGGATCAATACCCGCCTGGGCAATTGGCATGTCGCTCATGGCAACCCTCATCAGCAGTGTAACCTTCCTGGCCTACCCCGGCGAGGGCTTTTCTTCAAACTGGATATTACTGGTGCAGGGGTTAATGGTACCCATAATACTGTTATTGATGGTATGGTTCGTTGTTCCGCTTTACCGCGAAGTAATTGGAGTAAGCACCTATGAGTACTTTGAAAAACGTTTCGGCACTTTTGCACGCTTTTATAGCTCAATAAGCTTTGTATTAACGCATTTTTCAAAAATGGGCACCGTATTTTTTTTGCTGGCCCTGGCGCTTTCCAGTATGACCAACACAAATACGTATGCCATTATCTGGATCATTGGCATAGTAATTATCGTGATAACGCTTATAGGCGGTATTGAGGCCGTGATCTGGGCCGATGTGGTACAGGGATTTTTGCTGATAGGCGGCGGGATAGTATCTTTTATCATCCTCATCTTTTCTATAAAAGGCGGGTTTCCCGAGCTGTGGCATATCGCCAGCATCAACCATAAAAATAATTTCGGCCCTTATACGTGGGATTTTAAAAAACTCACCTTTGTAGTAATGGCTATCAATGGCGTATTTTATGCCATACAAAAATACGGCACCGATCAAACTATGGTACAGCGTTACCTTACCGCCAAAACCGATAAGGCAGCCATCAGGGCATCTATAATGGGTGTAGCTTTAACGGTACCGTTATGGGCGCTTTTCATGTTCATTGGCACGGCTTTATTTGTATTTTATCAACAAAACCCTTTGCCGCCGGGCATGAAAGCCGACGCGGTTTTCCCCTATTTTATTATGAGCAAACTGCCGCCGGGTGTAGTGGGTTTAATACTGGCGGCATTAATATCAGCGGCTATATCAAGCCTTGGCGCCGATCTGAATTGCCTGTCGGCCATTGGTGTGGAGGATTACTACAAAAAATTCAGGCCCAATAAAACAGATAAAGAATACCTGACGGCAGGCAGATGGATAGTTGTGGCAGCCGGCCTGGGCGCGGTACTTATTGCCACCCTATACCTACTGGCGGGTGATGAAGGTGCATTAGGCATAGTATTTACATTGTATGCCATATTTTCGGGGGGCATTGCGGGTATATTTCTTTTAGGGCTATTTAGCAGCCGCGCAAATCGCCAGGGACTTAACATAGGTATTATTGCCTGTATCATATTCACCGCCTATGCTTTCTTAACCTCAACAAAAATTGGATTGGGAAGCGATAAGCATATCCTGCTTGATATGGGGCAATATAACTTTGCTCAACACAAATACATGCTGGGCGTTTATAGCCATTTAGTGGTAATTATTATTGGCTATATTGCCAGCTTATTTTTCCCTAAGCCGGAGCTTAATAAAAATTTACTGTTCAGCGGATGGCTTGAAGCCAAACGCGCCAATAAACTGAATAAATAATGCGGATGAAAATCAGATCACTCACCTTAGCAGCGTTTGTCTTGCTTTTTAACATTGCTGTACATGCACAAATAAAATTACCGTCGATTTTTACTGATAATATGGTGCTGCAACAGCAGAGCCGGGTACCTGTTTGGGGCTGGGCCAAAGCAGGCGCCAATGTAACGGTAACAACCTCATGGAATAAGAAAAGTTATAGCATAAAAGCAAATTCAAACGGCAAATGGCTGGTAAAAGTAACAACTCCCGTTTATGGCGGCCCCTACACTGTAACCATAAAGGGTGATTCTACCATTAAACTGCACAACGTGCTGATTGGTGAGGTTTGGCTTTGCACCGGGCAGTCAAATATGGAAATGCCAATGAAAGGCTTTAAAAGCCAGCCGGTTGCTGGTTCAACTGAGGCAATTTTAAAATCGGGCAATGATCATATCCGCATTTATACAGTCCCAAGGTCATCTGTAACCGAGGCACAGGAAAACAGCAAACCTTCTGACTGGCACGTAGCCTCGCCTGAGTTTGTGGCTAATTTTAGTGCTACAGGCTATTACTTTGGCAAATTGCTTAACGAAATGCTGCATATACCCATCGGGCTGATCAGTGATTGTTATGGGGGCTCAAGCGCCGAAGCCTGGATGGATCCCGAAGGATTGAAAGATTTTTCCCAGATAAAAATACCGGCCAAAACTGATTCTATTAAATCGGTGTCACGTACCCCTACTACTTTGTATAATGGTATGCTCAATCCGGTAGTAGGTTTTGGTATAAAAGGCTGTATATGGTACCAGGGCGAATCAAACCACGAACAGCCTGATCAGTACGAAAAACTGTTCCCCGCTATGGTAAAACGCTGGCGCAAATTATGGGGCCAGGGCGATTTTCCTTTTTACTACGTGCAGATAGCACCCTTTGACTATGCACAGCAGCCGCCTTACAACTCCGGCGGTAAATATAACTCGGCTTACTTGCGCGATGCCCAACGCAAATCATTAAACACCATACCCAACAGCGGCATGGCAGTGTTGCTTGATGTTGGCGAACAAACCACCATACATCCACCACGTAAGGAACCTGCAGGTACACGCCTCGCTTACCTGGCATTGGCGCAAACCTATGGCCTAAAGGGTTTTGACTATGCCAGCCCTACCTACAAAACCATGACTGTTGAAGGCAACCGGGCCACCATCAGGTTTGACAACGCCGAAAATGGTTTAACATCATGGAACAAACCCCTTGAATATTTTGAAATAGCGGGTAAAGATAAAGCGTTTCACCCGGCACAGGCGGCAATTTCGGGCAGCGTAATTATTGTATCCTCCCCCCTGGTAAAAGAGCCCGTAGCTGTACGTTACGCGTTTAAAGACTTTGTGATTGGCGATCTGTTCGGCACAAACGGGCTTCCCGTTTCCTCATTCAGAACCGACGATTGGTAATATGAAAAGGTTCCTGCTGTTGCTTTGCTGCTTTTATGGCAATATCGCTTTTGCACAAAATAAGGGCATCGAACAATATAATGTTATCTGGAACAGCCAGAGTAAAAACTCGGGCGAATCTATGCCCTGCGGCGGCGGCGATATCGGTTTAAATGTATGGGCTGAAAACGGCGACTTGCTTTTTTACATAGCCAGGAGCGGTACTTTTGATGAAAACAACGCCATGCTTAAACCCGGCCGGGTAAGGATCAGGCTGTTTCCCAACCCTTTTAATGGTGATAACTTTAAGCAGCAATTGCTTCTGCAAAACGGATCCGTCCTGATCAGCGGAAAAAATGGCCAACTTAAAACAACGGTAAAATTGTGGGTTGATGTTTACCGGCCGGTTATCCATATTAACATCAGCAGCAATAAAGCCACAAGAACCGAAGCTGTTTTTGAAAGCTGGAGGTACCGCGACAGGAACGTAAAGGGGATCGAAAAAAATGAAGGTTCATGGAAATTTGCGCCGCGCAATGATGTCAAAACATTACGCGATAATATTTCATTTAAAGGCAATGCAGTCCAATTTTATCACCACAATCTCGACTCTACCATATTTGATGTTACCGTAAAGCAGCAAGGCATGGATGCGGTTAAAGATCAAATGTTTAACCCGCTTAAAAACCTAACCTTCGGCGGAACCATGCAAGGCAAAAACCTGAAACCTGCCGGTACTGTAAAAGGGCAATATCTCAATACTGATTTTGAAGGCTGGATTTTGCAAAGCATTAAGCCAGCTGCCAAACAAGATATTGAGATCTGTTTGAACACACAGCAAACCGCATCTGTTGGTGAATGGCAACAAGGCCTGGATAAAGTAATTAAAGAATCGACTGACAAAACCGCATGGCAAAAAACAGCCAATTGGTGGAAACAATACTGGGACAGAAGCTTTATTTATATTAATACTGACAGAACTGCGGCCGATACGGCCGCATGGCAAACCGGTAAAAACTACCAGCTTTTCAGGTATATGCTCGGATGCAATGCTTACGGCCAGTATCCAACCAAATTTAACGGCGGACTGTTTACTTACGACCCGGTTTTCGTAAACGCGCAGTATGCTTTTACGCCCGACTTTCGCAACTGGGGCGGTGGTTTGATGACTGCCCAAAACCAACGGCTGGTATATTTCCCGATGCTCAAAAGCGGCGATATTGACATGATGAAACCGCAGTTCAATTTCTATTTGCGGTCGCTCTGCAATGCCGAATTGCGCAGCCAGGTATACTGGGGCCACAATGGGGCCTGCTTTGCTGAACAGCTTGAAAACTTTGGCTTGCCCAACAGTGCCGAATATACATGGAAACGCCCCTCCTATTTTGATAAAGGGGTTGAATATAACGCATGGCTGGAATATACGTGGGATACCGTTTTTGAATTTTGCCTGATGATGCTGGAAACCGAGCGCTATAAAGGCGACGACATTCACCAGTATATTCCGTTTATTGAAAGCTGCCTCACTTTTTTTGATGAACACTATCAATATCTTTCCCTTAGGCGCAGCGCGAAAGCGCTTGACGGCAACGGACAGTTGGTGTTGTACCCGGGCTCATCAGCCGAAACTTTCAAGATGGCTTATAACTCAAACTCAACCATAGCAGCCTTGCAAACCATAACTAAACGCATGCTGGCCCTGCCCGGCGCTTATTTAAATAAGGACGAGCGCTTGAAATTGGCCGGGTTGCTGAAACGCATTCCCCCTATAACTTTTGCGGACATTGACGGACATAAAACCCTTACGCCGGCAAAATCATGGGAACGTGTTAACAACGTGGAAAACACTCAATTTTATCCTGTTTTTCCATGGGGAATATTCGGCCTGGGCAAACCGGGACTTGATACCACCCTCAATACCTGGAAGTATGATCCTCTGGTGGCTAAATTCAGGAGTGGCATAGGCTGGAAACAGGATAACATATTTGCCGCACGGCTTGGTTTAACCAAAGAGGCCGCGGAATTAACCACTTTCAAACTAAAAAATTCCGGCAGGCGCTTCCCGGCATTCTGGGGACCCGGTTTCGATTGGACGCCCGACCATAACTGGGGTGGCTCGGGCATGATTGGTCTGCAGGAAATGCTGATGCAGGTGGATGATAAAAAGATCTTGCTTTTTCCGGCCTGGCCAAAGGAATGGGATGTACATTTTAAGCTCCACGCGCCTTATAATACCACTATTGAAGCTACATTGAAATACGGAAAAATTAAGAATTTGTCCGTATTTCCGGAGGAAAGAAGGAAGGACATTGTGATCATGATGGAGAATTGAAACGAATATCTTTGGTTTCGCAGCTCATAATCTGTTTACCTTCACAGGAAAAATACCTTCACAGGAAAAGAGGACAAGTCGTCCTGAACTTGTTTCAGGATCTCTCAGGACGTTACCATTCTTGTGATACAGCCGGCTGAACGCCAGTTTTTTCTATCGAAGAAGATGTTTCACTCCGTTCAACATGACATTTTTTTTTAAGATCTCATGGATAGCAATAATGAAGAATCCCTTCGCTCTTCGTAGGGTAACGATGTTTTTTGCAACCGTTAATAGCTTACTCAAAAACACTTTTGGCCTTTTTAATAGTTTTCTCCAGGTCGATGCCTTTTCCGAGTACCCCCTTAAACAGATCGCCTTCTGATTTTAACCTGTCAATGGAATTAAAAATAGTAAAATGCCGCATGGTGAGCCCAGGTTTAACCTCGTCCCAGTGCAGCGGCATTGATACCGTTGCCCCCGGTTTAGGCCGTAGGGAATAAGGACCGGCAATAGTGGCGCCGGGGCGGTTCTGTAAAAAATCAAGGTACATTTTGCCATCGCGCTTGGCTACCATACGTTCCAATGTAGTATAATCAGGTATTTGCTTGTGTACTATGCCCACAATGATACGGGCAAACATTTGCGACTGGTCATAGTCATATTTAGCACCTAAGGGGATATAAATATGTATTCCGGTTGAACCTGAGGTTTTGCAGAATGAGGGCACATCAATGGCATCTAAAACTTTCCTCACTTCCTGCGCGGCTTCAATAACCTGATCAAAGGTGTTTTTATCGGGATCGAGGTCAATTACACAATAATCAGGATTATCAGGCGACTGAACACGGCTAAACCAGGGGTTCATTTCAATACATCCTAATGATGCCATCCATAATAAGCTGGCCTCATCTGTACCAACCAAGTACTCTTTGTGTTCGCCGTCGCTGGTAGTATACGGAAAGGTTACTGCCCAGTCTGGCGCTTTATCCTTTACATCTTTCTGGTAAAAGCTTGGCCCGTGTATCCCATTAGGGAAACGGTTGAGCGACATTGGCCTGTCCTTTAAATAAGGCAAAATATATTCGGCCACCTGGTAGTAGTAATTAAACATGTCCCTTTTGGTCACTTTGTCCTCGGGCCAGTAAATTTTGCTCAGGTGGGTAAATTTAAGGTCGTGGCCCTTAACCTTCCGCACCTGTGTTTCGTCTGTTGGGTTTAACAAAGTTTTACGTCCTTTCTGTTTAGGCGGCTCAATAGCCTCCGTATGTTTATCGGGTTGTAATTCCTGGGTTTCTGCAACCACGGCTTCGGTAGGTTCCGCAACTTCCCGCACCACATCTTTTGCTTTTTTATCTTCGCGCATTCCCTGGAATGATGGGTGCCTGAAAACGCCATCAGTGGTTACTTCACTAAAAGCAACCTCGCATACCAGCTCGGGCTTTAACCATATTGCTTTGGCTTTGGGCGGGTTGGGCCTGAAACGCGACGGCTTATTTACGTCGGGAATTTCCTCAAACGGGCTTTTATCCGTTATTAGAGGTTTAAACTGCGCCATCATTTCCTTTTGCACCTTGTCTGAAAAACCGGTACCCACCTTGCCAACATATTGCAACGCGTTATTTTCATAAACGGCTAATAAAAGCGAGCTGAATTGTTTGGGCGTATCTTCGTTTTTGGTAAAACCGGCAATAATTACCTCCTGCCGTTTGCTTACCTTGATCTTTAGCCATTCTTTTGACCGGTTGTCGGGTATATAACCGCTATCAGCCTTTTTAGCAATGATCCCCTCAAGGCCCATCCTTTCGGCGGCGTTAAAAAAGTCGGTGCCACTGGCATTAAAAACCTTGCTCAGGCGCACACGGTCATCATCGGTTGGTAATATGTCTTTTAATATTGCCTGTCGTTGTATGAGCGGCAGGCCCATCAGGTTTTTCCCATCATACCATAGTATATCAAATACATAGTAAACCAGTTCGCCATCGGCCTCGCTGCGCCAGTTTTGCAGGTTGCCAAAATTGGAGACCCCCTTATCATTTAAAACCAATATTTCTCCGTCAATAACGGCGTTGATCTTCCAGTTTTGAAGGATATCATGTATAGGATAAAATTTATCGTTAAATGACTTTTTGTTTCTCGATAATAACTCCACCTCACCCTCATTTATAAAGCCTAAAGCCCGGTAGCCGTCCCACTTAACCTCGTACACCCAATCGGGATCGTCAAAAGGCTCATCAACCAGGGTGGCCAGCATGGGTTTAATGCCGGCCGGCATTTTGGCCTTGGGCGCTTTTTTTAATAAAGCAGCGGTATCAATTGTATTTATTTCGGCTACGCTTTCGTCAGGCTCTGTCAGTTCAGGTGCTTTTTTTTTACTTGCACCTTTTTTCTTTTGTATGGTCTCCTCATGTCCGCTATGCCATACTTTGTCGCTGGTTTTCTCTACCGCCTCAATGGTTTTACCCGATATTACAGATTTATCTGCCTTAGTAATATCTTTTTTGGATGCAAAATCATCGTCATGCTTAATCAGCAGCCAGGCATTATCGCCCATGCCGTGGGTTTTCACCAGCGCAAACTCACCCTCCAGCTTTTCGCCATGCAGCTTGATCTTAAGTGAGCCCGAATGAAGTTGTTTTAACAAATATTTTTCCTGTTCTTTTTTGCCTTTTATCTCTTCAATAGGTTCATAGGTTCCCTCATCCCACACGATCACGGTTCCGCCCCCATATTCGCCCTGGGGTATAATACCCTCAAAGGTGCGGTAGTCATAAGGGTGATCTTCAACCATCATGGCCAGCCGTTTGGTTTTAGGATCGGTAGAAGGGCCCTTGGGCACCGCCCAGCTTTTCAGCACACCTCCCATCTCCAGTCTGAAATCATAATGCAGCCTTGAGGCGTCATGCTTTTGAATAACAAAAGTGAGGCTTTCCTTATCCTTGCTTTTTCCTGATTTAGGCTCAGCCGTTTTAGTAAAATCGCGCTTTTCTATATATTTTTCCAGACTCATGGTTAGCAGTATTAATTAATAGTGTAACATTTTAAGCCGAAATAAAGTTTTTAAAACCTTAGCTATCAATGCCAATTGCTTTTATAATAAAAAACATCTTTTAACGCTTATGGTTTATACCATACCGCCTGTTGTAATTGCCGCGGATATTGATACGCTATCTTATTTTTATGGAACTATTTAAAATAACTGTTGAAAAAGACGACGAGACCCTGGAGTTTGAGGTGGCCGATTTTGTGCATCATGAGAATGAACAATGTAAATTTGAAGTTTACCGCGCAGGACAATTTGTTGCCGGTTTTGAGCCCGACAAACACCATTTTTTACATATATGTAAAAACCCGGGTAAGATAGACGAAGAGGTGCTTCACCTGCTGGCAGACAAGATTGAGGCTTTAAATTTATGATAAGAATCGGCGCAGGTGACGCGCCTCTGACCGAAACCGGAGAGACGCCGCACCTGCACCTGGATTACGCCTTTTTATTTTCACGTTTGCGGTTATTATCCCGGTTTGAGGTTTGATCAGACCGCTGGCCGCCGCCATTGCTGATACCGGTTTGTTTTTTTGAAGCTTTCTGGTCAAAAAATGCCCTGTCAGAAGTAGGGTTGCCCTGCATGTTTCCACTGTTTTTTGAATCCTGCTGATTTTTCATAAGATTAATAAATTAAGTGTACAATTGACCAGATAAAACAATAACTATGCCGGAGAAGACTCACCCTGTCATCGCTTCGCTCGACGTCTCTCTCTACGCCTGCGGCGCAAAGAGGGAAGCAGAAAGAATGGATAAAAGATAATTCGATAAAGAAGCAAAGAAAAACACCCTCTCAACCCTCTTTATGGCGAAGCCAAAGAGAGGGTCGGCCAGCGCAGCGTAGCCGGGGTGAGTCTGCCCGCGTTCAACTCACCCTGTCATCGCTGCGCTCGACATCCCTCTCTCCGCCTTTGGCGCAAAGAGGGGATTTATAAATCAGATAAAAGATAATCGGATAAAGAAGCAAAGAAAAACACCTCCTCAACCCTCTTTATGGCAAAGCCAAAGAGAGGGTCGGCCAGCGCAGCGTAGCCGGGGTGAGTCTAACCCGCGTTTATACTCATCCAGTAGGGGGCGACCTACCCCCGCATTACTCCGATTCTGTCACCCTTCCAATCAGGAAACAGGATATGATCATTATTAATATTCAGGTGTTTATCAGCCACTTCGCTGAACACACTTCTGAAATCTGTGGTAACCGCGAGGTCGCGGCCATCTTCCAGATTTTCAATGGCTAAAGGTTTCATATTGCCGTGTATCAGGCCGCCATTAATATCGTTACCCAAAATAAAGTTGCATGAAGCCCGGCCGTGATCAGTACCCCCTGTGCCATTTTGATGCACTGTGCGACCAAATTCAGTCATGGTCATAACAGTTACATCGTCCTGATAAGCGCCAAGGTCGGTCCATAGGGCTGTAATGCTTTGGCTTAGGTCAGCCACATTCCGGGCAAAAACCCCGTTCTCTGTTCCCTGGTTAAAATGAGTGTCCCATCCATTTGACTCAGCAAAAGCCACTTCCAATCCAACATCCATTTTAACAAGTTGTGCAATTTGTTTTAAGGAATTACCCAGCGCCGAATTAGGGTATACGGCATTATTTGCCGGCGTATAATTCTTTACATTGGTTTTTTGCAGCATTTTAACAGCCTCAAAGCTCTCTTTGCCTGTTTGTTTTAACAAGCCCGATGATGTTTGATCGTACAGATCTTCAAAACTTTTAGCCGCTATATTGGCGCCCGACGGATTACCCCGCATTTGAATAGCAAAATCCTGAAGGTTGCTGATCGATACCGATGGGTTATCGCCATAAAAAGACCGCGGCATGGCCGATGTCATGCTTACTGCAGTAAATGGTGTAAGCGCATCATGCCCCAATAAACCCACAGCCCGGTTAAGCCAGCCGCTGGCCGTACCTTTATTAAATGGTGTGCCCGACTCCATATAATCCTGCGCATCAAAGTGTGAGCGGGTAGTGTTGGGCGATCCTATACCGTGCACTATCCCTAACCGCTTTTCGCGGAAAAGAGATTCAAAGGCTTTCATTGAAGGATGCAATCCAAAACGGCCATCCAGATCGATCAAGGGCGTTTTATTACCACCTTTAGCAGCCGATATGAATAGCGTAGGGCGGGCATCTTTTAAATACTCATCGGTAAACGGTGTTACGGCCATCAGGCCATCCATTGCGCCCCGCTGAAATATGCATATAAGCGTTTTACGTTTTTTATATGGCGATATGATCTTTTCGCTTGCGGCGGCTTCGGCCAAAAAGCCTGGTATACCGCCCATTAAGCCAACACCTAACAAAGCTAAACCACCCGATTTTAAAAACCCTCTTCTTGATACCATGATCGTATATGTTTATATTAACGTCGTTGATATTCCGGCGAACCGATGATCACTCCAACCACTTGTGTCAGCATAGAATTATTGCTTGCCGCACTTTGCATCGCTGTAGCATTATTTGCTTGGTCACCTGTTAAGTTCAATTTACTATCTGCTATTGCATTGTCGGCAGAGGTCATGTTCATTGGGGCAGGCTGTCCCACTTTCGCATAAATTTTCTTGGAGCTTGCTTCATCAACTTTTTGCATGAGGTTAGGGTCGGTAAGCATTGGGGTTAAACGCTTAACGGTTTCATCAAGCTTGCGTTCGGGCATAATGAGTTTGCAATAGGTCATTAAAGCCGCCTGTGCGCTTTCCGGTTCATGATGATTATTTAGTGCTGCCAGGTCAATCTTGATGCCTGGGATCCGGCCAGAGGCTAAAGCAAGGCCAAAATTCATCCGGCTAAGGAGCGCCCCTGTATTGATCCAGTATTGGGCTTTATCCGGAAAACCGGTAGGTGCCTGATAAAAGTATACTTTTTCACCCATTCTGTTTATCCAGTTGTACAACTGGTATGGTTGCACAATATCGGCATGTAAACTGCGCACAGCGCCAATTGCCAGTTCAAACGGCGATTTTGTTTTTTCCCGCAATGATGATTCGCTCCAAAATTCCGGGGCGCTTACCATGGTAATGAGCACCTGTTTAATATCGCCATCCCTGTTTAAAAATGTTTTGGTCATTTTATCGAGCAGGCTCTGCGGCGGATTATCACTTACAAAACGCACGGCTATTTTATGGCATATAAATTTTGCGGTAGCCTGGTTATGAGCCAGCATAGATAATAATTCTACCCCTTCCTGGTAGCCGGCATCCGGACCAAAATGCTTACCCAGCACAATCTTTTCACTCTTATCATGGCGGTTTGCGTTAAATAAAAAATCGCCATCATGAACAAAGCCCCGGCTTTCAAGGCGATTGTCACCTGCTTTATCTACTACATTTTTCCCGCCTTTGCTATATTGCCCCATGGGATAAATTGTCCAACCGGTTAATACTTTAGCTGCCTGGGTCACATCCTGCTGGGTGTAACCACCGTCAACGCCAAGGGTATGCAGTTCCATTACCTCGCGGGCGTAGTTTTCATTAAGCCCCTTAGATTTTCGTACTTTCTGTAACTTATTCATCAGCATGACCTTGCGGCCGGTATCTGTATTTTGAGTAGGCGTATCCTGCATCAATCCGCGGCGAAAAAGTCCCCGATTAGCGGGAGTATTGTCATCGGCTGCCGAACTCGTAAAATTATCCAAATAGTATAACATGGCGGGCGACTTAGCTGTAGCCAGTAAAATATCATTGAACTTGCCCAAAGCGTTGGGACGTATCACGTCGCGCTCATAAGCGGGTATGAACTGCGCGCAATCATTTTTAGTAATTGATACGTTAAAATGATTAAACCAAAAACTGGTCATTACCTCCAGCAACTGGTTATTGGAATAGGCAGCTCTTAATATTTTTTGATTGACAAACTGCCTGAAAAGTTCTTGTTCTGGTTTCAATCCGTTTTGTTGCATGTAATTTTGCAGTACACTCCGGTAAGCTTTCTTATCGCTTTTTACCGAGTCTTTATTAACAACCCCGGCACTTATTGCCATACGTAATACCTGTGCATTTTTAGGATATTCTTCAACTACCTGAGTATTACTCAGTTTAAGGGCGTCATATTTTGATAACAACTGGTTCAAAGAATCATCGGGCAGATTGGCGTTCAATTGCTGATTAAACCAATTCTCCAATCCGGATTTCACCGCGGCGTCAATATCGCCTGGTGTGGCTCCATAAGTAAAACGGCTTAATAAATGCGCGGCGGCCTGTTTTTCGGTTAAACCTTGTTGCTTATAAGGGAATTTAAAGGATTTGCCGTTTCTGTTTTCAGCAAAAAAAGATGAGCATACAAAGGCTCCTAAAATCAATATTACAACACAGCAAAGATATTGTATGGTCTTTTTCATAGGTCCCTTATTGCTTACGGTTATAAACTCACTAAAGTGCTATGACTTTAAATTATTATATTGGTTTAAAAATAAGTTGATTTATTTAAATTTATTTTTCTAATTCACCCAACCTGTTAAACTAAACCGGTAAATTATTGTCATATTCAACAAATCATAAATAAAAATAAATAATGAAACGAATAATCTTAGCAATTGCATTTATAACCGGCCTTACTGTAATGGCCAATGCGCAGCAAAAAACAGTTAAAACACCTGAGCAAAAAGCGGCACATAAAGCCCAGAATTTGCAAACTAAATTAAAGCTTACCGCCAGCCAAACCAAGCAGGTTAACGACCTCTTTTTAAAAGAAGCAACCAGGATTGACAGTTTAAAAGCACATAAAACCGATAAAAAAGCGAATAAAGCGGCACACAAAGCCATTGAAGCACAAACCGATCAAAAGTTAGATGCTATTTTAACCGCTGACCAGAAAAAGGCCCTTGCCGACTTAAAAGCCGCAAAGAAAGAAAAACACGACCAGAAAAAGGCTGCTGAAGCTGCCGCCTCGAAGCAATAAAGTAACAGGATTAACTAAAATTCAAGAAGCCGCCTCCGTTGGAAGCGGCTTTTTTTATTTCAGAACCGCTTGATTTTAATTTTGTTATATGATAAATCTAATTGATATACAGGTTTTAATGACAAAAAAGACATTCGATTGTATTATTAATATCATATTTTATCAAAGATATAGTTAACAAATCGTTAACATTGAAAGATTTTTGTTAAAACTATTGCAAAATAAAACATGTTTCGTATATTTGTCCCATAGTTATTTGTAAGGCGCTGAAAGGCAGCAGCTGATGGTTCGATTCCTCCCTTGCAACTCTTCTCATAATTTAGGTTTATAATTGGTTAGAATGCGCTCCTGCCCATCAGGAGCGCTTCTTGTTTTTATACATTTTCTGGGCCAAAAAGAAGACCAAAACAAGCCAAAAATTGTTTAATAGTTATTAAAAAACATCCATTTTAACACTTTTTACTTAAAAACTTTGCGCTATATCAAAATGCGCGCTTTTTCGATATTCCAACGGTGTTTTTCCGGTAATCTGTTTGAAATGCCGGTTGAAATTTGACAGGTTGCTAAACCCCGATTCGTAACAGACGATAACCACGCTGTAATCTTCCTCCTTTAATAATTTACAGGCTTGCTTTATTCTTATCTCCATTAAAAATTCAAAGTAACTCTTATTGGTTCGCAGTTTAAAAAAACGGCAAAAGGCGTTGGGTACCATATATACAATATCAGCTATTTCTTTAAGTTTTATAGTCCTTTTAAAGTTGTTCAGGGTATATAGATACACTTTGGTCAGGCGTTTTTCGTCCTCTATGGTTTGGGTTATGTTTTTGGGGGCATCTGAAAGGAAAGATTTTTCGGTACTGAGGGCCGCTTCCGTTAATAGCTCCAGTATCAATAGCAACTGTCTGTGCGCCGGCGCATTGGGGATGCTATACATGGTGTCTATTATTAGTTTCCTGGTGTCGCCATACATCATGATGCCCTTCGCGGCCTGCTCCGCCAGTTGGTTGAACAGCGCATTCTCAGGGAGCCGCAAAAAACTCCGTCCGGTTACCTCCGGATCAAAATGAAGGGTAAGGAGTTTCAGCGGTAAATTTACCTGCCCTTGTTTCATTAAGGGATTTTGATAGGTATGCTTTTCAAATTTAAACATATGCGGCACATTGCGCCCTACAATGATAAGCTGGCCCGATTGTACCTCATGTACTGTGTTGTTGATAAGCAGGGAACCCAAACCTTCTTTAATATAAAGAAACTCCATTTCGGGATGTTCATGGTAATTATTTAAGGCATGGTAGTAATGCCCCTCGCTGAGATGATAAGTGGAATCCGCCGTTATAAAATTATCAAGATTCATTATCTATATCATTTTAATAGCTATTTTACATTATTTTCAAATATATGTTAATATAGTATCATTTTTTATTAACTATTACAAAATCCTTGTCGCTGCGGTCCGATAGCTTTGAATCAACAAAACTTAGTCCCATGACAGATAAAAAATTTACAATGGATTTGATCGACGCCTCAATTAATGATATTGAGCTCGTGGGTGGCAAGAATGCATCACTCGGCGAAATGATGCAGCACCTTACCCCGGTTGGTATAAACATACCCGATGGTTTTATTATTACGGCTGCCGCCTATTACCACTTCATCAGCTTTAATGATCTTGATAGTACGATCACAAAAATTATTAATAATTCCAATGCCGACGATCTTCAGCAACTGGCACATTGCGGTTCAAAGATCAGGAGCTTAATCCAAAACGGGATCTTTCCTGATGACATGGCAGTTGAGATCTCTGAAAAGTACCAAAAACTGGGTACCATATATCAAACAAACAATGTAGATGTTGCTGTGCGTTCATCGGCTACCGCCGAAGACCTTCCCGACGCGTCATTTGCCGGGCAGCAGGACACGTATTTAAATATAAGCGGCGAGTCAGCTTTGCTTACTGCCATTAAAAACTGCTTCGCTTCGTTATTTACAGACAGGGCTATCAGTTACCGTAAGGCTTTTGGTTTTGATCATTTTCGTGTGGGCCTGTCTGTTTGCGTTCAAAAGATGGTAAGATCAGACCGGGGGACGGCCGGTGTCGCTTTCTCATTAGATACCGAAAGCGGTTTTAAGGATGCCGTGATCATTAACGGCGCTTATGGCCTTGGCGAATTGGTTGTACAGGGATCTGTCAACCCGGATGAATACATAGTTTTCAAGCCATTGCTGGCCCGGGGCTTTGCGGCCATAATTGAAAAAAAGCTGGGGAAAAAGCATCAGAGAATGGTATACGGAACTGCCGGCCAGGACCGGGTAATTGTTGAGGTTACCCCCCGGGCAGACCAGGAACGTTTTTGCCTTACCGACGCGCAAATACTGCAGTTAAGCAAATGGGTGATGATCATTGAAGATTATTACTCTGCATTAAAGGGGAGATGGTGCCCTATGGATGTGGAATGGGCGGTTGATGGCATATCAGACCAGTTGTTTATTGTGCAGGCCCGCCCCGAAACCATTCATTCCCGAAAAGCCGGTAACACCCTTACCGAATATAGGATCAGCGAAGCTGACCGCGAGGCCAGGATAGTTTTAAGAGGCATTGCCGTAGGCGACAAAATAGCAACGGGTAAAGTACATCTTTTAAACGGGCTAAAAAAGGAGGACATCCATCGGATAGATTTTAAACCGGGTGATGTTATGGTTACCAATATGACCGACCCTGATTGGGAACCTGTGATGAAGAAAGCAGCGGCAATTATAACAAACAAGGGCGGCAGAACATGCCACGCGGCCATTGTTGCCCGCGAACTGGGACTGCCGGCAATTGTAGGCTGCGAAAACGCCACTCTTTTATTAAAACACGGGCAGCAAATTACAGTTTCATGTGCCGAAGGGGAGTCGGGAATTATTTATGATGGCATTATCGCCTTTCAACAAATTGAGCATAGCCTGGAAACCCTTCCCGAAATACAAACACCGGTAATGATGAACCTTGCCTCGCCGGATATGGCGTTTCGTTATTCCAATTATCCGCACAAGGGGGTTGGACTGGCCAGGGAGGAGTTTATCATCAACAATTATATCAAAATACACCCCATGGCCTTAATAAAACATGAGGAACTGGGCTCGCCTGAATTAAGTGACCATATCAGGGAAGTTATCAAAGGGTACCCTGATGGCAAAACCTTTTTTATTGAAAAACTTTCATACGGCATCGCCAAGATAGCCGCGGCATTTTATCCGCAAAAAGTGATCGTACGGTTTTCAGATTTTAAAACAAACGAGTATTACAATATGCCTGGCGGTAAATATTTTGAGCCCGTTGAAGAAAATCCCATGATTGGCTGGAGGGGTGCTTCGCGTTATTATTCAGATGCTTACAAAGAAGCGTTTGGTTTGGAATGTGCCGCCGTTAACAAGGTACGGAATGAGCTGGGACTGGATAACGTAACCATGATGATACCTTTTTGCAGGACCATAAAAGAGCTGCTGCTGGTTTACAAAACAATGGAAGAACATGGCTTAAAACGAGGAGAAAACGGGCTTGAAGTTTACCTTATGGCCGAAGTGCCATCTAATATTATCCTGGCCGAGCAGTTTTGCCACCTTATTGACGGGTTCTCTATCGGCTCAAATGACCTTACTCAATTGGTTCTTGGGCTCGACCGCGATTCGTCGCTGATAGCAGACATTTATGATGAACGCAATGAGGCGGTAAAAGAGATGATCAGTTCGTTGATAAAAACCGCTAAAAGAATGAATGTAAAGGTAGGGGTTTGCGGCCAGGGCCCGTCAGACTATCCGGATTTTGCACAATTTTTGGTTGAAGAGGGAATTGATTCTATTTCGGTTACTCCCGATTCTTTTATGAAGACGGTACATGCTATCAAACTGATAGAGGATAGATCAAAGGCCTCTGTTTTACAGGATTAATCCGCGGGTTTGAAATGATAGTCAATTTGTATGGAGAGGCGGAAAATATGCTTTTTCCGTCTCTTCAAAAAAGCATGTCATTTCGAACGATAGAGAGAAATCTTATACGGCCTTACATGTTACGCTTGCACGGTGTAGAAGATTTCTCTTTCGCACCCTCTCTCATTCCTCTCTTTGCTCTATCGAAATGACATTTTAAAAAACTACTCTGTATAACAAGAATACTAACTTGTCCTGAGAGATCCTGAAACAAGTTCAGGATCACCTTTTCGTGCTGTCGAAGAAAGTGCTTCACTCCGTTACCCATGACGCACGGGGAATGTTGTCATCCTGAGCGATAGCGAAGGATCTTCTTCGCCTTGCTAAACGCCAGCTACTCATAGGTGGACGGGCCTGTCACCCTGAGCCTGTCGAAGGGCGCGTGCAGAGGCCTTTCCCCGCTATCCTTCGATAGGCTCAGGATGATCTTCTCACCCTATCGAAGAAGATGCTTCACTCCGTTCAGCATGACAAATAGTTATGATAGATGGTATGACAGATGGCTATGAGTGTTTCTTCACACCATAAAGATTTAAAAGGTGCTTTATCATCCAATAAAACAAAAACTTACTGCCGCTGTATTATTCAGAAAAATAACAGCTCATGAAAAATCCGGTTACACTTGCTTTGAAACATATGGATGGCAGTTCAAGAAATATTATTATTGAACCTATGCTACGGCCCGACCTGACTGATACGGGCACTTACAAAATTTACAAAGCCGCTATCGACAACGAATCGGCCCTGTTTACAGAAGAGCTGGAAATAAATGAAGGTAAACCGGCATTGAACGACGAGGCCAATCCGGATTACCTGGGCAGTATTGTTATAGCGCCAATACATGAGCAATGGAAATACACCGGCGATCTGCTTAATGCCGATGAACAGCAGCAAATAGCCAGCTTTATCCAACAACAAGAAGTTTAATCAACTCCTTTTACCTTCATTTTCATGGTATATATGGCCTTTGAAGCAGTGATGAACAATATATCCCTGTTTTTACCGCCAAAACAAATATTGGCCGACCACGGCTCGTCAATATCAATATGATCTATTTTTTCGCCTTTGGGGTTATAAATGGTAATACCTTTACCACTCAGGTAAACATTGCCCAGGTTATCGATGGTCATTCCGTCTGATCCCTGTGGGGCAAACAAAACACGGTTGGTTAAAGAACCATCTTTCTGGATGTCATATTTATAAATTTTATTATCGCCTATGTCGGCAACGTACAGGGTTTTTCCGTCGGGTGTACCTACAATACCGTTGGGCCGTACAAATTTATCATCAACAACTACGGCCTGGTGCTTGCCTTTTTGTAAATAATAAAGCTTTTGGCCGTCCATCTCGGTTTTTTTGCGTGTCCAGTAGTCGCGCTGGTAATAGGGATCGGTTATATAAATGCCTCCATCGGGCCTTATCCAAACGTCATTGGGGCCGTTAAATAAATGGCCCTCATAGTCTTTTAATAAAACGGTGACCTTGCCTTGCGGACTGATTGACCACAATTCGTTTTTAGCATCGGCGCAGGTTACCAGGTTACCTTTTTTATCAAAATACATCCCGTTGGAGCGGCCCGCGCTATCTAAAAAAACCGAAAGCTTACCATCGGTATCATATTTCCATATTTTATTATTAGGCTGGTCGGTAAAAAAAACATTGCCATGCTTGTCAACAGCCGGTCCCTCTGTAAATGAAAACTGTTTGGCAATAAGCTGGGGTTTGGTTCCCGCATCATACAAACCGGGAGCATCCTGGCAAAACGCCCTGCCCGATACAACTAATAAAAAAAGAAATATACCTGATAGTTTTCTCATAGTACTGGTATTAAGTTTTAAAAGGTATGCTAATGTAACGTGTTTTTAAATCAGATTAATTTTTGCGTGTAAAAAATTTGATACGGGCAGACTCACCCCGGCTACGCTGCGCTGGCCGACCCTCTCTTTGGCTTCGCCATAAAGAGGGTTGATGAGGTGTTTTTCTTTGCTTTTTATCCAATTATCTTTTATCTGATTTATAAATCCCCTCTTTGCGCCGAAGGCGGAGAGAGGGATGTCGAGCGAAGCGAGACAGGGTGAGTCAACTCTTCACATGCATTTCATCCTTATTAAAAAACTCATTCCGCCAAACTCATTAAAAACGCTATTTTTGCAAATTATTTAAAATACCGTTCATAACATGAGTATTGCACTATCCGAACAGGAAATATTACGCCGCGAATCTTTACAACAATTAAGGGCATTGGGCATTAACCCATACCCTGCCGAAGCTTTTGATGTTAACGCCTGGGCGCAGGACATTACTGATAATTTTAATAATAAGCCTGAAGCATACCAAAACGTAGTAATAGCAGGTCGCATCATGACCCGCCGTATCATGGGCAGCGCGTCATTTGCCGAGCTGCAGGATTCAACCGGACGTGTGCAGATCTATTTAAAGCGCGATGATATTTGCCCCGGCGAAGACAAGACCTTATATAACACGGTATTTAAAAAACTGCTGGATATTGGCGACTATATAGGCGTTAAAGGTTATGTATTTTTAACCCAAACCGGCGAAATATCAGTTCATGTGCGTGAACTGATCGTACTTTCCAAATCGCTCAAACCGTTGCCGGTAGTAAAACGCGAGGAAGACGGCACCATACATGATGGCTTTACTGATCCTGAGCTCCGCTATCGCCAGCGTTATGTGGATTTAACGGTAAACCCCGACTATAAACAAATTTTCATTAACCGCTCCAAGGTGATCAGCAGTATGCGTAGCTATTTTAACGCGCAGGGCTGGATGGAAGTTGAAACACCCATATTACAGCCCGTACACGGCGGCGCGGCCGCACGGCCCTTCGCTACGCACCATAATACGCTGGATATGCCCCTGTTTTTACGTATTGCCAATGAGCTGTACTTAAAACGCCTGATAGTGGCCGGCTTTGACGGGGTTTATGAGTTTGGCAAAATGTTCCGCAACGAAGGCATGGACCGCACCCACAACCCTGAGTTTACGGCCATGGAAATATATGTGGCCTATAAAGACTATATATGGATGATGAAGATGGTGGAAGAATGCCTGGAAACCGTTGCGAAAGCCGTACATGGCATCCCGGTAGTGCAGGTAGGCAATAATGAAATAAACTTTGCCGGTCCGTATGAAAAACTTTCCATGTATGATTCTATACTGAAATATACAGGGATTGATGTATCGGCCATGGATGAAGCGGCGCTTCGCGAAACTTGTAAAGAGCTTGCCATTGAAGTTAACCCAACCATGGGCAAAGGCAAACTGATTGACGAGATCTTCAGCGCCAAAGTGGAGGCCCACCTGATACAGCCAACCTATATTACCGACTACCCGATTGAAATGACCCCCCTGGCCAAAAAACACCGCACGAAGGATGGTCTTGTGGAGCGTTTTGAGCTGTTTGTAAACGGCAAGGAGATAGCTAATGCTTATTCGGAATTAAATGACCCTATTGACCAGCGCGAGCGTTTGGAAGAACAATTAATACTGGCCGGCAGGGGCGATGATGAGGCTATGGCCATGGACGATGATTTTTTACGCGCCCTGGAGTACGGTATGCCCCCAACATCAGGTCTGGGTATAGGGATTGACCGCCTGGTAATGCTGATGACCAACCAGAGCACCATACAGGAGGTATTATTCTTCCCGCAAATGCGCCCCGAGAAAAAAGCTAAAGTTGCTACCGCCGATGATTTTATCAACGCGGGCGTACCGGCCGAATGGGTGCCTGTATTAAACAAGATGGGTTTTAACACTGTTGAAGAATTAAAAGCTGGCAATCCTAACAAGGTATTTAATGATCTTGGAGGTATGCGTAAAAAGCTAAAACTGGATATTACCATGCCTGCCAAAGAAGTGGTGATGGCCTGGTTTGAATAATATTAAAAACATTTGATATTTGGCGGGATGCAGGTAATGCGTCCCGCTTTTTTTTGCGTCTTTGTTCGGCTCCCGAAGCTATACATTTATAGCCCCACCGGCAGCTATTATCAGGCATAGGCAGATACCCAACTCTATATCAGCAATTTAATAACAATTTATTAATAAAAGCTTAAAATAAACAGTACTTTGTGTTTAATTATGATGATTATACTTGCAATAAACAACTATTAGAAAAGTTATGACCAACTCAATTCTGGAGATCACCGAGAACGAATATCTGATCAAGTTGAACAGAAGTAACTTCAACTTATCATTCATCAGGAGTTTACTGAAACTGGTTGAAGTGGCCAACCCGGCTGATGAAGGCGATGTTTATACTGACCGTATCATTCAGCCTTATCAAAACCACTCAGCAGAGCCAGATTATTTCAGTGCTATTGAGGAAAAATAAAAGAGACGATGTTTTCGTCTCTTTTATTTTTTTTCCTACCTGCTTTGTTTTCTTAAAACTGGCGATATCCGCCCCTTACCACCTGCTGCTTATCCATCTGCGTTAATTGCGCCTTCATCATCTTTATCTGCTCGGTAAGTAGTTTATTCTTATCGTCCTTTGCCGCTTCTGACAAATACATCTGCGCTTCGCGTTTGTTACGTTTTGCCATAGATATACCGGCCAGGCTCAATTTGGCCAACGCAACGTTATGCGACATTTTCATGCCCAGGGAAAGCGCCTTTTTAAAATATTTCTCTGACTTCATCGGCGCCTTACGCGACTCGATAAGCCCGATAAGTAAGTTATAATAGCCATGCTGGTTTTTATGCAGCTGCTTTTCGTAGTCGGTGATCTTCATCAGCCACTCTTCAGCTTTATCTGTTTTTTCTTTACGCAGGTAAAACTGCGATATGATCATGTTCTCGTTAAAAAAGAAGCTAAGCAATGTTATACCGCCCAAAAGCAAAACCAAAATACCCCAGCCCCAAAATCCAAAAGCACAAAGAGCAACGGCCGCACCGAAAAATACACAGGCTATAATTAGCCGTACAATGTTTGACATAATTTGTGATACTATATTAAGCACAAATATCTGTTAATTTGTACGCTTAATCAACATTATAACAATATTTATGGCGATAGAATTAGATCCATCATGGCTTAAAGTTTTAAAAGACGAATTTGACAAGGAGTACATGACCAAACTAAAGAAGTTTTTACAGGAAGAAAAGACAGCAGGGCAGGTAGTTTACCCCAAAAACAGCGATATTTTTAACGCCTTTAACACTACGCCGTTTGACGATGTTAAAGTGGTTATATTAGGGCAAGACCCTTACCACGGTGCACACCAGGCACACGGGCTTTCATTTTCGGTACAAAAAGGCATCGCTATCCCGCGTTCGCTCATTAATATTTATAAAGAATTACAAACAGATATCCCCGGGTTTAAGATCCCCAGCCATGGCAATCTTGAAGAATGGGCAAAACAGGGTGTTCTGCTGCTCAATGCAACTTTAACGGTGAGGGCCGGCAATGCTGGCTCTCATCAAAAAAAGGGATGGGAAGAGTTTACCGATAGCGTGATCAAAACCATATCCGATAAAAAGGAAGGCATTGTTTTTATACTTTGGGGAGCCTTCGCGCAATCAAAGGCTGTATTGATAGACGAAAAAAAACATTTTATTTTGAAATCGCCACATCCCTCGCCTTTCTCGGCCGAACGTGGTTTTTTCGGCAGCAAACCGTTCTCAAAAACGAACACTATACTTGAAAAGGAAGGCAAAAAGCCTATTGACTGGCAGATACATTAGGCTTCCCCTTCAGGAGCCTAATATTCCAGCGGAACTATAGGCTCCTTTTTACTGGTTGACATGATCATCATGGTTTGGAAAGTTTTAACTACCGTGATGCGGCTTATTTTTTCCATGATTAGCTGCTCATATGATTTGATGTCGCGTACATAAACTTTCAGTAAAAAATCGCATTGGCCTGTTACGTGATGGCATTCGGTAACTTCCTTAATGTGTTTTATTTCATCCAAAAAAGTTTGTATGGTGTTCTTCTGGTGAAAGTCAAGCGATATCTGTATAAAAGTTTTTATACCCAGACCCAGTTTCTCTTCGTCAACAAGGGCGTGATAGCTTTTTATGTATTCCGCGTTCTCCAGTTTTCTTACGCGCTCCAGCGTAGGTGCGGGCGAAAGTCCTATTTCGTTTGAAAGCTGGAGGTTAGTTATCCTTCCGTTTTCCTGTAATATCTTAAGTATTTGAAGATCTATTTTATCTAATTCGGCAGCCATTAGGTTATAATAATGTATGCAAATATACAGTTTTCCACACTTCACAAAATTATATTTTTCTGAAAAGTAATTCAACAAAAATATATTTCCCGCGGTTGTAATTTTTAGATTAGTCTAAATTTTTTATTAGATTTGTATAAATGAATACGTTAGCCGAGGAAAACTATTTAAAATCAATCTATCATCTGTCGATGGGTGTAGCAAATGTCAGCACCAATCAAATTGCCGCATCGTTAAATACCAAAGCTTCGTCGGTGACTGATATGCTAAAAAAGCTTGCCGATAAGGCGTTGATCAATTATACCCGTTACCAGGGCGTAAGCCTTACCCCATCCGGCGAAAAAATTGCTGTCAATATTATCCGTAAACATCGTTTATGGGAGTATTTTTTGGTAGAAAAGTTAAACTTTAAATGGGACCAGGTGCATGACATGGCCGAAGAAATGGAACACATCTCCTCGGCAGAGCTAATTAACCGGTTGGATAAATTCATGGATTATCCGCAGCACGATCCGCACGGTGAACCCATACCTGATTGTAACGGGCTTTTTAACACGCCCAAACTTAAACCCATTTCGGCACTTGCCATTAATGAAAGTGGTGTAATATCAGGAGTTCGCGACCATACAACCTCGTTTTTACAATACCTCGAAAAACAAGGCCTGACTATCGGCATAAAATTTACCGTAACGGAAATCATAGCGTTTGATCATTCTGTGGTTTTACAAATGGAAAACAAAAAAGAAATACACATTAGCCGCGAAGTGGCAAATAACTTACTGATACCCCTATGAGCAACAACCATAACCAATCATTAGGCAATGTACATAGTTCGGTTATTACCGAAAACAAAATGGGCTGGCGCAAAATAATGGCCTTCCTGGGGCCCGCCTACCTGGTAAGCGTTGGCTATATGGACCCCGGCAACTGGGCTACCGATATTGCAGGCGGCAGCGCTTTTGGATATAAGCTGATATGGGTATTGTTTGCCTCAAACCTGATAGCTTTGCTCCTGCAATCATTAAGCGCACGCCTGGGTATTGTGCGCGGGCTCGATCTGGCACAGGCATCAAAAAACGCGTACCCGCGTTTTGTAAACTTCTGGCTGTATATATTGGCGCAAATAGCCATCATAGCTTGTGATCTGGCCGAGATCATCGGGATGGCTATAGGCCTTAAGCTATTGTTTAACCTGCCGTTAATATGGGGCGTTTCACTTACCATAACTGATACCGTGCTGATGCTTTACCTCATGAACAAGGGTATGCGCAAGCTGGAGGCTTTTATTATAGCCATGATATTTATTGTAGGGTTATCCTTTTTAATTGAGATGTTTATTGTACAGCCCAATGTAATAGAGATTGCCAAAGGATTTGCCCCGGATAATTTAACCGGCGAAGCCTTGTATATTGCCATTGGTATTATCGGGGCTACGGTAATGCCGCATAATCTTTACCTGCATTCGTCATTGGTACAAACCAGGCAGATCACCCGTACAGACGAAGGCATCAGATCGGCCATCAAGTTTAATTTATTTGATACGGTTATTGCCCTTAACCTTGCTTTTTTGGTAAATGCCGCTATACTGATCCTGGCTGCTACCGCCTTTTTTAAGAACGGTTATTTTCAGGTTGCCGAAATACAAGACGCTTATAAATTACTGGAACATATTTTTGGTAGGATAGCGCCCGCTCTTTTTGCCATCGCGCTGATCGCATCGGGCCAAAGCTCAACCATAACTGGCACCCTGGCCGGCCAAATCATTATGGAAGGGCATATTAACCTGCGTATTGAGCCCTGGCTGCGCCGTTTGCTTACCCGTGTGCTGGCAATTGTTCCTGCCGTTTTTACAATTATTTATTTTGGCGAAAACGCCTTAGGCAGCCTGATCATCCTTAGCCAGGTGGTGTTAAGCCTGCAGCTGGGTTTCGCCGTTATCCCGCTCATTCATTTTACTTCTGATAAAAAGCGCATGGGTAATTTTTCCATTGGCTTTCCGGTTAAAGTACTGGCCTGGGGCAGCGCTATGGTCATTGTGGCTTTAAATGCAAAACTGGTATTTGAGCAAATACTTGACTGGATAAAAGAATACCCCGCATCGGCTTTTTGGATATACACTATTGTGGTGCCTGTGGTAATTGGCATCGCCTTATTGCTTTTATACGTATTTTTGAGGCCGATGTTGTACAAACATAAAGACCGGCCTGCCTATGTACCCCACGGTATTGCAAGCGCTATTACAGAGCTTGATGCCATTATCTATAAACATATCGCGGTAACTATTGATTTCTCCAAAAATGATAACGACTGCCTTCGCCACGCCATTATGCAGGGTGGCAAACGCGCCAATTATACCCTGATACACGTGGTAGAAACTGCCGGCGCACGATATTATGGTAAGCAGGTTATGGATAACGAAACACAGAGCGATGTTGACAATTTGAACAAATACGTTACCGCCCTTGAAAAACTGGGCTACAAGGCACAGGCTCAAATTGGCTATGGCAGCCCGGCCAGATCAATAGCTAAAATTGTGAACGAAGAAAATATTGACTTTTTGGTTATGGGATCGCACGGGCATAAAGCGCTTAAGGACCTCATCTTCGGTACTACAGTGAATACTGTAAGGCACAGGGTTAATATCCCTGTACTGGTAGTAAAACCACAATAATAAATCGTTTGCAATACTCAGTTTTAAAATCCAAGGACTTTAAAGTGGAATGACACAAAAAAAGGGCTGTCATCCTGAGCCTGTCGAAGGATAGCGGGGAAAGGCCTCTACGTACGCCCTTCGACAAGCTCAGGGTGACAGGCCCGTCCACTTATGGTAGCCCGCGTTTGGGTGAAGAAGATCCTTCGCTATCGCTCAGGATGACAACACTCCACAGGCGTCAGGCATGTCACCTCTACTTCAGAGCCCACTGTTTTTAAAACTATCGTGACAACAGGAGGTTAAAATTTTACTAAGTTTGCGTTTAAAGGAACAGAAGAAATGTCTCAGGATAATATATATATAAAAAACAAAAAGGCTTATTTTGAATATCACATACTTGATAAATATGTGGCCGGTATTAAATTGCTGGGCACCGAGATCAAGTCTATACGTGAGGGGAAGGCCAACATCAATGATGCATTCTGCACTTTTATCAATAACCAGCTTTATGTGCGCAACCTGCATATATCAGAATATTCCTATGGTTCATTTTATAACCATGAGGCCAAGCGCGACCGCGTGCTCTTGCTTAATAAAAAGGAACTAAAGAAACTGCTTACAAGAGGTGAAGAAAAAGGCCTCACTATTGTACCACTCGCACTGTTTATCAGCGAACGCGGCTTTGCCAAATTAGAGATAGGCCTTGCGCAGGGTAAAAAGACTTTTGATAAACGTGAAACCCTGAAAGAGCGCGACACCAAAGTTGAAATGGACCGGGCTTTGAAAAGGTAAGCCCCTTACCAGGCTTTATCCCCTACCAGCGGTACAAACCTGAAGGTATCCAGCACTATCTTTTCATAATCATGTTCGCCAACTTTTAACACGGTTACCATTTTCTGGGTTTCTTCATCACCAACGGGGATCACCAGTATACCACCTATCTTTAACTGTTTTAACAAAACATCGGGCACGGTAGGCGCACCTGCGGTTACAATGATTTTATCGTAGGGGGCATAGTCGGCTTTACCAACAGAACCGTCGCCGCAAAAAAAGTGGGGCTTATAACCCATTTTTTCGGGCAGGATAAACCGGGTACGTTCATAAAGCTTTTCCTGCCGCTCAATGGTATAAACGGTAGCACCCAGCTCCATCAGGATACAGGTTTGATAGCCCGACCCGGTGCCGATCTCCAATACCTTATCACCTTTACGGATGTGCAGCAACTGGGTTTGATAGGCAACCGTGTACGGTTGCGATATGGTTTGCCCCTCGCCTATCGGGAACGCGATATCCCTGTAGGCCTGGTTCCAGAAGGTTTCGTCAAAAAAATAATGGCGCGGCACTTTCCCTATAGCCCTTAAAACTTCTTTATCTTCAATGCCTTTTTTTATCAGGATATCAACCAGTCGTTTCCGGGCGCCTTTTTCGCGGTAATTATCAATATAGTGGTAAGCCATTATAAGGCAAAGTTAGCACGATTTTCAGGATTTAGGCCGGCAAACAACGTATAGAAAGGTAATTCATTATGTGTTAGCAGGAAAAAAAATTAACACGATTTAACGATTAGTGAGGATTTACAAGATTTATTGATTTGGGTTAAGCCTATGATTAAAGGATTAAGAAGGATTTGCAAGATTATTCATTTAAGTTATGTTTATCGATGGGGTGATTCTGGGGACTGACCAATTTTTTGTTATACATGCGTTTAAATTCTAAACTAAGTCCTCCAAAATTTATTAATAAACCATCCGCTAAATTATATGCTTCTAAATAGTTTATAGTTTGGGTTTTGTGAAGGTCGACAATTGTTTCAACTGCTTTTAACTCTAACATTACACATCCTTCCACAAAGAAATCTACCCTTCTATTACCCACTAATTGATCCCGATAAAATATCGACATTTCTTTCTCCCTCTCAAAAGATAGCTCCGATATCTTCATTTCAATAGATAATGCCCTTTGATAAATAACTTCCTGAAATCCACACCCAAAAGTTTTATGTACTTGCATAGCGCAACCAATAATTTTGTGAGTTATTTTATTAATATCATCTTTTGATTTGAGTAACATGATCAGATAAGGAGGTTAAGTAGATTAAACACGATAAATTTAGCCATAAAAGTTCCCAATATTGATTATATCTATAAAATCCTTAAAATCCTGGCTAATCTTTAAATCGTGTCTAATAAGGATCAACATCCGGCTGGATAATGCTTCCTTTGCTCAGCTTGGTAGTTTGAAACTGTACAATCACATCGCGTAATACAGCTTTGGCTTTCACAATAGAGATACCGTCTTTCTCAAATTTCAGCATTATGGATTTGATATAGTAGTTACGGATCCTGCTTATGAGCGGTGCTTCGGGCCCAATTACCCTTTCGCCAAAGTGTTTACGCAATTCGGTAGCCAGGTATATTGCCTGGTTGTACAGTATTTCGGGGTCTTTATGCTTAATATCGAGGTTAATAATACGATAGAACGGCGGATATTTAAAGCTTTTACGCTCCTCCATCTCGGTAAGATAAAGATCGTTGTAATCATTGGCTATCACCTGTTTAATAACCCGGTGATTAGGATCATAGGTTTGTATAACCACCGTACCCTGTTTACCCCTTCGGCCTGCCCTGCCGCTTACCTGTGCCAGCATCTGGAAACTGCGTTCATTAGCACGATAATCAGGAAACTTAAGCATACTGTCGGCGTTAATGATACCGATGAGTGTAACATCAGCAAAATCAAGCCCCTTGGCTACCATTTGCGTACCTACCAATATATCTATCTTTTTTTCTTCCAGGTTGTTCAATATGGTTTGCAGCGAGTTGCGTGCACGGGTGGTATCCAGATCCATGCGGGCAATGCGGGCATCGGGCAGCAGCAGACTTAACTCGTCCTCTATCTTTTCGGTACCAAAGCCTTTATACTCCAAATGAGTTGATCCGCAGGCCGGGCAAATTGATGGCGAATCTTCTTTATAGCCACAATAATGGCAATGCAATTTGCCGCTGCTTTTATGATAGGTTAAACTTACGTCGCAATTGATGCATTTGGGTGTGTAAGCACAAATTTTACACATGAGCACCGGGGCATAACCACGCCTGTTTTGAAACAGGATCACTTGCTCCTTATTGGCCAGGGCCTGTGCTATCCCCTCCATCAGCACACTGGTAAAGTGCGATTGTATGGTTTTTTGTTTAGTTTCATGACTGATGCTTACTACCTGCACATCAGGCAGCTGCACACCTCCGTAACGCTCGGTCAATTCGGCAAAGCCATATTTGTTTGTGCGTGCATTAAAATAACTCTCAAATGATGGCGTAGCCGAACCCAGTAACACTTTGCCCCCGTGCATATTAGCCAGAAAAATGGCCGCGTCACGCGCGTTATAACGTGGTGCCGGGTCAAACTGTTTGTAGGAGGTTTCATGCTCTTCGTCAACAACAATAAGGCCCAGATCATTAAATGGCAAAAAAACAGACGACCGCGCACCCAGTATCACCTTATAATCGTTGTTCAGTACCTTTTGCCAAACCTCTACCCGCTCGTTATCATTAAAGCGGGAATGATAAACACCAATGTCGTCGCCAAAGTACATGCGCAGCCGCTCAATAATATGGGTGGTAAGGGCAATTTCAGGCAGCAGGTAAAGCACCTGCCTGTCTTTGCGCATCATTTCTTCAATAAGCCTTATATATATCTGGGTTTTGCCCGATGAAGTTACACCATGCAGCAGTGTAACATCTTTATCCCTGAACTGGTCGCTGATATTTTGCAATACATCAGTTTGCTGTTCGCTTAGTTCAAAATTATTGCCGTATTCATATTCTTCTTCAAAATGAAGGCGGCTTACGTTTTTCTCCTCTGCCAAAAGAATATCTTTTTCTATCAGCGATCTGATACTTGATTCGCCTGCACCGCTTTCCTCTATCAGCTCATTTTTGGTGATCGTTTTTTGATGACGGGCCAGCTTGATATAAGCCAGCAAGGCATCGGCTTGTTTTGGAGCACGTTTTTCAAGTATCGGAAAAAGCTCTTTTAAATTTTCGGGATTGTTGTAAACCGGGTTCAGCGTAACAAAAGTACGTTTGCGGGGCTTATAGCGTTCGCTAACTTCTTCAGATATATGAATAATGTTTTTCTCGAACATCAGCTTTAGTATGGGCATTACCGTTTTTTGGCCCAGCAGCTTGGCAATGTCGCTTACGGTAAGCTCGGGCTGAATATCGAGCGCCTCCACAATTAAAAATTCCTTATCATGCAAAGCCGAGCGGTCAATATCATAATCCTTATTGAGCACAATACGGGTTTCGCTGGCCAGTTTCAGGGCGGCGGGCAGGGCGGCGTTCATCACCTCGCCAATATTACACATGTAATAATCGGCCAGCCATTGCCAAAAATACAGCTGATGCGGAGTTACTACAGGCTGATTGTCCAGGATCTCAATAATGTATTTAGCCTCATATTTTTCAGGCGCCTGGGTACTTATCTCCTTAACAATGGCAGTATAAAGCTTGCTTTTACCAAACTGTACCACTACCCTTTTGCCTATAGCAATAGCT
Organism: Mucilaginibacter pocheonensis; assembly: GCF_031456535.1. Taxonomy (NCBI): domain Bacteria; kingdom Pseudomonadati; phylum Bacteroidota; class Sphingobacteriia; order Sphingobacteriales; family Sphingobacteriaceae; genus Mucilaginibacter; species Mucilaginibacter pocheonensis. The sequence goes on from NZ_JAVDUU010000004.1 coordinate 662,815, forward strand.
TCATTTTGATCATAAGGTACACGGTAAGTATAATTTTTTGAAATGGCGAGTGGTAATATCACTTCTGCAAAAAGTGTTTTACGGTCGGTATGTTCAATTTCAGCAAACTCTAACATGCAGTATTTTTATCGATAAACCTCTAAAATGGTTTTCTTATTTTTTGTCCCGTTATTCAAAAGTCTTTTATTCCGGGAGTCCCCTATCGCCTCATCTATCTGTTACGAAAAGCGGCAATTGCCAGCGTAAGCCAGCCCATAATGAACAATAAGCCACCCAACGGCGTAATGGGCCCCAGGGCTATCAACCAGTTCCATCCCAATATACTACGGCATGACAACAGGTACAACGAGCCCGAAAAAAACAATATGCCTACTGTAAAGAAATAATAGGACGCGGTTATTAATCTGCTTTTAAACCGTGCCATGGTTGACAGGAACAGCAATGCAAACACATGATAAAAATTATATTGTACCGCCGTATGCCACACCTCAAGCTGATCTGCGGGCAAAACCGCTTTTAAACCGTGGGCACCAAAGGCCCCTGTTATAACAGCCAGCATACCGAGTACCGACGCCGTAACGATTATTTGTTTGTTCATACAGATATAAAAGGCTAAGTTAACCAATTGAAAGTATTACTTTAATGCCGCAGGGTAAAATTCTATCTTTGTAAAGCAAACCGCAATGAAACGACTGATAGTTATTACCTTAATTTTACTTGCTGCTACGGTAACCATTACCGTTGTTTACTTTAAAAATTTAAGCTCGCCCGGGGTGCGTACCAGTCAGGTTATGGGCACCATTCCAGACAATGCTGTAGCCGTTTTTGAGTTTAATAATGAAAAAGGGTTTTACGATATTTTTAAAGGCAGTCAATTATTAAGCAACGTTACAGGCCGCGAAAAACTTGCCGACCTTGACACCCTTCGTAAGCTGTTGCTTGCATCGCCCTCGCTGGATCAGTTTTTTAACGGACAAAACATTTTCATATCGATACATCCATCAAACAGTAATGATATTAACCTGCTGATAACTACAACGGCAACGGCTGATTTCAAAAATGACGCTTTTACACAGTTTAGCAAACAATTAAACCAGGGCCTGACTATAAATACCATACGGAACACCATTGGCATTGAATATGATGTTCTGATCAAGGCCATCAATAAACACTTTTACATTATTGAAAAAGAGGATAATATTTTTGCGGGCAGCTTTTCAAAAGAACTGATAGACCAAAGCATACTGTACCGGGAAAATAAGAACAGGAATGCTTTTATTCCGTTGCCTGAGCAGCAAAACTCCAATTCGCTGGCCAACTTATATATTAATTACGAACAGTTGTCGCCCCTGTTTGACCAGATATTTAAAAACCAGAATACAGACATTTTTAAGAGTTTTAAACTACTGCCCGGCCTGGCAGCTTTAAGTTTAAACTACAAAAACGATGCTTTAATGTTTAACGGGTTTACTGTTATACAGCACAACCACCCGGCCAGTTACTTAAACCTTTTTGCCAGCCAGCAACCCGTTGCCAACCACTTAAAGGATATTTTTCCGGCTACCACGGCTTATAGTTTAAACTTCGCGGTTTCTGACCCGCACCAATTTTCGGCCGATCTGGCGCAGTGGCATATAAAGGCCGGCCTGAGCAATGAAAAAGACCAGCTTTTAAGCAAAATAAAGGCAGAGACCGGCCTTTTTATAAAACCGGAATTTGAGCATTTGTTGGGTAATGAATTTGCTGTAGTAACCACCCGCTACCAAGAAAAATTTGCCATTATTTCTGTTAAAGATGGTTCAAAGCTATTACCGGTAATGATGAACATCAGCACCATGACCAATGATAATATTGGCCAGTTTAATTATAGCAAGCTACCGTTTTACCTACTGGGCGATGCGTTCAGCATTTTCAGGAAGCCTTATTTTATGATACTTGATAATTACCTAATACTGGCCACCACACCATCAGAGCTTATAAGCTATACTGACACCTATATCAACCGGAAATTCATAAGCAAAATTGAGCAATACAATCAATTTGATGATCTGCTGGCCGAAAGAAGCAATGTGGCTTTTTTTATCAACTTTAAAAACTCGCAGCCAATACTTAAAAGAGATCTGAGAGATCATTTTTACGATACTTTTGAAAACTCCGCCCAGGGATGGAAAAGCTTTTATGGCGCAGCGTATCAGTTTACCGCTTCGGACAAGAATTTTTATACCAATTTTTGCATGCGTCTTAATAATATTGACACCGCGGCCATAACAAAATCAAATTAAATGGGTTTATTACATAACCATACATTCTCAATTTCGTTAAAATAAGCCGCGGGGTTGGAAACCTTTATTAAAAAATCAAAGTTTAATAGTTGAAATAATACAAAACTTAGTACTGACAAATATTGTATGAATAAATTTTTAACCGCCCTTTGCTTAATTTTCTTCTCTTTATCAGTTTCTGCACAGCAATTTTCACAATATAATACAGGTACCCTTTTTGATTCCTTTGAAAACCCATCCCAAAGATCATTTATACCCGACTCAAGCAGGCAATATGCATTCAACTTTTTGATACCTAACTTTGATGTAAATACTTATTTAACAGGCGATATGCAGCAGGGCGTTAAAACCAGGCTATTTTCAAGTAAGGCTTTTTACAATACCGATCAGCTAAAAATAGGAAAGAACAAATACAATCATTTTAACGCAAACCTTAACGCATACTCCATTATGTTTAAGGCATTTACAAGTTTGAACGGCAATGTAGAGATCGGTTTTTCGGCACAAACCAGGGTTGAGAGCCGCGGTCTTTTTACTGATGAGTCCCTCGCCTTATTAAACGGGGCTTCAGATTTCCCTAAGAATACGTACAGTGATATATTTAATAACAACTACAGATACCAGGCTTATAATCAAATAGGGTTTTCGTACCGCGAACGCATTAATGATAAATTTGCAGTCGGCTTTAAATTAAGCGGCTTGCTTGGTATACAATATCAGCAAATTGATATTGTAGGGTCAAATATTACCTTTGACCGAACGGACCCGACTGCGCCCACAGCTGTATTAGCCTTACGGGGACGCTATTATGACAGCTATATACCGGGCCGAACCACGGCTCATGATTATTTGCCGACGTTCCGCAATCCCGGTGCAGCCATTAGCTTGGGTGCATCATACAAAACAGACGATCATATAACCGTACAGGCAAATGTTAAAGATCTTGGATTTATACACTGGAGCAAGCGCTCAACCATATATGATTTTAATAACAGCGAACGTATAAATGACCTGTCATCCATACACCGGGAGGATACCATTTATAACAGAACGCTTAAAATATTAAAAAACAACGGCACTGTACAATCATTCACTACCCCTATAAATGGCCGTGCCGAAATAAGTGCTACCAAAAGCTACTGGTTTGGCGACGATTCGAGGTTTAAGTACACCCCCACGCTTATAGCTTCAAAAGAATTGTTTTTTGCTGGCTTTACCGGGGGACTGGTTAATCATTTCCAGTATAAAAATCTGGTTGCCACCGTTACAGCAAGCTATGACGATATGAAGTTTTTTAACCTGGGTACGCAGTTCATGATCAAATCGCCAAATGTAGAATTCTTTATAGGTACAGACAGGTTAACAAACACCGGAAGAATGGCATTGGCTGCTTTGCAGGATGATGGCCAGATAAATCATGTTGGAAATTATACCGGGGGAGATTTGTATTTGGGATTCTCCTTAAAATTTGGCCATGTAATTGAGCACCCTATGAATGCAAGCACCATCCCCATGGGCGAAAAGGGTTTTTTTGGTCGTCTGTTTGGTCGCCTGTTTAAGACCGACAAATAATGCTTTTGCGTATTTATGCCTGATTCTGATTTACAGCGCTTTTTTTCCGGCTATAAAATCTTTAAGGTAGTAAGGCTCAAAATAGGCTACATCCTCAAATTCGTTCCTATTGAACTTCTCCATCGCCTTTTGAGTAAGGTGGGATGCGGAGTTTTCAAAAGCCGGGTAAAAATGCGCGTTGGGGTTTGAACCTAAAACAGCTTTGCATTTATCAGCCCCATCGCCAAAAAACAACATCTTGTTATCGCTCAGCAATTCACTAAAGCTGTTTTCGTCTATAATATCGGCCGCGGTTGCTCTTAGCTTTTCGCCATTGGCGTTAAACACCGCACAATATACCTCCATGCGCCGGGCGTCAATCATCGGGCATAAAAGGGTACCCTCATCAATTTTAACGTTTGCAGCGTTTATAAAACCCGTAGCCATAGCTTCAAGTGTTTCAACGGCTATAAGTGGTTTATTAAGAGCAAAGCATAAACCCTTAGCGGTTGATACTCCTATACGTAAACCGGTATATGAGCCCGGGCCACAACTCACGGCAATAGCGTCAAGGTCATTATAAGTTAGGTTGGCTTTGGTTATAAGCTCTTCAATAAATAAAGTAATTACTTCCGCGTGTATGTTGCGTTCATTTACCTGTTTAAAAGCCAAAGTGTTGCCATCAATGGCTATTGCTACTGAGCAGGAGGTGGTTGCGGTTTCAATTTGTAAAATAACACTCATAGTTTCAAGGTACCGGGTCATGACCATGACCGCCCCAGGGATGGCAGCGGGCAATACGTTTCAAAGTTAACCATCCGCCTTTAAAGGCTCCATGCTTTTTTATGGCTTCAACGCCATATTGCGAACATGTTGGCGTATACCGGCATGAAGCGCCTGTGAGCGGGGAGATAAAATATTGATATATTTTTATCAGCAATATAAAAATGCCTCCAATAACGGCCTTAAATATCCTGATCACTGCATTCATATCACTTGGCCGGGATGTTGTTTTTTGCTGCCAGTTGTTCTGCAAGCTGCTCAAGCAACTTGAGCATCTTTTTTTCAATAACGCTATAGGGAGCAATTTCTTTGCCTATATACCCAACCGATAGTAAAATTGTTTTATCGGCAGCATGTAACAAATTATACAAATTTTGCTGCTTGTGCAGCCTGTATGATTCACGCATGCACCTTTTTATCAGATTACGGTCCACAGCGTGTTTGTACCGCTTTTTGGAAACCGAAAATAAAATTTGTGCAGGATATGGTTGTGGTTCGGTATTATATAACCACGAGGCTTTAAAGGGATAACACAAAAAAGAAGAGCCGTTATGAAAAAGCTTATCAATAAGCCTTTTATTACATAACCGTTCTTCTTTTTTAAAAGTATACATAGTTGCCATTTTTGAACCGGGAGTTAAAGCATATAAACGGTCCATGTCCCTGTGAAAGGACCAAGCAACCTGGTTTATGCTTTATGACGACCCTCGTCAGAAACTGTTAATCTTTTTCTGCCTTTTGCTCTTCTGGCTGCTAATATTCTTCTACCGTTAGCAGTTGACATGCGTTCACGGAATCCGTGTTTATTTCTTCTTTTTCTTTGAGAAGGCTGAAACGTTCTTTTCATGGCTATTTTATTCTATTCGTCGTTTTTAAAAACAAGAGCGCAAATGTAGTAATATTTTAATACATTTCAAATACTATTTTTGTTATTTGGACATCAATGTTTCTTAAGTAAATTACGCGTTTTAAAACTACAATATGAAATTATTAGTTATCCTGCTTTTAACATGCTTATCATCAGTTGCTTTAGGGCAGGATACACTGACCACTCATTATAAAATATACCGTACCAGCACACAAAAACCGGTAACAATTACTGATATTGTTGATAACGCCGCCAAAACGGATGTGCTATTTTTTGGCGAAGAACACAATGACTCAACGGCCCATAACCTTGAGTATGCTATATTTAAGGATTTAGCCAATAAATATCCGCACCAAACTGCACTCTCTATGGAGATGTTTCAAACGGACTGCCAGCTGGTGTTAAATGAATACCTGGGTGATCTTATCCGCGAAAAAAATCTGATAACCGAAGCCCGCGCCTGGCCCAACTATAATGACTACCGGCCATTGGTTGAATTTGCTAAACAGAATCATTTACCCGTAATAGCTGCAAATGCCCCATCGCGTTATACCAGCATGGTAACCCATGGCGGCCTTGCCAGTTTGCAGCAATTAAGTGCACAAGCCAAAACATACCTGCCTCCCCTGCCCATTGACACCGCCACCGGAGCTTATTACGATAAGTTTGTAAAAACGATGGGCGGCCATGAAGCTATGGCTGGTATGCAAATGTACCAATCGCAAAACTTGTGGGATGCTACCATGGCCTGGTCTATTGCGCAATTTCTTAAAAGTCACCCGGGATTTAAAATATTGCAGCTAAACGGCGGTTTCCACAGCGAAGAAAAACTTGGCGCCGTTGCCCAGCTTAAAAAATATGCGCCTAATGCGCGTATATTAACCATAGCGGCTTACACTGATGACAACCCAGATAACCCCGATTGGACAAAATTTACAGGCCTGGCCGATTATATCATGTTAACCCATTGATTGGGCTTGGGGATTGTTGGACTTCGGGACCATTGGATGGTAGGACCATAGTATATTGAAACTTAAGATAGCGAATTAATAAATGGTATTTTATGTTAATTCGTTATGTTGTCCAAAACATCCTATTGTCCTATAGTCTCACAGTCCAATGATCCCACAATCTTTAATTAAGCTTTCTTAGCTAACAGATCACGTATCTCGGTAAGTAATATTTCTTCTTTAGTTGGTACAGGTTCTTCTGCCGGGGCTGGTTCTTCGGGTTTTCTGAGCGAGTTAATCGCTTTTACTACCATAAAAATACAAAAGGCAACAATCAGGAATTCTATTACAGTATTGATAAAATTACCATAGTTGATTGCCACTTCAGCCACTTTGTTGGCAGGGTCGGCAGGCTTTATCAAAACTTTAAGATTTTTAAAATCAATACCCCCGGTTACATATCCAATGGGCGGCATAATAACATCATTAACCAATGAAGTAACTATTTTACCAAAAGCTGCACCAATAATTACACCCACTGCAAGGTCAACAACGTTGCCGCGCATGGCGAACTCCTTAAATTCCTTAATAATTGCCATAATGATAGTTTTTAGATGATTAGATAACGAATTAAACAGTCTTTAGTTTATCTAAACTACTGATAAATTTTAAAGCTGTCCAAACAAATTATTTTTTCTGGTATTTAATAACCATTGTTCAAACCTACAAGATATTTTAAAGTTAATGGTAATTGATGTATTTTTGAACACATCGTAATTATGCTTAAACAGAACCTTCAACAAAAACTTTTACAAAAGCTTTCACCGCAGCAAATACAATTTATAAAATTGCTGCAGGTGCCTACAGTTTCGCTTGATACCCGTATTAAAGAAGAACTGGAAGAAAACCCCGCACTTGAGGATCTGAGTCTGACTAATTTAAATGAACCTGAAGAACAATATCCTGACCGCGACCCTGACGAGGATACCTATAATGGTGATGAAGAAAAGGGCGAGATGGATGAGTTTAATATTGAAGATTACCTGCAGGAAGACAATATAAATGATTATGGATCGCGCTATGACCAAAACGGCGACGATGAAGACGAACGTAAAGAAATACCCATTGCTGTGCAAAGCTCGTTTTTTGAAAGCCTGCAAATGCAACTTGACCTGTTACCATTGAGTGATAAGGATTTCAGGATAGGGAAGCAAATAATTGGCAGCCTGGATGATGATGGTTATTTGCGCCGCCCTATCATGTCATTAACCGATGACCTTGCATTTTCGCAAAATGTAATGGCCGAAGATGAAGAGGTGGAGGATATGCTGAAGGTGATACAAGGCTTTGACCCGGCGGGCGTTGGCGCACGCAGCTTGCAGGAATGCCTGCTGATACAGCTTCGTAAAAAAGACCCGAATGACCCTATTATAGCTAAAGCCATTATTGTTGTTGAACAATATCTGGATGAGTTTACCCGCAAGCATTATGACAAACTTGAAAAATCATTGAACATGGGCTCTGATGAACTGCGTGCTGTGATCAACGAAATTTTAAAGTTAAACCCAAAGCCCGGCGACTCAAACGAGCTGAACACCAAACAGATGCAGGTGATTCCTGATTTTCACATCACCAATAATGACGGCACACTCATACTTACTCTTAACTCCAAGAACGCGCCCGAGCTTAGGGTAAGCCGCTCTTATCAGGAAATGTTTCAGCATTATGACAAGGCAGCACAAAAGGATAAAAAACTAAAAGAGGCGGTACAGTTTGTAAAACAAAAGCTCGACTCGGCCAAATGGTTTATTGATGCCATTAAACAGCGGCAGCAAACGTTGTTGAAAACCATGAACGCTATTATGCAGTACCAGTATGAGTTTTTTTTAACCGGCGATGATAAGAACCTTAAACCAATGATACTTAAGGACATAGCCGACAGAATAAACATGGATATTTCAACGGTATCGCGGGTGGCCAATTCAAAGTATGTACAAACCGAGTTTGGCACCTTTCTGCTTAAATCATTCTTCTCCGAAGCGATACAAACCGAAAGCGGCGAAGAAGTATCAAACAAGGAGGTTAAAAAAATACTGGAAGAACATATTGGAAAAGAAGATAAGCGCCATCCCCTGGCTGATGAAAAATTGACCGATATATTAAAAGATGCCGGTTATAACATAGCCCGCCGCACCGTTGCCAAATACCGCGAACAAATGAACATTCCGGTAGCAAGGCTGAGAAGGGAGCTTTAATTTTTAAGCGGTGAGTTGGAAAATAGAGATTTTGAATGGTGAGTTGTGAACAGTAAGTTTTTTAAATTTATCTTGATCCGGATCAAAAGAACTTTATGATTTTTTACTAAATTGTTTGTCAATTTTTCCAACCACTCACCACTCACCACTCACCACTCACCACTCACCACTCACCACTCACCACTCACCACTCACCACTCACTAAAATGAGTGCTGTCCGCTGCTTACTTTATAGCGGTTGTTTAGTAAAATACCTATAACTATCTCATGCGTGCCGTTACTTACGGTATTAAGTGCCGACGTTGTAAAGTCATAAGAGTAACCCACATTTACAAACGAGCTCAGATTGAAACCAGCCATAGCGGCAAAAGAATCATTGTGCCGGTATGAGCCGCCAAACCAAAGCTTATCCTGAAATGCCATTTTCATATTAATATCATAAGTTGTAGGCACCGGCTTTATATATTTAAACAATACCGAAGGTATAAGCGTAAGATCATCAGATAAAAAAAGCTTAAAGCCTCCTGTTAAAAAATAATGAGGCACTGTTTTATTTTGATAAGCGTCTGCTTTACTGGTAATATATAAGTTCTGCGGTAATATTTGCTGCGCCGATATCCCAACAAAATAGTCAGAAGAATAGGCCCATATACCAACACCCAGGTCGGGTTTCCATTGGTTATTATCCAGGCTGTTAAATATCGGGTCTGAAGGATCGGCGGTGGTGATCTGTGATAAGTTAAGTACATTATGACTAAAACCTGCCGATACCCCAACTGACAAGTTTAACTTTTCGGTTAAACCCAAATGATAAGCATAGGTTGCATCAATATTTGTTTGAGTAATTGGCCCTGTTTTATCAGATACTATTGTTAAGCCTATACCATGATGCGGCTCAGAAGCCTGGTATTGCTGTGTATATGATCTGCTCGCCGGGTTTAGTCCCCCACTGGCCGGGAAAGCGGTAGCATCGCCTTGTATAAAATTTTTACCAATTGGTGCATTTACAGATAAATAGGCTGTTACCGGGGCGCCTTCAAGGCCTGTCCACTGGCTGCGGTACCCAAGTTTTACATCTGTATAATTTTCAATACCACTAAGGGCCGGGTTTAAAAGGTAATTGTTAAAAATATACTGGGTATACTGTGGTCGTTGTTGTGCATTAACCAATTGTGAACATACAATAAGACCAATAAAAAGGATTTTCTTCATTAATTATCTAATAATGGTAACACTACCTGAAATAACTTTGCGCCCGTTTTTAGGGTTAATAATATAATAATAGGTGCCGGCCGGAACATTAGCACCTTTATACCTGCCATCCCATGGTACACTATAACCAATGGACGAATATAGCTTTTCTCCGTATCTATTGTACACGTCAATAGTAGTATTTGGATAACTTTCCAAGTATTTAATCTGCCACAGGTCATTATAGCCATCTCCATTTGGCGTAAATGTATTGGGTATGACCAAGTTTTTCAATACAGTAATATTTACATCATCCATTGCCGAGCAATTGGCGCCGGATGTTACTATCAGCTTATACGTTGTATTTTCTGTGGGGTTTGCTATTGGGTTCAAAATATCATCATGATCCAACCCTGCTGATGGTATCCACTTATAAGTAACACCGGGGCCGGCTGTTGCTTTAAGCGTAACCTGCCCTCCTTCAAGCATGGTAAGGTCATCCCCGGCAGATACTGTTGGCGAAGGATAAACCGAAATAAGCTGCTTTACCACAACAGGGCAGCTGTTTTGTGCCGTGTAGGTATAGCTGATTTCAAAAGTACCCGTACCCGCCAGGGCCGGGTTAAACACTCCCGCCGCACTCACCCCGGTGCCCGAATATATCCCCGTACCCGCGGGCCCTTGTATTGATAACGGCGTTAATTGTATTGGATCGCTTTCCGGACAAAGCGCTGGTGCCTGCGCAAATGTTATAACCGGGGTTGCTTTTAAAATAAAGGTGGGAACAAGTTTACTGTCTGTACAACCTTTACCCGAATAAGCTACCACCCTAACATTAATAGCATGCGGACCATCCGTAAACCGGGGATAAGTATAATGAAATATTTGCTCGTCGGCCGGATAATCATAAATTCTCAATGTTGAGGGATCTGTTATATCATAAGTAATTTCAAGCCGGGTAACCCGGCCAAAATCAACTGTTGAATGGTTCTCAAATAATACATCATCGCTGCCGCACAGGTTATCGGGGTTAACTAATCTCACATCAGCTTTTGGGTTACCTCCATTTACAGTTAAAGTATGTGACTGACTAACCGAACACCCATACCTGGATGTTACCATTAATGTTACCTGGTAATTGCCGGCCACAGCATATTTGTGCTTAGGGTCTTTTTCTGTTGATGTGTTGAGGCCGCCGCTCACAGGATCGCCAAAATTCCATTTATAGGTAAAATCAGCTTCGGTATTATCAGCGATAGTACTGTTATTGGTAAACACGGCATCATCACCCGGACAAACATCGGGTAACAAAAAGTCAGCTTGCGGCAAATCATGTATGGTAATTGTTTTGGTGCCCGCATCACTTACACAGCCGTTAACGTTCATCACGGTTAAATTAACAGTATAAAGGCCTGCACTGGCGTATGAATGTGTAAAAGGCGAATTGTCAGTTTTGGTAACTACGGGCGTACCATCGCCAAAATCCCATAGCCATTGTGTAATTGCGCCGTCAACCGGTACAGAATGATCGGTAAATGTAACCGGCTCCCCCGGACAGTTTAATGCCGAAAAGCCAAAATCAGCTTTTGGTTTGTTAGTTATATGCACCTTCATCACGTCAGACTCATTGCTGCAGTCATTTTGATTTACAACAAGCAGCTTCACCGTGTAATCGCCGGGTTGTGCATAGGTGTGCGTGGGATTTTGCACAACAGCCGTTTCCCCATCGCCAAAATCCCATAACCAGGTTCTTATTTCACTTCCGTTGGTAACTGATAAATCGCTAAATGTGGTAGCGTCACCAAAACATGTCTTTTCGGCTTTAAACTTTGCAACAGGCGGATCGGCTATATTAAAATCAAACTGCACATCGTCATATGAACCGCATTCGTCGGCCACCGGATTAAAAACCGTTGCAACTACACTATAGTCACCCGGCGGATACGACCTGCTGTTATTAAATTCATAAATGTATAATGTTTGGTCACCCCTTATTATAGTTGATTTTACCACCGGATTGGCATCATGAAAAGTAGTGCCATCTTTAAAATCCCATTTTATGTCATTTGTTATAAAAGGCAGGGTAAGCTGCAGCTTATAAGTTGTACCGGTACAGCCGTTAGCTTGTGGAGCATCTGCCAACGGATCCTGTAGAGCTATAAATTCATTAAGGTTTTTCAGGTTGGTGCCCGCGGCGTAGCCATATGATTCTGTGGTGCCAAAGCCATAAGCAATGGCGTTAAATCCTTCTGCCGCGTTTATATGATGAACCCCGGCGTCAACTTTAATTTGGGCGTATGAGTAGTCGGGCACATTGGGCACGGTGGTAAAACTTGTATACGGAACGCCATCAAGCGCAAATGTGGATTTAGAACTTGTTTTAATAACCACATTAATATAGTTATCAACAATGTTAAAATTACTGGTTGAATTTAAGGTAACATGATCAAGGGTTTGCTCAAGCGGGTTAAGATATATCATTTCGGGGTCGCCAACATCATTGGATATATCGCCGCAAATAATTGATTTAAATTGCGTTACGGCATACTGCGCTACCTGTATGGGCTTATCAGCCGTAATAATATTTGGCGCCTGTGAGTTAAATTCATAATAAAGGCCTCCGTTAAACTGCCCGTTGGGGATGTTGTTCCCATTTAGTTTTACGGTGGTGTTAGGATCACTTAATATGATCCTGAAAACATCATAGTTGCGGCCTTTGAGGGGTACTGTAATATAATTTTTCCCCCAGGATGATGTTGGGTAAACCTGCTGAAAAAGATTGTCTGACGAAAAGTTTATTGTTTTACATCCAATAGCTATTTTTGAGCTGCCCGAAAAAACAGCCACCTTTTTACAGGATCCATTGGCACTGCTTTTAGTACGTATCCGGGTTCCCGTAAGGTCAAATGCCGATAAGCCTTGATAAACTTCGCCTTTTTTTAAAGTTATAGTAAAGGGCACATTTGCCGCTTTGCCGTCAAGCAGGGTTTGGTGTGGGGTTATTTCAACCATGGTATTATCTTCGGTGCCTATAACCGCAAAAGTGGAGTATGATGGCTTTCCAAGAGGTTCGCCATGGTCGCCGGTACCAACCGAGTTGGATAATTGGGTATAATTAATTGATATATAATCTTTGCCCAATGTGTTTACAGGCAGTAAAAGCGTAGCGCCCGAAACATTCAAGGCAAAAATATGAGCGTAAACGGCCACCGGTTTTTGCGATGTAATGTGTATCCCTTTAAAAAACTGCCCCTGTACACCTAAAAAAGCGCTTGCCGGGATAGGAACCGATAAAATGTCCCTGGCGGTAACATTGTAATTTTGCGAAAAGCTTCCATCAGCTACTTCAACCTTTACCGGGGTGCTGGCATCGGCTGTTATATATAAATACATGAGGCTTCCGCCCAGTTGCCCTCCTGTACCGGCAGCACCATCAATATGGTCCATATAAGCAGTCCAAAATTCAGTACCGAGGTTTGAAAATCCTCCCTGTGCGTATGTACAAAAATGACAACACAATATGACACAGGTTATAATTATAGACCGCAAGGTATGGTACAGCTAAAAAAAGTTTTAATTGGATTTACTTTACGACACTAATATACAATACTATGTGTAAATGTTAGGTTTACAGTTTATATGCAATAATTACCTGAAAGCTTTGGCCAGTGTTTCAAGCTCCATATTCGCAATTTTTAATTTATAGGTGAGTTCCTTATTCTGTTTTCGCAGATCGTAAATTTCAATGGCATTTTGAATATGGATCTTAAGCTCATCGTTTTGCCAGGGCTTTACCAGGTATCTGTATACCTGGCCGCGATTAATGGCATCAATAACGGCATTAATATCTGAAAAACCAGTTAATAGTATCCTGATGGTATCAGGATATGCATGTAAAATTGATTCTAAAAACTCTATGCCGGTGGTAACAGGCATCCGCTGATCACTAATAATGACGCCAATTTCATTACCGTCGAGAATTTTACGGCCCTCGGCAGCTGAGCTTGCTGTATAAATATTAAAATCGCGCCTGAAAGCTGCTTTAAAGCTATTTAGGTTATTTATCTCATCATCAACATACAACACTCCTACAGGCATGGCAAATCGCTTTATATTAAACGGGCAAATTGGTTTCAAAAGTAAATTTATGCAAAGTTTAATTTACTGTGCATTTTTATTATAATTATTGTGCCTGTAAAGGACGACAAATTTACCATGCAAAAAACATTATTAACTGCGTATTTACTATTCTTAAGCGCAATGGCCTGGGCTTATAAACCAGATACACTTGTTATTAATGATAATCAATCCTATTTACTTACAAATAAATATTTTAAGGAGCTGGAAGATCCTAAAGGTAAGTTAACTATAAACGAGGTTCTTGACAACAATAACTTTCACAGCATAGATAAACAGCTGCCTGTTTTAAAATATTCAAAATCAACCACCTGGATAAAATTCATTTTAAAGAACAACAGCAATGAACCATCAATCACCGTAAGTACCGGTGCAAGCATTATTGATGATTTTGACCTTTATTATACCGATAGCACAGGCGCAAATGTCCGCCACCTAAACCCCGATTATATACATAACGGTCTTATTGCACGCAATATCACCTTTATAAATTGTCCTGTTTTACCCGGAGCATCTGCAAAAATCTATCTGCATATTAAAAGTAATGCTTCAACTGTAATGCCTGTAAAAATTTACAGTGCCTTCGCGTTTTTACAAAGCCGCTATATTGAAAATATCATTCTGGGAGTAATTGCGGGGATATTTATTGTAATGGCCCTGTATAATTTTATGCTCTATTTTATTGTAGGCGACCGCAGTTACCTGTACTATGTGGGTTATATTATATTCCTGGGCCTTTCGTTAGTACTTGAGCGTGGTTATGGTGGCAATCTATTTACAAAAGATATCACCATTCTTAATAATTATGTGGTTCCGGTGGTGCGGGTATTGCTCGGATTTTCCATCCTGCTTTTTGTAAGTGAATTTTTGCAGCTTAAACAAAACTTAAACCGCTGGTATAAATATTATTTTTTGCTGTATATATTTTACGCGCTGTTATTGGTAGCTGTTGTATGCGGCATGGTTGTTACAGCTTACAACCTGATCACTATAGGCACATCCATTATTTCGGTCAGTCTTCTTATTGTAGGCACTTACCTGTATGTTAACGGTTTTAAGCCTGCTAAGCTTTTTATGCTGGGCTGGGGCATATTTTCAATAAGCATACTCATTTCCATGGCCTGTACCAAGGGGTTGATTATTTATAATAGCCTAACCGTTAACATTG
Organism: Mucilaginibacter pocheonensis; assembly: GCF_031456535.1. Taxonomy (NCBI): domain Bacteria; kingdom Pseudomonadati; phylum Bacteroidota; class Sphingobacteriia; order Sphingobacteriales; family Sphingobacteriaceae; genus Mucilaginibacter; species Mucilaginibacter pocheonensis. Next base: position 678,000 of record NZ_JAVDUU010000004.1, read on the forward strand.
TGGTTTACAGCTCAGTTTTAGAATTGATTTTATTTTCGGCAGCACTGGCCGAAAAAATCAACTTTTACAGAAAGCAGAAAAATGAGCTGCAAAATTTTGGTCTCATTGTAGCTAAGGAAAACGAGCGCTTGATCATGGAGCAAAATATTTTACTGGAGAACAAGGTAAAAGAGCGCACCAATGAGTTAATCATCACCAATAAGAACCTGTCTATATCTATCGACCATCTCATGGCTACTCAGAAACAATTGATAGATAATGAAAAAATGGCCTCTTTAGGTCAGCTTACCGCCGGGGTGGCTCATGAAATTAATAACCCTATCAATTTTGTAAGTTCAAACATTGCTCCCTTAAGGCTTGATTTTGATGAGCTGCTCACCTTGCTTGGCATGTACGAGGACGTGTTAAACAACCCGGGCCAGCCGCTATTGTTAAATAACCTTAATGATTATAAACAAAAAATAAACCTTGACCTTGTTAAGGATGAAATAACCCTTTTACTTAACGGAATTGAGGACGGAGCCAACCGCACGGCCGATATTGTGAGCAGCCTGCGCACCTTTAGCAGTACTGATGAGCTGGTATTAAAAACCCAGGACATCAATAAGTCGATACTGAACAACCTGCTTATTTTAAGGAGCACCATTCCTTATTATATTGAAATTAAACCCATTTTTGATAAGCTTGAACCATTAAATTGCTATCCGGGTAAAATTAACCAGTTAATTATCAACCTCATCAATAATAGTATATACGCCATTAAGGCAAAAGAGCAACACAGTGATGAAAGCATAATGATCACTACTAAAGATCACCCAAATCATATATCCATAGAAGTTACAGACACGGGCACGGGTATGAGCGACGAAACCCGGCAACGGATATTTGAGCCGTTTTTTACCACAAAAGGTATTGGCGAAGGCACGGGCCTGGGCCTCTCTATTGTATTTGGCATTATTGAAAAACACCGCGGCAGTATTGAAGTCATATCCTCACCGGGCAAGGGTGCAACTTTCATCATTTTGCTCCCTAAAAATTTATCCTGACGGGTGTAAACCCGTGGCCTCTTTTAAAAAAACTTTTGCGGATTAGGCACAAGGTTCAGGAACGACTCAAAGTTCTCTTCATAATGTGATTGATCCAGCTGGTAATAAAAAGCGCCCTTTTTTGATGATAACTTATCCTTTTCGGGTAGTTTTATGAGCAAACCTGTTGATAACAGTTTACGGCTAAAATTACGATCGTCAAATTTGGTTTGATATACACCTTCATAAAGCGCCTGCAATTGCGGGATAGTGAACTTTTCTGGCAGCAACTGAAACAATATAGGGTGCAATGCCGCCTTGTAACGTAACTGTCGCAGGGCAAGCCTTACCATTTCGGCATGGTCAAATATCAACTCGGGCATTTCATCAAGCAAAAACCATTCGGGATGATACTCCTCACTGAGCTGTTTTTCATATTTATGAATGTCAATAAGTGCAAAGTAAGCAATGGACAGGGTCCTTTCTACCGGGTCACGGTCCGGGCGGCCAAATACCTTAAATTGCTCCATATAAACATTTTTAAGGCCGGTACGTAATTCCAATATGCGGTTAGCGGCGTCATCCGGCGACTCAGAGGGTTGGATAAACCCGCCCATAAGGCTCCATTTATTTTTTTCGGGCTCAATACCGCGCTGTACTACTAACAGTTTTATGTTCCAGCCGTCAAATCCAAAAATGATACAATCTGTGGCTACTAAAATGCGTTTTTCGCCGCTATACTTCTGCATAACCTGGTTAAGTTTATTTACAAGTGTAAAAATAATTATGCAATTATTTAGTGTTGATCAGACAACTATTTTATAAAATTTGACTTTTAAAACCGATGCGAAACGAAACGTTTTGTCTTACAAGCTTTAACTAACCCGCTTACCTTGCAGTAACATATCCATAGCATCATTTAACGAACCGGCACGGGTAACCTCGCCCGAGTTTACAAAAAATATCTCGTCGGCATTTTCAATCGTGTTCAGGCGATGGGCTATAATAACCCGCGTGGTTGTTTCAGGTAGCTTATCTAAAATATCGCTCAGCAACTTTTCGGTTATGGTATCAATATTGGCTGTAGCCTCGTCAAGTATAAGTACCTGCGGGTTGCGCAGTACTGCCCGCATAAATGCTATCAGTTGTTTTTGCCCCAGGCTAATACCGTCGCCCCCGGATGCCACAGGGGTTTCAAGCCCGCTTTCAAAAATGGCAAGCAGGCTTCCCAGGTTAGCATCTTTAATTACCTTTTCCAGTTGTTCGTTAGTGTAATCCTTATACAGGTCATTCCCGTACAAAATATTTTCCTTAACACTCCCGGTGAACAGGAATGGTTCCTGCAAAATAAAGCCGATCTTTTGGGCACGCTCTTCGGGACTATAGGTCCTGATATCCTTGCCATCTAACATAACCAAACCTTTTGACGGATCATATAACCGCGCTATTAGTGATGCAGTAGTTGTTTTGCCGCCGCCTGTTGGGCCAACCAGCGCATAGGTTTTACCCTGCTCAAGCCTAAAACTAATGTTATGCAGCACCTCCCTGTCTTCGGTATAGCCGAAATGTACGTTCCTGAACTCGAGTAACCCGGCGCCATGTTCGGTGATTCCGTTTTGTACTAAAGGCAGATCGGTTTCCAGCGACAGGATTTGTGATATCCTGTCCCAGCCCGCCATAGCTAGCTGAAAGTTGGTCCACAAAGCGGCTAACTGCCTTAACGGGTTATAAAAGTTGGTAGCGTATAATAAATAAGTCATTAGTATACCAATGGAAAACTGCCCTATACTGATCAGGTAAATACCAAAAGCAAGCACTATGAGTTGCGCAATACTTGCAAACAGGCCATAAACCGGTATAAAAACATTACTGACCAATCCCGCGCCTATAGCTGTTTTATAATTATCGCGATTGGCTTTTTCAAAGCGTTTCCTGAAATAATCGCGGCGGTTAAAAGCAATGATCACTTTAAAATTATGCAGGCTTTCCTGTATCTCTGAGCTCATTCCTCCCACACTCTTCAGGTTCAACGCGTTTTTTCTCCTTATCCAGGGTGATAGAACAAGCGTAAGCAATACAATGAGCACAGCCGGCGAAAGCGTTGCAGCCCCCAAATCAAATTTAATGATCAATAAAAAAATACCAGCGCCAACCATGATAGAAATGTTACCGATAAACTGCATGAGCGATTGCGAAAAGAATTGGTTTAGCTTATCCGTGTCATTATTCACCCTCGATATCAGGTCGCCGGCCTTATTCTGGTTAAAAAAACCTACCGGCAACTGCTGCAGCTTGTTAAATATTGAATTACGCAGGGTAAACAGCATACGCTGCCCTACGCCCCCCATTAAAGTGGTTTGACTATAACTGGTAAATAAAGCCACCAGGTACATACACAACAATAATATGGCGTTATGAATTACGCCACTGTAATCCTTATGCTGCACATAGGTATCAATAGTATGCCCAATAATGAGCGGGCCTAATAAATTAAGCGTTGAATTAACGAGTATGGCAATTAGCGCTATAACAAGCGTGCGTTTTTCATGCGCTATTAATTGCAATAGCTTTTTAAGCCCGGCAAGGGTTGATGTTTTTTGCTGTTCTTTATTAAGCTTATTAAGATCGTAGTTCATTGATTGGCTTTTTTAATGAGCAATGCCCTGTTCATAATTGCTGGTACTTTGCTGCGAGTTAAATATCTGTACATAATCGGTACTGGTATGCATCAGGTCGTCATGTACGCCCCTGGCCACAATTTCGCCCTGCATCAGCAATATGATCTGGTCATAATGTTCAACGGAGGCTATTTTTTGTGTAACGGAGATCAGTGTTAAACCCGGATAGTTCTTTTGAATATTGGTCAGGATCTTTTTCTCGGTGTTACCGTCAACCCTCGCTGTAAAATCATCCAATAATAAAACCCTGGGATTAACCGCGAGTGCCCGGGCCAGCATGATACGTTGCTTTTGCCCACCCGATAAACTTGATCCGCGTTCGGATACGATGGTGTTTAAATGATCAGGCAAACTGTCGATAAAGTCCCTTAACTCGGCTGTTTCAATAGCTTTCTCCAATGATTCATCGGTAACCGTATCGCTAAACGCGATGTTTTCACGGATGCTCATATTGAAAATAATACTATCCTGAAAAACAAACCCTACCTGGCTATGGAACGATTCGCTGTTATAACTGTCAATACTTTGGCCGTCATAATATACCGTACCGGAGGTTGGGTTAATCAGGTTGGTGAGCAAGTAAAGTAACTGAGTTTTACCCGCGGCAGTTGGACCAATTATCGCAATTTTTGAACCCGCCGGTACTGTTAATGAAATATTTTTAAGCGCTGGTTTCTGCCCGTAGGTAACCGATACATCGTTCAATTCAATATCGCCGCGCAGGGTCTGTTTTAAAACTCCCGTGTGTGCAATATCAGGAGCGTCAAGAACGGTACCAATACGCTGAAATGATGCCGAAGCCTGCGCTATCAGGTTGCTCATAAAGCCCAATATAAATATCGGGAATATGAGTAATGATAAATAGCTGTTAAATGCCGCAAAACTACCCAGGCTCATGCTGCCGTTAATTACAAAATGCCCGCCCATCATTAAAATAGTTAACGCGGCCAGGTTGGCTGTAAACGTTACTATAGGTATCAATCCGGCAAAAAAGCCTAATATCCGCAACCCATATTCTTTAGCCTCGGTATTGGCCCGCAAAAACTTATCATACTCCAGTTGCTGCGAATTGATAACACGGATAAGCGCGGCGCCCAAAATACTTTCATTAATTACCTTGTTGAGCTGATCAATAACCCCGCGGCTTTTTATAAATAATGCACGTACCTTTTTTAAAACATAAAAAAACGTACCCCCAATAATGGGAATAATAGCAATTACTGCCAGGGCCAGTTTCCAGTTAATAGTAAACAGCAATATACTTGCACCTATAATGATAAACAGCGACGATACAATAGATACCAACGCCTGCGACACAAATAACTTGATAGAGTCAACATCGGCAGTAAGGTTAGTTAACAGCTTTGACGGGTTTGCCTGCTCAATAAAGGCATAGCTTTGCCTCGAAATTTTATCAGAGAGCCTTTGCCGCAGATCGCGCGCCACGCGCTCAGAAGCGTAGGTTTGGATAATGGTTTGCAGATAGCTGAAAATAAAAATAAACAACACCGCCAGCGAAAACTTCATAATGATATCGCTAAACACAAAGTGTTGTTTGGCGTAATCATCAATTCCGCCGGCTATGATCTTGGGCAACCACAAATTCATCCCGTTACTCAGCAGGGCAAATAATAAAAGCAGGGTAACCAAACCCATGTAGGGTTTTAACAGGCTAAAAACCCCGGGTGGTTTTTTATTTGTTTTGGTAGTATCTGTTTGCATGTTGTGTGGTGTTCTATGGCAGATGTGTTAAAAAGTTGTAGGTTATTGCCACAGTAAAAATACATCATTATAAATGATGACGATTAGCAATGTAAAACATTTTGAATTAAAGCAAAATATTGATGTTTAAACTTTAATTACAACCAAATGGAAACATCATGACAAATATATTCCTATTTTGTAATAAATAAAACTTTTTAGAAATATTTTTATAATTTTACTACACAATAGGAACAAATGAAGCCCATAGTACAATTGATAGAAGAATGGTCGGCCTTTGAAGAGCTTGATACAAACCATAACGTTGAGGCATTTTGCAGATATTATCTTCAAAAGCAAAGGCCAAAGCCTAAGCATCCCGGTAAAAAGGGTGAGCGTATAATGAACGGGGCACACTTGCTCAAAGTAATGGGCCGTATATTAAGCGCTTACTCATTGTATTTCAGATCTGCGGTTAACCATATTGGCGCCCCTCCTGCCGAAAGCTTTTATTATTTAAACAGCCTGCTGCAATTAGGCGAAGTAAGAAAAAGCGACCTGATCAATTACATGTTTGCCGAAACTACAACCGGCATGGAGGTCATTAACAGGCTTATACGAGAAAAAAAGATAACGGAGCGCACATCGCCGGATGACAAACGCGCCAAGCTTATTACTATAACAGATAAAGGGCTTAAGGCATTAGATGAGTACTACAAAATATCGGGCAAGGTTGTTGAAATGACTTTTAAGGACATTAATGACGATGTTATTGTAGATTGTTACGAAATGCTCAAATACTGTGAGCAACGCAACTCGACCGTGGCCATTGAATTAAAGAACAAGCCTTTTGAGCAAATGTATGACCAGATAATGGCTGATAAACCTTAAGATTTTAAACAAAGAACTGGTTGTGCAAATGAAATATTGATACTTTAGCTTATAAAAATTATACCAATGGCCTCCACATTCAATCCCGAAAACGATTATACTATAGAAGATGACCAGGTGTTGTTAAGACCCCTGCAAGCCAGCGACTTTGATAATTTACTGCCCTTCGCCATTAATGAACCCGATACGTGGGGCTTTTCATTAACCAGCGCGCGCGGATCCGATGGCATGCGCACCTACATTGACGCGACCGTAAAAGCAAGGGAGACCGGAAAGGAATACCCATTTATTGTTTACGATAAAAAAACGGGCCAGTACGCGGGCTCTACCCGGTTTTACGATATACAGCCACAATATGAAAGCCTGCAATTGGGCTATACCTGGTACGGCGAAAAATTCAGGGGCACAGGCCTTAACAAACACTGTAAGTTTTTATTACTTCAGCTTGCTTTTGAAACGCTTGATATGAAACGGGTAGAGTTTAGGGCTGATGCGCGAAACCAACGCAGCATAGCCGCTATGAAAAGCATTGGTTGTACAGTTGAAGGTATTTTAAGGAGCCACACGCCAAATGGCAACGGCGGCCGCCGCGACTCTATTGTCCTAAGCATATTACAGCACGAGTGGCAACAGGAACTCAAGGAACGGCTTAAGGCTAAACTCTGATTGTACTTTTAAAGTCATTAAATTAAAATTCAACTATAGTTTAGCTGTAAACGGCATAATTGCGGCGTATTATGCAAACCGGCTTAGTAACAAAGCGGTTATTAAGGCATCTATATTCATAAAACTTATACCGTTTGGAAACTATATTGAACATCACAGACCTGAGCAAAACCTATCATAGCGCCGGGCGTACGCTCACGGTACTAAATAATATTGATTTTGATATTGCGGCCGGTTCAACCAACGCTATTGTGGGGCCGTCAGGAAGCGGCAAAACAACCCTGCTGGGCCTGTGCGCCGGGCTTGACCGTTCCAGCTCAGGCACTGTTGAATTAAACGGCATCAACCTGAGCAATTTAACCGAAGACCAGCGTGCACAGGTACGTAACCAGTATGTAGGCTTTATATTTCAAAATTTCCAGCTGCTGCCTACCCTTACCGCCCTGGAGAACGTAATGGTCCCCTTAGAGCTGCGTAACGAAAAAAACATCCGGTTAAGAGCGCTTGATCTGTTGGATAAAGTTGGCCTGGCCGATCGCGGCCACCACTACCCTTCCCAGTTATCAGGCGGCGAACAGCAACGTGTTTCGCTGGCCCGGGCTTTTTCAAACGCTCCCAAAATACTATTTGCCGACGAGCCCACAGGCAATCTTGATGCCGAAACCAGCGAGAAAGTGGTAAAGCTCATCTTCGACCTTAATAAAGAGGCCGGCACCACCCTGGTACTGGTAACACATGACCTGGAGCTTGCTGCAAAAACACAGCGCATTATCAGGATCAGGGGCGGCAAACTGGTTGCCGATGAAAAAACTATTAACGGGTAGGCTGCCATGGAAATAAATTCCGTTAATTATAAACGAAAAATGAATATCCGCTGGCTGTTTAATATGGCCTGGCGCGATAGCCGTAAAAACCGGTCGAGGCTTTTTCTGTTCGTATCGGCCATTGTGTTTGGCATAGCAGCGCTGGTTGCCATTTACGCGTTCAAGTATAATGTGCAGAACGACATAAACGGGCAGGCAGCCACCCTTATCGGCGCCGACCTTGCCATATCAGGTAACCGGCCGGTTGACGCTTCCCTAACAAAGCTGCTTGATTCATTAGGCGATGACAGATCGAACGAACGGAGTTTCGCTTCTATGGCTTATTTCCCTAAAAGCAAGGGCACCAGGCTGGTGCAGGTACGCGCGCTGCAGGGTAACTTCCCTTATTACGGATCAATTGAAACCACACCTGTGCAGGCCGGAACGTCATTTAAAAAGGGTCAAATGGCCCTGGTTGATAAAACCCTGATGCTGCAATTTAACGCGCATACCGGCGATTCTATTAAAATTGGCAACAGCTTGTTTTTGATAACCGGTGTTTTAAATAAAGCGCCGGGCCAAAGCGGTGTTGTGGCGGGTATTGCTCCCGTAGTTTATATCCCCATGCATTACCTGCAGCAAACCGGATTGTTAAAAATTGGCAGCCGTGTTACTTACAGCTTCTACTATAAGTTTAGCAAGCCTGTAAATATGGACAAGCTTACCAAAAAGCTCGACCCTATACTGGATAAAGCAGGTATGCGGTTTGAAACCGTTGAAGGCCGTAAAGAAAGCACCGGCCGCAACTTTGGCGATCTGAGCCGTTTTTTATCGCTGGTTGGCTTTGTGGCGTTGCTGCTTGGCTGCGTTGGCGTGGCCAGCGCCATACATATTTACGTTCGCGAAAAAATTGCTTCCATTGCTATAATGCGGTGTTTAGGCGTAAAGGCTTCTGAGGCATTTTTAATATACCTCATACAAATATTAGGCATCGGTCTTATTGGCTCTGTAACCGGCGCCGCATTAGGTACTGCAATACAGCATTTACTGCCTTTGATCTTTAAGGATTTTTTACCTTTTACCATATCGGTTCAAATATCATGGATGGCTATTGGGCAGGGCATTTTACTGGGGATGATCATATCCATACTTTTTGCACTGTTGCCTTTAATATCGGTGCGTAACATATCTCCTTTAAATACGCTGCGCCTTTCTTTTGACGATGTTGCTCCCCGGCGCGATCCAATACGCTGGCTGGTTTACGCACTGATTGTAATGTTCATCATCGGTTTTACTTTTTTACAGTTAGATAGCTGGCTGGGCAGTATGTTATTTACGCTTGGTATACTGATAGCTTTTATAATACTGGCGGCAGTTGCCTCCTTGCTAATGAAGCTGGTAAAGCTGCTGATCAACGGCTCCTGGAGCTATTTGTGGCGGCAAGGTTTTGCAAATTTGTACAGGCCAAATAACCAAACACTTATGCTTATGGTATCCATAGGGTTAAGTACCATGTTTATCTGCATCCTGTTTTTTATCCAGAACTTATTGATAAATCAGGTTAACCTTTCAAGCAGTGGCAACCAGTCAAACATGATATTGTTTGATATCCAGACCAGTCAAAAAGATGCTGTTGCCGGTTTAACCCGCAAGCAAGGTTTGCCCGTGATACAGCAGGTACCCATTGTAACTTTACGAATTGAACAGATAAACGGTAAAACAGCTGCCGATCTGCAAAAGGATAGCACCATTAAAATTCAGCACAGTGTGTTCGCTTATGAGTACCGTGTTACATTCCGCGATTCGCTTTCCGAATCTGAAAAACTAACCGATGGTACCTGGATAGGCAAAGCCCAACCCGGCAAAGATGTGCCTGTATCTGTGGAAGAAAACCTGGCAAAACGCGCAAACCTGAAACCGGGCGATAAATTGGTGTTTAATGTGCAGGGTGTGCAATTGCCCGCCTATGTAAGCAGTGTGCGCAAAGTGAACTGGGGTAAGGTGCAAACTAATTTTCAGATAGTTTTCCCTACAGGCGTGCTGGAGGATGCACCACAATTTCAGGTGTTGCTTACCCACGTACCGTCAAACAAGATATCGGCTGCTTTTCAGCAGGTTATTGTACGCAATTTCCCTAACGTATCCATCATTGACCTGGGCCTTGTTTTAAGTGTGTTGGATGAATTATTAAGTAAAATAAGTTATGTAATCCGTTTTATGAGCGCGTTTAGCATCATAACAGGCATTGTGGTGCTTGTAGCCTCGGTACGTATAAGTAAATACCAGCGCATACAGGAGAGTGTTCTGTTACGGACACTGGGTGCAAGCCGCAGGCAAATTTTTGCTATTACCGCATTGGAATACTTGTTTTTAGGAAGCTTATCGGCCCTTACAGGTATATTGATAGCCGTTGGCGCCAGCTGGTTGCTGGCAAAATACAGCTTTGAAATACCCTATGCCGTAAATTACTGGCCGGGAGTTATATTATTTTTCATTATATCCATACTAACCGTTATCATTGGCTTGTTAAATAGCAGGGGCGTTTTAAATAAGCCTCCGCTCGAAATATTAAGGACCAACGCTTAATGGCTATGCATAAATTCAAGTTAACTATTATTTTGCTGGCAGTAATGGCCCTTGCGGCCTGTGGCGAAAAAAAGAAACCGGCAGACGATAACGCTACCCCACAAAGTACAAAGGCTGTTAAGGCTGATACTTCGTCGCTAAAAACTATTGTGTTTTTTGGTAACAGCCTTACAGCGGGTTACGGATTGGATGACCCTTCAGAAGCATTTCCCGGGGTGATCAGGAACACCATCGATTCATTGAAATTACCTTATAAAGTAGTTAACGCGGGTTTAAGCGGTGAAACAACGGCCGGCGGAAATGCCCGTATTGCGTGGCTGCTAAAACAAAAGATAGACGTTTTTTTACTGGAATTGGGAGGTAACGATGGTTTGCGCGGCATCCCGGTAACTGAAACCAGCAAAAATTTGCAAAGTATTATTGATAAGGTAAAAGCCAAATATCCAAATGTAAAAATTGTACTGCTGGGTATGCAGGTACCGCCAAACATGGGCGCCGACTATTCAAATAAGTTTAAAGCTGTATACCCTGCCCTTGCGGCCAAAAATAATGTATCCCTTGTACCCTTCCTGTTGCAGGGTGTAGGCGGAGTACCGGGCTTAAACCAGGCCGATGGCATCCACCCTACAGCAAAAGGCGCTAAAGTGGCCGCCGCCAATGTGTGGAAGGTTTTAAAAGGTATATTGTAACCTGCAATTTGGCTAACCGGCAAGGTCCCACTGGTAAGTGTATTCCGGTTTGTCAATGCCGCTGGCTACGGTTAATATAACTTTACCCTTAGCCCTGTCGGCTTCGGTAAGCGTGTAGGTAAAGTGTATCAGCTTAGCGGTTACTACAATTATTTCGTCATTGACCTTGATATCGTTGATCTTAATGGTCCATTTCTTCTTGTCGAGGTTTTCGCCGGTTATCACGATATCATTTGACTGTATGATATTTAACGTTTCGGGATTGGTATCAACAAAACAAATTTTCTCGTCTTTCAAACTATCTGGCCGGGGTTCATTAGGTCTGAATATCACTTCAAAAACTTCTTTGAGTTTTTGCGTAGCTATATCTGTAAACAAACCAGCCAGGGCCGATATGGTCATGATGCCATAAATATTGAGGGTGTTGCCTGGATCATTTGAGTTTAAAAACCCGGCGCGAAATGCAAAATAAACTATGAGCGCTAACGCGGCCGCGGTGAATGGTTTAACACAATACCACAGCAACCAGCTGCGTTTAAATTGCCCGGCTCCCACAAAGGTGGTGAACGAAGTGGAAATATGTACCATATTACCCAAAAAGCCTGCTGCCGCCACCAATAAAAACATAATGGTATTAAACTGTATGGTATCCCGTATATTAACCTGCCTTATACACCCCTGGCGACTAACCGTAGCATTGGTTTTATCTGATTTTTGAATGGCTTTTTTTGAAGTATCTTTTTTTAAAGTATCGGCTGTTACCCGCTTGGTTGTGTCGGCTGGTTGCTTGTAAATGGCTTTTCCGGCGTTTGTTTGGTTTATGCAGGCACTATCCAACAGGGTCATGTTAAATAGCTTAAACTCATATCTTGCTATTTTACCGCTTGAAGGTAGCCTATCGGGCCAAAAAGCTATTATCAATGTAAGCGTTGATAGTATAAAAAAGCAAAGTATAAACCCCGCTATTATTTTTTCAGTATTCGAGATCTGATTCCGGTAACAAGGTCCGTCTTCCATAAAGCACTTTTTATATCAGTAGGTTTACGTATCAACTTATGGAATAGTTAACCCACACGGTAGCTATTTAATATATATAAAATTATATAATATTTAGCGTGATAGTAACCGTATTTGCACGTTATTTAAATGCGGATTTTACCTTGTTTTTTCGGAAAAGAATTGGCTCCCTCGCCAACGGGAGTGACAATTCGGTATTAACAGATTATCTTCAATCAAATCACAGTATAGCTGCAGGCTAATAGTCTAAATTATCGTTCAAATCATATTTTACGGCATCATAACCCAACACCTTCCGCATTAGACCTAATTGACCGAAAAGATAGCTTTCACGATCTATGCACATACCTACCATGTTCAGTTTGTTCTCTTCTACGTAGGAAATATTCATTCCGAAAGGGTATGCCTGGGCAAGCTCTGCCTCATCAATGGATAATAACTTCTTGTATAACACCGGTGATATATTGTGCCATTCTTTCTTTAACTCATCCAGCGTCGGGTATTTGGCATTTATATCCAACGCTTTTGCCTCCTTAAACAGCGCTTCGTTCGGGTCTTTATCCGGAATACCTAAAATACCGGCCAGCCAATAACGGCAGTTAACCAGGTTTCCCACCATCCAGGTAAAATGGTTAGTTTTATTTTCAATGCGTGTTTGTGCATCCGCTTCCTCAACACCATGCAGCATGTTGTTGAACGTTTGGCTATGCATACGGTATGCGGGAATAATGATTTCGAGTGATTTTGATACGGGCTTTTCCATGGTTCTGCTTTTTAAAAGTTAATTTACTGTTCTGAGAGTTGCTTTACTGTTTCCAGGCCTTTGGTAAAGCCATTGTTCATCATCTCTTCCCATTCTTTTGCTGCTTGTACAGCAACTTTTAGGGTGGTAATGTCGTCGCTTTCAGAAAGGTGATATTCTTCTAATGAGCCGGCCCAGCTCTTTACTTCTTCACTGGTAGTATCTTCTTTGCCATCAATTACCATTCCTAAATGCTCAAACACTATTTGATGTGGTTCGTTCATGGTTTTTATGGTGCTTACCATGCCGCTACCTTTATTATCAATAAAAAGTGTTTTTCCGCCTACTTTCCAATCACTTTGCATAAAGGAGCTTCCTTTAGGATTAAAGTAGCTCGTCCATTGCGAATAAGTGTCTTCACCCCATAGTGTGTCCCAAACTTTTTGGGCAGGTGCTTTAATTTCTTTTGTGAACTGTAAAGTTTCCATAAGCTATTTTACGATTTTGTTGATTACCACAACAAAACTATAGTAAAACGCAAAAGGATGTGAGGCATAAAAAAGACAAATAAGGGGGTAGATTGCGACATCATTCAACCGGCCGATAAAATAATATCAGGCTTATAAATCGCCTCAAACTAATTGGTTGATTCCCTGATAGTTAATGTAGTTGGCAATGTAATATGCTGTTTTGGATCATTTTGGGCCGAGGAGTTTAGCCTGTTCAATAATATGGTTATTACTTGATCAGCAATATCATCAATGGGCTGTGAGATAGCTGTTACCGGCGGATTACATAGTTCAAAAACCACCGTATCATCAAAAGATATTAATGCCAGTTGGTCCGGCACTTTTATACCCAGTTTCCTGATCACTTTAAGGCCGCAGGTACCCAGATAATTATTACCAAACAGGATAGCGTCGGTTTCTTTATGCTCATTTAAAAAGGCTAAAATTGGTTCGGCAATCAGTTTTTCTTCCGGATAAAAATCAATTTCTTTAATGTTGGTTTTTAATTTGCTTTCAACTACCGCTTTTTTATAACCCTCTAACCTGTCGAGCATTTGTGTTTGCTGGTTAGTAAAAGTGATGAAGGCTATGTTTTTACGGCCTTTATCTATAAGGTAACGGGTGGCATTGTAGGTACTGAACAAATTATCAACCACCACATAATCGGTTTTAACATTAGGCAAGTACCTGTCAAACAATACAACCGGCAGGCCGTCTTTAATCAGCGCGCTGATGTCCTCTTCAATACCCTCGGGCGGAACAATGATATATCCGTCAACATGCCTGTCGCGAAACATGGCTATCATTTCCTGTGTTTTTTGCGTATCGTTATCGGTGCTGCTGTAAATTATCTTATACCCGTTCTTGTATGCACGATCTTCAATTTGTCTGGCAATGCTGGCAAAAAAGTTATTGGATATATCCTGCACCAGCAAACCAATAATATTTGATTTACCCGTTCGCAGGCTTTTGGCCAGTGAGTTTGGTTTGTAACCCACTTCTTTCACATATTTTAGAACGCGGTCAACCAATTCTTCACTTATTCGTTTTTCACGTGCCCGGCCATTTAAAATAAATGAAACGGTTGTTTTAGATATGTTCAGACTGTTAGCAATATCAATAATAGATAATTTCTTTTTCAAGATACTTAGTGTTATTTATCCAAATATATGATATAAATGGTAACAGAAAAGAGCCTCTTCAGTATAAATGGTTATGCATATTAATAAAAAGTAAATTTAAGGCCTTCATAAAAATAATTGAGAATATGGCTGTAGCTTTAAAATTTGACAAAAAAAGATCGCCCATAACAGGCGATCTTTTCATAATATATGTAGGGAAATGAATATTAATATCTGCTGTTAACCCTTTGCTTTAGTGTCTTATACCAAACCCGTTTTGAGCAAAACGTTCGCTGCCATGGTTGCCATGGTCCCGGTTATCTGAGCGTCTGTTGCTCCAGTTGCCACGGTCATTATTCCTTCTGTCGTCATTTCCTCTGTTCCAGTTACCGCGATCGTTGTTTCCTCTGTTCCAGTTACCATGATCGTTGTCTCTTCTGTTCCAGTTGCCACGGTCGTTATCTCTTCTGTTCCAATTACCACGGTCATAGTTTTCCCTGTTCCATCCACGGTAATCACGGCTGTGGTAAGCGTATCCGCTTCTGCTTTCAAAACGACGGCCCCAGTTGCTGCGGTCACCGGCATAACCACCCCATCTTGACCTATAAACATCATGATGCAAATAAGGGCGGGAAGCACGCACTTCATACCTTACGGCAGTGCGCCAGTCATAGTTGCGATATGCACCGGGAAGGTAAGCTGCGGTTATCCAGGCATTACCGTCGTTATAGTAGTAACAATGCCTTGGCACGCTGTAATATGCCTCAACCTCGGGCAGGTAATAATAATCGTCGTCGTACGAAACGTCATCATCGTATACCGGAGCTTCTTCAACCACTACAGGGCGCGGAGCCGGAACGTAAACAGGACGTGCGGGTATGTTTATACCAAGATGTATGGATACTTGTGCTTTTACGGAATTGGTATAAAACAATCCGCTTATTGCTATGGTTGATAATATGGCTAACTTCTTCATCATTTCTAAAATTTATATAACTATGACGGCCTGGTAACACAATGGTTTAATTACTATCGCCATCCTTGTTTAAACAGCTATAAAACAGGGAGTAATTATTAGCATAAGGCAATTGTCATAGCATTACTACAAAACAGATTTTCTTATTCACTGTATATTTATTTAATTTGATAACCCATTAATCGATTGTCATGAAAAACAGAAAATTACTTTCTCTATTACTGCCTATGGCAGCAATAACAGGGTTCATATTATTTAGTGCCTGTAAAAGCAACGAACCTTCAAATAATAATAACGACACCACCGCTACTACCACACCAACCACCGATGGCGGAGCCGGTTTAAAGTTGCCTGCAGGTTTTAATGCTGCTGTTATTGCTGATAAACTGGGTGGCACGCGCGAAATAGCCGTAACGCCGCAGGGTGATATTTACGTTAAGTTAAGCAGGCCCAAAAATGGTAAAGGCATTTTATTTTTGCACCAGGAAGGTGACAAAGCCACTGTAAAAACCGGCTTTGGCACTTTTGGCGGAACGGGCGTATATGTCAAAAACGGCTACTTGTATGCATCGTCTGATGAGGAGGTTTTTCGTTTTAAACTGAATGCTCAAAATGAGGTGATCAACCCTGCCCAGCCCGAAAAAATTGTTACCGGTTTGCTAAGCCGTCGTGAGCACGAAGCAAAGGCCATTACGCTTGATAATGATGGAAACCTGTATGTAAATATTGGGGCTTACTCAAACGCGTGCCAGGTTGAGGATCGTAAAAAGGGTTCTCCGGGTCAAAAAGGCTGTCCTATTTTAGATTCGGCGGGCGGCATTTGGCAATTTAAAGCCGATAAGCTCAATCAGCACTATGGCGATGGCGTACGTTATGCTACAGGCTTGCGCAATGTTGTTGGCTTTGACTGGAACCAGCAAAACAATCAACTGTTTGTAATGCAGCATGGCCGCGACCAGTTGCATGATCTGTTCCCTCAATATTTTGACACTAAACAATCGGCTATTTTACCTGCGGAGTGTATGTACGCCATTAAAAAAGGTGATAACGCCGGATGGCCCTACATGTACTACGATCAGGAACAACACAAAAAACTGTTGATGCCAGAGTATGGCGGTGACGGCAAAAAAGAAGGCGGCCAGGATGCTATTGACCCTGTGGTTGCTTTTCCGGGCCATCTGGCGCCCAACGGCTTATTGTTTTATACAGGCAGCCAGTTTCCTGAAAAGTATAAGAACGGTGCTTTTATAGCTTTTCATGGCTCATGGAACCGCGCCCCCGAACCTCAGGCCGGTTACTTTGTAGTTTTTCAACCGTTTAAAGATGGCAAACCTGCCGGCCAGTGGGAAGTATTTGCCGATGGTTTTGCAGGTACGGCTGCCCAAACAGCATCGGGCAGGGCCGAACATCGTCCCTGCGGACTGGCACAAGGCCCCGATGGGTCACTTTATGTGACTGATGACAACCAGGGAACTATTTACAAAATATCTTATAAAAAATAACAATGGACTTTAAAAAAGCCCCCCTGCTGGTAGCAGCAGTCATATTATTTACCAACAGTTTACAAGCACAAACCAAACATAGGGCCAAAACACCGGTGAGGCATACCGCTGTTCATTTAAAAGCATCAATAGCTGCCGGACAAAAGGTATTTGCCCAATATTGTGTATCGTGCCACCAGGTTGATGGGTTAGGCGTGCCGCATATGAACCCTCCGCTGGCTAAAACCACCTATGTTTTAGGCGATAAAACAAAGCTGATAAAAATTGTACTGAACGGATTTAACGAGGATGTAGAGATCAACGGCGAAACCTACTCCAACAGCATGGCCTCGCATGATTTTTTAAAGGACCAGGAAATTGCCGATGTGCTGACCTATGTCCGCAATAGCTTTGGCAACAAAGCCCCGGCCATTACCCCAGCGCAGGTAAAAACAGTGCGGGCGAATAATAAGAAATAAAGGATAAGGATAAGGATAAGGATAAGGATAAGGATAAGGATAAGGATAAGGATAAGGATAAGGATAAGGATAAGGATAAGGATAAGGATAAGGATAACAAGAAAGCGGGCATAAGCCCGCTTTCTTGTTTTATAATAAAACACGTCATTGCTCTACAGCAACGACGTGTTTGTTTTATAGTACTAATAAACCCATGACGTCTGATTATCGTCCTCCGCGCAATGACACCGTTTGTTTTATAGTATCAATAAGCACACATCCGTCTGGTTACCGTTCTATGTTGCAGAGTACAAAGGAAAAGCCCTCTCCTTTGGAGAGGGTTGGGTGAGGCTCCCTCCCACCACGCGCTTACTCCGTAATATGATAGGCATATGCCTGGATTTGCTGCATTTTTGAACGAACCCTTTTCAGGCTCTTTTCAATATCATCCTTTACTACATTTTCGGTCACTGCTAAAAATGCCTTTTGATAAGCTTCAAGGGCTTTTGTCCAAAGCCTGTTCTTTTCATGGTGCAAACCCAACAGATTGTATACATCGGCAGCCTCAACACCAGGGTTATTTAAAGCTTTTACCGATACTGATGCTACCAGCTTATCCATATTTAAAAAAACAAGCAGATCCAGGTAATCTGTATAGTTATCAGGAAATGCAGGCTCCAATTCCATACAGGTTTTAAAATGATAGCCCGCGGTTTGGTAATCCTTTATATTGTAATAATAAATCAGGCCTAATTGATAGTGAGCCCTGGCATACTCAGGTTCAATGCTGATGATCTCGTTAAGTAAGTTCAACCCTTTATGGGTTTCTCCGTAAGATACCTCATCAACGGCCTTCAAATATTTTTCTTCAATGGTGTAATAAGTGTCCATAAATTTCAAAAATGTATTGCAGATCGCTTAGCGCAATCTTAATGCTTAATAAATAATGATGTAATAATTCTGTCCGCGTAATAAAATTTTTGCTAAACCGGACTTGAGAAGAGTATCATTGATGCATAACCCTTCTGCCGGGCCACCATGGGCCACATTACGTTTTTTGTGCAGAATGAATTATTGAACAGCATCATTTATTTTTTTGCAAATTTACACTTATTGCAGGAAATTGCAAAATGCTGTGTACAAACCCAATCCAGATCAGTTTTAATGATTTGAATTGGTAATGTTAGAATACATTTTTGTTATGCGCTTAAGCGGCAATGGCGGCATTTGCCTTAGCTCCTTCAATCAAAAAGTTATTTTTTAATTCGTTTTCAGATATGATCACGCTGAAATCATCATACTTAACACCGTGCTCCAGGGGATACAGGATGTACCCGCGTTTTAAAGCATCATATGTGCCCAGTTCAAAAATTTCGTCTTGTTTTTTTCCTTTTATTTTCGCGCCGCTCACTAACTGGTAAGCGTCGAGTATGGCTTCAAAATTATTGTTTTTCATAGAACTGATACCATACAATTACTTTGCCATTTTTTAACCCCAACAATCAAAAAGATCACTTTGGTTAAAATCTGACTTTTGTTTGTTGTTCAGACAGTTGGTATAAGTTATATCAGCAAGCGTATAACCTGCACAAAGCGGCGTTTGTAGGTTTTATCCATGCTGGTTATGGTAACGCCATGTTCTTTACCAGATGTAGAATGAATGAATTTAAATTCGTCGCTCCCGGTACAATATACTATACCTACATGTCCAATTTTATGGGTATACTTTTTAGTACCGGTAAATAATATGATATCACCGGGCCGGGCATCTTCCAGTTTTATTTTTTTGCCAACATCTATAAAATCACGGGAAGAACGGGGTACGTTAAAATTAAATTTCTTAAAAACATAACTTACAAATCCCGAGCAATCAAAGCCAAATATTGGGCTTGATGACCTGGAACGGTAACGCGTACCTATTAAAGATTGGGCAAAATGCAGGATACTGTCGGCCGAAATGCTATCCGGATATAAGTAAGTTTTTGCGGATACTATTTTATGGGTTAATTCAACTTTACGAACATGCGCTGTACAAAACAGCGATGCAGCAAGAACTATAAAAATTACCAGGGTTAAGGATTTAATCATGTCGCCCTGGCAATTTATAAAAATTACTTAACAGGCAATTGAAATTTTATACTTTAATTTTAATGAAGCAAAATATCCACACGTCATTAACGATTTTCGAAGTTTTTAAAAACCCGTAAATCCCTCCTCATCTTTTAGCTAAACCAGTCGAACAAGTCGTTTTGTTTTAAATCTGCTTTTTGTTTTTTGTCCAGATCTTTCGTTACCAGGCCCTCCCCCATCTGAATAATGCGCGAGCCATAGTTGTAAGCATCTTTTAAATTATGGGTGATGAGTATAGCGGTCAGTTTGAAATCAGTTATCAGCTTATCGGCCGTACGCATTACCACATCTGCCGAGCGCGGGTCGAGCGCGGCGGTAGGTTCGTCAAGCAGCAATACTTTGCAGCTGTCCATCACGCTCATCAGCAAAGTTAAGGCCTGCCTCTGCCCGCCGGAGAGTGTACCCATGGGCTGCTCTATCTTATTTTCAAGCCCCATGCCAAGCGTAGCTATTTTTTCCTTTACCTGCTGCTTAAAGTGATCATTGATGCCAATGGACAGGCCTTTAGCCCGGGTGCGTATGGCTGCCAGTCTGAAATTATCCAATATACTCAGATCAGATGCCGTTCCGCTCATAGGGTTCTGAAAAACCCGCGCAATCCACTGACTGCGTTGATAATCGTGTAGTTTACTTACATCGTTACCATCAATAATGATACTGCCCTGATCAGGGAACACGCTGCCGGCTAACAGGTTAAGCAAGGTTGTTTTGCCCGAACCATTAGAACCGACGATCACCAGGAACTCGCTGTCGACAATGTCAATACTGATGCCGTTAACCGCGTTTACCTGGTTGGCCTTACCCCTGTTAAAAATTTTATGAACATCGTTAATAACTATCATGATGCTTTAAGAGATGATAAACGGGGTAAACTTACTATCAGCAATACAAAAACCGCGGTTACTATTTTAAGCATGTTAGGATCAACACCTATGGCTAAAGTAAGCGCTAAAACCAGCTGAAAGATCACGGCGCCGGTAAGTACCAGTACCAAACTGATCCAAACCCGGGTAATGCGAAACCAGTTGATCAGCGTTTCGGCAATAATAACAGAACCCAGCCCCACTATCACTATACCTATTCCCATACTAATATCTGCAAAACCCTGAAGCTGAACAATCAGGTAACCGCTTAAGGCGGTAAGCGCGTTGGCCAGGGCAAGGCCGGTAATTTTCATACGATCGGTATTTACCCCCAACGCCCTGATCATGGATTCGCTGTTGCCGGTTGCCCGCATGGCTATGCCGAAATCAGTTTTGAGCAGGTACCCTATTAAAAAGGTAATCACAACAACAAATACCAGTAATATCCAAAAAGTGTTCTGGTTGGCATCCGTAACTACTTGCACCAGCGAGAACAATGAAGGCACACCAATAAGCGGCACATTTGACCTGCCCAGTATGGTAAGATTTACGGAGTAAAGCGCTGTCATCACCAGGATACCCGCCAGCAGCGCGTTTATTTTGAGCTTGGTATGGATCAATCCGGTTAAAGCCCCAGCAATGCCGCCCGCTATGATTACCGCAGGTAAAATAAGGTATGGCGACTGATGGTGGGTAAGCATAATACCGGTAACCACGCCACCCAGGGTATAGCTGCCATCAGTGGTAATATCGGGGATATTGAATATCTTCATGGAGATATAAATACCCAATGCCAGTGCCGAAAAGCAAAGTCCCTGTAATAAAGCGGTAAGGTAAAAATCCATTTATTTAACAGCTTCGAAATCTGACGGCACTGTAATATTATACTTTTTGGCAGCAGCCGGGTTAAATACCCGTTTCCTGATCTTTACCATTTGGGGTGTTAAGCCACCCGTTTTATGGTTTTTAAGAAAATATGCTGCCTGCTCACCGGCCTGGTACCCCCATTGATAAATATCGGCGCCAAAAGCGGCTACGGCCCCGCGTTGTACCAAACCTGCTTCGCTGGTAAATATCGGAACGTTCTTTTGTTCACAGCTCTTTAGTATAGTTTCAAAAGAAGCAAATACCGTGTTATCCGGATTGGCAAAAAAAGCATCTATGTTCTTGCTGAGCAATGATTGAGTAACCAATTGTGCATCGGCCGAAGAGTTTACGGGCAAAGCCACAACGGTTACGTTTTGTTTATCAGCCAATGATTTGATGCGGCTAAGCGCATCGGCCGATTGCGGCTCCGATTGATTATAGATCATGCCTATCACCAGCTTTGCGCCTTTGGGTTTAAGCAGCTTAGGAATTATGGAAAATGAGGTATCAATATAATTCAGGTCCTCAAGAGCGCCAAAAAGATTGGCCGGGGCCTTACCATTAGCGTCAACAACCTTCATGCGCTCAGGCACGGGCGACACCATGGCAAAAACGGGAATGGTTTTGGTATTTTGCAGAGCTGTTACCGTGGCCAAAGTAGTACATGTCGCCAGCAGGTCTACCTTTTCAGATACAAAGTAATTGACGATCTGGGTGAGTGTAGGGATATTGCCCTGGGCATTGCGGTACTCTATCTGTACCGTTTTTTTATCTTCGCTAAAGCCCTCTTTTTTTAAAGCCGCGGTAAACCCGGCACGGGCCTGTGCTATAGTGGCATCTTCAAAGGCATCCACAAAGCCCACCACAGGTATGGCGGTAGCTTTTGGTTTAGGTTTGCATGATACCATAACAATAAGCAAAAACGCGGCTGGTAAATATTTCAGAAACTTCATTTTACTAAGTTATATAAATGAGGTGAAACGTAAAAGCAGAACGGCAAAAGCTGAGATTGGTTTTACAGAAAACAAACAGGCATTCCACCAGGTATTCATCAAAAAGCTAAAAAGCTATATACTTAAACCTGATTTTTTGATCTTCCCTTTCTGGCTTATCCACCTTCTTCACCCATTGTTAGTATTTTTCGACCCTTCGGTTCTCTTTCTTACTTTCAGCTTTCGGCCCAAAACCTTAATTTCGCTGTTTCAAGAAAAGAGGAAAAGATTTTGGATTATTTACAGGGTTTAAACCCCGAACAAAGGGCAGCGGTTGAACAAACCGAAGGACCGGTAATGATCATTGCCGGTGCCGGATCGGGCAAAACAAGGGTTATTACTTACCGGGTGGCGCACCTGATACGCAAAGGGGTAGATTCCTTTAATATACTGGTGCTAACCTTTACCAATAAGGCCGCCCGCGAAATGCGCGAGCGTATTACCCACGTAGTTGGCAATGAGGCCAAAAATATATGGATGGGCACCTTTCACTCGGTATTTGCCAAATTGCTGCGTGTGGAAGCCGAAAAAATTGGTTATCCCAGCAACTTTACCATTTATGATACCGACGACAGCAAGAGCGTAATAAGGGCCATTTTAAAAGAAATGAACCTTGACGATAAGCTATATAGCGTAAACTTTGTGCTCAACCGCATATCGGCCTCAAAAAACAACCTGATATCATGGCAGGAATACCAGAAAAACGAGCAGATACAAGCCGACGATTTTTCGAGCGGCCGGGGCCAGATGGGCCTTATATATCAAAATTACGCCACACGCTGCTACCGGGCCGGCGCTATGGATTTTGACGACCTGCTGTATAAAACTAACGAACTGTTGAAACTACATCCCGAGGTACTAAACAAATACCAGCATAAGTTTAAATACCTGATGGTTGATGAGTATCAGGATACCAACTTTTCGCAATACCTTATTGTAAAAAAACTTGCTGCCGTAAATGAAAATTTATGTGTGGTAGGCGACGATGCCCAAAGTATTTACGCTTTTCGCGGGGCAAACATCCAGAACATTTTAAACTTTGAAAAGGATTACCCCGATTTAAAAGTATTTAAACTGGAGCAAAACTATCGTTCAACACAAAACATTGTGCATGTTGCCAACAGCATCATCAGCAATAATAAAGAGCAGCTTAAAAAGAATGTTTTCTCTGAAAAAGAAGCTGGCGATAAAATAAAGGTAATGCGCGCCTTTAGCGACAACGAGGAAGGCAAAATGGTAGCCGAAACCATTATGCAGGACCGTAGTTTAAAAGGCCGCAAATGGCATGACTTTGCCATACTGTACCGTACCAACGCACAGTCGCGCTCTATGGAGGAAGCCCTGCGTAAACTGGGTATCCCTTATAAAATATATGGCGGCTTGTCCTTTTATCAACGTAAGGAGATCAAGGACCTGATAGCTTATTTCAGGCTCACCTTTAACCCTAATGATGAGGAAGCACTGAAACGCATTATCAATTACCCGCGCAGAGGGATTGGCGATACCACGGTTGACCGGATTATTGTTAGTGCCGACCAAAACCAGATAAGCCTGTGGGAAGTAATCCTTGAGCCGTCAAAATACCTGGACGGGCGCACATCGGCAGCAGTTGGCACGTTTGCCACCATGATACAGAGTTTCCAGGTGCTGTCAAAAACAAAAACAGCCTATGAATCGGCCGTTTATATAGCGCAGCACTCGGGCCTGCTGAAGGACCTGTATGAAGATAAATCTGTTGAAGGAATAAACCGGCATGAAAACATACAGGAGCTGCTGAACGGGATCAAGGAGTTTTCAGAAAGAGAGGATATTGAAGAAAAAGGCCTGGATATTTTTATGCAGGATATTGCCTTGCTTACCAATGATGACAATGATAAGAACCCCGATGCCGATACGGTATCGTTAATGACCATACACTCCTCCAAGGGGCTGGAGTTTCCGCAGGTGTACGTGGTTGGGCTGGAAGAAAACCTGTTCCCTTCTCAAATGTCGCTCAACTCGCGCAGCGACCTGGAAGAGGAACGCCGTTTATTTTATGTGGCGGTAACCCGTGCCGAAACCAAGCTCACCATTAGCTATGCTACTTCGAGGTTTAAGTTTGGTACGCTCATCAGCTGCGAACCCAGCCGTTTTCTTGACGAAATAGATGCCAAATACCTGGAACTTGATTACAGCGCCAAACCATCAACCAGCAATAACCCGTTTTTTGATGATGACCGTAAAGCCTGGAGCGGCGGCAAACAGGCCGACGCGTTTTCAAAGCCAAAGCCGGCCACGTCGGCACCCGTAAAAACTACATCTATACTGGCTAAGGCGCATATACCCTCGGCTAATTTTAAGCCATCTGATACATCAAACCTGCAAGTAGGCATGGAGGTTGAACATGAACGGTTTGGTTTTGGCAAGGTATTAAACCTTGAAGGCAATAAGCCGGATATTAAGGCCACCATATTTTTTAAAGAGATTGGCCAGAAGCAACTGCTGCTCAAATTCGCGAAACTTTACATAATAAACAATATAAACTAAGAGTTAAACCCCATTTTTGTGTAATTTTTTCCCCGCTTTTTTATAATTCCCCTTAAAAATACCCCAAAATGGGTATCGTTTAAGGGGAATTATTGATGGCATACCATTTGGACGTGTTTCCTTACTTAATTGAGAGGAAACATTGACATGAGCGATAATACTAAAAAGAAAACAAACAAATCTGTAGGAAAGAATATCAGGGCCCTGCGTCACCAGCACGGATGGAGCCAGGAGGACGTAGCAAACCGTTTAGGTATATCTATTCCTGCTTTTTCAAAAATTGAAACCGGGGTAACCGATATTAACCTGTCGCGCCTGGAACAAATTGCAAATATTTTTGAAATAAATGTGGCACAAATGCTGGCCCTCGATTCAGAAGAAATTGACCTTACGCCATCAAACTTAAGTATCGCTCAAAAGAAACTTGTTGACCGCGAATCAGAGATATCAAACCTTCAACGCAAAGTGATATTGCTTTACGAAGAATTGCGCAATAAAAGCATCTTAGCGCTATAGTTTGTTGTTACATGTGTTCTGTAAACCTTACAGTTACCCAGGTAAAATATATTTATTGCTACACAAGTCCGGCGTATCCCATCGGCTCTTATTACATACAGGTTAAATATCTTTAACTACAGTAAATTTTCGGGATAAATACAAAATAAAGCACGCAAATAAGCGTGCTTTATTGGTATTGATAAAAGTTTGGAGTAAAAATTGCGGATTATACATTTTACAGGGCAACCAGGAGAATGTATGTCAAATTATCTTATATCTATCACAAAAAATCAGGACTTGAAAGATGGTACCATCCATGACCCTAAGAGCAAACTTAAGGTTAAGGCCTTTGACCTTTTACAATCAAGATTTAAACCAAGACATGGCGAAGTCAGGTTCTTTGTTACAGCAGGCGAAGAAACCATTGCCTTTGAAACAGAGGGTTATGATAAGCACCGGCAGCTGCTCATTTTACAGATGATATCGTGGTACTGTATTTACCTGGGGCTTTTTGAGGCCCAGATCCACTCTACCTGGCCCAGGGCTTTTAATCTGAATTAAGGGAAAAAAGAAGACCGGCGGCTCAGGCATTGCCGCCTTGTGACGGATTATGCAGCATATCGCTCATTTCAATTATTTTTTCGTCGATCTCTGAAACGCATTTATCCATCATATCAATACATTCCTGCTGGTTAACAAGGCCTTCCTTTTCAAGATTTATCAAGCCCCGCAGCGTAGCGATTGGCCCCCTGATCTGGTGCGACAGGTAGGACGAGTGCTCAGAAAGCTTTTTGTTTTTTATCTGCAAATCCTTGGTACGTTCATCAATTATCTCTTCCAAATGATGGTTTATACGGTCAAGGTTATCCTTTTGCCTTAAAACCTCGCCGTTAAGCATGGTAAGCTGGGCATTGGTTTTTGCTTTACGTTTTACATTACCAACCAACAGGCCAATAACCACCAGCAACAAACCCGCTACGGTACATACCGCCCAAAACCTTGATCGGTCATAAGCCTGCCGCTCCGCAATACGCTCATTTTCTTTAAGTTGCTCTTCCTGTTTGCGCTTGGCTTCAACCAGGTTCATCTGTACCGATACATTTGTTTTATACGTGGCGCTGTCAATCTTATATATTTCCCTTAATGATATCAGCGCGTTTTCAAAGTTCTTTCTGTTAACCTCCAGCTCATAAGTGGTGTATTTGTAGTCATATTCGAGTTTTGGGTCGCGCACAAGCTGTGTGTAAGCGGTACCTTCCTGCACCATTTTTTCGGCCTCGTCAAATTTCCGCTGCGCCATGTATAAAGACGCCAGCGTAAGGTCAATACTGGCTACAGATTCATTCAGGTCTCTTGACTTTGCCCCCTTATTGGCCTCAAGCAATAACCCCAGCGCCTTATCATAATCCTTTAGCTTATAAAATATAACACCCCTGTTTAACAGGCACTGTATCAAATTCACCGAATCCTTTAGTTTACTAAACAGGTGGTAACTTTTATCATAATAATTAAGCGCCTGATAAAAGTTGTTTTTGCGGTTGTAGGTGTTCCCTATATTCAGGTATGAAGCAGCTATCAGCTTATCGTCGCCTATTTTTTGAGCTATCACCAATGATTTGTTCAGGTAAACCAATGAACGGTCATAGTCATGGTCACGAAATAGCACCCCTATATTGTTATAAACTTTGGCCTCGCCCCTCAAATTGTTGGCTTTACCAAAATAAGCCAGCGAGTTAAGGTAATTATCAATAGCCTTTTCGGGCTGGTCAAGGTAATATTTTCCAATGCCTATAACACGATATGACTCCGCAATGCCATCCATATAGTTGAGTTTGGTGGCCAGCGTCAGCGCTTTGGTCGCATCCTCAACGGTTTGTTTAGGATCGGTCAGCCTGTTTGAATAAGCGTGACTATTTAAATTTATTACTTCGTTTGTATCCCTTGCCGCTACGTCACTAATATCCCTCGCATATACGGTAAGTGTTACAAAAAAAAACAATAAAAATGTATAGGTTTTTCTCATTAGAGCACTTTTACGATCAATTAGCGTGAAAGTTATGAATTCTGCTGAAATATAGCTAATAATACGAACAAAAAGGTTGTTGAAAATTATTTTATTTTTTTTGTTAATAAAATAAAATAAATACTTATATTTGTATAATTAATTGATTGATATACAATGGTTTATTAAGTATTATTTTTTATGAATAATACTTATAAGACATAGAAATAGCCCTTTATACTACAAATAACGCAGTATAAAATATTAAATAAGCTATGTGTGAACTATGATACTGTCAGATAATTGAAAATTTAAGTGATTTTTTGTTTAACGAACACAAATATTGGGTCTAAAAGTACAGAATATCCACTGATAATGTTATTAATAAAACGAACAATTTAGTATACACTTTTCATACCAATTGTCCGCTTTTTATACAAAAAAGTGTAAAAATTGCAATTAGAAGCCATAAAAAGCAAAAGCAGGAAAACTGAATAATTTCCTATTGAATATAAATTACAATATTATTAAATAATAGTTAACCGAGTAAAATAATAACGCAAATATTAACCATCATGAAAAGAAGCATTTTATTGGTATTACTTGTAGTAAGCACAGGAGTACTTTCATCATCGTCATCATCTTCTTCAAAAAAGAATACTGCAGAATTACAGCAGGTAAGTTTTAACAAAATAGCATCAGCGTTTAAAAGAGACTTAGGCAGCGCCGACTGATCTCTCAAAAATCTTAACAGGCATAAAAAATAACATCATGAAAAAATTGATCATCATCGCATTAGCTGTCCTTTTCACCGGCACAGTTTCATCTTGCAAAAAAGCAAACGTACATAATGACCTTGCCGATGTGCATTCATTCATCAACGGATTTAAAAGAGATCTGGGCAGTGCAGACTGATCTTATAAAACATGATTAACAAAACGCTTAAATCAAAAGGGAACATGAAAAAATTTATCGCATTAACAATTATTGCTTTAGGTACAGGTATAGTAGCCTGCAAAAAAGAAAATGTAAAGCCAGAAGTGGCTACCATAAGTTTTGAAACCTATGGCCCGAAAAGAGATTTAGGCAGTGCCGACTAAACCCGCAACCAATTAGAAACATTCATAAACAACAAAATATTTATCCCTACAAAATTTATTTATAACATCATGAAAAAATCAACAATCATAGCAGCTTTAGCATTAAGCACTTTCTTAACTTCAGTAGCTAACATTTCAACCGCAACAACTCCAGATGGTGGCAAAACAACTGTTAAGTCTGGTCCAAAAAGAGATTTGGGTTCTGCTGATGCCGTGTCTGGTCCTAAAAGAGACTTAGGTTCTGCTGATTTCGCTGCTGTATCTGGTCCTAAAAGAGACTTAGGTTCTGCTGACTTTGCTGCCGTGTCTGGTCCTAAAAGAGACTTAGGTTCTGCTGACTTTGCTGCTGTATCTGGTCCAAAAAGAGATTTAGGTTCTGCTGATTTCGCTGCTGTATCTGGTCCAAAAAGAGATTTAGGTTCTGCTGATTTCGCTGCTGTATCTGGTCCAAAAAGAGATTTAGGTTCTGCTGATTTCGCCGCTGTATCTGGTCCAAAAAGAGATTTAGGTTCTGCCGACTTTGCTGCCGTATCTGGTCCTAAAAGAGACTTAGGTTCTGCTGACTTTGCTGCCGTATCTGGTCCAAAAAGAGATTTAGGCTCTGCTGACTTTGCCGCTGTATCTGGTCCAAAAAGAGATTTAGGTTCTGCTGATTTCGCTGCTGTATCTGGTCCAAAAAGAGATTTAGGTTCTGCTGACTTTGCTGCCGTATCTGGTCCTAAAAGAGACTTAGGTTCTGCTGATTTCGCCGCTGTATCTGGTCCAAAAAGAGACTTAGGTTCTGCTGACTTTGCTGCTGTATCTGGTCCAAAAAGAGATTTAGGTTCTGCTGATTTCGCCGCTGTATCTGGTCCAAAAAGAGATTTAGGTTCTGCTGACTTTGCTGCCGTATCTGGTCCTAAAAGAGACTTAGGTTCTGCTGATTTCGCTGCTGTATCTGGTCCAAAAAGAGACTTAGGTTCTGCTGACTTTGCTGCTGTATCTGGTCCAAAAAGAGATTTAGGTTCTGCTGATTTCGCTGCCGTATCTGGTCCAAAAAGAGATTTAGGTTCTGCTGACTTTGCTGCCGTATCTGGTCCTAAAAGAGACTTAGGTTCTGCTGACTTTGCTGCTGTATCTGGTCCAAAAAGAGATTTAGGTTCTGCTGATTTCGCTGCCGTATCTGGTCCAAAAAGAGATTTAGGTTCTGCTGACTTTGCTGCCGTATCTGGTCCTAAAAGAGACTTAGGTTCTGCTGATGCCGTGTCTGGTCCAAAAAGAGATTTAGGTTCTGCTGACTTTGCTGCTGTATCTGGTCCTAAAAGAGACTTAGGTTCTGCTGATTTCGCCGCTGTATCTGGTCCAAAAAGAGACTTAGGTTCTGCTGACTTTGCTGCCGTGTCTGGTCCAAAAAGAGACTTGGGTTCTGCTGATGCCGTGTCTGGTCCAAAAAGAGATTTAGGTTCTGCTGACTTTGCTGCCGTATCTGGTCCAAAAAGAGATTTAGGTTCTGCCGACTTTGCTGCCGTGTCTGGTCCAAAAAGAGACTTGGGTTCTGCTGATGCTGTATCTGGTCCAAAAAGAGATTTAGGTTCTGCTGACTTTGCCGCATAATTGATAGTTACAGAAAAAAAAAATTTAAATAACAACATCATGAAAAAGTTGATCATTGCAGTTGCTCTTGTATTAACTTCAGGCATCACCGCCTTTTCACTGAGCAAAAAAGAAAATAAAGTTGATACTCAACTGAAAACAGAAAGCGCTAATTTTTCATCTAAACCCATGCATGATATGCCAAAATCAGATCTGGGTTCGGCCGATTAATTAACGGTTTGTTATAAAAAAGTAAGATCATTAACGGGTTGATCATTTGATGTTATATATATAAGGTATAACAGCACTTTAATTTGATAACCCTGTGTGTAAATAACAAGATACCGATACCTGAGAAAGTAACAAGATACTGATACCTGATATAGCATATAAGTTTACAGTTACGTGGTTCGTGCTTTAGCGGCATGATCGCCTTTGCTGTCTAAAATCAATAAACATCAATATATTTGCTGCAAATTGATAAATATGCAGCATATAAAACAGTATGTAAACGATAACAAACAACGTTTACTCGACGAGTTATTTGAGCTTTTGCGTTTCCCGTCGGTTAGTGCCGACCCTAAATACAAAACGGATGTTTTAAAAACAGCCGACTATGTAGCGCAGAAACTGCGCGATGCCGGCGCCGACAATGTTGAGGTTTGTGCAACCGCCGGATATCCTATAGTATACGGCGAAAAAATAATCGACGCGTCAAAACCAACGGTACTGGTATATGGGCATTATGATGTGCAGCCCCCAGATCCGCTGGAGTTATGGAAAACGCCTCCTTTTGAGCCAACTGTGCGTGATGGCAAAATTTATGCCCGCGGCGCCTGTGATGACAAAGGACAGTTTTACATGCACGTAAAAGCATTTGAACTAATGGTGCAAACCAACACCCTGCCCTGCAACATCAAATTTATGATTGAGGGCGAGGAAGAGGTGGGATCATCAAACCTGGCAATTTTTGTAAAAGAGAACAAAACCAGGCTAAAGGCCGATGTGGTGCTGATATCAGACACCTCCATGATCAGCATGGAACACCCATCGTTAGAGACCGGCCTGCGCGGATTGTCATACCTTGAAGTGGAGGTAACCGGCCCCAACCGCGATTTGCACTCGGGCGTATACGGCGGCGCCGTAGCCAACCCGGCCACCATACTGGCCAAAATGATAGCCTCCCTGCATGACGAAAACAACCATATTGCCATCCCCGGCTTTTATGATGATGTTACAGACCTTACCCCCGCAGAGCGCACCGCCCTTAATAATGCACCTTATAATGAGGATGAGTATAAAAAGGACCTTGAAGTTGATGAACTATGGGGCGAAAAAGGCTATACCACATTTGAACGTACAGGCACCCGCCCTACCCTTGAGGTAAATGGCATTTGGGGTGGATACACCGGCGAAGGCGCCAAAACGGTACTGCCATCAAAAGCACATGCCAAAATATCCATGCGCCTGGTACCCAACCAAACTTCTGATAAAATTACCGAACTTTTTACCAACCACTTTTTAAGCATAGCACCAGCCTCGGTTAAAGTTAAGGTAACCCCGCACCATGGTGGCGAACCTGCCGTAACACCAACCGACAGTGTAGCTTACCGCGCGGCGCAAAAAGCCATTACCGAATCATTTGGCAAAGAGCCCATACCTACCCGCGGCGGCGGCAGCATACCTATTGTAGCGCTTTTTGAAGCCGAACTTGGCCTTAAAACGGTATTAATGGGTTTTGGATTAGACAGCGATGCGCTGCATTCGCCAAATGAAAAGTACGATATATTTAACTACTATAAAGGCATTGAAACCATCCCTTTGTTCCATAAATATTTTGCCGAACTAAGCTAAGGATAAAGACTGCTACGCCATCAACCGGAACGGCTTAAATCCCGGACCAGCTTAAGTTGATCAATAAAAAAACGGCCCCTGTGCGGGCCGTTTTTTTTTGTAAAATAGTTTTAAAACACCGGCTCAAAATCTGATCAACAATGGCTAAAACAAATAATATATATTTTTGAATAAATTTATAACAATATCACATCCGTTTTTTATATTTACC
This sequence comes from Mucilaginibacter pocheonensis, assembly GCF_031456535.1. Lineage (NCBI taxonomy): Bacteria > Pseudomonadati > Bacteroidota > Sphingobacteriia > Sphingobacteriales > Sphingobacteriaceae > Mucilaginibacter > Mucilaginibacter pocheonensis. The sequence goes on from NZ_JAVDUU010000004.1 coordinate 709,958, forward strand.
TATAAACAAGATAGTTACTTTTTAATATTATTAATAATGTAAAACTTACACTAAGCTGATTCATAAAAATTCCATAGGCAAATTGTTAATTAAAACCGCTTTATGGGAATGGTAAAAGCATAAAGGTTACGAACACATATAAGTTAAACGAATATAAATAGGCTTATTATCAAACTAATATTTGGCAACATTTTATGGCACAACTTCGGGGCTAAATTAGGTTCCTGATATTAATATGACATCTTTTAACATTCTGATTAAAACAAATTAACAAAACCAACAGTATTATTAATATATAAAATTTGCCCTTATGGAAACAAAAGTAAAATCAAAGGAAGCAGAAACCAAGGAGATCCGCGACCAGAAATCAGCAAAACAGGAAAAAAAAGCAACCGCAAAAATTACCGACAGGCACAGAAGAAAACCCCTGCTATAAGTATAAGTGAGCTTGATTATGGGCTGGTAAAGTACCGGCCTGTTTTTTTATATCCGGTACTGTTCGCATTGGGCTAAAAACACCTCGTCGGCATCGGCGCCTATACCGGGCTCATCGGCTATGTTTAGCTTGTACCCTTCATAAGTTACCCCACCAATGCATGGATCCTGCAGGTGGCCCAGCATACAAGTATCCATATCATAAAATTTAATATTGGGGCATGCGTATACAAAATGTAGTTTCGCGCTCAGGCCAATCCGGCTTTCCAGCATCCCGCCCATCATACAGGCTATACCTTTTGCTGCCGCCTCGTCATGTATCATTTTAGCCTCCCATATGCCTCCCGATTTTGACATTTTGATATTTATATAATGGCACAAAGCACTATTGATCTGCTTGCGCGCGTCATGATGATTGTACACACTTTCATCGGCCATAATTTTTACAGGCGATAGCTGCATCAACTGCGGCAGGCGGTCGTCATACCAGGTGCGCATGGGTTGTTCGCAAAACTCAATATCATACTGCCCCAATTCCTGCAGGGCAAAAACCGCTTCGTCAAAGCTCCAGCCCTGGTTGGCATCAATACGGATCTTCATGTCGCTGCCAATCGCTTCCCTGATCTGTTTAATACGGTCAACATCTTCCACCGCATTTTTACCCAGTTTCACTTTCAATATAGTAGCGCCTGAGGCTTTAAAATCAAGCGCCTTTAAGGCCATTGTAGCCGGGCCGGCAATGCCTATGGTAATGTCTGACTCAACCTCGCGCCTTTCACCGCCCAAAAACCGGTACAACGGCAAACCGGCATTTTTAGCCGCGATGTCAAACAGGGCGATATCAAAGGCGCTTTTTATAGTGGTATTGCCTGCGGTAAAATCATGCAGCTGCTGTAGCCGGGCAGGAATATCAAGGGCATCCTGCCCTTTCCATAGTCTGGCAAATTCACGGCCCATTACCAGGCAGGTATCCTGCGTTTCGCCCACGATCATCGGGAAGGCCGAACACTCCCCCACGCCGTAAAACCCGGCATCGGTATGTACCCTTATAAAAACATTCTGGGCGTGGTCCATAGTTCCGGTAGCAATGGTAAACGGCTCCATAGGGATACTGAAACGGTACAGGTCGATATGAGTTATGGTTAGTTTGTCTTTCACAAGGGTATAAACGTATTTTGAGTAATTAATTTGATCACTGCCTATAAAAATAAACCTATTAACAATTTGCGGCAATGTCAAACCAACATCCAAATTACTTCAAATGTTTCAACTGGTCCTTTGCAGCTGTTTTATTTAATTAAGAACGAACTGCACAGGCATTGTAACTTTTTGTGGCAATAATTTGCACATTGATACTATTACATTATATTTGCGTTACTACAATACAGTAACAATTCAATTTTAGCCTCTTTTGCCCTATTTTCACAGGGAATTTGCCAGGCTAACTTAAAACTTTTCTTAACAACAATACAATAACATGGCTCAGCAAAACACGCCTGCACATTTTGATTATAACTCAACCAGGAATAAACTTATCCTGTCTGAATATGGCCGCAACGTACAAAATATGGTAAAATATATTGTCGCGCTGCCCACCAAAGAAGAACGCAACCGCTACGCGCAAGTAGTAATTGACCTGATGGGTTTTTTAAACCCTCATTTGCGCGATGTTGCCGATTTTAAACATAAACTATGGGATCACCTGCACATCATATCCGACTTTCAGATCGATGTTGATTCGCCTTATCCCAAGCCGTCATCAGAGGCTATACACCTTAAGCCGCAACCTTTAAGATACCCGCATCAGCGCATTAAATATAAGCACTATGGAAAAACCATTGAGCTGATGATAGAAAAAGCAAAAAGCATTGATGATCCCGACCGTAAACGCCACATGGTACAGGCCATAGCCAATTTTATGAAGATGGCTTATGTACAATGGAACAAAGATTCGGTTGCCGACGAAAGCATACTTGCCGACCTGTTTGCCCTATCAGGCGGAACACTGAAGCTGGAAGAAAACGTTAACCTTAACCGCGTTGAGTTCAGGCCAAACAATAATCAAAACAACAATAACAACCGCGGGCGTAACAACAATAACCAAAACAACCGCGGCGGTGGTGGCGGCCGTACCAATAACAACCAGCGTAGCAATAATCAAAACCGCAACCGTAATAATGGCGGCGCCAAAAAATATTGACCTGCGGGGTTAATAACCCGCCAGCACAAAATAGTATCATTACAGCCCGGTTATCTTTTTAAGATAGCCGGGCTTTTTTATGATAAGAAACCCAAAAAACTTTCTGAGGGTACCCATTTTTTTTAAAAAATTGTTAAATCATATCTTTTTAAATACTTTTTGATTGTTTTACACATGTTTTATACCATAAAATCAACTGTATCCTGTTATAAAGGTGGGTTTAAAAAGTTTATTCAATTATCATCGCGCTAATGATTTTTTTAACACCGCGCTAATACGCCGGCCAACTTTTGAACTGCTTAAGAATGTCCATTTATTTTATAATCTTTGCCGGTACTTAGCATCAGCATTTGCAGGCTAAGCAAACACAAAAATGAATCATGATCCATCAATTATAAACTCCTATGACTAACGCATTTGTGATAAACGGCGGGAAACCGCTAAAGGGCGAGATTACTCCGCAGGGAGCAAAAAATGAGGCTTTACAGGTAATATCAGCGGTATTATTAACTGATCAGCAAGTTACGATAAGCAATATACCTGATATAAAAGATGTAAATAAACTGATAGAGCTCCTGGGCGATATGGGCGTAATAGTTGAAAAAACCGCGGCCGATACCTATAGCTTCACAGCCAAAGATATTGATCAGGACTTTTTTCAGTCAGAAACCTTTAAGTCAAAAGGTGGCGGCTTACGCGGGTCTATCATGATTGTAGGGCCACTGCTGGCACGTTTCGGCAAAGCATCTATACCAAAACCGGGCGGCGACAAAATCGGCCGCAGGCGCCTGGATACGCATTTTCTGGGGTTTGAAAAACTCGGCGCCCAATTTAACTACAACCCCGCCGATGGCTTTTTTAATGTTGATGCCTCAAACCTTAAAGGCACCTACATCCTGCTTGATGAGGCCTCGGTAACCGGTACAGCCAATATTGTAATGGCAGCTGTTTTGGCCAAAGGCATTACTACCATTTATAATGCCGCCTGCGAACCTTACCTGCAGCAATTGTGCAAAATGCTGAACCGCATGGGTGCTAAAATAAGCGGCATAGGCTCAAATCTTTTAACTATTGAGGGTGTAACCTCACTTGGCGGCACGGAACACCGTTTACTGCCCGACATGATAGAGATAGGCTCGTTTATTGGTCTTGCAGCCATGACCGGGTCAGAGATTACTATTAAGGATGTAAAATACGCTGAGCTGGGTATGATACCCGATGTATTTAAACGCCTCGGCATCAAGTTGGAGCTTCGCGGCGATGATATTTATATCCCCGCCCAGGCGCATTACGAAATAGAAACCTTTATAGATGGGTCAATCATGACCATTGCTGATGCTCCCTGGCCGGGCTTTACTCCTGATTTGCTGAGTATTGTGCTGGTGGTGGCTATACAGGCAAAAGGATCGGTGCTTATTCATCAAAAAATGTTTGAAAGCCGTTTATTCTTTGTTGATAAACTGCTTGATATGGGTGCCCAGATCATCCTTTGCGACCCTCATCGCGCTACAGTTATCGGTCTGGATAAACAAGTTCAGCTGCGCGGTATATCCATGACATCACCTGATATTCGCGCTGGTGTATCATTGCTGATAGCCGCTTTATCGGCACAGGGCAAGTCGACCATTTATAATATTGAGCAAATTGAACGTGGCTACCAGCACATTGACGACCGGCTGAAGGCACTGGGCGCCGATATTACCAGAATATAAGCCAAAGCCGAAGGCAAAAAGCAGAAAGGTTTTCGCTTTGGCTTTTTGCCTTCGGCTTTTTTTTATAGCTTTAGACTTTCTGCATTTAGCTTTTTGCTTAATTAAAAACCTATTTCTAAAGAATGTCATACAAAAACCGAAGGTCTACCTATGTTTACTTCATACTGATTTTTGTATTTGTAAAAGTTGTTCTTAATTTATTCGCTATAAGTCATTTTGGTTTTCACCGGGATGAATTCCTGCATCTTGTTCTGGCTGATCACCTGGACTGGGGGTATAAAGAAGTCCCTCCGTTTATTGCCTTAATGGCCAAATTATCAATTACTTTTTTTGGCAATTCGTTATTTGCTGCACGTATTTTCCCAACCATATTTAGCGGACTCATTATCTGGTTCACCGGGCTCATTACCGTTGAATTTGGCGGGCGCAGATTTGCCATTACCTTAACTTGCCTGGCGCTGATATTTTCGCCGGCATTTGCAGCAAGCGGTTACCTTTTTCAGCCGGTGGTGTTTGATCAGTTTTGGTGGGTATTAACCGTTTGGCTTTTAATTAAATACCTGAACACTACTGATGTTAAGTATTTATACTGGCTTGGACTGGCGGTTGGTCTTGGAATGCTTACTAAGTATACCATGGCATTTTTTACGTTTGCAATGATCATTGGCATACTCATCAGCAAACAACGCAAGCTGCTGTTTAACAAGCATATTTTGGGCGCCGCTGTAGTTGCTTTTTTAATATGCTTACCAAACCTAATATGGCAAATACTGCATCACTGGCCTTTAATAAGCCATATGAAAGCTCTGCGCGAGGAGCAGCTGAATTATATTACCCCGTCGGATTTTATTAAACAACAACTGCTGGTGCACGGCGTGGCTTTATTTGTATGGTTTACAGGGTTCCTGTTCCTGATATTTTCGTTCAGGCTGCGTAATTTTCAGTTTCTGGCCATCGCTTATGTGCTGATATTCATTTTTTTACTGGAAATGGACGGCAAAAATTACTACCTGTTTGGCGCTTACCCTATGCTGTTTGCGGCGGGTGGTTTTGGCTTTGAACGGTTGTTAAAAGCAAAGGGATATGCCCTGCGCACAGCTGCTATTTTGCTATTTGTGCTACCTAACCTCCTTTTATTTCCGCTGGTATTGCCCCTCTTGTCGCTTAATCAAACGCTGGCTTTTTTCCGTTTTGCTAATAAAAACATTCCGGCATTAAAATTTGCGACCACCTGGGAGGATCAAAAACAACATCCCACTACGCAGGATTATGCCGACATGCTTGGCTGGGATGAACTGGCCAGAAAAGTAGGTGAAGCTTACAATAGCTTAACGCCTGAGCAGCAAAAACAAACCCTTATTTATGCCGACAATTACGGCGAGGCAGGCGCTTTACACCATTATCGTAAACAGTTTAATTATCCCGACGTGGTATCGCTCAACAGCAGTTTTACGCTTTGGGCGCCAGATAGCCTTAATTGTAAATACATGATCTATATAGATGACAATGGCGGCGAAAATATCAGGCAGTTTGTTGCCGGTAAAATGATAGGCTCTTACAAAAAACTGGGCGAAATTGAATACCCTCTTGCCCGGGAAAAAGGTACCGGCATTTACTTTATTACTGATCCCCAACCGGCTTTACAGCAACGGTATATGAAGGAACTGGCTAAAAAAAGACAAGAGTAGAAGAGGTAAAAAGCGAAAAGTTAAGATTTTTCGCTTACCAAAATCTTATAACTCCAATCAACACAGCTCTTATTGCGAATGTATCTTAAAGTGAATTTCTATTGGGATAATATGGCAATAACCAGTTCCTGTTACTCATTGTCCCTCCCTAAATCTTATTACTTTGCCCCTAATGCAGATAATTAAGCTGATATGGCGTTAATAATATCGTATTGCGTGATGATCTCGATTTTGCCCTGATCTTCAACCAGTACAGCGATATTATCTTTATTGATCATGGCCGAAATCTTGTCGATAGAAGTGTTTAAATCAACAAAGGGAAACGGCGCGGTGGTTATATTTTTGATAGGCTGCGACTTGATAGATGGATTCTCGATCAGTGAATCAAGAATATCACTTTCCGTGATCTTGCCTATTACCATACCCTTTTGCGTAACCGGTATTTGTGATATATTGAGCGATTTGATAGTGTTAATAGCTTCCAATACGCTTTTTTCGCAGTCGATAGTTATGATCTCCTGATAATCTTTTTTGCCGATGATATCCGCAGCGGTCAGTTTGCCGTCCTTTAAAAACCCGCGGTCGCGCAGCCAGTCATCGTTATACATTTTGCCCAGGTAACGGGTTCCGTGATCCGGAAAAATGATCACTACTACGTCGCCCTCTTTAAACCTGTCTTTCATTTGCAAGGTACCTGCCACTGCCGAGCCGGTAGAGTTACCAGCAAAGATCCCTTCCTTGCGCGCTATTTCACGGGTCATGAGTGCGGCATCCTTATCGGTCACCTTTTCAAAATGGTCTATCAGGCTAAAGTCAACGTTCTGTGGTAAAAAATCTTCGCCGATACCTTCGGTAATGTACGGATAGATCTCGTTTTTATCCATAATACCGGTTTCCTTATATTTTTTAAATACAGAACCGTAAGTATCAATGCCCAATACCTGTATGTCTGGATTTTTCTCTTTTAAATAGCGGGCTGTACCTGATATGGTACCTCCTGTGCCTACGCCCACTACCAGGTGAGTGATCTTACCCTCGGTTTGCTCCCAAATTTCGGGACCGGTTTGTTCATAATGTGCCTGCGAGTTTGATAAGTTATCGTACTGGTTAGGTTTCCATGAATTAGGCACCTCGGCCTCTAAACGTGAGGAAACAGAGTAGTATGAACGTGGGTCTTCGGGCTCAACATTGGTAGGGCACACAATTACTTCAGCACCAAAAGCACGCAGGGCATCAAATTTTTCCTTTGACTGTTTATCAGTACTGGTAAAAATACATTTATAACCTTTAATAACCGCTGCAATGGCCAGGCCCATGCCTGTATTACCCGATGTACCTTCAATTATAGTACCCCCTGGTTTAAGCTTACCATTTTTTTCGGCATCCTCTATCATTTTAAGGGCCATGCGGTCCTTGATAGAGTTTCCGGGATTAGTAGTCTCTATCTTAGCCAAAACAGTAGCGGGAATGTCTTTGGTAACCTTGTTTAATTTAACCATGGGTGTATGACCAATGGTTTCCAATATATTGTTATACCACATAATTTAAATATCTACTAACCTGATATACATAGCCAGGCAATACCTCAAAATTAACTTTCTTAAGCGATATATTTTAAATTAAGTTAGATTGGGCAATTGAGCAGCCTTAAAATTTAAGGTGCTTAACCGTTAACCCGTTATTAATTAACTGCTTTAATGATTCAATACCTATATGCAGGTGCGTTTCTACAAACTGCTCAGTTACTGATGAATCGCTCTCGGCCGTTTTTACGCCTTCAGGGATCATGGGTTGGTCAGATACCAGCAATAAAGCGCCTGTAGGTATTTTATTGGCGAAACCAGTTGTAAAAATGGTGGCGGTTTCCATGTCTACAGCCATAGCCCGCAAATCTTTAAGGTATTTCTTAAATGCTTTGTCATGCTCCCAAACCCTGCGGTTTGTGGTGTAGCAGGTACCTGTCCAATAATCGCGTGAATAATCACGTATAGTAGTTGATATGGCCTTTTGTAAAGCAAATGAAGGCAGGGCCGGTACTTCGGGCGGCAGATAATCATTCGATGTACCTTCGCCGCGTATTGCGGCTATTGGCAATATCAGATCGCCTACGTTATTCTTCTTTTTAAGACCGCCGCACTTACCTAAAAATATAACCGCTTTTGGGTGTATAGCGGTAAGCAGATCCATTACCGTTGCCGCTACCGAGCTTCCCATACCAAAATTGATAATGGTAATGCCGTTTGCTGTAACACTTTGCATTGGCTTATCTATACCCATAATGGGGGCGTCTCCGTTCCATTGCGAAAACAACTGTATATATTTTGAAAAGTTAGTGAGTATAATGTATTCACCAAAAGCTTCCAATGGCCGGCCTGTGTATCGTGGTAACCAGTTGGCTACGATGGCTTCTTTTGTTTTAAGACCAGATTTTATAGGGGTATGCACTTCTTTTACTACCGGGGCCGCGGTAGGATCCTTTTTAATGTTCAATTCTTCATTCATATTCTTTCAGTTAGTGATTTTCAGCGGGCGGTCGTATTGAGTTGGCAATTGCCTCCTTAAACCCTTGTAATTGATGCAAACTACAAAACGGCCTGCTGCAAACCTGTTTATACAACAAACCCCGGCGTTTCACCAGGGTCTGTATTATTTTAATAAATATAATTACTTAACTATATCAAATTGTTAAGCTACTTTTAATTTTTTTAAATCCGATTTTTCAAATTTTTCGTGGGCATAATCCAAAGTTACCTGCAAGCGCTTCACATCCTTTTTAGATGGGAATTCAAACATGGCATCAATCATTATAGCCTCGCATATGGAACGTAACCCCCTCGCCCCAAGCTTAAACTCCATTGCTTTATCAACAATAAACTCCAACACCTCGTCATCAAAGTCAAGCTTTACGCCTTCATATTCAAACAGCTTTTTATACTGCTTTAACAAGGAGTTTTTTGGTTCGGTTAAAATATTACGCAATGCAGCCCTGTCAAGCGGATTTAAATAGGTAAGTACGGGCAAACGGCCTATCAACTCAGGTATCAGTCCAAATGATTTCAGATCCTGCGGAGTAATGTATTTATAGAGGTTTTTAAGGTCGACCTCTCCGTCATCACGTTTAAGTTTATAACCAACTGTTTGCGTGCGCAGGCGGTTTGCTATTTTACGGTCAATACCGTCAAAAGCGCCACCACATATAAATAATATGTTGCTGGTATTTACAGTGATCATCTTTTGATCAGGATGCTTACGGCCCCCTTGCGGTGGTACATTCACCATGGTGCCCTCCAGTATTTTTAGCAATGCCTGTTGCACCCCTTCGCCCGATACATCCCGTGTAATAGAGGCATTATCGCTTTTACGGGCTATTTTATCAACCTCGTCAATATAAACAATACCTTTTTCGGCAAGCGTTACATCATAATCTGCTGATTGCAACAAACGGGTAAGTATGCTTTCTACATCCTCCCCTACATAACCGGCTTCGGTCAATACGGTAGCATCACAAATACAAAACGGTACATTTAGTATTTTGGCCATGGTTTTTGCAAGCAGGGTTTTCCCGGTACCGGTTTCGCCAACCATGATGATATTTGACTTTTCGATCTCTACTTCGTCCTTATCAACACGCTGGTTTAAGCGTTTATAGTGGTTATATACCGCTACCGACAGAATTTTTTTAGCGTCGTCCTGACCTATAACATATTGATCAAGGTGACCTTTTATTTCAGCCGGTTTAAGTAAAGCCGGTGCCGATGGCGAGGCTTTAACTTTACGCACCTTTAACTCCTCAGCCAATATTTCGTTAGCCTGGTTAACGCATTTATCACAAATGTGCGCGTCAAGACCCGCAATTAACATCAGGGAATCCTGTTTACCTGCACCGCAAAATGAACACCTGATTTCCTTACTGCTTTTATTCATCTGATTTGTTTGTAACCCAAAATTAACTAATTAGTATGATAAAAAAAAGTAATGAGTTTTGAGTATTGGGTTTTGAGTTGGAACGAACAGCCATTACACTATCACTACTACTCAAAATCCAACACTCCGTCCCCCATCGCCGGCAATTTATTTTTTACCTTTACTGCCTCTTAATATCTCGTCAACCATACCAAATTCTTTAGCTTCTTCAGCTATCATCCAATGGTCACGGTCTGATGCATCCCAAACTTTTTCAAATGACGCGCCGCTGTGATCAGCAATGATCTGGTATAATTCTTTTTTCAGTTTAGTGATCTCATGGTAAGTGATCTCAATATCCGATTGCTGGCCCTGCGCACCGCCTGATGGTTGGTGTATCATTACCCTTGCATGAGGTAATGCCGCCCTTTTACCTTCGGTACCCGCGCATAATAATACTGCGGCCATTGAAGCGGCCATACCTGTACAAATAGTAGCTACATCATTTGATATAAATTGCATGGTATCATAAATACCTAAGCCTGCATAAACAGATCCGCCCGGTGAATTGATATAGATCTGGATGTCGCGTTTGCTATCCGCTGATTGCAGGAACAGCAATTGTGCCTGGATAATGTTTGCAATATTTTCATAGATGGCATCGCCAAGGAAAATGATGCGGTCCATCATCAGGCGCGAAAACACGTCCATTTGGGCTACGTTTAACTGGCGTTCCTCAATGATATAGGGAGTCATGCCGGTTGGCGCAAAAATGCCGCTTGGAGTGGTAGTGTTTCTTTCAACACCGGCTATAAATTTATCTACGTAAAGACTGTTAATACGATGGTGCTTAACAGCATATTTTCTGAATTCGTTTTTATCGATGTTACTACTCATGGTTTTTGTTATGTTGTTTTTTAGATGCAAGATATTACTTGCGTTAAATATAGTTTTTAGTTGAATACAATTTTAAAAAGATAGTTTGTGTAAAGTAAAAATTATTTTGATGGTGAAGGTGCTTCAGCTAAAATTAAAATATCATGCCTGGCTTGTTTCAGCACCTCATCAGCAGGTAAACTCTCTGGATACCGCACGACTTCTCTTTTAAACGGGTACTGTTTATACAGCAAAAGCAACCTTGTGAGTTGCTTTTGGTAAAATATATGTTTAAAAAGTATCTTATTTTTCCGAAACCAATTTATTGAAATCGGTAAACAGGATATCTTCTTTATCTATGGTTATTACGCCTTTAATAAAATCAAATACCCTTAATGCTTTTACTTCTTCAAATATTTTGTTAGCATTCTCTTTGTTTTGCAGGTATTGTACAGTGTACTGGCCTAACTGCTCTTCAGGGATAGGCTGCGGGCTGTACATTCTGAATTGCTGATCCAAACGCACCTTAGCCAGTTCAAAAACCTCTTCGTATTTAATTTCGATCTTGTTGTCCTTAATGATCCTGTTCTCAATCAGAGTCCATTTCAGGTTTGTAGCAAAATCGTTGTAACCGCCTTCCAGTTCCACATCAGTAAGTTTTTCATTAGTGGCTTTTAACCAGCGTTTCAAAAACTCATCAGGCAAATTAAAATCAACCTTGGCAACACTTAGTTTGTATATATCGTCCTGTAATTTACGCTCCGAATCCTGAACCATCATGGTTTCAATTTCCTCGGTAATTTTAGCTGTAAATTCCGCTTCGGTAGTTACTGTACCTTCACCAAATAATTTGTCAAAGAACTCCTGGTTCAAATCACTTTCTTCCAAACGGTTAACGTTTTTAACCGTTAACTGGAACTTTGATTTTAACTCAGCCGCCTCATCTTCTTCAATTTTTAACAAACCCGCAACCTTCGGCGCATCGTTATCAAAAGCTTTCTGAATATCAAACGTTACTACATCATCCTTTTTAAGGCCGATCAACGATTTTTTTATCTTTTCATCCTTGATCTGGTCTAAACGAACCGATGCTGTATTGCTTATGCCACCATCAAAAACAGAACCATCAGGCGAAAGCTGAACTAATTCCGCATAAAGAACGTCATCATCTGCCGATACGTCAGGATTTGTCATTTTGCCATAGCTACGGCGAATGTTTTTGATACGTGAAGCCAATGTTTCGTCATCAACTTTAATCACATATTGGGTAACTTTATCTTTCGACGAAAAATCAATATTGAATTCCGGCGCCAGACCAAGTTCGTAGTTAAACTCAAAATTATCGTTAAAATCCCAGTTGTATTCCTTGTCGTCATCAAGCTTTGGCAGCGGCTGACCCAATACTTCCAGTTTTTGCTCGTCAATGTATTTATTTAAACTGTCTGATAACAAGTTATTGATCTCATCAACCAAAATACTTTTACCATACATTTTTTTTATATGTGATGCCGGTACCATTCCGGGACGAAAGCCTGGCAGTTTAGCTTTTTTTGCGTTCTCTTTTATGGCTTTATCAACACGTGGCTGGTAATCTTCAGGGTTTATGTTGATTTTAACAACTGCATTCAGGGCGTCTACTTTTTCCTGTGTAATATTCATCTTTTTACCGGGTAATTTAATTTAATCCTTTGAAACGTAGCCTGAAAATCAATCCGGACTATACAAATTTCGAGGCGCAAAAGTATGAATTTATTTTGAATTTAAGCTTAGGTTTACATTGATTTTGTATTTCACAAACCGTTTTCAATGCAGTTTAAAAGACAAGCTGCTTTGCTCTCTCGCGACGGCTCCCAGAATGGCTGTAAAGAGCAAAAAAAAGCAGGGATTATACCCTGCTCGTATTTCATGGCAAAATTTAATTAATCCACCTTTTCTATATGCGACGCTCCTGTTTTGTCATTATTCACGGTTGAAGGCGAGCCCTTATATTGAATATCTGAGGCACCGGTAGAGTGCACATTTAGCGTTTTTAAAACATTGATCTTGCAGTGGCTGGCGCCTGACGAACTGATGTTATACTCGCTAACGACAAAATTAAAAGCATTGAGCTTGCCAACGCCGCTAAACTTAACATTATGCGATGTTGCCTGACCGGTTAAATTTAGCTCACTTACGCCACTGCCCTCACTTTTTACGTTAGCAGCATTTACATCAAGGTTAACTTTTGACGCTCCTGACAAGTGAATATCAAGGTCGCCGACTGTTATTTTTCCAGTTGATGAAACGTCAACAGCTCCTGATGATTTAATTTCGTCAAGATTGTGTATTCCGATGTTTACTACCAAACTATCATCAAAGCACATCGTTTTTCTTGTTTTGACGATCAGTTTATCGCCTTCAACAGATGTAGAAATATATTTGAGCAGGTTATCGTCGCCTGTTATAGCAATTGACAATGAACTATCCTGCTTTAAATGGATCTTAAACGCGCCGGATATTTCTATCTTTTTAAAATCTTTTGCCTTACGTTGCTCTGTAGCAGGTTTCCCTGATCCATGCATACAGGCAAATTTGCATGATGGTAATATACTGAGTAATGCGCATGCAATGATCACTGCAATGGCCAAATTATTTCTTTTCATGGTATTTTTATTTGTGACGATGATTATAGATTTGAAGTTACACCAAAAATAAAAAAAGCTACCACAATACGCGATAGCTCTCTGGAAATATATGATGAACTTTTGCAAAAGTTGGATTAAAGAACAGCTAATTCATTAACGATCATCCCTTTGGCAGCGCCATTAATAAAATTATCGTTATAAGTAACAGCGGTAAAGTTGTTATTATTTACACTGGTTGCAGCAGTGTGGTTTAAATTGTATACGCTTGCAGTACCAGCCAGGTCAATTTTGGCATGGTCGCTCACATTTACATTTGCATAATAGGTATCTAAATTTAATTGAGCGGTTGCGTTATTGTGCAGGTTAACCTCCAGATCAATGGCAGAAAATTTACCGAATGATTTAACCTGGGCATTGTCAAATGCGCTTATGGCACGCAGGTCATTGGCTGTTACCCAAACCACTAATTTTTCGGCTTTATATGATGTGATGCGTAATACTCCATTTTGACTTTGAACCAAAGCACTTTCGGCATAGTAACGGTTGTAAACTTTAACCTGGTCGGCATTACCGGCTGTAACATACAGTTCAACATTACCGCGGATCTCGATCTTATTTATTTTGCTTACATCAGTTAAAACGGTTGCAGCATTGTTGTTATTATTTGTTGATGCATAAGTTGTGCCTGCTATTCCGCCTGCTAAAACTAATGCAGTGATGATGGTAAATAATGTAGTTTTCATGATATTAATATTTTGATTGTCAATTAATTGTATTTCCTAATTTTTTATATACACCAATATGACGCCCCCATTTTTAAAACGTTACAGCTGTTTTGGGTAAATTAGATGTACAGCAGGATTTTGTCGGCGAACGGGGTATTTGCATCGGTGAAATGCGTCGGAAATTTTTGCGTTAAGGAAGATATACTTGCTTTAGAAGGGATCGAATAAATTTTCTTCAATAACTTTACCCCGTTTTCAATTCACTCCATTTACATGAAGATCCATATTATGGGTGCCTCCTGTGCAGGCTCAACTACTTTAGGCAACGCCCTGGCCGGGCAGCTTCGGTATCCGTTATTTGATAGCGACAATTACTTTTGGGAAGCATCAAACCCTCCGTTTACCATCCGCCGCGAGCCCGAATTAAGAAATGCCCTAATAGCCCAGGATGTCGCCCCGCATCAGCATTGGATATTAAGCGGCTCGGTGATTGATTGGGGAACTTTGTGGCTGGATATGTTTAACCTGGTGGTATTTTTATATATCCCGCATAACGTTAGGATGCAGCGCCTTAAAAACCGGGAGGCAGAACGTTATGGCAACGGCATTTTTACCAACCCTGAACAGGCCGCCAAGTACCAGGCCTTTATACAATGGGCATCAGGCTATGATGATAACAGCACCAACGGCCGCAACTTGCTGGCACACCAAACCTGGTTGAATAAATTAAGCTGCCCGGTTTTGGAAATAAAAGGAGATACCACTGTAGAGGAACGAATGGACATGGTTTTGGAGAAGGTGAAGGCGTTAGGTTGAACGTGACAAAAAACGCCTCATTGCAAGGTACGAAGCAATCCCGATAAGCAGAAGAGCGCTGTATAGTATAGAGATTGCTTAGTACCTCCACATTAATGACGTATTGGAAATTTAGCCAAAATGAGGTCACCACTTATCCAGTCCCAGCAACTTCCTGCCTAATGGAGACAATACAGCTACCGGATTTTTCTTTTCTCTTTCCAATGGATCACCGGGAAAGGCATATCCTTGCATGGCTTCCCTGTTTTGCCAGCTGTTAATACGCCATGTTCTGAGCGCTTCGTTATCCTCCTGCGCAGGCATCATGGCTACATATTGTGCAATGCGTACTTTATTACCACTTGTATTTGGCCTGATGCCATGTGGCTGTAAACTATTAAATATCAGCAGATCGCCCGCTTCCAGTTTAACTTTAACAATCTCAAATCCTGTGGTATCCGGCTTATAATGATCACGATCGGCAGGCTGGGTTAGTTTCCAGGTGTCATAAGTACGGTATAGCTCCGGTATACATTGAAAACCACCCATGTTTTCATCCGTCTGATCGGCCAGAGCAAGTACGCCCTGAACATTTTGTGGTTTTGTTTCAGGATCATAATCCCAATGTATAAAACCCTTATAGTCAAAGCCGGGGCGTACCGGGAAATTAAGATTTGCACGGTCAATATTGGCCCATAATTTTTCTGTTCCCCAAATGTCAGCAAAAGCCTGGTGCACTTTAGGGTACTGCCGGTTATCCCACAGATACTGATGGTTGTAAATTTCAACCATGCCCGTATTGTTCAGTTCCTTCATTTGCATTTGGGCATTGGGCTTTTTGTACCAGCTTTCTATATCGTTGGGATCCTTGTCTTCATATTTCCATAGGTAGTCAGCCGTTTTTTCAGCCATTTCTTTTGGTATGGCATTTTTAATAACCACATAGCCATTGGTTATCCAAAAGGTCCAGTCATCTTCGCTTAATACGCGTAATGGTTCACCATTGCTGCGGTCGTTCAATTTTACCTGGCTTGACTTTGCAGCCGACGGGTTACCCGGAATATCTTTATGTGCATCATTGGGGTTCATTGTCTGGGCCATACCGGCCATTGTTTCAGTTGTTTGCATGATCTGTATTGGTTATAATTCAAAATTACAGGGTATTAAAAACTATCTTATTCCTTACAATGACCAATATTTGCTCTCTATTGACTTATACGTTACATTTATACCAAATATCAGTACAATACAAGATGGATAAAATACAACTGGAACGGATAGACTTTGAGCCAGGCAAATCATTTAAATTGTTTTCGCCACGCTTGCGCAACACTTTCCTTTGGCATTATCATCCGGAATATGAACTGGTTTATGTGGAGGCAGATGCAGGTATACGACATGTGGGCACACATATTTCGGGCTATACTCACCATGATCTTGTATTTATAGGCAGCAACCTGCCACATTTAAATTTTGATTACCGCTTGCGTAGCGATTATCACCAGATAGTGGTACAATTAAGAACCGACTTTATGGGCGAAGCCATAGCCCATGCGCCCGAACTTTCGCTTATTCAAAAGTTATTTAAAAGTGCCGCTTTCGGAGTTGCTTTTTATGGTGAAACCAGAACAAGGGTTGCCGAAAGGTTGAAACGGCTAAATAGCCTTAACTCGTTTGAGCAGTTACTGGAGCTTATGAATATTTTTCAGCTGCTGGCTGCTTCAAATGAATATACCGTTCTGAACAATGATGAAAGCAGTAAGGATTTTATATTAAAAGATAAGATCAGGATGGGTGCTATTTACGAATATATTGATGCCAATTATGCGCAAAAGCCCGATGTAAATGTGGTGGCCGGAAAAGTTAACTTAACAATGTCGGCTTTTTGCAGGTACTTTAAGCGGCAAACCAATATGACCTTTACCGAATTTGTAAACCAATACCGTATTGAACGTGCCAAAAACATGCTGATGCAGGATAAAAACATTACCGAAACCTGCTATGCCGTAGGCTTTGAAAGCCTGAGTTACTTTAATAAACTGTTCAACAAAATTGTAGGCGAGAATCCCTCTGAATTTAAAAAGAAATGGATGACTGCTGAATTGTAAGTCATTCAGAAATCTGGGGTGAAAATCTAAATATTAAACCTGCAATCTTCAAGCTTTGGTATGATATACAACAAAAAAGCCGCCTGGCTAAGGGCGGCTTGGAATACATATATAATTGACGGTGGACATTGTTTTATAATACTGCATATTCAGAAACTTTTGCTTTTGCACCATTTAATACTTCGGTTGAGTGTTCAGTTACAAGGTAAGTTCTGTTTACACTTGATGCCTGGCTGCGTTTTACGCTGTATTCGTTTACAGTGCCGCTTAAGTTAGCACAGGTTTTATCGTTCATGGTAACACGTGCGCTGTAAGCGTCAAGGTTTAGGCTTGCAGAAGCGTTGTTATATAATTTAACATCAAGCTCAATTGCTGAAAGGTTACCGAATGATTTGATATCAGCATTATCATAAGCGGTTATGGCGTTCAAATCTTTTGCAGTAACCCAAACTTCAAGTTTTTCGGCTTTGTATGATGATATACGCAGTACCCCATTTTGTGATTGAACCAAAGCGCTTTCGGCATAATAACGGTTATAAACCTTTACCTGATCGGCAGGACCGTTTGATACATAAAGTTTAACATTACCATAAACTTCAATTTTATTGATCCTGGTGATGTCTGTTAATACGATGCCTGCATTGTTGTTATTATTAACTGCGGCTTGTGTTTTGTTTCCTATTCCAAATACTATAACTACTACAGTAAAAATGGCGGTTGCTAAAGTTTTCATGATATTAATATTTTGATTGTCAGTTTGTTATTTGTTGTTATTTTAAATACACAGATATGACGCCTCTAATTAAAAAGCGTTACAGCAAAATAGCCTGTAATAGTTGTACGCAGGCTTTTTGTCGGTAAACAGCAGGTTTATTCCGGTAGAAATGGAGTTAAAAATTGAGTGAAGAAAGCCAAAGGGCGGGCTTGTAAATTATTTTTAGATGTCCTTAACGGATAGTAACTTCTGTGAGGTTAAAATATTGGACATCCAGTGCTGAATGTAGAACCTTGAAGTAAAAATTTCTGTATCTGATATATGAAATTCAGCCTGCAATATTACCCCTTTTTTAACTTAATGGTTTTGGCTCTTATGGCAGGTAATAGTTTTCGCCGTCGGTTTTTATTTTACCTGCATCCAGCAACAGGCGTACGGTTTCCATTTTTTCTTTCTCGGTACCAATATCAATAGCGTTTATCAGCGTACCAATATCAGGAGTTGATATATTGAGTAATTGCACAATTTCATGCGTTATGTTATCAAAAATCTCATCTGCATTTTTTTGGCGTTTCTCTTCCAGGCAAACATCACAGATACCACATTTACGGGCGTTCGGTTCGTCAAAATAAGCCAGCAGCATTTGACTTCGGCATTTTTTATGAATAGCGTAAGCAAAAACCGCTTCCATTTTTTGGCGATAAATTTCCTTACGCTCTTCAATATAACGCTTATTAATAAAAAGGCGTTCCGCTTGCTGCCGCGGTTTAAGGTAGGTAACCTGCGGCTTGTCGGTTTGCTGCAGATAGCTGATCAGTCCGTACTGTTGCAGCTGTACCAGGCCATCAATAACTTGCTGAACGTTTAGATTGGTGCGCTTTGCGAGGTCATATTCTTTCAGGCGTACATAATTTTCAAATGAACCGCCATAAGAGCGCAATAGCGTTTTAATAAATGGATCCCAGCCAGCATTTTGGATCTGAAAGTTATACAATACCTCGTTTATCACCTCGAACCGGAATCGTGAGGGCAAAAATACACTTTCGTTAAACGACAGGTATTCATCCTTTTCCAAAAACTTTAAAGCGTTAAGCGTTTTGATGGCATCGAGCTTAAAGCGGCTGCAAAAGTCGCCCAGATCAAGATCAAAGCTTAACCCCTCGCCTGCTCCATAGGCAAGTTGGTAATAGTTGGCCAGGCAATGGTAAACATGCTTTATTTCATCAACCGACGGAAAATTCAGCAGGAACATCTTTTCTTGTTTCAGCCTGTCGGCATGTGTATACAATAAAATGGCAAAAGCCTTTTGTTCGTCACGCCCGGCGCGGCCGCCTTCCTGGTAATAAGCTTCCAGGCTTTCGGGCATCTCTTTATGTATTACAAAACGCACATCTGGTTTATCAATCCCCATACCAAAGGCATTGGTGGCTATAATGATACGGGTGCGGTTATTTTTCCAGCTTTCCTGCCTCTCGGCCCGCTGATCTATTGACAGCCCGGCATGGTAATAATCGGCGCTGATACTATTGTCACTATAAAACCTGGCAATTTCAGCAGCATCTTTTCGGCTGCGTACATATACAATGCCGCTGCCTTTAACCCCTCGGGCAATATCAAGCATTTTTTGCAGCTTATTCTCAGCATTTTGAACCACGTAACTGATATTGCGGCGTTCAAAACTTTGCTGATAAATATCAGGATTCCTGAACAGCAATTTCTGCTGAATATCTTCCTTAACTTCTGATGTAGCTGTGGCGGTAAGCGCCAATATAGGTACTTCGGGGTGTAGCTGGCGCAGATCAGCAATGTGCAGGTATGGCGGCCTGAAATCATACCCCCATTGCGATATGCAGTGTGCTTCATCAACAGCTATCAAATTCAGCTTCATGTATTTGATGCGCTCACGCACTATCTCAGACAGCAGCCGCTCGGGTGACAGGTATAAAAACTTGACCGATCCGTAAATGCAGTTATCCAGCGCCAGATCAATTTCGCGCTTGCCCATGCCAGATACAATAGCTACCGCGTTTATACCTTTAGCCTTTAAATTCTCTACCTGGTCTTTCATCAGGGCAATTAGCGGCGATATCACTATGCATATACCCTCTTTGGCTAAAGCAGGCACTTGAAAACAAACCGATTTACCCCCACCTGTTGGCAACAGGGCCAAAGTATCATGACCTAATAAAACAGATTTGATGATCTCGGCTTGCATAGGCCGAAAGCTGTCATGGTTCCAGTATCGTTTTAATATTTCTTCTATGGTCATGTGGTAGCTTTCAAAGATAAAGGATAAAAGAAGAATGACGAAAAGACAAAAGGTTTTGAAAAAAAGGCATAAAAAAATAGCGATGAAAAACATCGCTATTTTTTTATGCCGGCAAAGAGCACAGCCAATACATCGGCTATGGACTTTGAACTATTATCTGTTATTTATATCAATGTATTCTTTACTGGTAGCGCCGGTATATATCTGGCGCGGACGGCCAATAGGTTCTTTGTTCTCTTTCATTTCTTTCCATTGCGCAATCCAACCCGGTAAACGGCCCAGAGCGAACAATACGGTAAACATATCAGTAGGGAAACCCAGTGCCCGGTAAATAATACCTGAGTAAAAATCAACATTAGGGTATAACTTACGCTCAACAAAGTAAGGATCTTTCAGCGCTACTTCTTCCAGTTTTTTGGCTATTTCCAGCACTTCATCGTTAATGCCAAGCTTTTCCAATATATCATCGCAGGCCTTTTTAATGATCTTGGCGCGGGGATCAAAATTTTTATATACACGGTGACCAAATCCCATCAAGCGGAAAGGATCATTTTTATCTTTTGCTTTAGCTATCCATTTATCGGTATCGCCGCCATCATTCTTGATCTTCTCCAGCATTTCAATCACCGCCTGGTTTGCACCGCCATGCAGCGGGCCCCACAAGGCTGATATACCAGCCGACACGGAAGCATATATATTTGATTCAGAAGAGCCTACGATACGTACAGTTGAAGTTGAGCAATTTTGCTCATGATCGGCATGTAATATCAGCAGCTTATTCATTGCGCTTACTACAACCGGGTCTATTACAATATCTTCTGTACGCTGACCAAAGGTCATGTACATGAAATTGGTAACGTAATCGTATTTGTTTTTGGGGTAGATAACCGGGTGCCCCAATGATTTTTTGTAGATCCATGATACTACCGTAGCCATTTTTGCCAGCATTTTAATAATGCTCAGGTTAAGCTCATCGGTAGTTTGTGCCGGTTTTAATGATTCGGGATAAAATGCAGATAAAGCAGAAACCAGTGATGACAACTGGCCCATAGGATGTGATTTTGACGGGAAACCATCAAAAAACTTCTTCATATCCTCATGAACCAGCGTATGGCGACTTAACTCGTACTGAAAAGCGGTCAATTGCTCCGTTGACGGCAATTCGCCGTAGATCAGCAAGTAGGCTACTTCAATAAAGCTCGAATTTTCGGCAAGCTGCTCAATCGGATAACCGCGGTATTTCAAAATCCCTTTTTCGCCATCTAAAAAAGTAATAGCACTTTTTGTAGCCCCGGTATTTTTATAGCCGATGTCAAGAGTTACATAACCGGTTTGATCCCGGAGTTTAGAAATATCAATAGCTTTTTCACCTTCTGTACCCTCAATTACCGGGAGGTCAAATGTTTTATCACCAATTTTTAGTTGTGCTGTTTCCGACATAGAAAATATTGTATCTGCAACAAATGTAATTAAATCTGTGTTTATATAACCGCTAAGATCCTTTACAGTTTGTAAAATTTCACGTGCAAATCTATTAATTTACCGCAGTTTTGCTAAGTATTTAATACGAATTATTGCCAAAAAAACATTAATTACGCAACCGGGTAAGCAACTGCTGCAAATGGTCTATAAAATTGGTGCAGCTTTAATTTTAGTTGGTGCGTATTGCCTCAACGGGGTCAAGCCTTGAAGCAAAATAGGCAGGTATGATGCCCGAAATTACACCTATTGCCAAAGATGTGCTAATTCCTTTTATAATATTTGTCAAATCAAGCACCACTTGTATATCGGCCGCGGCTTTTACCACAAATGTGCCCAGATAAACAAACAGCAAACCAATTATTCCACCCAGCAAACAAAGTATCATTGATTCAATGAGGAACTGCAGCAAAATGAAATAATTTTTAGCACCTAATGATTTTTGTATGCCTATGATGTTGGTACGTTCCTTTACCGATACAAACATGATGTTAGCAATACCAAACCCGCCCACCAAAACTGAAAAGCCACCAATAATAAGACCCGCTATATTTACCACGCTAAACAAACTGTCAAGCGCATTGGTAAGCATGGTGGTTCTGTTAAGCGAAAAATTATCTTCCTCACCTGGCCGCAAGCTCCTGATAGAACGCATAAGTCCCTGCAGCTCGCTCTCCACATCATCGGTTGGGATACCTGCTTTTCCCCGTACAATAATAGACGGCCGGTATTTTTCATTTTGAATATCAATAAGGTTATGGGCAAAATTAAGTGGTAATAAAACCTCCTTATCAGTTGATATGCCCAGCATATCCTTCCCTTGTTTCGAAAAAACACCCACTACGGTAACATAACGCCCCATCACTTTGATCTGTTTACCAAGTGCATCACCGCCCGGAAACAGGTTTTGCGCAATGTCATAACCTATATTTGTTATTGGCGCGCCCGTTTTTGATTCCATTTCGGTAAAATACCTGCCGCTTGCAAAATCAAAGTTCCAGGTTTTATCATGGTCTTTTGACGCCGCATCTATCTGGGCACCGTCAACGGTATTGCTTTTATATTTAATAGTGCGATTATCAATAGATATTTCATATGATAATGCCGCCGCGGTTTGGCTGCGGCGTGTCAGTTCATTAAAGTCGCGTAGTTTAGATACCGGTCTTTGCAAGTATTTCCACCACGGAAAATCATTGCTGCCAACCCATGGCCATTTCTCAATATAAACACTGTTGTTGCCCAGCTTATTCACGCTGTTCTGGAGGTTGTTGCGCAGTGTATCAACTGCCGACCGTACCGCTATGATCGTAAATATACCGATAGTTACCCCAAGCAATGAAAGCATGGTTCGCAGTTTGTTTTGCCTTAAAGCATCATAAGCAAACAGAAAGCTTTCCCTGAAAAGTTTTAAAAATAGCATACAACTTATTTTGATCTCAATGGTTAATCATTCTATTGCCCTGATTAAAAACATGAAACAACAATGATATTTTTTATTATACAGGTCAGGTATTGAATGTTTTGTTTTTTAGACGATATTACAGCTGTTAAGTTACATTATTTTTTGATTTAACGCTGTATTGCCAAAATGAAGTGACACATAAAAAAATCGGTGAAATTAACAAAAAAAATTAATACATTTGCGCCCTGAAAATTCATATATACAAGCATGAAATTATCTCAATTCAAATTCAATTTACCCGAATCATTAGTAGCACATAATCCATCATCTACGCGTGACGAAGCACGCCTAATGGTTTTACATAAAGATTCAGGCAAAATTGAACATAAAATATTTAAAGATGTGTTGGATTATTTTGACGATCAGGATGTTATGATCCTGAACAATACCAAAGTATTCCCGGCCCGTTTGTATGGAAATAAAGAAAAAACAGGCGCCACCATTGAAGTGTTTTTATTGCGTGAGTTAAATAAAGAACTGCGCTTATGGGATGTATTGGTTGACCCGGCTCGTAAAATACGTGTAGGTAACAAATTATATTTTGGCGATGACGACCTTTTAATTGCCGAGGTTGTTGATAACACCACCTCACGCGGCCGTACTATCCGCTTTTTATTCGATGGTACTGACGAGGAATTCCGCAGAAACGTAGAAATATTAGGCGAAACTCCGCTGCCCAAATACATAAAACGCAAAGCTACTGCCGAAGATAAAGAACGCTACCAAACTATTTTTGCCAAGCACGAAGGTGCGGTTGCTGCCCCTACCGCGGGTTTACATTTTAGCCGCGAACTCATGAAACGCCTTGAACTTAAAGGCGTTGAATTTGCCGAAGTTACACTACATGTTGGTTTAGGCACATTTCGCCCGGTTGAGGTTGAAGACCTTACCAAGCATAAAATGGATTCTGAACAGTTCATTATCGAGCAAAAGCAAGCCGATATTGTAAATAGAGGCATTGAGCGTAAAAAACGTATCTGTGCTGTGGGTACTACTTCTATGCGCGCCATTGAATCGGCAGTGTCTGCAAATAAAACGCTTAAACCAGCTAACGACTGGACAAGCAAGTTCATTTTCCCGCCGTATGATTTCAGCATTGCAAATACCATGATCACTAATTTCCACACACCTGAATCCACCTTATTAATGATGGTGTGCGCTTTTGGGGGTTATGAGAATGTAATGAATGCATATGAAGTTGCCGTGAAAGAAAAATATCGTTTTTACAGCTATGGCGATGCCATGCTGATCATCTAAAATCAGGTTCAAAATATTAGATATGAGATATGAGACTTTTCTTGTATCTCATTTTTTTTGCTTTAGATTTGACAATAATTAAGTAATAAACCATGCTGAACCGTTCAGAAGCTCTCACATCTAAATGAAATACTATGCAATAATTGTAGCAGGAGGTTCGGGCGCCAGAATGCAATCGGCTGTTCCCAAACAGTTTTTATTACTTAATGGCCTGCCGGTTTTAATGTATACAATTCAGGCTTTCAGACAATCGTCGGTAATGCCGGATATTGTACTTGTTTTGCCGGCCAGCTATCATAATTACTGGCAACAGCTGTGCACAGATCATGGGTTTAATATTCCACATCTTTTGGTAGCGGGGGGCGAAACACGTTTTCACTCCGTAAAAAACGGGCTTGATCAAATACCTGATAACAACTCGTTAATTGCTGTTCATGACGCTGTTAGACCACTTACCAGCCAGCACATTATTGAAACATCATACCACCATGCCGAAAAACATGGCAATGCCGTTACTGCTGTTAAAAGCCGTGATTCGGTAAGGCAGCTAATTAATCATACATCGGTAAGTTTATTAAGAGATCAGGTATATCTGGTGCAAACACCACAAACCTTTAAGGCCAGCCTGTTAAGAAAAGCGTACGAGCAGCCTTATAATGCAAAATTTACGGATGATGCCAGCGTAGTTGAACAATATGGCATCGAAATACACCTTACCGAAGGCGATCATCAAAACATTAAGATCACTTTTCCGGAAGACATTGCTATTGCAGAACTGCTGTTAAACTTAAAGCCATTAGCGTAATACTAATGGCTTTAAGTTTTGATCCTGCATCAGAAAACTCATGCTCTTCTGATAACTCCTAAAAGTATAGAAATAATGGCTATAACCAATAAAATATGGATAAGTCCGCCAGCATGGCCAAAGAAAAAGCCAAAGATCCATCCTATTACCAGGATAACTGCGATGATGTACAATAAGCCTCTCATTTTGATATGTTTTTAAGTGATAAAATATTCAAGGTTATTACTAAAATCATTCCAAAAGATAATGCCAAATAAAAAAACCCTTTTTCAAGGGTTTTAAATGTCGCTAATATTCATCTTCGTTAAAAAAGAAATCATCTTTAGTCGGGTAATCCGGCCATATTTCTTCAATATTTTCATAAGGTTCACCATCGTCCTCTAACGCCTGCAGGTTTTCTATAACCTCAACAGGAGCTCCTGAGCGGATAGCATAATCAATTAATTCATCCTTTGTTGCGGGCCAGGGCGCATCTTCAAGGTGAGATGCAAGTTCAAGTGTCCAATACATGTTTCTCTATTTATATTTATTTCAGTAAGTTAAACTTTTTCGCAAAAGTATAATATTTTCAAATGGAATATCAACATTTTTTTTCACATTTTCAAATACGTGGTAACCATTGATTTTCAGGTATTTTATGCTCATTTGCAATTTTACGTGCTAAAGTGAACAGGTAATCGCTCAACCTGTTCAGATAAATATTCACTTTTTCATCAACATGGCTTTCAGTTGCCAAATGAACAGTAATCCGTTCGGCCCTGCGGCAAATACATCTTGCAATATGGCAAAACGAAATGGCATTATTTCCACCCGGCAAAATAAAATGACGCAATTCCGGCAATTGTTCGTTCATAGCATCCATTTCGCGTTCAAGTAATTCAACATCGGTCATATGTAGATCAGGGATAGCCATTTTTGATTTTTCCGGGTCGGCAGCTAATGAGGAGCCAATAGTGAACAACCTGTCCTGTATCTGCTTCAATATTTCCTTATCATGCCCATTGATATCCTGATCGCATATCAAGCCGATATAGGAATTAAGTTCATCAACGGTACCATAACTTTCAATGCGCAAATGATGCTTGGCAACCCGGGTGCCTCCTATTAATGATGTAAACCCTTTATCTCCGGTTTTAGTATATATCTTCATATTTTTTATAGCTGCTGCAAATATCCTTTATATTGTATATACGTGTGTATAATTTAGTCCGTTAACACTTATAGTACACTTTTTGCTAATGAAGTGTAATTTTTTAAATGATAGGCTTAAACTTGCATTTATAATCTTGTAAAATTTGTTATCAGTAAAACTATGAAATCGATCATATTATCAACTAAGTTAATGATTGTGATTTTTTCGGCAGTGATAATTTCAGCTTTTAGTTGTGGCAACAGCAACAGCTCCAAATCTGCCGGTAAAACAACAACGCCGCAAAAGGCCGCATCGGTATCAAGCTTGTTAAGCGAGCAACAATTTAATGACCTTTTCCCGCAACGCGATAAGTTTTACACTTATGCCGCTTTTGTTAAAGCTGCCGACGAGCTTGGGCAAATAAAGTTAAAAGTGACCCGGCGTGCCCTGTCGGTTTATCAATATATACGAACTGATAAAAAAACAGGAAAATCGGCAATTGTACGTCAGGATGGTGACTGGAACGAAGAATGGGCCAAAAAAAAGCCGGACAGCACCTTTGCGGTTGACTATGGCAACTTTTGTACGCAGTTTGATGTTACTGTTAACAAAAAGGAGCTGGCAGCCTTTTTCGCACATATAGCGCATGAAACCCGGCATGGGGTAAATGCTACCTATACTGACGGCCTGATGCTGATACACGAAAGTAATACAGCGTTGCCTTACATTGCCGAAAGCGATGAATACCCACCGGTAGCCGGCAAGAAATACTATGGCAGGGGCCCTATGCAATTAAGCTACAACGGCAATTATGGCCTGGCCTCGAATTGTATTTTTGGTGATCCTAAGATATTGCTGAACAACCCTGACCTGGTTGAAACCGACCCGGTAGTTGCTTTTAAAGCAGCCATTTATTTTTGGATGACCCCCGAAACGCATAAACCATCGGCACATGATGTAATGACGGGTAAATGGCAGCCCAATGCCATTGATAAGGCCAAAGGCCGCACCCCAGGCTTTGGTATGACCGTAAATATTATAAATGGCGAGGTAGAATGCAATAAAGGTGATAATATGTACAATATGAATGACCGCATTGGCTTTTACCAGTTCTTTTTAAAGAAAATGGGAATTACCGACGCAAATTGCGCCTGTTCATGCGGTAAGATGGAGCCGTACAGATACTAAGTGCACATATTTACCCATGACGATATGTATTTTATTTTAATACAGCTGGTAAAATGTACTTCTGCATCATTTTATCAACCTGCGGATGGGCGTATGGGGTATTATAAGCGGTAGCAGTAATAATAACCACCAGCGGCTCATCTTTAAAAACAAATATCTTATTGCCCCCATTGCCCGAGCAATAAAATGTTTCATAAGGTTTATTGTTTACCAGGTAGGTTTTATTCCAGAACAAGTAACCGTAAAATCCCTCACCTACTACGTCTTTGGGCAATGCAAGGTGCCTGGTAAACGATTGTTTTACCCAGCTTTGAGGGATAATCTGTTTGTTATTCCAGATTCCGCCGTTTTTATATAACTGACCAAATTTGGCATAATCCAATGAACGCATTTGAAGGCCGCCTGCAGTGCTTGGAACATGCTGTGGAGTGTATTGCCATTGATAAATTGTAATGCCCAAAGGTTTAAACAGCTTTTCATCTGTATATTTCTCCAATCCTCCCGGAACGGATTTGTTGAGGATATCACCTAAAACAACAACACCTGATGTAAAATAATGCCACTGTTTACCAGCTGTTTTGGAACTGTCTACAGGCAGATCAAGTGCAAACTTTACCCAGTTATCTGTAGGATACATATTTTCCTCGTTGCCTGCCGAATTGCTGTCATTATCATCAGCATCAAATATGGAGCTCATAGTAAGCAGGCTTTTTAGTGTTATATTTTCTTTTCGCGGCGAATAATTATTGAATTTTTTGAGGTCATAAAAGTCGCTCAACGTTTGGCTTTCATTTTTAATGAACCCGTCATGAATGGCTATTCCCATCATAGCCGATGCGAATGTTTTCCCTACCGAACGCGGGTTATGCAAGGAATCGCGTCCGCTGCCGTTAAAGTATTCTTCAATAAGCAATTTACCGTTCCTGATCACAATAACACTGGTTATATTTTTGAACCTGTTTTGTGCTATCAAACCATTCATTTCCATGATTTTCTTTTTATCGAACGATTCGCCGGAAACCAGCCAGCCGCTGTTAGGCTTAATATTCTGTATGGCAATATCTTTTGCATTAGCCGGGGGAACGATAAATTGGAGTTCGCCCTGTGCTATTAACACTCCAACTTTTAAAACGGGGATGTCTACATAAGGCCTTACTTCAATTTTCAGAGAATGCTCGCCAGTGGTTAAGGCGTCCTCACCACCCTTATACATAAACCGAACCCAAAGCGACCGTCCCCACGAATCTTCGCCCCGGTTACTGATCAGCGGGACGCTGATAGTTGTTTTTATATTTTTAGTAACCGGGTAATTGGCTCCCTTACTCAAATTTTCCTGGTATACCAGCTTACCATCCACATAAAAAGAAAATTGAAAGTTCCCTTTGTTCAGATCCTCAACAGTTAAGCCCGGCTGCAACTGATGCTGAAAATTGGTTAAAGAGTTCCCCATCAGTATCTTCATATAAAGATTATTTTGAGCTTTTGCTTCAAACCGATTTAAAAAATCAGCTTGTTTAAGTCGGCTCAACGAGATGGTATCGGCTAAAAACACAACTTTGCCTATGTTTGCTTTGTGTACAGGCCAATCAATAGGTTCCGGCTGAGTAATATTCGCTACTTGAGCAAACAACGGAGCGGATGCTATAATCGTTAATATAAAAAGTATAAAGCGTTTCATCTTCCTTTCAATCAGTTTAATAATTTAACAAAGCAGCCTCATTATAACCGGATAAAATAGAATTGGGACTAGCATGCCACCGAACACAGCTTACTATATTTTGATGGATGTACTGCCAAACTGTTAAAGCAGCATAAAAAACGGCCCCTGATCCGCAATGCTGTAGCCAAAAGCTATATCAATAACGGACGGTTATTATTAAGGCGAATGATCGCAGAATCCTTGATCTTATACCTCTCAAGCCTCAACCCGGCGGCTTACGGTTTGAATTTCGGTGTTGATATGATCGTTTTCAATCAGGCCATCGCGCATACGTACTATGCGGTGGGCATGTTTGGCTATATCTTCTTCGTGAGTTACTAAAATAATGGTATTGCCTTTTGCATGAATATCTTCTATAAGCCCCATTATTTCAATGGATGTTTTGGTATCCAGGTTACCGGTAGGCTCATCGGCTAAAATTATAGACGGGTCATTGATGAGTGCACGCGCTACAGCTACACGCTGGCGCTGACCGCCTGATAGCTCATTGGGCTTATGATCAATACGATTGCCCAACCCAACGTTTTTGAGGGCGTTTGTGGCCCTTTGCAAACGGGTTTCTTTATTGATACCTGCATAAATTAAAGGTAGGGCAACATTATCAAGTGCCGTGTTTCGCGGCAGCAGGTTAAATGTTTGAAAAACGAAACCGATCTCGGAATTACGCACTTCGGCCAGTTCGTTATCGGTCATGTGGCTTACGTTTATGCCATTTAATATATATTCGCCTTTGCTTGGGGTATCAAGGCAGCCCAATATATTCATGAGTGTTGACTTGCCCGAACCTGAAGGCCCCATTAATGCTACAAATTCACCCTTATTGATGGTTAGCGAAACCGATTTGAGCGCGTGGATCACTTCGGAGCCAATTACGTACTTACGACCTATATCTTTAATGGTTATTAATGGTTTAGCAGTATTTAATGGCTCCATATATATTTTTTATTTGGACTATATTGCGCACCGGAATGTTACAAATATTCAAAATAAAAAACTCAAAACATCCGAAGTGTTAAAAACGCTTCGAACTTTTAAATTTCTTTTTTTGAATTACTTTTCAATCACCTTGGCCACCAAAAAATAATCGTCGTCATGCTTAGGGGCGTTTTGCAATGCCTGTTCATGGGTTATTTTTTGTTTTACCTCATCATCACGTAATACATTTGCATCATCGGTCATGTAAACCAAAGGTTCAATGCCCGAAGTATCCAGTTCATTTAGTTTAGCCATAAAATCAAGGATCTTGCTCATATCTTTGATCATTTCCTGTTTTTCCGTTTCGTTAAGTTCCAAACGGGCCAAATGGGCAACCTTTTCAACTGTTTCTTTATCTATGGTCATTTCTGTTGCAATTTTTGTTTAATAATCGCGTGAACCTCATCGCGCAGGGCGTCGGCATCATTTAAAGTTAAATGAGCCGTTTCAATGGGTTTATGTACAAATATATCACAAATTCCGGGTCTGCTGCCATACTCCAGGCCAGTATCCCAAAGTACCTTCCAGGTATCCAATGATGTAACCGGAATTATGGGCACCTTCATTTCAATGGCGAGCCTGAAAGGGCCGTTCTTAAATGAATGCAAAGCTGGTGGGTATACGTCAGGAATAGTAGCTTCGGGAAATATTATCACACTTACATTATCCTTTAGCTTTTCGGCCGCGATTTTGAACGCCCGGAATGACGACATTTTGCTTTCGCGGTTAACTGTAATATCAATAGTTTTAAAAAAGAAGCCCAGTATATAATTATCCAGCAGTTCTGCCTTACCCATAAAGCAGTGATTATTATGTAAATGTATGCTTATAGCAGATACATCCAAGTTTGAGGTGTGATTAGGGCATATTACATACGTACGGCTCCAATCAATAGGTTCTTCAAATGTTGCCCGGTAAAATATGCCCGAACATGCAGAACTTATAAAAGCGATAGCCCGCCTGAATATATTGATGTATTTGTAATATTCTGGCTTTTTACCAAGCAGGTATAATACCGGCCA
Organism: Mucilaginibacter pocheonensis; assembly: GCF_031456535.1. NCBI lineage: Bacteria > Pseudomonadati > Bacteroidota > Sphingobacteriia > Sphingobacteriales > Sphingobacteriaceae > Mucilaginibacter > Mucilaginibacter pocheonensis. The sequence goes on from NZ_JAVDUU010000004.1 coordinate 741,048, forward strand.
GCAAAGTATAAAAAAGAACGCGACACTATACCTGTAAAAATAAGTGTGTATTCTTTTTAATATCAACTTCATGGCGACCAAAATTAGAAAAAATACTCACTTAAGCGCAAGCTAAAGTATGGCCGGTTAAGCCAACTATACAAGTTGCTGTTTCATAACATTATAAACTCATCCGGACACTACAGTTCCTGATGAATAATTTATCGTTTTAATAATTGTTAGCTTACTTTTAATATTACCCGTTTTGGGTTTATTATTGCCCCAAGCAGGTAAATACTTTTATTATTGTGATTTCCGTCAAGATCATAAATAGAAAAATTACTTATTTTCGCCCCCTATGGAAACTGTTGTTAGTGGTATCCGTTCAACCGGGAACCTGCATTTAGGAAATTATTACGGCGCGTTACAAAACTTTATAAAAATGCAGCATGAATATAATTGCTTCTTTTTTATAGCCGATCTCCATTCGTTAACCACCCACCCCACTCCGGCCGACCTGCACGGTAACGTAAAACAGGTATTGGTAGAATATCTGGCGGCCGGGATCGATCCGGAGAAAGCAACCATATACGTACAAAGCAGCGTGCCCGAGGTAACAGAACTGTACTTGTATCTTAACATGAATGCCTACATGGGTGAACTGGAACGCAGCACCTCATTTAAAGATAAAGTACGTGCCCATCCTGATAATGTAAACGCGGGTTTACTTACCTACCCGGTTTTAATGGCTGCTGATATACTGATACACCGTGCTACTAAAGTACCGGTAGGCAAAGACCAGGAACAACATTTGGAAATGTCCCGTACCTTCGGCAATCGTTTCAACAGGCTTTATAACCACGATTACTTCCCAGAGCCTTATGCTTTTAACTTTAGCGAGAACCTGGTAAAAATACCGGGACTTGACGGTAAGGGGAAAATGGGCAAATCAGAGGGCGAAGGCAATGCCATTTTCCTGAGCGATACGCCTGAGGCTATCCGCAAGAAAGTAATGCGCGCTGTAACTGACGCCGGTCCAACTATTGAAAACCAGGCGAAGCCCACAGAGATCCAAAACCTGTTTGACCTGATGAAAGTAGTTTCATCAGCCGATACTTTAGAACATTTTGATAACCTGTACAATACCTGTAAAATACGTTACGGCGACCTGAAAAAACAACTGGCCGAAGACATGATCATCGCTACCGCACCAATACGCGACCGTATTAATGAAATTTCAAACGATGCCCCTTACTTACGCCAGGTTGCCCGTTACGGCGCTACTAAGGCCCGTGAAAGCGCTCAAAAAACCATCAAAGAGGTAAGAGAAATTATAGGTTTCAGAAACTTTTAGTGGATAGTTTGTCTGAATTGGGATTTATATAATTGTCGAATTTACAGAAATAGAGTTTTAAAATTCGGACAATTCTGTAAATTAGGAAAATTCTGATTCAGACAAATTTAATAACACATGCACATAGCTATTGTAGGAAACATAGGTGCCGGCAAAACTACCCTCACCGAAATGCTGGCCCGAAACTATGGATGGGACCCATTGTTTGAAGCTGTTGATAATAACCCTTACCTGGAAGATTTTTACAGCGACATGAAACGCTGGAGCTTTAACCTTCAGATTTATTTCCTGAATACCCGCTACCGCCAGATCATTGACATCCAAAAAAGCGGGCGCAATATTTTGCAGGACCGTACCATTTATGAGGACGCCTATATTTTTGCCGAAAACCTGCATGATATGGGCCTTATGACCACCCGCGATTACGAAAACTACCAATCTATATTTGATAATATAACCGAATTCATCAAACCGCCCGATCTGTTGGTTTACCTCAAAGCATCGGTACCAACCCTGGTTAATAATATTCAACGCCGCGGGCGCGAATATGAGATTGGCATCCGCCTGGATTACCTGTCAAAACTGAACGATAAGTATGACAAATGGATAAAAAATTACAAGCTTGGTAAACTACTGATACTGGATAAGGACAATCTTGACTTTGCCAATAACACTGAAGATATGGCCACCATAGTAAACTTAATTGAGCGGGAAATTAACGGGTTGTTTTAACCACTAAGTTTGAATATTACAAACAGGTCATTAATTGTTTTATTAGGTAAAACGCAAAACGTATAACCAAAAAAATGAAAATCCTCGGTATAATCCCGGCCCGTTACGCATCTTCCCGGTTCCCCGGCAAGCCCCTGGTTGATATTGCAGGCAAGAGCATGATACAACGGGTATACGGACAGGCTAAAAAATGTAATAGCTTAAGTGAGGTTATTGTAGCTACAGATGACGACCGTATATTTAAACACACGCGAGATTTTGGCGGTGTAGCGGTTATGACAGCTGATACACACCAAAGCGGTACCGACCGCTGCGCCGAGGTTGCCCGGCTTCATCCCGAATATGATGTAATTATTAACATACAAGGTGATGAACCGTTTATTGATCCCGAACAAATCACCAAACTAACCGCCTGCTTTAATGACGGAGAGACCCAATTAGCTACCCTGATAAAAAGAATTAAAACTGAGGACGAACTGTTTAATGCCAATTCGCCCAAAGTAGTTATCAACAAACTTTCAGAAGCTGTTTATTTTTCCCGTTCAACCCTTCCCCACATCCGCGGACAAGAACCTGAAAACTGGCTTGAGTTTCATACTTTTTTTAAACACATCGGTATTTATGGTTACCGTGCAGATGTATTGCAACAAATCACCAAACTACCGGTATCATCACTTGAAAAAGCCGAAAGTCTTGAACAACTACGCTGGATAGAGAACGGTTACCGCATTAAGGTTGCCGAAACTGACCTGGAGACCTACGCAGTTGACGTGCCCGAGGATCTGAAGAAACTGAATACGATGTTTTAAAACACCGTATTCAATCAAAAGGCTTTCATCTGATATCAGCTAAACATCTTCTCTTTTATACTATTGCCTGTTTAACAGCATTGCAAACTTGTTACCATAATCATCAAGCTGAGCCTGAAATTGGTTGTGTAATGTTGTTTCGTGATAATTTTTCGTAGTATCAGCAAGGCCGTTCAATACATATAGCTGGTATTGTAACTGATTAACATCCAACGCTTCGGGTTTATTTTGCAATAAGAAATAGTTGTAAGTGAGCTGATCATTAAGATAGTTCCCTATGCCTGTTACATAACGGTTTGCCAATTCTTTATCATTCAGCTTATAGGCTACCTGTGCTAAAAGCAATTTGCGGTGGGCTGTGTCAATATTGGGATTAATATTAGGCATTTCCTTGTCAAACTTGTGCAAGGCGTTTAGGGCAAGGTCATTTCTTCCATCTTTGATCAGACCCTGGGCCAGGTCATGAAAAGTAGTTTCAATAAATGGATAAAATTCATCTCTTGAAATCGGATCAAGATATCTGGCGTGTTTAAAGTTTCCATATTTAAACTTGTGCATTACATTATTGTACATTACCAGGCTATTTACTTTACCCAGCTGATTTTCTATCGAGGTATCTGCCTTAAACGGTATCAGGTGATAAATAAAACCCTCCTTGTACATATAGGACTGCAATCCGCCCATGCTACTGGGGCTAAATCCCAAACTAAAACAAACCGGCCTTTTCCAGTTATTATGTGCCAGTACGTCCATTATAGCCAGATTATCCTTAAACATATAGTTGCCAGGGTATTTCCATTCCATAGTAGTGGTGAGCATATTTTTTTGCCCGGGTGTAACTACTCCGTTCTTAACCACTTGATTGGGGTCAACAGTCATTTTAAAGTTTTTAGTGGGCAGGTAGTTCATGGTTTCTCCATTTTGATACTGCACTTTGGTGCGGCTGTCATCAGATGTTATAAAATCAAACACATCTTTCAGGTCAACAGAACCCGTTATGCCTGCATCATTGTAAGCAATTACATCACGTACCCCCTTTTTATATTTGTCAAAGGGCATTGTAACCGGCAACGGCGCCGATTGGTTCATCGGCTTCCCCATCTGGCGTATATACCAATCCATACCCAGTAAACTATTGCATACTATCCTCACATCGGGCCTCACTCCCTCCACTTCCTGGTTATACCACAATGAGTAGGTATCATTGTCGCCATAGGTAAACAGTATAGCGTTCTTAGGACATGATATAAGAAAGTTATAAGCCATATCATGAGCTGTCATTTTGGTTGAGCGATCATGTCCGCCCCACTCCTGCCTGGCCAGCAATACAGGCGCCAGCAACAAACAAACTATAACCGAAGCAAGCGCAGCACCGCGGGCATTTATTTGTCTTTGCACCAGGTCATTAATAGCAAGCACGCCAAGGCCTATCCAAATAGCGAAAGCATAAAAAGACCCTACATAGGAGTAATCGCGCTCCCGGGGTTGCAAATTAACCTGATTAACATATAATACAATAGCCAAACCTGTAAAAAACCAAAGTAAAGCTATTACCACGGCATCCCCTTTTTTTCGCCTGAAATGGAAGCCCATGCCCAGTAATCCAATAATTAGCGGCAAGGCGTATAAAGGAGTATAAGTATTTGATGCAGTAATTGATTTTGGCAGGTGTTTGACGCTGTCAAATATACCCGAGGTCCAGTTACCGTCAACGGCAAGGGAGCTTGTTTGCCCGTCGGCATCATTATAACGCCCAACAAAATTCCACAAAAAGTAGCGCCAGTACATCTGGTACATTTGCCAGCTGAGCATCCATTTCATATTGTCGGCAAAAGTTGGGGATTGCCCGTCTTTGAATTGAAGCCATTGTTTATAGAATTGTAGATTCTGCGCAAAGTCCTGATCGCCTTCGGTACTGTGCATACGGGGCATTATGGTATTATGATCAAACACGTAGTTTTGTTTTTTCCCGGATACTTCATACCTGTTCCTGCCTTTACGGTATAAAGTGCTGCCCTCGCTCTGGTCAATAACCTTAGCGTCAAAGTGAGGGCCATAAAGCAAAGGATTATCCCCGTACTGTATGCGATTAAGATAATCATTCAGGGTAAAAGCATTATCGGGGTGCGAATTATTCAGATTGGTATTGGCTGTTGCGCGAATGGGGATATAAACAAACGATCCGTAACCAAAATAAATGAACGCCAGGCATACCAGCGCCAAATTTAATGCAGGTTTTTTATTGCGGATACTGTACATGATACCTACCGATAATAAAGATACCAGGACTACGACAAAGAAAATAACGCCACTACCAAAACCAAGGCCCAGGGTATTTACAAAAAACAGATCGAAATAAGCGGCTATTTTTATGGTGTACTCCCTGATACCATATTGCACCAACCCCAATATGCCAATACTGATCAAAAATACCAGGATGCTACTTTTTACTGTCGGCTTTTTATATCTGCGCAGATAGTAAACCATGGTAAGTGCAGGTATAGTCAACAGGTTTAGCAGGTGTATCCCTATGGATAAGCCCATAATGTAAGCGATAAGTACGATCCACTTATCAGCGCCGGGCTCATCGGCATGGGCTTCCCATTTTAAAATGGCCCAAAATACCACTGCTGTACACAATGAAGACAGGGCAAATACAATGGTTTCCACCGCCGAGAACCAAAAAGTATCAGTATAAGCAAAGGCCAGTGCCCCAACCATCCCCGCTCCCATGATCAGGATTGTTTGCGGAGCCGTAGCATTTCCATCTTTTGCAATGATCAGTTTTTTGGCCAGGGCGGTTATTGTCCAAAACAGGAACATGACCGTAGCCCCGCTTGCCAGCGCCGAACCCATATTGGTAAAGTAAGGCACTTTGGTGTTATCGCCCAGAGACAACAGCGAAAACACCTTGCCCAGCATGGCAAACAAAGGGTAACCCGGTTGGTGCGATACCTGCAGCCGGTAGGCGCAAGATATAAACTCCCCGCAATCCCAAAAACTAACGGAGGGTTCTAAAGTTAAAACATAGGTTGTGAAGGCAATTAAGAGGCAAAACCAGCCTAACAGGTTGTTGATTTTTTTGTACTGCATAGTAAACAAGGTGTAAAAGTTTTATCATATGTAATTGGCTACAATTTCGGGGTAAATTGCCAACCCTTTATATATATTAACATCCCTTAACATTTTTTAACGGAATTTAACTTATTGATTTTAAGCATTTAACATTTCACAATAAACTTTGATCCGTGTTATCGCCATAATCGTCCGGAAGATTAAATTTTGATGGGATTTTTTCATTTACAGTGCTGAAGTGGATAAAGGCCGGGCGTTCACGATGTTCACGTTCACGCGCCGTGAACACCGTGAACATTAGTGAACGCTTGATAATCAAGCATTTGCAACTTCACCCTTAACGCAAAACGATCTATATACGGCCGGCCACAACAAAAGGTGCTGATTTCTCGGTACCGCATTTCTTTAATAATAAATCCTTTACATTGCCTTTGCCGTTACACCGAAATGCACAACCGTTTTTTCTCAATTTCATCAGTCAAACTTCAAAATTTTTCTTACTTTTGTATCCCGTACACAAACATTTGGTTTCGGCATAAATCCGGGCCATTTTTAAAAAAATCATGACTAAATATATTTTTGTTACGGGCGGCGTTACCTCGTCGTTAGGAAAAGGTATTATCTCAGCTTCTTTAGCCAAACTTCTTCAGTCGCGCGGTTATCGCGTCACCATCCAAAAATTTGATCCCTATATCAATATCGATCCGGGAACGCTAAACCCTTATGAACACGGAGAGTGCTATGTTACTGAAGATGGTGCCGAAACAGATCTTGACCTTGGTCATTACGAGCGTTTTTTAAATACCCCTACCTCAAAAGCAAACAACATTACTACAGGCCGCATTTACCAAAATGTGATCAATAAGGAGCGCGAAGGCGCGTTTTTAGGTAAAACCGTACAGGTGGTACCCCATATTACCGACGAAATAAAAAGAAATATCCGCATACTTGGTGAAAGCGGTGAATATGATATTGTAATAACCGAACTGGGCGGTACCGTGGGTGATATTGAATCATTACCATATATTGAGGCCGTAAGACAGTTCAGGTGGGAAGTTGGCTCAAGCAATTCGCTGGTGATCCATCTTACCCTAATCCCTTTTTTGGCCGCTGCTGGCGAATTAAAGACCAAACCGACACAACACTCGGTAAAAATGCTGCTTGAATATGGTATACAGCCTGATATACTGGTTTGCCGTACAGAGCACCACCTGAACAATGATCTCCGCAAAAAAATAGCCCTGTTTTGTAATGTGAACATCAATGCGGTTGTTGAGTCGATAGATGCCTCAACCATTTATGATGTGCCTTTACTCATGCTAAAAGAACAGCTGGATAAAACCGTACTTACCAAGCTTAAATTACCGCACAAACTTGAGCCCGACCTGGAAACCTGGAAAGATTTCCTTGGCCGCCTAAAAAACCCTACCGCCGATGTTCGCATTGCACTTGTAGGTAAATATGTTGAACTGCCCGATGCTTATAAATCAATATCTGAAGCGTTTATACATGCCGGCGCCAAAATGGAGTGCAAGGTAAGGGTGGAATATATCCCGTCGGAACAGTTAACCCCTGAAAACGCTATTGAAAAATTAAAGGGTATACACGGTGTACTGGTTGCGCCTGGTTTTGGCGAACGTGGTTTTGAAGGTAAAATACAGGCTATCCGTTATGTGCGCGAAAACAATATCCCGTTTTTTGGTATCTGCCTGGGTATGCAATGTGCCGTTGTTGAATTTGGGCGCAATGTTTTAGGCCTTGCCGATGCCAACAGCACCGAAATGAACCCCGAAACCCCATACCCTGTAATTGGAATGATGGAGGACCAAAAAACCGTTACCAATAAAGGCGGCACCATGCGTTTGGGCGCTTATGCCTGCGACCTTAAAAAAGGAAGCAAAGCGGCTGCCATATATGGCAAAAATCACATTACGGAAAGGCACAGGCACCGTTATGAATTTAATAACGACTACCTTAAACAATATGAAAATGCCGGCCTGACACCATCAGGTATCAACCCTGAAAATAATCTGGTAGAGATTGTAGAGCTGAAAAACCATCCATTTTTTGTGGGAGCACAATTTCATCCCGAATTAAAATCAACAGTTGCTAATCCACACCCACTTTTTATTAACTTTGTCGCCGCTTCGCTGGCCTATGCCCGCAAGAAATAAGAAATTGTTCGATACGATAGATAATGGATAGAAATACATTTACAGGATTATTCCTGATTATGGCTATTATAGCTGGCTCAATTTACTTTTTAAAGCCATCTGATGCCGAACTTAAAAAAGAGCGCCTGGTACAGCAACAGGACTCTTTAAAAAAGGCAGGTCTGGCCAAAGCCAATACAACTGCGTCAGCAAAGCCAGATACCGGCCAAGCGGCAAATAAAGTTGTTGATTCTGCTTTGTTAAAAAGCCCTTTTGGCGCCGCCTCTATAGGTACCGAAAAGCTGATTACGCTTGAGAATAGTGAGCTGTTGATAAAACTAAGCACACACGGCGGTAAAGTTGCGTCTGTTGAGTTAAAGAACTTCAAAACCTTTGATAAAAAACCGCTTATTCTTTTTAGTGGCCCGCAAACTCATTTTGGTTTAAAATTCGCAGCAGGTAACACCAATATAAATACCGACGACTATTATTTTACTTCAAGCGCTACAGAACTTAAAGTTGCTGAAAAAGACTCGGCTTCTGTTACCTTACGCTTAAGCTATAGCCCTACCCAGTATATTGATTATATATACAGTTTAAAAGGCACAGGTTATAAATTAGGTTTAACGGTGAAGCCAAGCGGACTTGACGGTGTTATCAATAACAGCGGCAATGTTAATATTAACTGGGCCGCCAGCCTGCACAAACAGGAAAAAGACATTAAACAGGAGCGCCAGTACTCTACAGTGTATTATCTTGATACAGATGGTCATGACGATTATTTAAGTGTTTCAAAAGATGATCAGAAAGAAATTGGTGATAAAAAAATGCAATGGGTTGCCTTTAAGCAGCACTTCTTTTCAAACATATTGGTTGCTAAAAACGGCATAAGCAAATCAAACCTGGCGGTAAGTACTGATGTTACTGATACCGCCGATGTTAAACAAATGAAAGCCGATTTGACCATTGCGCGTACTGCAGACGGCAGTGTGCCATTGGAATTTTACTTTGGCCCTAACCGTTATTCAACCCTTAAAGCACAGGGTAATGACCTGCAAAAACTGGTAGATTTGGGTTGGGGGCCGTTAAAATACATTAACCGTTTTGCTGTATTACCGGTGTTTAACTTTTTGAAACAGTTTAACTGGAACTACGGACTTATCATTTTAGCATTAACCATTGTGCTTAAGCTGGTTTTGTCGCCGCTTACTTACAAGTCATATCTTTCTATGGCCAAAATGCGCGTGCTTAAGCCCGAAATGGATGAGATAAAAGCAAAAGTTGGTGAAGATAACCCTACCCTTTTACAGCAGGAGTATTTAAAGCTGTATAAAAAGGCCGGTGTAAACCCATTAGGCGGATGTTTACCATTGCTGATACAGATGCCGATAGTGATTGCGTTCTTCCGTTTTTTCCCGAGCTTGTTTGAGTTGCGCGGCGAAAGCTTTTTATGGATGCACGATCTTTCAACCTATGATGCGGTAATTACATTTCCTACCATTCCGCTTATTGGCGATCATATTAGTTTGATGTGTTTGCTGATGACAATATCAACGCTGATCTATACTTATTTCAACAACCAGATATCGGGCGCCACTGGGCAGATGAAGTACATTGGCTACATCACCCCTATCATATTCCTGGCTACACTGAACAGCTATCCGTCTGGACTGAACTATTACTATTTCCTGGCCAACATGCTTACCTTTTTACAGCAATACCTGATCAAATTCATGGTTGATGATAAAAAGATACATGCCCAGATCCAGGAGAACAAAAAGAAACCCGATGATGCTAAAAAGAAAAAATCAGGTTTTCAGGCCCGTATGGAAGAAATGATGCGCCAGCAACAGGTACAACCAAAGAAAAAATAGTTTTCTGTTGGACTTTGAGTCAAAGGACCAAGGACTTCAGGATAAAAGATTTTAGGATAAAGACAAAGCCCCGGAAAGAAAATCTTTCCGGGGCTTTGTCTTTACTATTCCGGTCAATTGCGAGGTTGGAAGCAATCTCTACACAGGCTGGTTAAGCATTCAAATTCGCCCTGTAAAGCATAGAGATTGCTTCGTACCTCGCAACTACGCGTTTTTATTTGCTTGCCTCTTGTTTAATCTTAAATACATCTCACACGCAACTCACCACTAACCATTCACTACTCACTACTACACAGGCAGGTTAAGCATACAAATTCGCCCTGTAAAGCATAGAGATTGCTTCGTACCTCGCAATGACGCGTGGAGAATGATGCCGTTAGTAAAGCTGTTACCCGCCTTTCTTCCTGTCGTCAGCAGAACAGCTTCGGGTGAAAACAGGCAGAACATGGTGTGTCGGTGCGGCTGGAAGGGCATTAGCAATTTGCCTGAAGCGCAGGGTAATGAGTGAACGCAGTAGCGGCAAAATTTAGCAGCCCGTGGTTCTGCCAGGTTTGCAGGGCAAAGGCTATGTGCGGCAAAGAAGCATTTCTGCTGAAAGCCTTTTTGGTTACTTTTGTGGCGACAAAAGTAACAGCCTTAGCGGCAATTGGGCGCTCTGCGATAGGCATATTGGCCTTGTATAGCTTAGAGATTGCTTCGTCCCTCGCAATGAAGCGTTTTTTATTTGCTTGCCGCTTGTTTAATCTTGCATCCCACTCCCTCACATCCAACTCACCACTCACCACTCACTACTCACTACTCACTACTCACCACTCACTACTCACCACTCACTACTCACCACCACACCATCACTCATCAAAAAATCCAAAAAACACTAAGATATTTAGCAAACTTATATTACATTTGAAACATGTATGCCATTGTTGATATTGAAACTACCGGGGGGCACGCCAGCGCTAATGGCATAACCGAAATTGCCATATGCATACATGACGGCAAAAAGGTAGTTAAGCGTTTTGAAACCCTTGTAAACCCGAATAAAGAGATCCCAGTTTATATCAGTGCATTAACCGGCATCACCAACGAAATGGTGCAAAACGCACCGCCTTTTGAAGATGTTGCGGCTGATGTTTACCACCTTATTCACGGAAAAATATTTGTAGCGCACAACGTAAACTTCGATTATTCATTTGTCCGCTACCATTTGGCAGCAGCCGGCTATGACCTTCAATGTAATAAATTATGTACCGTGAGGCTTGGCCGCAAAATATTACCAGGCCTCCCGTCTTACAGTCTTGGCCGCCTGTGCAGGCATTTAGGTATTGACAATGAAAGCCGCCACCGTGCAGCAGGCGATGCCGAAGCAACAGCCACTTTATTTACCCTGCTGATCAACAGCGACACTGAGGGCCATATTAAGCTTGCCCTTAAACAAGGCTCCAAAGAACAGGTATTACCACCCAATTTGCCTAAAAAAGACATTGACCAGCTGCCCTACGTTGCTGGTGTATATTATTTTCATGATCAAAAAGGGAAAGTAATATATGTGGGCAAAGCAAAAAACATAAAAAAACGGGTGAGTAGCCATTTTACGGGTAACAATCCGGGCCTGCAGCGGCAGGAGTTTCTGCGTAATATTTGTCAGATCACTTACCAGGTTTGCGGTACCGAGTTGATTGCCTTTGTGTTGGAAGCCATTGAGATCAAACGCCTTTGGCCAAAATATAACCGCTCTTTAAAACGCTTTGAGAACGCTTATTGCCTGTATGCGTTTGAAGACCAGCGCGGCTACATACGCCTGGCTGTTGACAAATATCGCAAATACAGTGACCCTATATATACCTGTAACTCCCTGCTGGATGGTTATAACCTGCTTAACAAACTAATAGAAAATTTTAACCTTTGCCCCAAACTTTGTTTCATACAAAAGAATAATGATCCCTGTACAGGCGCCAGCGGCAGTTTATGCGCCTGTGAAGGCGTTGAAACGGTTGATGACTACAACAGAAAGGTAAATACAGCTATTGACGAACTTAAACAGGCGCTGCCCACTTATGCCATTCGTGATGAAGGCCGTACCAGTGACGAACATAGCTGTATATTGGTGGAAAAAGGTCAGTTTTACGGAATGGGTTATATATCCCACTACTTTGATGCCGACAATATTCAACAGCTAAAAAACTACCTTACCCCATATCCCGGTAATGACTATATCAAAAACATAGTGACTACTTACGCCATGCGCAATCCCGATAGAATGGTAGTGTTTGGCCCCTGAGAGGTTAGGAACCTGACAGTTAGTTGAGCCCATTGATTGGATTGATTTTACATTTTTGATAATTAATTATCTTAAAAGTTAATTAAATCCACACAATATAAGTTTTAACGGGTTATATATTCAACACGTACCTATTAAAACATTTGTAAAATGGATAGCATTAACCAACAGCAACCCGAGGATAATTTTAAAGATCTGGGTGGCCCCGAGGCCATTGCCAAGATCAAAGAACTGGTAGATAGCGCCAAAAGCTGCTTTTTCCTGAGCAATATCAAAACCGGCATCCCGGCCTCGGTACGCCCCATGGCCGTACAAAAGATAGATGATGAAGGCAACCTGTGGTTCCTAAGCGCTAAGGATAGCCACAAGAACCAAGATCTGTCAACCGACCCTATGGTTCACCTGCTGTTCCAGGGATCGGCACATTCTGATTTTCTAAACATTTATGGTATAGCAACCGTGAGCGATGACAAAGAAAAGATCGATGAACTTTGGGAACCCATACTAAAAGTTTGGTTTACCGAAGGAAAGGACGATCCGCGTATATCTGTCATTAAGGTTGAACCAACTGAAGGCTACTACTGGGATAATAAGCATGGCAATGCTGTAGCGTTTATAAAACAACTGGCAGGCGCCGCCATTGGTAAAACCCTTGATGACTCCATTGAAGGCAAACTTACAGTTGAATAACTGTATAACTAATTATTAAAAAGTGCCGGTAAAATCTGCGACAAACAGACTTCACCGGCACTTTCTATACATCAATAAAGTGTATCAACTCTTTATAACCCGCTGTATCTCATCCAATTTCATAAGGGCTTCAACAGGGGTTAGCGTATTTACATCAAGATTGTTCAGGGTATCACGGATTTTCACCAGTACAGGGTCATCTATTGAGAACATTTGCATCTGTACCGCTTGCTTTTGCACCTTACGGATACTTTCTTTAATGTGCTCACCGCCGGTACGTTCATTTTCGAGTTTCTTTAATATCTCATTGGCGCGGATCAATACTTTGGGAGGCATGCCCGCCAGTTTGGCTACGTGGATACCAAAGCTGTGCTCGCTGCCGCCAGGTACTAGCTTACGTAAAAATATGATCTGATGGCCAACCTCTTTTACCGAAACATTAAAGTTTTTGATCCGGTTGAAGCTGTTGCTTAACTCATTCAATTCATGATAATGCGTTGCAAAAAGTGTTTTGGCTTTAGCCGAAGGGTGGTTATGCAGGTATTCGGCAATTGACCAGGCGATAGAAATACCATCGTATGTGGAAGTACCCCTGCCGATCTCATCCAACAGGATCAGGCTTCGGTCCGATAGGTTATTCAGTATGCTGGCAGTCTCGTTCATCTCCACCATAAAGGTTGATTCGCCCGACGATAAGTTGTCTGATGCACCTACCCTGGTAAATATTTTATCAACCAATCCAATAGAAGCTGACTTGGCAGGTACAAAGCAACCCATTTGCGCCATAAGCACAATAAGGCCTGTTTGCCTTAACAGCGCTGATTTACCTGCCATATTGGGCCCGGTAATAATAATGATCTGCTGCGTTTCTGAGTCAAGGTAAACATCATTGGTAATGTATGATTCGCCTATGGGCAGGTTCTTTTCAATTACGGGGTGGCGACCGCCTTTAATATCAAGTACCCGGCTGTCACTAATCTCCGGCTTTACGTAATAGTTTTTGATTGATATGGTGGCAAAATTAAGCAGCACATCAAGTCGGGCTATTAGTTGGGCATTAAGCTGTATGGGCTTAATATATTCTGCAAGGGCGTATACCAGATCATTATACAGGCGGGTTTCCAGTGCAAGTATCTTTTCTTCGGCGCCTAATATCTGTTCTTCGTATTCTTTTAGCTCAGGGGTTATATATCGTTCTGCATTTACGAGTGTTTGCTTGCGGATCCATTCAGTCGGCACCTTATCACGGTGACTGTGCGTAACCTCCAGGTAATAACCAAATACGTTGTTGAATGATACCTTAAGCGATGGAATACCGGTCAGCTCAGCTTCGCGCTTTTGTATCTCCAGCAAATAACCTTTACCTCCAAATGCTATTTTACGCAGGCGGTCAAGTTCCTCATTAATCCCTTCGTTCATCACCGAACCTTTTACAATCATTACCGGCGGCTCGGGATGTAATTCCCTTTCTATCTTTTCGCAGATAAGCGCACACGGATTAAGCTGTTCGCCAATGGCCCGGAGCGGTTGGCTATCAGATGTTTCGGCTATCTTTTTGATAGACCCTATAGCCATCAATGCCTTTTTAAGCTGGCACACCTCGCGCGGATTGGCCTTTTGCAAACCAATTTTAGAGATAAGCCTTTCCAGGTCGCCTATCTGGCGAATATACTGCTGCAAATTTTCACGCAGTTCTTCCAGCGCTATAAAGTACTCCACCACGCCCAGGCGGTCGTTAATGGGTTTTATTTCTTTTAAGGGCATTACTATCCACCGGCGCAGCAGGCGGGCACCCATGGGCGAGCAGGTGTGGTCAAGCACATCAACCAGCGTCATGGCATTTTCATTTGTCGATCCTACCAGCTCAAGGTTGCGGATGCTAAACCTGTCTATCCAAAGATATCTGTCTTCCTCAATACGGCTGATAGAGGATATATGCTGCAAGTTGCGGTGTTCGGTCTCGTTCAGGTAATGTATGGCCACACCCGCGGCAACAATACCCAGGTTAAGCTTATCAATGCCAAACCCTTTTAATGATTTTACACCAAAATGCTTGAGCAGCGTTTCGTTGGCGTAATCGCCGCTGTAGGGCCACTCGTCAAGGGCATAGGTGTAAAAGCGATCGCCGTAGGTATCCTTAAAGTCGCGGGTACGGCTCTTAGGGTAGATCACCTCACTGGGCGAGAAGCTTTGCAACAGTTTATCAATATAGTCGCTGTTACCCTGCGCGGTAATAAACTCTCCTGTCGAGATATCAATAAGGGCTATACCGATGCTGTTCTTTTCAAAATGCAGCGATGCCAGGTAATTATTGCTTTTTTGATGAAGTATGTTGTCATTGGTTGCTACGCCGGGGGTAACCAGTTCGGTAACGCCGCGTTTAACAATGGTTTTGGTGGTCTTGGGGTCTTCCAGCTGATCGCAGATGGCCACACGCTGCCCCGCCCGTACCAGTTTGGGCAAATAAGTTTCGAGCGAGTGGTGGGGAAAGCCAGCCAGTTCAATATGTGTAGCAGCACCGTTGGCACGCCGGGTAAGCACAATACCCAATATGCCCGACGCTTTAATGGCGTCCTCGCCAAAGGTTTCATAAAAATCGCCCACACGAAACAACAGCAATGCACCAGGGTGCTTAGCCTTTATGGCATTATATTGCTGCATTAAGGGGGTTTCTTTGGTAGTATCTTTAGCCAAGCGGTTATCCTTTTATTTAACGGGCAAAGTTAATGCATTGCCCGCGTTTTTACCGGATTGTGGAAAAGTTGAGGTTTGTGGAATACCAGTGGTGGGGAGCGTGTCTTGGGGCGACCTTAATACCAGCACTCACGGTGTTCACGCTTTTGACACATGAATACCACGAACACCTGTGAACACTTCCAAATTATAAATACCTTATCAGGTTTGGCATCAACAAATTACACATAACCTACTTAAAATCAAATATTTATTATTATAAAACTATTGCTTTATCCAATTTATCACCGTACATTGTATCAGTATTGTTACATTTATCTGATACAATATGAAAACGCTGCTCCTTGCATTAATGCTGATGGTTATTGCTCCGGGATTAAAAGGGCAACAGACCATCTCCCGGGATTCTGCTATGATAGAAATGGCCAATTCTGATGTCAAATCATTCCAGTTGGAACGTAGTACCTGGAAACGATTCAAGCAGCATCATTTTCCCAGTAGTTCCGATTATTTTAAACCCACCCAATTAAACTCAAGTGACACTTCGTTACTAAATGATTCAACTTATGTTAAAGCTTTTAGGGCAGCCGCCTACAAAAAAACATTGCACCGCCGCACCGCCGGGCATAAAACTTTACTTATAGGGGGAATATCGCTGGCAGTTATTGCAGTTGTTAGCCTTATTATTTTGGCGTCGGATCCGCCCTTTAGTAATTGACAGCGAAAAGCACGTTGCATTTGAATGCCTTTGTTTGTCATATTATCTAAAAGTATTATATGTCCATATACAACGCTTTTTTGCTTAATGTCCCCCCCTTTTGATATACAAAACACACATTATTTGGGAATTTTAATAATAATCACTTACTTTGTAATACAAAGTACTTTTACATAAAACAAAGCTTTGATATAACATGTTTAATTATCAATAGATGGCTATGGAATATTTTGTTGACGAAGATTCAATTGTGCGGAAGATATGGGGAAAGGCTGATACCATTCTGTTTATTTTTGCCGGCGCTGCCGCCGAGTTCGCCTTGAATAAAGCTGTGGACTGGCTTTATTTTACCGGTCGCCTGCCTGCCGATCCCTTAGGAAGATTGTTCTCAACTGTAAGTTATTCGCGGCAAATTATTTTTTCGGAACAGAGCGCGGCGCTCCTGGCCATTGATAAAATTACGGCCATTCATAAAGGGGTTGAGGCGGGCCGCGGCGAGCCGATACCTGATTGGGCCTATCGCGATGTGCTTTTTATGCTCATTGATCTGTCTATTCGCTCGTTTGAGCTGCTGGAACGCCCGCTTACTAACATGGAAAAAGCCCAAACCTTCGCCGTATTTAAACGGGTAGGCGTACGTATGGGGCTTACCGATTTACCAGCTTCCTATACATCGTACCTTCACATGCGTAATGATCATCTGCAGCATAACCTTATCAAAAGCAAACTCACTACTGATCTGTATCGTCAATATAAAAAGCACCTTGGCCCGCTCCGGTATGAGGTGTTAAAACAGGCGCAGTTACTAATGATACCGCCTCTGGTAAATAAACATCTGCAATTGAATAATGTGCCCTGGCTGCTGCCTGTGCTGTGGATATACAAGTTTTTCAGGTTAATAAAACTGGAGTTTATTTTACGTGACGCCTTACTGCCGGCAACCTACAAATCGCAAATAAAAAGTCTTGATCATTTGTACGCAGGGTCATAACTAAGGCGTATAAGATTTAACCGTAACGGTTAGTTTTCAAATTCCCGGCTGTTAACGGTCGGGATGATAATTGGATAATTGGTCAATTACCTATCTGCTTGTATTTCCAATTAGCAAAAACCATTCACATTTGGCAATGTTATCATATTAGTTAACTTTTAAGACACTTAAAGAAAATTATTATGAAAAACTCAAGGATAACAGCTGCAGCTATAGCACTAACATTTGCGGCTTCGGTTGTTTTTGCTGGTAATCATAAAGCTGGTGACCGGCAAAAAACTAATGGATTAAACATCAAATCAACGGTTTTACCTGCAGATACTGACACTGTTTCTGGTAAAAAGAAAAAGAAGAAAGCACCTAAAACCACTTACCCAACTCCAACTCCGGTGCCAACTTCGCCTACAGATCCAAATCCGAGCCCTACGCCTACTCCTACGAATCCAAGCCCTACTCCAATGCCAACTCCAAGTCCTACACCTTCGCCAACACCGAGCCCTAATCCAAGTCCTACTCCTACGCCAACGCCAACCAATCCGACTCCTACCAGTCCGACACCTACAAGGCCTGGTCAGTAAAGCAGTTTTAATATTAAAAGGCCCCGTTTGTAAATACAAACGGGGCCTTTTTTATTAACAAGTACTATTTATGCCTGCATTGCCGGCCTGCGCACAGCCTTATTTAAGTATATATTTAATTCAACTAATGTATGCCGGTAATTTGCCTTTTGCTAACTACCTACAAAAGTATAAGGCAGATTGGTAAATGTGCCTAGCAAAACGTTTACGGTTGTAATTGATTCAATATTACCATTACTATCACGCACTATCTGCCGGCTTGAAAACGAGTAAGTACCGGTTATTAGTTTTTTAGCTGTATCAATGGCCGTTATAATTACCGAACCGGAACCCGGTTCAACAGTACCCACCTGTACATATTCATAAGCACCGCTGGAGTTTTGCTGCAGTGTATAATAACTTAGCGCCACGTTAGTGGTAGCATTAACTTTATAAGTTCCTAAAGCAAAATCATTGGTATTGGTGCTGTTTGGCAATGTTACTTTGATACCTACCCTTTGCTCGGTGGCGGTACCAACAACGGTAAAAGTCTTAGTTTTTGCAGTATTGTCATAAGTAATCGCGGCATTTACTGTGTCCGGATTCCAGGAAGTACCATTTATATTGGCAGATAGTATTTTGTCGGAGATTGTAGAAGCAGTAGTAGTTGCGTCCTTTTTACAGCTTTGTATACATATGGCTGATAAAAGTAACAGCATAATTAGTTGAGTTTTCTTCATATATAAATTTTATGCAAATAACGCTCTTTGCGAAGTAATAATTACAACCAAAGTTACTTTTTTCACATATTTTAACATTATGTTTTTACAAATGATGCTATATGTGCGCGGTAATTATTAAACAAATGATTTTATTTAGCCATATTAGACCTCAAAATTATTTAAGCATGATCAACGTAAACGAATACTTTGAGGGCTCTGTTAAATCCCTCGCTTACACTACCCCACAGGGCCGCAGTACCATTGGTGTAATTGAAAAAGGCGAATATGAATTTGGTACCTCGAGCCATGAAACCATGACCGTTATTGAAGGTAAACTGGTTGTTTTGCTACCCGGTGCAAATGAGTGGCAATCATTTACCGGCGGCCAATCATTTGAGGTTGAGGCCAATACTTCATTTAAGGTAAAAACCGACGAACAAAGCTCATACCTTTGCAAGTACAAATAGTATACTATACAGTTTGCTGAACTTAACTAAACCGTCACTTAAGCTAAGCCCTCATCCCAGCCGGTACAAATAAAAAACAGTATTTTGTAATTATGCGGCTTGTACGGCATCTAATTATCAAACATATACCAAAATAAAAACAGATGGATACTTCACTTATTACAACCAGCACTTCTTTAGAGGGCTATCATGTAGTTAAACACTTAGGCGTGGTACGTGGCATTACCGTTCGCAGCCGCAGCGCGCTTGGCAATATTGCGGGTGGCTTTCAATCGCTTTTTGGCGGCAGGCTTTCTATTTATGTTGAGCTTTGCGAAAATGCCCGCGAGGAGGCTTACCAGCTTTTAATACAGCATGCGCAGGCCATAGGCGCCAATGCCATTATCAACATGCGCTATGATGCCAATGAGGTAATGCAGGGTATAACCGAGGTGCTGGCCTACGGTACAGCCGTGGTAGTTGAAAAAACCTGATCATTATAATAACATAAACGATGCACGGTAAATTAATTACCGTGCATCGTTCGCTGCTTAGTTTACAGGCTAAATGCCCTTAATTTCTAATATTATAAAACTTACGAACCGACTCGTAATCGTTAATATTTACCTGTTTGGCTACCGCAGCAGTGATACCCCCGGGGATGATCACATAACGGTATTGCAGCACTGTTGATAAGGGCACGGAGTTTGAATTATCAGCTGTAAAACGGGTGATAATAAAGTGGCCCAGGCGCGGCCAATAGCTCATGGTATTTTGTTTACCCCCCGCATAGCTGGTATAAGGCAAGGTATATACACCGCCGCCAAAAGTAAAATAAACCATTACGGTGCCGCTATTTATAATACTTGTGGTTAGCTTCGGCGCGGCCAGATCGGCAGCGTGCATTGCAGAGTTATCTGCTGTGGTATCCCTGAAATTTTTGGCAGTTGCCCAGTCCGAATAAATTACATTTGCGGTACCGGTTGCCCCTTTTGCACCGTTGGCACCATCTGTGCCGTCGGCTCCGGCAGCACCTGATGCTCCTGTTGCTCCCTTAGGGCCTTCGGGACCAGCCGGGCCGGCCGGACCAACATCCCCTTTTTTACATGATAATAAACTTAATACCGGTACCGCAAAAAACAGAAGCAAATAATTTAGCTTTTTCATAATTTAATGTCTTATTAAAGTTGATTTTTACAAAGTGCCCCTGGATAAATTACCAGGCGCTAACCTGCGAACCAAAGGTGGGTATCGGTAACAAAAAACGGGAAAGTGCTGTTACGCTATCACAAACGCATAATTACTGAAATTTATCGCGTAAGCTAACGCAACTGGTATAGGGCAACCACGCATAGCTTTTGCGTAGTATTACAGATTTCAAAAAATCCGGACATAAAAAAACACCCGGCTGTAACCGGGTGTTTTTGTTTAATGTTAAAGCGCTATCAGTTAAAGTATGATAGCGGGATGGTTTTCCACATACCATTTGCAAGGTGGCCTATCAATAATTCATACACCAGGTAAACGGGCCAAAACAGGTAATGAATAAGTAATAAGATCAGCGAGTGGTTGTAATACCAACTGATCATGAGGGTATACAGGCCCAATACAAGGTAAAGTATACTGGTTTCTCTTTTCTTCATATGAAACTACCGTGGGGTTATATTTTTAACTAATGTAATTATTTGGCCTCATCGGTGCAATTTTTCATACTGTAAATAACGCTGTAGTCGGCCCTGGTATTGGTTTGCTGTCTGCCGGTTTTAGCGTCGTACTGGTAAGGCTTTTGTGCAAGCGCATTGCCCCGCAACTGAAATTCAACGCTTACGGTATCTTTAGTACCCTCCTGCATAAAGGCCCATACGGCTTTTATGGTGTTGCCGTTCAGTGTTCCGTCAATAGTTCCTTTACGTGCATCTTTTTCTTTGGGCAGCCAGCTCATTTTACCTGTTACTTTATTACCGTTTATCATCAAGTTAACAGCAGTAGTATCCTGGGCCTGGGTGCCGTCGGTATGGTAAAAACAATATTGCATATTTACCGGCGGCGCATCTGTATTGGCCTTTAAAGTATCTTTTTGATCACTTTTGGAGCTTACCGTATCAGAGCCCCGGGAATGATTGCCTGAACATGCTGCCACAACTAAAACGGCCGGCAGCAAAAGGTATGTTTTTAATTTCATAGTAATTTAAATATCGGTATTCCTATGACAATTTAAACAGTAAAAAGTTCAGTTACGCTGTGATGATAATTATGGATTATATTAATTCAGCTTGTCCGGTTTCACCCCGGCTATTTCGGTCATGATCAGTTCAAGTTCTATAGCGCTTTCATCGCTGACCTGGTTGGCTCTTTTATCAAGATCATAAAACTCATCCAGTTTTCTGTCAACGCCCTTATCGGCTCTTCCCCTTGCTATTTTCAGCTTAAATTCCTCTAAAGAGCGTAAAAAGTAATGGTTCAGCTGTATTTTATTTGAAGTGTGTTTTGCAATAGGTCCTCTTATACGTTGAAAATTTTCATTAACACAGTATCGGCCCAGTTTATATTTAAAATGATGGGGGTCGCCAGGAACTCGTTTTACATACCTGGGCTGAACAATACTTTTTATATGGCCATTTACAGGCTCGGTTTTTAGCGACCGTTTTGTGTAGGTTTCAATTTGGGATGTTTTGGGTTTTTCTAAATTTCTGTTGGAGCCAAATACTAACCAGTGTACAGCCAAACCACCATATTTTTCATAATCAGCTAAAAACTGCGGCAAATTACCTGTTAGCGTTTTTGGCACAATAAATTCGTCAACATCAATAAACGCTATCCACTGGCATTCAAAACCGTAATTAGCCAGGCAATGGTCATGAACCGGCATCTGCTGCCCATACCCCGTGATATGCTCAACCTGCACAATACCATCTTTAATGTAGCTGCTTAAGGTAGTGGTAATTGGCACAGCCGAATCGTTATCATAAATATAAAAATGACTAACGCCAATTTTTATATGATAATCAATCCACTCCGGTAAATATTCGTCTTCGTTTTTTGCTATACAGCAAATGGCAACTTTATATAAATAGGAACTATATAAATTGCGTAGAGATTTAATCATGCGGGCTTAAACAGTGAATAAGGATAATTAGGCAAATACTTTATTGTAAAAATTTCAAATCGACAATGTCTTTAGCAAAAATACTTTTTTAAAACATTGTTTAATGTTATTCATTAAAATATTCAAAATAATATCATAAAACCTATATCAATACGCTGAATTACACCAACACGAAGAAGCTGTTTAAAATAGTTTCGAAATTTGCTACGGTGATGAACCTTTTTCTGAAAGTATTTTTAAACAGCTTTTAGGAAGATTAACGTTTTTATGCAGTATAAATAAGTGTTTATTACCTTACATAAAATTGCAAAGGATGGTTTATGCTTTCTTTTCGGGAGGAGTTGATACGATTTCGCCAAATTCATTAACATAAGCCATCATGCTTTCTAAATCTCCGCTGCCTCCATTTTGCTTGCGCTCCAATTTACGTTGTTCTTTATCTTCTTTCTTTTTCTGACGATTTTTTTCGAGTTGTTTTTTCATGAAGGTTGCTTGCGATTTAGCCATGCTTATTTAGAATTTTGTTAAACAATATGCTTTCCCTGGTTATAAACCTTAAAGCCCAATCAACTGAACCAATGTTCTGTTTTTGAATATATATGAAAAGGATCGTCAATTAATTTCCGGGCAGCAACGGTATCAGCGGGGATAAAAATGAACCCTGATCAATATGAATTGATTGGCAGGCGCCAAGCGGGAATAGCAGTAAATTTTCCGTTATTATGCAAGTATACGATTTTTTTACGGAAATAACGAACCCTACTGCTGAAATGTGCAGGGCAACCCGGCCTTGAACAGATTTCAAACACTCAACTTTTTATTTATCTTGCTATCTCAAATCCAATTGCCTATGAAACGCAGAAACTTTATGCAAAGCTCCATGCTTGCCGGTGCATCACTACTTACAACCAGTGTTTTAAATGCGGCTACCCTCAGCAGCTGTAACACCGCCGTAACCGATACAGATACCGACAAACCATTCCGCTTAAATTACGGTGTACATGACGGAATGTTTAAAAACCATGCCGGTGACAATTTTATTGACCAGATAAAATTCGCATATGACAGGGGCTTCCGGGCTATTGAGGATAATGGCATGTCTTCGCGCCCGGCAGACCAGCAAAAGAAAATTGGCGATACGCTGGCCAGCCTGGGTATGGGTATGGGTGTTTTTGTGCAGCCCGGCCTGGGCAATGATACCAATTTACTGGCAGCCGGTACGGCTGATCACCTGGATAAATTCATAGCCAGCTGTAAGGAAGCAGTTGAAGTATCCAAACGTGTTAACAATAAACTATTTACGGTGGTTCCCGGCGATTTTGTGCGTAATTTGCCCATTGGCATTCAAACAGCCAATGTAATTGAGGCCATAAAAAAGGGTACGGCCATTATTGAACCCCACGGCCTGGTTATGGTGCTTGAACCCCTGAGTGACAACCCGAACCTGTTTTTACGCACGCCCGACCAGGCTTATGCTATTTGCAAAGCAGTGGGCAGCCCTTCCTGTAAAATTTTGTACGATATGTACCATGTGCAGCGCAACCAGGGCAATATTATTCCTACGCTTGATATGGTTTATGACGAAATTGGCTACTACCAGATTGGCGATAATCCGGGCCGTAACGAACCCGGTACCGGCGAGGTTAATTATAAAAATATATTCAAACACATTTATAATAAAGGATATAAAGGTATTTTGGGTATGGAGCATGGTAACGCGGGTAAAGGTAAAGAAGGCGAGCTGGCGCTGATCAAAGCTTACAGGGAGGCTGATAGTTTTATATGATCATCAAAAAAAGCCTTCACCCCGGCAAATGAAATTTAAACTTACCCTCTTATTGCTCTTAACTGCAAACTGTTTGCTGGCGCAGGACGGCCTGTTTGCCCGTAAAATGGTTGACACTTTAACTTCTCCTTACTTTTGGGGCCGCGGGTATACTAAAGATGGCGCTCATAAGGCCGCGCTTTTTTTAACCGGTCAATTTAAGGCATACGGCATAAAGCCTATGGACGGTAAAAGTTATCAGCAGGAATTTGCTTATCCGGTTAATACATTTCCGGGCAAAATGAAAGTGGCGATCAACGGTGCTGAGCTTATTCCCGGCAAAGAATATATCGTTAGCCCGGATAGCAAGGGTATAACCGCTACAGGCAAACTGGAAAAGGTAGACAGCACGCATTTTGTTGACCGCAAAAACCGCATTGTATTATCGCTTGAAGATAAGCTCACCTGGTCTGTTGAGGGTAAGGCACTTGATTATACCCTGATACAAATAGATAAAAAGGCAATAAAGCAAGTGCCGGCAACCATTAGCGCCGATATAGAAAACGAATTGGTGCCTGCTTTTAAAACTGCCAACATTTGCGGCGTAGTAAAGGGCAATATCAACCCCGATTCTGTTATTGTTATTTCCGCACATTATGATCATTTGGGTGGAATGGGCAGCGATACCTACTTCCCGGGAGCTAATGATAATGCCAGCGGGATTGCGCAGCTCTTAAGCCTGGCAAAATATTATGCCGCCCATCCGCAACCTTTTACAATGGCTTTCATTTGTTTCTCGGGCGAAGAGGCCGGATTATTAGGTTCCAAATATTTTACTGAAAATCCGCTTATCCCCCTAAAAAACATTCGCTTCCTGCTCAACCTGGATCTTGACGGTACCGGTATTGAAGGCATTACAGTGGTAAATGCCACTATTCATCCGCAGGAGTTTGCGGCCTTAAAGCAAATCAACAAGGAAAACAATTACCTGGTAAATGTAAACCCCAGGGGAAAGGCTGCCAACAGCGATCATTATTTTTTTACAGAAAAGGGCGTGCCCGCCTTTTTTATTTATACACTCGGCGGGATAAAAGCCTATCATGATGTATTTGACCTGAGCGCTACGCTACCCCTTACCGCATATAATAACCTGTTTAAACTGATAGTAAAGTTTAACAGCAGCCTAATGAAAAAAAGAAATACATCAATATCATCTGCCAATTAATGCTTCAGTTAAATTTTACGCCCTTTCCGGTTTTAACTACACCACGTTTAGTACTGAGGCAATTCACTTTTGCCGATGCACCCGATCTTTTTGAGTTGCGGAGCAATAGCGAAATAATGCAATATATAAGCCGTCCGCTGGCAAAAACCCTTGACGACGCCGTTGATCTGATAAAAGTTATTAACGATTTATTGGATGCCGGCAACGGAATCACCTGGTGCATCACCACCCAGGCCGACAAGCACTTTATTGGCACTATCGGCTTTTGGCGGATAGAAAAGGAGCATTACCGGGCCGAAATAGGATACCTGCTAAACCCGGCATATCAGGGTCAGGGCCTTATGCAGGAGGCTGTAGAAAGCGCTATACGCTATGGTTTCGGGGTTATGGGCCTTCATTCAATTCAAGCCAATGTAAACCCGCGTAATGCGGCCTCCATAAAACTGCTCAAAAGAAACAATTTTGTACAGGAGGCGTATTTTAAAGAGAACTACTTTCATAACGGTTTTTTTGAAGATACCATAGTTTATACGTTATTAACAAAAAACCAAATGTGTTAACAAAATATTTACCTAAGGTATTTTGAATTAAAAAATTTTAATGCATGTTTACAGCATAATACCAATTATAGCTAAAGCCGAAAACAATTCGGATTAAATGGGGTTTACATTAAAAAAACAAAAGAACTTATCATGGCAACAGAAAAAGGAAGCGGTATTACCGCTTATTCAGTAAAAACAAAAACTAAAAATGTACCAATGATCGATCCTGTTATTGACATTAAATCGGGAAGGTACATAGCAACCGGTAAAGATAGCGCTGGCAATAAAATGGCAGCCATTATGGGTAAAGCAACTGCCGAAGAACATATTAAAAACGGCAATGCCAAAAAAGGCACTGGCTGGTAAATCATAAAACACCCTGGTTTGGGCTGCTTGCTTTAAGCCAGGGTATTTCTTCACCCCCCTCTCTGTTATCCGATTATTTTATAGTTAAGCCCCCCGCTTAATTAAATAAAATCCAATGCTTTTCGGATGCATCCTGCAAAATAGTCAGGTAGTTTTACGCAAAATCAAATGGGTGAAAACACCTATTTATTCATTTTGTCATTTGTTTTAATTTTATCATACCTAATAATTAAAACAAATAAACAATGTCAGTGCGCATACTTTGTATAATAACAGATGCTAAACACCATGAAAACCCTTACATAGCGATAGATGCGCTTGAATGGGTAAATGAGCGTATCAAAGTAAAGGGGGTTACCGAACGGGCAAAACTTTACGATTGGATTAAGGATGGCGACGGTGAAGCTTACATTCTTGACGAATATGGTAATAAAACCAGTTTGATCCCTGCTGTTTGTCCCAAAGGGAATAAATATGTTAAAACGGTTAATGATGAGTCGGAGCCCGACCATCTGTTTGCACTACCTCAAAGTGCATAGGCAGCGGTTACTGCCTATAGCTAATCATTTCCGTTCTTTTCTGGTTAAAATCGATCGTCTGTAGCTATAAACGGTTACACTGTCCTTTTTACACCTATCACAATGCCTGTTGCCCAGCACTGCCTGGTAAGCACCAGGTCGGTCCTTTGCTCCAATACTTCCAGCAAACTGATGGCTTTTTCATGATGGCCTTCGGGCCAGTTGGGCTGGGGCAGCATATCATCAATAATATATAATCCGCCTGGGTTAAGCATGGCTATGGCTTCGTCAAGCAGCAGGTACTTGCCGTGCCAGGTATCGGCAAAAATATAGTCGAACTTTAAGTGTTTGTTTTGGTCAAACCAATCGGCTCCATCAGTGCACACCAGCTGTAGCCGTTTATCGGCACTTAAAAATTGCCGTGCTATGGTCAAAAAGCGATCGTCATTATCAATAGAAGTAAGTGATGATGCACCATCCATACCATCAAGTATCCAGGAGGTGGATAACCCCGTTCCGGTACCCAGTTCTAAAAATTTGCCGCCGGGCTTTGTAGCAGCCAATGTTCGGAGTAAAGAGCAGGTTAAAACATCTGAGGCCATGCTAAACCCGCTCTCATTTGTGGCACTGTCAATATCTCGGTAAGCTTTGGGGTATCCTTGTTTTATTTCCTGATCCATGGGCAATTAAATGATTTTGATATTTTAATATTATTTACCACAAGTTTAATCATTAAAAGTACAATAACAAACAAATAAGGTAATTTTTATACCAAATACCGATTTAGTATTATGATTATTTCACCCAATCATATCAAGATATGATCCCGTTATTTTATTTTTACTATTGATGCCGCAAAAAGTAACAATCATGTTATTATCCCGGCAATCTGTCATATTGATCATAACTTTCCGTTTAGTTATAGCAAAATGGATAATCAGGATTTAGTGGGTTATTTAGCAACTGCATCATCATTCAGATCTTATCCGGTTTGTAAAAAAATGTTAAAAGGCATGCCGGCTCCGTATGCAACAACCTAAATGTTTATATTAGCCCCTGTTTGCCGCTTTATATTATATTTAATGATATCAAGAAAATTTTTACTCGTAATTTCTCTGCTGCTCCCATTTAGTTTTGCCGCTTTTGCGCAACAGGATAGCATCCCGCTAAGTACCGTTATCGAAAAAACCGCCAAGTTCCAAAGCAGTTACCCCATTGAAAAAGTTTACCTGCATATGGATAAACCTTACTATGCCGTAGGTGATACCATATGGTTTAAAGCCTATGTAACTGTCGAAAAACACCAGCCGTCGGGTTTAAGCGGTGTGGTTTATGTTGATGTTATTAATAGCCAGGATTCGGTGATGGAAAACCTGCGGCTACCTGTTAAAAATGGTTTCGCCAACGGCAACATCACACTTTCTGGCGATACTTATAAACAAGGCAGCTATCGTATCAGGGCCTATACTAACTGGATGCGTAACTTTGATGCAGATTACTTTTATGACCATACCATTAATGTGGGCAACGCCATTGACAACCAGGTAAACACCTTTATAACCTATAAGAGTAAAGCTAAAAGTACTACCGTAAAAGTTGATGCCGATATTACTTATAAAGACCCGGCCAATAACCCTTATGCCGACAGGCGGGTAAGCTGGCAATTAATACGAAACGGCGACGCGGTAAGTAAAGGCAGCGGCCGTACCGACGCCAAAGGGCACTTAATAGTTGATATCCCTGAAAATGACCCGGCCATTATAACATCAGGCTCATTGGTAACGGCAATTGATATGGGCGAACGAAAATCGGTTACCAATTCGTTTTCATTAAAGGGCGCGGTAAAAGGTTATGACGTACAGTTTTTTCCCGAAAGCGGGCAGCTAACCAACGGCATCCGGTCAAAAATTGCGTTTAAAGCTATTAACTCCAAAGGGCTGGGAGTTGATGTTAAAGGCACCGTTACCGATGACCAGGGCACCGTTTTGGCCAATTTAACTACCGCGCATTTGGGTATGGGTGTATTTGCCATTACCCCCGAAACCGGCAAAGCCTACACAGCACATATCACTTTTGACGATGGATCACAAGCCACCTATAAATTACCGAGAGTGCAGGCTATGGGTATAAACCTGGCCGTATATAGCCCTGATCCGGACAACCTTACCGTTAAAATATCAGCAAATGAATTGTTTTTACAGCGTAAGCAAAACAAAAGTTTTTACTTAGTGGCGCAAAGCGGCGGCGTTGTATATTACGCGGCACAAACGGTTTTGCAAAACTTGGTTTATTCGGCCAATATCCCTAAAAGCAAATTCCCTACAGGCATTATACAGCTTACCCTGTTTTCATCGGGCGGATATGCCTTGTGTGAACGCGTAATATTTGTACAGCATAATGACCAGTTGAACCTCACTTTAAAAACCGATAAGCCATCATATACCACCCGGCAAAACGTAAAAATAGCCGTATCGGCAAAAGCAAATACTACTCCCGTTGTGGGCAGTTTCTCGGTAGCTGTTGTTGATGATACCAGCGTACCTACCAATGAGGATGCAGAATCGACAATTTTAAGTAACCTGCTGCTTACATCAGACCTGAAGGGATACATTGAAAAACCGAATTATTACTTTAACAAACCCGACCAGGAAAAACTTGATAACCTGGATATCCTGATGCTTACTCAAGGGTACCGCCGTTTCTCCTATGAAGATATCCTGGCCGATAAAAATCCACCTATTTTCATTGCACCGGAGCAAGGCATCGAAGTATCGGGCATATTAAGAACCACTACGGGTTTGCCCGTTGGTAAGGCAAACATACGCCTGCTTATTCCCGACAGGAATTTCTCGACAGAAACGATAACTGACCTGTCGGGTAACTTTAAGTTCTCCAATGTGGTGGTAATGGATACCTCAAAAATAACCTTAAGCGCTCGCAACAATGTGAACAGCAAAAACCTGGTGATTAACGTTAACGGCGAACTGTATCAGAAATTAAGTAAAAACCCTAATCAGCCTGACGAAATTGTGAATATTGACAGTGCCATGCGCCCATACCTTGATAATGCCCGCAGGCAATATCAAAATTCGCGCGTACTTAAAGAGGTGGTGGTTAAGTCAACCAAGTTTGAGAAAAAACCAAGTCATAATGATTTTGGCACATTCGCGGGGCTGCCGGGTCAGGCCGACCATGAAATATCAGGCGACCAGTTAAAGGATTGTCCTCTTTTAGTAAACTGTTTAAGCACCATGGCCTTTGGTTTAACTTACGTTGATAACAACTTTTATATTACCCGTGATTATAACGCCGGGAAAAAAGTACCGGTGCAGATATACGTTGGAAGCATGCCGGTTGATGTAAACTTTCTGTCGACTATAACCGGTGCCGAAGTGGCCTCTGTGGAGATATTTTTAAAGGATGGGGTAAGCGGCATTAACCGGATGAACCAAACAAACGGTGTGCTGATCATCAATAAAAAAGTGATCAAGAAACAAAAGATAACCCTTGCCCAATTACAGGCGCTTATTCCCAAACAAAATGTAGTGACATTTGCCATACAGGGTTATAATAAGGCCAGGGAGTTTTATATGCCTAAATATGATGTTACCAAGGCAGGTGCACTTGGGGCCGACCTCCGTAATACCATTTACTGGAACCCTAAGATAATAACCGATAAAAACGGCGTAGCGTCATTTAATTTCTTTAACAGCGATGCCCGCGGCTCATACCGCGCCATAATTGAAGGTTTGGATTCAGAAGGTAATTTAGGCAGACAGGTGATACATTTTGGGGTAAAGTAACTGTGTGATAATTAAGGATTTATTTTCTTAATTTTATTATACACATAAACTTATCATCATGAATCCTTCGCTGATCAATTGGGCTGCTGTTGTGGTAGCTGCGCTGTCTTCTTTTATAGTGGGCGGCATCTGGTATTCACCTGCATTATTTGCCAATGCCTGGATGGCTGATAATAAATTGAATACAGACAAACTAAAAGCTTCGAGCAAATTACGCTCTTTTGGCATGACGGCTATATTCTCGCTAATTATGGCCGCAAACCTGGCCGCCTTTTTGGCCGATGACAAAACCGACCTGACATGGGGCACAACGGCTGGTTTCCTGGCTGGGATCTGGACGTTTAGCGCCATAGCTATCATGAGCCTGTTTGAACTTAAAAGCTGGCGCCTGATATTTATAAACGGAGGCTATAGCCTGGTATCACTAACGCTGATGGGAGCTATTATTGGTTGGTGGAGATAACCTAACCGGTCGGTGTCCGGGTATTTCAGGCGTTGTATCAAATTTACAATCGACTTATAATATTCTTAAACAATGGAGCCATATTTGGGTTGAAACTTATAACAACTACTATTACAATGGCAAATACATTTGAAAAAACTTTCAGGTTGGGCGGCGACTACACTATAAACCGCCTGGGTTATGGCGCTATGCGTATTACCGGCCAGGGCATTTGGGGTCCACCTAAAGATAAAGAGGAATGCATACGCGTTTTAAAGCGGGCTGTTGAGCTGGGCGTTAACTTTATTGATACTGCCGATAGCTACGGTCCACATGTATCAGAAGAGCTGATTGCCGAAGCCCTTGCACCCTATCCGGCCGGGTTGGTGATTGGTACCAAGGGTGGTTTACTGCGTACCGGTCCAAATGAATGGCCCATCGACTCATCGCCGGCTCATTTAAAAGAAGCACTGGAAGGCAGCTTAAAACGTTTAAAACTTGAGCAGATAGATCTGTACCAACTGCACCGCATTGACCCCAAAGTACCTGCCGAAAAAACGTTTGAATTTTTACAGAAAGCACAGCAGGATGGCAAGATCAAACACATTGGTCTGTCTGAAGTGAGTGTGGACGATATTAAGAAAGCACAGGAATTTTTTGAAGTGGTGTCGGTACAAAACATGTACAGCGTTGACAACCGCAAGTGGGAAGCCGAGCTGCAATATACCCGCGAGCACGGCATTGCCTTTATACCATGGTACCCATTGGGCGGCGGCAATGTTCAGGGT
The DNA here is from genome assembly GCF_031456535.1 of Mucilaginibacter pocheonensis. Taxonomy (NCBI): domain Bacteria; kingdom Pseudomonadati; phylum Bacteroidota; class Sphingobacteriia; order Sphingobacteriales; family Sphingobacteriaceae; genus Mucilaginibacter; species Mucilaginibacter pocheonensis. Next base: position 772,675 of record NZ_JAVDUU010000004.1, read on the forward strand.
GAACAAATACTGCAAAGAGTGGCCGATAAATACAGTGCCACCATACACCAGATAGCCTTAAGCTGGCTGTTGCACCATTCACCAAATATTTTACTTATTCCCGGCACATCAAGTGTTGAACACCTGGAAGAAAATATGAAAGCAGCCGATATAGCCTTAACCGAAAATGACATACTGCAACTGGAAGCTTTGGGCGGATAAATAAAATTGCGGTCTATCCTGTAAAATAAAAAGGATGTCGTTATGTTTACGGCGTCCTTTTTTTATTGGTACAAATGCATCAACGCGCAGATATGAACATGAAAAGCAAAGAAGAGATCCTGAATAGTTTTTATACCCCAGGTAACGACCGCCAGCCCGAAATATCTGCAGAAGACCTTTTAAATGCTATGGAAGCCTACAAAGACCAGTATGCAGAACAAGCTTTTACCGCGGCCCGCAAATTAAAGGATAACACCTATGAGTTTGCCACTTACGCAGATTACGTGCGCCATACCCAACAGTTACTTCAAAACGAACTGGAAAAGCCTGATGAATTAGCGGATGCCATCGCTTTAGCCGCCAACAGTGTTCTGCCTCACTTCTTACCTGACGACAATGCGGTAAACCAGTTTTCGTTTGAATTTACCATGAATGCCATAACTTATACCGCCTTTTATACTAAAGATAACAATGGCTATTGGCAATTAAGCAGCTGGAAATAAACGTTAGCAAAGTATCCCATTCGCCTTGCTGAGCGCCGGCTTTTGTACTGGAAAAGATGCTTCACTCTGTTCAGCATGACAAATTCTTTTTTTATATCATACATCGGCCACTCTATACGGCTTTACATCAACTGACTCCCATATTTTTTGCGTAATATAAGGTTCGTTCTTTTTCCAGGCTTCCAGCTCCTCCTCGGTCTCAAACTGCATTATAATCACAGAACCTATCATATTTCCCGCTTCGTTCAATATAGCCCCGCCTATAATGTAATTGCCGCTTTGTTTCAGAGCCTTTACGCCATCTAAATGATGCGGCCGCACGTTCATACGGCGTTGCAACGCGTCTGCATCGGTATAATCATATCCGGTAATCAGGTATTGTTTCATGGCCAAAACTTATCATGTTCTTATCCAACATCAAAACAGTTTTTCTGTTTTAGTGTCGCTTTTTATAAAGCTATAAATTAAAAATGGTTGTAAAAACCCCATACCAGCGGCAAAGAATATTTTTTTTAAATTAAAATTAAATTTATAACTGTAAATTTGACAATTTTTACAATATTTGTTTTCCAAATAAACAAACCTGTATAATGAAGAATATTTTACACCAGGAATTTAACAAGCTTTATAACAAAGACGCAGATTATATATATTTTTCGCCGGGACGGGTAAACCTTATTGGCGAACATATTGACTATAATGGCGGCCTGGTTATGCCATGTGCCATTACCTTTGGCACTTACCTTTTAATTTCACCTAATGAGGATAACGTTTTCCGTTTCAGGAGCCTGAATTTCACAGACCAGCAGGATGTTCCTTTACAACAACGTTATGAAAAAAAAGGGAATGGCTGGTTTAATTTTCCTATTGGTGTAATTGATCATTTCTTAAAGGACGGCCATCAGCTCAAAGGCCTGGATATGCTTTATTATGGCGATATCCCCATTAGCTCGGGCCTTTCATCTTCAGCTTCTATTGAAGTGGTTACAGCTTATGCCCTTAATAACCTGTTTAACTGTGGATATAGTAAGCTTGACCTGGTTAAATTGTCAAAATCAGTAGAAAACAACTTCATTGGTGTAAATTCAGGCATTATGGACCAGTTTGCCGTTACTTTTGGCGAAAAAAACAAGGCCCTGATGCTTAACTGTGATACGCTTGACTACCAGGCGGTTGATAGTAACCTGGGCGAATACGTTTTGGCTATCATTAATACCAATAAACCCCGCCAACTGGCCGAATCAAAATATAACGAGCGGGTACAGGAATGCCAGGAGGCGCTAACCGCCCTGCAAAAAGACCTGGATATTAACTACCTGTGCGATATTGATGCTGATACCTTTAAAAAACATGAGCACTTGATAACAAACCCTGTAGTGTTAAAGCGGGCCAAACATGTTATTGAAGAAAACGACCGTGTAAAACTGGCCGCTGTTGCGCTTGCAGACAATAACCTGGCTGAATTTGGCCGGTTGATGTATGCTTCGCATGATTCCCTGCGCGATTTGTATGAAGTTAGCGGCGTTGAGCTCGATGCCGTAGCGGAATACAGCAAAACCAACCCTAACGTTGCCGGTGCACGCATGACCGGCGCTGGATTCGGCGGCTGTGCCATAGCATTGGTAAAAGGCGATGCTTTTGAAGATTTTAGCCGTGAAGTAACTCAGTATTATACCGATAAAATTGGTTATGCCCCATCGGTTTATAGTTCTTTAATTGGCGATGGCGTAGGTTCACTGAATGTAGCCGTAAATTAAGCGATTAATCAATACTTTTGCGCTGTTAAGAGTCCATGGTTATATTTCGTGGACCATGGACTATAAAATATGCGCAAATTAAAGTTAGAAGAGCTAAACCGGGCTTCGGTTGATGAATTTAAGGCACAGGATAAGCTGCCGGTAGCAGTAGTACTTGATAATGTACGCAGCATGCACAACATCGGTTCTATTTTCCGTACCTCAGATGGTTTTGCAGTTGAACAAATATGTCTGTGCGGTATCACCGCGCAGCCCCCACATCGCGAAATTGAAAAAACGGCTCTCGGTGCCACGCAATCTGTTAACTGGAACTATTATGAAACCCCTTTGCAGGCTGTAGAGCAACTTCGCCGGGATGGTTATAAGATCATCGCAATTGAACAAGCCGAAAATAGTACCATGCTCAATGAATTTACTCCTGCAGAAAACGAACGGTATGCTTTGATATTCGGCAATGAGGTAAATGGCGTAAGCGACGAGGTAATGCAAAATATCGATGCCTGTATCGAGATCCCGCAGTTTGGCATCAAGCATTCTTTTAACATTGTAGTATCGGCCGGCATAGTATTGTGGGATTTTTTTGCCAAAGTGACGAAATAGATAATTGATACAAATTTCTTATTAAATTGGCTGTACATTTTCCGTTCAAGCTATGAACCCACTCGCGAAAAAACTACAAATAAAGCCAAATTCTCGCTGGTTGTTGTATAACGCCCCGGCCCATTATGCAGATGATTTAACACCCCTCCCTGCTGACGTTGAAATAAACTTCAATATAAATGGCCATTACAACGGCGTGCAGCTATTTATTATCAATAGCGCTCAGCTGGAAGCCGATCTTCAAATAATAGTACCCTTATTAAAGGATGATACCATATTATGGATCATCTATCCCAAAAAGAAGTCGGGCATAGTTACCGATTTGGAAATGACGGGCAGCTGGGATGCGCCAACCCGGTATGGGCTACGCCCGGTTGCTTCTGCTGCGATTAATGAAACATGGACAGCGTTACGTTTTCGTCCTGTTGAACAGGTTAAAGTTTCAGAAGGCCGTGCCGAAGCCGTAAAGAGTAATGAGTACGGCGCTTTTATTGACGTAGCTAACAGAACGGTTACCTTGCCTGATTATATCAAAGCCGAACTTGAACAACATACCGGTGCACTGGCCTGGTTTGAACAGTTGGCTTATAGTAATAAAAAGGAATACGTATTATGGATATTAACCGCCAAACAGGAAAAAACGCGCCAGGACCGCTTGGCGAAAATGGTAGAAATGCTGATCAATAAAAAGAAAAATCCTGCAGATAAGTAATTAAGGCAGCGCAACCATCAAAAAACAACTGAGGCAACAACCATGCTGAAGCGGCGAACGATCTATTCGCCAACTTGCATGTTCGTTAACAGATCTTTCGCTGTCTCAGAATGACAAAAAAAGCCCTTACGCTAAATTCCGCCCAGCGTTCACAATACCATAAACAGTTCTGATCACCAGTTTATCATATATCTCGGTAAGTTCGCTGTCGTCGCTGCTATTCAGGCGTTGTAAAGCATAGTGCTGAATGATCACCAATGGCAATACAATCTTTTCACGTATGGCTATAGAGCGGCGTTCAACAGGATATTCTTCCATCAGTACGGTGCTTCCGGTCAGTTCAAGTAACATTTCGCGGGTGAGGTCAAACTCATTCTTAAGCAATTTCCAGAACTCGCCAAACTTCTTATCCTTTTCCAGATATGCGGTTACTCTAAAATCTGATTTTGACATAGACATCATACAGTTATCCAGCATTGTTTTGAAAAAGCCCGAAGTTCTGTACAACTCTTTTATCTCCTGCCAGTTACCATCGTCCTTTACCTTTTTCAAGGCAGTGCCCACACCGTAAAAGCCGGGAATATTCTGTTTAAGCTGGCTCCATGAAGTTACAAAACTGATAGCCCGCAGGTCTTCAAGTTTCAATGGCGCCCCGGCATTTCTTTTTGTTGGTCTGCTGCTGATATTAATACGCGACAATAATTTAAGCGGACTGTATTTTTCCAGGTATTCTACAAACATAGGATGCGCGCGCAGGGCCATGAATAGCTTATAACTTTCATCGGCCATTTGCGATATAAGGTCCTTGTGCCTGTTATCAAGCAGATCGTTATGGTTAGGGTGTAATGCGGATATGATGCCTGCATTGATCAGCTGCTCCATATTGAACCGGGCGGTTTCAATGGAACCATATTGCGAGCTTACAGTTTGCCCCTGTATGGTGAGCTGAATATGCTCATTAGCTATCTCATTGCCCATAGAGGCATAAAAACGATGGGTTTTACCACCGCCACGGGCCGGAGGGCCGCCCCTGCCGTCAAAAAACGCCAGGCTTATTCCATACTGACGGGCCATGGTAGTTAACTCAACCTTGGCCTTGTATATAGACCAGTTGGCCATCAGGTAACCACCATCTTTGGTACTATCAGAAAAACCAAGCATAATGGTTTGCCTGTTACCTCGTTTTTTTAAATGCTCGGCATAATACGGATGGGTATATAACTGTTCCATGATCTGTGCCGCACGGGTCAAATCATTAACGGTTTCAAACAGCGGCATGAAATCAACACTCAAACTATCTTTTTTCCACCCACTCCATAAAAACAGATCAATAAGCTGTAAAATATCTGATGACTGCTGGCAATTGCTGATAATAAAGCGTTGGCATGCCTTTTCGCCATTGCTTTTTTGAATTTCCTGCATTAGCCTGATCGTGTTCAGGGTGTCGCGGGTCATGTCATCGGCTTCGTCGGGACAATGGAAATCAGCTTCGTTAAAACTTATTTGTTTTAATTTCTCTTCTTCAGTTAAGCCGGAATACCCTTTAACTATACCAGTTTTAATATTTTTTACACTATAGTCAAATACACTGCGTAAAACGCGGCTATCCTGTCTGATATCAAGCGTGGCAAAATAACAGCCAAATAAACGTACCTTTTGTATCAGGTTTTCAACAATATCAACAAACAGGCTATCGTGATCAGTCACGATGGTTTGTTTAATAGATTGAAGCAGGCTCAGTAATTCGCCCTGCAGATTCTTAGGATCGTGCTGTTCGTTGGCATTCTTATATATCAATTTCTCCAGCTTTGCCATAGCTTTTTCAACACCTCTAAAGGTAATGCGGCGCTTAAGCACCTTAAAATCGCGATAATAGCACCTGAACAAACGCTGTCTTAAAAAGCTGGCCACCTCCCTTGTGGTTTGCGTGGTAACGTTAGGATTGCCATCCCTGTCGCCTCCCGGCCAAAAACCAAGCTCAAGCACCTGATTGTCGGCTGCATCAATATCAAATTCTTCTTCAAGTTTTGATTGGATACCCGATACGGCGTAATAAAATATGTTTTCTAAAAACCATGACAGGCTAACGGCTTCATCAACCGGGGTTGGCGATGTTTTGTTAAAGAATGGGGTTTTTCCCAACTGCTGCAATAATACATCAATGTTTGGAATGTCATTAACTTTAACCGCTTCTATAAGATCGGTCATGATGCCCAGCACAGTGCCCGGGTAAAACTGGGTTGGATGCGCCGTAAGCACAAGCCTCAAAGAAAAATCCTTAAGCTTTTCACTGATCTTATTGCGTGTTTCATCGCTCATTGTAGCCTGGTGCAACAAGCTCTGCAACGTGCCCGAATCATCAAACTTACCTATTTTGTTAAACGATGAATCTTCAATAGCGTCAAACAAAACCACCTGGCGTTCAATATATTGTATAAACCTGAACAAACGGTTTATCTGTTCGCGATGGTCAATATCCGGTACATATTTTTTAAAGAACGTTTCAATAATATCAGTAGGCGATGCTTGTTTAATTGCGCCTTTTTCACAGTGAGAACTAAAAAACGGCAATAAAATACCGGTGTCTTTTACCTGGTAAAAAGGCAATGTTTGAAACAAACTGTTATATAACTCAAACCGTGTTACAACCTCGTTGTTAAAAGTTGTTTCTTTTTGACTGAGTTTTAAGGTTAATGACATAGTTCAAAATAATTGGTAAAAATTGAGCGGTACCGGCCAATGCACAAAACCGGGGGTGAATTTAATTATCTAAAATTAAAATTCTGCTAAAAGTAGTTAAATTTATAAAAGTATTATGATATTGATACCAAATTTACCAAAATACGGCATAAAAATTAAATTATTGTAAATTTGCACCTGAATTTCGAATTAAAAAGACGTTAAAGAAATCATTAGGCATAATGAAGCTGAAAGATTTTTATAACTTGCTTGTAGATGGCTTTGCAGCTAACTCAAAAAACATATAACTATTTTGATGAATATTAATACCAGGGAAATAAAAAGCTTTTTTTACAGCCAGTATTTTTCTGATGGTTTGCGTATATCAATTGGCATATTACTACCCTCATTGGTATTGCTGGAATTTAACCAGTTTGAACTGGGGCTTACATTGTCATTAGGTGCACTTTGTATTTGTGTAATTGATAATCCGGGCCCCATTTCCCATAAGCGCAACTCTATGGCGGTGGGCAACCTGTGTCTTTTTCTCGTTGCTGCTATCACCGGCTTTGCAAGGCTCAATATTTTTACGCTTGGGCTTGAAATAACGTTATTCTCCTTCCTTTTCTCCATGTTTACCGTTTATGGCAACCGGGCGGCATCGGTGGGTACCTCGTCCCTGCTCATCATGATATTTATGATGGATAAAGCCCTGCCTGCAAATGGCGTGCTTGCCTATAGCGCAATCATTTTGGCGGGCGGCATATGGTATATGGTGTTCAGCATTATATTTTTTGGAATAAGACCTTACCGGGCTGCACAGCAAACACTTGGCGAAAATATAGCAGATATTGCAAAATTTTTAAGGATAAAAGCAGATTTTTATCTACCGGAAAAGGACATAGACGAAAGTTACCGCAGGCTGGTATCGCAGCAAATACAGGTAAGCCAGCACCAGGACGCCGTTCGTGAACTGTTGTTTAAAAGCCGGCTGCTGGTAAGGGAATCAACCGGGGCCAGTCGGATACTGGTACTCACGTTTGTTGACCTGGTTGATATGTTTGAGCAGATCATGGCCACGCATTATGATTACAGTTATATACGGGAAAAATTTAAAGATACCGGCATACTGAATGAATTTGCCCGCATACTGCACCACATGGCCGATGAGTTGGATGACATTGCCTTTATTGTGCTATCAAACACCAGGCACAGGCACCTGAAAGACTTTAACATTGAGCTGGAAAAACTGAAATTAAAAATTGACGCTATTGGCAATAGCAACCTGGAAACCAGTAACCTGGTTTTAAAAAAAATATTGATCAATCTGCGCACCCTTAGCGAAAGTATTAACAACATCTATAATTATTACAATTCCAAAACGTCTCAAAAATCAACAGAGGTGCGTGGCGATGTAGAGTATTCGCAATTTGTAACCCACCAGGATTACGCGCCGCATATTTTCTTTGATAACTTAACGTTGGGCTCAGGTGCCTTTAAACATGCTTTAAGAGTAGCATTAGTTTGTCTGGTAGGTTTTGTTACTGCTAAAACGGTGGCTCAGGGTCATCATAGTTATTGGGTGCTGTTAACTATCATCGTTATACTAAAGCCCGGGTTCAGTTTATCCAAACAACGCAACTATCAGCGCCTTATAGGTACCATTGGCGGCGGCGCTATCGGCATATTAATATTAAACTTTATACCTGATACTACTGCCCAGTTTATCTTTTTAATGGTATTCATGATAGGGGCATATAGTTTTCAGCGGTTAAACTATGTGGTGAGCGTAATTTTCATGACACCTTATGTACTTATTCTGTTCAAGTTTTTGGGTGTGGGCTTATTAAATGTTGCGCAGGAGCGTATATTAGATACCCTGATAGGTTCGTCAATTGCTTTTATAGCAAGCTATGTAATATTCCCTACCTGGGAATTTGAGCAGATACAGGAAACCCTGCGCGATGTGATCATAGCCAATATTAACTATCTGATAACTATTGCCGAAAGCCTGTCAGGCAAGATAACCGGAACTACCATGTATAAACTGGCCCGTAAAGATGTGTATGTAAAATCGGCCAATTTATCGGCAGCTTTCGAGCGTATGACATCTGAGCCTAAAAGCAAACAGCGTAAAGTAAAAGAGGTACATAAGTTTGTGGTGCTTAATCACATCCTTTCATCATACATCGCTAACATAGCCTCTGGTTTAGTAAAAAAAGAAACACTGCAACCCCATCCGGAGGCACTTAAACTGGTTAAGAAAAGTATATCGGTTTTAAATGAAAGCTGCAAAAAATTACAGAGCCAACCTGTTGAATTTAATATCGGCAAAAATGTAGTAGTTCCTGACGTTGAGAAGCAGGAACTATCAGCAGAAGATAACTTACTGAAAGAACAACTGGGGTTTATTAATAAGATTAGCTATGATATAGCAAAAATTACCGACAACATTTTACAATGAGATTTGTGATTATAATGGCTATCCGCGACCACAAGCGGCCTTGCCATTAGTATTCACACCACCAATCCTCCCCTTTTTTGCATTATCACAGCCTTTCTTAATACAATGTTTCGCATTGCATTTTGACCATACCTCAGTTTTTTTTACATGTTTGCTATTTAAACAAAGCGATGTAAAAAAAAGTCCGCCGGTAACTGCCAGTAGTGTAAATGTTTTCATGTTAAAGTTATATGTAAGCCTAAGACTGGGATAAAGGCGAAAACGTTACAAACAATTTAAAAAAAGTGACTTTCGCATATTTAAATTATGCGGGAGACTTGGCGTAACCTATTAAATTACGTATAAAGAAAAAGTCAGTGACCTCGCGTTACTGACTTTTTTAATTAACTATTAACTGACCAAATATTCTTAACAAAACTATCTGGTTCTTACAAACATAATATGTAAAATAAAAATCAGATATGTGAAAATCACCCATAATAAAGGTTGTTTATAATTGGTCTGATTGTTAACAGCATATCTAAACAATAGTCTATAAAAAACCCGGAGCACTTTCGTGCTCCGGGTTGGCATTAAGAGTTATTAACTATTAATAATGATCATCAGCATCAAAGCGGGTTCGGGCGTAGCCACCAACCTTGTGAAATACCGAAGGATCAGCATCATCGCTAAATGATATCTCAAAATAAATTGAATCGGTTTTTGTCTTAGTGCCCGGCGCAGTTGCTGCTTTAGGAATGATTTTAGCATTTCTGACAGTAAAAGTACTTTCATAATCCTGATTGGCAACATCTTTACCGGAGAAAGTAAGGTTTGGTACATCAGCGTGTAGCCTGCCTTTAATTTGCCAGAAAGGCACCCCTGTTGAGGCATCAAGTCCATCATCCAACCATAAGCTATCGGCCCGGTTTGAAGCGGTATTATAGGTAAATACGGTATAGTAACTGTCACCAAAATCACCTTTACCACCATCCAGTTTTACCCAAAATTCTCCCGCGAGAGATTGTACCTTGGTTCCTCCTATCTTTTCATCCTTTTGGCAGGATGTAAATGCCGCTACTACAAACAACGTTAACGCCGTATATATGATAGTATTTATTTTTTTCATGATTCTGATAAATTTACTGTTTAATAAATGTTCTAACGGAGGTTCCATATCCAGGATTCACAATCTTCATAGAATACTGAGTTAATGTACCACCTGGCCCGGCTACAGTTGATTCGTTATCAGAGCTGGTTACAGATCCATCGCTTGATACCTGTTCAGGAATAAACACTTTGTTACCCGTATTGTTAAACACAACTACGGTTAAGTTTGTTCCAGGAGCACCACCAGGGTTATTTACCGCGTAAACGCCAGGAGCAAGCTTTGTCCAGGCTGCTATTGAACCATTGGTATTTCTGGCATAATTGCCAGAAAAATTGTTCGAGGCAGCTGTTGCATCTGTTGAGTAAACTACCACAAACCTTTGAGCGGTTGCATCAAACCCATCAGAATTTGTTGCGCTGTATGAAATTACGTACACACCGGGCGTGCTGGTATTTACCGTACCTTTTGTAGTCACCTTTAAGGTTGCCGATCCCGCTTTAGCTTCAACTCCGGGTTCTGTATATGCGCTTCCTTTAGCGACAGCTGTGTAATTTACGCCGCTCACCGCTGTGGCGCCTTTTACTGTAAACACAGCGTAATTTGTAATTTTTGATTGACCAACATACCCCGCTTTATAATTGAAGTTATCTTTATTGCAGGCTGTTAACAATATGCTCGATATTGTTAGGATGGCCAAATAATTTATATATCTTTTCATATTCTTATCTATTTAAAATTTATTTATTTGGCAAACCCCACCATACTGGTGTAGTAATTGGAACTTCGGCCGGAGTGCTTGAATTTCTGCTGCGTTCTGAGTCTGGAAAAACCAAACGTTTAGGGAACCTGCCACCAGTTACACCGTTTTTAGAATACACCCATTGACCTGAATGATTTATCGGATGTAAAGGATCTATCCTGGTATCTTCAGTATAAAGAGGATTAGTAGAATAGACATCCGATATTTCCGGATAACCTGTACGCTGTTGATCAAAAAAACCTTCCAATGCATGTGAGTTAGGGAACGAAGCCCATTTTTGATAAATGATCCTTTTTATTTTACGGGCTGTTGAAGCTGAATTAAACGTGTTGTCCCATTGATAAGAAGTATCGGCAGGTGCACTTAAGCTATATTGAGCAAAAGCTGCAGTTACTCCATTAAGAAACTCTGTTTGCGCACTAACTACTCCATAACGGACACCTGCTTCTGCTTGTAAAAAGTGCGATTCGGCTTTGGTTAAGAAATACACCGGGTCTGTTGCCTTAAACGCAGGCGCTGTGGCTGAATAATAACTTGGCTGTGCAGATTGAGGAGCGGTATAGTTGCCCTGGTCAATGGAAATTGGGCTGGCTGTTCCAAAATATACGGTCGCACGAGGATCATTGTGTGCTGTTAGCCAACTTACTAACGTTTTGCTCGCGCGTAAATCGTTTCCGCCTAAATTAAATACAGTATAGGCATAAATAGGATTTCTTTGATCGGTAACATCTGTAAAATAACTAACCTTGTCTGAGCTTTCTATTACCCCGGCGTCGGTATCCAAAAACTGAGCATGAGCTGCATATAGCGCTCTTATACCCGCTTCAGCCTCGGCCGCATGTGTATTTACCATGCGCAAATACATTTTCAATTTTAAGGTATTGGCAAATTTAAGCCAGTAATCCATAGTTCCGCCAAATACGAAATCAGTACTGGCAGAACTACCTACAAATGGAGCGCCTTTATAATCCGTAGCTAAGGCAGCATCAATTTCAGCTATTAAGCCCTTGTAAATGGCAAAGCCATCGTCAAATTTAGGATTTAACTTGGCTGCTCCCTGAAAAGCTTCAGTATATGGTACTTTATCATATAAATCAACAAGCACTTCATAAGTGTAAGCTTTCATCACTGTACACATTAAATAAAAATTGTACAGTTTGGCCTCTTTTGCCTTAGTAATACCTAACTGGTAATCGGCGAGTGCACCAGCAAATAATTCGTTGTAACCACGGTTAAAATCCTGCCTTTGCAAGTTATATGAATCAATGGTTTTAAACTGGTTAGCGATGGGCGACTGCGTCCAGTATTGTGACCATATGCCACCAATGATATCCAATTCGCCTCCTACCTGGCCTGCTGTAGACATCACAGCCGACGGGAATAAAACCTGAGGGGTGGCTTTCTCAATTGGCGGATCGTTTGGGCTTACGTTTATATCATTTATTTTACTGCAGCCAAATGATAATGATGTGGCAGCCAGTATAACGAATAGTGATTTAATTTTTATATTTTTATTTTTCATGATGCAAATAATTAAAATGTAACTTTTAGTGAAGCACCATAATACCTTAATGGTGGAGCTGTTCTGAACTCTCCGTACTCACTTGCCAAATCAGTTCCGTAGTTAGATACTTCCGGATCTACAACATGGTTACCTGAAGGGAGCCAGGTAATTAAATTTTTACCAAACACGCCAACTGTTGCATTTGATGCCCCCAGTTTTCTGAGGAACGTTTTTGGCAGGTTGTAGGTTAAAGTTACCTCTCTTAATTTAACAAAGCTTCTGTCTAATATATCTCTTGACCATGCCAACGCTTTGTTTGATGTTGTGTAATAGAAGTCATCATTGTTAGCCTCGGTTATTTGTGTAGTATTTTCTCTATATCCAATTACGTTACCCGCATCGTCCAGTACCCTTTGAACAGAGTTTGGAACGATGAATGGATTACGGTCATTGTAAGTAGTTTTAGGATCTGCACCAACAAAGTTAAATAAGTCAGCAGTTCCAGAATAAAACTTACCGCCTTTATCCCACTCTAAGGTAAAGCCTAAAGCGAAATCTTTTACACGTACAGTGTTATTAAAGCCCATTACAAAGTCATGCTGAAAATTACCGTAGGTGCCATTTTCAGCAGCCGCAATAGGATAACCCTGGCTATCAACGATAACATGCCCCTGAGGATCATATGCCGGAACCGGTGCCTGTAACAAACCAAGCGGCTGACCTGCCATTGCTACGAACTGACCACCATATCCATCAGCATTCAGTATAACTTTATCTAAACCAGGAGGTAATGATTTTACCATAGTCCTGTTACGTGAAAAAGTATAGTTAAAATCCCACTTAACCCATGAGGTTTTTACAGGGGTTGCATTGAGCGCCACTTCGTAACCATGTTCTGTAAGCTCGCCAAAGTTGATCAGCTGACTTGCGTAACCTGTTGAAGGCGCGATGGGCACATTAAGTATCTGATCTTTACGAATCTTGTGGTAATAAGTAAAATCTAAACCTAAACGGTCATCTAAAAACCTAAACTCTCCACCCAGCTCATAATCTTTTACGCGCTCGGGTTTTAAACCGGTAGTATATAATATATCGTTTATACTAAAGCCTGCTACTCCGTTAAACGGAAACAGTAGGTTACCAAAACCCAGCGACGAATTAGTTTGCTTCAAAGTATTATATATCTGGTACGGACCTGTGTCACTACCAGTTTCACCATAGCTACCTCTTAATTTAACATAGGTTACTGTTTTATTGGTAAATCCAAGTGCTTGTGATAACACATAAGCGATATTGGCCCCGGGATAAAAATAACTATTGTTACCTGTTGCCAGTGTTGATGTAATATCGTTACGGCCGGTTACGGTTAAATACAAATAATCTCTGAAACCCAATGTTCCCTGAGCATAAAAACCTACTAAACGCTGGTGAAGTTTTGTTTCCGTAGAAATTGGTTTATTAGAACTGTTTGATAGGTTAAAAAAGTCGGGTATGGCCAAAACCTCAACAGTGGAAATATGTGATCTTGAACCCCTGTCATTATAGTTGACACCAATAAGGCCGTTAATATCAAAATCAGTACTGAACTTTTTGTTAAACAGTGCCTGTAATTTACTATCATACTCAAAATTTTGGAAGTTATCCTCTTCAACACTACCCACGTCTGGTTTTCTTACAGCACCCTCGGTATTAGCTCCGCCAACCCAGCTGCCCGGAAGCGGATAGTTTGAATTGTACCAAATTCGAGCGCCGGAGTTAGTTACGTCGGCTCCCTGCTGGAAGTTAATGGTTAACCAATCGGTTGCTTTAAAATTCAGATTGATATTACCATAAAAACGGTCACTTTTGCTTCGGCTGCCATTCTCATTCAAATTCCAGTATGGGTTCTCGGCAAATGGAGTGTAGTAATTATCTACATTAAAGAATGTATTTTTATAATCCCTTAAATCCTTAATTGGAATGTTGCCAGGAATTTGCAAAATATTTTCATAAAACGTTGTACCTACACCAGTTGGCCCCTGCCCTGTTGCAACAAAGTTTCCAACTTTTGATACGTAGTTCATAGAAACGTCGGCCGAGAATTTTTTATAGGAAGTAGTTCCTCTAAAAGAAAAGTTGTTCCTGTTAAATTTATCAGCCGGACCTGGTAAAACACCATTTGAATGAATGTTGTTATATGATATCAAATAAGTTGATGCATCAGTACCACCTGCAATAGATATGTTGTTATTTAGCTCCAATCCACGATCAAAAGCGTCTCTTACGTTATTTTTTATAAACGAAAACGGCCTTATCAATTGTGCATTGTCAACAATGGAACCCCAGGGCAATGTCTGGCCTGTATATTTAGGACCCCAGTTTCCGTTTTCACCCAATACAAAGTGTCCATCCCAGCCTTGTCCAAATTCACTCTGTGGTTTGTAAACAAAAGCAACATCTGTTACCGTAGCTGCCGATGAAAAGTTAACAACCGGAGCTCCGGCTTTTCCTTTTTTGGTAGTAATCACCACAACACCGTTTGAACCGCGTGAACCATATATGGCAGATGCGGCAGATCCTTTCAGGAATGATATATTATCAATGGAGTTAGGATCAATGTCGTTGGCGTTGTTACCAAAGTCAAAATTATCATCAGAACCAGACCGCGCATTGTTCAAGGGCACCCCGTCAATTACGTATAACGGAGCATTTGAACCAGTTAAAGATGTGTAACCACGTAAAATAATTTTGGTTGAACCGCCAGATGCACCAGATACGTTTGAAATGTTAACACCTGCTATTTTACCTTGTAATCCACCAAGCGCGTTAATAGATGCAGATCTGTTGATGTCTTCATTCTTTACTGTAGTTTGTGCATATCCTAAAGTTTTTTTCGCTTTGTTGATACCTAAACCAGTAACTACAATTTCGCTCAATTGCTTGCTATCTGTTGATAGTGTAACATTAATGATGTTTTTTGTAGCAACTACCTCTTGAGTAGTATAACCAATGAATGAAAATACCAATGTTGAACCATCGGCCGCAGAAATGGAATATTTACCATCATTGCTCGTTTGAGCTCCCTGGTTGGAGCCTTTAATTTTTACCGTTACCCCTGGAATTGGCAAGCCGTCGTCCTTTGAGGTAACAGTACCGGTTATGGTTTTATTTTGTGCAAAGGCCATTGAAACCGTGCCGAAAAAACAAACCATGAAAATTTTAAGTAATTTATGCTTCATGCTTTTAAAATTATTTATAGAATATACTTTTTTTTATTTTTTACGTTTTAGCTTTATCAGAAAGCTAATTTAGCTTAGTAAGCTAAGTATCTGTTTGTATTTGTTTATATTTCATATTTTGTGAATTTTCTAATTATAGTTCTTTTTAAAATTTAGAACTAACAAATGCAAAGTCTCCTCCACTCCTGGAAAAAACTCCTCTTAACTATTAACTGATTATAAAGAACAAACGAGTAACTTAATATCTTAATGAATTATTTTTATGTGTTTTGAGTTATGTCATTAACAAAATAATTTCTTATATGATCAATGATTAAAGCCAATTGAAGGGGAGTGCCAATTGGAGAAAAATGCCTTATTCTCAGGTACATTTAGTTCATACCAGGCGTAAATGTCGAAATGAATATTAGTTGGATTAAGCAGGTGCTATTATCATAAATATGTGTTTAATAGTTAATTATTATATAAGTCTAAATTACAACTTATTTGACTAATACCAAACACAATAATAACATATGAAAATGTAGGCGGATATGCGATAATCACCATTTTGATAATTTTCGCATATCCGCCTACACCTATTTCAGGGGTGACTTATTATAATAATATTATTAACCACCGAGCAACATAAAACACAAGCCGCTCAGGCTATTTGCCTATATTTTAGAGGGGTAATTTTGTAATGTGTTTTAAATAATCTGATAAAAGAACTCGAGCACTCAAAACCAATAAGATTTACTACCTCATTAATTGGATATGTTGTACTTTTTAACAATAATTGGGCTCTTTTTAAGCGTAATTGTATCAAAAACTGGTGCGGAGTTAAATTAAAAGCTTGTTTAAATGTGCGTAAAAGGTGATTAACTGACAGACAGGAATGTTCGGCCAGGTCTTCGAGGCTTATATTTTGGTTATAGTTGCTATATAAATATTCTTTAGCCAGGTTAAGTCTGCGCAAGATCTCAATTTTAGTACTTTGGTTTAAAAAATGAAGCTTTTCTGCTTTTTTAAGTATTTCCTCATTATAAATGCTGAAATAGTTGATTAGGCAATGGGTTAAATATTCATTTATCAGCAGTTCATCATGCATGCCATTATCAAGGTATTGTTTAAGATGAGATACGTTATACATAATATCCCCTGTGAAAGGATAAATAGTTTCATCAAATTCCTGCCGTTGTTTGTAATTGCTTTTAGTTAATAACCGATTATCAGTAAAAGCCCAATACTCCTTAAAATCTTCTAAAAATTGCTGATCAAAATTAATACTGAATGATTGCACAGGCATGCTTGAATCAGTATCGGTTGAGTATTGTGTGCCCCGGTTCAATATCAAAAAAGAATCGGGATATATTGATAAATGCCGCTTGCCTATGTCATAACGCTCATTTCCTGAGAATACAAATCTCAGGCTAAAATCTGAGCTGTACTGTTGGTTTTGCCCGTGACTGCTGGTGCGGCTGTATATTTTATTATTGTTCCGCAATGTTTTTGAATAATCCATCATATAAAAATTTTATATTTCAGTATAATTTCTCTCTTCTAACAGAATAAACCGGTTGCCTGCCGGATCTAAAAACTCGGCCGCCAGCCCGGTAGGCAAATACCTGGGCGCAGCATAAAAAAACACCCCGGCAGTTTTATATAAATGATAATCTTTAAGGCAATCTTCGGTATTCAATATAATGCAGCTCTTAAAAACGTTAGCACCATTGCTTTCTGCCACAACAAGTGCTACATCTATATTACTGGCCTGTAATACGGTGTACTCCTCTCCTTCTGAAAAACAAGTATTGCCAATAGCGTTAAACCCCAGTTTTTGGGTATAAAAATCTATTTGTGCGTCAACGTCCTCTGCAAAAACAGGAATGTATTTCAGTTTCATGTTACAATAATTCTTAGCAAAAATTTTGGATATCAACCTCCCAACATCACAGCATGATAATTAGGGTGATAATTTTTAGTGAGGTTACAGCGGCCGGTCAGTTAAAACCACTGTACAATGCCAAAGTTAGCTTAACCAACAAGGCTGTGTATCCCCCAAATAGGGGGATTTATTTTTTATTTAATAATAATAAAGATAGTAAAAACAGCCGCAAAACAGGCTGCCTAACCGTGTAAAGCATTATTTATGTCAGATAAGCTTATTTTGTTTTGCCATTTTTATAGCGTCGGCACGGGAGTTTACGTCAAGCTTAACATATATATTTTTAATGTGACTACGTACGGTTTCAAGGTCGATAAATAATTCTTTTGCTATTTGGCTACGGCTTTTTCCGTCACCAATAAGTTCCAGTATTTGTGTTTCGCGTTTAGACAATGGCGATTCCTGGTTTTTTTGAAATGAGCGTATAACCAATTTGGCTATGTTAATGCTCATGGGTCCTCCGCCTTCTTTTACTTCTTTGATCGATTCTATTATTTTAACCGAAGGTGTGTTTTTTGTTAGATATCCTGAAGCACCATTGGCCAGTGCATTGAATATAAGTTTCTCCGATTCGTAAACCGTTAATATTAATATAAAGCATTGTGGCAGTAACCTTTTTAACTTAGGAATGGCATCAACTCCGTTAGTGCCCGGCAATTCAATATCAAGAAGTATCACATCAGGCTTATCGGTAGCAATTTTTTTGGCAGCTTCGTCATATGAACAATAGGTACTTACTACCTCGTAACCCTCTGTTGCTCCAATTAAATAGGCATAACCACTTCTTATGGTTTCATCGTCCTCAATAATGGTTATTTTTATATTGCGATTCATTTGTGGCTTATAATTATCCAATAATATTTTTCTTGAATTTCAATTCAACCGAAGTCCCTTTCCCGGTTTCTGATACAATAACCAATTCGGCATTAATACGTTTGGCCCTTGCTTTTATATTGTGCAAACCATGCCCTTTTGTTAAAGTTTCGCAGTTAAAGCCTTTGCCATTATCTGTAAAACGCAGTACCACCTCATTTTTATCGGCGCTGGCCTTTTTCAATATAACCTTGCTTGCTTCTGCATGTTTAAGTGCATTGTTAAGCAGCTCTTTAAATATCATGGTAATATTACGGCTATACTCCATAGGTAGCTTAATTTGCTGCAAACCTTCGTCTATATCCTCAAATTTAAAATCAGTAGGCATGTCCTGAAAAAGTTCAATTCCAATTTCTTTTATGTGGATCAACGTTTCGTACAAATTATCGCTTTTAGGATCAAGCGCCCACAAAATATCCTTTGTACCATTGTAAAGAGCGGCTGCGTTTTGCTTGATCTGATCAACAAGACCACGCTGATCTGTTTTATCCTGATCGATCTTAGCATTTAAAATTTCTGAGAGTATGGCTATACGGGTAAGCTTATTACCCAGATCATCATGAAAGTCTTCGGCGGTTTGCTGTCTTATCTTAATCTTCTCTTCACGTTTCATAGCTTCAATTACCTGCTGTCGCTGTATTTTGCTATGGTGCCAGATATTTTGCAACCCAAACCCTATCAAAACAAAAAACAATATTGCTGAAATCTGAAAAGTTAGTGTTTTGTAAAATGGCGGCACTATCTCAAAACTGAAATCAGCAGTGCTTGCCGATACCTTACCATCGGGACTGATCGCCTTAACCTTAAAGGTGTAGTTGCCCGGCGGTAGTGATGGATATTCAACAACATTATTTTTCACTGGGGAACAAAACGTACTGTCAAGGCCAACCAGTTTATAGCGGTATGATACCCCTTCAGGGTTTTTTAAATAAATACCTAAAAAAGAAATAGCCAGATGATTTTGATTGTAATTCAGCTTTGCCCCATCAGCTAAGTAAGTATAATTAGTATCGATGCTGTTACCTATCTGGGGCATTAACTTTATGCTCTCAATAAGGATATGCGGAGGTGCGGACTCGTGCATTTTTATCCGGGTGTTATAAACCATAACCGCCTTTGTAGTACCTACCCAAATTTGATGATCTTTATAAAGTATAGCGTTTTGATTGGTTTCAAATACCGGCTCTTTTGAGCCGGTATTATCAATAACCGTAAATTTTTTAATATCGGGGTTAAACTGCATGCGGTTTACCCCTTTACCAGTACCAATCCATACTTTACCAAATTCATCAGCTATCAAACTATATATGGTATTAGCCTTAAGGCCATCGTTTATAGTATAATTCTTTAAATGACCGGTTTTCATATCCCAGGTAAACAAACCACGGTCATCAGTACCGATCAGCATCAGATTGCGGTATTTAAGCATGGCCAGAATGGCGGAATTCTTGAGCGAATTTTGGTTGAAAGTGTTAACTACTTTTTTGTTTACCGAAAGCACAATGCCATTTTGCGTGCCGATAAACACAGAGTCGCGCCCGGTTACCACCAATGACGATGAAAAGGCAGGTATTCCCTCCAACTGTTTCAATAAGCCGTTCTCAATATAATAACCACCCATAGAAGTTGCCAGCCAGATAACCCCGCTGCTATCTGCCGTTATGCAATTATAACCTATGCCATCACTATCCTTTATCTGTTTGAAACCATTTTTATTATACTGCCATAAACCAGCCTGACTGGTTCCTATCCAGGTAGTTTTATTTTTATCAGTATATAAACATTGTATGCCTTTTAAATATTTAGGGGTTACAGGTGTAGGTATATTGGTTAATTTCCGGCCATCATATCTTATCAGTCCGCCGCCATCGGCACCTAATAAAATATTGTCGTTCCAGTCTTTGGTAAGGGCCATTACTATCTTTGAATCAGGCAAACCCTGCGAGGCATCAAAGGTTACATATTTACTCCCTTCGCATCGGTATATACCATTACCAAGACTGCCAAGCCACAAATTATCATCAGCATCTTTATATATGTCGGCTATAGAGTTATCTGTTAGTCCGTTTGAAGAATTATAATGAATCACCTCGTCGTCAAAAATACAATAAGCTCCATTGTCGGTACCTATCCATAAGCCTTTATAAGCGTCCTGCTCCAAACTGAGTAACTGTCCTTTTACAGCAGCCATTTGCCCGGGCGCGTACGGCCTTACTTCGTTGTTATTAATATAATATAAGCCATTCCAGGCCAGGAGATATGTTTTTTGCTTATCAAATCTGTCAAAAAGTATTTTTCTAACGGGTATTGATCCATAATCTCCCTTAAACGCAGTGCTAAGGGTCCATTTATTATTTTTAAAACTGTATAAACCGCTTTTATAAACAGCGGCATAAAGTTTTCCCGAACTATCAATAGCTATGGTGGTTACTTTGGCGCTGTCATCAAATATTACAGGCTGCATTTTATCGCCTGTAATTTTGAAAAGCTCGTAACTCATTACTACCCAAACTGTCCCGGTTCCATCCTGAACGATATTAGTAACTACGTTGCCCTTATGAGACACAACCGGTTTGTAGTTTTTGGTTTTGCCATTATAAAGCATTGCTACCCCATCAAGCGTACCAAACCAGGTTCGCCCTCCTTTATCTGAGAGAACAGCGCTTACAAAATTACTGGGTAAACCGTTTTGCCTGGAGTACCCAAAAAAATCCTTTCCATCAAAACGACAAGCCCCGCCAAACGTACCTATCCACAGGCGATGGTTGTTATCCATTGAAAATCTGTTTGCCTGCGACTGTATCAGCCCATCTTCTATATCATAGTGAGCAAACGTATATTTTTGCGCAAAAACCTGGTTTGCTTGTATTAAACAAACAAATGCCATACACACAATCCCAACCGCCCTGATAAAAAAATTATTGTTCAATTCAACACAGTTTAAATAGCCCGCGGTAATACCGCAATTAATATTCAAAATAAAGCTAAATAAAATAAAAAAAATCACCCTTTTGGGGTGATTAATGTCACAGGGCCGAATTGATAAAAGCCTCGTGAACTATATAATAAGATCAGTTAAAAAATTCAGTTTTTGGCGGTTACCGGGCTGCCATTATCAGGTGTTTCAATATCATCAAACATTTTGTAAACCTGCGTAATTTTCCATTCTTGTTTGTCATCCCTTTCAACTACAAGGTAATTATGCTGTATGTTATTTTGATAGCTAAAGTCGACCCTGGCAATCACCAGTGCATCACTTTTAGCAAGCACTTCATAATTCGACTGGCAATTTTGTTGTGTACCGGCGCTGCTTTTCATTGCTTCAATCAAACTTTCTTTACTTTGTTGAATTACCTTTTCACCACGGGGTATCTTTAAAGTGGAATTTTCATCCAGCACTTTGTTAAGTTTTTTATAATTCGAGCTCATGTGGCTGTCAATAAAATCCTTGATCACGGCTGTATAATCAGCCTCGGTTTTGGGACCAGTATAGGCAAAGGTAGCGGTGACCGATAATAAGCTTATTATGCAAGCCACTAAAAATTTACTTTTCATTGTGATATTTTTTTTATCAAATGTCACTATGGTTATACAACTAAAATGTGTGTGAACCACCTTAAAAATATGCGTATAACACCATTTGGTCATTAATTTGTCAGTACTTATCTTATTCTTTTAAACCGTAAAAATTCTTTAAACCCCAGTTACCTATTTTTTCCATTTGCTTACAAACAATTATGCTTTACAGCACTTCTATTAATTTAGATTCCTTTAATTAAACACCTATGGAAAAACGTGAATTGGGCAACTCAGGCATAAAAACAGCGCCATTGATTTTTGGTGGCAACGTGTTTGGCTGGACCGTGAAAGGTAACACGACCGCGGTTTTACTGGATTCGTTTTTAGACGCAGGCTTTAACGCCGTTGATACCGCCGATGTTTACTCAACCTGGAAACCAGGCAATAAAGGCGGCGAATCAGAAACGGAAATTGGCAAATGGCTTAAGCAAAGCGGTAAGCGCCAAAAGGTGATCATAGCTACCAAAGTAGGTGCAGAATTCAAAGATGGTAAAAAAGGGCTGAAAAAGGAATATATCATTAAGTCTGCCGAGGATTCATTGAACCGCCTGCAAACTGATTATATTGACCTTTACCAATCGCATTATGATGATCCCTCCACCCCGGTTGAAGAAACGCTGAGGGCATATGATCAGCTAATTAAAGATGGTAAAGTAAGAGCCATCGGAGCTTCTAACTTTTCGGTCGAGCGGTTTCATGAATCACTTAAAGTAAGCAAGGAAAAAGGACTGCCCCCTTACCAAACGCTGCAACCCGAGTATAACCTGTTTGACAGAGAAAATTACGAAACTACGTTAGAACCATTTATAAAAGAACAGAATGTGGGTGTTATTACCTATTTTTCGTTAGCCAGCGGCTTTTTAAGCGGAAAATACCGGTCGGCTGCAGATCTGGAAAGCAGTAACAGGGGCGGTTCAGTTAAAAGATATTTAACGGAACGCGGTTTCCGTATTTTAAAGGCCCTGGATGAGGTAGCAGCACAATACGACACCAGGCCTGTTACCATTGCTTTAGCGTGGTTAATTGCAAGGCCCGGCGTAACTGCACCTATAGCAAGCGCAACAAGTGTGTCACAGCTTAATGAACTTACGCAGGCCGCAACGCTGCAATTAAGTAACCAGGCCATTGAAACGCTGAATATAGCGAGCGCTTATTAGAGCCGGTCAAAGATCGCTTTTAATGTTTTGCGCTAAACATCGTTACTTAATGGCATTAATCAATTATCGTTGAATAATACCATTCAAAATAAAAATAGTACCATTATATATGGTAATTTGATGAGTAACTTTGTTTTATGTTACAAAACATACCACTATATGATATATGCTCCTTATCTGATATAAATCAGGATGATATACTCATAAGCCGGTTTGCGCCATACCTGGATACACATAAAAATCTGTTCACTACGCATAGGCACTCATTTTATCACCTGGTATTATTTACCGCCGGCGGGGGAACGCACTCTATAGATTTTGAGAATTTTGAAGTTAAGCCCGGTCAAATTTATTTCATGATACCCGGGCAGGTACACTCCTGGGCCTTTGAGGGTTTTACGGATGGTTACATTATTAATTTTTCGGCCTCATTTATCCAGTCATTCCTGTTGCAACATGGCTACCTGGAAAGTTTTTCATTTTTTAGCGGCAACCTGGCAGACGCGGTGATCAATTTACCCGACCAAACCTATAAAGCTATAAAGCCCCTGTTTGAAGCTATTTTGGCCGAAGCTGCAACACCGGCTTTATCGGCAGGTGATATGGTTAGGTTGTTAATGTTACAGATATTTATATTGGTTAACCGGGTGGGTGTCGCTTCAGTACTAAACGGCAACGCGTCATACAATCAAACCCTTATTAAAAGCTTTAAAAATTTAATTGAACACCATTATACCGATGTGAGGTTGCCAAAGGATTATGCAGCTATGCTGTATATAACCCCAAACCACCTCAATGCTGTTTGTAAAGATATAATGGGGATATCAGCCGGTGAGCTTATCCGCAACAGGATATTGCTGGAGGCCAAACGTATGCTTATCAATCAAAAATTAAGTATCAGTGAAATATCATTAAAATTAAATTTTAGCGATAACTCCTACTTCACCAAGTTTTTTAAAAAACTGGAAAATATTACTCCCGAAGAATTCAGAAAAAAATTAATAAACGATCATGGAAAATAATAAATATAAATTAGACGTATGGCCAGCCTTTATACATGCCAAATGCCCCCGTTGCAGACGCGGTGATATGTTTGCCAATAAGATGTATGGTTTTCAGGGACAAGTTATGCATAAAACATGCTCGCACTGCGGCTTGGTTTATGAAAGAGAGCCCGGCTACTTTTATGTGGCCATGTTTGTAAGCTATGCCTTTAATGTTGCCGAAATGGTAACCATAGCCGTTGCCATTAGTGTATTAACGGGCAGCCACAACCCATGGTTATATGTTACCATTATATTGGCTTTTGCAGTAATACTGTCGCCTTTTAACTTTAGGTATTCAAGAGTGATACTATTATACTGGCTTACCCCCGGGCTGCATTACCACCCCGAAATGAGCCAGGATAAAACCAACTGACCTTTACGCTTTCTTTTGATGGCAAACAGCGTCTGCAATTAAAACCTGCAGGCGCTGTTTTTATAAAGCTTAATATTTAAACCTTGTTATTCATGTTTCGTCAAATCCATATAAAACTTTACCATTTCACACTATGAAATCGAAATTAAATATGATAAAAAAAGACCTGTATAACGTATTTGTAATGGGCAATGCTGATGACAGGCAATTGGCAAGGATATACTTTTTATTAGCAGTACCTCTTTTTACACTGTTTTGCATATTCGGGAATTTTCCCAAATATTAACTTGCTGGAGTAACCATACTTACGGGGCTTGTAAGCTTCGTAAGTATTCAAACATATCACAAGCCAAATGTCAATTTGTGAACATGGGAGAGCCATTTAAACAAAACAGCCATTACATTGCTGTAGTGACTGTTTGCCAACTGTTCCCTAACTAAATTAAACTAACTAAAAACTCAATTCTTATAAATATTGCTTATACCGGCTATTTGACTAATAGCGGTTTGTATATTTTTAAAACCAAAAACATCCTTATAATAACATTGGTTATCAGTCCACCTTCTCGCTTTTAAAAGGCTCCTGTAATTAAAAGATCCTGCTATATCAGCTGTACGTTCGCCTTTAGTTCTTTGCGAGCCATCAGCATGATTGCTATTGTCCCGGTTTAAACCGGATGGTTTATCACTGAACGGTGCTTTGCTGTTTGTTGTAAATATATTGGCACACGCAACCAACAAAAGAGATACAAACACAAAAATTAAAAAGTGATAAAAAAGCTTCATGGTAAATGACTTTAAATACCTGATCTGTCACGTTCCAGCATTAATTCAAAGTTAATCTTTACAAAGCCAAAAGTAATAGGGGTTTTCACTGATTTCCATACGTAGTTTTACGCAATTTTTAAATATCATAAGGAAATAATGAATAAATTACAACTAATAATTAATCAGCCAAAATTGGTGGCGCTCCACAATTAACCAATGATTAATAAAAAGCGATATCAATCTAATGTTTCACATCGTCAAACAAATTAATAGTTCAAGTCCAAAGCTTTAAAATATGAATTACTTTCATTGAAGTAACCGCTTCAGAAAATAATCTCTTACTTTTGCCGACGCTATGGATACCTCACTAAATAATAAATTCGACAGTATAATTTTTGATCTTGATGGCACGCTTTGGGACAGCACAGCCAATGTGGCCCTGGCCTGGCAGGCTGCAGTTTCAAAGGTTGACTATATTGATGAAGAAATGACCATAGAACGGGTAAGATCCATCACCGGGATGACCTATGACGCTATTTTTGATAAGCTGTTCCCTGATCTTGACACAAAACAGCGCAAAGAAGTACAAACCCTTTGCGCTGTCAGCGAACTCGAAATACTGCACACCAAAGGCGGTGAATTATATCCGCAATTGGAAGAAACCTTAAAATATCTTGGTACAAAATATAAGTTATATATAGTAAGCAACTGTCAAAGCGGCTATATCGAAGTGTTTTTAGATCTGAATAATATGCACCCTCACTTTTTAGGCCACCAATGTTTTGGCACAAAAGGTAAACCGAAAGCTGATAATATTAAAGATATTGTAAATGATCATCAGCTTAAAGCTCCGGTTTATGTAGGCGATACTATGGGCGATTATACAGCCGCTACCCAGGCTGGCGTGCCTTTCATTTTTGCAAGCTACGGCTTTGGCATAGTACCCGAAGGCATGGTAGCAACAGTAAACAGCTTTAGTGAATTAACCGAAATACTGTAATATTCACTTATTGCAACCTGCTTCGGTTTTTTACCCAATTACTTACTTCTGTGGTTTGGGTGGCTACTGTATTGGCTTTCTTTTCGCTAAGCAGCTGTTCCATAATAATAGCGGCTATGGCAGCCTCTTCTTTGTTATCGGAATTCAGTACATCGGGGGTAAAATACTTTTTAACAAAGTGGGTATCAAAATTGCCTGATGTAAATGCTTCATGCTGCATTACAAACCTGCCAAAACCCAAAGTGGTGGTTATTCCGGTTATCTGGTATTCATCAATGGCCCGCAGCATACGCTCAATAGCTTCCGTGCGGTTTTCACCATAAGCTATCAGCTTGGCTATCATCGGATCATAATAAATGGGGATTTCCATGCCCTGCTCAAAACCATCGTCAACCCTAACTCCGGCTCCCCTGGGGGTAATATAAGTTTGCAAAGTGCCTATGTCCGGTAAAAAGTTATTGGCCGGATCTTCGGCATAAACCCTTAACTCAATAGCATGGCCCCGTATCTGCAGATCGCTCTGTTTAAAACTGATGGCTTCGCCCCGGGCAATACGTATCTGCTCCTTCACCAGGTCAATCCCGGTTATCAGTTCTGTTACGGGATGTTCTACCTGCAGGCGGGTGTTCATTTCCAGAAAGTAAAAGTTAAGCTCATCGTCCATAATAAACTCAACCGTACCGGCGCCGGTGTAGTTTACGGACCGCGCCACATCAACGGCACACTTTCCCATTTGCTCCCTGAGTTGCGGAGTAAGTACTTTTGAGGGAGCCTCTTCAATTACTTTTTGGTGACGGCGCTGTACAGAGCAGTCACGCTCAAAAAGGTGCACTATGTTGCCGTGTGTATCGCCTAAAACCTGTATCTCGATATGCCGGGGTGAAGATACGTAGCGTTCAATAAAAACAGATCCGTCGCCAAAAGCCGAGGTAGCCTCAGACACGGCCAGTTGCATCTGTTCTTCAAATTCAGCAGGGCTGTCAACAATACGCATACCCTTGCCGCCTCCCCCTGCCGCTGCCTTAATAAGTATGGGGAAACCAACCTCAACAGCCCGTTTCTTGGCCTCTGCAACATCCGTAATAGCTTCCTCGGTACCGGGAACCATAGGAATGTTGTACTTTAAAGCTGCAGCCTTGGCCGACAGTTTATTCCCCATCACCTCCATTGCTTCGGGTGACGGACCAATAAGTACCAGTCCCGCGGCTTTAACCAGCCTTGCAAAAGCAGCATTCTCGCTCAAAAATCCATAGCCGGGATGAATCCCTTCCGCCCCGGTTTGGCGGCATGCAGCAATAATTTTCTCGCCGTTTAGGTATGACTGGCTGGAAGGCGCCGCACCTATATAAATGGCTTCATCTGCATATCGTACATGCAGCGCATTACGATCGGCATCTGAATATACGGCAACAGTTTTAATACCCATTTCGCGCGCAGAACGCATTACTCTTAAAGCTATTTCGCCCCGGTTGGCAATCAGTATCTTTTGCATTTAACAAATGTAACGGATTTGTGCTTTGTAAGGCAGTAAATTCCGTTTTCGCGAAAAGTTTCGAAAAATTGTGAGTTTACCTAACCTTTTTGCCTGTTACCCCACCTGTAAGTTTTATGATGGCAGCGATAACAAACATATTTTTTAAGTGGAAGCCAAAACAAAAACCTTCTTACAAACCGCCCCCTGGGTATACGGGTTAGGTTAGTATTGCCGCAGTAGCGACAATGACCATGATTGGTAGTAACTTGTTTTGGGTTGATGGACGCTATACGTGGCCCGTCTTCGATGTCAGCAGTCATGATTAAAGGCAATTAGGGGTATTCATACAAATCTTGATAAAACAAAAGTTATAATAAATACTTATTAGATAATTTTATTTCCATATCAAGTTGATATTCAACTAAATTAAGCTAATTTAATTATAAAACAATGAAGTTTGTATGAATTTTTAACCAGGACGCTAAAAAATAATATTAATTATAAAATTAATATTTAGGTTATTTATGCTCATCAAGCAGTAATTCCATAAAAAGCAAATCAAGCCATCTGCCAAATTTAAATCCCACCTCCTTAAAATGGGCAACCTGTTTAAAGCCAAGTGACTGATGTAACTGATAGCTCACCTGATTTTCGCCGTCAATACCAGCTATTACTGCATGGATTCCGTTTTGCGCGGCAATAGTAATAAGTGGTCTTAACAAAAGCTTGCTGATGCCTTGTCCTCTGAACAAAGGATGAATATAAACGGAATGCTCAACCGTGTAGCGATAACATGGCCATGCCCTAAAATGCCCATAGGTACAAAAACCGGCGATTTTTCCTTCGGTTTCGGCCACCAGCACGGGGAAACCGTTGGTAATACGTTCATGATACCATGCCTTTCGCATTTCAATAGTGTGAGGCTCCTCGCTGTAAACAGCGGTTGTGTTAAGTATGGCATCGTTATAGATGTTAAGTATGGCCAAAAGATCATTCTCAAGTGCGCCTCTGATGTTTATTATACTTGACATAGCTACTACAAATTAAAAACACCCCTGATTTTTTTGTCAGAGGTGTTATCATATATTTTCTTTTAAACTATCCTTTTTTATCAGGAGTAACAGCGCCGGGAGCTGGCTGACCACCTGGAGGTGTTCCGCCCGGCCCCTTTCCCTCCGGAACCACCACTTCGGGATGAGCTGTACCGCGGTGGCAGGTATTGCAATTAACACCTGTTTGCATAACCATCCCTAATGAGTCTTTTTTGGCATGAAAGTATTTCTGATTAACCTTATTCATCATCTTATACATATCACGCGCCATTTCCTTTTCGGGCTTGGTATCGTTCGCCCAGTCCATTTTCTTTGTTTCCTCATTTCGTACATGGCAAAAATTGCAATGTACCCCCAATGAATGCTCCCAATCTTCCATCACTTTATGAAGATCATCATTCGAGATATTTTTAGGGAGCACCTTAAGGTTTTTAAAGCCTTCGTCCTGCTGCTTTTTTGGAGTAATGGAGGTCATGGCACCAAATACTACAACTGATAACAAACCAAGTGTGGCTACTATTTTTTTATTAAAAGGCATAATTGTCATAATTAAGTCATCGAAAATAACCAATAACATTTAATGTTACAACTTTTTAGCCTTACTAAAAAGGTAATTTTTAAGATACACGGATTAGCGCTCAATCCACAATGGCCGGCCATACCATATAACGCGAAAGCAGTTTTTCGCTAATGGCCCATAACCTGTTACGCGATTCTGTATCGGTTGCTATGGCAGATGTCTTTGCTATCTTTTTCTTTTTGAAATAGCCACCATTGTATTTATCAAGCCGCGGAGCGGTTGCCAGAAATACCGAAGTTTCGGCGCCCTGCATAGCCGATATCATAAATGGGCGGGCCAACAGGATCATTATTTTGCCCAGGCCCTTAAGCGCTGCCCCAAAGCTCGTTTTTACGGTACCGGGATGCAGGGAAAAGGCAAGGATACCTTTGTTGGCATATTTTTCGGCCAGCGACTGGGTAAAATAAATATTGAACAATTTACTCATACCATAAGCTTTAATGGCACTATAGGATTGCTCCCATTGCAGGTCATCAAACTGTGGCTTGCCCCATTTATGTGCTTCTGAACTTACATTAATTATGCGTGCCTGTCCTTTTTGCAGCAACGGCATCAAGCTGTGGGTTAATAAAAAATGCCCCAGATGATTGGTTATAAAGGTCATTTCAAATCCGTTCTTATTTAACTGACGATCTTCAAAAACACTCCCCGCGTTATTAATAAGTATATTTATGGCAAACAATTTTTGTGTCAGCTCTTCTGCCGCTTCACGAACACTTTGCAGATCTGCCAGATCGCATCGCACAACAAAAACCTCTTTATTACCTGTTTTGTCGGCTATTTCCTGCTTAAGCCGCTCTCCTTTTGGCGTGTTGCGTACCAATAAATAAAGTGCATGCCCCTGCCCGGCAAGCGCCAAAGCTGTTTCGCGCCCTATGCCGGATGTTGCTCCGGTTATAACGGTTGTTTTTAATGCCATGCCCCAGCCTTTAAATGTATGATTGTTATTTGCAAGATACTATTGTTTATTACATGCACCTATCCGCTGAACGTAAAATTATTGATAATGGTTAGCAAACAAGCTAATTGCCCGTAATTAGGTCGCTAAAATCTCTGCTGTTTGCTTTTGTTTCATTGGCCGGTATGCCTTAGCAACTGCTATTTTTGCATTACCATTACACCATTCATCAGCAGAGTGCTGCCCCCATTGGCTATTATATTATATACCTTTTGTATACCGCCACTGTGTTCTGCTTTTTGTAATACAGTAAACGTTTCATATTTGCCCGTTTGTTCGTTAAGGCACAATACTTTCTGTCCTTCTGCAATTTGTCCCATCTTGAGGCGGCCCTGTTTGGTAAGCATGGGGTGGTTGGGTGTGGCCTGCAATATTTTGGTATTTAAATTTACCAGTTGGCCTTTATTAGTATTTCTAACCACTGCCGCTACCAGTACCAAACGGGTTAAAGCATAGTTTTTGGCGTCATGTACGGTTAGCTCTTTCACCTTAACCGCTGAGCTTTTTTTAGTTTTGGGATCAATAGTGATCACTTCGTCGCCGGCTTTTACAGTTTTCAGCATTTTCTTTTCACCGTTGGCCATAGTTACCAGTTCATCTCCCGGGAAACATATATCATTACCGTAGGTGGCCGACTCTTCTTTCATGTCTTTACCCGCGTTTAAAGCTTTATATTGCTGAAAACTGACTTCCTTTGATAATACATAGGACAATTTGAGTATAAAATTCTTTTCTTCTTTGTTGATATTGTCAATATCCTGAAAATACTTTTCCCAAACTTTGCCATCAGCAGTAAAGTCGGGCACAAGAGCTTTATACAATTTTCCTTTTTCATTGGTATAAAACACCATCAATCCTATTTCCTGCATACCTTCTTTAGCTATCAATTTGTATAGGTCTACCCGTTTTTTTAACCCATCGGCGCCGGTAATAAAATAAGGCTTACGATTTTCATACCTGTCAAGCACATAAGCGTTTTCAAATTTTACGTAAGTATCCTTGTCCAGATCGGCAATGGTAAAGGCTTGAGCCTTGTTATACTCATCCCTAGTAAGCGGTCGCGGGTTTACCGTTTGTGCCTTACTTAAATAAATTAAACTTGTTAAAATGAGTGTTACTATTAATTTGCGCATATAATTGGGGGATAAAAGACAATGGTGACAGGATAAAAGAACATCCTCTTTTTTCGAATTTTGTTTTTTGATTTCTGTTAAGTTATGATAACTGCTTAAAAGCGTCGGCAAAGGCTTCCATTTCGTCCATACGGCCAATACTTACCCGGCACCAGTCCTTACCGTTAAGTTTCCAGTTACGTATACCTACACCACGTTTCATCATTTCGCCCACAAATTTCTGACCGTCCATTTTTAGCGGGAACATCACAAAATTTGCCGATGACGGGATATAATCATATCCTTCTTTCTTCAGTACAGAATAAAGGTATTCTTTTGAAGCATTTGTTTTCTTTAAGGTATCCTGCAAAAATGCCTCCTCGCGATAAGCGGCAAGGGCAGCAGCAAGCGTAGTTGCAGTAATGCTCCATGATTGTGTGGTGTATTTACCGAATATTTTTACGGTTTCGGGCTGGGTAATAATGTAACCTAACCGCAAACCCGCAAAGCCATATAATTTAGAGAAAGTACGCGCCACAATTACATTATTACCTGCCTTAACCTGACTAATCATAGTAGAGGCCTGAGGATCGGGCAGGTAATCAATATATGCTTCATCAACAAACACGGTTGTTTTTTTTGATACCCGTTCGCAAAACGCTTTCAGTTTTTCGGTATCTACAATGGTGGCCGTTGGGTTATTGGGATTGCAAACGTAAACCAGCCCGGTATTGCTATCCACCTTAGCTTCCATCGCATCCAGATCCAGCTTATAATCGGCGGTAAGCGGTACTTTTACCCATTTACCTTCTAACGCTTCTGCACGGCTGGGCAAATCATCATATGACGGGTCGCCGGTAATAACCGTTTTACCGCCTTTGGTAAAATACATAGCGGCAGCAAGCAATAAAGGCGTTGAACCAGCGTCCATCAAAATATTTTGCGATTTTACACCTTCGTACGCCGCAATTTTTCCGTAAAGCTGCGGTAATAACATAAAAGGGTATTGATAACTTTTATCCAGCGTTTCCTGCATGGCCTTTTTAGCAGCCGCTGACGGGCCAAATGGATTTTCATTGGCCAATAACCTTGCTTTTAATTCAAACCCGGCATTCGTTATTACCTCTTTATCATTTAAACTGCGCTCTGACGACTTAAAAACGCGCGCCGGCATAGCCGCCAGCTTATTGATTGTACCTGAAAAGAAGGCCAGTCCCCCGGCCATAAATGCGCTGGACTTGATCCAGTTTCTGCGGTTAAGTGAATTTGCCATGGTGGTTTGGTTATTTAATATTTTAAGTTAGTTGGTAGTATCAAGTAAATAGTATCATGTTTTTGAAGAACCTACGCAAAGGATACAGTTGTCATTAACTACTTGATGCTAATTACCCGGTACTAATTATTTTTTATATTGTACCTGCTGCTCGCTTATCCTGGCATGCAGGGCAGCTACCGTGCTCCTGGCCGATTCAAAAGCCCCGGCCATCCAGGCATTTAAATAAGTTAAATGCTCACCGGCAAAATAAACCCGTTTATCAGGTTTTAAAAGCACAGGATACTGCGTTTTACGTGTTTCGGTATTATATACCGCCCATCCACCTAAATTGTATTTGGTTTTATGCCAGCTTATTGAAAATGAATGCTCAAACTCCTTGTCATACTGGGGGTGTATCAATCTGCCTTTTTCCAGCGCGAATTTTTCGCGATCGGCATAGGTTAACGCGCCTATTTTCTGAGCTTTTTCGTTAAAATTATAATATCCTATTAAGATACCCTTTTTTTTAAGATAATCATAAGATGGATAAAATATTTGTGTAAGGTCATTGTTGGTGTGCGTAATGCCGCCATAAATATGTTCATCTTCTTCCCAAAACCTGCGCTTAAACTGCAGGCCTATTTTACCGGTTGAATTATAGCTAATATAATCAATAGCCCGGCTTACATCGCCCGAAAAATTATTACTGATATTGCTTAACACAGGTAACGGCAATGTACAAATACACATATCGCCCGTTAAAAAATGCTCACCCAGCGCGTCTTTGTAAGTAATTTTAACACTTTCTGGTAAATTGGTTATGGCCGTAACCTCCGCTCCCATTTTTATAGATGCTGATACTTTTTTTTCCAATGCTTTGGCAATCTGATCCATGCCACCTACGGCCTGGAACATGGTCATCTGCAATTCGTAGGTATATTCGGCTACATTGTAAAAATCAGGATCCATCAAACCGGAATGCAGTATATCGGCCAATTTATGCGGATCGGCTATTTTACCCGGCTTGTCACCTGCGCCCGGCGATTCGGAATATCCCCTGCGGGCCGATGCCTTATACAACTTGTCGATATCCAGACCGCCTTCGGCTTTTAAATACTCAATAATCTTTTCACCGTCCTCTTTGGTTAAATTTCCATCAAGACTACCATGATCGATACTTTTGGCCAGCATTTCGGTCATATAGCCGCGAATATCATTATGAACCTCTCTAACCCTTACCTTTTGATTGGAGAGCGGGCCTTTGCCTTCGGCAAAGTAATAAGCGCCCTCGTTAACATTGTTGTACACCTGGATAGGTACCCCCAGCTCCTTACAATAATGCAGGGTAAGCTCATGATGATGTGGTATGCGTGACGGGCCGGCATTAAAGTACAGCCCATCGTCAAAACGAGCGTTTACCGCAGGTTTATCAACCTCCTGGTGGGTACTGCCATTACGAATACTCCAGCAGCGTCCGCCTGCTCGTTGCCGGGCCTCCAGTACCGTACATTGATAACCTAACTTGTTAAGCTCATAGGCGCAAGTCATCCCGGCCAAACCGGCACCCAATATAATGATGTGCTTGCCTTTACCATCGCCTGATAAATTAAAGGCATGCGCCGGTGCCGGGCGCAACAAACCCAGGGCCATCATAGCGGGGTAAGCCCCCCCGGCAAGCATAGCTCCTTTACCCAAAAAGTCTCTGCGTGTAATAGTTTTCAATAAGCGTTTTATGTTTTATAATAACCTGTGTGCTAAAGATAATTTTTTTTACGATTTATTAAAAGACCTGCCACAATTTTTTAAATATGATAACATCTACGGAGTTTGTATGGATTATTGCTAATCCTCCGATTAAAACCCGTTATGTTTCACTGCTTAAATTTTCGCGGGGCGCTTTTTTTATTCTATAACAAATTGGAAAATAAATTTGCATATCTACGAAATATTCGTAGATTTACGAAACAATCGTAATAACAATGGAGAAATTATCAAAACAGGAAGAAGAAGCCATGCAGGCAGTATGGCAATGCGGCTCAGGTTTTATTAAGGATTTCCTTGATCAACTGGAAGAACCTAAACCACCATACACTACACTGGCATCAACCATTAAAAACCTGGAACGTAAGGGTTTTTTGAAGAGCGAAAAAATGGGCAACTCTTTACGCTATAACCCTGCTATACAGGAAGAGGAGTATAAAAAGAGGTTTATGAGCGGCTTTGTAAGCGATTACTTTCAGAATTCTTATAAA
This sequence comes from Mucilaginibacter pocheonensis, assembly GCF_031456535.1. NCBI lineage: Bacteria > Pseudomonadati > Bacteroidota > Sphingobacteriia > Sphingobacteriales > Sphingobacteriaceae > Mucilaginibacter > Mucilaginibacter pocheonensis. The sequence goes on from NZ_JAVDUU010000004.1 coordinate 807,569, forward strand.
GACCTGGTTACCTTTTTTGCCAACGAGAAAAAGATAAGTGCCAGCGATTTGCAGGAGATCATTAAACTGATTGAAAAACAATAAAACCTAAAGCCATGCCAGCATTGTTTGTTTTTTTGCTTAAAGTAAATATTGCCCTGCTGTTATTTTGTGCAGGTTATTACCTGATATTGAGGCCTCTTACTTTTTATACCTTAAACCGCGTTTATTTGCTGGTAGCTATATTGTTTGCCAGCGTTTATCCCCAAATAAATCTATCAGCGTTTGTACAACGTCATGATGGATTAGCCAGTTCGGTGCAACACGTGGCCATAAACTGGCAGGGCCCGGTGCAAAGCCTGATAAAACCATTGAGTCAGCCTGATTACTGGCACTGGGCCGGGATTGTTTTTTGGCTGGGGGTATCTATATTGGCTGTCAGACTGACAATGCAGTTAGTGTCCCTGTACAAGCTGTATAAAAATTCAAAACCAGCTACGATCAACAGTCACCAGGTAAGGGTCATGGATAAAGACGCTGCCCCCTTTTCTTTCTGGAAAAGCATTTTTATCAATCCGGCCAAACATAGCCCGGCCGACCTAAAGGCCATACTACTGCATGAACAAGTGCACGTGAATGAATGGCACACGGCCGATATCTTACTGGCAGAATTAAGCAGCATTTTTTATTGGTTTAACCCGGGTATATGGCTCATGAAAAAAGCTATCCGCGAGAACATAGAGTTTATAACCGACCGCAAGATCCTGACCAAGGGTATCGACAGTAAAACCTATCAATATAGCTTGGTTTCGGTAAGTTTTAATCATCATAAACCAAGCATCGTTAACCATTTTAATATATCAACCATAAAAAAACGCATTATCATGATGAACGCTAAACGATCTTCAAAATTTAACCTCACCAGGTATGCTTTCCTGGTACCCGCTGTAATTACGGTGCTATTGGTGTTCAGTATATCAACAGCTGATTTTGCCAGGCCTATCAGGTTGAACCTGGTGGCTGCAATTCATCCTATCACAAACATTATTCGTATCAATACGGATAAAAAGCCAGTTGCCAGGCAAATAACCATTGCTAAACCTAAAAAAACCAATAAAGTTGTCAGAGCTTTAAAAGCTGATACAGTTAAAAAAATGCTGATAATTGCGGGGGGTGCCATAAAAGATACTATAGTTTACAAAATAAATGGCGTTAAAAGCATCGTTAAAAATGCAGATCCCGCTAAAATTACCAGCATTGAAAGTGCAACCAATGCGGTTAAGGACACCAATATAATCAGGGTATATATCAAGGATTCGCCGAAAGGCAAAAAAATTATTGACAAAACTACAAATCAAAAAGCCATTGGAATAAAATCAGGCAACGGTAGCAATAGTCAGCATAAAAACGTAGCTCAAAGCAACGCTATTACTGTAACCGGTTACAGGATGAAAGCTGATAATAACATTACCATAGTTGACCGCCCTAATGTAGTTATCGTTGATACAGCAATAAGCATAAACAGTTCACCAGCAATTTCCCGTAAAGTTGTCAATGTTAGGGTAATGCCAAAAGTAGTCGTATCAAATAGCACTGTTGCAAAAATTTCAGCCGCAACAAATGCAAGCGCTGAAAATGCTGTAAATATAAATGGAGTGCAAATAAACACAACCGATGGTTCCGATCCGCTGCTTATAATAAACGGGAAAGAAGCTCCTTTTTCAGATTTACAAAAAATAGACTCCCGGCAAATAGAAGATGTTAATGTTTCAAAAGGCACCGAAATTAATAAGAAATATGGCGATAAAGGCAAAAACGGCGTCGTGTTTATAACCACCAAAAACAAAAAGTAAGCAAACTTTCCCTTAGTTTAACCTAACCTTTAAATGTAGTTTAATTAACTGGCTTCGGCCAGTTTTTCTGTTTCAAGCAAGTTCAGCATGGCTTTTTCAGCTTTGTTGAGCTCTGCCGCTTTTATTTCATTATCGTCATCTAAGTCGCTGATGTATTTAAATAAAGTACCCTCCTCGTAGCTTTTTATCACTAAGGGATGTACATAATATTTCTTGCAAACCGTTCGCGTGTTGCCCAGGTTAATAGCTACTTCATCAAGTACGCTCACAATTTTCTTGCGGCATTCCGTTTCGTTAGAAAATTCACCGGCATTTTTAAAGGCATATAAAGCACTTACACTGCCTGCCCACGTACGGAAATCTTTAGCGGTAAAATCCTCGCCCGTAATTGCCTTCAAATAATTATTGATATCGCCAGAATCAATACTGCAGCGGGCACCTTCGGCATTATAATATTGAAAAAGCTCTTTCCCGGGGATATCGCGACATTGCTTTACCAGCCGGGCCAGTTTTTTACTTTGCAGCGTTATTTTATGAAGAACCCCTTTTTTGCCTTTAAACTCAAACCTAAGGTTTGACCCTTCAATTTTAATATGCCGGTTTTGCAAGGTGGTTAAACCAAAAGAGCCATACAACTTTTTATATGATTCATTGCCCACCCTAATAGCGGTAAGCTCCATTAAGCGTATCACAAGCGCCACAACTTTTTCATGATCAAGTTTATGCCGCGAAAGGTCCAGATCAACCTGTTCCCGTATTGCAGGTAAGTGAGAAGCAAAGGTTTGCAGGCGATGGTACTTGGATTGATTACGTACCTGGCTCCAGTCAGGATGGTAGCGATATTGCTTACGCCCGGCGGTATCAATGCCTGTAAATTGTAAATGCCCGTTTTCGTAAGGCGAGATCCATACGTTGACGTATGCCGGCGGAATCACCAATTTATTAAAGCGTTTTATAAGTTCTTTATCCTTAACCAATTTACCTTCGGCATCATAATAACTCCAGCCTGTGCCTGCTCTTTTACGGGTATACCCGGCTGAAGAATCTGACATATACCGCAGGCCCACAGCTTTTGCGGTGATCTTAGGGTCACGGCCAATTTTTTCAAGTTTTTGGAGCAGACGGTTCATATTCTGTTGATATAACAAAACCCGGCCTATTAAGTTTTTGAAGACAAACTCCAGATAGCACTGCCCCAACCAACTTTTATTTTATAATGATGTTTACTTTACAAACCCGGGCATTGTAACTAATTTCACGTCAAACAAAAACCATCAACTCATGAAATATAATTTTTTAGGGAATACCGGTCTGCTGGTTTCTGAAATATGCTTTGGCACCATGACCTTTGGCGGTAAAGGCTTATACGAAGCCATAGGAAAGGCTCAGCAACAGGATGTTAACAGCATCATGAAAACCGTGGTTGACTCGGGCATTAATTTTATTGATACCGCCAATGTGTACTCCTTTGGCGAATCGGAAACACTGCTTGGGCAATCCATTAAAGATGTGGGGCTCGACCGCGACCAATTGATCATTGCCACCAAGGTTCGCGCTTTTTTAAACCAGGGCAAAAACAGCGGCGGTTTATCCCGGTACCATATATTTCAGTCGGTTGATGCCAGCCTAAAACGGCTGCAGCTTAACCATGTTGATATTTTATACGTACATGGCGTTGACCTGCATACACCTGTTGAAGAGATCATGCGATCATTAAATGATATCGTTTTAAGTGGCAAGGTACGCTATGTAGCCGTGTGCAACTGGCCTGGCTGGATGGTGATGAAGGGCATGGGTATTGCCGAAAAATATGGCTGGCATAAATTTGTTGGGATGCAATACTTTTATTCGCTGGCAGGCCGGGATATTGAGCGCGAAGTACTGCCGGTTGCTGCTGATCAAAACCTGGCTATGATGCCCTGGAGCCCGCTGGCGGGAGGTTTTTTATCGGGCAAGTTCACCCGCGATAATCAAAATGCCGACGGCGCGCGCAGGTCCTCTTTTGATTTTCCGCTAATAAACAAAGAAAAGGCGTATGATATTATTGATGTAATAGCTGGTATAGGCAAGCAATATGGTGTGTCGGCAGCGCAGATAGCATTGGCCTGGGTGCGTTTACAAAAAGGCGTTACAAGTACTATTATAGGTGCAAAAAACGCAGATCAGTTATTGGATAACATCAGGTCGACTGATATAGAATTATCGGCTGACGACCTTCAAAAGATGGATGAAGTGAGCGCTTTGCCTGTAGAGTACCCAGGCTGGATCATTGAGTATCAGAACAAGAACAGATAATCAGCGGTAGCTTTTGGCTAATATCACCTTTAATTTAAAGCAAAGCGGAAGACAACTATATGCCTTCCGCTCGATAAATATTGCAGGTAATTTTAATTACAAACCAAAGCCATAAGCCACCCGTAAGGCAAATATACCCAGGTGATCGTCTTTATGGGTGAGGTGATCATAATGGATGCCAAAATCCCAGTTTTTGGTAGCGTAACCTAAGTTAGGCGACAGATCTAAGCGACGCGGCCCCCAATCCGGACCTTCCAATTTTTCAAAAGCAATGCCTACCTCACCGCCAACATATACATTAGGCAGAAAAAACTCTCTTACACCCGCTTTTATAGGCAATTCGCCATAGCTTTGAAATCTTGCATCCTGTCCGGGTATCTTTTTAGGGAAATAATGATAACCGCCGGCAGTGAAGGTAAGTGCAAAATTGTTGGTAATACCATACTGCAGACGTGCGGTTCCTCCAAGGTTAAAATTTGTACCAAGACGGGCAACACCTGTGGGGATACCTGTTTCAATACCCAAGCTTAAAACAAAAGCATTGGCCGGTGTGGTTTGAGCCTTAGTTTCGGTTGTAAAAAACAAAATGGCGGCCATAAACGCTGCGCTCATTAGTTTTGATAGTTTTTTCATTTGTAATAATTTTTAGTAAAACAACACTATATACATTACTATCTCATTTACAAATAGGTTGCCTCGCTCCAAATTTATTTTTGCCCTGGCGGGCAAGCTCCTTAGTCAAAATGTGACTTATACCTGAAATTTTTACACCAGGCAACCTATCGTCAAAACTGCTCGTATTTTTTACAACGACCATCTTTTAAACAGATTTCAATGTATCAAATCACTAAAAACATTTCTATGAAAAAAATAATGTATCCGGTGCTAATCGCATTAATTGTTAGTTTTTCGGCTTTTATTGCATCTACCACCTGGAAGGTAAAGGAACCCTACGAAGTAAAGTTCGCAAATGGAAAAATTCACGGAGAGTTTCAGGGATTGAAGGCAAATATACAATTCGACAAAACACACCCTGAGGATGCAAAAATATCGGCATCTATTGACGTTTCTACATTAAGCACGGGCTTTTTTATAAAAACAATGCATGCCAAGGATGCACTGGATGCCGACCATTATCCTACCATTAGCTTTGCATCGACATCCGTAAGCAAAAGCAGCAATGGATACGATGCCAATGGCAAACTAACCCTGAAAGGTGTTACAAAACCTGTTATTATTCATTTTACATTTGATGATAAGGGGAATGAAGGTGTTTTTAACGGTAACTTTAAAATAATACCAAAGGACTTCAATATCACCAAAAACGGAACCCCTGATGATCTGCAAATTATGTTAAATGTGCCGGTAACTAAATAAAGTGGCGAGTAGTGAATGGTGAGTTGAAAGTAGTGAGTAAGGATGTTTGCGAACTGGATTTTTATACTTTCACTCACTATTCACCAATCACTACTCTAAGCTCTTTAGTACTTTTACAACATGTTCTATTTGATCAGCATGAACATCCAAATGAGTTACAAAACGGATGCGGTGTTTAGCCGTATCGCTTGCTTTAATACCCTGAGCTGCCAGCCTGGCAAGTACGATGCCCGCAGATTCAACAGTATCAAAAAGTACTATATTGGTTTCAACAGGCATTACATGGCTTACCCAGGATAGTTTGCTTAATTCTTCTCCCAAAATTGTGGCATGGGCGTGGTCAATTTTTAGACGCTCAACATGATGATCCAAAGCGTAAATGCCTGCCGCAGCCAAAAAACCTGCCTGGCGCCATCCCCCACCCAAAACCTTGCGGATACGACGGGCATATTTAATGGTTGATGCATCTGCCAGTAAAACCGAACCCACCGGAGCACCTAAACCCTTTGATAAACAAACAGATATGCCATTAAAATATTTACCATAATCAGCAGCTTTATCGCCGGTATGAGTCAGTGCATTAAAAACACGGGCGCCATCAAGATGAAGCTTTAGTCCTTTAACCTCACACAGCGCGGCAATTGGCTTAATATCGGCAAGTGTATAACAGCTGCCGCCGCCTTTGTTAACAGTATTTTCCAATACTACCAGGCTGGTATGGGGGTAATGTATATTTTCAGCATTGATCTCCGGTTCAATCATTTCGGCGGTGATAATGCCCCGGTAACCATCCAGCAAACGGGTTGATGCACCGGAGTTAAAAGCAATACCCCCACCCTCATAACGGTAAACGTGCGCGGTTTGGTCGGCAATAAGCTCATCTAACGGCTGGGTAAAACACTTAATGGCTATCTGGTTGGTCATGGTACCTGAGGGGCAAAACAGCCCTGCTTCCATACCGAAAATAGCAGCGGTTTTTTGTTCCAGTTCGCTAACGGTTTCATCCTCTCCAAAAACATCATCACCCACTTTGGCACTCCACATAGCTTCCAGCATTCCGGGAGTGGGTTTGGTTACGGTATCGCTGCGTAAATCAACGGTCATCATATTAAAATGTATAAAAATTGCGTTCTTTGTATTTTAAACTCGTTATGCGCTCAATTTTAATCATTTTATTTTTTATGCTGTGTTTTATAACAGCAAAATCACAAAAATGGCAGCCCGGCACCTTTACAGATGTAAAAGGCAACCGCGAAACGGGGCTGATCAGGGTTAACCCCTCAGGCAAGGGACCAATCAAAGATGAGGGTTTCATTGAGTTCAGGGAAGACAAAAAAGCGAACCCGTATAAGCTAAGTGCCAGTGATCTAAGGTCTTTCGTGGCCGGCAAGGATAGCTTTGTGGTTGCACATGCGCCTCAAAATGAATCATGGGGCAAGGAAGAAACCGACTTTGTAAAGGTAGTACTTGACGAGCCAACCAAGCTTTACGTAGCCCAGGGCGGTAAAGGCGGCGGAAGCGGCTTTGGCATTTCGCCCGGAGTTGGCCTGGGATATGGCAGCGGAGGCTACGGCGGCGGCGTGGGCGGCGGCGTAGGTATCTCATTGGGTGGAGGTCGCGGCCGTAACGGCGGTGGAAAAACCATTTATTACTACGGTGCTAATACCGCTGAAATGCAGCGACTTACAGACGAAAATTTTGAAGACATCATGGCTGACATCATGGGCGACGAGCCCGATGTGGTGGAGAAAATTCATGCACACCAGTATGGATTGAAAAACATTGAAAAGCTGGTGGCTTATTTTAATGAAGTGGCGGCCGCGCACAAAAAGCAATAGGACCACGAGCGTGTCCGGTTGATTGAGAACCTGAACAAACCTGAACGCTGACAAAATAGTGTCAGCAGCATTACAGCTAAAAAACTGCTGTTTTTTTGATAAATAATTGCGCTTTCCGTGGTTTATCTTTTATGTTGACTACAATTTTAACACTAAATCAAACAGTTTTAGAATTGACTTTCCCAGGCATGGCCATACAAAAGATAAATCGACAAAAGAGCAAAGAAAAACCACTCGCCCTCGACCCTCTTTATGGCGAAGCCATAGAGAGGGTCGGCCAGCGTAGCATAGCCGGGTGAGTCTACCCCGCGTTTAGACTCACCCTGTCGTCGCTCCGCTCGACGTTCCTCTCTCCGCCCGCGGCGCAAAGAGGGAATTTATAATCAGATAAAAGATAATTGAACAAAGAACAAAGAAAAACAACTCCTCAACCCTCTTTATGGCAAAGCCATAGAGAGGGTCGGCCAGCGTAGCGGAGCCGGGGTGAGTCTGCCCCGCGTTTAAACTCACCCTGTCGTCGCTTCGCTCGACATCCCTCTCTCCGCCTGCGGCGCAAAGAGGGAGTTCACAAATCAGATGAAAGATAATTGAACAAAGGACAAAGAAAAAATCACTCTTCCTCAACCCTCTTTATGGCAAAGCCATAGAGAGGGTCGGCCAGCGAAGCGTAGCCGGGGTGAGTCTGCCCCGCGTTTAAACTCACCCTGTCATCGCTCCGCTCGACATCCCTCTCTCCGCCTGCGGCGCAAAGAGGAATTCACAAACAAATGAAAGATAATTGAACAAAAGAGCAAAGAAAAAACAACTCCTCAACCCTCTTTATGGCAAAGCCATAGAGAGGGTCGGCCAGCGAAGCGTAGCCGGGGTGAGTCTACCCCGCGTTTAGACTCCTTTAATCTATCCTGATTCCTTTATAAAATTCCGCGGCCTGGTAATCCTTCCGGAGGGGAAAACCTTCCCAATCATCAGGCAACAGGATGCGGCGCAGGTCGGGGTGACCTTCAAAAAAAATACCTAACAAGTCATAAGCCTCCCGTTCATGCCAATCGGCCGTGCGGTAAACGCTGGTTACGCTTTTAAATTCGGGCAGGTCAGCGCTTTGGCGATCATGGGGCTTGCTTACCTTCAAGGTAAGCTGGGTTTTATAGGGTATAGACGCCAGGTGGTATACTACCCCATAGCGGTTATCATCGTCATTATAATGTACCCCGCTCAGGCTCGACAAAAAATCAAAATAAGTTTTTGAATTATTCCGCAGTTCCAGGCATACCTCTGCAATATCGTCGGGGTTTATCAGCAAAGCGGGCTGCAGCCCGCCTGTTTCTTCGCCGGCAATTACCGATTCACCAAATTTTTGGATCAGCAAAAGTTTTATGTCATTAAACATCATGGTGCTAAACGTACCTTTTTCCAGCTTTTTTTATCAACTTTTTTATACAAAATACGATCATGTAAGCGGCTCGCGCGCCCCTGCCAAAATTCAATCAGCTGCGGGTTTAAAATATAGCCTCCCCAAAATGATGGTTTTGGCACTTCCTTACCATCATATTCAGCTTCCAGCTGGTTCCATTTTTCTTCCAGAACCTCGCGACCTTCAATTTCCTGGCTCTGTGGCGATACCACCGCCCCTATCTGGCTGCCCTTGGGGCGCGAATGAAAATATTTTTCCGATTCTTCCTTACTTAATTTTTCAATGGTGCCCTCAATACGTACCTGGCGTTCCAGTTCACCCCAAAAAAAAGTCAGGGCGCCCTGCGGGTTCCGGGTTATCTCCTTGCCCTTACGGCTTAAGTAATTGGTATAGAACATAAAACCGGACTGATTAAAGCCCTTTAACAGCACAATACGGGCAGATGGTTTGCCGTTTAATGTGGCTGTTGCCAGCGTCATTACGTTGGGTTCGGGCAATTTTGCGGCTACGGCTTCGTTAAACCATTGTTCGAACTGGTTTATCGGGTCGGCCTTGGTATCTTTTTCAGATAAGGTGGCGGCAGAATAGTCCTGCCTTAAATTTTGTATTTCCTGCTGATTCATTGAATGCAAACTTACAAATTAATTAGATCGTACTTAATAATGTATATATTCAATTTAATAATTGAACATATTTTTACTATGCTTGTTATAATATTAAAATATAAACCTTATGCTTAGTCAAATTTCGGCTGCCGCGGGGCGTTTACTCATTTCGGAGCCTTTTATGCTCGACCCGAACTTTAAAAGGTCGGTTATTATACTAACGGAATATTCACCCGACGGTGCAATGGGATTTATATTGAACCATCACAGTGAATATTTACTGGGCGATGTTTTGCCCGATGTATCCTACTCCGAGTTGCCGGTTTATGATGGCGGGCCTGTGGCCAAAAACACCCTTCACTTTATACACTGCGTTCCCGAAAAAATTGAGGGCGGTATTGAAATTACGCATGGCATATTTTGGGGAGGCGATTTTGAACAGGCAAAAGAGCTGGTGTCAAACTACCAGCTAACCGAAAGCGAAATAAAGTTTTTTGCCGGATACTCCGGGTGGACACCGCAGCAGCTTGATGACGAAATAATACAGGATAGCTGGATAGTTGCTGATAACTTTAAAAGCGAAACCCTGTTTTCAAACGACGAACAAAACCTTTGGAAAGACGTAGTGATCGGTTTAGGGCAGCGTTACGCACATATTGCCAATTTCCCCGAAAACCCTACGCTGAATTAGTTTGGGCAAACTACCCATGACGGCTTGCTTTTATGTCATTGCGAACGACAGCGTAGCAATCCCGCATTACAGGGCAACCCTGCGTAGTTCGCGAGTGCTTCGTTCCCCGCAATTGTAAAGGTTTAATAATTCTGTTACCGAATTATCTAACCTCTACAGCAATGACATACTTACTCACACATATTTACCCACACATGTCATCCTGAGCGATAGCGAAGGATCTTCTTCGCGTTGCTGTTCGCCGGCTTTTCCATAGGTGGACGGACCTGTCACCCTGAGCCTGTCGAAGGGCGCGCGCAGAGGCCTTTCCGCACTATCCTTCGACAGGCTCAGGATGACAGCCTTTTTTGTATCATTCCACTTTCAAAGTCCGCGGATTAGCATAACACGTTGTATTTTGAGGCAGGCGGGCCTGTCACCCTGAGCTTGTCGAAGGGCGCGCGCAGAGGCCCTCCCACTATCCTTCGACAAGCTCGGGATGACAGGCCTTTTTGCATCATTCCACTTTCAAAGTCCGCGGATTAACATGATAAGTTGTATTTTGAGGGTGCGGACTGTCACCCTGAGCCTGTCGAAGGGCGCGCGCAGAGGCCGTCCCACTATCCTTCGACAGGCTCAGGATGACAGCCTTTTTTGTATCATTCCACTTTCAAAGTCCGCAGATTAGCATGACAAGTTATATTTTGAGGCGGGCGGGCCTGTCACCCTGAGCTTGCCGAAGGGCGCGCGCAGAGGCCCTCCCACTATCCTTCGACAAGCTCAGGATGACAGCCCTTTTTGCATCATTCCACTTTCAAAGTCCGCGGATTAACATGATAAGTTGTATTTTGAGGGTGCGGACTGTCACCCTGCGCCTGTCGAAGGGCGCGCGCAGAGGCCCTCCCACTATCCTTCGACAAGCTCAGGGTTGCAGCCCTTTTTTGTGTCATTCACCACTAACAACTCACGATTCCATTTCCCGTGCCGAATCTTCTACTTTCTTTTTAAGGTCTTCTTTAAAGTTGATGAGGTTTTCAACCAGGTATTCATCGGCGGTTGATAGTATCTGCGCGGCCAGTATGCCCGCGTTTTTAGCCGCGTTAAGTGCCACAGTAGCCACCGGGATGCCGTTTGGCATTTGCAGTATAGACAGGATAGAGTCCCATCCGTCAATAGAATTGCTTGATTTTACCGGCACGCCAATTACAGGCAAATGAGTTAACGAGGCAACCATGCCCGGTAAATGCGCGGCACCGCCGGCGCCTGCAATAATTACCTTAATACCGCGATCCGCCGCAGCACGGGCATAGCTAAACATCCTGTCGGGTGTACGATGGGCCGATACCACGGTGATTTCGTACGCTACACCTAATTCTTTTAAAACATCGGCAGCGTCTTGCATTACATGCAAGTCTGACTTGCTGCCCATAATGATGGCTACTTTGGGTTGGCTCATATTGTTGTTTATTTAAAGCCGTCAGTGCGAGGTTTGGAGCAATTTGCAGGATCTGCCTGTATAGCTTAGAGATTGCTTCGTTCCTCGCAATGACGTGGTTAATTCTTCGCTCCGCTCAGAATGACAATTTTTATATTACGTCTTTTATAATTAACTGATCACCTTCAACGTCTTCTGCACAAAACGGGCTTTTTCTATGGCTGTTTCCCTGTCGGCGTCAACAATGGTAACATGCCCCATTTTGCGAAACGGTTTGGTTAAAGCCTTGCCATATAAATGCACGTACACACCCGGCACTTTCAATATTTTTTCAATGCCCTGGTAAACGGCCGGGCCTTCATACCCTGCTTCGCCCAAAACATTCACCATAATAGCGTTGTTGAGGCAGGCGGTATTACCCATTGGCTGGTTAAATATGGCCCGTAAATGCTGTTCAAACTGCGAAACCACATTGCCCTCAATAGTTTGGTGGCCGCTGTTATGCGGCCGGGGGGCAAGCTCATTAACCAGTATTTTGCCTTGCTTATCCAAAAACATTTCAACCGCCAGCAAACCTACTATTTTTAGGTTTTCGGCTATCTTCCGGGCTATTTGCTCTGCGCGTTCATGTATCTCAAATGGCAGGGTTGACGGCGATATTAAAAACTCAACCAGGTTGGCTTCGGGGTTAAATTCCATCTCCACCATCGGGAAGGTACTTATCTCGCCATTTTCATTGCGGGCTACTATAATTCCTATTTCCTTTTCAAAATCAATCCACTTTTCAATCAGGCTGGGTTCTTTAAAAGCGCCCGGCAAAAAGGTTTCATCAACCACTTTATAAACACCCTTACCGTCATAACCATCTTTACGCAGTTTTTGAATGTAAGGGAAAGGTATAAGGCTTTGCTGTAATTGCTGCGGCGATGATATGATCTGAAAATCGGCTGTAGGTATATCGTTCTCTTTAAAAAATTGTTTTTGCAGCCCCTTGTCCTGTATCAGCCTGATAATGCGCGATTGCGGATATACCAACACCCCCTCTTTTTCCAGTTGCTCAAGGGCATCAACATTCACCTTCTCAATTTCAATTGTGAGCAGGTCAACATTTTTACCAAATTTATACACCGTTTCATAATCGCCTAATGAACCTACTGTAAATTCGTCGCACAGCTTACGGCAGGGTGCTTCGCGGTCGGGGTCAAGAACTTTGATGCTAACGTTGTAATTTATAGCCTGTTGTATGAGCATACGGCCAAGTTGACCGCCACCCAGGATACCTAATTTTAAATCTCCGTAAAATGCTTTCATGTTGATGTTGCAAGTTTACCTGAAATCTTTCAAAAAGCCATAAAATGCTGCAATATCACTTAAGCTGGCGCGCTTTTTTAACGGTAAAGTAGTAAAACACGGAGTGAACGATAAGAAAAATGCCTCCAGACAGTAAATAAACTACGCGGTTTGCAGGTTGTATTTTCAGGCTCAGGGCCGTTACAATAAATATAATTGAACCGGCAAAGTACAATAATAACCTTACCGTTAAATTATTCCAGTAAACCGGGCTTGCCAGGAACAACGCGGGCAGGCTCATGATAAAAATGACAATATTGAGGAAAGTCGCGTCCTCCATAATAGTAGTTAAAGCATTGGTTATATCGGCACCTTTTTGCATACTGGCATAGTAAATACTGTTTGCCGCTATAGATAGTATAACGGAGATCAAAAAGGTTTTAAAAAGCTGTTTTGGGATTATTTTCATGATGTATTGTTCAAGTAAAAAACATACCGGCTGCAAACGGTAGTTAATGCCCGCAAAGTAACAGATGATAGCGCTAAAAGCCCTAATCTTAATGTCACAAATTGGGTGGGGCCGGTATTAGTAACCGCCTATTTCCGGCCTGTTCAATTTAAACATTATTCCGGCAAAATAACAAGCCGGAACGGAAATCAAAAGGCCGGCTTCTTTTTCATTTTATCAGCATAATTTTCCTAAAAACTTAATATGCTTAATTATCTGCCTTTAAGCTAAGTATTAAGCAGACAGGAAGACATATTTATGTTATGAATTTATTAAATTTATATATAATAATTATTTTTTCACTATACATAAATATTTTATAGTATTATTGTGACATATTATCAATCAAATACTATGAAAAAAAACCTGATTCTAAGATTATCAACTGCCGTATTGCTAAGCGTGGCATTGTTTTCCTGCAAAAAAGACAATGGTATTGCTGCAAACAAAAACACAACTGATCTGACTAATGCCGAGGTTGCCAATGTTAACGGCCGACTGGTGTTTAAGGACAGCAAAGCCCTAAACCAAACTATTAATGAACTAATTAACAAAGATCCTGAAACGTTGTCTAAATGGGAAAAATCATTAGGCGTAAAATCATTAAGGAGCGACTCTGCTGCTGCCGCTGCCTTTGCCAGCTTTGGTTTCCCGGATTTTTATGAATCAATTATTAATAATAAAGGGGAATATATGATAGGTGACACTATTGTATATTTCAATAATGGCTATAAACACCTGATACCAAACAAAGACGAAGCTCAGTTGGCTAAGATTAAAGCCAACCAGGGTGTAAGTGTTTTAAAATTTAAAGCAGGCGCCGGGGCTATTAACAACGCAACCGGGCAATCACTTTCAACCCAAAGCGTAAGTTTAACAAATGGACAAATTGATGCACGTTATCAATATCAATTTTTAAGAAATGGTGATAATAACAGCAAACGTAAGTTAGTATTTGAAATACAGAACTATGTTGAGCAAAATCCCTTTGCCTACATTTGCTACATACACACAAGGATAAAACAAGAGTATTTAGGCGGAAATAAACCTAACAACTGGCTGCCTGCAGGCGAACCTACCGAGAAAACAATTACCAACTTAAGCTTTGATGTTTCATTCATCAATACAGGCAATGGCACTACTACACACGTTACAGGATCAAACGTGAATGCATCTCAAACTGATGGAAACAACCTTGATCGTGTTTTGTGTACCTTTCAGGCTTCTCAGTCAACCGTTACTGCTTCTGTTAGGGGCAACTATTATGCGCGTGTTTTGCCTCCATATAATTCAGACGGCAAAAGTACTTATACCGTTAATAACGCTACCTGGTAGTCGGTATTAACTGATCGAAATCAAAAAAAGGCTTTTCCGTTAATTTGGGAAAGCCTTTTTTTTTGCCCGGATAGTCCGCTTTATTTATCAATTTGCCCTGTGTAGTAAAAATACTTTTGGAGCACCAGTAATGATATCAGGTCCTCTTCTTTTTTATTAAAAAACTGGTGTACAAAAGCATTGGCGTTGCGTACAATGGTTATGGCTTCCTGCTCGTGACTTATATAGTAGTGCAGTTTTTGTTCCAGATCCGAGTAATCGTCTTTAATGTGTATGTAATGGTAGTCGGGTACCAGCAAGCCTTCCATAAACCAGGTTTCATATTTGGGCCGGGGCATTACAGCTATGGAATTTGACGACATGATCCACTTTAAATTGGTGGCTACATCATTGCCTTCCAGGCTTAAAATAAATTTATAGTTCAAATGTTCACTTATGGATATTTTGGGTTTTAACCAGTTTATGTTGCCGCCGTTTTGATTAACCTGACCCAGATTGCACAGCGGGTTGTTAAAATACTTTTCCATAAACTGTATGCGGTGGGACTGGGTAACTGACCCGCGGCCTATCAGCAGGCTTATCTTGTCGGTGTACTTTTTATCGTCTTTTACAAAAACAAAATGTCGTTTTTTGTCCAGTTTTAATAAAATGGCGTTAGCATTATCGTCAGTAATAGGCCGGCTTTTTTGTAAGGTTGGCGTATCTGCCACATGAATAATATCTCCGAAAAGAAAGTTTGCTTTCAGGCTTTTTTTAAAATACCGGGTATATTCAAATGTGTCAAAATTATAAGCTTTGGGGCTTTTAAATATGGGCATCTGCGCTAATTCAATGGCATTGCTGCCCGGTTCGGTTACGGAACTGAGTTTGTTATAATAGTTTACCCGCTTTAACAGGGCCTCTTTTTTAGGGTGATGATCTATGGCTTTTAATTTTGAGGCAAGTGATGACTGGTAGATTGCTGACGGAATGAGCTGCCTTAAAATATTTTTGGAATAGTAAGGTATTTTACTTTTTTTTATTTCAATATTTAACTTTTTCCAGATCGTCATTACGCAGCTATATTAAGCAAAAGTTCACAAATTTTGACCCGATATAAACTTTGAGCTTAAATTTTGCAAAATACTGAAGGTATTATTGACTGAGCGAAACGGTAAAACGATGCGTATGGAACAACCTATTGATATTACAAACCGTACACTGCTGCGAAAATTATTACTGTCGCTTGATGAAAACGCCGTGCCCCTTTGGGGGAAGATGAAGCCCCGGCAAATGGTAGAGCATTTGGTTGACCAGGTGGAATGGACCAACGGCAAAAAAACGCCCACCTGCGACCGGCCCGCCGAAGAGGCTTATCAAAGCAAACAGTATATGGTATACACCGATGCCGAAATTCCGAAGAACGTTTTTTTAGAAAACCTGCCCGATGATTTCAAGTACCCTGACATGGAAACCGCCATTGACCAATTAATGAAAGAGCTTGACGATTTTGACCAATATTTTAAACAACCGGGAACAACCGCTATTCACGGCGGGTTTGGCCCCATGAACCACCAGGAATGGCTGATATGGCACGGCAAACATTTTACACATCATTTTAAACAGTTCGGGCTTATTTAATGCCTCTGCCTGTCGTCCCGATTCGAAGAGAGACCTTGCAAGCCGAAAACGCTGATCATAGATTCTGCGCTATCACAAAACCGCTGGCCCAGGCCCATTGAAAATTGTAGCCGCCCAGCCAGCCGGTAACATCCACACATTCGCCGCCAAAAAACAAACCGGGCACCTTTTTGCTCTCCAGCGTTTTTGACGATAGCTCATCGGTTGATACGCCTCCGCGCATTACCTCGGCCTTGTCATAGCCTTTATCGCCGGCAGGCTTCACCTTAAACTCATGTATCAGCTGGCTTATATTTTCAATATCGGTTTTGGTGAGCGATGCCAGGTTCTTCTCTACGGGTAGTTTATCGCTCAGCGCCTCGGCAAACTTGCGGGTATATAAGCCTGCAAGGTAGGCCAGCAGCATTTTTTTCCCATTGGCCTCTTTTTCCTGCTGCAGCAGGTCGGCAATGTTTTGGTTTGGCAGCAGGTCGATATGGATATATTCGCCGGGTTTCCAGTAGGACGAGATCTGCAATATTGCCGGGCCGCTCAATCCCCAATGCGTAAACAGGATGTTCTCTTCAAAGCTGATCCTGTTGTTCCAAACCCGGCAAAAAATACTGTTGCCCGATAATTGCTCATACCAGGGCTGGTCTTTGCCGGTAATGGTAAGCGGCACCAGCGCGGGGGCTGTATCTGTAATTTTAAGGTCGAATTTACGGGCCGTGCGCAAGCCAAAATCGGTAGCGCCCATTTTGGGAATGGGCAGCCCGCCCGAAGCGATAACCACACTTGGGGCGCTGATGTATTCCTGCCGGCCGTTAACCTCTGCCCTAACGGTAAAACCATCGCCTGTTTTTTCAACCATTTTAACTTCAGCGTCGCACCATATTTCCTGGTCCAGGTCGACACACAGGTCAATAAAAACCTGTACTACATCTTTTGCCTTATCGCTCACCGGGAAAAGCTGGCCCAGCGTTTTTTCCTTGCCTGTAATTCCATAGGTTTCAAAAAAACTAATGGTATCATCAACCGTCCACTGCGAAAAGGCCGATTTGCTAAAGTGCGGGTTTTGTGATATAAACTGCTGATCTGTTGCATACAGGTTGGTATAATTACACCTGCCGCCACCACTAATAAGTATTTTAGCGCCCACGCGGTCGTTTTTTTCGAGCACGAGGGTACGCTTGCCCAAAAAGCCTGCCTGTACCGCGCACATGAGCCCGCAGGCCCCGCCGCCAATTATTATTGCATCAAAATGGGTTTGTTTTGTTAAATTTGTAGTCATGACGGATGTTTCGCAAATATCAGAATTTGGAAAGATACTTATCTTTCTGATCACCGGAATTATAATGGTATGCGTTATTTTTTTTGTTAACCGCCTGCTTGCTCCTAAAAACCCCAATTACGAAAAATTAACCTCATATGAGTGCGGCGAAGAACCCACCGGCAATGCCTGGCTGCCCTTTAACTCGCGTTTTTATGTGATAGCGCTGATCTTTTTATTATTTGATGTGGAGATGGTTTTTATTTTTCCATGGGCAACGGTATTTGGCAGCCATGAAATTATAGCGCAGGATGCACGCTGGGGATGGTTCTCCCTGGCCGAAATGTTTGTGTTTTTAGGCATCCTGATATTGGGGCTGGTGTACGTTTGGAGCAAAGGCGACCTGGAATGGATAAAAGCCGAACCTATAGTACCCACTACTGATGTGGCTATTCCTACGTCATTTTATGAGCAATTGAACCTGGAACAAAGTAAATACACCGTTAAAGCATTTAGTTTAACTAACGATGAACCTGCCGAACAAGCAGTAACTGCGGCAGAAACACCCGCAGCAACGCCGGTAAGAAAACCTATGTTTAAGCCCACCTTTAAAAAGCCTGCAAATGAGTAGTGATGTAACAAGTGAAAGCGGTGGTATAGTTGTCACCAAACTGGATGACCTGCTTAACTGGGCGCGTTTATCATCCCTGTGGCCGCTGAGCTTTGGGATTGCCTGCTGTGCCATTGAAATGATGGGTTCAATGGCATCAACCTATGACCTTGACCGATTTGGCGTTTTTCCGCGCCCGTCTGCGCGCCATGCCGATGTGATCATCATAGCCGGAACGGTTACCTTTAAAATGGCCGAACGTATTAAACGGCTGTATGAGCAAATGCCCGACCCTAAATATGTAATATCAATGGGTTCATGCTCCAACTGCGGCGGCCCCTACTGGCAGCATGGCTACCATGTGGTAAAAGGTGTTGACCGGGTAATCCCCGTTGATGTATACGTACAAGGCTGCCCGCCCCGCCCCGAAGCTTTAATAGGCTCCATACTGGAACTGCAAAAGAAAATTGAGCAAGAGCATTTGGTAAGGGGATAAGGAAGGTTGCTGGTAACAACACCAACATTGGCATGGTGGTGACACTTAAACAGGCAAAGCTAAAAATTCAAATAGCTGATTATCAAGTGTTCATGAATGTTCACGGTGTTCACGAGCGTGAACATGAACAATAAATAATTTCCCTAACCCCGTATTGCCATACGGCACCACCTGTTCAAGCGCCCTTTCGTTTCAATAGGTATAAAAATTTGGTAATTATCTTATATCTTTAAGCTAATAAACCAATTATGAAAAAGATCTGCCTTAACCTCATTGTCATAGTTTTATGCTTCGCTGCTTATAGTCAGGCACAAACTATTACCAATCCCAAACAGGATATTTTCCCCAAGGGAACTACATTCATTAACAATGTGCCCTATGCCGGCGATACACTAAAAAAACACCTGCTGGATATTTATCTGCCGCCGGTTGTAAAAAGCAGTTATCCGCTTATTGTTTGGGTGCACGGCGGTGCATGGATGCTGAATGATAAATATGCCGATATGAGTTATATGACCCAAACACTGAAGGGTTTTATAGATAAAGGCTACGCCATTGCTTCTATCGACTATCGCCACAGCACAACCGCGCCCTTCCCGGCGCAGATACAGGATTGTAACCAGGCCGTTGAATTTCTTTATCAGAACGCCGCCAAATACAAACTTGACCGCGATAAAATAGCATTGATCGGCTTTTCGGCAGGCGGGCACCTGGCTTCCTTGCTGGCCCTGTCAAATAACAATAATGTGAAGGAGTTTTACGCCGGCGGAAAAAAGCCAGACTTTAAAATAAAGGTGGTGCTTGATTTTTATGGCCCGTCTGATTTTCTTTCGCTGAAAGGTGTTGAGGTAAATGATGCTAAAAGCCCGGTTAACCTGCTGCTGGGAGCCTGGGTGTTTGATCGGCCCGACCTGGCGCAAAAGGCAAGTCCGGTTACTTATGTCGATAAAAATGACCCGCCATTTTTAATAGTGCAGGGCGAAAAGGACGAGTCGGTAAATCCTATACAGTCAATTTCATTAAGTTTGCACCTGAAACTGGCCGGGGTAAAAAACGACCTGATCATTGTGCCCAACGCACCGCATTTTGGTGTAATGTTTGACGCGGAAAACATCAGGGAAAAAGCCTTTCAGTACCTGGATGAGTACCTGAAATAAGATGGATTAAGGAGGTTATTGCAGTACTTTTCTTTCATCAACTATTCGTTTCAAAAGGGCTTGCAGCACAACAGCATTCCAGTCCCTGGCAAAATTCCTGCTTTTATATTGCATTTTGTTTTTGCTGTTATAGATCATGAAATAGGTACGGTAACTGCTGATCGCTACCTCGTCCCAAAGCAAAATGTTTTGAACATGCCAGCTGATGCCATAAAAATGAAACTGAATACCGCAAAGCTCAAACGTTTGATTGATATTGTACAGCTCATAATAGTAGTTATACTGGTTAATAAAATAACTGTGCCACAGTTGGTAAATAATGTCTGACCATATTTGGCCGTATAACTTTTTGCGGATACCATAATAGCTGGGAAGCTTTATATGAATCACTTTTTGCTGATCGTTTTGTACCTCAATAAAATACTGCCTGCCTATTGTAAAGGTGAAACCGTTTATCCAGCTAACCCCATACCGGAATCCGGTTATGGTTTCGGCAGGTATAAAATCGGGCGGCATTAAACTTAAAGGCTTTTCAATGATCAGGTTTTCTGCCCTAAACGATAATATCTTGCTGACTCTATTGTTCAGCAACGCGGGAATTTCGATAAGGCAGGTATCATTATTCATCCGCATAAAAATAAGCATCTGTATCAATAGTTTTTTTACAAGAAAAAAAATAAATTACAATTACAAATAGCGCTCTTTGTAAAAACTATAACTTTATGCCATTTAATCAACCTAATGCAAAAAACTACACCTGATAAAAGCCGCACCCTGATCCGGATCCTTTGGATAGGCCTGATAGCCGGTACGCTCGACGCTTTGGCCGCCCTGATATTGAATTATAAAATAAGTCCCGCCGTTATTTTTAAATTTATTGCAAGCGGTATGTTCGGCAAGGCTGCCTTTAAAGGCGGAGCCGAAATGGTAGTTGCCGGGGTGGTATTTCATTACCTGATAGCGCTTTTATTTACCGGGGCGTTTTACCTGCTTTACCCATTCTTTAAAAGGGGGTTACGAAACGCCTATATTATAGCCGCATTGTACGGGTTTACCGCCTGGATGATCATGAACCTGGTGGTTATCCCCATAAGCCAGAAAGCATTTCCTGTTATTAAGTTTGCGGGGGTTATTACAGGCATCGCGGTTTTAATTGTTTGCATCGGACTGCCTATAGCACTTATTGCCGACAAGCACTACAAGGCCGGGAAATTTACGGCCATACGCAATGGATAACAACCGCCATAAAAAAAGAAACCCGGCAGTCAATTACCGGGCTCTTTATTGGATTTAAAATTAAACAAACGTACGATTAAATTATTGAGGCATCAACAGGCCGTTAAGACCGTGTACAACGCCATTGGAAGCCATCGTATCAAACGAGATTACCAGGGCGGCATTTCCCTTGGCATCGGTGATCTGCAAATTGCTCTTATCATTTACTGACAAGGTTAGCGAGTCGCCGTCAATGGTTTTTAAAACAGCCTTGCCTTTACCCGCACTCAGGGCCTTAATAATATCGGCCTTAGTATATTTACCTGCTACTACGTGATATTTTAAAATTTTTGCGAGTTTGGCGTGGTCTTTTGTAAGCTCGTCCATGGTTGGTTTTGGCACTTTACTAAAGGCCACATCATTTGGAGCAAATAAAGTATATGGGCCGGGGCCTTTTAATGTAGCTTCCAGATCGGCACTTTTTATGGCCAGCGCCAAAGGGGCAAAGTCTGTAGAAGTAGAAAGCACACTCACCAGGTCACCTGATGCTGCAGCTGCAGGACTGGCAGGTGAAGCCTGGGCGGCCGTATCGTGTTTAGTAGTATCCTGTTGTTGGGTTTGGGCAATTGCATTGTTTGATAAAGCTCCGATAAATAACGATGCAACGGCAATTAAAACTGACTTTTTCATGTTCATTTTTTCTTAGTTTTAGTTAGTAATAAAATGTAATGCGTAGCAGTTTTTTTCTATAAAATTTCGTTTTAAGTTATTTATACTTGGTATTTAACGCTGTTTTATAACCTATAATTACATAAAATAGTTTTTAATTAATTAAAATAGCGCGTAAGTCCCTAAGACAGAGCGAGTAAAGGATCAGAAAAACCGACTTGACAACGAATTGCGGCGGGCAGATGCACATATCCCTCCTCCTTAGGATCTCAGGAAATTTACACCTCAGAACAATAATTAGTTTGTTTTTGGGGCTTTTGGGCGTTGAGTTCCTCTGCCTTAACCCTGAACCGCGAATTTGAGGGTTGCCCCTGGTTGGTTGCTGTTTAATTTTACATGAAAATTAACCCGATAAATGAAAAAAAAAGCTGATTTTTGGTTTCCTGTTATGCACCCCCTTGTGGCGATGCGCGGGCATTGTATCTGTTTAAATTAAAAGTATCCAACATTGGTGATCACTAATCCTAAATACGAAGAAGCTTTAAATAACTACCATAAAAAAATTGCTGATGCCAGTGTGGAAGATATGGTGCTTAATATGGGGCCGCAGCACCCTTCAACACACGGGGTTTTACGTTTGGAGCTGATAACCGATGGTGAAATAGTTAAAGAGGTTATTCCGCATATTGGTTACCTGCACCGCTGCTTTGAAAAACACGCCGAATCATTAACTTACCAACAAACCATTCCTTTTACCGACAGGATGGACTACCTGGCATCAATGAACAACAGCCATGCTTTTGTTATGGGGGTTGAACGTATGATGGGCATTGATAAGGACATCCCCAAGCGTATTGAATATATACGTGTTTTGGTTTGCGAGCTTAACCGCATTGCATCGCACCTGATAGCCATTGGTACTTACGGTATTGATATTGGCGCTTTTACCCCTTTTTTATGGTGTTTTAGAGACCGGGAGCATATTATGGGGATGCTGGAGTGGGCTTCGGGCTCACGCATGCTGTACAACTATATATGGGTTGGTGGTTTGTTTTACGACCTGCCTGTAGGTTTTGAGGAACGCTGCCGCGACTTTGTAGAGTACTTTAAGCCCAAAATGGTTGAACTTAACCAATTGCTTACCGATAACCAGGTGTTTATATCGCGTACGGCAAACGTGGGTGTGCTGCCGCTTGATGTTGCTATTAATTACGGCTGCTCGGGCCCAATGTTACGTGCTTCGGGATTAAAGTGGGATTTGCGGCGCATTGATAATTATTCGGCCTATCCTGAACTTGATTTTGACATCCCGGTTGGGCAAGGCCTGATGGGCACCGTGGGCGATTGCTGGGACCGGTATAAGGTACGCGTTGATGAGATAGCCCAATCATTACGCATTGTGGAACAATGCCTTGACCGGCTGCAAAATGAGCTTAAAAGGACCCCAGACTTTGATCCGCGCGCGAAAATGCCGCGTAAAACCATACCCAAGGCACAGGATTATTATGTGCGCTGCGAAGGTGCCAAAGGCGAGCTGGGCTTTTATTTTATAGCCGACGGAAAATCGGAAATACCTACCCGGGTAAAGTCGCGCGGGCCAAGTTTCAATAATCTTTCTGTACTGCCCGAAATATCAAAAGGTGTACTGATAGCCGACCTGATAGCTATTGTAGGATCCATTGATTTTGTACTGGGCGAAGTTGACAGATAAGCTTACCTTATAACTCCGCCCGAAACTTATTGAACGCTTAATTTTAAGCTGAATGATTTACCCCATTTGATAAAGTATTTTTCAAAGTAATTGTAATTGTAAAAACTCAAAACCAGGGTAAGAACCATCGTCAGCGATATTAAAACAGCGGTGTTGGGTTCAGAAAACACCGAAAGCAAAGATTTAAGAACAGCGTATATAATAGGATGTATCAAATAAACCGAAAAGCTGATCGCACCTAACGTATGGAGGGCGTTTTTAACAATGCGGGGCAAAAATTCAAAATTGCACTTGTAAAAAAGAAAACATAATACAATTACAAATGCACTTAATATCAACCTGTTATATCCGGTAACCAGCACTACAGGATCGCCATTGGAAACTGGATAAAAAACAATTAAGGCACAAACAGACAAAATAGCTACCAAAGCCCACTTGCCAAATTTTTCGGTACCGTCAATAGTACCCAATGCTATACCAGCCCCAAAATAAAATACATGCCCCAGCGGATTTACATAATTGGCCCACTGCTCTCCTAATCTTATACCAGGGTTTAACTTGTAAAAAGTAAAGTAACACAGTAAAATCAACGCAATCCCCATGAAACTCCAAAACAGCCACTTGTTGAATTTAACAAGCCACAACAGGCACGGGAACAACATGTAAAAAAAGAGCTCATCCCCTATTGACCATGCTCCTTTTGCAATAAAGGTTTCGGGTTTAAAAGCTCCAAGTACAACTGTTATATTGGCAATAAGCTTTTTTAAGGTAAAGTAAGTGGGCTCATAGTTGAAAACCATGGTTAAAATAGAAGCCATCCATAAAAGGGGGACTATCCTGAAAAACCGCTTGATATAAAAATCGGTAAGTACCGGTTTATTGAAAGTGAAGTTATTAGCATATACCTTGT
Source organism: Mucilaginibacter pocheonensis (assembly GCF_031456535.1). Classification (NCBI taxonomy): domain Bacteria; kingdom Pseudomonadati; phylum Bacteroidota; class Sphingobacteriia; order Sphingobacteriales; family Sphingobacteriaceae; genus Mucilaginibacter; species Mucilaginibacter pocheonensis. Next base: position 831,802 of record NZ_JAVDUU010000004.1, read on the forward strand.
ACAGGGTTAGCCCGCTAAGTACATAAAATATGATAACACCGTAAATTTTTATCCTTGCCAAAACGCTTGAAGCGTCTGTTTCGCCGTAGGTAAATAAGTACATGTGATAACACATGATACCCAATGCAGCCAGTCCTCTTAAATAATCCAGCGAATCAATTCTGTTAATAGTGCCCTTTGTATCCATTACTTTTTACAGTATTTTATAAATAAATTAAACGGATAGGCAGAATGTAGGACCGTATTTTCGGCCCGCAATAATATGCATTTTTTTGAATATAATAAACATCTCACCAATAATAAATAAAAATATTAATGAGTTTAAGATAAATTAATAATCATAAAGCGCATTCATGGCCCGAAAAACTTTCCGGCACAAAAAAAGAGATACCTTACGATATCTCCTTTTAATTATTAATTTTTATTGGATGGGCAAATTATTGGTTGTAAACTTTAACCATGAAAACATAGTTTTTAAGTTTTTTCAACTGTTGTGTGCGGCTTAAGCCGGCCAGCGTATTCCTGGTATTTAAGGTTAATGATTTACTTAAGGAATCAGACGGTATATTCTGGATCGCTTTTAACAAATAAGCCGATTTAACCGCGAACGCGGTGCCTGCCACCTGGGTTTGTAAACCCCGGATAACGCCGATCAGGTTACCTTTGTCGTCGAGCAAAGGGCCACCGCTGTTACCATAATCAACCGGGATAGATACCTGGTAGTTTAAGGTATCGCCATGATAGCCGGTAGCCGCGGTTAATGAACCCGGACCAAAAACCTCCTGCCCGCTTGGGTAACCAAAGGTGTACACATCTTCGCCCAGATCGCTCGCTGTCTTTTTAAAGTTGTAAGGCACGGTGCCTAAATTTTTAAAAGTTGGATCATTGATCTGCAATATGGCAATATCATACTGAGGCTCTGTATAAATTACCCTGGCGTGAAACGACTCGCCGCTGGCGTTTTGTACGTATACTGAATCGGCGCCGGTAACTACGTGATAATTGGTAGCTATATAACCGTTTGATGATAAGGCAAAGCCGGTTCCCCTAAAATTACCCGGATTACTGGGTTTGGGCTTGTTTGCCTTGGCGGTATGTATAAGGCTTGTGGTAACCGTTTGCTTAAGCTGGTCATTGGCGTTTTGAAGCCTGTCTACCTTTTGGCTCAACTGTACAAAGTTAGACTCGTGGTTGTTAAGCTTACCGGTAAAAAATAAAGTGCTCAAAATAGCAAATATAGCTATAGAGGCCGCAACTGATATTTTAGAATGATGATGCCTCCACATACGCACGATCCATACCGGATGAACCGTCATTTCTTCTTTTAAGGCATGCACATCAATTTCATCATGAATAGCGTTCAGGCGTTTTTCAAGTTCCAAACGCTCGCCGTATTGCTTCAGCAAACCAATAAAGTGTTTATGCTCGGCTACCCGGCTTTCAACAGCAGCATTGTTTTTGCGGAGCAATTCAAACTGTACACGCTCATCATGACTCATGTCATCATTGAGGTACCGTTCAATCAGCTCTGTAAGTTGGTTATCGCTCATCTCGTTTCGCTCCTTTTTATTATTGCTGAAAAAATAACTTTTTCAGCCTTTGCAGGCATTTATATTTTTGTGTTTTGGCATTATCAGCATTGGTGTAGCCAAAACGCTCGCAGATCTCCTGCATTGATCTGTTATGTATATAAAAATCTTCCATAATGGTTTTACAGGGTTCGCCTAATAACTGGAGCGCGTTTTCCATTTTATTAAACTGTACGTCCCGCTCATTATGGTTGTCAACCTCATCATCAACAGGCAAATACTCTTCAAAATCCCTTATATCGCCCCCGTACCTGTTCATTTGGCTAAGCCTTTTGAGCCAAAGCCTGCGGCAAACTGAATAAATATAAGTTTTTAGCTTACTGCTTAATTCAAATTGCCCCGTTTTTATCTTATTATAAAGAACTATGATCGCTTCCTGATAGATATCTTTGGCGTCATCCTCATCTCCGTTGTTATTGATAATTAACTGTAATATCATCGGAAAGTAGGTTGTATATAACTTTTTTAACACTACATCCGAGTTATTAAGTATACCAAGAACTATCTCGCTATCTGTTGTTGCCGAAGCTTTTAACTCTTTGTTCACTATTAATACTATTTATGCGAAATTGTAACCCTTGTTATAAAAAAATATTTTAACCAAAATAAATCATCAACAATTACTCACCCGTTTGCTGCTGTAATAATTACAATTATACATTATAATCATCAGTTCAGTTTTAATACTGCAAATTGAGCGGGGCCGTCCGCTGCCAAATAAGCGGCAAATCTGCAATAAAAAAACCTGCTTCAAAAATACTCCTGCTTGTTATAAGAACTACAAAACCGATAGAAATTATTTTTTTTTAAGATTTCATGGGTTACCTTTTTGTTATATCAGTATTAAGACATGAAAACGATCACAAAATATTAAAATTAAAAACTCACAAAATGAAAAATTCTTTTAAAACTGGCTTATTAGCTTTAACTATCGCCGTTTCTTTTGCAGCTTGTAAAGGTTCTGGTTCATCTTCAGCAACTGATTCAACTAAAGCTGATTCAGCTAAAGTTGATTCTGCTAAAACTGATTCAGCTACTACAGTTGATTCTGCTGCTACAGCTGGCGCTGCTGCTGTTGATTCAGTTAAAAAAGATACAACTAAAAAATAATTATACTATATAATAAAAAGGCGGTAGAAATATAAATTTCAATCACTTTTTATTGATTTTTTAGTTTATTTATTATTTACAAAAGGTAATCTGTAATTTTTTTTAAAAGTTATGGGTTACCTTTTGTTATTTATAGTATTAACAAGAAAACTATTAAATCACTTATTAAAATTAATCATGAAAAACTCATTCAAACTTGGCTTATTAGCCTTAGCTATTGCTACTTCATTTGCAGCTTGTAAAGGTTCTGGTTCATCTTCATCTGCTGATTCAGCTAAAATGGATTCTGCTACAATGGACTCAGCAAAAACAGATACTGCTTCTAAAATGGGTGCAATGACTGATTCTACTAAAACCGACACTGCTAAAACTGACACTGCTAAAAAAATGTAATCTTACTTTTATTAGTAAAAAAAACGCCCCGGGTTTTTCGGGGCGTTTTTTTTGCGTTATGCTCACCTGGCCTACTTGTTATTTAGAAAAGCTCCAGGATTTGCTGGGTATTCCTCCTCAGCTATTTTATTGCACACTATCGCGCAGCGCTTTTATCTCATTATGCCGGATAAGCAATTCGGCTTGTTGCGCTGTTATTAACTGGCGCAGATAGGCTGGCAAATATTCTTCTTCCAGTGCTTTGTTATAAGTTTTCAGTATGGCATCTTCACCAAATTCGCATTCTTCCAATATATCATGCGTATCATGAGCGGTAAAAGCCGCCTTAACATCCATCCATGCACGGTGTAATTTGCCGGATGTGGTTGTCCCTGTCTCCATATCCTTACCTAACACTTCAATCTCGGTTCCTAATTCCATTTTATACCGCTGGCTATCTTTTATCAGCGTTAAGAAAAGAGTCCTGAGGTTTGTTTCGTCATCTCTTAATTCTTTTAAAGCCCGTTCATATCCGGTAATACGATCATTATTGATCTGTATGAGGTCGTTTAATACTTCTGTTGTTTCTTGTATGTTTTCCATAATTGTATGATTTATATAGCAAAAACGCATTAACAGTTAAAATGTTTAATTTATAATACAATAATTATTGTGTTTGTAAATTACATCTTTACATTACGATTTACCTCTAAACAGGGAGATCAGCCATATGATAACTAAAATAACAACAACAACCGATATGATACCTACAACAGCCCCGGCCTTAAATATGCCTTCAATTACAGAACAGCCACTTACAGTAAGCATGATCAGTCCTGTTAACAATACTAAATGTACTTTTTTCATGGTGATGATTTTAAGGAATGATTTAATTACACTAATTGGATATTTTTTTTCCAACTAAGCAAATGCAATAATCAGGCCTTTTTGTGCGGAAATGGTAGTGTGGCATTTTACAGTGTAGTTATTTAAAAAATCAGTGAGGTTTAATTAAAACTGCTACAAATTTGAGGACAGATTTAACAAACCACGGCAAGATAATTGTACTGAAGTTTATACAGTTTAACAGAAAAAAATTCACTGCTTCTGTTAAACCTTTACGCAAATTCAGAGTCAAAATATCTAAGTAAACCAGGGAGTACGCTTTATAAATTTAATTTTTGATAATAATCAGCAAACAATTTAAAGCGATTGATGTTAAACTCAAGAAAATTTTAAAAAAATTAACAAATTGTTTATATACTAAAGGTTAATATTTACATACTTATAGGGCATGTTTTCATGCAACTATCTCAGTATCTGATTTAAAATATCTAATTTTACACCGTCTATCATTAATATCATTTACATAACATATGACAATACAAATACAGCCAAACATTCACTGTGAAAATTGCATTAAGTGTGGAAAAAGGCCGCAAATTGAGCAGCATAAAAAGTTTTGGATTGTTGCCTGTCCAAATAAGAGTTGCCACAATTCGGTGAAGGACTTGCTTGTTAATATTGACGCCTGGAACAGGTTAAATAAAAACAACGCGAACTTAAATCCTAACCAAACGCTTAAAAGAACTGCTTAGTTCTTTAAGCGCTGTCTTTTTTTAAACTTTATCTAAATAAAACCGGCTTTTTTCGGGCAGATAAGTATTTTTACCGGCTACTGATAAGCTATGTTTAATATACTTTTTGCAATAGATAATGCAACCGTAAGATTTTTAACAAATACCCTGTTTAAGGGCCTTACTTTTCAAATAAATAAAGGCGAAAACTGGGCCCTGATAGGCGAAAGCGGGTCGGGCAAAAGCGCCTTACTGCAAACCATAGCTGGACGCTTTAATATAACCGGCGGCACCGTAACCTACCATTTTGAACATGAGCTTGCAAACTCGCCCGTACCCAACAACGGCCTTAATGTTAAAAGCAAGCTCATAGCCCTTGTGGAGCCCCGGCACCATTTCAGGAACCTTTCCAATACCACAGATTTTTATTACCAGCAACGTTATAATTCGTCAGATTCTGAAGATGCTTTAACGGTTGATGATTATTTACACGACGTTAAAAGCGTTGCACGGCCTGGCACTCACTGGACATTTGATAATACGCTTAGCCTGCTGAATTTGCATGGTTTACGCGACAAGCAATTAATAAAACTGTCAAACGGCGAAACCAAACGTCTGATGCTGGCCGCGGCCCTGCTTAAAAACCCGGTACTACTGTTATTAGACAATCCCCTAACCGGGCTGGATGTAAAAACCCGGCAGGAATTTAACGGCATTATTGAGCAGATAACAGCATCTGGCATCAGCGTAGTCATGGCTGCTTCGGTACATGAAATTCCGGATGCTATTACTCACGTTGCCGCCTTAAAAAACGGAGTCATTACTCATCAGATAGCCCGGGCCGAATTTAACCCCACCCTGTTTGAACCCAACACCGCCGACAGTATTGATACTGCCGAGCTTGCCAGCTTGTTAAATATTAACAAAAACCCGGCTGCTTACGATTGGATAGTAAAAATGGATAATGTGCATATTCAATATGGCGACAAAGTTATACTTGACAATGTAAACTGGGAGATAAAGACGGGCGACAGATGGGCGCTGCTCGGCCCAAATGGCGCGGGTAAATCAACCTTATTAAGTTTAATTAACGGCGATAACCCGCAGGCCTACGCCAACAATATCATCTTGTTTGATAAAAAACGTGGTACGGGCGAAAGTATCTGGGATATAAAAAAGAAGATCGGTTTTGTATCGCCCGAACTGCACCAGTACTTCCCTACCGATAACAGCTGCCTGCAGGTAATTGAATCAGGCTATTATGATACTCTTGGCCTGTTCAGGCCAGGTAATAAGGACCGTGCCGATATTGCCTTCCGTTGGATGAAAGCGCTCGAGATTGACCAGTATGCACGTACGCTCCTCAAAAATATACCGGCAAGTGCCCAGCGTTTGTGCCTGCTGGCCAGGGCACTTATAAAAAATCCCGCGCTGCTTATTTTTGATGAGCCCTGCCAGGGGATGGATGATCATCAGCAACTGCATTTTAAAAACCTGGTTGATACCATTTGCAGCTTAAGTAATGTTACCCTTATTTATGTAACCCATTATCAGCACGAAATACCAAACAGCGTTGATAAGGTCTTGCGGCTGGATAAGGGGAAAGTGGTAAGTTAATCCCAATAATGCCGGAAAATGGCACCTAAGCATGCTACATTGATGAAGCCATTAATGGAACTTGGGTAAAGTGTATTGAATTTCTCAAGCATAAAGGCGACTATTTGTAAACACCGACATTTCTTTACGGTGATTCTTCAAGTATGCAATATCATTGCGGTAAAAGAAACTTTAAAGAAAATATACCGTACAAAGGGTGTCACAAAACACTAATTAATAACACTTTGTTTCTTCTGAATTTGCGAACACCATTACTAAAAACCATTCTTTTAGCTGTATGCATAATGTTTATACACAGCAGATCATTCGCAGTTTACACCTTTAATTGGAATGGTCTTACTTCCACGTCCTGGACCACCACAGCTAATTGGACAGTAACGGGAACCAGCCCAGATGGTACACTTGCTAATTTCCCAGGAAGTAACGGCCGTACCTCTGATATTGTTCAATTTGGTGTAACAGGTTTATCATATACAAACCAACCTGTTCTATCTTCAAATGTTACTGTAGCCTCCATCACATTTGGCAGTATTCAGTATAAGTCATCATATGTATTGGCCGGAACAACTATAACCGGAACAATATTAACGGTAACTGGGGTAACATTGACGGTATTGGGCGATATTACCCAAAATTACAATTCAAATAGCGTATCCGGCAGTAGTATTTTTAATGACATCAGAGGCACTGGTACGATAACCTGTGATAATTTACAATTTGGTAATACGTCGGGGACAACAACCAATTTGTCTTTTTTAATTTTAGAGGCTGCCAATTTTACAGTAGCTACCAACGTTAATATGAATCTGAATGCAAAAGTTCAAAACGGAAGCGGGGTAAGGCTGGAAAATGGCACAATGACAATAGGCGGTCAAATAACATTTACCAACAGGGGAAGCACCTCTCCAAATTCTTGTTATTTTACAGTTAATGCGCGCACATCTTACAAAACGAGTAATACAATTACCAACCCGACATTAATTCTTAACGGTACAAATGCTATTGGAACCATGCCTTTACCCTATGCATCCTGTAATTTTTACGGAGACCGTGCTCCCGGGGGTAAAGCAACTGTTAATTATAAGGGGGCAAATCCTATAATTTATACAACATCAACAGTTGGCTTTGGCTCGGGCGGCGGCGTGGTAAACTCGAATGCCGCTACAGACCCCACTTATGACAATTTGATTATACAAGGCAGCGGCACGGCTGTTATAGGTGGTACAACAGCTGGTTCAACAAGCTACCTAAATATTGACTCCACATTTACCACATACTCTGATGTGTCATTTTCCAATGCAACTAATACTGCAACAAAAGTTGGTGCAACCAGCTCAACCGCGGCTACCTGGACGAATAATTCAACTGCAACCATTACCGGAGGCTCGGGAACTATTGACGTAAACGGAACGCTCAGCAATGCCGGTACCATGACCATGGGCACTGGCGCTTTAAGTATTGCCAAAGATTATACCAACACCGGAACTTTTACACCTAATGCCACGCCCACCATTACCTTTGATGGCACCACACAAACGCTAACGGATGCCACTGCCACCGGCACCAATTTTTATAATGTAGCTTTTAGCGGCGGTGGTACTAAAAGCATGGCATCAGGAAGCAAATTTACCGTAGCACCGCTGTATACATTAAGTGTTACCGGTTCATCTACTCTTGCAGTAGGTAGCAACTCTTCAACTACCGCGTTAACCTTACTATCCACCCTCTCCGGCGATGCCAGCATTGGTACGCTTGCAGCCGGCACTATAACCGGAAATATCAATGTACAACGTTATGTAAAAGGAACTTTGCGCCGATACATGCTGCTTTCATCACCGGTTACCAATACATCTACAGCATTTACTAATGGCACTATAAGTACATATAATTTAGTCCCATTATTCGCTACAACTTACATAACAGGTCCCGGTGGCTCAACCAATGGGTTTGATGATGCAGCTTCGACAGGCAACAGTCCGTCTGTTTTTGTTTATGATGAAAATGCCCCCCTCACAACCGACGTGAATCAGATAGTTGGCAATGAGTATAAAGCATTTAGCTCAACAGCTCAGGGTGTTCCCCCGGCAAATGGCTTTCTTTATTATTTCAGGGGAAGCAGGAGCGTTAGCAATCCGTTTGTAAAACCCTTTCCAGCTACTGATAATGCAACGTTAAACTTTTTTGGGACCGTTATTAAAGGGACAGGTGCAACCAATGCTTCCTTTAACGCGAATATTATTAATTTCCCAGCAACAGTGCCTACTTACTATACAGCAACGGCTGTTAGTGCGCCTCAAACGCTGTCCTATGCTTCAACCGCATCAACAAAAAAAGGGCTCAATCTTATTGGTAACCCATATGCTTCTGTTATTGATCTGCATGCACTCTATCTTGCCAATACCTCTAACAAGTTTTATTATATGCTGGTTAAAGATGCCAGCACTGGCACAAACAGCTCTTCCACCAAATTTGCACTTTATGATGCCAATTTAAATTCAGCCGGTACCGGGGCAAGCCGTTATGCTTTATCAGGTCAGGGATTTTTCACGTTAGCCACTTCCGCTTCGGCTATTACATTTAACGAGAGCATGAAGGTGGCCTATTCACTTTATAGTGCAGCCCCTTCAAGCATTCCTGTATTTAATGTTGCCAATCCAAACAATCATTTAGCAGCGGCTAAAATGGCTGTTAACCCGCATGGAGGGAATATACAACAAACATTAGCTACAGCGGCGGCCAGCACTAATGCCGACGCGGATGCTATACCGAGACTAAGATTGGAGTTAGCTAAAGATTCCATTATCCATAATTCCACCGATATAAATTTCGACAAAACCGCCAACGGTAAATTTGTTCAGGGCGAAGACGCGCCATATTATCAACCATCTGGCCAGGGCGACCTGCTTTACTCGCTAACAGCCGACTCTATTGGCTGCTTTGCAAATTACACTACCGACCTGGAAAAACTGAAACGCATAAACCTAATTGTAACTTTTTCAAACTATGGTTTATACAAGATTACTTCACCATTTAAACAAAACATTGATGAGCGCTATAGTATCTTCTTAAAGGATAAATTCACTAATGACTCTTTAGATGTGGTGCATAACCAGGAGTATAGCTTTAATGTTACTACCGATAAGGCCAGTTATGCGCATGACCGCTTTTATTTAAGCATTGGCATTGCACCGGGACATGCATATAAATTACTGAGTTTTAGCGGCACAAAGGTTACCACCGGTGTACAACTCACCTGGAAAACTGATAATGAAAGTAATTTCACTGGCTTCGTTATAGAAAAAAGCCTCGATGGCGGTAAATCTTTTTCAGCTATTGATAGTCTGCAATCCTCAGCAAAAGGCAGTTACTCTTTTACAAACCCAACAGCGGGCAGCGGGCAAATAACATACCGTTTAATTCAAAAATTAGTTACGGGAAGTATTGACACATCAAAAAATTTAGCTTTTAATTACCTGACAACAAACCTGTTAAGGTTTATGGTTTATCCAAGCAATGCAACCCAAAATATAAATATTAACTTTGGCAAAACTTATAACAGCCGGGTACAAATTAATATTGTAAGTTCAGCAGGCGGCTTGATAAAAACCATAAGAACCAACAATACCGACTCTATACAACAGGATGTGGGTAACCTGCTTAAAGGGATTTATGTTGTTGAAGCTATTGACGAAACCACAGGAAAACGAATTGGAAGTGCGAAATTTTTTAAGCAATAATATGACCTTTGTAAAAAGCAAGTGTAAATTTTTACTGGGTGTGTGTATTTACCTGCTGTTTGCAACAAACTGTTTTGCTGATCCGGGTGATGGCCTGTGTGATGGCAATGACGGCGGCCCTGATGGCTGCCCGCTTGATACCTGGGTAATTGTTTTGGCGGTTATTGCCGTTACTTTTGCCGCTATACGTTTACATCGCAAACAAAAATCCCTTCAGGCTTAGGGCCTAAAGGGATCAAATATATCTTCTTTCCGAACAAAACCTTAGGCTTTTTTAACCTGCATTTGGTTTATTTGATTTAACTGCAGTTGTTTTAAAACACCGTCAACTACTTTTGGCAATTCTTCTAACGTTCTTTTTGGGTTATGCAGTTCGCCTACGCCAAATCCGCGCCACACCAGTCTGCGGGTATTACGATCGATCAGATCAATGATGAGGGTGCCTTCTTTATACGGCACGCGGGCATATGCACCACCAAAGCCGCCGTAAGGATATCCCCAGCCGCCCCAGCCACCATAGTAGCCGTAAAACGGACGGTATCCCCAGCCCCAACCCCAGCCCCAGCCACCCCAGCCGCCCCAACCGAAGCCGCCATAGTAAGCCGGATAAAATTCTGTTTTCATGCCTCTGCCGGTTACGGTAGAGTAACTCACCAGCAGGTCGGGATCATTTTCCTGTAATTTAAGTCCTTTTGTTTGTAGCGCGGCAATAGCAGCATCTTTCACTTTTTCGTCGGCAATTTCCTTTTTTACAACACCGCCGGCCTTGTGGCTTGTTTGGGGTGGTAGCCAGGCAAATGTGCGGTAAGATGAAAGATCAGTTTTGTTTCGGGCTGCTGTATAATAGTTATAACTGCTGCAAGCAGATAAGGCTGAAACCAGCAATATTGCCAGCCCTGTATAAATAGCTCTTTTCATGATAAATTCGCTCCCTTATTATTTAAGCATTAGACTATCTAATAAATAAAGGTTTAATTTAAATAATTAATTATTTAAATTAACTAACTGAGCGTATAACTTTTCTGTAGGGAGCCCTACAACATTGGTATAAGAGCCATCTATCCGTTCAATACCTATTAACCCTATCCGCTCCTGTATGCCGTACGAACCGGCTTTATCAAGCGGGTTATACTCGGCCACGTAACTTCTTATCTCCTGATCGCTTAGTTTGCGAAAAAACACTTCAGAAACATCAAAAAAGCTATTGTACCTGTGCTTATATAATAAGCAAACTCCTGTAATAACTTGGTGTACCTTGCCTGATAAGGTTTGCAGCATTTCAACAGCGTGATCAGCCGTTTCGGGTTTGCCTAATATCTGTCCATCAATACAAACAATAGTATCGGCCGTAAGCACTACCTCATCAGTTATTGATTCGTCAAACGCTTCGGCTTTTTTCCTGGCGATGTATACGGCTACCTCCCTGGGTGTTAAACCGGCGGGATATGACTCATCAACTTCTTTTAAAACAACTTCAAAATCCATATCCATCAGCCTCAGCAGGTCCTGCCGCCTGGGCGATTTTGATGCAAGAATGATTTTAGGGATCATAGGCGTTTTTAATGATTAAAGATAGGGGATGAAAGCCAAAAAACTTAAAAATTCAATTTGATTACCAGCTGTAAGCCTGTTCGCTCATCCACTTGTCCTGAACTTTAAGTACCTTTTCAATAATATCACGGGCGCAGCCCCTGCCACCGCCATAAGGCGAAACATAGGCACTTACCGCCTTTATTTCTTCAACGGCATCGGCTGGGCAAACAGGCAATCCGGCCAGTTTCATAACCTCCAGATCGGGAATATCATCGCCCATGTACAACACATTGGTGGCTATAATGGCTTTTTCTTCCAGATATATTTTAAAGCGCTGGGATTTGGTGTGCGTGCCCATATAAACGTCCTGTACACCCAAGCTGTTTAAACGGTATATGGCGCTTTTTGAACGGCTGCCCGATATAGCGCATACATTATATCCGCACTTAACCGCAAGCTGCAGGGCATACCCGTCTTTGATGTTGAAGGCACGGCTTTGCTCGCCGGTATCGGTTACAAAAACCGAACCGTCGGTCAGTACGCCATCCACATCAAAAATAAGTGTGGTTATATCTTTTAATTTATGTAAAAATGATTCCATTTTTATGGATTACAGCAAGTGTTTGATGATTTAAACAAATTTTGAGCACTTAATTTTAATTAATGAATTAAGCTTTAAAACTCACCAATTTGAAATTATTGATTATCGCGCCACTCATAAACCCAGGCCGACTGGATCTGCTCCAGGTGACCTTCGTTTGATTCGGCCCTTGTGCCTACAAAGTTTGGTAATGAAAGTACCCACTCCAGCAACTCAGTAAAACGGATGCGGTATATTTTTGATTCGTCAAAATCGTTACCAAACTTTTCATAAAGTTCAATAGCAATATCTTCGTAATCGTTCCAGTGAATTGGTAAGGCAAATTTATTCTCGCTCATCTTTAATTAGGTTGTAGCTTTACGTTATACGTGTTATGTTATGCGTTGTACGTATTATATTTATGTTAACCGTTAATGTCCCAAAAATTGCGACTGATCGGGCAGTGTAACTTCTATATCGCCGTCTAAGATCACACACTGGCATCCAAGGCGCGAATTTATACGTGGGTTTACGGCCCTGTCAATAAAATCTTCTTCTTTATCAGATATTTCCTGAATGTTGTCCATTCCTTTGTTTACATACACATGGCAGGTGCTGCATCCGCAAACTCCCCCGCAGTTATGCTGCAGTTCGATGCCATTTTCCAGGCATACATCTAATACAGATTCTCCTTCGGCAATAGGCAGTTCAATAGTTTCATGCCCCTTTTCCTCGAAATTTATCTTTACTTTAAAAACGTTCATTTAGGCAAAAGTAACAAAATTACTCATCCTCATGCCCTACATTATTGTTTTTGATAATACCCTGACTTAATAAGGAATATATCTCCTGCAAATAGGGCTGATGGCCAAGCATTTGCAGATGAGTATCCATAGTAACACGGTCGTTGCGCACAGCCGGGCCTGTTTGCACCGCCGCCGGGGGTTGCTCCTGCACTTTTTGGGCGGTTTCCAATATCAGCGGCTTTAGCATATCAAATTTCATTTGGTGCTCTGCCAGCAGTTGCTGCGCTACGGTATACAAGTAATTAGGGAAATTACAGGCAAACACGGCCGCCAGATGCAGTATCTTGCGGTCGGCCGAGTTAATGCTGTAAACATTTTTGCTGATGGTATAAGCAAGCTGCTCCAGTTGGTTTTTTATGTCATCGTTTGCCCCTTCAATGCATAAGGGCACAGCGGCAAAATCAACCTCCCTGCTTTTGCTGAAAGTTTGCAGCGGGTACAAAACGCCTGCCTTATCTGTAAAAGCTAATAAACTATTCAAATCTGTTGAGCCCGATGTATGTACTATCAGCTTTTGGTGTTTGGCCAGTGCTTTAACCAGTTCAATGATGGCGTCGTCTTTAACCGAAACAATAAAGAGGTCGGTATCAGGTATAATAGCATGCAGCTCATTGGTGGCCTGCGCGCCAACATGATAAGCCAGCATGGAGGCATGTTGAAAATCGGGACTATAAACCTGCACTATGCGATGGCCTGCGTTTTTCAATGCGGCTGCCATATGTGTAGCCACATTGCCAGAGCCGATAAAAGTTATGAGCATGTTATTTTTTAAATTAAAATATTCATTGAATAAGCGTAGTTTAAATATTTCTGTATTTTAGGGCACCATCATCTAATACACTATGAAAATACTTAAAGTAAGCATAATAATTATAATATTTCTGGTGGGGGCATCTGCCTTAATATTATATGGTTTTTATGAGTATAATAATAAAGAGGAAAAAACCTTAACCAATGCCGACCGCAAAAACGTTGATGGCAGCTTTATTAAATTAAGCAAGGGTATAACCCATTACCAGCTTGACGGCCCGGCAAACGGCGAAGTGGTAATACTGGTTCACGGCTTTAGCGTTCCGTACTATATATGGGATGGCACCTACGAGTTCCTGGTAAAAAAAGGATATCAAGTACTCCGTTATGATATGTATGGACGAGGCTACTCAGACCGGCCCGACGTTGCGTATGACAAAGAACTATACAACACCCAGTTACTGGAACTAATAAGCAACCTTAAGCTGCAAGGCCATGTAAATTTAGCAGGTATTTCCTTCGGAGGCAAAGTTATAACTAATTTTGCCTGCCAGCACCCCGATCTGGTGAATAAGGTTATACTTATTGACCCGGCGTACGAAAGCGAAAAACCTGTTGCGCCAAAATGTTTTACCCTGTACAACGAAGCTGTTAACTCCAACGAGCGTGCAAAAGGACAGGTTGATGATTTTCTGTATCCTAAAGATCATCCACAATGGGAAAACCGTTACCTGCCTCAAATGCGTTTTAAAGGGTTTAGGAATGCCCTGGTATCAACCCTGTATGATTACGATCAAAACGGAAAACAAAGCAACATTTGCCTTAATGCCGCCAACAAACCTGTACTATTAATTTGGGGTAAAAAAGACAGAACAGTGCCCTTCCGTTTCAGCGATTCTATACGCAGTGTATTAAAGGTTGATTTTTTTCCGGTTGCTGATGCCGCGCACCTTCCATCCATCGAAAAACCCGATATGGTCAATAATAAGATATTATCGTTTTTGAAGGAAGGGTAAAATGAACCATCCCCTCTGACAATGAACACATAAAGCCATACGGCGCAAATAGATGTCGTAGAGCCATAGGCATATTCGCTCTGTACAGCCATTGCTTCGCACCTCGCAGCAATGAAGGGTTGGGAAATTGTTGCTTTTATAACGATAAGGTAACAGCCCAGCGGCAATTGAACATTCTGCGATAGGTTTACTCGCTCTGTACAGCATAGAGATTATTAATGTTGTTTTATTTTTATCGGGATTAATGAGCTCTCTACGGTCGGTCGTCTTTTACCTCGAAAGTGTGCGTAAAATGAACCGGCAAACCATCCTTTTTCCCGTCAGCAGAACAGCTTCGGGTGAAAGCAGGCAGAACATGTTAGACTGTGCGGTTGGAAGGGCATTAGCAATTTTGCCTGAAGCGCGGGGTAATGCGCGAACGCGGTAGGGGCAAAATTTAGCAGCCCGTGGTTCTGCCTGGTTTGCAGGGCAAAGGCCGTGTGCGGCGAAGAAGCCTCTCTGCTGACTTGATTTTTGGTTACTTTGTATCAAGACAAAGTAACAGCCTTAGCGGCAATTGAGCGCTCTGCGATAAGTATATTTGCTCTGTATTGCATAGAGATTGCTTCGTTCCTCGCAATGACGCGTTGGGAAATTGATGCTTTTATGACGAGGTAACAGCCCGGCTGAAATCGAGCGCTCTACGATAGGCTGGTTCGCTCTGTATAGCATGCGGTTGCCGCGCTATCGCTCGCAATGACATGTGAAGATGATACTTTTATGGCGACGGGGGAATAACAAACCCTGGAATATTCCGTTCAGGTGATTAAGCCGCCTATATAGCTTGCTTCTCGGCCCAGTCAATCTCTTCTGGTAAATTGCCCCTGCTAAACTCAATATGTACCACTCTTCTCTTTTTATTATTAGTAGTTCGGTTTGACGCATGGAGCAATAGCGGCCGCATGATCATTATACCGCCTGATCTAACCGTGCAAATAGTTTCAGTTTCCACACTCCAGTTAATGGTTTCCGGACGATAAACTCCTTTGAGGTGCGAACCGGGAATTACCTTAAGCGCTCCATTATTTTCGCCGGCGTCGTCAAGATGAATGCGAACGGTAAAATTATCCTGTAAAACAGCAAGCGGGGGCTGTACGCCATATTGGTTCTGCTTAACCGTCCAGGGACCATAACCCGCTATTTCGGTTTTATTATTAACCGCAATGGTCAGATCCTGATGCCAGGCAACAAACCAGTTGGAAAGTTCGGGCTTATCAAAGTAAATGGATTTTACAGTAAAATAATTATTACCAAACAAGGCATTAACGAGCGTTTTCAAATTGCTGTTAAAAATTAAAGGAAGTGCCGCCGGTACTTCCTTTAAAAATTGCCTAATGGCAAACAGATCATCGGTTTTGCGAAATGCCGGGTTTGATTGGTCGGCTGCTTCTATAACGGTTAAGATACTGTTAACCTCGGCATCTGTGTAAACATCATTGACAATGGCAAAACCATCATTTAAAATATGTTCATGATGCCCGGCTAAATAATTATCCATCTAACAATAACTAAACCGCTTCAGTTTTTTGTACGTGTGTACACGTTAAACCGTTTTCAACTCTTTATTACGGCGCAAAATGGACAAGAAAAACCCGATTACCATAATGATGGTTCCTGCCCAGAAGAAATTGATATAAGGAAACTGAATAGCCTTCATTACAATAAATTTCTTTTTGCTTTCCGGTTGCTGGTAAACCATGATCTCTACCTTTTTATTTTCAGGTATCACTTTGCTGAAACGCAGTTTTAAACCGGCATCCTCAACCTTGCGGGCAAAATCAAAAACGTTGCCGTTCTTTATCATGTATACGGGTTCAGCTGTATATTTTTTTCCGTGCGACACGATCTCGAGGTTAGCGCCAATGGCCACATCACTGTCGGTGATCGGAATGTTTTGCACTTTGGCTTCTTTATTAAGGCTTTTGATCAAAATATAGCCGTCGCGGTACCTGATGGTGTCGCCGGGCGCAACCTCATGACTTACCGGAGCATCATAGTTTTTGTCGTCATTTGCTTCGTTATGAGCGCCTGCGCTATTTTCGTCGCTGCCATCGGCAAGCGGGGCCGGATAAAACATGGTGATATGCGTATACATATCATGAAACAAATAATGCTTGGTATCAGGCGATGCCGACATTTGGCCGCGACTGATCAACGCCTTGGGCTTCAATACAAATTCATTCTCAACTTTACCATCTGCTCCTATCTTCTTATAGTCAACTTTAAAGAAATGATTAGGCGACGAAATAGAATCGCCTGTATAGGTTACCATATAGTCGCCCATTTTTACAGGCTCATTTTGGTATACCAATATATTTTCACGCGGGTTCTGTTCCTTGGCAAATTCAGGCGAAAAACCTTCGCCGGTGTTATTTATAGAGATCACGTTGCTGGTGCCGGCAGCTATCAATGCCCCAACCATCAGCAAACCAAAACCGATATGCGCCACTGCCGAGCCTGCCAGTTTAAATTTACCTTTAAGCGCGTCGGCCAGTACTTTGCCATTCGCAATAACGGAGTATACTGAACCGCACATTACCAGCATGAATATAAAGTTCAGCTTATAAATGCCGGTGCCATAAACCACCAGGGCGGTAACCAAAACAGCAAAAACCAGGTATATGCCCGTAGTAATAAAAAAACGGGTAACATCAGTTTTCTTGTATTTTAAAAACTGGGTAAAGCCGGTAAGTATGGTAACCACAAAGGCAAATGACGATTGTATAACATTGTAATGCCTTACAGTAGGCGGAGCTATCTTGGAGCCAAACATGGCATTCCAAACCGGTACTGATGTAACCACCAGCAGGTGGAAACAGGAAAGGCCTAAAAATACCGAGCCAACAAACATCCAAAACTCACGCGAATAGGTTTCTTCGTCTTTTTTTGTAATTGGCAGCTCTTTCCACCTGTTTACCAGAAGCACAGCGGAAAGCGCCAGGAATATCAAAACACCCGTAACCAGCTGCCAAAACATCCCGTTATCAGTAAAAGAGTGTACCGAGGTATCGCCCAGGATACCGCTGCGCGACAGGAATGACGAGTACCATACCAGAACAAATGTTATCAGCACCAAAAAGGTAGCCGTAAAATAGGAATGACCTGTATTTTTATATACAACCAGTACATGCAGGGCCGCTACCATCGTTATCCATGGAAAAATTGATGCGTTCTCTACCGGATCCCAAGCCCAGAAACCACCAAAGTTAAGCGACTCATATGCCCAAAACGCACCCATGATTACGCCGGTACCCAATATCATACTGGCAAATAAGGAGTAAGATATGGCAGGAACCACCCACTCTTTATACCGTTTTTGCCAAAGGCCGGCCACAGCGTAAGCAAATGGTACCACCATAGATGCAAAACCCAGGAACAGGGTTGGCGGGTGAATAACCATCCAATAGTTTTGAAGGGATGGGTTCATGCCCTGTCCGTCTTTTATAAACGACAGGTAATCGGGGTTTTGGAAAATGGGGCCTTCCAGCGCGTTTCTTAACAACAGGAACGGCGAGCTGCCAATCCTGGTACCAAAAATTTCGACACCCAGCACCATGGTTCCTAAAACCACCTGCGACAAAGCCACAACCGTCATTACCGGGCGTTCCCATGATTTGGCGCGCCATATTAATATATTGCCCAAAACAGCCTGCCAAAAGGTCCAAAGCAAAAAGCCCCCCTCCTGTCCGTTCCAAAAGCCCGATACAATGTAGTACACCGGCAATGAACGCGAGGTATAGGCCCAGGCATAATGATACTCAAAATAGTGATTGTATATTACATAAAACAGGCATACGCCTATCCCTAATATGGAAATCGAATTAACAAAAAAGCCAATACGACCCAGGCGCTGCCAGCTGCTGTTTAGCTTGCCCGCATCGTCGGTGGTGGCAAAATAATAACTAAGGAATGATAAAAGGGCTGCACCAAAAGAAAGTATGATAAAAAACTGACCTATATGCCCGGGTAAAAGGTGTTCACCTTTATAAACTGTATCCATCAAAAATGATCTATATGCTGGCTTGCTTAGCCTTTACTTCTGTAACTTCTAACTTGTCCTGGGTATATTTTGAAGGGCATTTCATCAGTATTTTTGAGGCGTGAAACTCATTGCCAACCATGGTGCCGGTAAGCACCAGTTGCTCCGACCGTTCAAAATCTTCAGGTTTGGTACCTGTAAAAATAACCTTGCGCTCCTCGCCTTTATTATCTTTCATGTAAAATGAAAAGTAATTGGCATCCTTGGTAGCATCATAAAACAATTCTTTTGATTTGTTCAGATGACCAACAACATGCAGCTCGCTTTTGGTTTTCAGGGCATCGTTAAAACTACCGTATGTGCTTGAGTTGGAGTAAACACTAATGATAACCGCTATAGCTATCGCTATAACAACAAGACCAAAAATTGCACTTTTCTTCATTTTGCGGCTTATATATTATAAAATAGAATGCAAAAATACAAAACCTTGAGCTAATAATGTTTATTACAAGGGATATGTGTTATTTAGAATTATTCTTAATAGTTTTTTTTTGCGTAAAGACTTTTAGGACAAAGGACTTTTGGAAGTGACCTCGGATATTATTAGTAAATTCACTTAAGCTATTTTGATCATGAGCAATGAAAAGATAATCAGACCGGAGTGGATTCCTTCGGCGTACAAGGACGAAGGCGATGATGACCAGAAACTTACAAAAAGCGAAAGGGACAACAGTGTTCCATCTGAAGGCAAGCGATTGGAAAAGGGCGCTTATAAACGCCGGATAGCGCTGGTGAAGCGGCACAGGTAATATATAATAACATTGGTTATAGTAAAGACGCGTCACATGTCTCTCCCGGATTATCTGATTCGCCGGATATAGTGACCTGATCTATTTACCGCTAACAAAAAGCGGCGGATTCTTTGAATCTGCCGCTTTTAAAACAGTTGTCATTGCCAGCGATAGCGCGGCAATCTATTTACGGCCAAACACCTAAATTCTGGTATGATACGGCTATTTTATTAATAGCGCCTACCATTGCGGCGCTGCGTAAGGTGTCAATTTTAGGGTTGTTCTTGAAGATCTCCCTAATCTCGTGGTACGAGCGGATCATGGTATCTTCCAGTCCGGAGTTTACCAGTTCAAGTTCTGATGCGCCTTTTATAATGGTTGAGCGCTGTACAGAAGTTAAGGCAACTCCCGTGATTCCTTCAACCATATTAACCAGGTTAAGGTTTGAGTTTTCTTCAAACCTGCGGTTCATACGGCCAAATGCCACATGGCTCAGGTTTTTCAGCCATTCAAAATACGATACCGTAACACCACCTGCATTGGCATACATATCCGGAATGATGATACCGCCATTTGCGTAGAATATAGCCTCGGCCTCGGGCGAGGTTGGACCATTGGCTCCTTCGGCAATAATTTTGGCTTGTATATTCCTGATATTATACTCGGTTATCTGATTTTCTAAAGCCGCGGGTACCAGGATATCGCATGGCTGCTCCAGGCCTTCCATGGTATTTTTAAATTCATGCAGGGCACCGGCATAACCCAAAATAGAACCGGTTGCTTTACGGTGTTGAAAAACTGCTTCAACATCAAGGCCATCTTCATTATAGATAGCCCCCTCAAACTCGCAAAGACCAACAATGATGGCGCCAAATTCGGCCAGGAACTTTGCCGAATAATAACCTACATTTCCCAGGCCCTGTACAATTACCCGCTTGCCGGCTAAGCCAGGCAATAAACCAATTTCCTGCATATCCTCGCCAACGCTTACACACTCGCGAATGGCAATGGCCACACCGCGCCCGGTAGCCTCGCGCCGGCCCGCAATACCATGCAGGGCAATAGGTTTACCTGTTACAGCTCCCATGGCATCCAGCTGACCGGGGTTCATGGTGGCATAAGTATCGGCAATCCAGCTCATTTCACGCTCACCAGATCCATAATCAGGTGCAGGCACGTCAATACTTGGGCCTATAAAATTTTTCTTGATCAACTCAACGGTGTAGCGGCGGGTAATGTTTTCCAGCTCGCCAACGGTGTAATTTTTTGGATTGATTTTTATACCGCCTTTGGCTCCGCCAAACGGTACGTTAACAATGGCGCACTTGTAGGTCATTAAAGCAGCGAGTGCCATCACTTCATCCTCGTTCACCATTTCGCTGTAGCGTATACCGCCCTTGGTTGGCGATTGGTGGTGCGAGTGTTCTACCCGCCACGCGTCAATCACCTCAAAGCTATTCCCTTTGCGGATGGGGAAGCGGAAACGGTAAACGCTGTTACATGATTTTATCTGGTCTAATAAACCGGCGTCATGTTTAGTGAATTGAGCGGCGTAATCAAAGTTTTTGCATACGTCGCCAAAGAAATGGGTATCCTGGTCAGCAACTAAATTATTCGTAATCATGGTTGTTATATAAATATTAAACTCTTAAAAAAGCACACAAATTTGGTACATTTTTTATCAATATCGTAATATTTTATAGTTAGTGTTTCAGATACACCTTACAACAATGGTACAAAAACCATCTTTAAACAAGATAGATAAATTTTTTAGACTATTTTTCCTTTTCGATTTTTTTTAATCTTTTATCGATCGAGAATAAATAAAAAGCCAATCCGGCAAAAATTATAACAATAGTAGCCACCACAACATATATTTTGCCCGAGCTGCGCAAAACGTCGGCCATTTCAACAGATTGTGTTTGCTGGGCAAAAGCAGTTACAAAACTGAGTACCAGTAATAGCAAAACCGTAAACTTCTTCATTAATTTTCGTTCTTTTTATATTCAATTAAACGGATGCGGTAACGTACCGAAGCTATCCAGATGGCCATAAAGCTCCAGGCTATAAAAGCGGGATACAACACCATACGCATCCGGTTATCAAGGTCAAGCTTGCCAAAGGCAGGATTACCGCCGTTGCCCGGGTGTAAGGAGTCGGTCATCCGGGGCAATACCATGATCAGCACAATCATTACCGGAAAGGCAAATATGTTATAAATAGCAGATATTTTTGCCCGTTTTTGTTCCTCATCAATGGAGTTGCGCAACACCGAATAGGCACAATACAGCAGGAACGCTATAGCCGCGCTGTTTTGTTTGGGGTCGTTGCTCCAGAACTCGCCCCAGGTGTATTTGGCCCACAGCATACCGGTTATTAACCCTAATACAAAGAAGAAAATGCCGGTATTGGCACACTCTACCGCTATGAGGTCATACTCCTCCTTACCTGTATTTAAATATTTAATGCTGTAGATAACCGATATGGTAAAAACAGTGAACATGGCAATCCACATGGGTACGTGGAAATAAGTATTTCTGATCGTTTCGTGAACTATAGGCAGATGCGGCACATCAAGCAACATCCCCGCTATCAGCGTGTAAAAAACAACAATTACCGCTAATACCTTCCACCAGGTTTGATAAATAAATTTCATATTGATTGATGGGCAAATGTAGCAATTTATTAATTCATTGGTTCAATGGTTCATTTGTATTAGTTAAATGATTTATAGGTTGGAAATGACGGACCAGCATACACTGAAAATGTGATCGACAGCTACCAACGTAAAACCGAACTAATGAACCCTAATCTCCCGGCTCATAATCAACCGGCAGCAGGTCGGCAAGCTTGGCCTTTGACCACGTACCCT
The DNA here is from genome assembly GCF_031456535.1 of Mucilaginibacter pocheonensis. Taxonomy (NCBI): domain Bacteria; kingdom Pseudomonadati; phylum Bacteroidota; class Sphingobacteriia; order Sphingobacteriales; family Sphingobacteriaceae; genus Mucilaginibacter; species Mucilaginibacter pocheonensis. Next base: position 854,170 of record NZ_JAVDUU010000004.1, read on the forward strand.
CATAAAGCGGGCTTGGGTTTGATATTACTATGCCATTCATATCAAACAGGATATAGCTATTGGACAGGCTTACAATGCTGGTTTCAAAATTGCCCATATCAAGCGGGCGGTAAACATCCTTAAACTCCGTTGTTTCTTCTTTTTTGGTATATACCACATATAAATAATGCGGAAAAACAACAGCGTAGATACCCGCTTGCGGCGTTTTTCGTAATATCTCGAACGACTGATAAGGCAAGCGTACCAGATTTTCGCGGTTCCATTTGGTGAGGTTGGCCATCTTGTACCAATTGATCAGCGAATCGCGGTTTGGTGTAATATCCCTGAACCGCTTGATCTTTTGCTGAATCAAGGCTTCTTCAGGCCTTTCATGATTAAGATAGCGTGTAAAATCATGCGCTTCAAAACCCTCTTCCTTTAATTTGTCCTTGTATAACGATCTGTAAAAATGCTGCGGCGAACCATAGTACGCTTTCTCGCGCTGTATTTTCCATATCTTTTTTTGCTCGGCCGATCCCGGAAGCTCTTCAAAAAGCGCTTTGCCTGCATATTGAATAGTATGCTCAATACCATCACTTAAAAAGTTTTTGAGTAAAAATTTGGTGCGGTAGCCAAGCGCTCGGTTCTCCACCACCAAAAACTCATCGCCCGATGCTTCCAGCTGTTGCTTGTTACGGTGATAAATAAGATTCAGGATATGCGGGTTTACAACCTTACAAAGTTTGGAGTTTTCTGTAGTGCCAATAAAATCGCGCCTGAACAATTCGTAGTTCTTTTTCCAGTCGGCCGCGCTGCTGATCACCACTTCGCGCAGCATCAATACCTTTTGAGTTAGCTCAATATTCAGCTTTAAAGGCTCGTGGCCTACCTGTATGGTTTGCGAGTAATCTTCATAGCCTACCGTGGTAACAACCAGTTCATACTGCCCGGGTTTAACACCAGCAAGGGTAAATGAGCCATCGTCGGCAGTTACGGTACCGTAAGTGGCATTGCTTAAAAATACGCTTGCCCTGGTTACCGGGCTTTTACCATTGGCATTTACTACTGTACCTGTTATGGTAGCATTTTGAGCCAGTGTAACAAACGGGCATAAAGCAAAAATTAAAATGATCCAGTAATGCCGCATCAATCAGGAAAATACTACAATTTTTTTCAAGATACTAAAAAACGCATTTTTTATGAACGCTTGATGAATTGCGAAAGTATTTATTTATTGCGATAACATTTTTACAAATTTGAAATAGATACTTCCAACATCGAATTACAAGGAATCTGGAGGTATGCTTAAAACGTTTAGCATTCAAAATCAATCGCGCCACAAAAAAGGGAAAAGCAAGAGCGAAGTAGTGATTACAATAACATTTATTGCGCATAAAACGCCAATGTTGCCCAAGCTCAGGCCCCTGTCTATCCCGTCCATGGCGTTTTTACTCAGGCGGATAAGCACCAGTATAACCGGTATAATAACCGGAAAGCTTAATATGGCCATCAGCGTGCCATTGTTGCCTGCTTTTGAGGCGATGGCCGATATCATGGTGAACACCGTTGAAAAACTCAGGCTGCCCAACAGTACCGTTAAAAAATAAAATAGCGGGTCGCCCAGTGTATTGGTGAAGAATATCATGTACACCGTAATAGCCAACACACTTAATAACGACATTAGCAGGATGTTATAAATGGTTTTTGACAGGATAATAGCCTGTGGACTTGCTATGGAATAGTAATAAAGCAAACGGCTCTTGCTTTCCTGCATAAAGCTTTTGGCAATGGCGTTAACCGATGCAAACAGCATAATTATCCAAAACAATACGTTCCATACTACGGGGTAACCGCTGCTGCCCGTAAAACCCGGGGTTAAGTTAAATGATATGTAACAAACAAATACGGTTGATACCACATATAACAAAACACCATTAAAAGCATACTTTGACCGCCACTCCAGTAAAATTTCTTTTTTAAACAAGTGCCAGGTTTCATTAACGAGCTTCATACCGGCAAAGGTAATAATTAGTTTATAGGTTCATTTGTTAGATTGGGCCTATTGCCTTAAGTTTGACATTAAATTATATTGCTTCTGCAATTATTATTTACCTATAAAACTAAAACAAATGCCTGTTGCTTACTGCCAAACCCCACTTGGTATAACCCGCATTACCGAAGATGAAGATTTCATTTCGGCCGTTTCGGCATTAAATGAGGATCACGATATTACCCCGGCGCCTACCTCTCTTTTACAAATGGCCATCAATCAGCTTAATGAATATTTTGCGGGCACCAGGAAAATATTCGATCTGCCTATAAAACAACCTGGCACCGCTTTTCAGCAAAAGGTATGGGAGCAGTTAATGCTGATAAACTACGGCAGCACAATCAGCTACGCGCAGCAATCAGCATTGATGAATGACCCGCTTGCTATAAGGGCTATCGCCGCGGCAAACGGCAAAAATAATTTATGGATAGTAGTACCCTGTCACCGGGTTATTGGCTCAAACGGCAGTTTAACCGGCTACGCCGGCGGCCTTTGGCGCAAGCAATGGCTGCTTGAACATGAGGCCCGCGTTTTAGGTGTAGGACAAACTAAACTTAACTTTTAATATCTCACGCTCTGATCTTTAATAACCGGTTCATTTTTTCGTGCAGTTGAAACGGTTGAAATGGCTTTGCAAGCACATCATTCATCCCGGCTGACAAGGCTTCTTCCTGCTCATGGTCAAAGGACGATGCCGAAAGCGATATAATAGGCACACTTCTTTTCGGTTCGTCAAATTCAACGCGTATAATACGGGCGGCTTCGTACCCGTTCATTTCGGGCATGTGGGTGTCCATTAGTATAATGTCATAATCTTTAGCACTAAGCCTATCCAACACTTTACGTCCGTTATCAACCATTTCAACCTGCACATTCCAGTCCTTTAATATTTTAGCCAGCATAAATTGGTTTACCATATTATCTTCGGCTACCAAAATGCGTATATGATCAAACGGGGCCAACACGCGGTCTGTTTTATGTTTCACCTTTTCGGGTGGGGCAGCGGCAATGGTATGCCAGTTTACGAAATCAAATACACTTCCTTTTCCTAACTGGCTGCTTACTGCAAGTTCACCGCCCTTTAATTCGGCAAGCTTTTTAACAATGGTTAAGCCAAGGCCGGTACCGCCGTATTTGCTCACAGTATCTTCTTCGGCCTGTTCAAACGATTCAAAAATCTTATTGATCCTGTCGGCTGGCACACCAATGCCCGTATCTTCAACGGTGTACTTTAGTTTAACCTTATCATTGTGCCTTTGTAAAACCGATACCTTAAGCTTTACATAGCCCCTTTCAGTAAATTTAATGGCGTTACTAAGCAGGTTCATCAGTATCTGGTTTAGCCTCAGTGAATCAACCATCAGGTTTTCGGGTATATCCTTGTCTATCTCCAATATGAACTCAATGTTACTTTCATCGGCCCTAAACTTAAGCAAGTCATAAACAGATTTGAGCAAACCATGTATATTGTTGGGGGTGCGCACAATATTGAATTTGCCGGCCTCTATTTTTGAAAGGTCGAGCACATCGTTTATTACGCCAAGTAATGATTTTGATGATGTTTCGAGCAGGTCGAGCATCCCCTTTTGTTGTTCGTTTAAATCGGTCCTGAGCAGCAGGTTGGTTATGCCAATAATACCATTAACAGGGGTGCGCAGTTCATGGCTCATGTTGGCCAAAAAAGTTTCTTTCACTTTTTTGCTGTACTCTGCATGTTCTTTTGACTTGATCAGCTGTTCCTGGTAACTTTTTTGCGGAGAAATATCACTAATATTGATAAAGATGGTCTTATTATGATAGGAAGCCCGGCACTCCACCCATATCACGTGTTTATCAAATGTTTCAAACTGTAATTCAAAAACAGCAAAACTCAAGCTGTCTTTAATAATTTCGCCCAGTTTTTTACGAAACGTTTGCCGTTGCCCGTCAACAGCCAAATCAACTATGCTTTTACTCAACAGCTCCTGGGCCTTAAAACCCATAATGTTTTCAACCGCAGGGTTAATATCATTGATACGAAGTGTTTGCGCATCAACCGAGCAAATAATATCGGCTGAATTCTTTACAACAATGGCAAAGTTTTGCAGCTCCTGGTTCTTGAGTTTGATTTCGGCCTGACTGCGTGCCAGGTGCACAAATGAATCAACCTTGGCTGATGTTATGTACGGATCAAGCGGTTTGTAAAGATAATCAACAGCTCCTGTACCCAGGCCCTTTACGGCATACTTGGCCTCTTTTGATATAGCTGTTACAAATATCACCATGATATCCCTCGTGCGCGGATTTGATTTCAGCATTTCTACCAGTTCAAAACCATCCATTTCGGGCATTTGAACATCAACCAGTGCAATGGCAATATGTGTTTCCCAGGCTATTTTAAGGGCTTCATTTGGTGATGTTGTTGAAAATATACGAATATCCTCGCGCTTTAATAATGCTTCAAGGGCTATAATATTCTCCTCTCTGTCATCAACAATAAGAATATTAACTGGGGTCATTGAATAAATTAATTAATATAAGGTTGACTATTATGTGTGTAAAAAATTAAATATTTCGTCTGTTCTCAATACATACTCAGCAGCACCTATCTTGATGGCTGCTGCTGGCATTTCGTCCATTTCAGCATCCATTGGGTGCTGCGCAATGGTAACAGCTCCGTTATTTCTCAATTTAAGCATGCCTGCTGCCCCATCATGGTTCGCGCCCGATAACAAAATGGCCATGCATTGTTTTTCATAAATTTCAGCAGCACTTTCAAAGGTTACATCAATTGATGGTTTTGAATACCATACCGCTTCTGAAACATCAAGGCTAAAATACCCTTCTTTTTCAATTAACGTATGATAATTTGCCGGTGCTATATAGATCGTATTTTTTTTAAGAACGTCTTTATCCTGTACCTCGCGCAGTTTCATATTGCTGTGTTCGGCAAAAAGCTTTTCTATTTCGCTAAGAAAATTCCTTTTACGATGAATAACAATGATCACTATCTTATCAAGATTGGGCGGCAGACACTTCACTATCTGGAACAAAATTTTAAACGAACCCGCCGAACCACCTATCAATAAAACTTCGGTAGTACGCCAGCGTTCGATTAAATTTTTATCAGGCCCCAATTTTTTGGTATATATTTTCTTTTTGATTGATCACCCTAAATTTCTTCTTAAAAGCATCAGAACGAATAGTTTCTTTGCTGCCCAAACATAAGTAACCGAGCGGGCACAAACTTTTATAAAACAGTTCCAGAACGCGTTCCTGGAGCACGGTTTCAAAATAAATGAACACATTGCGGCAGCTAATAAGCTGAAACTCGTTAAAAACGTCGTCAGATACTAAATTGTGTACCGAAAACAGGGTGTTCTGCTTCAGTTCGTTATGTACAGACGCGGCATCATACAACATTGTAAAATTATCAGATATTGATCCTTTCAGCCCCGTTAACTGATAATTCTCGGCATAGCTTTTAATGTTGCGGAGACTATATATGCCTCTGCGTGCTTCCCTCAGTACTTCGGTATTAATATCAGTACCGTAAATAAATGATTTTTTGCTGAGCCCTGCCTCGCGCAGCAATATGGCAAGCGAATAAACCTCTTCGCCCGTTGAACAACCTGCACACCAAACCTTGGCATGCTGATAAGTTGACAGGTAGGGCACAACCTGTTGGTTTAACGCCGCGTAAAATGACGGATCGCGAAACATCTCGGTAACGTTCACAGTAATTTCTTCCAAAAAAACCTGAAAAAAATGCTGGTCATTAACCAGTATATGTTTCAGGTCATAAAATTCCAGTTTCTTAAGCTGCATTATCCTGGTAATCCGTCTTTTTAACGAAGCCTTGGTATAGCCCGAAAAATCAAACCCGTGTACCCTTTTTACCAGGTCAATAAGCTCAATTATCTGAGGGTGCGTTATAATAACTGCAGTATCGCTCATATCAACTTTCCATCCACAATTGCATTAATGAAATTAGCCTGTCAATATCAACCGGTTTGGTAATATAATCATTGGCACCAGCCGCTATGCACTTTTCCCGGTCGTCTTTCATTGCTTTTGCTGTTAAAGCTATTATAGGCAGCTTTACCCATTTGTTTTGCTTCCGTATATGCCTTGTAGCTTCATAACCATCCATTTTAGGCATCATGATATCCATTAGTACAATATCAATATCAGCAACCTCTTCCAGCTTGGATATCGCTTCTTCGCCGTCGTTGGCTATTTCAACAACAAGGTCATGACTTTGCAAGGCGCTGCTCAGTGCAAAAATATTACGCATATCATCGTCAACAATAAGCACCTTTTTACCCTTTATGGCTTCCTTGCCCTTGGTTGGTAATTTTGCTTTGCCGAACGATGCGCTTTGATCCTGATGATTGTCTGCTGAGCCACTGATCTTGTTCAGGAAAAGGTTTACTTCGTCGATAAGCCTGTCGGCAGATTTATTTGTTTTTACTACCATGGCATTGGCATACTGCATAAGCCTGTTAACTGATGTTTTATCAAGCTCCATAGCGGTGTTCACAATTACTGGCAGCGCAGAAAAACGTTCTACTTCCTTGATCTTATCCAACAGGTCGAGCCCTGATATGTCTGGCAGGTTCAGATCAAGTATCACGCACTGGTATTCGTTTTCATGCAGCATTCTAAAAGCCGACTCGCCATCAAACGCCTGGTCAACCGTAATACCCTGGCTTTGCATCATCTCTTTTAAAGCCTGGCTTTGGGCTTTGTGATCCTCAACCAGCAATATCTGTTTAAACCGCGTACCGCTTTGCAACATGATATCTGCGAAGAGTTTATCAAGGGTTTCGGTATTTATTGGCTTTTTAAGAAAACTGATGGCCCCTTCGCGGCGTACACGGTTTGCGGCCGCCTCACCTGCCGACATTAAATGTACAGGGATGTGCATAGTTTCCTCATCGCCCTTCAATTCCTTTAATATTTGCCATCCGTCTTTGCCCGGCAGCATAATATCAAGTATCACAGCATCGGGCCGGTTTTCTTTTATGGCTTCAACAGCGTTTGTACCTTCGTGCACCATAACCGATTTGTAACCGTGATCACGGGCGTAATCCTGCAATATGTTGGCAAAGTTCCTATCGTCTTCTACAATAACAACAAGCGGATCACGATTACCATCATGAGTAAATTTAGCCGGTTTTAAAAATGAGGCTTCAGGATTAAATGTTTGTGCCGTTGGCAAAATATCCTCCTGCACCGCTGTTTCCTGCCGTGCAGCGAAAGGAATAGTAAGCACAAACTCGCTGCCTATACCATGCACGCTGCTGAGACTTATACTGCCGCCAAGCAGTAGGGCCAATTCACGGCTTATTGATAAGCCCAAACCAGTGCCTCCGTATTTACGGCTGGTTGAGCCGTCGGCCTGCTGAAAGGCTTCAAATATAATACGCTGCTTTTCTGGAGGTATGCCTATACCTGAATCTTTTATGGCAAAGCTAATTGTATTTTCTTTTTGCCCCAACGTTGCATTAATGGAGATTGAACCGTTTTCGGCGGTGAACTTAAACGCGTTTGAAAGCAGGTTTTTAATAACCTGCTCAACCCTTACCTTGTCGGTAAATATGGTTTGAGGTACGTTTTTGGCTATGCTGGTTGTGAAATTGATGCTTTTGTTGCTGGCAACCTGGGCGAAAAGCATTTCCATATCATTCAAAATTTCAGATACCCTGATATCTTCATTTTGCATCTCCAGTTTACCCGATTCAATTTTTGAAAGGTCCAGTATATCATTGATAAGCGTAAGCAGATCATTACCGGCATTAAAGATCACACTGGCATACTTAACCTGGTCTTCAGAAAGGTTGGCCGGTTTGTTATCTTTCAATATGCGGGCCAGTACCAATATGCTGTTTAACGGTGTGCGCAGCTCATGGCTCATATTGGCTAAAAACTCCGATTTATATTTACCGGTGGTTTCCAGCTCGTCAACTTTCAGGTTAATGGCGGCACGGGCCTGTTCAATGGCCTGGTTCTTTTCTTCAAGCAGGCTTGCTTTTTCTTCAAGTTCGGCATTTATGGTACGCAACTCTTCCTGCTGCACGCGCAGTTCTTCTTCTGATGCCTGCAACATTTCTGTTTTGTTCATCAGCTCTTCGTTGGTAACGCGCATTTCTTCCTGTTGAGCTTCCAGTTCCTCGGCCTGTTGCTGCGTTTCTTCAAACAGGTCATGCATTATGGTACGTGCCTGCGCTGTATTAACAGCAATGCCTATATCATTGGCCACAGCCATTAAATAGTCATAACTATTTTTGTTAAGCTCGCTGGCATATGCTATTTCCATTACGCCTTTCAGTTTTTTATCAAAAAAGAAAGGAATAATAATATTTTCGGTCAGTGTTTCCTTGATCACTGACGATTCCAGATCAAGCTTTTCGTTCAGCTTACCTTTAACAACCGCGGCCTTCTGGTCCTTAGCCACCTGCCCTATCCAGCCTTCTGATAACTGGATGGTTTTTTTAATAAACCCGGGATCATGAAAAGCGTATGAGGCATAAAACTCCAACCGCTCATTGGTTTCATTATACAGGTATAATGTGCCAGCTGCCGCTTTGGTATAAGCGCAAACCTCAGTTAATATATTTCCTGATAGTTCTTTTTCGCTCTGCTGGCCCTGCATTGTATCATTTAGTTTGCCTGAACCTGTTAGCAACCAGTTTTTGGCTTCGTTTTCGGCAATTACTTTATTGAGCTCAGTGTTGGCTATTTTAATTTCGTCTTCTATCTTTTTCTGCCGGTCAAACGTTGACTGTATGTAAAAGAACAGTATCAGGATAACGATCAGAAATACGATAGAACCGCTAACAATAACCGTTACGATGGTATGTGATGCAGCTTGTGAATTTTCTTTACGCAGGGCAAGCAGCCTGTTCTCTGTTGAAATTAAATGAGCATTGATCATACGGATATTATCCATATTCTCTTTGCCGTTTAAAAACATATGGTTTTGCAGCATGTAATCAAGCCCATTATTTTTACGGGTCTCGATATTGTTTTTTAAAATTAAAAGCTGGGACGTTACCAGTTTCTTTATAGAATCAACACGTTTATGCTGGATTGGGTTATCCCTTATCAATTCCTGCAGGCTATCAAGATAGGCAGTAACGTTTGGCAGGGCAGCCTGATAAGGTTCAAGAAACGCGTTGTTCCCGGTAGCTGCAAACCCGCGCATACCGGTTTCTGCATCAACCAACTGTTGCAACAGGTCTTCGGATGTATTGATAACTTTTTGTGTATGTTCAACCCATTCGTCGTCCTCCTCAAATTTTCTAATGCTATTGTAAGATAATATGCCAACCGCTAAAACAAGAATGATGGATACTATAAAGCCAGCTAATACTTGCTGGCGAAAAGAAAAGTTTAACATGCAGACGTATTTATTTATCTAACACAAATATGTTTAAAAAAAATCTTTTTTACTATTATACGGGCTAATAAACATTAAGTAATAGTAAACATACGAATAAACATTTAAGCAATATTTTTTTCGTCGCCGGCTTCGGGGCTTTTAATATATATCCGGTTTATTGGCCAGTGCGCCCGCAAGTGCAAGTACAGCTCCCGAAAACAATACATACCAGCCCCATTTAAACTTGATTTGCCTGGCTAAAAAATTTTCAAACTTATGAAAAGGGATGAAGCTAAAAGCAAAGTGAATTTTTAACAATGAAGCAATAAACAGCATTACTACCAGGATCAGCGATATCCATGCTGTTGCCCGTATAATTTTTGGCTGATTTAAAAATGAGGCCGCAATGCCAATTATGGCTACCAGCAGCAATACCAGGCCATACGGTTGGTTAAGCTGGTAAACATTCCAGCTAACAATATGAAAGGGGCGCAACAAAGGGCAGTAGGTACCTGCAAAAAGCAAAGTAAATCCCACAAACGACAAAATTGAACTGATGCGCATGGTTATTGCTTTATTTCCATTTTATCGGCAAAGTGAGCACAATAGTCGCGCAGGTCCTCAACAATATTTTTTTCGCCTGTGGCACGTAAAAAACTATCGCCCATGGTTTGCAGGGTTTCATAAAAAAAGCGTTTCATTTCATCAACGGGCATATCTTTTGTCCAAAGATCAATGCGCAGGGTGTTTTTATAGTTCTGGTCCCACAGTGCCAGCATCATCGATTTTACAGGTAAAGCCTCCTTGTTTTGCGCATCTGTTGATTCCCACATAATGGTTTCAGGTACATTGTTATCATCAAGGTTAATGGTAAGCTTTATTTCAGCAGTTTTCATCTATTAATCTGTTTTAAAAGTAATTAGTTTTTCAAGCTGCAAGTATCCTAATTTTTGATCACCCCGCTTATAATGGTTTTGTAATTATTTAACCAATAAAAATATAATAACCACCAGGGCTATAAAGCATAGCTCAACTATCCACAATTTTTTAAGCTGAGCAAAAAAGTTACGAAATATCAGGTCGAGAAAAAAGACAACCACTGCAAAGAGTACAAATATCCAGCCTATGGTCCCCTTCCAGCTTTCCAGCGGACGCCCGGCAATATGCGCCCCATATATCCAGATGTAGGCTGCTGCCAGAATAAAAAACGCAGTGGCAAAATTTAAAGGGGTAATACGAAGTTTCATGAATATTTGATTATTGAGTTTTTGAGGACCAGTATTTGCCCCGGTTTGTAATTAATGCTTTTTTCTGAACGATCGGCTTTTTGAACCGCCTTTAGGCGCTTTTGAACCAAATTTTGCTTTTTCTTTGGCGGCATCGAACTTTTTACGCTGGTTAAGGGTTTTCTTTTCGTGAAAGGCTCCTTTAAACTCAGGGTCCTCTTTGCGCTTCTGCATGTCAATTTCCTTGTTCTGCTCCTGCCGCTCGTTGTAACCGGTTTCTTCCACAAAAACGTCGTCAGGAATGATTGATACCGGGATAGTTTGCTTGATCAGCTTTTCTATCTTTTTCAGGTAATATTCTTCAGACGGCCCGCAAAAGGTGATGGCCACGCCTGATTGTAATGCCCTGCCTGTACGGCCTATGCGGTGCACATAATCTTCAATTACAACAGGCACGTCAAAGTTGATGACATGGCTTACATCGCTCACGTCAATACCGCGCGATGCCACGTCAGTAGCCACTAAAATTTTCACCTCATCGTTCTTAAACGAATTGATAGAATTGATACGGGTATTTTGGCCTTTATTGGCATGCAGCACCCTTACCTCCTTTTCGCCAAACTTGCGCAGTAGAAATTTGTAAACATCCTCGGCCGCTACGCGGGTTTTGCAAAAAATGATAAGCTTGGTAATATCCCCTTCCTGATCAAGCAGCTTTTTGAGCAGGTTTATCTTTGTTTTAACGTTGGGCACATGGTATAAATGCTGGGTTACCGTTTGTGCCGGGGTAGCCTGCGGCGTTACTTCAATAATGGTAGGGTACTCCAAAAAATTATTTGATAGCTCGTGGATCTTATCGCTCATGGTGGCCGAAAACAACAAATTTTGCCTTTTAACCGGCACCACTTCCAGTATGCGGTTTATCTGGGGCATAAAGCCCATATCCATCATTTTATCAGCCTCATCTAAAACCAGCACCTGCAGGGTTTTAGTTACGATGTGACCGGCTAGGTAAATATCCATAAAACGGCCAGGGGTGGCCACAATAATATCAACACCTTTATTGATCTGTTCAATTTGAGTTTTGGGGCCTAAGCCGCCATAAAGCACCACAACCCGCAGATCGGTATTGGCGGCAAACGTTTTTACATTTTCCTCTATCTGCATGGCCAGTTCGCGCGTTGGCGAAACAATAAGCGCCCGCGGATTATCACCCTGTGCATATTTCAGCTTCATGATAATGGGTAATACATAGGCTGCCGTTTTACCGGTGCCGGTTTGCGCTATACCCATAACATCCTGTCCGTTTAAAATAGGCGGGATGGCTTTTTGCTGAATGGGCGTAGCTTCGGTGTAACCAGCATCAGCTATCGCATTCAATATTTGCCGGTTAAAATTAAATTCATCAAAAGTTACAGCCATGCCGCAAAGATAGGATTTTGAAAGATAGATATGAGATGTGAGATTTGAGATGGAAATTGTAACGTTGAATACGGAATGTTGGATATCGAAGTGTCGCGGTGAAAATTAGTTTTAATTTATATGCTAAATTTGCAGCATTTAAATCCCAAATCGAAACATCCCAGATCTGAAATCAATATATGGCAAACATCCTCATCAAAGCAGCAACCGTAGTAAACGAAGGCCGGCAATATGTAACTGACATACTGGTAAAAGATGGTTTTATTGAACGGATAGATGCTAACATCGATGTTCATGCCGATGAGGTAATCAACGCAGAAGGTTTGCACCTGCTACCAGGTTGTATTGACGATCAGGTACACTTTCGCGAGCCGGGCTTAACGCATAAGGCCAACATCTATTCAGAATCGCGTGCGGCCGTGGCCGGGGGTATTACCTCCTTTATGGAAATGCCCAATACTGTGCCCAATACTTTAACACAAGACCTGCTTGAAGACAAATACCAGATAGCCTCGCGCAACTCATTGGCCAACTATTCGTTTTTCATGGGCGCATCAAATGACAATCTGGACCAGGTATTGCGTACCAACGCTGCCAATGTTTGCGGCATTAAGGTTTTTATGGGATCATCAACCGGGAATATGCTGGTTGATAATCCCAATACATTGGATAAGCTTTTTGCGCAATCGCCCATGCTGATAGCTGTGCACTGCGAGGATGAAGCCACCGTTAAAAGAAATCTGAACCATTACAAAGAATTGCTGGGCGAAAATATCCCGGTTAGACTGCACCCCATCATCAGGAGCGAAGAGGCCTGTTACCTGTCATCGTCATTAGCGGTTGAACTGGCAAAAAAGCACAACACGCGCCTGCATATCCTGCATATATCAACAGCAAAGGAAACCCACCTGTTTGATAACAAAATAGCCCTAAAAGATAAACGCATTACCGCCGAGGCATGCGTACATCATTTATGGTTTACTGATGCTGATTATGAAACCAAAGGCAATTTTATTAAATGGAACCCTGCGGTGAAAACTATTAATGACCGCGACGCTATTTTGCAGGCTGTACTGGATGGACGCATAGACGTTATTGCTACCGACCATGCCCCGCACACCCTCGAAGAAAAAGCGCTCCCCTACCTGCAGGCGCCATCTGGCGGACCACTGGTGCAACACGCCTTGCCAACCATGCTGCAACTGTATCACCAGGGTAAAATATCCCTTGAACAAATAGCCGAAAAAATGGCCCATAATGTGGCTACCTGTTTCCGGATTGACAGACGCGGCTTTATACGCGAAGGTTACTGGGCCGATCTGGTGCTGGTGAATTTGAATAAACTCTGGAACGTAAACAAAGACAATATTTTATACAAATGTGGCTGGAGCCCGTTTGAAGGGATTACTTTCGATTCAAAGATTGCTTATACTTTGGTGTCGGGCAATATAGCTTTTGCTAACGGAAGTTTAATTGAAGGTAACCATGGTAACCGACTGAATTTTAACCATTAATAAAATAGTTTAATTCTAAAATACAGAACTTTCTGGAGTAAAAATAGCGAAATTTCTATCCTGAATGTATTCAAAATAGTGAAGTTGCAGGCCTCCGAAGCTTGAGACTGTCGGAGGTATATACACACAGATGAAGGCATTTTACTTTATTCCCACATAGATCTCCACCCGCGTATCTTCCGGATTTTGGGCTTTGACTCCGTATACGTCAAAGTCGGTACTGAACCTGCGGTTAAGGTTGCTGTTCCATATATGCTGCCAGGTTTGCGCCACGCGGCCCGATACCCAGCTTTTAGCTGTATATCGTGTATAAGTACCCGGAGCTATAGTAAGGCTAATGAGGCCCACGGGAATGTTATCAAGCGAGTTTACCCGGCAACCCAGTACAGCGGTATAGTAGCCGCTGTGGTCTGTTTCATAGTCGGTATAAACACAGTATACTTCGTCGCTTATCCTGTCGGCAATTTGCAGTAAAATATTGTCGTCCATAAAACGACACCAAAGTTCATCGATGTCTTTTTCTGCCTGCCCGTTCTGGTTGATGGTTCGTACTGAGATACCCAGTAAAAAGAAACCCTTTATATGTGTTTTGTGCATAATTTCAAGTTATCACTTTTTGTTATATTGATATATAAATAACTTTAGGTCAAAATTTTACAATATTTATATAAATAATTAATTTATACTAATTGTCACTCAATCATTTTTCTTAATCCTCCAAAAACACCTTGCCAATTTTGTTCCGAGTGTTCCTTTACTTCCTGGTTTTTGATGTTATCCTGGGTGATATGCAGTGTTGTTTCACCATTATTTTCGGTAAGCCGATAGGTAATATTAGCATAATTTTCAGGCTTATCTTCGGTACCGCTCATACTGCTCCAGTAGGTATACTTTACAAATTTACCCGGATCAATATCCAGTATGGTTCCATGATCGCGGTACTTTTTGCCATCCCACTCACCACTAAATACAATAGGCTCCCCTACCCTCCAGCTTGATTCCAGGGTAGTGCCAAAAAAGTATTCTTTTACCATCTCAGGATCAGTAAGACCCTGCCATACTTTTGATGCCGGAGCTTTGAATTTTAATTCGGTGTTTAATGTTAGCTTTTCCATAGTGTTTTTATTTAAAATGAGACACTTACTGCCATCTTGTCTTTTGATAACCATATTCCAGGCGAATAATTTTACCCACAAAAACACGACCATAACAGCTCGTTTTGCTTTAGTTAAACAAATTAAACACCGGGTAATGACAACCCTATGTCAGCAGGAAAAACGAAGGCCTAAATGTTTTTTTGAGCGATGGCCGCGGTTATGGTTTTAACCTTATCAACTAAAGCCCGTGGTTGTATGATTTCGGCACAGTCGCCAAACATCATAAACCACCGTGCAAAGCCTTCAATAGATGAGGTTAAAAAGGTCATTTCAATCTTATTTCCAATGGCTTTTTCAGATACAAAACCGCTGTAGTATTTTTGATAATCGAGATGATGGGATATCTCTTTATCAACCCTGATAACAACCGTTTCCAGCTGCTTTTCCTGGGCGGTTTGGGCTATGTATGCTTTTAAAGTCGGGTGTTTACTGCCATTGTAATTAATATCAGTAGTGATAATTTTGCGGATCCTGTCAACCCTGAAATCGCGGTAATCATTACGTAAACGGCAATAAGCAATTAAATGCCAAAAGCTGTCCAGAAAAAAAATGCCAACAGGCTCTACATCCCGCTGGGTGAACTCCTGGCTATGGCCCGCAAAGTAATCCATACGTAAAAGCCTTTTTTGTACAATGCTATCCAGTATGGTTTGTATATGGTCAGTATTATTGCCGGCCCGTTTCTGGCTATGGCTTTTTAACACTTCAATACTGCCATCAAGGTTCTCCAGTGCGTCTTTTTCGGCAGTTTTTAATATGGCCCGCACCTTAAACATTGCCGACTGGTGGTGCTTCATTGTTGTGGTATCCGTTAGCTTTTCAACAAATTTTTCGGCAGTTAAAAAGGCGGTCGCCTCCTCACGGGTAAACATTACCGGTGGTAAACGGTAACCATCCATAATGGAGTAACCCACACCGGCCTCGCCCATGAGCGGAATACCTGCTTCTTCAAGGGTTTTTACATCACGATATACGGTACGCAAGCTAATATTAAAGCGTTCGGCAATATCAGATGCTTTTACTACCCTGCGAGATTGTAGCTGTATCAAAATAGCCGAAATGCGGTCGATGCGGTTCATAACATCAAATTAAGCAAAAAACAAACTACCTTTGGGTAAATATTTTATTTATCGCTATGGCTAACCAACCAGATGATAAGATCATAACACTTGAAAGCTACTATGATGTGATGCTTGCACACATTATACGCACCAAACTTGAAGACAACGGCATACCCTGTTTTATCGCAGATGAAAACATTATAGGCGCCAACCCGCTGTATAACCAGGCGGTAGGTGGCATTAAGCTCAAAATATTTGAGCGCGATCTTGAAAAATGCCGCGAAATACTGGCAGCGCAGGGCGATCTGCATGATCAGGACCATATAGAAGTTGATGAGGAATCAAATCATGTAATTGTATGTCCGTTTTGCGCGTCGACCAATATTGGCCCCGCCGATCCGGGTAAATTCTCTTCTTTTCTTTCATCTGTTTTTCCGTTTTACAATACCAAAGCCTGGCACTGCTTTAACTGTCAGCAGGATTTTGAATAAAAAGCGGCAATCACCTGCCGACTTTTAAAAAACATATCAAAACACCATATAAAACGTTTTTATAGCGGTTTTTTTTATATTAGCGCTATGTATAACCGCCGTAAGTTCATTCAAATATCAGCCGCTGGTGCTTCGCTGGCAGCCTTGTCACGTTCTGCTATAGCAAAAACAATTTCCTCAGGTTCAGCTACTAATTTTCCTATCGTTATATCAACCTGGGATTTTGGTATTATAGCCAATAAAGGTGCCTGGAAGGTACTGTCAACCGGTGGCCGGGCGCTCGACGCGATAGAAGCCGGTGCAAGGATACCCGAAGCAGAGGATATTACCAATCATACAGTTGGCCGCACCGGTCTGCCTGATCGTGATGGCCGTGTAACCCTGGATTCATGTATCATGGATGAGCTTGGAAATTGCGGATCAGTTGCTGCCATGGAAAATATTGCCCACCCCATATCAGTAGCCCGTTTAGTGATGGAGAAAACCCCGCATGTAATGCTAGTTGGCGATGGCGCTACCCAGTTTGCTGTAGAGCAGGGCATGAAGAAAGAAAAATTGTTAACACCTGAATCGGAAAAAATATGGAAAGAATGGCTTAAAACGGCTAAGTACAGCCCGGTAATGAACATTGAGAACGGCAGCAAACCAGGTGACAAGTACAATCATGACACCATAGGCATGCTGGCTATTGATGCCAAGGGCAATATATCGGGCGGCTGCACTACCAGTGGTATGGCATTTAAGTTGCACGGCCGTGTTGGCGACAGCCCAATAATAGGCGCTGGCTTATATGTTGATAACGAGGTAGGCGGCGCTACATCAACCGGAGTAGGCGAAGAAGTGATCAGGAATGTGGGCAGCTTTTTGGTGGTGGAACTGATGCGCCAGGGGCTTTCGCCAGAGGATGCGTGCAAAGAGGCGGTACGCCGGATCATTAAAAAGAAACCCGAAACAGCAAAACAGATACAAGTTGGTTTTTTAGCCATCAATAAAAAAGGCGAATATGGTGCTTATGCTATACAAAGCGGATTCTCTTTTGCAGTTTGCAACGCACAGCAACAGGATCTTTTGATAAAAGGGAAAAGCTTTTATTGAGCCAAACCTAAATACAATTGATCCGGCTTCGCGGTAACAAATACAGATACGGTAAATGCCTTTTGCTGCCATTATCTTTTATCTGTGGACTATGACTAACTAATTAATAAACTAACTATAAATACCCCAAAACTATGATCAAACCCGTTTCCCTTGAAGTTTGCGCCAACTCTGTCACCTCTGCTTTGGCCGCCCAGGAAGGCGGAGCTGTGCGGGTAGAGCTTTGCGAAAACTTAAAAGAAGGCGGTACTACCCCATCGCACGGGCAAATATTACAGGCCCGCCGTATGCTGCACATTAAGCTATATGTTTTGATACGCCCCCGCGGAGGCGATTTTTTATACACTCACCTGGAGTATGACATTATGCTGGCCGATATCAGGTACTGCATTGAGGCCGGCTGCGATGGCATTGTAATAGGCATATTGAATGCCGATGGTACCATTGATAAGGAACGCTGCCTTGAAATGGTGCGCCTGGCCAAACAATGGGGTTTGGGTGTTACCTTTCACCGGGCGTTTGATATGTGTGCAGATCAGTTTCAGGCCCTTGAGGACATTATTGAGATGGGATGCGAACGCATACTCACCTCCGGCGGTAAAACCACCGCTATTGAAGGCGCTATCATCATTAACCACCTGGTTGAGAAAGCAGCAGGCCGAATCAGCATCATGCCGGGTAGCGGTGTTACCGAGGCCAATGTGGCCGATCTGGTGCATTTTACCGGTGTATCCGAAGTACATTCATCGGCCCGTGTACATGTTCAAAGCAAAATGCAATATAAAAATGAATCTATTTTAATGAGCAATGAACCCGGCGATGAATATAGTATGGATGTTACCAGTGCTCAAAGAGTAAAGGAATTGGTACGGCTGGCTAATAACAACCGACCGAAGGGAGCTCATTAATACAATTAAAAACAGTTCCCGGCGCTTTTCTAAAAAAACGTAACCGGTAATACCAGCTCGATCCGGTTGCGGCCGGTGCCTCCAAAAAAGTCATCATCAAGCAGGCGGCTGTATCTGATGCCGAATGATATGCTGTTCTGGTTAAAAAATTTGGTATCAAAAAACACCCCGGCACCGGCTGAGCGGAAGTTTTGCTTAAAGTTGCTGCCGTTGGTAAAAAAGTTATCGGCAGTTGCGCGGGTGTAATCAAAAAACAGCAACCCTCGTAAACGCAGCAGGTAAACAATATTGCCAAAGCCGGCATCGGGATAGGCAAAAGGAAAATGATAGTTTAAGCCAATCTTGTTCATCTCATCCAGGCTTTCGGCGGTATAACCTTTGCTAAAGGGGAAATTGTTGGAGAACCCTATTACATTGTTTTTGCCCTTTTGCTGATGGGCCACATTGACCACCAGGCTATGATTGGTAACCAGTCCCGGAAAATAAAATGTACCCGATGCCAGCAATTGCGTAGCCCCCGCTCCTGTTATAGCCGATTTATAATTCAGGCTAATACTCTGAGCCAGCCTCGGATATATATTTTGCCGTGCCGCCTGGGTTTGGTTGCTAAACGATATCGTATTGTTCAGATAGGCATAACTTCTGTTATTAAACCGCTGGGCGTTCCCCTGCTGAAAGTTGGTTTGGTTAAAATATACATCGCTTCCAAAAGTAAGGCCGGTTAAATGCTTGCCTGCACTAAAATTGAGCGGCACCTGCAGCCCTCCGTGTATTGATGTTTCGTTCCAATATACATAATTGCCTTTGTAAAATTGCCGGCGGTCTAAAGTATAGTCAACGCCGCCTGATATGTAAGGAAACAATGCCCCATAAATAGCGTCAAAGCCAAACTGTTTGTAACCCTCATTACGGTTGTAGTCAAATGACAGTTCGGATTGAAAGGTGTTCAGCACGTTTTCCCCTGTAATGGCAAAGGAATAATTGGGGTCGCTGATGTTGGGGATAATACTATGAAAATTGAACAGGCCATGCCCTTTTGAATAATTGGTAACCGGTAGTGGTTTATCAATCACATTGGAAAGCATATTGGCTGATGAATCTCTTTCAAGCGCCTTGATACCCATGTCAGGGAGATAGTGCACATACTCACTGCCTGCGGCTATCCATTTAAGGTCTTTTTTATTTACTTGGTTTATTTGGTAGCCTGATGCTGTAAAACCTACCCAAGCCAGCTTATTATCTGCAATTGCAGGTTGATAATAGCCAATGGAGCTAACCTTTTCGGAAGGCAGCAGTTCATAAAACTGGTTAGTATTTAATTTCAGTACAAACAACCTGTCGTTAATATCCTCAGTCCGGGTAAAATAAACATCGTCATTTTTAACCGTGACAAAACCTATTGGCCTAAAGCTAAGGGTCATTAAGTACTTTGTTGCGCCTGTTGCTATATCAATCAGGGCCAGGGTCATTTTGCCTTCTGCATCGCGCACGGCGGCTATCAGCTTATCATCACCATAAAATTGGGGATACGTATAAAACAACTTTAGCGGGTTGGGTAATGCGTTAATAAGTTCGCCATTGATATTTAGTAAATGCAGTTCACTTACTCCTGACGTGGCCACCTGCGCTGCTACGATCCGTTTCCCATCGGCACTAAAAGCCGGCGAAAAATATTTTGTTTTGTTGGTGATGCGGTGCTCTTTGCCTGTTTTTATATCAAGCAGCATCAGTTCGCTGTAATTACGGTATCCCCAGCGCGGGTCAGGGCGGTAACTGGCGTATACTACTTTACCGTCATGATAGTTAAAATAGTTGTCTATAGAGTATGACCTGGTGCTGATGCGGCGTTCCTTATTTCCTGTTTTTATGATAAAGGCGGGTATATGGTCATACGTACTTTTCATATAAATGAGCGTACTGTCATTAATATAGGCTGGATATTCCCTGTCGGCATCAAAATGTTTTGGGGCGTCGGAGGGAGTTTCAACGTTTATGTCGCTGCCGGCAAACTGTTCTTTAAAATAACTGAGCCCATTATTGGTAAATGTTTTAAAATCTTCACCGGTATATTTCTTCACAGCCTTTTGAAAAGGATAAAATCCCCCCTTAAAAGCCGCGGCGTCGTGCGTTACATTTTTCCAAACGTTATCGCCATATTGCTCGCGACCGTACGCAACCAGCATATACCCTAACGGATAATGATCAGGTACAAAATCACGATACGACCCATTGCGTAGTTTCATGTAACTGTAATTTTTACCGGCTGCCCATAATGCCCTGTAACCATTAAAAAAATATGGAATACGCCCCCGGCCCTGTTCGCTTACATGAGTTTCATTAAAAACAGCATCCCCCTCAAAAAACCAATTAGGTACTGATAGATCATTACCCAGGGCTTGTCCGCCCTCGCCAAACAAAATATGCAAAGTGTGCGACAGGCCTACGTTGAAATTATTATACTGCTGTACATGCCTGAATTCATGAATGGCCAGTTGCCGCGGCCAGGGCAGGCTGCCAATGTCAAAGCTGTTTTGTTCGGGCGTTAAAAAAAATTCGCTCCTGAAGGGGGCCAAACCCACATAACCATTGGCCACCGTGGTTTGGTTTTGCAAAACTATGCTCACCTGTTTTTGCTTAAACCCTATGGTTGGTTTTATTAAACCGTTCATTTGCTGTATGATGTTTGCCACGCCCACTCCTGCAGAATCCATTCCGGCCGGAAAAATAATTTTGGCGGCGGGTGTGTTAACCTGCTTCCATTTTAATGATGGCGGATTGCCCCCAAACTCCTGCGCCCTGGTTATGGTTGCAGCCAACAACAGCGCCGGCAGCAACAGTTTTTGTAAAGTTTTGTAAACGGCAAAAGGCTTATTCATTCGGGGCTCAAAGTAAGTACAATTTGTAATTTAAACAATCAGTTTAACAAATTGCGGTGTGTGCTTCATCTCGCTTAGCCTATGTTTATTTTCTTTTAAAATAATTTAAAATGTTTTCAACCCTCAATCGTCTTTATCTTTAAAGAAGTAAAAAGTTGATAACCGCAACAATGCCCGAAGACAAGAACAGTCATATTATACATACTATAAAAGAGTATGGTAAAAACCTGTTGGGGTTTATCCGCCGTAGGGTAAAAAATGATGCTGATGCCGAAGACATACTGCAGGATGTTTGGTACCAGTTTAGCTCTGTGATCAACTCTGAACCTATTGAACAAACCAGCGCCTGGCTTTACCGGGTAGCCCGCAATAAAATAACAGACAAGCATAAAAAGAAATCAGAAACTCTGCTTGATGATATGCTAACCGGCGAAGATAGCGAGGATGATGCGGTTGACTTTAAAACGATACTATTCACCGAAACCAGTACTCCGGAAACCGAGTATTTGCGCAATTTGTTTTGGGATGAGTTATTTATGGCGCTTGATGAATTACCATGCGAGCAAAAGGACGTGTTTATATGGCATGAACTTGACGATCTGTCGTTCCAGGAAATAGCGGATACTACAGGTGAAAAGATTCAAACACTGGTGTCGCGCAAAAGATACGCGGTACTGCACTTGCGCAAGCGTTTGCAACAATTGTATAAAGAAATAACAGAATATTAAACGATAACCTGTATAAAGCAGGCTATTAAGAACATTAAAAATCAAGAAAATGAAAAAAGTATTTTATAGAGGGCGTTTTATATTTATTCCGCTGGCAGTTGCCGCCTTCCTGTCGCTCATCAGCTTTGTAGTGATGCAGTTATGGAATAATTTATTGCCTGATATTTTGCATGTAGGTACAATTACATTTTGGCAGGCTATGGGGATATTTGTTTTGTGTAAAATTTTATTTGGCTTTGGTAAAGGCGGGCGCCCGGGCTGGGGTGGCGGCGCGCCATGGATGCGCAAACGCATGGAACAGCGCTTTAAGAATATGAGCCCCGAAGAACAGGAGAAATTTAGAGCTAAAATGCGCGACCGCATGTGCCATTGGGAAGGTCATGGCCCGGGCTTTGGCAAATTTGGCCGCCAATGGGACGATTATAAAACTGAAAAGGAAGAAGAAAAAAAAGATCAATAACAAATTAATCTGCCTGATTATGGATGTGCTGGTATTTTCAACAAGCGTTAAAGAACCGCGACAGGTGAGCAAGGTAACTACCCTGCTCACCAAAGTTCCGGCTATTGCTCAATGGAACTTTGACCTGGAAGATTGTGATAACATATTGCGTATTGTGTCCAGTGACCTGTCGCCCCAATACATTGAATCTCTTTTGCAAAAAGCCGGCATTCATTGCCAGGAGCTGAAGTATTAGTATAATATATCATGACAGCCGCTTTAGAAAGAAAGGTTATCCGGTGGATGCATATTATATTAAGTATCCCGGTTGTTGGTTACATATACGGACCAGTAGCTAACCTGCCACATGCCGCTATCGCCGTAAAATGGGTATTTTTCCCGGTGATAGTACTATCTGGCTTTTGGCTGTGGAAAGGGCATTGGTTTAAAAAGCAGTTAAAAAAGCTTTAATGGAACCAACTACTTACCTTTTGCCGGGCTGTTGATCTCTATCCAGTATCCGTCAGGGTCCTGAAAATATAGCTGCAATACCCCGTCCTGTCGTAAAGTGGGTTCCTTGCTGTCGCCTTTCCAGTTATTATAAGGAATGTTCATTGCGTCGAGCTTTTTGGCAAATTCCTTAACCGAGCTTACTGTAAAGCAAAGATGTTCGGCTTTTTCGTGCTTACCTGTACAGTCGCCCTGTATGGCGTGCAGCTTGACACCATTGCCCAGGCTATACCACTGGTGTACGGTATCGGCAAACGGATTTGGCACTTTTTGCAAGTGCATTACATCGGTATAAAAAGCTGTACTTTTTTTAAGATCATGTACGCAAATAGCTATGTGGTCAACTACGGGCACCGCGTCGGTGCCGGTTTGTGCCTGGCAAAACATCGGTAAAATAAAAGCCATGAAGAGTATTGCGAACTTAAGCTTACGCATATTTATATTTGAATTGAAAAAAGATGTCATTTCTTTAGGTTTTAAAAGCTAAAGATATACTTTTAAACGCCGCATTAAAAAAAGCAAGGAAATTGTTACTTAAAAGAAATCTGTGCGTTAATATCACGGACTGATACAAAATGTATGGTGTTATTCCTGTTCCAGTCATCTATGTCAATTAACCCCGGGCGGGTTTGATAGTGACCATTATCATTAGGGCACTTAACCACGTATAATCCGGCCGAATCAGCCTCGATAACAGGACGCGCCCCGCAAATTTTACAAAACTTGCAGCAAATTGATTTGGGTATGGTTAAATAGCCAGGCATATTAGTTATTACGTGTAAAGGCATCGCGTTGTTACCTTTATTATCTAATTTACTGTATAAAACAGGTATTTGAGCAAACGCATTTTATTCGTTTTGGGGAGTGTTATATTTACTTTTATTAAAAGTATATTTATGTCGCAGGCATCAGAACAACACCGTTACCCAAGCACACTTTCCTTTATTGTTTTATTTTTATCAGTAATTGTAATTTGGTTAAGCCTGATACTCCAATTCTACATATCTATACCAGCTTATATGAAAAATGGATGGAGTCTTGTTGGTGTACTGGTACAGTTATTTAGCTTTTTCACCATTCAATCCAACCTGCTGGCGGGCTTGGGACTAAGCGCTTTATTATTAAACCGATCCACAACAGTTTATAAATTTTTCTCCCGCGGATACGTGCTTACCGGTATCGTTTTGTATATAACGGTTGTAGGTTTGGTTTACAATATCATATTACGTAGTTTATGGCATCCTGAGGATTTATTTAAAGTGGCCGATGAGTTACTGCACTCTATTAATCCGATATTGTTTTTTGTTTGCTGGTTAATTTTTTCACCAAAAGAAAAATTGAAATGGGCACAATCATTAAACTGGCTATGGTTTCCGTTTTTATACCTTATATATACACTTATCCGCGGCGCCGCTACCAACTTTTACCCTTACCCTTTTATAGATGCGGGAAAGCTTGGTTATTTTACTATAGCAATTAATTCCCTGGTATTACTTGTTGTTTTTTTGGCACTGGGCTTACTGCTTATCCTGTTAACCCGTGCTTTAAGCAAGCAAAATAAAGCGTAAAATAAAAAAAGGAATGCCCGGCTTATTGAGCCGGGCATTCCTTTTTATGGTGTATTAACAGTTTAATTTATATATTGATACTTAATCGTTCCACAGATAACTTTTGTGTACAGATCGGGCCAATTTATTTTCGATAAAAAAATCTTCTTTTTGCAGGCACTCATTGGTGTTTATATCTTCGTCTGCATTAACTTTTATTACGCTGCCTGCCACTTGCTCAATTATGCTTGATAAAGTAGTTACTTCGCTGTCTGGTATTTGGATTGTTAATATTGCCATAATGGTAGATGTTTAATTGTTTAACGTTTAAATTGATAATTCAAAAATATGCAATTGTAATTAGTACTATGTTTAAAAAAAGTAAAATTTAAGCCATTTTATAATGACATTTTTGCGTTTTTTGCATTTTATAATAGTAAAACGTAATCATTGCAATATCTATTATTGCTGCTGCAACCTTGTTACACATCTTTAACAAACTTTAACAATTACTACCTCCGCTTGGTAACCAATACCCAGTCAACAAATACTTTTGCCTGTCCCGCTTTTATTTTGTTTACTGTATTTTCAGATATTCCGTAATATGGTTTACTGATCTTATTATAACCGGCCGGATACCCGCCTCCCAGCGCAAAATTAAGGATGATGAATTTTTTATTATCAAAAGCCCAGCGGCCATATTTTTCAACCATAGGTTTGGTTACTGTATATGTTATCTTGCCATCTATTTTAAAAACCAGGCTGGCAGGAGTCCAGTCAACCGAATAAACATGCCATTTGGTAACATCAGTACCGGCAGCAAAAAAAGACCGGTGAACAAGCGGCGTATTACCAAAATAGTTTGGACCATGCAAAGCATGACTGGTCCAGCTCGAATCGCCCACTGTTTCCATAACATCTATCTCACCACAGCCGGGCCATTCGCCGTTACCCAGCGCCCAAAATGCAGGCCATAGCCCGGCACCTGCAGTCATTTTCATACGTGCGGAAGCAGTGCCATAAGTAAATTCCATTTTAGCCCGGGTGTTGATCCTGCCCGATATAAAATCGTACTTCTTTTGTTCCTTGCTGGTAAATCCCGGCTTGTATACCGCTTTTAAAACAAGCGCGCCGTTTACAGCTCCCCCGGCATCATTGCCATCAACCATATATATGGTAGCGATCGAATCGACATAGGCCTGCTGTTCGTCATTTACGGTGTTGCCGGTAACCTCTACGTTCCATTTGGCCCGGTCAAGTACCGGGCTTTTAAAATCGTCAAAAAATACGGTATCAGTTTTAGGTGATTGCTGCGCGTGTAATCCTAAGCCCGGTAAAAGGGTGGCTATTAATAAAAGACGACGAAATTTCATGGCTATATGATTTGATAGCTAAAATATGATTTTATACGATGAGTTTTTATCGCGCCAAATTTTACCCTTTAATTACCTTTCCTTTTTTAAATTGCAGGCTAATATATATTTACATGCACAACAGTGGTTTTTTCAGGGTATTCTTAATCATATCAACTGTCAGCTTATTGCTTGACTGGTACATTTTTTCGGGCCTGAAAACCTTAAGTGCCGACTGGCAATCACCTTTATGGCGTAATGTGGTGCTCTTTGGATATCTATTTATTTCTGTAGGAGTAATTGCCCTGTTTTTGCTGGGTTTTGGAAGTTTTACCACAGCCAGAGGCATGCGCCCTTTCCATGAATGGGTTTTGAGCCTGTTCCTCACCTTTTTTATAACCAAATTGTTTTTTGTTATTGTATTATCACTTGGTGATCTGGGTAGATTTTTTGTTGGCCTGTTTAACCTCGCGAGTCAAAATAACAGTCAGCCGGTTTTTCCGGGCCGCCGCAAATTTATCAGCGAAATAGCAGTGTTGGCCGCCGCCGTGCCCTTCACTTCCATGTTTTACGCTATGTTTAAAGGTAAATATGATTACAAGTTACACCGCACTACGCTTTATTTTGACGATTTACCCGATGCCTTTGATGGTTTTACTATTACCCAGCTGTCTGATATTCACTCGGGCAGTTTTGATAATACGGAAGCTATGCAGCGTGGTATTGATATGGCAAAAGCGCAAAAAAGCGACCTTTTTGTTTTTACCGGCGACCTTGTTAATAATGCAGCGTCGGAAATTGAACCGTACATTGATAGATTTGGTCAGATCAAGGCTGCTTACGGACAATTTTCGATACTGGGCAATCATGATTACGGCGACTACATAGAATGGGATAGTGAGCAGGAAAAAGCCGCAAACCTTGAACAATTAAAACAACATCACAAGGCCCTGGGTTACCGCCTGCTGCTTGATGAAAATGTGACCATTGAAAAAAACGGGCAAAAAATATCGCTTATAGGTGTACAAAACTGGGGACGCGGCTTTAAACAAGTAGGCGATTTGAACAAGGCCCTGCAAGGTGTTCCAAAAGATGCCTTTAAGATACTGCTGTCACATGACCCAACCCATTGGGAAGAACAGGTACGCTATAACGCTACAAATATTCATCTTACCCTTTCGGGACACACCCACGGTGCGCAGTTTGGCATCGAAATCCCGGGTTTTAAATGGAGCCCGGTAAAATACAGGTATCTTGACTGGGCAGGTTTGGCCAACGAAAAGAACCGATATCTGTATGTAAACCGGGGGTTTGGCTTCCTGGCATTTTCGGGCCGCCTGGGTATATGGCCCGAGATCACCGTAATTGAATTAAAGAAAAATACCTGATCTCCAAAGTCTTACCGTCATGATACGCATATCGGCTTATTAATAAAAAAAGCATTAAAGGCTGTTAATTTAATTCCAGCAAAATACTTATCAACATAATCATACCCGTGAAAACACCGGGTTTAAATACCGAAAAATACGGTGTTTTCACCGATTGACCGGGCAGCATATAATTCAGAGTTTTATGGCTTTAAACTTTGATACTACTAATAATGCCCATACAAATAACTGGTGTATACAGAACCAATGATGAGTATGATAATCCATATCTGGCTATCAACTCCTTAATGTGGATTGATGATCATACCCAAAATCGTGGAATTACCACAAGAGATGTGCTTTTTGACTGGATCAATGACAATGGCACCGCCTACGTTTTAGACGAAGAAGGGAATAAAGCCAAATTACTTACTGCAACAACCAAAAGTGGATATAAATATGTAAAAACCGCTTTTGATGAAACCAAATCTGACAAACTGCTAAATTTACCGGCAACAAAATAATTTAAGAGAACCTATACCTTATCTGCTTGCACCTGTCATAATTTTGACGGGTGTTTGTTTTTTATGGAGTACCGTAAACCCGATAAGTTGATAGTTCTCTTTATATAAACAAAGATCAGGCCCCTCAACCCTGAATTATTCATTATACCAGATCTTAATGATATCAACCGGGAATTAGCTCCTTGGCATTTTATATGGAACAAACCCGGTGTTTCTAAGCCGGTTCGCGATCCATTAAATAGACGTTTAAACACCAATACGATAGTTTTGTCGAATTAAATTCATTTTTATTAAATTATATTGAATATAATTCATTAATACCTTAATATTACAGAATGATTAGCGAAACAGAAATAATTTTAGATAAAACGGACCTGCACATTTTACGCCTGATGCAGGAAAACGCCCGCATATCCAACGCCGACCTTGCACGCGAACTGGGTATGGCTCCCTCGGGGATCTTGGAAAGGGTAAAAAAGCTGGAACAAAAAAACGTTATACAGCAATACACAGCACGTATAAACCCGGCTGCATTACAGCAAAACTTACTGGCCTTCATATTTATGAAAGCTTCGGACGGCCCGGGCAGCAGCAATGCCACAATTGAACTGGCCAAAATACCCGAAGTGCAGGAAGTACATCATGTTGCCGGTGATGACTGCTATCTGGTTAAAGTGCGCACCTATGATTCGGCCTCGCTTATGAGAATTATGCGTTCACACTTTAGCAAAATACCTAACATTTTAAGCACCCGCACCACCATAGTGCTTGAAACTGTAAAAGAACAACAACAATTAGTTATACCTCAAAAATAATATCATCATGACCTTAACACCTCAAAAATCCGCATCACCCATATTGGTAATCATAGCGTTTGCTATTGTTTACCTGGTTTGGGGCTCAACTTATTTTTTTATAAAAATGGCTGTAGACGGCTTTCCGCCGTTGTTGATTGGCGCTCTCCGTTTTACTACTGCCGGCATTTTATTAATCATTTGGTGCGTCATTAAAGGCGAGAAGGTTTTGGTTAAACGCAGTATCATTCACGCAGCGGTTACAGGCTTTTTGCTGTTGGTGGTGGGCAATGGTGCGGTAATTTGGGTTGAACAAACGCTGCCAAGTGCAATGGTAGCAATCATGGTATCATCGGCGCCAATATGGTTTGTATTGTTTGACAGGCAAAACTGGCATGTAAACTTTAAAAGCACGTCAACCATTGTTGGTTTGGTTATAGGCTTTGCCGGCGTTATACTATTGTTCAGTGAGCAAATTGGCAGTTTATTTGGTTCATCAATAGGTCTTTCAAAACTGCCCGGCATGTTACTACTGCTTATAGGATCAATGTCATGGGCATCAGGATCCTTATATTCTAAATATCATAGCACCGAGGTATCCGCATCGGTAAACACTGCATGGCAAATGCTGGCCGCCGGACTTATGTTTATACCGGCAAGCTTTGCAAACCATGAAATACAACATGTACAATGGCATAATATTCCGGCCCATAGCTGGTATGCACTGATTTATCTAATATTCTTTGGATCAATAGCTGCGTTCAGCGCTTATGTATGGCTTTTGCAGGTGCGCCCTGCAACACAGGTGAGCACCTATGCTTATGTAAACCCTGTTATAGCCGTTGTGTTAGGTGTACTGTTTGCCGATGAACACATTTCGTTTACGCAAATAGGCGGCCTGGTTATTATTTTAGGCAGCGTATTATTGATTAACCTTAGCAAATACCGTAAAGAAAAACAAACCAGGCCAGAACTGGCCGTAACCGACAACTAATCAAACAAACAAGGATCAGGGGCATTAAATTTGGTTAATATGACATCCTGATCCTTGTATCATATCTCCTGGTTCATTCGCAATTGTTATTATTATTTTGCCTGCCAACAAACAAATTGAGGTTGTTTAGAATTTTATAGTAATAAACACTTCAAATCATCGGCCATGAATAAAATTATTGGAATAGTGCTCATTATTGCCGGAGCCATAATGCTTATCTGGACGGGCTTTACTTACACCAAAAAAGAAAAAATCATTGACGCAGGTCCCATACAGGTATCTGCCGACAGACAGAAAACTGTTAACTGGCCACCGTACGTGGGCGGTATAGTTTTGATTGGAGGTATTATAGTTGTAATTACCTCAAAAAACAAATAAAGTTATTTGTCAGAAGCTTTGAGTATGCCGACATCCTTTGTTGACAATAGTTGCTGGTAGTTGACCATCTGGAATTTTTTATTTATCATATCCCTGAACTCAGGCGAAAGCAATGCATCAAGTTCGGTTTGCCTGTGCAGACTGGTAAGGGGCTTACCATCTTTTGTATTCATCATATTACTGTTCATGTCAACCAAAACATCCATTTCAGGGCTGGGTGTAGCAACATGCAACACCATCAGGTTGGGCCTGTCTGGGTTAAGCTTGCTCACATAGGCTAAAAATGCCGACTTCTTAGTAGCAATAGGCTCGCCCCACATCTCTTTATAGGTTTCATCAAAGTAATTAACACTACTTAGTATCGAAATACCCAGCTTATATTTATGGGCAAGTTTCTCAGTCAAAGCCCTTAGTTCAGGGGTTGACAGGGCAATGCCCATGTGTGGATCAATATAGCTTATCTTTAAACCGGATGCCAAAGCCCGTTCAATTTGTGCCGACAGTTCTTTCTCCACCTCATCAAGTTTATATCCGCTTTTGGCAAATGCCCTTGTCGACTGGGGGAAATAACCATTGCTATCAACCAGGCTGGGTACTGCCGTACGGCCAAGTACCGGTCCCCAGCGATAGTTTTTCCACTCCGAGGTGAGCGTTAAATGAACGCCTACACTTACCTGCGGATACTGCTTTAATATTTCAACAGCTTCCAGATACCAGGGACAGGCAAATTGTAATGACACAGAAAATGGCATTCCTGTTTTAGCCACCTTTTCGGCAGCCATATTTACAGAATGGTTCATGCCAATATCATCAAGCCTTATCAACAGCTGCGGGAGCTTGTCCGAAGATTGCTGGGCCCGGGCCGGCAATATTGCAGCGGCTATTAACAGTGTGCATAAATAAAGTGAGATAGACTTCTTCATATACCAGGTATAAATTGAACAGGGTTTGTTATTATTCTAATAACAAGGTATCATCATCATCGGTTAAACTAAGTTGTATGGAATCGCTCCCTGCAATACCCTCAATGCTTCCTTTTATATGAGCAGCGTTCAATAAAACTTTGTCCAGCTGTTTCTCGCGCGATTTCCACATCTTCTCCATTGCATCGCGCTCTTTTTGTATAGACAGGCGCATGCTCATATATCCCTCCCTAATAGCCTTCCATTGCTCAGAAAACTCACTACTGGTTAAATAATCATAAAGTAAATGCATTTTATCGCCTTTATTCTCCTGCGACCGCGCCTGGTTTGACAGCTTGATCACGCTATCGCGCAGAATGTAAGATACCGCTTTTACCTCATCAAAGCTGCAGATCCAAACCCCATCTTTTTCGCCAAAGCAATCCATGCCTTTAGGATAACACTGGGTAACTATCACCGCAACGTCAACTCCTATGCTGCGCATATCCTTCTTTAATTTTTCAATCCAGTCGGCGCCAAATGCGTTGGTACGCTTGCTTTCATATATAATACGGCCGCACTCCTGCCCAAACTGATTGCGCACAGTTTGTACACAATCGGCCCCGCGTACGCCTTTTCCCACCTCGCTTATCACATCAAACGGAAAATAATTACGCAGCAGCTCTTCCAGTATCAATTCCTGCGCTTCGCCCTGCAATTGCATGGAGCCCTGCTCGGCCTTGCGTTTCATTTCATCAGCCAGCTTTTTCTGGTCGTCAAGCTGTTTTTCAAGCTCTTTAACCTTTAGTTGGTATTCGGTATCTTTTATACTGTGGCGTTCGGCTTCCTGCTTCCTTATCAGTTCGCTTAATTCATTACGTTGTTCCTGCAATTTACGCTGCAAAGCAAGTTCCATTTCTTCTTCCTTTTGCTGCAATTGTTTTTCACGCTGCAAAAACTCCAGTTCCTTTTGCCGCGATAGCTTTAGCTTCTCTTCGCTTTCCTGTGCCGAAATTTTAAGCATCTGCACCTGGTTCTCATAATCCTGACTAATGGATTTGCGAAGGTTTTGCTCCATAGCCAGTTGTAATTGTTTTTTTTCTTCGGCAAGCCGCATTTCAAAAACATCTTTTTGCTGCCGCTCCCTAATTAAAAACTCTTCATCCTTTTTCCGGTACTCTTCCTCTTTTTGCCGGGTATAATCCTGCATTTTTATCCTGAGCTCCTTTTTATACTCTTCGGCCATCACCTCCTCTATCGGAAAACCAAAACCACAACTTGGGCACTTAACTTCTGTAGCCATATATAAATATTACAAAAAAATAATTATGCAGATCAAAGATAAGGATTTTGCCGTGTGCATAACACACTTCAAGGTATAGTAAAAAACAAACAGCGCACCCATTTGCATGAGTGCGCCGTAGTGCTAATAATATATATTTTTTAGTTATTTAGCTTTAGCAAATTCGCCATTAGCTTTAATTGCTACCTCGTCGCTTAACATTGCTGAGCCAAATTTACTGCCAAAATTAAAATCAGACCGTTTGATAGTACCTGTTAACTGGAAACCAGCATCATCAGCCTTGCTCATAGGGTTGGTTATAGTACCACGATACCACAAATCAAATGTAACCGGTTTAGTAACTCCTGCTAAAGTAAGGTTACCTGTTACGGCATAATGTTTATCAGATGTTTTTGAAATACCTGTACTGGTGAAAGTAAGTGTTGGCTTGTTTGCAACATCAAAAAACTCAGGGCCCGAAAGATGTTTATCGCGGTAATCATTGTCGGTACTTACAGAAGCTGTTTGTACCACAAATGAAACTTTAGCATCGCTGAAATCAGGTTTTGCTGAAGTGATGGTAGCATCATAGGTTTTAAAAGTGCCATCAACGTCGTTTACCAGCAAGTGGGTAACAGTAAATTTAACGTTTGAATGTGCTTTGTCAACCGTCCAGGTGGTTTGTGCTGATGCGGCCGTGTACAAAAATGCTGATGCAAACAGGATAAAGATCTTTTTCATTGTTTTTATTTTTTTAATTTCTTTTTGTTAATTGGCCAAAAGTATACAAATGATTCAGATATTTTTCAAGATAAATGTTTAAACATGTTTTTATTAAAATTCCATGACAAATATCTACCAATTTAGTGGACTTTTTTCACAAACACATCAATACTCCGGGATGTCGCCAAAGTTTATTTGCTTAATTATAAACCGTTAATCTTCAAATACATGATCGTCAATTGCGGCACCGATCTGCTCCAGTGGAATAACTGCAGACGACGGCTCATGTTTGATATAAACCCAGTTACCTGCGTCGGTTTTGCCAATGGTGTAATTGATATTTTTATTAACAATGTCGAATAACCGGGGGAACCCAGAATGAAGGCTCACCTGATAATCCACTTCATTAATGGTTATAGTAAAAGGCTCCATGTTAATATAGTTTTCATAAAATTACCATAAAAACTCACACTTACTAAAACTTTTTTGTACGCAATGGTGTTTACTTTGCGTTATTAATAAAAAAACAAACAATTTGTAACTTAAATTTTTACTATGAACATTAAAAATTATTATAACAAAGCAGTAATGCTGCTTGCTTCTTTAGGCTTTATAATATCATTACAATCCTGCTCAAAAGATAAAGGTATAATACCAGGATCAAACGAAGACACAAACCTGTTTGGCGCCTGGAAAAGAACCATACACCGCACAGCCCAGGGCGATAGTGTGCAAACACTTTCTTTTTATGAAGGCTTTTTGTTCGCATTGCAAACAGATGCCTCTGCAACCCCGGTATCAACAGTAAACAGCACTTACTTTAAAGGCACATTTGACACCAACGGCACACAACTGTACATTAAATTAAATCAGAAACTCAATTCTTCTGACCTTAATGGAGGTGGTACTACTGTTAACCAGGTTTTTTTAAACACATCCCCGTACAAAATAAGCTCAGATACGCTTAAAATTACGGTAGGCAGTGAGGTGCAAAAATATATAAAGGTTAATAATTAAGCCCTACGCGTTAAAACAACAAAACCAGGCAATGCCTGGTTTTGTTGTTTTAACCTATTTTTTCCCAATTGCCTGAGTCAAGGCTGCGATAAATAGCATCAATTACCCTCATATCCTTCCAACCCTCTTCTCCGGGTACACGGCTTTGCTTATTGAGGTTTACGCAATTAGCAAAATCGTCCATTTGAGCTGCCTGCTGTACAATCTGCGGAAATTTTAACGGACCATTACTGGTAAAACCTTCAATACCACCATAGCCATATGCAGGTTCAAGCTGAAACTTGCCACGCTCGGCCTCGGCCTTTACATAACCCCAATCATGATTATAACTTGATTTGCCTGTAACTTTTTGGCCGCCGGGAAACTTCAACTCCCAGAAAACGGTTTCATCAACTTCTTTAAAAAGCTCTGGGCGGGTTTTCTCCTGTGTAGCTTTCACGGCTATGGGCTCTTGCCCAAGTGTATAGCGCGAAGCCTGGATAGCATACACTCCCATATCCATCAACCCGCCGCCGCCAGCCAGTGCTTTTTTTAATCGCCAGGCATTGGGGTCACCACCATAAGTAAATCCATTACCAGTATCTATGCTTTTTACCTTACCGAACACCTGTTTTTGGCCAAGCCGCATTATTTCTATATTATGCGGCTCAAAATGCAGGCGATAACCTATAGACAATAACCGATTTGACTTTTTGCAAGCCGCTATCATGTCTTCGCAGTCTTTGGCATTAACAGCCATCGGTTTTTCACATATCACATGCTTGCCGGCCTGTGCTGCCCTTATAGTATATTCTTTGTGCAAGGCAACCGGCAGCACCACATATACAATGTCAATAGCTTTGTTTTTAGCTATTTCATCAAAATTTTGATAGTTATAAATGTTTTCCTGTGGAATGTTATATTTTTTAGCCCAATCAACCGCCTTTGAAGGCGTACCTGTAACTATACCTGCCAAATAACAATTTTGAGTTTTCTGCAAGGCAGGTGCCAGTTGCCCACCGGCATAGCCGCCTAAGCCTACCAGTGCTATACCTAATTTTTTGCCGGGCTTTGCCATAGCCAGTTGTGACAACGCCGGACCAATAGCCAACGCCCCAATGCCTAACGAGGCATTGCGGATAAAATCTCTGCGGGATGTTTTTTGTAGTGCCATTTTTTAGGTTGATTTAATTGAAAGTGAATGGGTTAATAACCTATAAATACAAGCTATATAGAGGTTTTGTTTGATAAACCAATCTCTAAGTCAGAATTTACAGGATACATTTGTACAGGTGGCACTGACCAACACAATCCGTTTAAATCAACCGGGACTATCTTCCCTCCAGATTATCGCGGTATTGTTTTAATGACCGCAATATCGACCGGGCAATTTCAGTTTGGCCGGCATCTGAGTTCAGGTACTTTTCGTCGGATGGGTTATTAATGAAGCCCGTTTCAACCAGCACCGCGGGCATTCCACTTTGGGCCAGTACCAGTACACCCTGCTCCTTCACACCAAAACTGTGGCGTCCGTCGGTCTTTTTAAACTCCCGGTTCACCAGATCGCCAAACTGGATACTTTGTTTCCGGTATTTTTGCTGAAACGCGTTTAAAACAATGGTGTTCACAACCGCGTCGTTGCCATAGCCGTTGTATTTATCCTTATAATCCTTTTCAATATAGATAGATGCGTTTTCGCGCAGGGCTTCGCGCTGTTCCTGGCTGCGGTGAAAGCCGTATACCAACAACAATGTGCCCCGCTCAGTGCTCCGGCGCTGCGGCGACGAGTTGCAATGGATAGATATAAACAGGTTACCATGATTATTATTAGCTATATCGGCCCGTTTATGCAGTTCAACAAAAACGTCAGTGCTGCGGGTCATAACCACCTTAATACCGGTTGTTTCATCAATAATCAGGTCGCGCAATTTTTTTGCAATGCTAAGGGCAACATTTTTTTCTTTTGAATAAGCACCGTGCGCTCCAGGGTCTTTCCCTCCATGTCCGGCGTCGATAATTACAGTTTTGAACTTAAACCGGCTCACACTGGTCGCAGCCTCTTGCTGACCCAGGCAAACAGCAGCACTAAAAAGGTTTACAATAAAAAAAATGAATGCGATTTTATAAGTATTTTTTTTGCGAATAGCTGGCATGAAAAAAAAGTTAGTCACCTACAGTAAAACATACTCTTTACTAAAATATATTTATAAGATATTGTTTTACTTATATGGTTTAAAAGCAATTTAATTAATGAGCGCAAAGGTAATATTAGTTGGCTTGTTAACATACATTTTACCAATTAGTTAACTTATATTTATTTTGTTAAACGGTGGCGCAGTTTAGCAGCTTTAACTACATATTTACTTTTAATCATATTACAACCATTAACCTTTATGCAGATCCAAAAATCATTATCGATCCTGTTTATTTGCCTGGGGCTCATACAAATTGGATGCAATCGCGAAAAAAAAATATCATACGGCAATAACCCCGAGGCAGGTAAATATTATGACATACATGGCATAAAGTTGTACGCCGAAGTTTATGGCACGGGAAAACCGCTATTGCTTATACATGGCAATGGTGGCAGCATTAGCGCCTTTGAAAATAACATACCCTATTTTGCAAAAAAATATAAAGTTATTGCTGTTGACAGCAGGGCGCACGGCAAATCACGTGATGACCGTGATTCATTAAGTTTTGAGATGATGGCCGATGATTTTGCCACCCTGCTTGATACCATGCATATTGATTCGGCATATGTTATTGGTTGGAGCGATGGCGGTATCAATGCACTTGAACTGGCTATGCGGCATCCGGGCAAAGTAATAAAACTGGCATCAACCGGAGCCAATTTATGGCCCGATTCTACCGGCATTGTTCCATCATACTGGAAACAGGAACAAAAAGATTATAACGCCAAAAAAAATATGGTGTTTAAAACAGCGAAGGAAAAAAATGATTGGAAAATTTTTCTGCTTGATTGGTTTCAACCCAACATTAAGCTGTCTGACCTAAAGGCTATTAAATGCCCCTCGCTTATTATTGCCGGCGATCATGACGTTATCCCCACTCAGCATACTGTGCTTATTTCTCAAAACATCCCGAAAGCATATCTGTGGATTGTGCCACACTCTGGTCATCCCACATTGATTGAACACAAGGATGAATTTAACAGAAAAGTAGATGAGTTTTTTGAACAGCCTTACAAATAAAGCCTATTAACCGGAGGTCAATTCACTGCACGTATTCTTGATATCACCTTTAAAATTTGTAAGTCAGGGCTGCCTGTCCTGCTACCGACGTATAAAATGTACCGGAGCTTTCTGTTTCCGACTTTCCGATGGGTGAAAAAAAGTTATACTTTGACTCGAAACTTAATCCTATAGTATTGGTTAACGCAAAAATGATCCCCAAACGCGGAGCCATATAAAAGTTCTGCTGCTGCAGATCAGCAATAAAAGAATCATTGTTAGCAACAAATGTATAAGCATAATGGGTATAATACAGGCCCAGGTTTGCCCCTCCGTAAAGCCTCGCACTTTCAGACAGGTTAAGGTTATAAATTATTCCCGCATACGCCGAATATACCTTGTAATTGCTATAAACCACGTTGGTATTTTCAACCTCATCTGTGTTTGTAGTATCGTTTTTAGGCTTATAGGCATGATAACCCAATGTGAAGCTTACTGTAAATTTATCCATAAAACGGGCTACGCCTAAATTAAAATCTACCGCGGGCTTATACACTCCCTTTAAATTACCCAGCGGCGCATCATAGGCCATACCCAGCATAACACCATAGCCTGAATCAAAATTACTGCCCCCTCCTCCACCGCCATAAGTCAAAGCGGCATGCGACCGTCGTTGGGCTATGCTTATGCTGCAAATGCACGTACATATTATTATAAATAAGGCTTTTAAATAATAAGGTACCGGAGAATAACGAACGCCAGGGGTTGCATTGCCATTGTTGCCGTAGTTAAATTGTTTAGGGTTCATTACTCGTAAAAATAAAAAAAAACTACAGTTTTCAACCTGTATCAATATATTAAATATTTAAACAATTCCGGGTAGGCAATCATATAAAATGTTAATAAAATAACGCCCGGCTCACAGCTCTAAAAAATTGGTAATCTTTAAACAGTTCCGTTTATTTTGCATGTAACTGGGGTTTAAATTATTTTTTTTTTGAAAAATTAAAACAATCGCGTTGCCGAATTGTAGTAGTACCACAAGATATTTAGTTATATTATTTAAATAATAAAGAAATTATGTGTACTTTAGCATTATCATACTAAATGTTAGTAATTATGGAAAAATTAATAATATTGAGAATGTTCTTTTGCTTCCCATTATTCGGGTTGCTTCTTCCTGATGCAGGCATTTTGCTCTCGAAAAACCAGGGCCGTATACCAATGACACATGTGATTATAGAGCTTTCACTGGTCTTTTGCATCCTCCTTTGCACTGCTGTTATTGCATACAACAAAAAGCGCAATCAACACCATGCCGACGAACACAACGAGGCGTCTTATACTTAATTTATACAATTTGCTATACGTTACTTAAACACGTCCCCTAACTTACCCAAACTGATAACTGGGGCTTTTATGCCCCAAGTTTTCCTTTCCTGCTTGTTAAAAAAGCCCGTTAGTCAAATCTCCTGATGTATTTTTAATTCCGGTATAAGCTTTGCTATATTCTGCCGGCTTTCAACTGAATGCGTTAAATCCTATTTTTGCAAATGAAAAAATTCTTGTTTCTTATTTTTTTACCGTTATCCACATTTGCCCAAACAGTTAGCACTTACATCCAAAACGGAAATACCAGTGCCAACGCAAAAGAATATAAAGCCGCCATACAATATTTTACCCTCGCCATACAACTCAACGATAAAAGCGACGAAGCTTACTTTTATCGCGCAAACGCTTACGGAAACATTAAGGATTACAAGGCAGCCATTGCCGATTATGCCAAAGCGTTAAGTCTTAAGCCAAATTTTGCCAACGCCTATTATTACAAAGCCAATGCCGAAAGCAATATTGGCGATTATCAAAACGCTATTAACGATTTTGACAAAGCCATTGCCCTTGAACCGCAAAATGCCAAAATGTACCAATACCGGGGTAATGCAAAATCAAACATAAAAGATTATGCCGGCGCCATTACCGATTTTACTTTAGCGTTGAAATTTGCTGCAGATAATACCGAACTATACGAGCTCAGAGGTTTGGCTCAAAATAACAAAGGCGATTTTACCAGCGCCATTAATGATTATGACGCGGCAATAAAACTAACCCCAAAAAAGGCGGAGCTATACCGGTATCGTGCCGGCGCAAAGGTTAATGTAAATGATTACCGCGGCGCCATTGCAGATTATACCACTACCTTAACACTTGACCCGCAGGATGCCGAGGCATATTTTTACAGAGCTAACGCCAGGAGCAATCAGGGCGATTTTAAAGGAGCAGTTGATGATTACAAAAAAGCCGCGGCAATAAATCCCGGTCTTAAAAATCTATTTCTTTACACGGCCAACGCCATGAGTAATATGGGCGACAACAAAGGAGCTCTTGATTACTTTAATAAAGCTGCAGCGCAATTTCAGAATAAAGCTGATGTGTATTTATACCGTAGCCTGGTAAAAACCAACCTGAAAGATTTTAACGGCGCCCTTGAAGATCTGAACCGGTCAATAGCACTTGATAACAAAAATCCGGAGGCTTATCAGAACCGTTCAGGCGTTAAACTGGAACTAAATGATAACCAGGGCGCCAAACTTGATGCCGATACCGCGGTAACGTTGAATCCCAAAAGCTTAAAAGCATATGTGAGTCGCAGCAAAGCAAAAATGGCCTTAAAAGATACCGCTGGTGTGATAGCCGATCTTACACTGGCAATAAATATTAACAACAAAAGCGACGAAGCATATCTGGTACGCGGTGATGCCTACCGCAATATGGGCAACAGGCAAGCTGCAATTCGCGACTATACCACAGCCATCCGGATAAATGCTTCCTATACTTATGCTTACTTAAATCGCGGTATTGAAAAAGACAAGGTAAATGACCATGCCGGGGCCGTAAAAGACTTTGAAAAACTAATAGAGCTTTCACCTAAACGCGAGGACGCCTATATGCGGCTGGGTAAAGTACCCGATTTTTTTAAATATACCAATAACGGTATACAGCTTTTTACTACTGCTATCGGTTTAAATCCGGCAAATTCAGATTTTTATCTTTTTAGGGGCACGGCTAAAGCAGCAGCCGGTGATATGAAAGGTGCTATGGCCGATTATGATGCTGGTATTACTAAAAACCCAGGAAATATTTCATTGCTGCTGAAGCGTGGTTTGAGCCGCGCCGCTGCCGAAGATAACAATGGTGCCCTGGCCGATTTTAATACCGCGTTGAAAGTTGATTCCATATCTGATACATCAGCGGTGCTTTACCAAAACCGGGGCCATATAAAAGCCAAATTAAAAAACTATAAAGGTGCAATTGCTGATCTGGATAAGGCTGTTTCAATTTATTCAAGCGACGAAGCATTTGTATTAAGGGGCGATGTTAAACTGGCGATAAAAGATTATGCAGGTGCCGTTGACGATTTTCATAACGCGTTATACCTGAACCCCAACAATGCTAAAGCTTATGCACACATAAGTGTAGCCAAAAACAAGTTGGGCGATAAACAAGGAGCAACCGACGATTTTGCGAGTGCCTTAAAAGTTGGCGCCAGCGGAGCTGATATATATACAGACCTTGCTGCGTTGAAAATTATGCTTAACGATGCCCAGGGTGCCATTGACGATTGTAATACTGCAATAAGTTTAACCCCTAAAAACGGGGACGTTTATTTACAACGCGGCATTGCAAAATTTACACTTAATGAAAAAACAGAAGCTTGCGCCGATTTTAATAAAGCTGTAGAACTGGGATCAAAAAATGCGGCGGCCGTGGCAGCAAGGTATTGCAAATAAAATTAAACAGGTTAGGATTGAACAGTGTTATTTAAATCAGCTTTGGAGATAAACCTGTTAACCGGCCTTTTTGTCAAGATGTAATTGATCGCGCAACTCTTTAATCTCCATCTCATAGGCACGCATACGGGCGTGTAAAATATCCACTTCGGTGCGCATCATTTGTATTTCGGTGATCAGCTTAGCCGATTCGGGCTTATCTATCTTTTTTTCACCCGTCCCGAGTATAAGCCACTCAGGCGAATATTTGAGCTGAAAGCAAAGCTTACGGATAAGATAGTAACTGATGTCTTGCTTTTGGTTGATCACTTTACTAATGAAGCCTTGATCAACGCCAATAGCACCGGCAAGACCCAACTGGCCGCCGTACTCCTTCACAATCACCTTTAACCGTTTTATTATAGCTTCGTCAGACATATATGACTGCAATAATAAACAATTTGTTCAATCGGCAAATATTTATTTGTTTTTTGAGATCAGCTAAGCTGCTTATTGATTTATAAACAATCAGCGCGCTTCTGCTTCGCGCAATAACTCACTTAACCGGTTATTGTAGGCTTGTATATTAATATGGCCATGGTTATAGTCGGCGGTTATCTTTTTTAGCCGATCCCCTACTACGCTTTCAGTTGTATTAACTGCTAATACCGCATTCAACCTGCTAAGTTTTTGTTCTAAGCTTTTTATAAGAAACAATGGCTGTACATCGTTGGTTTGATGTAGTAAGGTATTTGCTTTGCGGCGTTGCTGCTTATCAAACCTCAAGATCAGGTAAACTGCTATAGATCCCAAGATCAGAAAAAAATAAAATAAATCCATGGTCTTTGTGTTTGATATATACGCTATTACGATATTGTTAATATATAAGTTGCGCAAATTTTGATTTGAAAGAACAATAGACATAGCAGCAACCAATCATTTGAGCGCTCATTTTTTACAAAGTGGCTTTTAATTTCCGGTTTAAAAACCGGTACTTTGTAAATTGTGCGGCTGTACATAAAAAAGACAGCTTTTAAAAGCTTGTAATATTATGAAACCAGGAGATAAGGTAATTTGCATAAACGACAGGATTGACCCTGAAAAAAGCGAAGAGATAAGGCGGGATTTTGAGATCTGGATAACTAAAGATAAAGAATATACCATCCGCGAGATATTGGATAATAATGGTATTGTAACGGGTGTATTATTGGAAGAAGTACATAATTTTCCGAAATTTTTTAAGCTGATAAACCGCTTCCAGGAGCCCGCATTTGCCCAATGGCGTTTCCGTAAACTCAACTATGCAAGCCAGCCTGCCGAGGCTATAAGCGAAGTTGATGAACTGGTAGAACTGGAACAACCGGAAAAACAACAGGTAAAGGTGAAGTAACTAAAATACAGCGAAGGACCTGCTCTGTACAGAACAGGTCCTTCGTATTCCCCTGTTAAACAAATTAGTAATGCTTTGGGAGATTATATAAGTTACTTAAACACGGCCTAACTATGCCGATTGGCATAGTTAGGCCGTGAGATATCGGCATTAATCATATATACCTGCAGCCTCTGTTTCAACCAATTGGGTAAGTATTGCCTTTAATACCGCATCACGGGCCCATTGTTGTTCAATTACAGCGGCATCGTCCTGGTACCATTTTAACGGAGAATTTATTTCGACACGGGCTTGGTATATGAAGTTTTTTGTAGGATGCATCTTACTTCCCTCATAGCTGTTCAGATTTTCCGTTTTAATTATTTTGGCAAATTCGCGCGCCTTAATATCAACCTGAAGACATTCATCAAGTGAGTTTTTAAAGTCATGCTTATCTTCCAGCCAAAGTGTAAGCGTTTCGTCCGTAAGGTCGTGGTCGGCAACAGCAATGCGGCTATAATCATAATCAACTGATATAATGAGCCACCATAATTGATCTTTTAGTTTTTGTGCGATTTTTATCATTTTGTTTGGTTTGTTTGGTTCAAAGAGGTTTACGAATACAGCAATTGCTATTTAAAAGCCGGCATCCAGCCCGGCATATATTTCTGTATAGCGGCAATTTCTTCCTGGTATTTGATACAGGCAGCCTGATAGGCCTGGTATCGTAACAAAGGTTCTGGAACGGGCGTTAGTGAGTTATAATACTGGTTATCTCCTTCTGGTTGTTGCAGGGCTGAGTAAGCTATATGCATAATTTTTAATTATTGATTTCTGTAATAAATATTTCTTTAAATTCTGTGTGATTATATTTGCTTTTGTTTATATTTATAGTACATTAGCATAATCAACGAAACAAATATACAGAAATATCTTTATTATAATCAAGAAAAAATTAAATAAATTTCTTTATCATGGATGATACACCAAAACCCAATAAAATAAAGACAGTTCGCCCGGAAACCCTGGAGTTTATTATCCTTTATAACCAATTGAAGGGAAAAGCATTTATGGGGAATGCACAATTGGCAGAGGCACTTGGCTTTAACTCACCAAGTTCAATTACCGAAATTGTTAAAAGCCGGCAAAATATCGATCCAGAGAAACTCAGAATTTTTAAAGAAAAATACAGAGATTTCATAACAGGCAAGAAACAAGCCACCACTACAGAAAATAATACAGTAAATAAAACAGAAGAAGGCATCCCGATGTATGAAATTTCAGCTACCGCCTCAGGTGTGGAAGTTTATAATGACATTAATGATTCTATGCCGGTTGGTCGCATGAATTTTCCCGGAATTGAGGATTGCGACTTTGCATTACCCGTTTGGGGTCATTCCATGTATCCATATCTTGAAAATGGCTGTTGGGTAGCTTTGAAGGTAATACATGATAAAAAAATACTACCCGGGGAGGTATATTATATTGAAT
Organism: Mucilaginibacter pocheonensis; assembly: GCF_031456535.1. Classification (NCBI taxonomy): domain Bacteria; kingdom Pseudomonadati; phylum Bacteroidota; class Sphingobacteriia; order Sphingobacteriales; family Sphingobacteriaceae; genus Mucilaginibacter; species Mucilaginibacter pocheonensis. The sequence goes on from NZ_JAVDUU010000004.1 coordinate 897,672, forward strand.
GGGGCGAGTACCGCATGTACAAACGTTTACTGGCTGGCGATAATCCCGACGAGGTTATTGCCCACTCGGATAATACTACAGAAATGATTGGCAACCGGCTTAAATATGCTCCTTTTAGCATCAAAATTGCCGACATAAAAAAATTATGCCTCGTAAAAGACATACACAAAAAACATAATCATTAATTAAATGCAATAAAACAACAAATAGACTGTTTAATTGAACTCAACCTTACCCGCATGACAGCTAAAGCTTTGTATTTTATTGATCAATTTAGCGTAGGCAACAAATTGCAAAACATTGCATTTTACGCTGTTTTGATTTTGATGCTTCGGGTAATAATCATCCAGTTAAAAACCAGGAAGTAGTTAGGTTAAACAGCCAGATCCAACGTTCAAACTTGAAATCATTAACTATATATTAAATATTTATTAACATTTAACCGACTTATCAACACTATAGCAAAAAATAAAATATAATACTCATATATTTATTTTAATAAACAACCAATGCCCCCTGGCATGTGGTTACCTAAATTATAATAACTAAAAGATGGAACCTATCATGATGCTTGTGATTATAGCCATTATTGCCGCTATAATTTTAGTTGCATTTAATAAGCAACAGGAAAGTAAACTAAATGATCACTTGTACACAAATGATGTACAGCACCTTTATCTGCTTACAGTGGCCGAGTACAAAATCAATGCATTAGAGAATCAGCAGCAACTTAGTAAGATCAACAACAATAGTTATCCATCAGGCACGCCAGATATTACCCGGGAGCTTGACCTGCTCACCACAGCTTTTGAAAATGGCGAAATACCTCTTAATGAATTAAATTTAAAACTCGATTTTTTGTTAAATACCGTTAATATACCCCATGCCAAAACCCTGGCCTGATCCAGGCATGTTAACGCTGTTTATCAACCTTAATAAGATCACCCGTAATAATTAATATCGAACCAGGCTTCTCACCAACCTGGTTTATTATTTTAAACAAAACGCCCATTAATCAGCTAAGATTATTGTTAAAATTGATCTTATTTCACAAAAAAAGCCGGACTTGGCCGGCTTTATATACTTTAAGAAGAATAAATTTATCAGCTCTTAGTTACGTCTGAAACCACCTTTGCCACCGCCATTGGCGCCACCGGTATTAAAACCCGGTCCTTTATCTTCGGCTACGTTAACTGTAATTCTGCGACCATAATAACTTGCTCCATTCATACACCTTATCGCCTCTTTCGCTTCATTATCATTAACCATTTCAACAAACCCAAAGCCCCTACTCTCCTTTGTTTCGCGATCTTTAATGATCCTAAGGGATTTAACCGGCCCAAAATCACCAAAAACTGCTGTTAATTCGGCTTCATCTACTTCTAAAGGAAGCCCTGCAATAAATACTTTCATCAATATATTAAAATTTGCATAAAGATACGAAAAAATGAGCAAATTAAGGCTATCTTCAGAGCAACGGGCAGATATTACCGGCTTTTTTACCTTCAAATTACGCAGTGGGGTTCACTTGTTTTACCCTCCCCAATTTTCATTATAATTTAGTAAGCAATTATTTAAGCTGGAGCTCAAAACTGCCTTCAACACGATAAAAAGGGGAATTTGCTTTATCGTCCTTAGCTAAAAAAGTAAAGAAGGTGCCTTTGGCTATTATATTTTCGCTGTTATATTTTTCAAGGCTTATTTTACCTGATTCCTCCTGGTCAGCATAACGGGTAAGTGTATACTGCAAAACTGGTTTTTTATCATCAACTTTAAAAAGAAGTTGACTACCAGCTACTTTGCTATTTACATTGGTGGCTGCAAAACCTACGGAACTGATACCAAAGCTCATCGTATGGGCTTTGTTTATAGCTGTAATACCAAAATACTTGCTATCGTCGGTATGGACATTGATAAATGCCACAGAATCAGTAGCTGCATCAAAAGTATAAGTGGAATCTTCAATAGTGACTTTAAGCGTACCTTTGCCTGCCAAGAAATTACCGGGAGCGTTAGTAACGCTTAATGTCGAAACACTATCAGCTACGGCCGTTTGTTTAACTGTATCCATGCCCTTTACGTTATCGTCTTTTTGGCACGAGGATACCGCCACCGAAAGGAGTAAAGTAAGGGAAATGAGCCACTTTGTAAACCGAACGTTGTTCATAGGCAATCAGATGGCTAAATCTAATAATAAATAATTAAAAAATTCATTCGCGCATTTAAATTAAACAAATATTTAACACTTTTTTACAACTGATAAACATTATTGAAATAATGTTTGCTTTTTACAAAACGACATTTTCTTTAATAAATATAACAAAAAAATAAAGGTCGATATGCCCTATAAAAACTTTGCCCAAAGTGTAAACCAACCAACTGCTGCAGATTGCTAAAAAACCTCCCCTACGTTTATAAACAACCCTCTTGAGCTTTCGCGGCCGAAACCATAATCAATAGCTATGTTTGTTTTTGAAACCTTGTTGAGCTTAATACGCAATCCCGGGCCGAAGCCTTGTTGTATACCTTGCAGGCGTGTGCCGGGCGCTGCCGAAAAAGATTGCGCGTTTATAAAGGCTACTCCTCCCAACAAACCGTTGCGGGTTAACTTAAAACGGTATTCACTTTCTAAATATACCATTTGCGCGCCCCTAAACCGGCCCTGGATATACCCCCGACCTGTAGTATTCCCAGGGTCGTGACCTGTTGCCGGCAGATCGAGGTATGCGGGCCTGCCATTGAGCACCAGCCAGTTGTACGACCAAAAAGCCAATATATTATCTGATGTTTCAGGAAATTTATAGTATTTACGTATATCAATAATTAAGGATCTCCATGCTGTTGTGCTACCCAAAAAGGTATAATTATCGCGGTATTGCAAAGAAGTGTAAAAACCGCGCGAGGCATTTATTGAATTATCGCGGCTATCAAACAAAGCGCTGAAGGTGATGCCTGTTGAGATGGAACGCCTGGTGGGTCCGTATTTTTCAAAGTCGGAGATCTGGCCATTGGCCTGTCCTTTTTCCGACATGTTCCAGCGGTCGTCAAAAATATACCCCAGGCCCGCGTAAAAATTACCGGCTATATGCCTTAACACGGTTTCATAAAAACGAAAAAAAGTATAATCAAGTGGATTTTCATTAGCCAGGTCAGAGTTACTGCCCAAACCAAAGCTGCTTTGCGGATATTTATAAAACCGGAAATCGCCAATAAAATCATACTGGTTGTCTTTTGTCCAGATGTTTGATTGCAATGGTATGATCACCTGCTTTTTTTGAGTATAGGCGGGATTAGCGGTAATTGTTGATATGCGGGTGTTGGGAGCTGTGCGAAAAACCACATTGCCGGATAGCGTGCCTGCCAGGGAGGTTTGCAGGGTGTACCCTACCGCCGGCACAACAGATATCACCGGCTTGGTGGTTACAGAATCTGCCTTCCCTTGCTTATAGTTTTTATCAAAAATTAATTTTATTACATCAAACAGATCCTTCTCAAAAGTAGTATCCGGATGGGCAACCAGCAGCGTGTCTTTATACTTGGTATGCCCTAAAGGTATATATCTTTTATCCTGGGCAAGTAGCTTTGTATTACCAAACAATAAAGCTGTAAAAATAAAGGCCCCGGTAAATATTTTTTTTATACGCATTATAATCTTATCCTTTTATAAAGGCTCAGAAATGCAATTATAAAATAAATATCCAAATAATAACCTGAATTATCTGTTTTAACCCAATTTGTTAATGGGCTTTTAACCTGGGGTCAAAGGCAAATTTACTTACGCTGCTGATCTTTATTTTTTCAAAATCGGGATGGGCCGGATTAAGCAGGTAATTATATTCCATATCAATAATGGCCGAAGGGACCTTTAAAACGGCGGTTTCCATTTTTCGTAGCCAGGTATCGCCTAAAAGCTGGGTAATGGGGTAATTGATCACTTTGTGCCAGTTGGCATTAAGCTTGGCCAGCTTGGTTATGGTAAGTTCAAAAACAGGTAAGGTATCTGGTATATGTAAGGTAATCACCGAAAAATCGCCGCTGTATAATGCCGTACCGGGTGTATGAACAAGTTTCTCCAGGCATGAAAGCGCCAGCGATCCGCCAGTATAAATAACATATTGCCCCTGCGAGTTCCATCGTCCGTCAACTCCTGAACCTTTACGGTCATGGGCGTACTTGGTTTGGCTTATCCTGTAAACGTTCAAATTTGCGCTGCGTTATGAGTAATAAGTTTGAATAATGAGTTTTGAGCAGTATTACCAATTACAGGTTATAAGTTTTAAAAAAATAAAAACTTATAACTCATTACTCAAAACCCATAGCTGATTAAGCCAATACCCCGTAATCAATACGGATGAGCTGGTTTAACACTATACTTATACCGGTAAGTGTATCTAATAGTTCAAAAGGTATGGCATCTATGCCGGGGTTATAGTTTTTAAGCCAGCTTTTAAATTCATCGAGCGAGCCGAAGGTATCAAGGCCTTTATCAAAAAGTTCAAAAAGCTGTATAATATGCTCACTTAAACCACGGTTTAACTCACGCGAACCTTGTATATGTTTACGCAGTGTAGGCTCGGTAATATCAAGCCACCTGGCTATATCAATTTGCGTAGCGCCGGTAACCTGCAGCAAATCAGTAATGGCATCAGCGTGCAAACCTTGTTTTATAGCGCCCAATTTAGCAAGGGGCGATTTAAAATAAACTTCATAAGGCTCCAAAAGATCATTTACCATTGGTACGGATGTGGTTTCGGGCATTACATACGGGCGTGGCGCGGCACGTTTGGCACCAACTCCTGTTCCTTGGTTTTTAATTTCTTTGCTCATACACAAATGTAATTATTTTCTATTTAAAACAAAAATATTTTGCTTTTTTATTCTACAAATGCTCCGCTATACACACAATTCAAAGCAAACCTGCCGTCAGCCTGCATCTGTTTATGCCGCCCAAAATATTTTACCAAAAAAATTAGCATTTATAAAATATATTCCCTACATTTGATACTAATTATGCCAAACGTCATTTAATTCATAATGAAAACAAATCCATATTTTTTAAAAACAGCCGGGGTGCTTACCAAGCGTATCGATCGATATTTTATATACATCGACGGCAAATATCCCCCGGAACAAAAAACAGCGGCCGGCAAAAAAAGAATTGCCAGGGAGCAGAAGCTTTGGGATGGCGAACCCGCCACTATTGCAGGTCTGGCCCTGTTTCTGGGGTTTACCAGCAAACAGGAGTTTGAGGCCTATGAAGACACCGGAAAACATGCCCATATACTTAAACGGGCGCGCCTGCGTGTGGAAGCCGCTTATGAAGCACGGCTCTACCAAACTCCAACCGGGGTTATATTTGCACTTAAAACCATGGGCTGGAACGATAAACATACCGTGAACAAACCGGCGGCACAAACCGACAATACGCTAAAAGTTGAAATTATAAATAGCGGGCCCCTCCCCGCAGGGAGCGAAAAAGAGGTTATATTTTAACCTTTACAAACCTGTATCAAAGTCGTTTTTGCACCTTGGCAAATGCTTTTGCAAGACACTTGCCTGTTAAATAAATTATCAAATTTATTTTGCTAATAACTAATAATTTTAGTATATTTGAATACATTTATGCCAAATGGCATTTTTCACATAAAAGCGTTAGTCTATTCTGCCTGATCTGATCAGGTAATGTAACGCTGATAGAAATTACAAAACTCACAGTAACTATAACAATAAATACCATGATGAATGATATTAATGCCCCGCCTTTTCACGGCCTGGGGGGGATCGGTCCTTTTTATGCAAAATTATTTTTCAAACAGGCATATAGTTGTTAACCAGGGAGGTACCAGCTCGGGTAAAACATTTGCTATTGTTAGTCTTGATGTACAGAACGCCGTGATTATTAAGAACTTTGTGAGCGACTGGGAAAATCAAACCGGTATTGAAGAAGTGATCAGCAAAACGGCGGGGCAAAAAATGAAGGTGATGGCCGAGGACCTTTCCGTTAATGACATCAAGGGCCTGCAATCCATCAAATACTCGCCCAAAGTACAAATGCTGGTGAACAAAAACCCGGTAAAATGGCAAACCATTGTTATCAATACCGCCACCTACAGCGAGTATGAAAGCCGCAACGGCCGCGCGCCGTTCAGCGTAACGTTCAACATGCCATCTATCAATATACAAACACAGTAAGGATATTTGGGATTTCGGATGTTCGATTTCGGCTTTAGACAATTCGAAAATCACTAAATTTTTGCGAATCCGAAATCGAACATCCGAATTCCGAAATCAAAAACCCATGGACCAGATACAACTATACCTTAACAACCAGTTGGTTGACCTTAGCGACGACAGCCCTATTGCCCTCACCTTCCAGATCAATAACCTGGCCGACGTGAAGAATCAGCAGGGCAACACCAGCAACCAGTTTAAGCTGCCCCTAACCCAGCGCAACCGGCAAATACTTGGTTTTCCTGATGATGTGGCCTTTACCACCAGTCTGCCTTATGATAATTACGAAGCCAGGATCATTCAGGACGGGCTGGAGATAGTTCCCAGCGCCATTGCTCAACTTAACCTTATAGAGCAGGATACCGCCAGCATAACCGTATTAAGCGGTAACGTTGATTTTTTTGACTCCCTTGATGTAAACATTTATGATATGGGCGATAGCAATACCGATATAGGAAAAAAGAAGGTATTTGAACCCTATCAGCACATCTGGAATGTGAGTAATGTGGCCCACTCGCAAATAAACACCAGTGGCTATATATGGCCTGTGGTTGACTATGGTAAAATACCCGTCGACTTTAAAAATGATACCAGCATTAACGTACGATACCTGCGCCCGGGTTTTTTCCTGAAAACGGCTATCGAACTGTTTGCGAAAACCACGGGTTATAAAATTAACCCCGAATCATTTTTGCTGAAACAGCCTATGTATGATAAACTAATTGTGCAGTTTGCAAATGACACTTTTGAACATGGCACCGATTATCAAACCCAACCCGATGACCTGGGCATGCTGGCTTATACCACCATTGATAAAAGCGTTCGGCACTATGCCATTTCTGATCCGTTTGGCAAGGGTACTTTTTCATTCGGCGATATTAAAAACAACAAACAGGGACAGTTTGACGGCACTACCTTTACATCAAAATATGTATTTACCGGACAGGTGCTGGTCACCATTCCGCGGTTTTATTTCAGGGGTAAAAAAAACGACAGGATCCCTTCAAACATCAACATCATTATACGGCTTGACTTGCCCAACGGGCAATATCTGCAGTATCCGTTAAACTATGATCTTTCAAACTGGACAAGGGTTGATGGCACCAGCGGTGGTGGTTTAGAAGGGCAATTTACCTTTGGTGTTAAAACAATATCAGCAGACATTGATTTTCAACCCGGGTATAAGGTATCGGTACGCTGGGAATTTTTTGGGGGCGAGCCCGAGGTGTTCACGCTTTATACCGGGGCATCATTAAGCATTAAAGCCAAAAACCAAAATGTATTGTATGGGCAGGAAATACAATGCGAGCGCATCTTTCCGGATATTACACAAAAAGACCTGCTGAAAGACACCCTGCAGCGGTTCGGCATCATTTGCCAAACTGATAATACCACGCGTACGGTTACGTTCTCCTCCTTTCGTGATATTGTGAATAATATCCCCTTGGCCGTAAACTGGACAAAGCAGTGCCTAAACCAGGGCAAAACCGTTTCTTTTCAGTTGGGCAGCTATGCCCAGGTAAACACCATGACCTCTAAGGAAGACGATGCCATTTTACCCAAAAATTTTGGCAACTCGCAGATCAGCGTGGCAGATAAAACCTTGCCTTTAACAACTACCTTGTTTGAGAGCCAGTTTGCCCCTACCCTTTCCCGGCCCTACATAGGCGACAGTATTGCACAAATTTTAAAGGTTGATACCACGCAGGATGCCGATGCCGTTGATTTCACCATCGGTACACAGCCACGGATATTGGTTGACCAGAAGATGGATCTGCGCAATCAAAGCGGCTCACCCTCCGTTACCTTTACCGATGGCGACAACCACATTACGGTAAACGATGTAATATCAGTACCCTATTTTAATAAGACCGGGGCCGAACATAGCCTGCTGTGGGACGATCTGCGCACAACGTACTACCCCGAGCTCGAAAAAATACTCAGGCAAACCAAAAAGGTGGTACGCTACATTTTGCTTACCCCGCGCGATATCCTGGAGCTTAACCTGCTGATCCCCGTTTACCTGGAGCAGGACAGCGCCTATTACTACATCAACAAAATTGATAGCTGGCGCAAGGGACAACCTACCAAGGTGGAGCTGGTGAAACTGGGTTAAGAGAATAAGCCATATGTTATCTCTCCCGCTGTCCGATTCTCCGACTTCGGATTAAATATGCTGATAGTCTCTGACTACCGTAAAACGATTTAACCAGGCTTCTGGCACCGGTAGTTGGAAACTACTGGAATAATAGTTCGAAGTCTCTAACTTCGAACAGCGGAGAGAATGGTAATAAAAAAACGATTGTCATTTCGAACCCTTGAGGGGCGGGGGCAGTGAAAGGCAAGGGTGAGAAATTTTATACGTGTGGTAAATCAAGTCGTACAAGATTTCTCTTCGCACCCTGCTCAACCCAATCCTTGCTCATCGAAATGACAACTAGGAATGGTAATAAAAAAACAAATGTCATTTCGAACCCTTGAGGGGAGGGGGCAGTGAAAGGCAAGGGTGAGAAATCTTATACGTGTGGTAGTCGAGCCGTACAAGATTTCTCTTCGCACCCTGCTCAACCCAATCCTTGCTCATCGAAATGACAACTAGGAATGGTAATAAAAAAACAAATGTCATTTCGAACCCTTGAGGGGCGGGGGCAGTGAAAGGCAAGGGTGAGAAATCTTATACGTGTGGTAGTCGAGCCGTACAAGATTTCTCTTCGCACCCTGCTCAACCCAATCCTTGCTCATCGAAATAACCATGGGGAATGTTCGCTGTTCGAAGTCAGAGACTTCGAACAGCAGATAGGAGAATTAAACGACTGGCGCTGTCCGATTCTCCGATTTCAGACGACTATGCTGGTAGTCTTCAGACTACATAAATTTAATTCAATGGAGTTGATAAACTGAGATAAAACAGTGAATTTATTTTTTTTGATTACTTTTTGCAATTGACTAATTTATTGTTTATTTTTACTAAAAAAATTAGCAACACCTAAACTCTATAATCCATTTGAAAAACGCAAGATTAGTAAAACAATCTAATAGTACTACATTAATTAAAAATAAACGCAGAATATTAATTATAGGCATAATTGTATTGTTATTAAGTGTTGTAGCATACAATTATAAAATAATATTGGGTTATAGTGTTTATCATCTAAACGTAAGTCATTATAAACCTGGTGATAAACTTTATGCATTAGGCACCTTTGTAAACAGCAACAAATCAGATGCAATAGTCATTTACAAAATTGCTCGGCCCTTAACAGCAACTGACCTTGATCAAATGACCATTAGTACAACTGATAAAGATCGGTTGAAATCAAAAATAGACCCATCCTTAGAGCCATTCATGGTAATGTCTGATGATGGTTTAATTAATGATAGCCTATATAAATATAAAACTGCTTATGTTGGTACCGTTTTAAACCGGGTTTCTCATAAATTAATTGATCACTACAATCGTGATATATACAGGATAAATTTTGTTTATTATGAAATTACAGCTAATAAGAATGCTTTAATCAAGGAGTATTATAGTTCTGGTTTGCCTAAAATACCAGATAATTACGTACTTGTAAAAGATAAGGTTTACATTTCAGCAGGTAACGTTACAAATAAAGAAGTAAAGGAGTTTCATAAAAAATAGTCAAAAACATTGATTTTTATGATTTCATTTACCTCCCCCTCGCTGTTCGAAGTCTCCGACTTCGGACGATTATGCCGGTAGTCTTCAGACTACAGAAATTTAATCGATCGGAGTTGATAAACTGAAATAAAACAGTGAATTTATTTTTTTTGATTGCTTTTTGCAATTGATCAATCTATTGCTTATTTTTACTAAAAAAATTAGCATTCAAGCCTAAACACCACCATGCAACAACAAAAATCTAATAATAAAGCCAAACGCAAAAGGCTGATAATAACCATTGTTAGCGTTTTACTTTTTCTTAGCCTTTGCTTTTACGAAAAAGCATATTTCATTGCAGCTTATATGACATTTGTACCAGTGCATTTAAATAAGGGAGACAAACTTTATGCAGCAGATGACCGCGTGAGTCATGATTTTAACATAGATATCTATAAGTTAGTAAGGCCAATGACCTTAGCAGAAATTGATAATTTAAATATTGATTCGTCAAAAAAGGCAGAGTTTAAGAAAAAGTTCAATCCATCTGCCCCTTTAAAAATTGTTACTACGGGAGATGCTATAATAATTAAAAGATTACTTAGATATAAAACCACCTATATAGGTGATTATATTAAAAGAATGTCAGTAAACGATAAGCCGTATCTTTATGCAATTAAGCCAGTTGTGCAGATGATTGATAAAGTCAATAATCCTGACAAAATACCTGACAATTATGTAATTGCAGATACTTGTTATTATATATATACTTATCAAACTACCGACAGCCAAACCTCGATTTTTTAATTATAAAGAATAATTGTTCTTTATAAAACTCTCATCAATTATGCCAAACGGCATTTAAAACATTAAATATAAGATATATGACCAATCAAAATACCGATGTTGGTATTACCGACGATGACATTAAAAAAGCGAAAGAATACAAAGATACGATGGATGCTTTGAAAAACTCCGCTGTCCGAAGTCTCCGACTTCGGACGATTATGCCGGTAGTCTTCAGACTACAGAAATTTAATCGATCGGAGTTGATAAACCGGGATAAAATATTGAATTTATTTTTTGTAATTACTTTTCATTTTTTATATTTACCAATAAAATTAGCAAAACCTAAACAACCTTATGGCTGATCTTGATGATATTGAAAACATAGCTGGCAGCGTAATTTCTTACAGCCTTTTTAACAGACTCGTTAACAGATACGGTTTACTCAACGTGCTTTTTTATGGTGCGCTGAGTTTGGTAATTGCGCTGTTTTTAATTATACAGTTATTTGTATGGATATTTAATAACGGCTATGAAGACACTTGGGATAAAGTTAAGCCGGGTGATAAACTATACGCGGAAAAACGTGTGGTTACTGATACCGCTTCAAGAATGGTTTTTTTATTTCGCTTAATTAGGCCTATAAATAGCGACGATATAGACCGGATGAAAATTGCCGAATGGAAAAAGGATAAGTTGAAAATGAAAATAGACTCGTCATTAAAATCTAAAATGCTAACCGCACCAGGCATATTTTATCAGGATAGCTTACTAAAATATAAAACCGGCTTTTTAGGTACCTATATTAAAAAAGACAGTGTAGAAGAGTATGGAGGATTTGGACAACATTGGTATGCCATAAAACCAAATTTTAAACTGATCAGGAAACATTACTTAAAATTTGAAATGCCAGCAGGCTATACATTAGCTGATAGCGATTATTACATAAGTGCACAGGATGGCAAATTCAACGAAATTGATTTGTTTACTACTAAAAAATAACATCCAATGCTACAATTAACGTTAAAGAGCAAGACTTGAGTCTTCTTCCCCCCCCCGCTGTCCGATTCTCCGACTCCGGACGATTATGCCGGTAGTCTCAGACTACAGAAATTTAATCGACCGGAGTTGATAAACTGGGATAAAATATTGAAGTTATTTTTTGTGAATGTTTTTTATTTCTTTACATTTACCAATAAAATTAGCAAAACCTAAACAACCTTATGGCAGATTTTAATAATATTGAAAACATAGCGGGCGGCGTAATTTCTTACAGCCTTTTTAACAGACTTGTTAACAGATATGGCTTACTCAACGTGCTTTTTTATGGCGCTTTGGCAGCAGTGATTGCGTTGTTTTTAATTATACAGTTATTTGTATGGATATTTAATAACGGCTATGAAGACACCTGGGATAAGGTTAAACCAGGTGATAAACTATACGCGGAAAAACATGTGGTTACTGATACCGCTTCAAATATGGTTTTTTTGTTTCGCTTAATTAGACCTATAAATAGCGGCGATATAAACCGGATGAAAATTGCCGAATGGAAAAAGGATAAGTTGAAAATGAATTTAGACTCGTCATTAAAATCTGAAATGCTTACTGCGCCCGGTGTATTTTATCAGGATAGCTTATTAAAATATAAAACCGGCTTTTTAGGTACTTATATAAAAAAAGACAGTGTAGAAGAGTATGGAGGGTTTGGACGACATTGGTATGCCATAAAACCAAATTTTAAACTGATAAGGAAACATTACTTAAAATTTGAAATGCCAGCAGGTTATACATTAGCTGATAGCGATTATTACATATATGCACAGGATGGCAAATTCAACGAAATTGATTTGTTTACTACTAAAAAATAATATCCAATGCTACAATTAACGTTAAAGAGCAAAACTTAAGTTTTGCTCTTTAAAAACATTAAGTATGCCAATTATCATATTAAACATAAAAATTTATGACAGGAAATAATCAAGACGTTTTAAAGCAAGTTGAGCTCATAACAAATCAACTAAAGCAGGATGCAGCGGCACTAAATCAAACGTTACAAACGCTAATCAGTAAGCAGGATGCCCTAACCGCGGGCACCAAAAAAAACAGCAACGCTTATCAATCGCTTGCCAGTCAAATTGATAAAACAAAGAGTAGTTTAAAAAACATTACCGATGAAATTAATAAAGGCATGCAGGCACTTAACGCCTATAATGGCTCTGCCCAGCAAAATATAGCGTTGCTGGCCGCACTAACTATGGCCTATAACAGGCTTACCCAAAGTCAAGGTGTGTCAACAGCGCTGGTGCAGCAGCTTCAGGTAAATATTGTTTCGCTAACCAACGTAGTAGGCTCACAAACAGCTGCTGTAACCAAAAGCAAAGAAGCCTTTGATTTTCATAAAGGGTCGGTTAATGCATTTAAATCATCGTTTGATAAACTTAAAGAAGGCGCAGGTTCTTTCGGTCCGGTTTTAGGCTCTGTTTCATCTGGGTTCAACGCCATGAAAACCGGTTTGGAAGTTGTAAAAACTGGCTTTCAAAGCGTTGGCGGTGCAATAAAAGCTACAGGCTTTGGTTTACTTGTTCTGGTTCTGCAATCTGTTGCGGAATATCTTACAAATACCACCGAAGGTAGTAAAAGGTTAAGGGGGGCGTTAGCAGCCATAGGAGTGGTTGTGGAGAAAGTCAACAGCGTATTTGCAAGCCTTGGCAAATTTATTATCAATGCAGTATTCAGCCCTGTTGAAAGTATAAAAAAATTGGGAAACGTCATTTGGCATTACCCCGGTAGTTAACTTATACGGTTATTATAACGCCGCTATAGGACTTTCTGCCGGTAATACCATACAAACGGCATATAACTTTACCCAAAGTGTAGATAGTTGCTATAAAGCGACATTTGGATATAATCCCTATCAGCGCATTTATACTAATTTTAGCGATACGTCATACAATGAAAACAACATACCAACCTATTTTGCACAGGGAACAACAGATCCATACATAGGATGGACGCGAACGCTTTACAAAGGTGCGCTGAACACCGGCCGAAATTATTACATGCATGAGGCGGCTGGCTTTGGCCATGATACATTGCTTTTGACATCGTCTGTACTGCATAACATTATGGCATGGATGAAAAAGTCGCCTAATCCATCATTGACGCCTACACCGCCAGCGATTATACCTCAGTATTATGATGCAGTAAATAAACGGTGGGGGTGGAATGGAAAGCCTACTGCTTACACTTACGAATTTTTGAATACTGCAATCAGTAACCGAATTTTTATGGAAACTTCCAACACATCGCAATTTGCCAATAATGCCATTTATATGAAACTGGATAATGTTGCTGCATCAAACCAAAGTAGTTTTATTGCAGCAAGAAGTGCATGAACTTAAAGCTAAATAAAAATGAAAAGTTACATTCTTCAAGCATAATAGATTATCAAATTTAACTTAATCTTTATACAGTGTTAAATAAGGCCAGTAGTTTTAAAATACTGTCTGCCAAGCAAAATAATAGCGAATTATCAGGGCTTTTATATTTGATGAATGATTATTATTGAACCAATTGGAGGCTTAGCAAATCGAATGCGAGTAATTGCATCTGGCATATGGCTTAAAGGCATACTAAATACAGACCTAACCATAATATGGAATGAAAATTATGAATTAAATTGCCCATTTGACTTATTATTTGAAAACTCAGATGCATTCAAGATAATCTCTAAACCAATCTCCTATCGCTACCTAAAACCGTCAAATGAAGTTGGGCTAATTAAAAGAACTCTATTCTCCCTAAGAAACAAGTTAATTGGTATTGATTATTGCATCATCGAGGGTAACTTTCCATCAAATACTTGGATTGGTATTAATATATTAAGCATATTATCAGCCCAAAAAGATAAAAACATTTATATACAAACTTGTCAGGAGTTTGGTGACAACATACCATCATTTAAATATCTTATTCCGATAAAAAAAATCAAAGATAAAATTAATTTAATAACGAAAAACTTCAATCAACTCGTTGTAGGTGTACATATAAGACGAACTGACAATGTAATTTCGATAGAAAAAAGTCCAATAGAATTATTTATAAAAGCAATAGAGAAAAAATTAATCACCGAAGAAAAAACAACATTTTTTTTATGCTCCGATGATCATGAGGTTGAAAAAAAAATTATCTCGACTTTTGGAAATTCAAAAATAATAATTAACAGAAAGGAAAATAGCAGAATAACTATTCATGGTATGCAGGATGCAGTAACAGATTTATATTGTCTTTCTTATACAAGTGAAATTTTCGGCTCATATTGGAGTTCTTTCACCGAAGTAGCTGCCAAATTCAATAATACACAATTGACGATAATTAAAATAGACTAATTTTCGCCAGGATAATCCTGTTTTCGGCCATCTGACCGTCTCGAAGTGCCCAGAACGAGATTCGAACTCGTACATCCTTGCGAATGCCACCCCCTCAAGATGGTGCGTCTACCAATTTCGCCACCTGGGCTTCTTGAAATTGATCATCTTAAATTTTGTCCATTTTGGATGAACAGTGCAATTTAAGACGATCAATTTTACATCAGGCGTGCCCGAAGAGAGACTCGAACTCTCAAGAGACAATTCTCAACGGCTTCTGAGACCGCAACGTTTACCAATTTCGCCATCCGGGCTTAACTTTATACTGCAATTTGAATAATGAGGCCAAACCCTTATTTCATGCTACAAGTATTATTTAAATAAGCGTGCAAATATAATTGTTTCCATCAAATTGGAAACTAAATAATACAAAATTTGAGTTAAAGTTGTTCGTTACCCTATTTAAAATTAATTTCGATAACACTTGCTTTTTATTCAACCGCAAATGACAAATCGAAACCCGCTTATTTTTAGCACATTATTTTTTATAATCTCCCTATTTACTTTCGATGTATATGCCCAAAATATCATACTCACAGATAATAATAAACCTTCCAACATCAGAGGGCTGTCAGTAGTCGATGATAAAACAGCGTGGATAAGCGGAAGTAAAGGTTATATAGCTACAACCAATGATGGCGGAAAAACCTGGATTTGGGAACAGGTAAAAGGACATGAAAAATCTGACTTCAGAGATATAGAGGCTTTTTCAGATAAAGAGGCTGTGATCATGAGTTCTGGTACGCCCGCATTGGTGTTAAAAACCACTAATGGAGGTAAAACCTGGGAGGAAAAATATCATAAAACCGATTCTGCCTATTTTTTTGATGCAATGGATTTCATTAATAACCAGCACGGCTATATTCTTGGTGATCCTATAAACAGCAAATTCTTTTTGTTAGAAACTAAAGATGGCGGCGAAACATGGACAAAGGTATCAAATCTTCCGGATGCCCTAACGGGTGAAGCATGCTTTGCCGCCAGTGGTACCTGTTTAAGAATAAGCAGTAAAAACCTGTTTATAGTCTCAGGGGGTAAAAATAGCAGAATGATTACATTTTCCATTTATAATAACATATGGAGTTATGCTGATTTGCCAATTATCCATAACAAAGCAAGCCAGGGAGCTTTCTCCATAGCAATTGGAAGGAGGCAAGGAATAATAGTGGGCGGCGATTATGAAAATGACCGAAAGACGGATTCTATCGCGGCGACATATCCAATACGTCCTTTTCCATTTTTTAATATTCCACAAAAGGGTCCTTCGGGATTTCAATCTTGCGTCGAACATATCAAAGGCGACGTATTTCTTTCTACAGGCACTTCTGGAAGCAATATCACCCACGATGGAGGCAAGACATGGACAAAGATCGATGAAGCAAGTTTTAATGTCTGCAGTAAAGCGAAGCGCGGAAAATTAGTTTTACTTGCAGGGAATGGTGGTAAAATCGCCATTTTTAAAATGTAGTATATTGGCTATGAATACCTTAAAAAAGACTTAAAAATTAATTCAAAAAAACGCTTGCACCTTATTTCAAATACTTCTATATTTGCACCACTTTAAACGGAAACGATAATTAAATCGAAAAAGTTAAAAGTTTGATTCCGTAGCTCAGCTGGTAGAGCATAACACTTTTAATGTTGGGGTCCTGGGTTCGAATCCCAGCGGGATCACTTAAAATCAGCATAATACCCTGTAAGTCAAAAACTTACAGGGTATTTTTTTGTACTGGTAAAACAATTGTTTTACCTATGTTGCAGCTTCAAAACCTATTTTTACTGGAATCGGCCAAGGGAACGTGCGATTTGAGGTAAAACATATCAAACAATGCCAAACCGTTCAGACCGAAATTTATTATCGGGAACTAATCAATGTTAATAAAGCTAAGAAGTAACCTTTCTCAACAATCGGTTGACGCTGCTCAATCTACTGGTCTTTATAAACGTTAACAAATCGGTTTATCCATTCGATAAAATTGATGAGTTAATAATTAACATGGTCGATAAGGATCACGGTGACTAAATTTATTAAAGTCGATCAACTCGGGCATGGCTACAAGCCTTTGCAAGAAATACATCCAATCTAAGAGGTAATGTGACAGTAATATGATATATCGCATACAATAAAGACCGCCTCACGAATATCATGAGGCGATCTGCTTTTCAGTCTGAATAACATCAAGAGTTAAAGCAATTCGGCCTTTATCGTTTTAACCGGATTACCCCTTTCCAAGGCATTATGCCCCTGCCATTGGCTCTGTTGTTGTTCTATAAGTTGTTCGGTTTGCCAAACCATTATTTTGGCTTCCAGCCGGGCCAGGCAAAGTTTTTTATTTCCTAATTGTGATCGCGTATCCATTGCCATTACCTGCAAGCCAGACGGCAAATGGGTTCCACGTACCGCAGTTTCTACCTTGTTTACGTTTTGCCCGCCCGGGCCGGATGAGCGGCAGGTTTCCAACTTTACATCCTTAACGTTCCATTGCATCAGTTCTTTCACATCAAAAGCAGCTACGCCAACAAACCAGTTTTTGCGCTTGTGGTATTTGCGATATGGACTTTGTGCTATCCATTGTACGGTTCCTATCCATTCTTTTACGAATGCATCCAGGTTATCGCCTTCAGCCAACATTGTGGCAGATAGTAAAGTGCCGTTTAATTCGCCGGCCTTATTTTCCAATACTTCAATTTGGATATCCTGCTGTTTGGCCTGTTTCATCATCTGGCTTTGCACGCAGGCTACAACCCGGCAGCATTCTGCCGGGCCTTTGCCTGAGGTTATCTGTATTATCATCTTTTTCATCACTACTTCTTATTCATTCTAACGATACGTGGATAAAACTTGCCTTGGATATCGACCAGATCGCTTTGCGCTGCTATTACGGTTTCGATATCTTTATAAGCCAAGGGGTTCTCTTCAACTGTGCCGCCAATTAGGGTAACGCCCGCATTGGTCAATAGCTTTTTCATTGCCGACACTGTCATACTGTCCTTAGCCTTTTGCCTGCTCATGGCCCGGCCAGCACCGTGGGATGCAGAATATAAAGCATCCGTGGTGCCTTTGCCAGATACCAGATAAGCCGGAGCAGTCATGCTCCCCGGGATAATTCCCAGCTCGCCTTTGTGCGCAGGTGTTGCACCCTTGCGATGGATGATCACATTCCGACCATCAGCCAGTTGATCCTTCCATGCAAAGTTGTGGTGGTTTTCTACCACGTGCAGCGCCTTTAAACTTAAAGCCTTTAACAGGTTAGCATGAATACGCTCGTGGCAGGCTTTGGCATAGTCGCCGGCCAAAGTCATAGTTAACCAGTATTCCTGGCCTGCCTCGCTATTCATATCCAGCCAGGCCAGTTGCTGTGCGTGTCGCGGAAGTTTACAAGTATTCATGGCTATCTGCGCGTAATGCCTTGCTATTGCCGAGCCTAATCCACGACTACCTGAATGCGTTAACAAAGCCGAGTACTTTTTAGCCGGTAAGCCTAAGGTATTATCAGCCAACAATTCAATCTCGCCAAATTCTACAAAATGGTTGCCGTTGCCCGATGTTCCTAATTGCCTTACGGCCTTACTTCGCAGCGGTTTCAGAAAAGGCATCTCATTAAACACCGTGCTATCCAGCACTTCGTGCTCCTGTCTTACATCCAAACCGCCTTCCATACCAAAATGGGTGTGGTTTTTTAATGCTTGTTTAATTTGGTATTCAAACCGTTTCAGGAAACCATCGCTTTCGTCAATAATCGATAGTGCCATGCGGCAGCCGATATCCATACCTACTGCATAGGGGATCACCGCGTTATCCGTAGCCAGCACACCACCAATAGGCAAACCAAAACCCATATGGGCATCGGGCATTAATGCACCTTGTACGCTTACAGGCAGCAGGTTAGCCAGCTCCATTTGCTTTTTGGCCGACTGCTCAATACCCTTGCCGCCATAGGTTTTACAACACACCGGCTGATCGCGCAGTTCAAACGTTTTAAACAAGGGCGCATCTGTTTTGCCGATCACCTTTTCGGCTATCTTGCTTGTCAATTCATCATCCAGAAATGCTCCCGGGTCGTTCTTAATACTCACCAGCAAATCAAGCAGTTGCTCCTTGCTGTGGTGTTTAAAATTTTTAGCGGCTATCCCAATCACCAGGCTTCGCAGCTGATCGTTATGGTAACCTATTTTACTTAAATCTTTTGTTCTTAAATTGCCCATGTGGCCTATGTTTCTAATTCCAGGTAAGCTTCTTTACCGGCATACCTGGGTATGTTCTTTAATTTGTTAATGTATTTGGCGCGCTCGTTAAACTCGTCCTTCCAACGATAACTCCGGCCACGGGTTAACAGGTTAATGCGTGGCCACAAGTGGTTGTTATCAATGTGAACATCTATATACGATAGCTCTCCTTCAATATCCGCGTCCATCATTTTAACATGCGTAACCATGTGTGGCATTATCTTAAGCATATATCGCCAGGGCTCGGCAAACACGTATTTAACCTCTGTATGGTAAGTTTTAACATCGAATGTTTCGATACGGGTAAAACAAACCTTTTCCTCTTCGGTTAATTTTATCCTGTTTATATCCCAGCTATGCTGCGAAAATTCACGTAGCATCTGCGCTTTTACTTGGTATACGTAACGTTGTTTACGTCGCTTTTTCCGTTTGAAAGATCTGTCCCGATGATATTCAACCGTATTGATTTTTGTTAACAACGCCTCATAAAAGTCCTTCCTTGGGCTATGCTTTACATCGTCCCGCAACACAAAGAATCGTTTCCAACCACGTTGATACGGATGTTCAAGCGCAACCATTGGCAAAAGCATTTTTTGCTTCCATAGTTCATCGCGCCGTTTGTCCAGTTGAATTAGTTGTTTATCACGATCTGTTTTAACGAGCCGACTTTTTTGCCGCGCCGATTTGATACAGCGCGGCCATTCATGTATGTCCATCGGACTTCCATTTAATTTTGTCTTGAAATGTTATTGGATCTCTATTTCGTCCTTGAGTAAGGATATACCCTTTTAAGAGCGCTCAACAAAACCCAATAAATTAATTCGGCAGGCAAAAACAATCAGCATGGCCACTAAAGTGACTTAACTTAATTCAATAAAAAGCATGGTGTTTGCCTGCCTAATGGGCAATGAGCGAAAGGGGTGATATGTAGCGTAGTTCTGTCATGATTCCTTGATATTTAAAAGATTAACAAATCAGGAATTAAATGCAAAAATAGAAAATTATATTGATCTATCTAAAAAAGAAAAGTTCAATCAGCTACAGATCTTATAAAATGGAAGTTGTTCCCGATAAAATAACAATCACCAATAATTAAAAGCTTCAGATCTGAATTCTCTAAATCCAGATTAGATTGTCCAAAAAAATAAGGCTCAGTACCTGCCCTTTGCAAACAATCATAATAAACATCTAATATTTTTTTAGGCCCTTTACTAAACATTCCAAAGCCAGAATTGCATAATTCTAAAAAATTATTTGCTCCATTAAAGAATTTGCCCAAAGGCAAAAAGTTACCGAACGACTTTTGATGAGTCACACATAGGTCAGCAAGCAAAGCTTCTGGATTGACGGTCTTTTTCTTCACATATAACTCGGTCCATATATTTTGAAATTCCCATAACAGAAAATGATGATCATAAAATTGAAAGTAAGAACCCAATTTTTTCGGATAAAACCTGCTGGTTTTATAGCCCTCAACAATCATTTGCCATTGTTGCTTTGTTTTTTCTTCATCACCTAAATGCAACACAAAATCAAATTGTAGCTTATCTTCAGAGAACGACAAATTCTTCTCAACCAACCAGCCTTCTTTCTCATAATCTAAACTCGCAAAAATCACTTCGAGCTCCCGAGGTAGTTTTAACTCTATTCTTCTATTCTCTTTTAACATCTTATTGAAGGAAGGTTATTAATAATCATACACATGCTCAATTGTCGCTACCATAATTCTCTATGGTTTTAGTTAGCTGCTCTTTAATCTGTTTAACCAGTATCCTCGGTCCCAACACCCTCATCTTTGCGCCAAACCCTAATAATTCCCGTTCTAACTCAAAGTTCAATATCACCCTGATGCTGAATATTTTCCCGGTTTCATCCTCACTTAATAGCTTTTGAGTATGATGCAATGGTTTGGTTATTACGTAAGGCGCATTAGCAGCATCAATCCAAAACACAACCTCACAATCACGTTGGTTCGGGCTTTTAGTTACTCCTAATACATCATTGTAGTAAGTGCTCAGGTTTAACTCCGTATTTTCACGGTAATCATCCGCGTGCTCTTCCACGGTTTGTATACGGTCTAAAGCCAGGGTCAGCAACGGCCCATGGCGCTGGTGCGACCGACCTAAAACAAACCAGCGGTTACGATATTCTTTCAATAAATATCCACTGAAGCAAAATGTACTTGCTTCTCGCGCTTTGAAAGACTGGTAAGTAACACAAAGCGTCCGCTTTGCAACAATGGCCTTGCGGATAACTTCAATCCACTCTAAACCCTTCAGGTTGTCATTTTTCTCGAAGTCAATTACAGGCGGACTATGTGTCTTTTGCGTATAGATCTTATCTTCCAGCTTACTTACCATTTCATTTAGGTCGCTGAAATGGTTGAAGCCTTTAAATTGCTTTAACAAACCCGAAACCTCATTTAATACCTGCATATCCTGCTGGTTAAGCGGACTGTTGGTTATGCTATAATTCTTATCGCCATAGGTGTAATACTTTTTATCAACCACCACTATCGGGGCTTCGTAACCCAGCTTATTGCTACGCATCATCTCCATATCAGCCTGTACAGTACGGCGGCTCACACCCGTATCAATCCCCTGGTATTCGTATAAGGCATCGCTGCAGGCTTCAATCAGATCGTCCAGCGTCCATTTTTTAAAGCGGTTTTGCAGGCATTGGTCAATAGTGCGATAGCGGATGAGCGCATTGCGGTTTACAGGCATTATTTGATTTCGGATTTGTGATGTTCGGTTTCGGATTTATTTTTTGATGAATTTATAAATTATTTTTTACTGCGCAAATACGCTGCGCACTTGATTTTTCTCTTTGTACTGTCGAAAGGCTAAACCTGTTCACAAACGCCCCCTCTCCCGATCCGGGGAGAGGGATTTTGGCCCGGAGACTTTAAATTGTTAAATTCATTACCGCAATAGATATGGAAAAGGAAAAAATAGGCAACAACGAGTTAAAGGCATTAGGCATTAATGATGTAGAAGTATTGGTAAACTTTAGTCGCGTTGCTAACGGCCTGCTAAAACACAATGTAATGCCTAAGCCCGAAATACTGGCCAATTTAGAAGCATTGATAGACGACCCTATACCCTACACCCTTAAAAAAGGCGGTAAGTTTAAAAACCTGGCCGAAGACGTAATTGCTATGCGTAAGCTGGGCAAGTTTGTAAAACAAGCCCGCACCAATTTTAAGCTGAAAGAAGAAATAGCCGACTTCCCGGTGTGGGGACTGGAAAACATTGAAGTGGGTGCTTTAGCGCAAATGCGTACAGCAGTACAATTACCCATTGCTGTTGCCGGAGCCTTAATGCCCGATGCGCATCAGGGTTACGGCCTGCCTATTGGCGGTGTATTGGCTACCACGGCAAATACCATTATCCCCTTTGCTGTTGGGGTGGATATTGCTTGTAGGATGTGTTTAAGCATTTTCGAGCTGCCTGCCGAAGCCATTGATACTGAAACCGACAAGCTGAAGAATATATTGGTTGATAACACCTACTTTGGTATGGGTTGCACCGCAAAGTCTTATTTTGATAGCTCGTTGTTTGATAGTAAGACCTGGGGCGAAACTAAGATTATCCGTGGGTTAAAGGATAAAGCTTACGCGCAATTAGGTACCAGCGGCACCGGTAACCACTTTGTGGAATGGGGTGAATTAACTATTGCCGACGGTACTTTAAATGATATCCCGGCGGGTAAATATTTGGCATTGCTTTCTCATTCCGGCTCACGTGGGTTTGGCGGTACCATTGCCGACCACTATAGCCGCATAGCCATGACCAAAACCAAACTCCCTGCCGAAGCCAAACATTTGGCCTGGTTAGACCTGGATAAAGACGAAGGCCAGGAATACTGGATTGCCATGAACCTGGCCGGCGAATACGCCAGCGCCAACCACCACGAGATCCATAACAAAATTGCCCGTGCCTTAGGTGTTAAACCAATCAGCATGATTGAGAACCACCACAATTTTGCCTGGAAAGAGCAACTGGCCGATGGTACCGAAGTAATGGTGCACCGTAAAGGCGCAACGCCGGCAGGTGAAGGTGTGTTAGGCATCATCCCCGGCAGCATGAGTACACCCGGCTTTTTAGTACGTGGCAAAGGCGATGCGACCAGCATTAACTCGGCCAGTCATGGTGCGGGCAGGGCCATGAGCCGCAGCGCGGCCTTTAAGACATTGGACAAAGCCGCCATTGCCGCCAATTTGGTTGATAAACGCATTACCCTGATGGGCAGCGATGTGGACGAAGCCCCAATGGCCTATAAAGATATCCATACCGTAATGGCGGCGCAGCATGACTTGGTGGAAGTGTTAGCCAAGTTTGAGCCGAGGATAGTGAGGATGGCGGATGCGAGGGAGAAGCCGGAAGATTGAGGTAATTGCTTTACTAAATATTTAATAATCAACACTTTTTCTTACATTTATTCAAACCTAATTATATGGCCTTACCGGAACAATATTTAATGACCCCAAAGAATTTAAATTCATTTTTGAACTCTTTGCTCAATGCCCAGCCACCAGCAAAATTCACTACCAAATTCCTTGAGCAACTTGAATTTAAAAGCACTAATGATAGATTGTTAATTGGCGTATTGAAAGCTTTAGGATTTATAGATTCAAATGGTACTCCGCAAGAAAAGTATTTCAAATTTATAGATCAAACACAATCAAAGCAAATCTTAGCTGAAGCTATAAAAGATGCCTATTCCGACCTATTTAATGTAAATTTAAAAGCGAATGAGATGTCTGAAAGTGAGGTTAAAAACAAATTAAAAACTTTATTACAAGGCACTAAATCCGATAAAGTATTATCTCTGATGGCCAGTACATTTAAAGCTTTGTGTAATTATGCGGATTTCAGCTCTGTGAAAAGCAATGAAGTTGTATCATTTGAAAAAAAGAATTATCAAAATGACAGTTCCGATTCTGAAGATCATAAGACTCGGCATGAGCTAATTCAAAAAAACATCACAACGGAAATGCATTATAATATTCAAATTCATTTACCGGAAACAAGAGATATAACAGTCTACGATGCTATTTTCAAAAGTTTAAAGGAACATTTACTATGAAAACGGATCCATTATACTCTTTTGTTTTTAGAGGTATCTTAACAGAAGAAGCTCTTGATAAAACTGAACGAATAAAAAAATCTAAGGCTAGAGATGAGACATTTATTGAAATTCATAATAGTTTAGGGATAGATGAATTAGATGAAGAATTAGTTGTAAATGCACAAAAAATGGCAATAGTTTACACTGCTATATGTGCATTCGAAAATACAATTAGAGCTTTTGTCAGTAAAAAACTTTTAGAAACAAAAGGTGAAAATTGGTGGACTATTGCCGTATCGGAAAAAATAAGACAGAAAGCGGAAAGTAGGCGTCTGGAGGAAAGTAAAATACGTTGGCATACGCCAAGAGGCGATACTATTATTAATTATACTGAATTTGGCGATTTAATTTCAATTATAAGAAATAATATAACTGAATTTGAGCCACATATAAACTCTATAGAATGGGCCGAACAAATCATTAAAACATTAGAGCGATCAAGGAACGTTATTATGCATAGTGGGGAGTTAGTCAATCATGATATAGAAAGAATCGGAATGTACATTCGAGATTGGATAAATCAGGTTGGTTAATATTTATTATTAAAAAAAATCAACCGACATTTTAAATCACATAATTTTATTGGCAATATGTCTTCGGCTTCTATCTTGTATTACCCATCCATTGAATTTGCCTCATATGAGTGGGTGAAGTCGAGCCTACTGCTTTGGGATTATGTATACCGTATTGTACCTGAAAACTACGAAACTCACGATTCCCCCGCTGTTCGTAGACTATGTCTACGAATAACCTATGCCAGTAGTCTGCGACTACAGATTTCAATGCCAATCATGCCCGCAAAATCTACATTGTTTTGCTTGAGGTGTTTAGCTTATGGTTAGTGTCCCCAGTTGCCACAAGCGCAACGCTTGTGCCCCCTCACTGGTCCGAGCTTCCAACTTGGACTTAAAACATATTAAGCTTTCGGCTTACTAATCCACACTACACCACCTCCATCTTGCTATACAGTTGCTTTTTGAAGAACGAGATATTGTTTACAGGAATATATTAACGACGTTAGATAGCACAGAACAAAAACCGTTGTTGGAATAATAAAAGCACCATAATTAAACATGTTAAGGGGCACCGTATTTAAACGGCCAATGATGGGAATGGTTAAAAGTATAAAACACGAAAAATCGGCAAGCAGAATTTTCCGCGTCCTCGCTTTATTCCAATTTCGGAAAATAAGTATCAATCCTAGTACTGCCATAAGGGCAAGTACTTGATTTATATTACCAAAATCAAAAATAGTAAAGGCAAGCCAAAGCAGAAAAGGTAATCCTATTATTTGTCCTTTCAATATGATTACAAAATAAGCTATAATAGAAATTGCCCGATAACTTTTTAGGTATTTCATTTTGTGATTAAATATACAAACTCCTCCCCGCTGCTACAAGCGTCACGCTTGTGCCTCTCCCGCTGGTCCGAGCTTCCTACTTGGACTTAAAACATATTAAGCTTTCAGCTTAGCCATTCAACAGATTGCCCTCGTCTCATGGCGCACGCGTCCGTGCGTGACGTTATTAAAATAGCATTTCACTATAAAGAAGTCCCGCTATGACTCGCATATCCAGCAAAAGCTCGCGTTCACAGATGTTCACGGGTTAAGTCAATTTTTAATATCATATTTTTCGTATATAACTCATAATCAAGCGATAACAAATCTAGGTAATATTATACCTTATTTTATATATCGTTGATAATCAGGTGTTCATGTTTGTTCACGGTGTTCACGCCGTGAACGTGAACACGTTAACTGGTTTACTGGCCAAAGAATTTTGTGCAATTGGCAACCGTTTCGTGTAGTGTCGCCTTACAGCCAGTTATTGAGGAAAATGGGCAATCCCGACTGTTCGATAAGATAAAGCCACACCCTTGAAATCGGGAGTGATCATTATTCACTACCAGGTTGTGAAAGGGTAGTGATTATTTCGGCATTAGATGCGAAATCTCTAAAAACAAAATAAAATGTCAGCAAAAAAATATTACTCGCCCAGTTTGACCTGCATCATGTACTCTTTAACAAGGTCATAGATGATATAAGTGAAGATGAATCAAATAAAATTATCGCTCAGCCGATGAATAGTATTAAATGGCTTGCCGGGCACTTGCTTTGGGCGCAGTATAACTTAGCCATTACAGGTGGTGTGGAGATATACTTGCCGTGGCGCGATCACTTTTATACCAATGCCGGCGCCACCGATGCCGACCGCAACGCCGGCACAAGCGAGATGCCCACGCTTCAGATGATCAGAGATAAGTGGAATGAAGATACCCCTCAAATAAGGGCCGGCCTTGAAGCACTTCCCGACGAGGCCTTAAATGCTGTGACTAACGCTAAGCACCCTATTTCCCCTTTTGATAATACCCTGGGCGGAAAATGGGCATTTACAAACCATCATCAGGCTTATACCATAGGCCAAATAGGAATATTAAGAAGGGGTTTAGGCAAAGACGGAATGAAATATTTTGGTTAGAGATTTTAAACCTTGCTGTTATTTGTTCCCTTTTGTAGCCGGTCAGCAAGAGAACAGGACAACAAATTTGTTGTCCTGTTCTTGGTTATTGCCTGCTTTGTTTATTATTAATAGCCGGTATTTTGCTTCAGGTTAGCATTTTTTTCTATTTGTGTTCTTGGTATTGGAAACAGTATCCTGTTTATATTATTGGTTGCCGCATGAGACAGCCATGACTTTTTGGTGAAAGCCCCAAATCTGATCATATCGGTACGCCTGTGCCCTTCCTGATCAAACTCCCAGCCCAGCTCATCTAAAAACCTGCCATACTGAATATCAGCACCACCCTCAGTGGTATGTTGATTATTTACATTATCCTGAAGACCATATGCATATGAACTACCTTGTTGTAACTGCGCTCCGGTAACAGTAGCCTTAGCGGGGTTTGAGGCAAAATCACGTTGTCTTACCTGGGTAACAATAACAGCAGCCTCATCTGCCTTCCCGGTACGCAGCAGACACTCAGCTTTCATCATCAATACATCAGCATAGCGGAAAACCGGATAATCATTACTTAACCTGTTGGTTGCCCCCATTTTTATTTCAAATTTACCTAAACGAAAACCATGCACAGATTCTCCTTTTTCAAGTCCGGGCAGTTCATTAACAAAGTTTAATGGTTTACCGGTAAAATCGCCCTGGGCAACATAAAGCATCTGACCAGCCGAAGTATATTGCTGACCCTTTATCCAGTTGTTCTGGTATCGGGCATCACTTTGATCAAAGGTATTTATAAACTGAGGGATTGCACATATACCGCCCCATGGGGTGTTTTTAAGATTATAGGTAGCCTGGTTTTCCTGTTGCAGTGTTTGCATGTGCAGATCAAAGGCATTCCAATTGTTGGTATAATCCTCATCCATAGGTAATGCGAAAATAATCTCCTTTGAGTTTTGATTTTCTGTTACAAATACATTTTTCTGGGCAGGCTCCAGCATATACCCTGCCCCTGAATTTATAACAGCGTCGCAGGCAGCAATACATTCGGTCCATTTAGGTGTCCCAGTGTAAACACCAGCATTCAGGTGCATTTTGGCAAGAAGTGTATAAGCAGCCCATTTATTAAACTTTCCGTAAGTGGCTACATTATTTTCGGCACTTAACAATGGTATATTGTCAGTAAGTTCCTTAACAATAAAATCATATACTTCGGTGCGGGTATTTTGTTTAGGTAAAAAACCAGCCGGAAGGTCAAACTTTGTTACGATAGGAACATTACCATAAAAATCGCACAAAATTGCGTAGTATGATGCCCGCAGCACTTTCAACTCGGCCAGGGTTGCTTCTTTCCCAGTAGTAATCGGGATAAGGCCCGACTCTATCTGATAAATGATCCGGTTGCAATTGGTAATACCTGCATAGGTTCTTGACCAGGTTTGATTAACCACATCATCATCGGTGGTCCAGGTATGCTTGTGCAATCTTTGATAAACGCCATCGTCAAACCATCCCCAGGGCCGTTTAGGTATAACCAGCTGATCGCCTGTAACTTCTTGCGCACGCCAAAGGCCATTCCAATCGAGCAATATAAAACGCCATTGAGAATATCCTGCTCCCACCAAGGCGGCAAGATCAGCCTGGGTTGGATTAAATTTGGTGGATATAATGGCCGTATATGGTGTATCTTTTAATTTAGTACAGGCGGTTATACTTATTACAGCAACAAATACCGCAATAATGAAATATATTTTTTGAAACTTTTTCATTGTCTGATTCCTTTTCAATTGTTAAAAATTCAAGTTTACTCCCAAGGTAAATGAACGGGTAGTTGGGTACTTATCACGGTCATCCAAACCCGGGCTTAAGCCCAGCCTGTTCACTTCCGGGTCCAGGCCCTTGTATTTGGTAATAGTGAAGGTGTTTAAAGTTGACACGTAGATACGTGCACCTTTGAGATAACCAGTTTTTATTTTATTGAAATTGTAACCAAAAGTAATGTTGTCTACTTTCCAGAAGTCGCCGTTCTCTACATAATAGCTGTTAAACTCCAATGCGTTTACTTTTAACTCTGTTTTTCCAAAAACAGGCTTATAGGCAGATTTTAAAATATTATAATTTTGAATGGCAGGGTTTTCCATGTACATTCTTTGTGAGTTGATGATCTGGTAACCAAACGCTCCACGCATGGTAACACTTAAATCAAAATTTTTATAAGAGAAACTATTGTTCCAACCTGCGTAAAATTTGGGCAGGCCGTTACCAATTACTTTCTTATCCTCAAAGCTATGAGCAAAATCATCATACTTAACCGGTTTACCATCCCGACCTTCATATATCCATTTACCGTTTGCATCAATGTCAATAACTTTATATCCATAAAAATCGCCGATGCCCTTACCTATGGTTACAATATTGGTAAAGGTTTGAACCGGTATACCAGCAAATCCTGTGGTGAAATAAGGTGTAGTTGTTTGGTACAATTCGTTTGATAAACTAACCAGTTTGTTGGTATTGGTGGAGAAATTAACACTCGTATTCCATACAAAACTCCTTGATTTTACCGGCACAAAATTTAGCATCACCTCTATACCCTTATTTTCCATTTTACCCACGTTGGCGGTTGTAATTGGATATAAGTTTGGAGGACTTGGCACTGAATAATCATAAAGTAACCCTTTGATCTGACGCTTATAAACATCTATACTACCGCTTATCCTGCCTCTTAACATGCTGAAGTCGGCTCCAATGTTGGTTTCTGCTTTTTCTTCCCACCTGATAAATGGATTAGCGTTGGTAGCAGGTTTCAGAATCCGTGTCCATTTTCCATTAGAATATACATAATCGCCATAATTTATTAATGGCTGGCTCAAGAAACCAACCAACGGCGGGTTTCCGGTTATACCGTAGCCTGCCCGCAATTTTATGTCATCAAACAATTCCTGGTCTTTCATGAAGTTTTCTTTGGTTATTCTCCAACCGCCAGAAACCGCCCAAAAACTACCCCAGGGATTATTGGCTCCATACAACTGACTGGCTCCTTCACGTCTTAAACTCGCCATCAGCAGGTACTTGTCTTTGTAGCTGTAATTTAATCTTCCAAAAAAGCTGATCAGGTTAGTTTCGATTTTACCACTGCTCAAATTAGCCAGCTGGTTCTTTATCCCTTCGCCCAACCCAATGTTATTATAACCAAAAATATCAGTCGGGAAATCCTGGTTATCAGCATAAGTATTTGAAGTAACATTTTCCTGATAACCATATCCTGCTAAAACAACAAAATGGTGGTCATTTACTGACTTAGAATATTCAGCTGTCCATTCTGTCAACCTGTCAATAGACAATTTGGAACTTACCGACGCAAAGCCATTTAAGCCATTTTTAATTGTAGAAATATGTTTTTTAGTTTCTGCGTATCCGTTATTTGCATTAAACCTGGAGTAAGAAAAAAGAGCGGATAGCTTTAAATCGCTTATAGGTTTGTAAGTAATGGTACCGTTCATACGGGAGTTTACATTTTTTGATTCGCCATCACTTTCATACAAAAGCGCCAGTGGATTTTCATAGTCAAAATTCCCTGTTTGTTCATAAAAATCGCCATTTGCATTGCGTACCGGCTCTGTAGGGTTACGGATCACCGTTTGTCTGTATATCCAGCCATTAAAACTGTTATCTCCGTTATTATTTCTTGTATAATTATTGGTTTGATTAAGTAAACCGAAATTAAACTTCAGTTTATTATCCCACATACTATGGTTCACATCAATTCTACCGGTGAACGTGTTGTTGTCACTCTTTTTAAAGATACCCTGCAACGCACGATAATTTGCAGAAACAAGGTAGTTTGTTGCGCTGTTTCCACCTTTTATAGTAAGGTTGTGAACTTGTGTAAAAGGTGTGCGGGTTGCTTCTTTTAGCCAGTCGGTATTACTTCCGGCATCCCATGATGCCAGTCTTGTTCCGGCTTTTATCTGGTCGCGGTAATCCTGCGCCGTGAGCATATCCAATTTCTTTGAAATAACCTGGGTTGTGGTGTAGCCGCTGTAATCAACACTGTTGGTATTTGTTCCTTTTGCTCTTTTAGTGGTTATGATAATCACACCGTTAGAACCCCTTACTCCATAAATAGCAGCCGATGAACCGTCTTTTAATACGTCTATTGATTCTATATCTTCGGGAGCTACCGTTTTAAGATCGCCGGGAACCCCATCAATTATTACTAAAGGGTTAGAATTAGCACCAAATAAAGTGGTATTACCCCGTAATAAAACCTGTGTACCGTCCGTTGGGTTACCGCTTGGAGCCGCAACCGTTAAACCCGCAACTTTGCCCTGCAATAACTGCCCTGCATCCAATACAGGTCCTTTAACAAAATTTTCGGCCTTTACTGTAGCAACCGAACTGGTTACATCCGCTCGTCTTTGGCTCCCATAACCAATTACAACAACTTCATTTAACGAGTTAGGTGATGCCTTAAGCAGTATGTTAATAATATTGCGTCCGTTAGGTACAACTTCCTGCTGTATATAACCAATAAAAGAAAACACCAGGATAGCATTATCATTAGGAACACTTAAGGAATATTTGCCATCAACGTCGGTTTGCGTACCTAAACTGGTGCCTTTAATTTTAACGCTTACCCCGGGCATAGGCTTATCATCTTCATCAGTTACCTTGCCGGTTATAGTTTTGGCATTTACATCTGTTGAGTTAATTTCTGAAGGTGAAACCTGCTCCTGGGCGACGGGTAAACCGCTTGTGTTATCATCTTTATTAATTTTACTCAACACAATACGGTCGCTAATAATCTCAAACGTAATACCCCTTGATTGTAAAAGCTCAGCAAGTATTTCTTTTAACTTTTCTTGCTTCGCATCAATAGATACTCCCTGTTCCTTTTCAACAAGGCTCTTGCGGTAAACAAATTTTAAATTCGTTTCCTTCTCCAATTGTTTCAAAACAGTATTCAAGCTCGAGTTACGGATATTAAAATCAAGCCGCCGGTCCAATACAGCCTGTCCCTTGCTTGACGTGGCATAGGACATCCCTGTAAAAATGAGCGCTATTACGAGCTGACTAAAAGTGACTTTCATAATTTTAAACCAGTCAAAATGGTTTTGTAAATAAATCTTCATACATTTAAGTGTTTCTTTTGATAAAAATTGAGACATAGAACTGCCCGGATCACCTGTTAAAGGCGTCACATTCCGGGTATAAAAAGGTTTAGGAGTGTCTCCAGCACTCCTATTCTTTTTCAAGAAAATTTAATGGGTTAGGTACTAATTCGTTTTTCCATATTTTTAATCATTAGGGGTAATTTGGTTATTTATATAATTGGTTATTTATTGCTTTCCAGTACAAATTCATTTCCATGAACCGTGTAGTTTACATCCAATGTTTTTTTCAGGATATCCATAATAGCAGGCAGATTTTCGTTGGTAAAATCGGCCTTCAAATAGTCTGAATTTATCTTTTCGTCACCGGAGCTTATATGTACATGGAAATTTTTATTAAGTACGGCAAATACCTCTTTTATCCTGGTGTTATTAAAAGATAAGCTCATTTTTTTCCACATATCTATCGATGTATCCTTCACTTCGTCATTTTTCTGTAAATGGTCAAGTTGTTTATCATAAACAGCTTCCTGATTGGGCAGCAACATTACCCCCTGGTTTACATCATTGGTTTGCCCTGCTGCATTTAATTCCTCACTTTTTTCCTTTTGCCCGGTAAGGCTTACTGAAACTTTCCCTGTAATCACATTAACTCTAGTGGTTTTATCCTGGACATAAGAACGTATGCGAAAGCTTGTTCCCCATACCTTTGTAACCACGTTTCCGGTATAAATTGAAAAGGGTCGTTTATGATCTTTTGTTACTTCAAAAAAGGCTTCACCCGTCAAGGTTACTTCGCGCTTATTTTTATCAAATACTTTTAAATAAGTTAATGTTGATTGTGGGCTTATCCACACCATACTGCTATCAGAGAGTATTACTTTCCGGATAGTGTTTGTAGTGTTGGTCACCATTAGTTTTTCATTATTTTCCTGCACCGAATTTTTGGAAGGCACCTTATATTTTACCAGAAACAGAATCAGTAATACAGCGGCACTGCTGGTTACCCAATATATAACCGACTTAAACCGCGTTGACCATCCTTTATTGAGCTGAAAGATGTTATCATTTTCGGCGGCCTTAATATTGTCCTCAATGCTGTTCCACATCGTTATTTTGAAAGCTTTCTTTTCATCCTCCGACAGATTAGAAACATCGTCCTGATCCAATTCAAATGATTCATACCAGGAACGTATCTCAGCTATTTCCTGTTCATTACAGTTGCCTGCAAAATATTTCTCCAACAGATCGGCAGGTAATTTCTTTTTCATTAAGTGCTTGTTAAATACAAGATTTAATTATGGTTTATAATAAGATGTAACCTTAGTAAGCCTTATCCCCTACTTAATTCAGAATAATTTTAAAAAAAAATAAAAATTGTTCTTAAAACGTGATGAAACTGGTTATTCTTAAGCAGTTACTTAATGAAAAAGAAAAGAAGGATGACGTTAATATTGACCCGTAAATAGCGGAGCGCTTTAGTAAGATGGTTCTCTACGGTTTTTTCGGATATCCCTAAAAGCCGGGCTATTTCCTTATTAGTTTTATATTGATTTCGGCTTAGTTCAAAAACAAAGCGGCATTTGGTAGGTAATTGATTTACCTCCATATCAACCCTTTCTTTTAACTCTTTGTAACTGAAATTTTCTTCGGTAGAATTATCAAAACGATCATTCACCAGCAAGAGTAATTCATTATAGGTATTTCTAACAGCCTCGGCTCTTTTATAATTTAATACCAAATATCTTATTGATGTAAACAAGTATCCCTGGAGGGATGAGTGTATTTTAACCTGAGTTCTGTTGATCCAAAAACTTGTAAAAAAATCCTGAACGATCTCTTTTGCAGGCTCCCTTTCTTTAAGTCGTTTATATGCCGCCGCATACAGATCCAACCAGTACCTGTTATAAATCTCTTCAAAAGCTGCAATATCTCCCTGGCCGAAAAGTTCGACTAACTCATTATCAGGAAGACCACATAACTTCTTCATTTTGGCGCTTTATGCGTTTGCAAACAGATCAATAGCTTAATTCTGTTAGTACAATCACCAACAGCTAATTGTTAATTTATTTAACACATATTAATAACAGCTATTTAATTAATACCTTTAATTTCAGCGAATTGTGCATTTTTCACATTTCATCTGCTTCAATTTGGCATTAATGTATCAGCATGTTAATAACATTACTTAGGTTATAATTGAAGGCAAGCTAAACAATATTTTTTATTTTCTGATCAAAAAAAGAAAAATAATTGTATATACAACACTAATAAATTTTTAGCGAAAATATTGAGTTGAGTAAATACAAAATCATATCAGTTTAATGCCTTAAATAATATAAGCCATTATTTACCAAGCTTTAGCTTTAATAAATAATACGCTTTATTAACCTATAAATAAGTGTTAATATAACTGTTATTATAAGATTATGCTCCGGCATTTAAAATTTCAGGGATATAGGGAGCAAACATCAATATTCGGCAAGCCATTTATGCAATGGCTATCATAGTTCTTATTGCAGCGCCTGCTGCTACTTTTTCATCAATGTGAGGTTCGATTACAACCACGAAGCAAATCAGAAAATGCCCGCAATATTGTTTGAAAAAAAACTTAAAAATAAGCCGGGTAATGATAACTTTATATACATTTTAACAAACTGACAGATTGTTAGTTGTCTAAACGTACAAACCTAAAACCTTATCCTGCATATGATAAAAAAAAGCGTCCGTTGTTTAATTCTGCCGGTGCTTTTGTTATCAATAGGCCTGTGTGCCAATGCTCATTATTTAAAGCATCTGCGCAATTATAAAAAAGTTAAAAAACATATTGTTCCTGTAAGCATTCCTGTTACAATATCTGAAGCAAATACATTCAAAGCTGTAGTTTCTCTGTCAATCTGCAGTGGAACATCAGCAACAATACCCGGCGACATACCCACCCCGGCTGGCACATTTATTTGGCAAGTACTTAACGCCGCCAATAATTGGGTAACAGCTCCGGGAGTTAATTCCGGTGCCGATTATATAACAGCAACACTCTCAAACGTTGTAAACACCCCCCAAATATATAGCTTCAGGCGCAGCATAAGAACTGCTTTGGGTACAACTTATGATTCTTATTATGATGTTACTGTAAATCCAAAAACAGCTATTGCTACTAACCAGATAACCGCTCCGCCTGCGGTTACGCTGTGCGTAAACAGCGACCCTGATGTTATAACCGGCAGCGCCGCAACCGGTGGAGACGGCGTTACTTATAACTACCAATGGCAGCAATCAACAAACGGGGGGGCGAATTTTACAGATATTCCAGGAGCTATCGGCGTTGATTATGACCCGCCTGTGCTAAGTTCCACTACTGTTTACCAGCGCAAGGTAACTTCCGGAGTGTGTAATCCACCATCAGTGAGTAACAAGGTTACCATTACTATTTTAAAGGCCATAACCAATAACCAGATATATAATCCGGCAACTGTTTTCTATTGCATCCGCGGCATACCATCAATTATAAATGGGAATATACCTTCGGGCGGTACAGGTACTTTTCGTTACCAGTGGCAAAACTCAGCCGATGGTGTTAATTTTACAGATTTACCGGGGAATAATGCAACCCGGCAAGACTACGACCATCCTGCGCTAACAACTACTACTTATTACCGGCGAGGCGCTATTTCCGGTGCCTGCACAATACCCTCATACAGTAATGTGGTTACCATAGTTATACAGCCTGGTCTGAGTAATAATTCAATTTTTGCCCCAGACTGTCCCATTGGCGGAGTTGTTATTAAGGGCACCGCAGCAGCAGGCGGCATCGGAGTTTATGCCTATCAGTGGCAAAGTTCGCCAGATGGCGGCCGATATACCAATATACCCGGTACCGATGCGCAAAATCAGGATTATCAGTTACCCGCAACAACCGGCACAACCTATTATCAGCGCCTGGTTACTTCCGGTGCCTGTACAATACCGTTGGTCAGCAACCAGATCTTTGTTATTGTAAGTTCGGCGGTATCTGGCAATACCATTACAGCGCCTGCAATAACTGCATTTTGTTCAAGCGGTATCCCG
Source organism: Mucilaginibacter pocheonensis (assembly GCF_031456535.1). Taxonomy (NCBI): domain Bacteria; kingdom Pseudomonadati; phylum Bacteroidota; class Sphingobacteriia; order Sphingobacteriales; family Sphingobacteriaceae; genus Mucilaginibacter; species Mucilaginibacter pocheonensis. The sequence goes on from NZ_JAVDUU010000004.1 coordinate 933,736, forward strand.
GGCCCAATAACAGGCACAATACCAACCGGCGGGGCTTCCTATACTTATATTTGGCAAAGTGCTGTTAATGGCGGCCCCTTTACCGATATTCCAAACTCCAACCTGCAGAATTTTGATCCGCAAACCATAACTCAAACAACGACTTACAGGCGGGGCGTTATGGTACCAGGTTGCAATACACCGATATACAGCAACGCGGTTACAATAACTATACAGCCGGCTTTAAACAATAACACTATACAAGCACCGTCAATAACTGAACTTTGTGAAAGTGGTTCTTCCGGATTGATAATCGGATCAACTCCCACAGGCGGCAGCGGAACCTATATTTATTCATGGCAAAGCTCAGTAAATGGCGGTCCTTTTATTGATATACCCAATTCTAACCAACAAAACTTTGATCCTCACACAATAACTCAAACAACCACATACCAGCGTAGTGTAAAATCAGGTCTCTGTAATACACCGTTGGTTAGTAACCCTGTAACAATAAAAGTAACACCAGCAATTACGTCAAACGTAATAAACCAACCGGCAAATGCAGTTTATTGCGGTTCCAGTCAGCCCCTAACCATTACCACGCAATTGCCGGCAGGCGGCAATGGTGTATATGCCTATCAATGGATGAGTTCGACAGATAATATTAGTTATAATCGTATAAGTAATGCAACCAATGCGGATTATGTTGTGCCTGCGCTAACTGTTACCACATGGTTTAAACGAATGGTATCATCAGGAGCTTGTTTAAACCCATTACAAAGCAACCCGGTAGTTATAACTGTTTACCAGGCTTTAGATAATAACACCATTACACCTCCATTGGTAAGCAGTTTTTGTCAATCAGGAAATGCAACGCCAATCGCAGGTTCACTACCCACAGGTGCCAACGATAGCTACACTTATCAATGGCAGCAATCATCAACCAATACTGCAGCAGCATTTACCGACATAAGCGGTCAAACATCTGCCAACTTTGATCCGCCTAATCTTACTTCAACCATGTTCTATCGCCGGGTAGTAATGAGCAGTGCCTGTACAACGTCTTTGATCAGTAATATTATTGAAATACATATAACACCGCCTGTAACATCCAATTCCATATCGGCCCCGGTCACTTCCAATTGCGAAAGTGTTGACCCTCCGGTAATTTCGGGCAGCATTGTACAAGGAGGTGATGGCCCAGGTTCATATCATTATCAATGGTATAGCTCAACCAATAACAATACAAACTGGAGCCTGATACCTGGTGCAACAGGTATTGATTATGACCCTCCGGTAATTACCACTACAACCATGTTCAGGCGTGATGTAACCTCTGGCATCTGCCAGGTACCGCTTTCGAGTAACACAGAAAAAATAGTTGTTAATCAAATCCCAGCTAATGTATCAGTAGGTCCGGTTTCGCCCGTTTGTACCGGCGATATGACCACAATTTCAGTATTATCTCCAAACCCGACGTTATCTTATATCTGGTATGATAGTCCGGCTAAAAACAATATACTTTTCACTGGCCCTTCGTATACAGCCGGCCCCTTAGCTGCCTCCCAAACTTTTTATGTAGAAGCATCAAATGGTATCTGTACAAGTTTAGCGCTGGCAAGTGTACCTATAACTGTTAACCCACTTCCACCAGGGCCGGTATTGGTTACAAATCCGGTTTCAACATGCCGGGGAGGCACGCCCGTTCTGAGCATATTAAACCCGCAACAAGGCTATACTTATAACTGGTATCTTACTCCTTTAGTTGGCAGTCCTATATTTACCGGTCCCAATTTTACGCTCTCTCCCGTTAATAACAATGCTACGTATTATGTAGAGGCGGTAAATAATGTTTCAGGTTGTGTGTCCTTTACCCCCCGCACTGTGGTAAACGTATCCATTACTCCACCGCCAACAGTAACAGCAAAAGGAACCCAAGTTTGCCCCGGCGAAACGGCAACATTAACAACAGATAATAATGATATTAACGTAACCATAAACTGGTATACAAGTCCAACAGGCGGGTTATCTGTTTTCACTGGCAACAACTTTATTACACCTCCAGTTAATGCAAACACCATGTATTATGCCGAGGCTGTAAGTAATAGTTGCGTATCGGCAACACGCTCTATAGCCAGGGCCGAGGTAATACAACCTTTGCAGGCTCCGGTTGTAAATGTTGAAACTGCTCTTGCACAAAGTTTAACTTTCAGTTGGAATACGATACCGGAAGCCACCGGCTATGAGGTAAGTACCGATGGCGGCCAAACTTTTGTCATCCCGAGCTCAGGTATCAATGGCAATACGCATATGGTTACAGGTTTGCTGACAGGGCAAAGCATTACCATTATTGTAAGGGCAACCGGAAGCAGCACCTGTCAGCTTAGTAACAATTCGGCTCCTGTTACGGGCACAACCGTTAATGCCCAGGCTGATAATATTTTTGTAGCCAATGCCTTTACCCCCAACGGCGACGGAAAGAACGATTTAGTATACGTGCGTAATGAAAATATAAAAAGCCTTAAATTTTATGTTTACAGCCAGTGGGGCGAATTGCTTTACACTTCGCAAATTCAGCAAAAGGGATGGGACGGTACTTTTAAAGGAAAAACAGAGCCCCCAGGTGTATATGTATATTATCTGGAAGCAATTATTAACGACGGGAAACAAGTGAAGAAAAAAGGCACAATTACGCTATTAAGGTGAAAAAGTTAGTTTTACTCATATTGCTCCTGTTCCAATTAGCACTTGCCAGTGTTGTTAAAGCACAGGTAGATCCTCATTTTTCACAATATTATGCCAATCCTTTATGGCTTAACCCTGCGCTAACGGGGATTATTGATGGCGATATCCGAATTAATGCCAATGCTAAAAACCAATGGAGCGGTATTCCTGATGGGTATAAAACAACAGCCCTTTCGATTGATTCGCGCCTGGGCGAAAAAACGGGTCTTGGGTTTAATATTTTAAACCAGTCGGCAGGTACAGCCGGTTACAAATATCTTGCTGCATACGGTTCGTACGGATACGGCATAAGTATTTCTGCCGACGGTATGCAAAAACTGCATTTCGGTATCCAAGCCGGAATAATCAATCGCAGTTTCGACCCCAGCAAGCTTCAGTTGGACGATCAATACAACCCCGTAACCGGCTTTGATCCAAATACTCCCAGTTTTGAAGGTTTTGCAACAACCAGTGCAACGGTATTTGACGCAGGTGCAGGAATATTTTACTATGATAGTGACCCAACTCATACAGCAAATGCATTTGCAGGTGTAAGCGCTGCTCATCTCACCTCACCAGCAGACCCTTTTACGGGCGGCTCCATAAAAAGCAAACTGGCCGTTCGTTTTGCCGGGCACGCGGGTATCAAGGTTAAGGCCTCAGATAACCTTGACATAATACCTCATGCTATTTACATTAGTCAACAGACAAACACAACAAAAGCATTGGGTGTTTATTCTGAAGTGAAATTTGCAGGCGATAACGGTTTAATTTTAGGGGGAATGTATCGCATCGGCGATGCGGCAGTTACCAACGTGGGTTATCGCCTCAAAAGTTTTGCCATCGGATTAAGTTACGACGTTAACACGTCCGCCTTAAAAGGAGCAACAAACGGACATGGCGGTTTTGAGCTTTCGTTGGTTTATGTTTTCCGCAGAGGCCCTATCAATCCGTCGGTGGTTTGCCCTAAGTTTTGAGGCCCAAAGCTAATCATCTTTAAAGATCAGGGCATAACCAGATTACCATCGTTAAATCTGACGACCAAATATTCCGGCGTTAAATTTACACCGACCCTATCGGGTATTATGCCTTGGTTAAATGCTGCCAGATAATATCAAAAATATCAACCGGAGCAATATGATCCTGCAAAACCTTGTCATTAGTTATTAACACCGGCTTATACTTTTCGGGAACATTAATCCGTCCGTGCGAGCCTTTGATCAGCGTAGCATCTAAGGGAATCACATCCATTACATACCTGAGCCCGGCCTTTTTACGAAGTAATTTGTATCCTGCCCGGGCTTTTGAGGTCATAAACATTTCTACAGGGTCATAACCTGGTTTCTTATGAATGTCAACCACCCGGGCGTAATCAGGGGCTTTGGCATCATCCAGCCAAAAATAATAGGTAAACCAGCTGTTTTCGGCAGCTACTAATACCAATTCGCCGGCACGCTCATGATTTATATGATGAGCCGACTGACCTTCACGATCAAGTACCAACTCAATACCTGGTACAGTTTTTAATAAAGCTTTTACCTGTTCGGTTACAGACGGATCATTAATATATACATGTGCAATTTGATGATCGGCAACAACAAACGCTTTGGAGGCGCCGGGATCGAGCAGTTCTAATCCCCGCTCTACCCGAATTTGTAACAGGTTATGTTCACGGAATAAACGGTTTAAATGTATAGGATTACTTACCGGGGCAATACCATATTCAGATAAAAGGATGATACGTGCTTCCTTCTTTTCATAAAAAGTAACCAGTTCTTCAAGAAGGGCATCTATTTCTCCAAGCTCTTTAGCTATTTTTGATTCATAGGGTCCAAACTTTTGCAGACAATAATCTAAATGCGGAAGATAAATTAATGTAAGCGTAGGGTTATGCAGATCATCAGTATACATAGATGCATCTGCTATCCATTTGCTCGATTTAATATTAGCTCCAGGGCCCCAGAACTGAAACAACGGAAATTGGCCCAGCTTTTCCTGAAGTTCATCGCGCAACGCTGCAGGGTGCGAATAGCAATCGGGCATCTTCCTTCCGTCTGCCAAATAATTAGGTCGTGGTGTTACCGAATAATCGGCAGTTGAATACATATTATACCACCAAAACATCATCGAAGAAGTAAATGAAGCATCTGCCTTTTTCGCCTTATCCCAAATCTTGTCGCCGTTTACCAGCTTATTTGATTGCTTCCAGAATTTAACTTCGCTATCAATACGATCATACCAACCGTTACCCACTATGCCATTTTCAACCGGATATTTCCCGGTTAGATATGCTGATTGCACCGCAGTAGTTACAGCGGGTAAAAGCGGTTCAATAATGTTCAGGTTTTTGCGGGCGATATATGCTTTTAAAAAGGGTGTGTGTTCGCCAATCACAGCGGTAGATAATCCTACAATATCAATAACAACTGTTTTATTCATCATAGTTATCAGTTTGTTAATTTGTATTTAACCCATTCAAGCTCGCGGATAATTGATTGCGTAAGCGGGATTTTCAAGGAATCGGGTAACACACCCCAGGTATAGGTTTCTACTTCCAGATGATCAGTAAAAGGCTTTTCCATTTGGATCTCCAGTACTTTTATAATATCAGCTTGTGTAGACTGAACCAAGCCAAAATCTTCTGAAAATACAGGTACATGGAAATGAGCCCTCCATTCCCGGGCATCATCTGTTGCTGTTAATGCATCGGGCAAATCAGGGTAGCGCAACAATTTGCCATCGGCAAGCCTGGCAATAACCTGGTGCAGGTAGGTTGATTCATTAAATTTTTCAAACTCCGCAAGAATAGTCTGTTTATTAGTATGCGAAACATCAAATTTGGCTTTTAATGCAGCGCTGATCTGTATCTTGCCAACTTTGATCCCCTTATTAGTTAGTTCCTCAATAACAAGTTCATGCGGTTCGTAACCAATAGCAAAATGACAAACATCGTAGCATAGGTTCACATGGTCCTTAATAAGCTTTTGTGATTCTGCAGCCGGTATTTGATAGTTTTGTTCAAAAAAAACAGAACCTTGCAGCAGCAGGTCCTGCTCAAACCAATTTATAAACTCACGTCCGGTTTCCAGTATTCCGTCTGGTTCGGGTTCAATGTCCAAATGTAATTGAATACCTGTTTTTTGCTTTATCAGGTTAAGTTCTGCGGCTATCCGCAGTATGTTTTTAGTAGCATCGGATTTGGCCGCTTCCAATGCAGGCGCTGTCTTAAACCAGTTGCGGTAACTCAAAGGCGAAGTAGATATACCACCTGCCATACCCTCGGGCAGCAAATTAGCCAAAATATGAAATAGCCTTAAGGTATAAGCTACACGATCGTCGGTTGTCCAGTCGGGTGCATGCACCTGGTCTTTAACTATGGTATGATGGAACCCACCATAAGGGAAGCCGTTCATGGTAAATACATAGGCTTCCTGCAGTTGTAGCCATTGTTTAAACTGTAGCAGATTATCACCCTGAAGAAGTTCTATGCTGGCAATATTTGACAGCCGTAACCCAATACCCATTGGCGCATTGGGCGACAGTTGTTGCTTTATTTCGGGGAAGCTAAGTTTTAACGCATTGAAATGATCGGCCCAGTTTTCCCCAACATGTATGTTAGTGCAATAGGTTAAATGTCCTGCGGTAAGTTTCATAAATGTAAGGTGTTATTGCAGTTGAAGTTTGTACATCTCTGCCAATTTTTCACCAGCCTGTTTTAACAGGTCAGTATCAATTTCATGTACCTCTTCGCCTTCTCCAATTGCTTTAAGCAGCATAATGGTTAGCTGTCCACCTAAATGTTCGCGAAATTCTTCCAGTCCGGCCAATATGGGACTGTTGTTTTTATCTACTTGCAATAAAGGGTGCGAAACTTCAAAACCAAGGTTTTGCAATGTTTGGATTATCCTTTTACTTTGCACAGATGGTAACCGGCCTGAAAGTTCGGCATAAACGGTATCAAGCGCAATACCCATAGCCACTGCCTCACCATGGCGTACTTCAAAATTGCTCAGGTATTCCAGTTTATGTGCGCTCCAGTGACCAAAATCAAGCGGCCGTGACGATCCGTTTTCAAAAGGATCTTTACCAGCTATATGTTCCATATGGAGCTGTGCGCACTTCCAGATCAGATAATTCATTGCCGCCATATCACGTTGAACCAATGCTGCAGTATTAGCTTCAATCCAGTTAAAAAATTGCTCATCTTTTAATAAGGCAACCTTTACCGCTTCAGAGATCCCTGAACGCCAATCGCGATCCGTTAATGTTTTTAAGAAATTATCATCATTAAAAACCACCGCCGGAGGGGCGAATGTTCCTAAAAAGTTTTTCTTGGAAAAAAAGTTAATCCCATTTTTAACACCGATCCCGGAGTCGTTCTGAGAGAGTACGGTGGTTGGTATACGTATATGCTTAATGCCCCGGTGCGACACCGCTGCGGCATAACCCACCATGTCAAGCACCGAACCGCCGCCAATAGCGGCAATATAAGAATGCCTGTCAATGCCAAAGGTATTAACAGCCTCAACAATGTTGTTAAAATAAGCTATACCATTTTTTACGATCTCGCCACCCGGTACAATTAAAATATCAGGAATAAGCTGTATCTGGCTATCAACAGAGAAATACTCCTGTATCTCCGTTATGAGCTCCGGATGTGTATCTATCACGCCTTTATCGGCAACGAAAAGTATTTTACGTAATGAGGCCGACGTTCCGGTACTGTGCAAAAAATCATGAAACAGGGTATTGGTTTTATTAAAAATACCCGTTGTAAAATAAACCTGATATTCAAACTTTATAGAAAAAGATTGAGATAAGTGCTTCATATGCTGAGAAATATTTTAAGTCAATATAATTAAGTAACAGCAAAAAATTTAGCCAGCCAGATAGACAATGGAAGTAAACTCGCTATGGCCAATGCCGCATAAATCGTGCTAAATGTTACCGCCCACGCAGCATCCATCAATATTAATGAAATAACACCAGCTTTTACCGCCATACCAATATTTTTACCAACGGGGTTTTGAATGGCCTTTAATAAAGGCTTAAAGATCATCCACAAAAAGGGAATAAGAATAATAACGGACAGGAGTAACTTATTATTTCTGTAGGAAAAGAAAAGAATACAAGCGGTTACTATGCTATACAAAAGTGCAGCAATGTATAAATTTTGCTTACTGCCTCCATGTACCTCTCCGCGACTGATCATGGTAATGGAAAAGATATAAACTATGGGTACGGCAGCCAAAAAATACCATTGTGCTAAAGAAGCAGTTATTATGCTGATACCTAAGAGCAGGTTTAAACCTCTGCAAATTCCCATGTTAAGCGGGCCGGCAAAGGGATGATGTTTGCTGATCTTGTTATACAGTAAAGCAAAAAAACTAATCCCGGCTGCCAATAACGCTGATATTGAGCTTACCATACCTGCGGCTATAATCCCTGCAAATAAAAGGGTACTGCCAAATATGGTCGCCTGCCTAAGGCTGATGCGGCCGCTTGGAATAGCACGTTCAGGCCGTTCAATCTTATCCAGTTCGGCATCAAAAACATCATTAAATACAATACCACCACCATATAAGCAAGCTGTTGAAAAACAGAGCATTAATATGGCAGTTAAATGATCACTGAAAACACCGGTCGAAAAAACACCAGCTATTGCAACACCAGCTAAAACATCCGCAACTGAGGTTACAACGTTGGCAGGCCTCATCATCCTTAAATAATCAAATATTTTTTTCAAGGCGATCAGCTGATAATAATAGAAGATTTATCAATACGGGGTTGTTGGCCTCCTCTTAATATGCTGTTTCCTTCAAATTTGGCACTCTGGTCAATGGTTGTAGTAAAGTCAGCCTCATTGATTTGACCGCTTTGGGCAAAAGCCGTTATGGCATTACGATAAGTAACCAGTTCTATATCGGCAAGACTTATTCCATTAAGTTTCATTAAAGCTGCAGTTTTTGGTACCGCCAGCGGATCGCTAATGCCCCAGTCTGCCGCAGAGTTGACCATGATCCGTTCGGGGCCGTATTGTTTGGTGATCTCAACCATACGCTGGTTACCCATTTTGGTAAACGGGTAAATGGTAAAGGCTGCCCAAAAACCCCTGTCAAGCACTTCTTTCACGGTTTCCTCGTTATTATGGTCAACAATTACCATATAGGGATTAAGCCCATGTTCAACGGCTATATCCATGCTGCGTTGGGTACCCCGCTTTTTATCACGATGGGGAGTATGTATTTGTACCGGTAAACCAGCCTCCTTTGCTAATTCAAGCTGTAAACGGTAATATTTTTCCTCGGCAGCGGTTTGATCATCAAATCCTATTTCGCCAATGCCAACAACGCCATCTTTATACATAAATAATGGCAGCATTTCCATAACCTGTTCGGCCAGGGATTCATTATTGGCTTCTCTTGAATTGAGTCCTATAGTGCAGTAATGCTTTATTCCAAACTGCGAGGAACGAAACCTTTCCCAGCCAACAAGGCTGCTATAATAATCTTTAAAGCTATCAACACCGGTACGGGGCTGCCCTAACCAAAAAGAAGGTTCAATAAGAGCAACTATTCCTGCATCGGCCATGGCCTGATAATCATCAGTAGTGCGCGAGGTCATATGTACATGTGGATCAAAGAATTTCATCCCTTTTATCAAATCCATATCGAATTTCTCGGCAGATTGCGCTGATTCTAAACTTCTTTCTTCTATATTATGGCTGCAACACATGTTTTTTACCGTTTTTATGATCAATAATTTGTTAAAATTTACCTTGTTTCATATCATCCAATCGTTTTGAGTCAACAAACTTTCCAACCAAATACCAAAGCATAGGATCTACTGTACGACCGGCCGAGTGACGTTCCATAGCATAATCGATCAATATGCGGGCCAGTTCTTCATTAGCCCTTTTGTCAAGGCCGTATAAGTGGTCTACCTGTTTTTCTGTAAAGAAAGCTTTTAAAACCATTTGGTTCCATGCCGGCTCTTCCAGGTTTTCTGCCGGAAAAGGATTATCATACATAATAGCTTCCAACACAGTACTTATATTACTCCGAATGCCTTCCATACAGCGTTTAACCCACAATTGAGGATAAGGCAATAGTGGAAGGGCCGAATACAAAGCGACCTGCTCATTCATTTCGGCGACCGAGAAAAGGTTTTCAACAATGTTAAAATAATGGTCTTTATCTGTACTATCATACTGAATCAACAACCAAACCCTGCTAAGCCTGTCGGCACTCCAGTAATTGATGGTGAAACCTGGTTTTAAAGCCGCCAATAACTCTTGTTGCCGCTGTGTAACCGTAATACCTGCCTTACCGGTTTTACGTGGTATCATAACGAAAGCGGTATTAAAAGCAGCTTTATTATTTTTGTTACTTTCTGCACTAAGCCAGATCCACGAATCCGGACTGATATTATCCTGTATAATGTTAGCAATCAGGGCGTTTAATTTCTCTTTATCGGGGGTGTTCATAACCTATTGTTAAAGCACAAGATAGTTAATTAGTAGTGCCGCGGCAATGATCAATAAACCAAAAAACTCCCTTGTTTTTTCAATGTAAGGCTTGGTTGCCTGCATGCTTTCAACCAAACTGGGCTTATTATATTTAGTTACCCAGTCACGTACGCCATCTTTTTGAAAAAAAAGAATTATCGCGTAACCCAGATAAAACGTTATCAGCAAAATGTAAACCAGCGGGTAAAATTTGCCGAATGCTGCCAAACCGCAACATATGGCAGCGCTTAAATATATGGGCACCCATAAGTACCAGTCAACATCATTCAGATTTAGCCAGGCGAAAACCAGGAAGGAAAGCAGGAAAATGATATTTAAAATTAAAAGCATGTGAATAATGATAAAACTAACAACTGTTAACCATATATTAATATAACCAATACGGATTTTAAATACGGATATTTCAGTCCAAGTAAATTAAAATAGCCGGTTTATACAAACTACCCGCTTATTAAAATTATTTTGCCAGCGAATTTATCCATAACGCAATTTTCCGTGCCTCCTCCTTCGGTACCTGCGGCATTGGCGGCATTGGTGTTGAATAGTCTGGCCAATGTTCGGGCTTAGGATTATGGATTAGCTGCACCAGCTCAGTTATACTATATTTTCTTTTAGCCACATCTGCATACGCCGGACCAACCTGACGCTTATTAGCGTTATGACATGATAAACAGGTATTTTTCAACAATAACGGTTTAATCTCTTCATAAGTTGGAATGGCATTAACTGATCTCACTAATTTTGTGTTAGCACCTTTTATTGTAGTCCCTTTCTTGGCACCTACGGCTGTTGCCTTTTTGATTTTATTAGCCGAGTTCAGCCTGCTTACCCCTGCCATTGCTAATTTTTCTCCTACAGGAATATTATTCAAGGTGTAATAAGCCGTTGGGTGTACCAAATTATAGTAATTCTCCTTATCCCGCACACCATTAATTGTAATATTATGAATATAAAACCTGCGCAGGTTCTTTACGATTAGCCTGGCACGTAAACCATCGGCAGATACTTTAACGCCGATAATTGGACATTGCTGGGTACTCACCGGCGGACTGCCGTACACCCCGTGGTATTTATATATAAAGCTTTCTATGGAGTAAGACGCAATATCATTAGCTGATTTTCTTTCAACCGGCTTGGTAAACTCTATTTCAAAACCATCGGGCATGGCACGAACAGCCTTCATTTCAAAAGGCATTTTATTGTTCCATAGTAAACGCTGCAGGCCCATGGCTGCTTCACCAGCCGCACCCCAGCCACGACTGGTTTCGCCTGCAGCTAATGAGCCGTCAGGCAGCCATGCCAGTCTCACAATACCTGATTGAAAGCCACTGCGAAAAGCCCAGGCCGCTCCCTGGTATTCGCCATTTACTTTTTCTAAAAAAATACGGTCAACCATACTTTGACCCTGGTCGCCTATCAATAACTGACCGGCAAAGGGACCAAATACTCCTTTGGGTATTTTTACAATTTCAGAGTTAGAAATGCCCAATATGGCGTGTGGTAACCAAACAACAGGCAAAGTTAAATCAGGGAACTCTTTTTTTTCCTCAAACTCAGTCTTGTATTTTTCATTAACAATATCCTGCGGCTTAAACGGCTTTCCATCTTTATCAAATTCAACCCTGGGATTATTTTTCGCAAAAAATTGCTCTTGTGTAAGCTTTAGCGGGGAGTTAGGTAGTTTAGTCCATACTAAGCTTGCCGGATGGCCCATAAATGCGCCCTTCTTAATCTGCATAATACTACCCGAGCCTACCCAGTCACCTTGATTATCGCTATACCATAATTCACCATCAATCATGCTGATGCCGCATGGCGAACGAAATCCTGCAGCCCAGGGAGTAACGGTGCCATCCTCTTTGATATTAAGTGCCCAGCCTCTGTAAGGCACCATGCTTTTGGGGTGCCACCAGGTATCGGGAAAACCAAGATTCAGCGTAACAAAAAATGAACCATCGGGCGCGAGCTTGGGGCCAAAGCTGTATTCATGGTAATTGCCCGATAGGGGCCACGCATAAATAGTTTCATAAACATCGGCTTTGCCATCCTTATCAGTATCGACCAACTTGGTAAGCTCGCCGCGCTGTGCTACATACAGCGCGTCATTTTTCCAAACAGCGCCTAAAACTTCGTGAAGGCCTGATGCAAATTTATGAAAAACCGGATGTTGACTGGTTGGATTTTCAACCATAAAGATATCGCCACGCCTCGTGGTTACGGCGAGGCTGCCATCTGGTATAAGGCACAGACCACCAACTTCCAATATAACGTCCTCAGGTACCGGAACGGTCATAATCTTGAAAAAATCATCTTCTTTAGGCGATTCGGCCTGAGCAAAAATATCGGTAACATGACTTAAAAGAGCACATGCTATTAGTATGGTAAATAAAGCGGCTTTGTTTACTAAGCGTTTTAATGTATAATTCATGACCAGGGTTGTCTAAAAGATGATGGAATAGGTTAATTTTTTCTGGATCGGGATAATCAGTTCCTGTTTGCCACTAACCTCACGAATAACAGGTTTGTTCCCTCCGCCATCATCTATTCGAATATTATAGGATTTATTATCAATGGCATACGATCCGTCACTCAGCATTTCAATGTGACTACCCATAGCAAGATGCATATACAAGCCTTCAACCTGGTTCTTCAAAACAATTTCCCGGTGAATACCTTTTCCATTTTCCATCACCGTACTGGCGTCATCCACCGCAGAACCATAAATGACATACCGGAAGGTTGGCTGACCAGCGGCATTCAGTACGTATCCTTTAGGCTTAAATCCTGTACCTGCGGTATCTTGAGCCCAAGCGGCCTGGGGGGTGTTTAATTTCTCAATGGCGGGTACCGGCTTACCAAGATATTTGGCATCCCCCAGAGGGCGCGATGAACCATCGCCCCTTCCTATCCACATGGTGCTGGCATTTAAAAACCGGCCGTGCCAAACCTGTACAATCATTCCCTTATCCAAATCATAGGTATAGTGTACTTGTGCCGGGCTGCCAACATTAACGGCGTGCGTAATACGAATACCCCCGGGCAGATCGGAGAAACTGCGTATAACCATATTGGAAACCGCATCAATCAGCACAGAATCGGACAAGTTTCCGGGGTTTATTGCAATACGTGGTTGCATTTCCTTTGATAAAGCCCGCTTTGCTAATGGTTCACGAAAAAAGGGTGAACTATGCAAGGGAAATGCAGCATGTGCCATAAGCGTTGGGCCAACCAGCTGACAAATAAGTAAAATTAACAACCTTTTTCTTCCAAAATACATTGGGATAGGTTTAAATTGAATAGGGTACATCTTATATAATAATTTAAAATTGGTTATTGGAATGAATACAATCGATTGCAAACCTTGTTGTAAAGATAAAAATTGCACCAGATTTTAAAAATTATCAGACAATAAAAGTTGTTATTCTTATACTTATATCAATCCTTAAAAAATATCGGTTATCATCTCAGGTTCTCGCGGAAGATCTGAAGTTAAAATTTGTTGTAAAAATTACTGCTACTTAGGTTTTAGGTAATGGTATTCATTTAAGTGGCGATATTGATAAATTCACCTTTTTGCTCGGCGATCTGATTCCCCCAGGCTGTGATCGCTTCTAAAGTAGGGATAAGCGTTTTTCCAAAATCAGTTAGGCTATAAACCACCTTAACAGGAGGCTTTTTACCATATACCTTTCTTACAATTAAACCATCTTTTTCCAATTGTTTCAACTGCAAACTCAGGGTCATTTCCGTCACCGTCTGCATTTCTTTTAAAAGCTCGCTATACCTTTTCGGCTCGGCTTTTAAATGATACAAGATTACCGTTTTCCATTTCCCGCCAATCAAATCCATAGCCAGGCTCACGGTACACGGATAAGTTTTACCATTGAGTTTAACGTGGTCACCGATACATTCTGTTTTCACGATATAAAATCTTTAGGACTATCAAAATAGATAGTTATTGCAAAAGTAATTGACTAAAAATAGTTTTGCAACTATAAAAATTATAGTTTAATATTTATACAAAAGCGATGACACAAAACGATAAACCACTAATCACCATCGTCGGCATTTTGGGCAAACAAGGGCGCAGTGCTGCACATACGTTATTACAAAGCGGACGTTACCGCGTACGCGGTATTACCCGCCGCATTCATTCTCCGGAAGCACAGAGTTTGGCTAACCAAGGAGCCGAACTTGTGCAATTACCTCTTGAACTGGGCTATCAAAAAAAATTCGAGGAAGCATTCCGCGGCTCGGATGGTGTTTTTCTGATGACACCAAGTATCGTTCCTCCGCAAATGCACGAAGCAGAACTGGGTAAACAGTTGGCAGACGCGGCGGTTCAGGCCGGAGTTAAGCACATCATTTTCAGCAGCCTGGAAAATGTAGATCAAATTACAGCGGGTAAAAAGTTCGCTCCACATTTTACGGACAAGGCCGCCATAGAAGCCTATATCCGCACGCTCCCCATCAAGAGTTCGTTTATCTTAATGGCATTTTTCTATACCAACCTTATAGAGTTTTACACCCCCCGAATGGAGGGCGACACGCTGGTATTTCCAATTTACTTACCTAAAGACTTCCGTGCCCCATTTGTCGATCCTCTTACAGCCACAGGGCCGGCTGTTTTGGAGATCTTTTCGAATCCGAATCGGTATGCCGGTAAGTCCCTCCCTGTTATAGGTGATATCATTTCACCACAGGAAATGGTTGATACTTTCGCCCGTGTTACCGGTAAAAAGGCAGCATATCGTTCTGCATTTACACGCAAGGACTTTTTGCATTATTTGCCGGAATTCAGCTCAAACCAACTTTTAGTGGATGAGATTCTTGGCATGGCAGAGTATGCAGTTGAATACGGGTATTTCAGTAAAGAGCGCGATTTATTATGGAGCCGCCAAATCAATCCCGATAGCCTGACCTGGGAGCAATTCCTGCGCATCACAAATTGGCAAGGCCAAAAGCTTTCTTATTAGCCATTGCTCTGCTGTACTTTTAGGGCATACTTTTGCGTGACACCAGCCGCAGCCTTTATAAATGAAGATACTTGATTTTATGCACATTGATTTATAGTAATTACATCACCTTTAGTATGCCCTTTTAAGGTTAGCACAGCGCACTGAATCATTAATTTCTATTTGATACTTTTTGAATAATGTGTATCATAAAGAATAAAAAAGTATATACAGGCACTTAGGAGATTGCTCCACCATCTCTCAAATCCACTTCTACACATTCACTTGTAATAAATTGTATTTCATTGCATTACAATTGCATTAACATTTGTTGCATTGATATTTACAAATGCCCCCTCCTTTTCAGCCTGTGCCTGATACCTTCACAGCTTATAAGCCAATTTATCTATCAATCGGATAAATCTTACACATTAAATTATTGAAGTATATTTTCTATCACTAATGCATAAAACAGTTTCAGGCATTTTCAATGTCGTATCATTTATTATATGGATATGCAAGGGTTAATGCTTAGAATATTTATGATCTCCTTTTCTTTCAATCCAACAACTATTGCCAAACAGCTCCATCGGCAATACAATTGGCAAGAGGTAAAAACATTCGGAATGAGTTGAGCATAAAAACATCATAATCACTACCGAGAGATTAAAGATAGGAGTTGATAAAGGAGCGCGCGATCAGCGATTTAACAAAAAGACAGATTGATAATAATAGCATTGCTGCCTTAATCGGCAGTAACTGCAAAGGAGCCCTGACTTAAACCATACACGTTAATTGAAATGATATTAAGAATGACAAAATATATTACCCTATGTTCAATTGCAGTTTTTCTGTGCTGCAACGTTTCGGCACAAAATAAAAGTGAAGCCGCCCTACAGATTAAGATAAATAGAATAATTAAAAAGATGACCCTGGAAGAAAAGATCGACATGCTGCATGGCAACGCTTTGTTTTCTTCGGGCGGCGTGAAGCGTTTGGGAATTCCCGAGTTAACTTCTGACGATGGGCCGCTGGGCGTGCGCGAAGAGATCAAACGTTTTGACTGGAACTCGGCTAACTGGACAACCGATTCTGCCACTTTTTTGCCTAACGGCTCGGCTATAGCCGCCACCTGGAACCCCGACATGGCTAACCGGTATGGTGTTGTATTGGGTCAGGAAGCTAATGCCCGTAAAAAGATAGTGATACTTTCGCCGGCATTCAACATTTGCCGGATGCCCCTTTGCGGGCGTACGTATGAGTATTATTCCGAAGACCCTTATCTGAACGCACAATTAGCCATCCAGTCGGTAAAGGGCATCCAGAGTCAGCACGTATCGGCTTGTGTAAAACACTTTGCCGCTAATAACCAGGAAGCAGGTCGCGACAGCGTGAACGCTGTAATTGACCAAAGGACGCTCCGCGAAATTTACTTACCCGCTTTTAAGGCGGCTATACAACAGGGGAATGCCTACAGCATCATGTCGGCTTACAATAAGGTAAATGGTTATTGGTGCTCGGAAAACGATTTTATGCTTAATAAAATATTAAAAAAGGAATGGGGATTCAAAGGCGTTGTCATGTCTGACTGGGGCGGTACCCACCATACTGTAGCCGCTGCAAATAACGGGCTGGATATTGAAATGGGAACCAGTGGTGCATATGACCAATGGTATTTTGCGAAACCTTTGCTTGCGGCAGTTAAGGCTGGGCAGGTATCTGAAAAAACAATTGATGATAAGGTACGCAGAATTTTATGGGTGATGTACCACACCTCCATGAGTGAAAATCATCCTTCAGGGTCGATAGCTACTCCTGCGCACAGTAAAGCGGCTTATGATATCGCATCCGAATCGATAGTGTTGTTAAAGAACGATGTGGGGCTGCTTCCTTTAAAAAACAACGTAAAAAGTATTGCAGTAATTGGTGATAACGCCACCCGTACCTTTGCTTTAGGAGGCTATGGTGCCGGCGTAAAGGCCAAACACGAAGTAACAGCATTGGCTGGTATCAGGGCTAAGTTCGGCAAAACCGCCGAGATTAAATTTGCACAGGGT
The DNA here is from genome assembly GCF_031456535.1 of Mucilaginibacter pocheonensis. Classification (NCBI taxonomy): domain Bacteria; kingdom Pseudomonadati; phylum Bacteroidota; class Sphingobacteriia; order Sphingobacteriales; family Sphingobacteriaceae; genus Mucilaginibacter; species Mucilaginibacter pocheonensis. The sequence goes on from NZ_JAVDUU010000004.1 coordinate 950,979, forward strand.
TATAAGGCAAATTATTTGGCAAATAAAAAGAAAAATGCCGATTATGACAAGCCTGATCAGGCATTGATTGATGAAGCCGTGGCACTCGCCAAAACAACTGATATTGCCATACTATGCATTGGTTCAAACCGTGAATATGAGAGTGAAGCGCATGACCGTAAGAATCTGGAACTCCCCTTCGGAGAGCAGACATTGATTAACGCGGTCACAGCCTCAAATCCCAATACTGTCATCATAATAATGGCAGGGGCTCCTTATGATCTCAATGAGATTAAAAGATCGGCGCATACCATTGTATGGTCATGGTTTAACGGCTCGGAAGCTGGCAATGCATTGGCCGATGTGCTAAAAGGAGTAATAAATCCCTCGGGAAAATTACCTTTCACTTTCCCGGTTTCACTGCATGATTCACCTGCATTTGCTTTAAATACCTACCCCGGAGATAGTTTGACTGCCGAATACAAAGAAGGCATTTTAGTGGGATATCGTTGGTACGATACTAAAAAGATCGATCCGCTGTATTGCTTTGGCTATGGGCTATCCTATACCAGTTTTGGCTACTCCGCTTTAAAAACAGATAAGAAGAGTTATAAGCCTGGGGATAAAATCGCGGTATCTGTGAACGTAACAAATAAAGGAAATATGCCGGGGAAAGAAGTTGTTCAGCTATACGTAAGCAAGGTAAATCCCACAGTTTTAAAGGCTGATAAAGAACTTAAAGCATTCAAAAAGATCTTGATTGCACCGGGTAAAACCATTGCTGTTGCTATGAATGTCGGTATTAATGACCTGGCTTATTTTGATGATAAGCAAAGCAAATGGGTAATTGAGCCCGGCGAGTATAAAATAATGGCTGCATCCTCATCAAAAGATATAAGGCAGGTAGCATCCTTTTCCATAAATTAAGTAAACTTTGATATTATAGAATTATAAAACCATGAAAATAAAATACTTTGTATTTATATTACTCATTTTCGTTTGCACCGCAGCAAAGGCGCAGTTAATCACTAATAAAAGAGCGGTCAATATTAATATTAACCAGATAAAGGGACAGCTGCCTCAAAGCATAAACTTATGCGTAGGAGCTGGACGCGCTAATGAAGGATTGCGTGCAGACTGGCAGCGACAGCTTAAGATCGCACATAACGAGTGCGGATTCAAGTACATCCGCTTTCACGGCTTATTGACTGATGATATGGGTGTTTATTTTGAGGATAAAAACGGAAAACCGATCTATAATTTTCAGTATATCGATGAACTTTTCGACTTTTTGCAATCCATTCAAATGAAACCATTTGTTGAAGTTGGTTTTATGCCGGGCGCCTTAGCCAGCGGCACACAAACTATTTTCTGGTGGAGGGGAAATGTTACACCGCCGAAAGATTATCAAAAATGGAACAACCTGGTTAAAGCATTGGTTGAACATTGGACACAACGTTATGGAAAAGAAGAAGTGGCCAGTTGGTATTTTGAGATATGGAACGAACCTAACCTTAAGGACGGCTTTTTTACAGGTACCCAGCAGGACTATTTTAAACTTTATAAAGAAACGGCTACCGCTATTAAGAGTGTGTCGGCCAGTTATCGTGTTGGCGGCCCGGCTACCGCAGGTAATGCCTGGATACCAGAAATGATTGATTTTTGCGCGCAACAAAAAGTGCCTGTTGATTTTATCAGTACACATGCCTATGGAGTAAAGCAGGGATTTTTAGATGCCACGGGTAACGCCGGCACCGTTATAAGCCAAAACAGGAATGCTATCGCTGATGACATGTACCATTCAAAAAAGCAGATCATACAATCCAAGATGCCAAATTTGGAATTGCATTATACAGAATGGAGCGCATCCTACACCCCAGCTGATCCCATTCACGACAGTTATCATGAAGCCGCTTATATCTTAAATACGATTAAACGGGCAGCAACGGTTGTAAACTCGATGTCTTATTGGACGTTTACTGATGTTTTTGAAGAAGCCGGCCCCAGGGTTACCCCTTTCCATGGTGGCTTTGGTTTAATGAACTACCAGGATATAAAAAAGCCTGCCTATTATGCTTTTAAATACCTCAACCAACTTGGTAATGCCGAGTTGCAATGTACCGACTCAAGTGCTTTTGTTTGCAAGAACGGAAATGATGAGATACAAGCCTTATTATGGGACTTTACTATTGACCATCCGGGAGATAGCGTAAACAACCAGATTTTCTATAAAAGGCTTCTGCCATCAAAACCTGCGGCACCTGTTGAATTCAAGCTTCAGGGGCTAAAGCCGGGCAAATATAAGCTGAGCATTTATAAAACCGGTTACCATGCAAATGATCCTTACTCGGCTTATTTTGAAATGGGTTCTCCATCGCAACTCACAACCGCACAGGTAAAAACGCTTAAACAAAAAGATGCGGACGATCCAATTGAGCAGAGTATGGTTACCATAAATACATCCGGTAATTTAACCAAACAGCTGGCTATTCGCCAAAATGATGTATTTTTAATTAAGGTAAACCGGGTTAATTAATCAGGACAGTAGGTTATATCGAAGACAGCATGGTACTTAAAGCCTGTTTAAATGTTATTCAATAATAATTTTATAAATACAAAAAGCACGGGTTTCATTTTTGATGATCATCACCGCCGCTAATTGCAAAACGTATGGTTTATAGTTTATAATAAAATTACGATAACAATTTAAACAGGCTCTCATGCTACTGACCTATAATTTCAAAAACGCCCATTGCTGATTTCTACCTCCCTGGTAATCCCACTGTTCAACGCCGCCGCCGTTATTGAGCGCATATCCTGAAACTTCGAGGGCTTTTCCGCTATTTGCATTGATAATCTTATAGTATCCATTGTCGGTTATCTGAATTAGCCATTTTTGATTATTCCCGCCTGTATAATCCCATAAATCAGCCTGACCACCGTTAGCTCCATACCAGCCATACATTTCCAAACATTTTCCGGTGGCATGCATAGGTGTTAATCTATAGTAACCGCTTCCGGCATCTTCCACTTTAAATTGCTGGTTTGCTCCAGTTAAATAATCCCATTGGTCGGCTGCTGTTTGATTGGCAGTGCCCCAGCCGGCAAACTCCAAAGCTTTAAAACTATTTCTGTTGACAATTTGATAAACTTGTCCAACCTGAATGGTTGAGGATGTACCATTTTGCGCTCCTTGCATTACTGCGGCTAAGCCTTGTTGATCGGCAACTCCATTAGTTTGCCTGTTAATGATTCTGAATGCATTATTTCCTTGCGACCCGTCATCAAAATAAAATGGCCGCAAGCCGTATTTCAATGCCTGATGTGTGATATAATTAAGATAGTATGCCCTACCGGCCTCATGCAAAGTTAATGCATCGCCTGAAAGCGTTTGGAGCCGGCGGATTGCTCCATATTCCCCCAACATAACCGGAATGCCCTTATCAATAAACTTGCTCTTCATCAGCGGGAACTCTGCAGGAGCATCTGACTCTTCGCCCCAGGTAGCATTTCGCGAAGCGTCGGTGGTAGAATGATATCCGCTACCCCAATAATAGAACATATTACCCCAACTTGCATCTGCGGACAAACCAGCAAAATTAAATGGAGCGTAATAGTGTACCTCAACCATCAGGCGATTTGACGCAGGATCTGTAGGGAGGGTGTTCATAAAATTGTTGGTGTAATCGATATTGGTTGATGGTCCCTGGACAAGCAGCACCCGGTAACTATTGCGACCACCGGTTGATCGAACCGCATTGACAAACGTTTGATGGTAAGATAGTAAAACCCCCATCCCTGTGGCATCTGATACGGCAGGCTCATTCGCGCTGGCAAAAATCACATGTTCATCAAAACCACGCATTTGAGTAGCTATTTGCTCCCAAAATGCCTTCTGTTTAGCATTAACTGCCGCCTGTGCGCCGGTAGTGCAATTGTTCTCCAGCCATCCGCCGTCCCAATGTATATTTAGTATCACATACAAACCGTCGTTAACGCAGTATTGAACAACCTGCTTCACCCTATCAAGCCATGATTGCTGAATTTGAGCAGTGGTGGCGTTAGCATACTGATCCCAATCGCAAGGGATACGAACTGCGGTAAAACCACTTTTTTTAACCTGGTCGATAAGTGCCTGGGTCACCGCGGGATTGCCCCAGTTTGTTTCACCCCCTGTTGCTTCAAGTGTGTTACCAATATTCCACCCTAACTGGAACTTCGCAGCAAGCTGAGTGGCTGTGCTGGTTACTCCTGTTTGATCGGGTGCAAGCGGCGACGTGTTGTAACTCGGATAGCTGGTTGCAGTCAATGACTTGGTACTCGTTTTGACAAGCGACTTAGCGGCCGGACTGGCAATTTGCTGCTTTTGACATCCCGACGCTGCCAGGATGATAATGAAGCTGAAAAAATAATTTAATGTTCTCATATTGTAAATAAAATTGGTTTAAAATTCAAGCGAAATAACTGACTGATTATTAAGTACAAGAACAGCTGACTGTTGACACTCAGCTCCAAAACGCTATTACATTTATGAGCACGGGTCTTTCCGCACCCCTTCCCACCTATTAAAAAAGGGCATAAAGCAGTTCACCACACTTTTTTTAATTATTTTATCTGGAAAATGCTTTTATATTCAAAGCAGCTCCGGATAAACCGGGCGAACTAACTGTAAGTTTAACATCACTTGCGCTGTGTGTACTTTTAATTACCACCTGCGCACGTCCATGCCAGGCTTTGCGGGTATTAGATACATATGTGTCTGTATCTTTCATATCCGCGTTGGCTACTCCTGCAATCGTGCCTGCACCTTCAATTTTGAAGATCAGGCGGTTGCCTGCGTTTGGTTGAAGTATCCCATCTTTGTCGGTTATCTCTACAGTGACATAACACAAGTCCTGTCCGTTAGCAACTATTTCTTTTCGATCAGCGGTTAGTTTAATTTGAGCGGCATCACCGGCAGTTTGCAGAATGGTTGATTCTGTTTCCTTACCGTTATCAACACCAACCGCTTTTAGCTGACCCGGTGAATAGGGTACGGCAAATTCAGCTTTATATCCCTCCTCTTCAGTCGTTGGCTTTTCCCCGATGAGTTTATTGTTTAAGTAAAGACGTACTTTAGGATATCTGGAATAAACTTCTACTTTAAGGTCCTTTCCAGCATAGTCCGGCCAGGTCCAGCTTTCCCATGTGGGCCATACCGACCACAATGTTGTTTTAATCTCCAGTGGATCCGGCTCGGGCTCACGAACAGCCATATAAAGCTTTTCGGTATTATTGTATAACAAGTTACGGTAGTGCGAAATAGGTTTTCTCCATCCCGTCAGATCCATATCGCCGCAGTAGGCGCCATGCCAGGGAAAAAAATCATGTTCCCAGTTCTCCCCGGGCACTTCACCCGAGTAATACGAGCGGCCTATGCCCGATTCGCCAAGGTAATCCATAGCTGTCCAAACAAAATCACCAATAACGTAACTATTGTTTTTTACCAGCTTCCAATTTGCAAAAGCATCTTTGGGATACGACTCTGTTTGAACGATCATCCGTGAGGGAACACGCTTATGATCGGCAGGCGCGCTCCATAAATGATAATTATAACCTGCTACATCATGGGCGGCCATAAGCGAATCCATAACTGTCCACTCTTTACCATTATCCACAATCGCGGATGTAACCGGGCGGGTTGTATCTATGTTTTTTATTGCACCTGCAAGCATTTCGGCTGTTTTTACAGCTCCGGAGGTGCCTCTCTCCGCTACTTCATTGCCAATGCTCCACATCACAATGGAGGGGTGGTTACGATCGCGCAGTACCATGGCGTCTAAATCGCGTTTCCACCACTGGCTAAAATATTGCGCGTAATCATTTTTGTTTTTCCCTATTCTCCAGCAATCAAATGCCTCATCAATAACCAGCAGACCTAACCTGTCACAAGCATTTAAAAAAGTTTCGGAGGGTGTGTTATGCGATGTTCTCACAGCATTAAATCCCGCATTCTTTAGTAGTTCGATCTTGCGTTCCTCTGCCCGGTCAAACGCGGCAGCACCCAGGCAGCCATTATCATGGTGCACACATCCGCCATTGATTTTTACGGTTTTGCCGTTAAGTTGAAAACCGTTTTCAGGCGTGAATTTTATAGAGTGTATGCCAAATTTGGTCTTCGTCTCGTCAACTGTTTTTTTATTTTGCAGCAACTGTATCTGAGCTTCATATAAATCTGGTGTTTCCGGCGCCCATAATACAGGGCCTGTTACTGATATAGTTTGGGTTACTTCCTTTTCGCTGTTGGCAGCCAGTTCAATCTTTATTTGGTTGTTTCCTGCATTTTTAGAATTTGCATCCTTTAACCGGGTATTGAGAATAACGCTTTGAGCCAGGCCCGTTTCGTTTTTTATTAATGTTTTAATTTGAACGGTTGCTTTTTTAGCAGAGACATCAGGAGTTGTGATCGCTACTCCCCAATTCCCTATATGCACCTTATCAGTGACCATCATCCAAACATGGCGATAGATACCGGAACCACTGTACCACCTGCTGTTAATTTGTTTTGAATTATCAACCCTGACCGCTATCACATTTTCACCGGTAAAATTCAAATAAGGTGAAAGGTCGTAACTAAACGAGGAGTAACCATACGGATGAACCCCAAGTGATTTTCCGTTTATAAAAACTTCAGAGTTCATATAAACCCCTTCAAAATAAACAGAAACTTTTTTGCCTTTCCATTCACCAGGAGCTTTGAAGGTTTTCCGATACCAGCCAATGCCTGCCGGGAAATATCCACCTGCGCCGCTCGTTGGGTTTTTAGGATTTACTTTCCCTTCAATACTCCAATCGTGCGGTAAATCAAGGTTCCGCCAATCAGCATCATTAAAATCCTTTGATCTTGCCGACGCTGTATCGCCCTGAAAAAATTTCCAGTTATAATCAAATAGCTGTTTGCGTTCAGTTTTATTAGCGGCTTGAGCCTGACATGCGCTGTTACCAGCTAATAGTAGCAGGAAAGCCGTAATCACCGTTTTTATATAATATTTAATATTATAATTATTAGGTTGTTTCATAATGGTGTTGATGTAAAACTATTCTGTCCATACCAGCACTCCAGCAGGTTTTAGGATCTTTTCTCCAATTAAAACTTTTGCATTATCCGGCAGGTTTACGGTGTAATTTTCTGACGAATAATTTAATGCCGTATAGAAGCCATCACGCCAGTAAACAAATACACCGGGAGGATAATCCTCTGTTGTAGCACCGGCATCTTTGTAAATCTGCCGCAATACATCTTTTTCTAATTTGGAATCATCAGTATCTACTCCGATATAGGTTACGGTTCCTTTGCCTACCCGATGTTTTACAACCGCCGCTTTCCCTTTATAAAACTGATTATCATAAGTAGCCAACACATCGGATGCATTATTGGGTACAATCAAATCCGCCCAACTATGCCATGCGTAATGATTTAAATTCATCAATATATCGCCCTTGCCATAGGATGAAAGCATATCCGTTTGGCTGATATGAGCACCGATCAGATTTGATAGCGGCATGGCTGTTTCGCCTTCCCAAAAATGGCCTCTGCGGTCTTTGGTACCGGTACGGCAGGTGATCACCAAATGGCCGCCTTTGGTTACATAGTCGTTCCATTTTTTTACCAATGCCGAATCGATCATTTCATAGGCCGGTACTATTGCGACCTTATACTTCGACAAATCTGCCGTTTCCCGGATCACATCAACAGGCGCACCCAATGATCTTGCGGTTTTCAGGAATTTCACCGGGTAATCCCAGGTATTCCATTGCCCGGTCTGCTTTTGCCTGTCAATGCTCCAGTAATTTTCTACATTCCACAGAATTGCGCTAGCGCGCGCGGCCAGCTTTGCGGGCGTCTTCATACCTGGTTTGTATTGCTTCCGCAGTTCGGTCACTTCTTTCATGAACTGCATATAATCTTTACCTCCCTGTGAGGGTGTTACGCCATCCGTTTGTATCACACCGGCATGATATTGTTCTGCACCATACAGGATCTGACGAAAGCGGTAGGAACAGGCTATCTTCCCTCCTGCTGCAAAGCTGTGGTACAGCCACAGCCTAACGGTTCCCGGCAAAAGCAAGGGATTGTAGCTCCCCCAATTAACGGGGCCGGGCTGAATCTCCAAAACGCCTGACAGGCCGCCAACTGATTTGTAATATTCTGAAGCAAAAAGAACAACATCGCTGTTGCCTAAACGGAAGCCTGATTCACCAATATTATTACTGCCTCCGTTTGGATATGCGGTGTACGCCGCAAAATCAAGCTTTGTAGTACGGCTAGGGTCCGAACCCGTACATATGGCAGTATAATTGGTGGTGACAAATTGTGCCTTTGATATATAATCCCGTAAAACATCTGCCTGAAAATCAAGGAACCCGGCCTGGGCATCTGCCGAATATCTTTTAAAATCAAGCAGGGCATGAGGGTTGTTCCCCCACCAGCCAACCAGGTTGGTGTTTGGTATGATCACCTGGTCAAAACTATTAAACCACTGGCTCCAGAAAGCGGCTCCCCAGGCATTGTTTAATGCATCAATGGTTTTGTATTTATTTTTCAGCCACGCTCTGAATGCTTCCTGCGATGAGGGACTATAATCGGAAACAGCACCGGGTTCGTTATCTATTTGCCATCCTATCACATTGCTGTTCTGCCCGTATCGCTTGGCCATTTCCGTTACTATTCTCTTCACGTAACCGCGAAATTTCGGATTGACTATCGATTCTAATCCACGAGTACCGTTCTCTCCACGGATATAATGGCCATCCATCACAAATGTCTCGGGGTAGTTTATCCGCATCCACGTTGGAGTGGTAGCAGAAGGGGTACATAGCAGCACTTTCAGGTGATATTTTGTGCATAGGGCCACCACCTTGTCGAGCCAGGTAAAGTCAAACTGGCCTTCCTCCGGTTCCATTTTGAACCAGGCAAATTCGGCCAGGTGAACAAATTCAAAACCCATGTCTGATATCTTTTTTATATCTCGTTCCCACTGGGTTTCACTCCAATGCTCGGGGTAATAATAAATACCGGTGGTCACCAGATCCTTTTCAGGGAAAAACCGATTGGCGTCCTGGGCTTTTAAAACTGCTGATGGGATTAAAAGGGTTACAATAATTATGGTTATGATTTTTCTCATCTGTAGATGTGGAGATTTTATATGGAAGCTGCTATGGTTATTTAATAATACATTTTCATTTCAGCATTTGCAATAATGGCAGCTTGATATATTAAGAGCTTAACAATAGTTTCGCTATTCGGAATGCTGCCGGCATCAGGAAAAAAATCCTTTATTCCATAAAACCGGCAGTTCTACATTTCAATTGCCCTGTATAAAATACAGGTTAATCTGTTTCGATCTTTAATTAGCACCTGCCTTGATGGCAACAATCGTGCGTTGATCTTTCACAGTATAATTTCGCCTGTCCAAAGCACCGCCTGTGTCCCAGTAAAATGGCAGCATCCCGTTAGCTATCGCTTTTTTGGTAATATACGTTAACCAATAATCCACGGAAGCTTCATGTGTTGGCAGGTCTAACGGAACGTGTGCGGTGTTGTTACGCCTATAAGCTCCATATTCGCCCAATAAAACGGGAATTCCTTTGTCGGCAAATTTTTTCATTTTGACGAAGGAAGCATCTACCCCACTTTCCTCACCCCAGGTAGCATTGCGATCAGGTTCAATAGTTGAATGATGGCCTGTACCCCAGTAGTAGAACATTTTACCCCAGGTGGCATCGCCGTCTAACGAGGTGAATTGAAATGGATCGTAGTAATGCACTTCAACCATCATCCGGGCAGCCGCCTGATCCTGTGGAAGGGATGTCATTAATTCACTTGTTTTGTCCATATTAGTTGATGGGCCCTGAACCACTAACACACGGTAACTGTTTTTGCCACCAGTGGACCGAACCGCATTGACAAAAGTCTGGTGATAGCTGGCAAGTATGGCCATCTGTGCTGCATTGTCAACAGGTGGTTCATTGGCGCTGGCAAACATCAGGTGTTCATCAAAATCGCGCATGGTTGTTGCTATCTGCTCCCAAAGTGCTTTTTGTTTTGCATTGATGGAATCCTGTTTTATCGCATTAATGTTATTATCTAACCAGCCACCATCCCAATGTATGTTAAGTAAAACATACATATCGTTTTTTACACAGTAGCCTACCACTTCCTTTACCCTGTTAAGCCAGTTGGGGTCTATTTGAGCGGTCGACTGGTTACTTAAATGCCCCATGTTCCAGGCACATGGAAGGCGAATGGCATTAAAGCCCTGCTGTTTTACAAATTTTATGTAATCTTCAGTAATAAGGGGGTTACCCCAACCTGTTTCACCGCCCTGGGCTTCCAGGGTATTGCCGATATTCCACCCTAACTTGATTTTGGCTGCGATTTGAACGGCATTACTGCTCATTCCACTTGCATCCGGTGCTTTTGGCGAAGTATTATAAGAGGGGTAGATCGCGGATGTCTGAGACACTGTTACCTTTCTTAATTCACCATTTGAAGAACTTATGACCAAAATGCTGGAACGTGTTGATCCCGTGCTATTTTGAGACAGCGTTGTTAAATGAACAACCGCGCTGCCGCTGTTGCCAGATGTTGTGCTCAATTGCAGCCAGGAAGATCCGGCATTGCTGATGTTCCAGGTAGCGTTACTTGCAAGGGATAAGTCCTGAGTTCCACCTTCGGGTGTAAATACTATTGAGGTCTGATTAATTGTTAGTTCTGCGGCTGGATTATTTGCCTTCTTACACGAGAAGAAAGAAACAACCACAATAGAAAATAATATACTTAAAAAATTCACTGTTTTCATTTTTATAATAATTAGGCCCTTTTTATCAGAACCACACATTTTGTGTATTTCTTAACCATTATGGACCAAACCAGTAGTAGGAAGACGCTCTGTACAAGAAAGCCCAGAATTGATATGGTGTAAAAAATGCTGGGACCTTCGGTAAAGGCCCCAGGCATTAACTTATAATCAACTTTAACTCTCTCTTATTTAATTTTTACAATACGGAAATTATCAAACCCAATATTTACGTCCTGGGTAATGCCACTGCCATTATTAACATAAAAGAGCTGAATGGGCTGCCCTTTTATATCGTTATAGGTTGAGATACCAGGAAATGAGCTTAATGGGATCGTAATTGTTTGCCAGCCGTTAGTAACAACTGTAACCCGGGTTGAGCCATTGATCAGCCAGGGGCTCCAGGCATAGGTGTGGCTATAATTGACATCAAAATCAATCTCGCCTGAACTCATTCCAACCGGTATGTTGACCTCAAATTTAACCGCCAGATTAGCTGCAGGCTCACTGCTACTTATGGTTGTTGGATAAGCTAACTGGCTTCCATCTGTTGGCGTTGCCAAATCGCCAACATAATAACTTCCGGCGGTAATACCTTTGGCGTTCCAATATAAAAACTTACCGCGGTTTGCTTTTATGGCCGGATTCGAAACAGAAGATACTACGAGCGGCAGGGCGCTCCATGGAGTAAAACCATTTTTATCATCAAAGTTTAAAAGCACATCAGCGTTATCATTCAATACCGCGTCTTTAACTGAGGTTGATGTACCATATTTGGTCGTCACAACTAACGGACCGGAAGTAGTAACACCGGCTGGAACAGTAACCATGGCTTGCGACCCGTCGGCACCACCGTTGAAGGTCGTTGCAGCTATGTTTCCGGGAAAAGTAACGCTGGTTAAAGCAAACAAACCTGTGCCGCTTAGCGTAATGACATCACCCGCATTAGCCATCTCGTTAGAGATGGCAGTAATATGAGGAGCTGGCGCGGTGATTGGAAATTTGTAGGTAACCGTACCTGTAGCAGTAGTTACTACTATCGTATTAAGCTGGTCGTTAGTAACTGTTGCGAATGGTATATTGGCGGGTATTACAACAGGAAAATTAACATCAGAACCTAAGGCTGTGTTAACGGCAGCTTTGGTGCCATCAAAATAAACCGCGGTTATACCCGTTAAATGGCTACCCTGCAAAACTACGTAATCGCCGGGGTTAGCTTTGGTAAGCACACTGTCATGCGGAGATGCCTTGTAGGCTCTTATCCCGGTAATGACAGGGTTACCGGAACCTTTGGTTGTGCCATCCTTTTTACATGATGACGACATAAACACAATACCTGCTAAAATCACCATCATTATTGTGTTTGTCATATTTAGTAAGATCTTTTTCATCTCAAAAACTTTAATATTGTTTAATATTCTGTTTTTAGTTTTCTGGCTGTTTAGTAATAAGCTACCGGAGCCTGAGTAAGCAGGGGATCAGCTGTAACCTCTACCGCCGGGTAAGGGAGCGTATAATACGCCGGTGTAACTTGCGTAACCGTTGGTTCTGTAGTAGCTCCTGCTGTATAAGTAAATGCGTTGCGATGCTGCGCTTTTATAAAAGCCTCGGCCTTTGCAGGGTTGTAATCATGCAGCCTTTTCAGATCGAACCAAAACTGATATTCCAACGCCAGTTCAAGTCTTCGTTCCTTAAATACATCATCAAAGGTTAAGGAAGTGGCGATTGGCAAACCAGCTCTTGTGCGTATCTGGTTAAAATAGTTTAAGGCCGTAGCATCACTTGTGCTGGCATTGGTACCCAAAGCAGCCTCTACATACACCAGATAAACGTCAGCCAGCCTTAACAAATAATTTGGCATGTCGCCGTGCATTAATGTTATATTATCGCCCCTGTTTGCCAACGGGCCGCCAATAACATATTTCTTAACGTAAGCGCCGCTTGCATCAGTCATGCTATAACCATTGGGATTTTGGGTGGTTATCAGTTCCGGGTAAATGTCCCCATTCAACATAAAAGTAGCTTTACGTCGCTTATCGGCTAAAGAATAGTTATCAAACATGTCCTTACTGATGCGCAAGCCGTCCCATCCGCCACCGCCAATACCATCAATATTTGGATCACCCTCAATAGCCGTTTGCCTGAAATCGTTGGTTGTCCAGTCTGCACCGGTGGCTACAGTAAATTGTAACCCAAAGAGCATTTCGGGATTGTTTTTATTGAGTGTTAAAAACGCGTCATAGTAATTAGGAAAAAGTGATAAGCCGCTATTATTAATCACATCAGCGGCATAATACTTAGCACTGTCCAGATCTGACTGCACACGAGTGCCTGTAATACCTGCTTTAGTTAAAAAAACCTTTGCCAACAATCCTTTAGCCGACCATTTGGTAACGCGGCCCGGATCATCAGTTGCAGGAAGATTTGACGCCGCATAGTGAAGGTCATTAATGATAAACTTATAAATATCGCTCTGTATATTACGGTGTAGTAAGGGTTTATCGACCAATTTATCACTGCTTTCTACAATAGGTACAGGTCCCCATAATTGTACCAGGTAAAAATAAGCTGCTGCGCGCATAAACCGAGCCTCGCCAATTGCAGCGGTTCGTGCCGAACCTAATGATACGGGGCTGAAATTGGTAACATTATTGATAGTAGTGTTTGATTGTGCCACCACATTGAACAACGATGACCAGCCATAGCTTAAACCGCCATAACCGTTGGCTATGGTAAAATTTGAAAATTGCGAGGCGTTGGTATTGTAAGGATTACTAACTGTATTACCCGACATAACATCGCCCACGTACACAATAAAGGGGTAGTTAAAATCAAACCAGGGTTTGGTGTACAGCCCTGCTGTTGCAGCTCTTAACTCGGCCGAGGTTTGATAATAGGTATTAGCAACTAATTTATCTGTTGGGACCCCTTTATTCAGAAAATCTTTTTTGCAAGCACTTAACCCAAGCACTGCACACAAAGAAAAGATCCATATTTTGTTAATGCGTTTCATGTTTTCTCTTTTTTAAATAACGATTAAAGGCCCACATTAAACCCGAATGTGTAAATACGTGGGGTTGGATATCTGCCCCAATCAATACCTGATGTTAAGCCGTTGGTACCCTGCCCAGATTGATTTGGAACGTTAGTACCTATTTCCGGATCATATCCTGTGTATTTGGTTATGGTAAACAGGTTTTGAATATTACCGTATACCCTTAGCGAATGCACGTGCAGTTTTGCCACTACGCTTGTTGGCAAATTATAGCCAATTGCTATATTTTTAAGGCGCAGATACGAGCCACTCTCAATAAAACGTGATGAAATGCGGTTATTCTGATTGGGATCACCGGATACACGGAAACCCGGTACCGATGTGCCCGGATTGCTAACAGATACATTATTTACATCGGTTTTAGACCCTGAGGGGTCAATTAAAGTAACCTGTGCATAATTAGTTAAACTGGAGAAATAACCGGTTGCACCGCTATTTGGGTCTTCGTGTAAAACCTTATTGTAGTTCAATATTTTGTTACCATAACTGCCGGTAAAAAATATAGTCATATCAAACCCTTTGTAGCCGAAAGAATTGTTGATGCCATAAGTAAACTTTGGTAATGACGATCCCAGATTGGTCATGTCATTGGCATCAATTACACCATCTTTGTTTAAATCCTTATATTTGGTATCACCAACCCATATTCCCTGTGTGTAGTCAACAATCGCCCCTGCTGGTAAGGAAGATGATTTGAGGTCAGCAGCATTTTTAAAAACACCCTGGGCTATGTAACCATAAAAATCGCCAATAGAGCTGCCTACAGCGGTTCTGCTTACTATTACACTGGCATTATTAATTTTACCATATAAAGCACCGTTGGCGTTATTGAGTGATAATATTTTATTTTTGTTTAAAGAAAAGGTTAAAGTTGTATTCCACGAAAATGCGTTATTCTGGATATTACGGGTATTTAAGGTAAACTCAAATCCCTTATTCTGGATAGAGCCGATATTGCCCCATGGCGCGCTTAAACTGCCTGCCCCATTTGTACCTGCATAACCCGGCAGCGGGATTTGAAGCAACAGATTATTGGTTTTGCGATTATAAACATCGGCAGTAAGTTGTATACGGTTTTTCAGAAAGCTGATGTCCAGACCAGCATCTAAGCTTTTAGAGGTTTCCCATTGAACATTAGGATTAGCTATGTTTAACACTAAAGAACCCTGCCCAAGGCCAACGGTTCCTGTACCAATGGATGAACCATATGTATAGGCCGGTAAGTTGGCATTGTTGGTAAGCCCATAACTAAGCCTAAGTTTTAGCTGGTCAATGGCTTTAACACCTTTCAAAAAGTTTTCCTTTTCAGCGTTCCATGATCCGCCAAAGGCATAGGTACCCACCCATCGTTTGCCATCGGCAAAATTAGAGTTGCCATCTTTGCGGTAAGTGGCAGTAAGGTTATATTTATACAGATAACCAGCGGTTACCCTTGCCAGGTATGATTCATTGGAGTAATTGCTTGATCCTCCTGAGTTTGATGCTGTTGAAGCATTACCCAAACTCAGATCCTGCGGGTTGTTTGCAAAAAAACCGGTACGGCCGCCACTTAAATAAGTATAGGTGCCTGAGCTTGCTTCGTGACCGGCTGTTGCATTAATACTGTAGCTGGCAGCATAGTGGTCATAACTAAAATAGTTACGTACGGTAAAACTTTTGTTATTTGTTGCCGTAACAGCAGCGCTGTTAATTGGGTTTAGTATTCCGTTAATGGTAAACGTTGGGTAAAACTGGTTAACATTACCATAATCGAAATTACCAGTTACCTCATTATGCAGTTTCAGGTCCTTGGTAAAGCTGATATCCCCGTAAAAATTACCATAAGCTTGCGAACGCTGTACCTTGTTAGTATTCATGGCAGCCGCGGCTATTGGGTTAGGATTGTAGGTATTGGCTACCGTTTGCCCCGGAGTTGGAATAGCGCCTATACTACCATCCGGGTTAACCGGGGCAATATTTGGCGGAAGGTTAAGGGTGGCATTGATCAGATCGTAAACGCTGGCATTCACGTTTTCTTTGATGCCCGAAAACGTTAAACTGGTTCCTATTTTTAACCAATTAGTGGTTTTATTATCTAAGTTAATTTTAAGCGCGGTTCTTTTAAAATTAGAGCTTAAAACGGTGCCGTCCTGGTTTAAATAACTACCGCCAATATAATAGGTTGTACGGTCATCACCACCGCTAAGAGACAGGTTTGCATTATACATACCTGCATTTTTAAATATCGCCCTTTGCCAATCGGTACCTGTACCCAAATATTGCGGATTCACAAAATCAGTAACAGGTGTAGCGCCCGTAACTACCGCCCTGGCATTTAAAAATGTGGCATATTGCTGTAAATTCATCATCGGCAAATATTTTGGTACCTGCTGAATACCATAATAATTGTCGAAATTAATTTTAGGAGCTCCTGCCTTTCCCCTTTTAGTAGTAATGATAACAACCCCATTGCTACCTTGCGAACCATAAATGGCTATAGCCGAAGCATCTTTTAATACATCAATTGTGGCTATATCGTTAGGGTTAATGGTTGACAGGGGATTATTACGGGTGCCGCTATTACCCATATATACCCCACCGGTTGACGAGGGTTGTCCCGGTGGAATGATCACACCGTCAATTACATAAAGGGGATCAACACCGGCGTTTATGGAGCCTAAACCACGCACCTGGATAGAAACGCCCGCACCCGGCTGGCCAGAGTTTTGAATAACGTTAACCCCTGCTACTCTGCCCTGCAATGCCTGATCAAACGTTGTAGACACCGTTTTCGCGATATCCGCAGATGAGACGGAGGCGATAGCGCCGGTTAAATCCTTGCGCCTTGAGGTACCATAGCCAATTACAACAACTTCGTTTAAGGCGTTAGTTGTATTGGTGAGCGATACATTTATTGTATTGGCAGCAGTAACGGAAACCTCGTTAGCTTTAAAACCTGTAAATGAAAAAACAAGCACATCGCCGGTTTTAGCATCTATACCATACATACCACTTGCATTTGCGGTTACCACGTTTTTTGTTCCTTTAATTCTTACGGTTGCACCTGGCAGAGGCTGGGAATCATCAGCACTCATTATTTTGCCGATAATACGGTGCGTTTGCGCATAGCCAGTGAGGCTTAGCAACAGCAAAGCCATTAACAGCAGTACACCATGTTTTAATCTTTTTCGTAAATTTTTTTCCATGTTAATTGGGGTTCATAATTGGTTCATAATTGTGTTGGGATGAAAAACATTCAGTTTGATTCATTCATAATTGAGCTGATTTAATTAGGGGTTATTGAATTAGTTAATAAAATGTGGGGGTGATGCGATGCCTGTTATAAAGCATGCTAACAATCGATTGCAAAGCTGAAGCTTCAATATGGCCGATACCCTTGGTAATAGCAATTCCATCAAGCAAAAAATAATTATATAGTTATTAGTTTATAAATTGGCCGAGTATGCGGAACTGGAGTAAAGGCAATCCGGCTTCTCGTTTTATAAAACTAAAACAGTTGCAAAAACAGAGATAGCCGTTTTGATAACGTTTATGGAACGAATGTTAACCACACCGCAACAATCTTATAGTCAGTTAATTACAACTAAATAACCATGCAACAGACGCGATTTGTTTGGTATTTCGGAGAGTATTTGACTTAAATAGGCAACAAACGGCAAGGCAACTCAAGCATCGTAGCTGAGATGATTTAAGCAAGCGATATAACTACTTACTTTTTAATTACTGATCCGGTTGAGGATTTGTCTTTGCGACTTGCATTAACATATTCGGAGGGAAGCATACCATATTCTTCCTTAAACATTTTGGTAAAGTAATTAGGCGTGTTAAATCCAACTTCATAAGACACCTGGCTGATACTCATCTGGCTACTTTCAAGCAGCTGAACCGCTTTTTTTAACCTGATGAACCTGATAAACTCCACAGGTGCTTTACCCGTTAGCATTAAAACTTTTTTATAAAGTGACACGCGACTCATGTTCATTTGTTCGCTTAGCTCTTTTACAGACAGGTTGTAATTCGTAATGTTTTGCTCTATGTAATTAACTATGTTTCTCAAAAGAACCTCATCGTCTGACTGTACTGATATCTCCTCCAACTGTACGGTCATTTGCTTTTTATAGGTTCGTTTAAACGTTTCCTGTAATAGCAAGAGGTTTTTAATTTTTGAAAGCAAAACCTCGAAGTTGAACGGCTTAGTCATATAATCATTTGCACCTGTTTCCAATCCTTTTAACTGTTCTTCTTCACCGGTTATAGCCGTTAGTAAAATCACAGGGATATGAGCGGTACGTTTATCAGTTTTAACCTTTTTGCAAAGGTCAATGCCGTTCATCTCGGGCATACTAATGTCAGTAACCATAATATCCGGGTGTTGTGATAATGCTTTTTGCCAACCCTCCTTACCATTCGAGGCTTCGACTATAAAAAATATCTCCTTCAGATTGTCTTTTAAGTAAAAACGAAAATCTTCATTATCTTCTACCAGCAGCACAGTTGGCTTTTTATCGGCTAATGGGTGCCTTGGTTCAGTATTGGTCTCTACAACTGTCAAAGGGCTTGCTTTTTTTTCACTTTCTGTATCGATATTTCCATCAGGCGTGGAGGAATCCACCTGCAATGGTAACTGTATGGTAAAACAACTGCCGCGGTTTACCTCACTTTCCACCGTAATTTCACCATTATGCATCTTAACAAATTCGCGGGTAATTGCAAGGCCAATTCCACTGCCCTGGTTAAGTACTGAACCTGCGACATCGTGCTGAAAGAATCTTTCAAAAACCTTATCCAACTTATCCTTCGGGATACCAATGCCTGTATCAATAACTTTAATTTCGAGCACCTGGCGAGCATCATCAAATTTTTCCTGTTTTATATTTAGCAAAACACTTACATGCCCGCCCCCCGGAGTAAATTTGAAAGCATTTGAAAGCAGGTTGAATAACATTCTTTCAATTTTATCATGATCAAAGCAGGCTATCTGGCCTTCGGTATCTGTATCAAAGGCAAATGAAATGCCTTTTTCCTCAGCTATGTCGGTAAACGACAATGAGACATCTGAAATAAATTTAATGATATCACCGCTTCTGGCATGCAGTTTTAACTCCTGTACCTCCATTTTTCTGAAATCAAGCAACTGATTTACCAGGTTCAACAATCGTCCGGCATTTTTCCTGACCATACCCAATTGCTGTTTCTGACCAGCATCATTTGTATGATTAAGCATTTTATCAACAGGTGCCATAATCAGGGATAACGGCGTTCTGAATTCGTGGCTTACATTAGTAAAAAACTTAATCTTCATTTGATCAAGTTCCTGCATGCGCTTTACTTCTTGCCGCTCCTGTTCAATTAATAACTTTGCTTCCTGCTTCTCTTTTTCAGCAATGAATTGTCTTTTGATTTTTTGTATCCCCCTTTGGCGAATTAACAAAAGGATAGCAAAAAACAATGTTACGTAGATTATGTACGCGAACGTCGATTTCCAAAAAGGCGGAAGTACTTTAATTTTCAAAAAAATATAATCCGAATTCCATACGTTCTCTATGTTGGATGCCCGTACCTTAAACACATAATCACCTTCATCAAGATTAGTATAGCTGGCTTTCCGTGTTCTGTTGTCTGCGTTTACCCATCCCTTATCGAAACCTTCCAGCATATATTGATGTTTAACTTTGTCAGGATTAAAAAAATCAAGCGCGGCAAATTCTATGGAGAATACGTTTTCACTGTGATTAAGTACAATTTCACGTGTTGCAGATATGGCTTTTTTGAGTACGACATGCCCATCAATAGCTTCATTTGCTAAAATACTTTTATTGAATAACTGAAAATCGGTAAAGATCAATTGAGGCTTATTGGCAATGGGCTTTATGGTAGCCGGATCAAAAATATTGAAACCGTCACCGCCTCCGAACATCAATTCGCCTGCACGTGTCTTTAAAGCTGAACTTAAATTGAATTCCCGACCCTGCAAGCCATCCGTTTCGTCAAAATTTTCAAAGCGAAAATTAAACCCTTTGCCAGCAGGTGTAAGGGTGACATGACTTAAACCATTTGATGTACTCAGCCACATCCCCCCCTCATTATCCTCTTCCGTACCCGATATTGAATTAGCAGGAAGTCCGTTTTTTTTTGTTAACGACGTAAATGTATCTGTTTTGGGATTCAAAATACTCAATCCACCTGTTGTGGCAATCCAAATCAGCCCGCGGCGATCTTCGTTAATACTGTTGATGTTATTATCCACCAAATTATTTCCACCGTTTCCATTCGAGATATAATGGATCACCCGCCCACTATTTTTTAATATAACATCTATCCCTAAATAGCCGCCTGTCCAGATATTACCCTGTTTATCCTCAAAGATCGAGGATATCAACAACGATCTTATATCAGTTTGTTTAAACGGATGGTAAAATATTTTTTTTGAGCGGTCAAATATTTCAAGCCCTCCTGCAAAAGTCCCTATCCATAAACGGTGTGAGGAATCTTCCAAAATGCTCCAGATCCGGTCATCAGCAATACTTGTCGCTAATTTATCATCGTGTTTGTAATGGGTAAAGGTCTTACCGTCAAAGCAGTCTAAACCGCCAAAATAAGTACCCACCCATAACTTTTGATCATGATCAATACATAAGCTTACAATGATATCATTACTGAGGCTATTGGGAGTTTGGGGCTGGTGCTTGTATTGTGTAAACTTACCCGTTTTTCGGTTAAAATAAATCAGACCGCCCCCGTTGGTGCCAATCCACAAATTCCCCAGTTTGTCTTCGGCAAACTTGTTGATATCGTTAAAACTTAAACTTGCAGGATCTGATGCAAAATGCCTGTACAGCGGGAACCTGATAATATTTTTATGATAATAACTTACTCCTTTTTTATAGGTGCCGGCCCATATAATACCAAGATTATCCTTATATAGCATTGTTGAATTATGCCTTAATGATTTGGAATCGTCTTCACGGTTCAGCAAGTAGGTAATTTCGAATTTCTTTTTATCCAATATATTGATCCCCCCATGGTCGGTAGAAATCCATATCCGGCCATCGTCGGCCTGGATAATATTGGTAATGATATTTACATTTAGCTTTACCCCTGCTGATTCCTTATCAATATGCCGCAACACACCTGTTGATGGTTTATAATAAAATACCCCTAAATCAACATACGGTGCGTAAAGCCATAGGTCGTTGTCCCGGTCGACAGTTAAAGAATAAAAATCGCTTTTGTTATGAGTTGCCTTGTTGAGAGCATCAGTATGATAAATAATTTTATTTTGTTTAACATCAAGCATCTCGACGGTGGCATCACTGTAAACTATCCATAAGTTGCCTTTACCATCAAGGGCGATATCTGCAATGGAATTTGAGTATAAAGATGGAGCCGAAATAATGCTATGATAATAGCGTTTTGTTTGCCTTGTTATAGCATTATATCTGTAAATACCAGAATCGGGGTAGAGAAACCAAAAGTCGGAAGAGCCGGTTCGCAATATCTTTGAGGCATTCGGGTAAACAGGTAGTTTTAAAGAATGCGATAATGACGACACATCATCATTGAAACGCTCTTTATCAATATCGTAAAAGCAATATCCATTACGTGTTGATATCCACAGCTTACGATCAGGACCTTCAAAAATTTTGGTTATAAAGTCATTGTTAACAGAATTTTTGTTATTGCTATCATGCTGAAAAACTTTAAAGGTATAACCATCAAATCTATTGAGGCCGAATGCGGTGCCGAACCACATAAAACCTTCCGAATCTTTAAATATGCAATTAACCTGGTTGTGCGATAAGCCATCGCCTACATCTAAGTGTGAGAAACGATATTGACTACTCTGCCCAAAAACATCACTGCATGAGAAGAATATAACTATAATGAAAATATAAAATTTGGGGTACATGGAATATAGTTGAAAAATCAAAAACCAACGGGCTATCGTTTAAAAAAGCAAGAATACTAAGTTACACAATGTTCACAATACCCGTTCTGATAAATGATTAACATCCTTCATTTTTAATCTGATAATTGGGGAAGGGAGAGGTATCTGCTGTGCTTTTATCTTGACTTAATTACGCCATTTGCGGCATCAAGCCGGCTTTCAAATTCATCCTTGACCTTATCCAAACCAACCCGATGGGTAATATAATTAGCAGGTTAAAAAATTTCATGATGTAAATCCTGATGAGTATGTCCATAAGCCATTTTTATTCTTTTTTCCAGTATCGGTACCTGAACCAATCAATATCCACATAGCCTTTATCTCCGAGTACATTGTAATTGTAGATGCCGATCCGGTCTCCCCGATAACTCCCCCATGTGAGTTGTGTGATGCCTGCAAAGGGAATGAATACCCGACCGGTCAAGCTGAACGAGTAAGTGTTTTTGCCATGGATGTCCCACGTTGAACGAAGCCAGATCGATTTTCCAGTTATCTTGACGCCAACCGTATCTTTCCCGTTATACTCATATACCAGGTATCGCTCGTTTTGAACCTGTCTTACACCCAGTGTGGAATAACTGGTCGTAGAAAAATGTGTGAGGCCGGCGTACTGACCATCGGCCATATGCGCGATATTCATTTTGATGGTGACTGTATTAGCCTGGGTTCGCATAGTCCGCTGTGTCAGCGTATTTCCTGCCGTTAAAATATGATATAGCGGTTTAACAGGCTTAACCGTTTCAAACGCGTGGAGACGAAGATGCCCCGGACGCTCGGTCAGCGACCATTTTTCGATTCTGGGCTGGTAATTCCATTCCCATTGCGCATTTAGTATTGGCGAACTGAAATCATCGCTGCTTTTAATTTCAAGGTCGCTTTTATTGTTGATCGGTTTAGCGGCCGACCACACCATGCGGCCTATACCGTCTTCTCCGACGGCTCCAATGATAGGCCATCCGTCAACCCATTGAACAGGCAGCAAACTGGCTACTCGGCCTTCCCAGTCACCCGTGCCATGATGTGTAAAAAAACACCACTGACCGTTTGGAAGTTGTATTAAACCACCCTGGTTCGGTTCCTTATCCAGCTTTGTATCAACATGATTCAACTGTCTGATCTCCCAGGGACCGGTAAGTTTTTTCGCTCGCTCCATCATCATTACACGCCCTTCTTCCCTAACCTCACTAAAATAGTGGAAATAAAGACCGCCAATCTTATACAGCTTATTGGCTTCGCTACCCTTGGACTGATGAATGATCGTGTCTGATGAGGTGATAAGGCCTTTACCATCCGGGCTCATCTTAAACAGATGGATATTATATTGTTTGTTGGTTTTAGGATCAAATTCAAAATTTGTCGCGATAAAATAAAGCTGGCCGTCGTCGTCACAAAAAGAACTGCAATCGTCCCAGCCCCTGGTTTTCCAAACCTGATGTAACGGTTCCCAGGGCCCGGCAGCGCTGCTGGCCGAGCTCATAAAAAATCCATCGTCAGGAGTGCCGAAATAAACCCAAAACTTGTTTTTATAGTATCTTATAGAACCAGCCCATATACCTTTTCCGTAGGCATTCATGCGGTTCCAGTTCAATTCCGGACTGATTGCGGTAAGATCTTTAACAACGTGGCCGATGATCTCCCAGTTTACCAAATCCCTGGAGTGCAGTACCACCATTCCCGGCGAGAATTGCATAGTCGATGAAATGGCATAGTAATCTTCTCCAACACGGATGGCATCGAGGTCGCTGTAGTCTGCAGGCAAGACAGGATTAACATATGTGCCGTTTTTCTGGTCGCCCCATTGCTCCGAAAGTTGGCCGTACAGGAACAAGGCCTGAAATTGAAGGAAAAATAGTATAAAAAATATCCGGATAACTTTCATATCAAGAAACTTGACCTAATAAATATTCCATTCCCATATCCCTTTTACACCGCTTGTTATTTTCACTCTTAAATAACGGGCTCTGATCAGGAGGTTGTCAGTATGGGGCGATTGAATTTTCAGATCGGAATGCTCAACGCATGTTTGCCAGTTACTACCATCTGCGGAGTATTCAAGTTTGTAGGTATGCCCTGCCGTCGGCCTGACAAAATACAGATCGCTGCGTTTAAGCTTTTGAACCCTGCCCAGATCAGCTACCATCCAGTTAGCCGTATCTTCCGGAGCGGGCATCCAGCGTGAGCCGTTCTGTCCGTCGAAAGCAAAGGCTGGCCCAAAGGATTCTGTCCGGTGTAGCAGCGTGTCTTGATTCGGTTTTACCAGCAAATTCGGGCGAACACTCGAAGCGGTAGCAGCGATAATCTTTATTTTTTTATCGCGGTGAACGGACCCCAGCGCACCTAAACCATCCAGCGTAAGTTCTACAGGACGAATCGTTCCGTCGTCATTGAAGGTGAGTTTATTGACATAGGTTTGCCGGTTGGTACTGCCGCGGCCGAATTCAAGATAAGCAAAATAATAGTTATCCGTTCCGGGCACATTAAAAACACAGCCATGACCGGGACCAAAGATATGCCGTTGATGATCAGTAGTCGATACGAGATCGTTCTTCGGAAAATCAAACGGCCCCAATGGGGAGACTGTACTGGTCACGTAGGCGTACTGGTATTTCTCATCCCCGCCCTGTGTATATAGATAATAGTAAACACCTTTACGTTTAAAAAAAATGGGACCTTCAGAATATGCTTTTCTGGGAGTGGGTATATTAATGACATTGCTGTCGACAGTGATCATGTCTGCTGCGAGTTTAGCCGCGCACCTGTGTTGCCAGAACACATAAGCCTGGTGGTCATCATCTACAAAAATCTCAGCATCGATACCCAGCGGTGGTTTTGAGTTTTTCGACGATAATAGCGTTCCGGCGGAATAAGGCATGATAAAAGTATCCGGGCCTTTCGCTAACCTGAACGGGCCGTCGGGAGAAGCCGAAACTGCCGGGTACATAAATCCATTTACCGTGGGGTAAATATAATATTTGCCATTGGCTGAAATGGCTTTGCTCGGAGCCCAGTATTTTTGATTCAAAGCTGAGGGAAAATAAGTTCCAGAGAAACTCCAGTTTACAAAATCCTTCGACTTCCATACTACGGGCGGCCCGGATGCATCCAGTCCCCTGTCATAGCCATCCGTCGTCGCATAGCAATAAAATACGCCGTCAATCACCTGAATACTTGCATCAGCGATCATGTCGGGGATAAGCGCATGACCAAAAGGGTTGGACACCTGTGATTTTGCCGGAAGTGAAATTAAACCAAAGCAAGCGGACAACAGAATGGTTCTAAAAGACGTATACGCGTTCCGTTTAAAATAGATTGAAAAGTTATATTTAGTACTATTCATTTTTATCAATGCCGAATTAGTTTATTTGCCTTTCTACCAATAGGTATATATTGCATGTCAAAACCAAACAGTTTATCGATATGCCCCGATTTAACAATAGCAAGTAGCGATAGTTAGGTAATGGTAGTTGTTATTCGCAAACCGCGGCCATGCCACGCGAGCTCCTATAAAAGCTGCGCTGAGTTACAATTAACTGCTATAGTTCTATCATCGCTTTAATTACACCATTGGCAGGATCAAGCCAGCTATCAAATTCATCCTTAACCTTGTCAAAACGTACCCGATGGGTAATATAATTAGCAGGTTGCACCAAACCTTTCTTCATGGACGCAATCACATGTTCAAAATCTTCCCGGGTAGCATTACGGCTGCTCATTAATGTAGCCTCGCGCTTATGAAACTCCGGATGACTAAAGCTAATGTCTCCTTTTTGCAAACCAACCAATATATATCTGGCGCCATGTGCCATATATTGAAATCCACTGTTAATCGCTTTCAAGCTGCCCGTGGCATCTATCACTACAGCAGGCATATCGCCATCAGTTATTTGAGCCAGGCGCTCCTGTATGTTTTCGATCGATACATTAATAATATGATCTACCTTCAATCGGTCCCGGCAAAATTCAAGTCGTTTTGTGTTGAGGTCCATAGCAATTACTCTACCGCCTGCAATACGGGCAAATTCCATTATTCCGAGCCCTATAGGTCCCGCGCCTATAACCAGTACAAACTCGCCGGGCTTTACATCAGCCCGTCTGATACTATGGGCACCTATAGCTAACGGTTCTACCAAAGCCAAGTCATCGTAACTCAAACCATCTCCATGTACCAATGAATAGGCCGGCACATTCAGATATTCAGCCATTCCCCCGTCTACGTGAACGCCACAAACGTTAATATTAGCGCAGCAGTTGGGTCTTCCAGCTCTGCAGGCAATACAAACTCCACAGTTAAAATAAGGGATGAAAGTAATTATTTCACCTTTTTTAAAGCCCGGTGCACCGTTAGGCTCAATTAACTCACCTGAAAGCTCGTGCCCCAAAATACGGGGATAATTAAAATATGGTTGTGTACCTTCAAAAGCATGCAGGTCTGTACCGCATATCCCTATTCTCCTAATCCTGATCTGGGCATAACTTTCTTTTATTTCAGGTATTTCCTGATCTTTAAAAGCCAGTTTACCGGGCTCCTCACAAACTACTACCCGCATATTAATATTATCAAAGCTGAAAAATCTGTTTCATAATCACCCACTTCTCCCCTTCTTTTGCCCAGGGCAAGGGCTGCTGAAATTTCCACATCAGCTGTTCCCACTCTTGTACCTTTGGGTTAACCGCATCCATTTGTTCTTTTTTTTCAGCTTCATAATGATCACTTGTTTCCATGATCATAAATAAACGGTTGCCCGTGCGGTAGATCTGCATATCCCTGATTTCCGCATCCAGTATGCTTTTACGTATCTCGGGCCAGCCATTTCCTGTACTGTGCCAATGTTCATATTCCGCTATCAATTGCGGGTCATCCTTTAAATCAAGGGCCAAACAATATCTCTTCATGACAGTATTTAATCTTTACAAATAGACAGAAGCGTACGACTTATCGATCAGTCCGCGTTCTTTCATTTCACTCCAAAATTCTGTTGGGATTTTTAACGAAGCTACCGCAACATTTTGCGCCACTCTTTCTGCCTTTGTGGTATTCAATGCAATACTTTTAACACCCGGGGCATTTAGTCCAAATGCTACGCACGCATCAGCCGGTTTTATTTTATAACCGGTACACAGTTGATAAAACTGCTCCCGCCAATGATATAAACCGCTGTCTTTTACCGGATCTGTTAATTGATAATTATAATAATCCGCCCCTGTTAAAAAACCTCCGTTAAAAACCGCTGAGTTGATGATCAGTGTTCCCTGGTTTTCAAGATGCTGCATAAACTCCACTAACTCACTGGGATGGCTGTGGATTGTCATGCTGTTGGCAATCATCACCCAATCCAGCTTTACATCATGGGCTATTCTTTTAATGATCCTCCAATCTTTTGAACCCACACCTATGCCCTTCACTTTACCTTGATCCCTTAATTCATTCAATGCACGGTAAGCCCCCAATATATCCCGGTAACGTTGTATTTGATCAGGCTCATTTTTTGCTGCGGCAAGATATTCATCAGGGTCATGCACCGATATCAGTTCTGCCCTGTAATCGCCCAGCAACTCATTCCCCTGTTCATAGCATTCCAGGATGCCTCCATAACTTATCCTTTGAACGGCGTCATGTTTCAGATCGCACCATACGCCTGGTTCAAAAGTAGGTTCGGCTGTCGTTAATTCGGTGCGAAGCCATCCCAGCTTATTGCTGATCAATACATCTTTAGGATCAACATTCAATTGTTTTAAAGCTCTACCCAGTGATTCCAGCGCAAGCCCGGCACCATACTTACCCGCCGAGTCAAATACGACCGGTTTTGGGGAACATCTGACGCTTTCAGCAACAATAGCACACTTATCCACATCAGAGAGTGCTACATATAAATTCCCCAAACCACTGGTTCCAAAAATTACTTTGGGTAAACTGATCTTTTGCATGTAAACAATAATTATTTTTAAAGAATGGCTGAAACCGGTAAACTCTCAGGCTTTACTTTTACTTGATGGCCTTTAAATCCAAAAACAGCTACCACCGCGAAACAGATCAATGGCACTACGTATCCATATTGAATATTGCCTGTCACATCACTGATATAGCCAAAAGCCCTCGGCAAAATAGCACCGCCGACAATAGACATAATGATGAGGCTGCTGCCGAATTCGGTATCGCCTTTTAATTCCTTTATCCCAAGCGCAAAAATGGTTGGGAACATGATGGACATAAAAAAACAAATCCCTATTACTGTATAAACGGTTGATATGCCATGACCGAAAATAGCAATAATGCAAAGTAAAGTGTTAATACCCGCATAGGCACCCAGTAAACCTGCTGAGCTGTAATACCGCATTAAAAATGTACCGATAAACCTGCCGATCAAAAACGCAAAACCGCATACAGCCAAATAGTAGGTCGTCTCTACTTCTGTCAGGCCGGCGGATTTTGTTGCATATAGGATAAATAAACTGAACACGCAAACCTGCGCACCTACATAAAAAAACTGAGCGGCGACACCCCAGGCCAAATGCCGGTGTTTTAGGGCGTGAAAAATATTTTTACTGGCCTTATGGCCTTCATGGTGCTGTATTTTAGGCAGGCGGGTAAAAGCAAACAGAATGGCAATGATAACCAATACGCTACCGAGTATAAAATAAGGCATTTTTACCGAAGAGGCTTCAGCAGCAAGCGCCAGCTTGCGGCCTTCCTCTGTCATTACACTTAATTGTGCCGGTGTATATCCTTTAGTTAGTATAATGCGCCCGCCAATTATAGGAGCCAGGGTTGTGGCCAGCCCATTAAACGATTGCGCAAAGTTGAGCCTTTGAGTAGAGGTTGCAGGATCGCCTAATGACGAAGCATAAGGATTAGCGGCTGTTTCTAAAATGGTTAGTCCGCAGGCTATGATAAACAAAGCAATCAGAAAAAATGTGTACTGTTGCATATTGGCCGCTGGTATAAACAAATACGAACCAAATGCAAAAATAAGCAGGCCTGTTATAATACCGGTTTTATAACCGTATTTTTTCATAATAAAACCCGCCGGCAAAGCCATTAAAAAATACGCTATAAATACAGCTGAATCAACCAGGGTAGCCTGAACAGTTGTAAGGGTAAATGATTTCTTCAGATGTGGTATCAATATGGGATCAAGGTTATGTGCAAAACCCCATAAAAAAAACAAACTGGTAATCAATATGAAAGGGAAAAGACTTTTATTCTTTGTCATGATCGGTATTATATTGCGTTTACTGATGAAAAGCCATCCTTAATTACTGGCGGTGATCTTCGCCACCCACCCTCCTGCGGTATCCAAATGGATATTAATAACTGAACTTGCCGAAACCGCTTTTTTAGACTTGGTTAAACTTTGAGGGGAGGATATAACATCTGCCCAGGATGACAATGTAAATTTGCCGGGAGATAAAAAATCCATTTTCAGTTGCACGCTTCTTGCAGAATCATTGGTCATCGCACCCACATACCAGTCTTTTCCACTTCTTTTTGCAATAATGACGTATTCTCCGGGGTATCCGCCCAGCACCCTGGTGTCATCCCAAACGGTAGGCATGTTGTTTAAAAAATCAGAT
The DNA here is from genome assembly GCF_031456535.1 of Mucilaginibacter pocheonensis. NCBI lineage: Bacteria > Pseudomonadati > Bacteroidota > Sphingobacteriia > Sphingobacteriales > Sphingobacteriaceae > Mucilaginibacter > Mucilaginibacter pocheonensis. Next base: position 980,371 of record NZ_JAVDUU010000004.1, read on the forward strand.
CCGGGCTTACCCAAAATATGTTCCGGTGCATCGCAGTAAACGGTAAACGGACTTTCGTAAATCACAAATTTTGCCAGTTCGGCACAGCGACTGTTCATTACCTGGGTAGGGCTGCCTTTTTTGAAAGTTTCCTTTTTTACATTTAAAAAACCGCCGGGAGTGTAATCCATAGGTCCGGCCAGCATACGGGTGAATGGCAGGGTGGTATTGTGCCCGGCTGTTATCCTGGTTGAAAACTTAGAATATTCTTCTCCTAAAACCCCTTCCCTTGTGACCATGTTAGGATAGGTCCGCTCGATGCCGTCAGGTTTAAAAGCGCCATGAAAATCAACCATCAGATGACATTTTGCTGCTGCTTTGATAATACGGCGGTACCAGTTTACCATTTGCTGATCATCCCGGTCCATAAAATCAATTTTAATCCCCGCAATGCCCCATTGCTCATAAATTGGAAAAGCCTTTTCAAAATTGTCATTCCGGTTAACGTCGGCACTGTATAACCACAACCAGCATTTAACCTTTTTAGCCTTGGCATAAGTTAAGATCTCCGGCATATTCAATTGTGGAGCCACCCTGGTAATATCAGCTTCGGGTTTATTGAACGACCCGTACCATTGCCAGTCAATAAGCATGTAAGGCCAATGCTCTGCCGACGCCAGGTCTATATACTTTTTGATGGTAGGCATATCTACCTTTACATCGCCGCTCCACCAGTTATCCCAGGCGCTCATCCCTGGTTTAATCCAGCTTGCATCTATTAGTGCACAGGGAGGATTCAGGTTCTGTATCAGTTCTGATTCAATTAACTTGCCCGGTGCATCGGCAAGCATGACCACCCGCCACGGAGTAAACTGGTTATTTGTAAAACGTGCTTTAACACCATTATCGCTTTCGCCCGGCAGGGGCGATAATTTGGTTACCAGTTCAACTTTACCGGTTGCATTGGTATCTGTTTTTAGAGATCCGATATAAAATCCGGGATAATTATCAATATTAGCTTCTGTGATGGCCGCGTAATGATGCTGATCTAATTCAACCAGGAAGGGTAAACCGGCAATCGTTTTTTCGGTAATGTGGTTCAAGGCCTTCGGCCAGAACTCGGTTTCCTGCGAGGACGTGTAGCTGCCATAATCTGCCACCCAGGCCTTTGCGTTTGCCGGTAAATTATAACTTGTAAGTTCTCTGACTATCTGCCGGTCACCTATTTTATCTGCACCGAATAACTGATAACGGAAAGCGACGCCATCATTATAGGCCCGGAAAAATACGTTCATACGGCGCATCGGCCCGGATTTCTCAACAAGCGACAGCTCCAGTTCATTATAACGGTCAGCTATGGCACTGTGCTTTGCTTTTACCACAGGTGTCCAGTTTTGGTTAACGGAATGCTCTGCATGGCTGATTATGCTCATCCCATTGCCAAGAGCTGGTTCATCTTTAAACTCAAAACCAAGTGATGAAGGATGGATAATTGTTAAACCGTTACTGGAAACGGCATATTGCAGTTTCGTATCATTATTGATCTCCACAACAATTTTTTTATCCGGCGATACCAGCTTAAAAGTTTGTGAGAAAGAAGGAGCTGCCAGCAAAAGGACAGCACTGAGGGCATGATAAAATTTCAGATTCATGACGTTGATTAAATAGCACCCTCAATTTTTAATACGAATGCATCTTTGCCCGGAGCCTGTTGGGGCAATTGCACTTTTAAGCCAGCGGCTGTTTGTTGAAAATTCAGCTTATCGTTTCCAAGCAAACTCACCTGACTTACTTTACCTGCCTGGTCACTTGCTGCTAACTTTTTAATAAGCGCCTCGTTCTCCTGAGGCCAACCCAACATGATAGCATAAAGTGTTTTACCTTTGGTAGTAAACCTGATATCTTCGGCGCCGAAAGGTTTACCCTTGCCTTCATTGAAACCCTGAGCATTAATTGGCGCAGCCGTTTCTATTGCCGGGCCCTCGCCAAACACCTTCCAGGGACGGGTACCGTAAATCGCTTCATTATTTGTCTGCATCCAGGCACCTATGCCTTCAACTACTGTACGCTCTTCACTATCAATAGTGCCATCGCCCCTAAGAGGGATGTTGAGTAACAGGTTACCGTTTTTGCTGACAATATCAACCAGGGTATGCACCACCGTCTTGGCGCTTTTGTAACCTTTATTATCAAATATACGGCGATCATAGTGCCAGCTGCCAATACAGGTATCCGTTTGCCACGGCAAAGGTTCAATCTGGTTGCTTTGTCCGCGTTCAATATCCCATATCATACATTTGCGCTGCTGTTCATCCAGTACTTTACCAAACAACGCTGCTTGCAGCTTACCGTGTTTTTTAATACTGGTATTATACATGTGAGCAGCAATTTTTAAACCGGCATCACTTACAGGCCAAAGAGGTAAAGCAGTATCATCGAAGTAAATCAACTCTGGGCCATATTTATCTATCAGTTCAATGGTGCGGTTTAAAAATTTATCGCAGTAGGCTTTGCTGGGTACACTTGCGCCATTGCCCCAGTCCCAGTGTCCACCCATACTATTATCATCAAGGCTATCCTTGCTTAAGGCATGATTTTGTGCATACAATTCCTGCGGATCATAGCCATTCCACCATTTACCAGCACCATCCGCTTTGGTGAGCTTGCCGTCATAAGGAATACCTGCATAAGGTCCGGTTTTGTCGGCCCGCTGTGCAACCTCGTACCAGGTCCAGGGGTGCGAGGCGTGTACCGTTACGCCAAAAGGCAGGCCGTGTTCTTTAGCAGCTTTGGCCCAGCCACCCACCAAATCTTTTTTAGGTCCCAGTTTGGTAGAGTTCCAGCTTTGGTATTTGCTGTCGTAAAGGTCAAAATTATCATGATGATTGGCCAATGCCATAAAATACTTAGCGCCTGCTTGTTTGTACAAACCAACCAAAGCATTGGGGTCCCAGTTTTCGGCTTTCCATTCGTTGATTACATCCTTGAAACCAAATTTTGAAGGATGTCCATATTTTTCAATATGGTATTTATACTGATCGCTGCCTTCCTGGTACATGCCACGGGCATACCAATCGCCGCGTTCAGGCTGGCATTGTGGTCCCCAATGCGCCCATATACCAAATTTTGCATCGCGGAACCATTCGGGAACTTGATATTGAGTCAATGAATTCCAAGTTGGCTTAAACGGCCCGGAAACAATATCAGCGTTTACATTTGTTTGCAGCAAACTACTGCCAAAAAGTTTAGACAGGTACAGCGAAGATGCCCCTGTGGCTAAGCCTTTTATTAATGTCCTTCTTTTCATAATTGTTTGGTGATAAAAAAATAACTATGGGTACCCGCTATACAATTAATAGCCGGAGCTTTAAATAATTTTTAAGGTTACTATATCTATAATTGGTTGATCAGCAATTAACGTTTATTTTGTCAATAATTGATAATCAATCAAATGTCTTTGAAATAATATCTAAATAATTGACCTAATGGGACTTTTTTTTGTACGAAACCGACTTTTTGGGTGTGGTTATTTTACTTGAAATACGCGCTAATAAAAGAAATCAGGAATAATTAACCCGCAATGCCTGTAATGAACCCGGATATAAATACCTCATTTAATGTGGTTTATTATTGGACCGGAGCTAAGCTTATATTACGCAATTGAAAGTTGCTCAAATGGTTCCCGTACTTTAAAAAGAATTGCAAAAACGGTTTCTTACCTACGAACAACCGTGGATATATCATCTGCTATGTTATATATCCGGTTAAGCGGCATTCAGTTAATGATTAAAACCAACCTGGTACATTTGCTTTTTATATTCACTGGGCGACATGCCAGTCAGCTTTTTAAAAGTTTTAGAAAAATAAGACAGATTATCAAATCCGGTTTGAGTGCAAATTTCTGAATATGACATTCTGCTTGTCGCCATCAGGTACTGTGCACGCTCAACGCGTTTTTCATTGATATAATTTAATGGCCGGGTTCCCGTATGCTGCTTAAACTGTCTTGAAAAATAATCGACATTTTGGTTTGCGCGGGATGCGAGCAGGTGTACTGAAAGATCCAGTTGTAAATTAACGAGGATGTAGTTTAAGGTTTCTGCAATTTTCACCGGAATTAGCTTTTGCTCCGGATGTTTGAACAATTGGGGGTTTAGAAATTTGGCGGTTAGCATCATCAGGATACCCTGGGTTTCCAGGTATGTTGAAGTATTCTGCTGATTGTTAAGCTCTTGATATTCCTTATAGTAAACGTCTTTTTCGTACACTTTGGGATTGTCGGACCGGTTAATTCCTCTTCCTGGGTTAATTTGAAGCAGTCTGTTAAAAAGGTTAACATCCATCTCGGTAGCTTTCGTTTTCAATACTGCTCTGTTATTGGCAAAAAGTGAGCTTCCGTCTATCGAATCTTCAAAAAACTGAACAAAATACTGTCCCAGATAATCGTTGCAACTTAAATTACATAGGGTAAAACTCGGAATGATGTATAAATAGCCTGGTTCAAGTTTTAATGAACTGGCGGCATCTGATATTTCACCTTCTCCACCGTCGATATAATAAATACGATAGTAAGGGCTAATCACATTCCTGTAATTCCATTTCGAATTAAGCCTTACATAATCAACGTTAAGGAGCGAAAAAGTATGTTTTAAATTCCTTTTAATCATCTGAGCCACAAATATGCAAATTGCTTTGACACTATAAAACGGCCGCTAAGTTTAATTAATGTCCTGGTTGCTCTGCGCAACATTGGTGATAAGAGCGCAGATGCAGAGTGCGGATTCTGAACGTATAATAACGATGTGCGATTTAACATCTATTCTAAGACGTTTATTATGCGGTAAGCGCAAATTAGTGCAATTTCCGAAAATACTATTCAACGCGTGAGATAAGGGTTATAAACGTATAAGGTACACTTATCAAACAATATCAATATCAGTTAAAATTTGAAAGATAATACCTCGAAAACTCAATCATTATAGAGGGTTTTATAATGATTCTCTTCATAATCACCAGTAACGCTGCGGAAGGTAATAATTGTATAAAATACAATTTTACTCAATCGTTTACGTAAATATTCTTGTCGCAATTAAGAAATGTAACAAAAAAAATACTCAATTTTAGGATAATGATATCATTATCATGTACACCAATTAAATGTAAATAACCTTTTGTTTTACTAATTATTACGTTATGGAATCTACTCAAACAGTGGAAGGGGACGCTATTGGTCCGTCGCCACCAGTTACAACCGAAACTGAAATTTTAAACCAACAAACCCATTATATATGAACAAAAATTTACACCAATCATGAGACTTAATTTAAAACGCAGCAAGGGTACGTGCAGAGCTTTACTGTTGCTTGTATTGTCATTGACTTTAAATTTGCACAACACCTTTGCACAACAGGACAGTCATGTTACCGGCCTGGTAACAGACAGCAAAGGACTAACTATTCCTGGAGCTACCGTTAAGCTAAAAGGTACTCAAAAAGCCACAGCGACAACCGTAAATGGAACATTCAGTATTGCCGCCGGTGCTGGGGACGTGCTGGTAATTACTTCAATTGGGTATAAAGCTCAGGAGGTTACCATTACAAGCCAAAAGTACTATAAGGTACAAATGGCCGAAGATAACGCATCTTTAAAAGAGATAGTTGTAATAGGTTATGGTACCAGTACACGAAAAACGCTTTCAAGCGCGGTGAGTACAGTTAAAGCCGAAGACCTTAATAAAGGCGCCATTGCCGACATAGGCCAATTGTTACAAGGAAAAGTAGCCGGTGTAAATATCAGCGCCAGCGGCGACCCCAACAAGCCCGCGGCGGTAGTACTGCGCGGTGCCTCTACAATTAACAGCCCCGGTGCACCTTATTATGTTATAGACGGCATACCCGGCGGTGATATAGCCGGTATAGCGCCTAATGATATAGTTACAGTTGATGTATTGAAAGATGCTGCAGCAACGGCAATTTATGGTAACAGGGCTGCAAATGGAGTAATTATGGTTACTACACGCCGTGGTAAAAAAGGCCAGTCGCAAGTGACTTACAGTGGTTATATGGGCACCGAAAAGGTAAGCAACAATCTTAAGCTGATGAATTCAGACCAACTAAGGGCTTATATTGCGGCCAATAACAATGCTTTTTCGCCCAATGATGATAAAAGCGCCAATACTAATTGGATGAAAGCTATCGAACGTTCAACCGCTTTCTCTCAAAACCACAACCTTTCGCTTAGCGGCGGAGGCGAGCATAATACGTACAGTGCAAGCTTAAACTATTTTAAAAAGCAGGGTATCCTTACTGCAAGCTCCCTTGAGCGTTTAATAGGTCGTTTAAATATTGATCAGTACGCTTTGGATGACAAGGTTAAATTTAGCCTTAACATATCTAACTCCGAAAGTAACTCAAATAATGAGCCACTGCAAAATATCGTTTTGCTGCAGGCGGCAAAGCATATGCCTATATCGCCGGTTAAAAACGCAGATGGTACTTACTTTGAAAACTTAAATACAACGGGATACTTTAACCCTCTTGCTATGGTTAATAACGCCCAGGATAATACAAAGTACCATGTTTTGATGGGAGGCTTTGTTACAGAGGTTAAATTGCCCTTTGATCTGACGTATAATGTAAACCTGTCATATCAAAGAACAACAGCTAACCACGGCGAGTTTTACAGCAGCTATTTCAGCAAATACCCAACATCAAACTTTTATAACAACCCCGACCCAGGTATCGGTATAGCCCATACGCTTATAGGTTCCTTGTTCGGAACCAATGGATCTGCGCTCAGAAATGTTTATGAAAACACCTCTAAAACGTTAGAAACCTTTTTATCCTGGAATAAAACTTTTGGTTCGCATTCTGTTAACGCCGTTTTAGGTTATTCATACCAGCAGAATGTTGTTGGCGATGGTTTCCAGGCTACAAGCACCAACTTCCCAATTGATAATATAGGGTTCTTGAACCTTACCTTGGGCAACCCATATGCCATCTCATCTTACCGGATAAACCTCGGGAACGATCTTACATATGCCAAAACATTAATGATCTCCGATTTCTTCAGGGTTAACTATAACTATAAAGAAAAATATCTTTTGCAAGCTTCTATCAGGAGGGATGGCAGTTCTACATTCGGGGTTAATAACCGCTGGGGCTATTTTCCTTCAGTAGGTTTGGCTTGGCGTATAACGCAGGAGGATTTCATGAAAAATCAAACCTTGTTTGACGATTTAAAACTACGTGCAAGCTACGGTATTACCGGTAACTCCTTTGGCATTGGTGCCTACAATGCACAATTATTTTATGGAATCAGCGGCACTTATTATGACAACGGCGTACAGGCTGCGGCATATGCACCTGCACAGGGCACCAACCCTAATTTGAAGTGGGAGCGTACTGCAACAAAAAATATCGGCCTTGATTTTTCTATTCTTCGTGGCAAAGTTTCAGGATCAGTTGAGGTGTATGATAAAAATACCACAAACATGTTATATAAATATTCCGTATCACCAACGCTGGTACCCGGTGGCCAGATATGGGCAAACGGTGGCAGTATTAATAACAAAGGTATCGAGATCAGCCTGAACGCCACGCCGGTTTCAACACAGAAATTCACCTGGTCAAGCGGTGCAACCGTCACTTTTAATAAAAATAAAATAACAAGCTTGAAAAACCCTTACACAAATGGTGATTCAATCCGTTATTCTGATCCCGAAGGTCCCGGCCAAACCAACGCTACTTTGCAAATACTTAAAGTAGGCTATCCGGTAGGCGAGTTCTTTTCGCTAAAATATGCAGGTAAGGACGCCAACGGCGCCTCGCTTTTCTTTAAAAAAGACGGCACAACAACTACTTCGCCTTCAATAGGAACTGATTATTTTTATTTAGGCAGCCCGCAACCTAAGGTAATATTAGGGTGGAACAATACTTTCAGATATAAGAGCTTTGATCTAAATATCTTTTTAAGAGGCACTCTGGGTAATAAGATATTTAATGCCACCCGCGCAGATCTTTCTTACACAGCCGGAGCAACTACCAACAATATTCTGGTTAGCGCCGGGAACGATAAAATATCCGATACCAAAAACTCCTACTATTCAGACCGATACATTGAGAATGGCTCCTACGTTCGTTTAGATAATGCGACGCTGGGCTATAACTTCAAAAATGTGGTAAAATATGTAAACAATATACGGGTTTATGTTTCAGGCAACAACCTGGCCACAATTACGGGGTATAAAGGTATTGATCCCGAGATCAATCAGGGAGGCATTGCGCCAGGTATAGATTACAACAACTTCTATCCTAAAACGCGCACGCTGTTATTTGGTGTTAACGTATCATTTCAATAATAGAATTAAAGGACATGAAAAAAATATTTTTTGGAATACTTAGCCTCTCAATCGGGGTGATGTTATTCTCGGCATGCCATAAATTAGATGTTCCGGCTTCATCGGAACTTACGCCTGATGCATATCCGCATACCGAGGCGCAGTTTAATTCAGCATCGGGCCCGGTTTATATTGCGTTGAGGAGCGATTTCGCGGTTTCGTATTGGTTTACACAAAGCTGTTCAACTGACGAGGCGGTTCTGGCCACTTTTGGTGCAGACTGGATAGACGGTAATAAATACCTCGAACTGCACCGCCATACGTGGACTAAGGATAATGCCTGGGTAAATTCAACATGGGTATATCTCACTAATATGATTGGTATCGCTAATCAAACTATTTCAGTTTTTAAAACAGCGCCCGCTGGCAGTACTAAAAATACCAGTGTTGCTGAGCTAAAAACCATGCGCGCGTTAGCTTATTATATGATGATGGATCTTTACGGTAATGTTCCGCTCGATACATTATATGGATTTACCGCCGTTAAAACAAATGCTACCCGTTCGCAGGTATTTAACTATGTGGAAAGCGAGCTTAAAGCTTCTATTCCGTATCTGAAGTCGACCACCGGAACAGCGACGTACGGAAAGCCAACAACGTTTCTGGCCTATTCCATACTGGCAAAAATGTATTTGAACGCTCAGGTTTACACAGGTACCCAACGCTATAACGATTGCATAGCAGCTTGTGACCAAATTATTAATTCGGGCTTGTATAGTATAGAACCGATGTCGACTTATCTCCAGATGTTTTATCCTACGAATGGGCCAAGCAGCAAGGAGTTTATTTTCGCTATCCCATTTGATGCCTCAACAACTAACGGCAATATGTTTTATGCCCGTTATGATCTGAACCGTAACCTGGGTATCAAATACTCGTATTCGGGCTCGACAGCAGGTGGCATTACCGATCCGGTGATGAACCTAAGTTCGGGCAGTGGCTTAGTAAATAGCAAACCAAGCGGTCCGCGTATGACAACTGCCGAATTTTACGCTAATTTTAATGACCCTAACGATATCCGCAATAAGCAATGGCTTACAGGCCTGCAATACTGGTCAGATGGTAATCCTATTATGGTGAGCACTACCAATGTTGGCTATAACCAGTTTTATTCCGGTTCAGAGCCTGCAGGCAGCTATGTTTATCAATTGAACCTTACCCCGCTTACGCTCAATTCATCACGGTTGGGGCCAGGGTCCTTTGATCTGGGTAAAGACGAAATAGCATGGAACACCGGTTATAGGAACATTAAGTTTCTCGCTGATTATACCAACCCCATCAGCAGAAATCAGAATAATGATGTACCGGTTTTCCGTTACTCAGACATTATACTGATGAAAGCGGAAGCTATCCTGCGTGGTGGAACACCTACATTGGGAGCCACCGCCCTATCGCTCGTTAATACCTTAAGGGCCAACCGTACTACATCGGCGGCATTAACAGACCTTACACTGGATGATATGTATACCGAACGCAGCAAAGAGTTTACCTGGGAAACATGGCACCGTAATGATATGATAAGATTTGGCAAGTTTGAAAACACTTATGGTTTAGGAAAAACCAACACTGATACTTACAGGCGTATCTTCCCTATACCTACTGTAGCCATACAAACAAATAGCAAACTGGTACAAAACCCGGGATACTAAATTAAACCTCTAAAAGCGGTTGCATATACTTGAAGCACACCGCAAAAGTTGGAAAAATTAGATGTTAACTACAAAAGCAATGAGCCCGATATTTTATCGGGCTCATTGCTTTTAGGATTGAGTCTGATTCTATCATGGTTATAATAGCTAATATATTTCCGCTAATCCTAATCTTAATTTAAAGGCCAAACAAGGTTAAGCAGATTAGGAGCGTTCCGATAACGCCTAATCCTATATAAACATACTTAAAAAACGTATTATCCCGTAGCTGGCCATTTAAGAGTCTGCCAAGGAAAATTGCCGGAATCGCAGCGGGAAAGCATATCAGAAAATCACGGATCACGGTCCATCCCAGCAATCCCTGTATAACGTATCCTGTTATTCCAATTAAACTTACCGGCAAAAAATAGGCCTGTAATGTAGCCCGGAAATGCTTTGCGCTCCATCTTCGCATATTTCCATATAAAACGAGTGGCGGACCATTGAGGCCATACGCGCCACCCAAAATACCAGACAAAAACCCGCAGATAAAAAGCCAAAAGCGATTATCTTGTTTCAGATGCAAAGCATTCTTCGCAGTAAGCGCATAAACGCTATAGCCAATTATAACTAAACCCAGGACAATTTTTGCATAATGCTCATCTCCATATTTGAGCATAATCAGCCCTAAAGGGACTCCGATAAACGCATAAAGAATAAGCCATTTAGCACTGCTGAAATGGATGTCTTCATGGTCTTGTATCACGACAAAGAGGGCGACTAAAACGGACATTAATACTGATAATGGCACAGCAACATTTAAAGGGATGAAAATTGCGAAAAGTGGTACCGCGATAAGGGATTCCCCGAAACCAAATGTGGAACGGACCAACGTTGCTATAAAGCTGATCAATAAAATAGCTATGTCTTTCATGAGCATAGGCAAATCTAAGATTACCTATGAATAAATTATTAAGTTAGTAATCATGGTGTAATTAAACCAGATTGCGGTCTAATATTATAAATGCGGTATATACCGGCAAGAATGGCACCACATGTTTTATTGTTTTAACAATGGCAATTCTCTGTTAATCTTCGGCGGTGGTTATGATGCAAAGTTGGATTAATGAAATATTTACTGGTCGCTCGCATGCACTTCTCGCAAAGTGTACCCGTACGGGCACCACGCCGAAGTATGCAATAGAAATTATCACTATGATGTCAGATTAAAAACTAAATTATATTTATTGAACAGTGTTCAATATTTTTGAACTGTTTTAAATTAATCAGATAATCATGAAAAAAGCATTGATCACAGGTGCAAGCGGCGGCATCGGACTGGAAACAGCAAGGCAGCTTGCCGCCCAGGGCTACCGTTTAACAATGGTAGCCCGCAACCACGACAAATTAAATAAGGTAGCAAAAGGTTTAACTGGCGCGGGTCACACCGTTTTGGCTGCTGACCTGACCAATAACGAAGACCTGCAAAAACTGGTAACCCATCTAAAAACTGAGAAGTATGATATCCTGATCAACAATGCCGGAGCAGGTATTTACGGAAAATTTGTTGAACTTCCATTAGCTGATCAATTGGCAGGTATGCAACTCAATATGAATGCATTAGTGACCCTCTCTCACGGCTTTTTACAAAATGCAAAACCGGGAGATGCTTTGGTAAATATAGGTTCGCTGCTTGCTCATTCTTCCCTGCCGGGTGGAGCAATTTATGCGGCTACCAAGAGTTTTGTTGCCAATTTCTCCGAGTCATTGTGGTTCGAGTTTAAGAAAAAAGGTATTTTCGTCATGGGCTTTAACCCCGGTGCTGCAAACTCCGACTTCCATGCAAACGCCGGGGGGCATGCCAGTGATTTTCCAAAATTTGTGATGTCTTCTGTTGAGGATGTTGCTGACGAACTGGTTAAAGCGCTGGAAAAGAGACGGAAGCCAAGGGTTGTGCAGGGCTGGAAGAACAGGTTTATGCTCTTTGGATTCAAGCTATTGAACCGAAAATCAGCTGTTAACATTATGGGACAGCTTAGCCCCGGCATGAAAAACTAAACGATGGATCCTGGTGCGAAATTTCGCCGCCCGGTCAGCGCACTTATATTTGTATCTTATTATTATTAAAAAATGAGCATAGCAGAACGAAAATTGGAAGAGAAGCAGGAAATGCATAAACGCATACTAAACGGTGCGCGTAAGGTATTCCTTGAAAAAGGCTATGAACAAGCCAGTATGCGTAGTATTGCTAACGAAATCAACTACAGCCCTGGCTCGCTCTATTTTTATTTCAAAGATAAAAGTGAGATTTTTCAGGAATTGCATAAGGAAGGGTTTCAGTTATTGCTCAACCAGCTAAAAGTGCTGGATAAAGTGGCAGACCCTTTTGAGCGTTTAAAGGCTGAGGGGCGTGTTTTTATCCAATTTGCACAGGATAATAAAGATTATTATAACCTGATGTTCATTGTAGACGAACCTGCTAAAAGTGCTCAGTCGGGTGGGTTTCAGATCGCCCAGGAAGCGATTAATCACTTAATGAATGTGGTTAAGGAATGCCAGGAAAAAGGTAGATTTAAAAATATGGATACAGAAGATTTAACTTTTATGATCCTTTCTGCAATGCACGGCATTTGTGCGCTGTTCTGTAAAGACCGTACTTCAAGTTTTATAAACAAAACAAATGAAGAACTGATGCAGAATGGTTACGAATGTTTTGTGGCACTGCTTGAAAAAAGTTAGCCTTTTTTTTGAAAATATATTGAACAGTGTTTAAATTTATAACGATGTACAAAAATGAAAACTAAAAGCCAAAAAAAATACGGTTTTGCCCTGATGGCAGTCGCCGTATTGGCCACCTCATCAGTAAAAGCCCAAAGCCGGTTGGATGACTACATCCGCGAGGGACTCAGCTCCAATCAGAGTATTAAGCAACAGGGCTTTGTGCTCGAAAAAAATGTATATGCACTTAAGGAAGCAAAAAACATGTTCGGACCGGACGTTACCTTTTCAACCACCTATACCAAAGCTGACGGCGGACGTACGATAGACTTTCCGACAGGCGACCTGTTTAACGGGGTTTATTCCACATTGAATAAATTGACCGGCAGCAATGCCTTTCCGCAACTGCAAAACCAGCACATTCTGCTCAACCCTGATAACTTTTATGACGCCAAGTTCCGTACAACCCTCCCCATTTTGAATGCAGAGTTAATTTATAATAAACGGATAAAGGCTCAGCAGGTAGATTTGCAAAAAACAGAAGTACTGCTTTATAAACGCGAGCTGGTTAAAGAGATTAAAACGGCCTATTACAATTACTCAAAAGCCGTTTATGCTACTGGGATCTATGAGTCCTCACTCCGCCTGGTTCAAGAAGGTCAACGGATCAATACCAAACTGTATGATAACAGTAAAGTTAACCGAACTGTTGTACTCAGAAGCCAGAACGAAGTATCCAGGATCAATGCTTCACTCACCGGTGCAAAAAAAACCGCGGAATCGGCCCGCTACTATTTTAACTTCCTGATCAATCGCCCCCTAACCGACAGCATCCTTTTAGATGATATTACCGCACTACCCTCCCGTGACCAACTACTGGGGAATAGCATCAGCGGCAGGGAAGAATTAGCCAAGCTCAAGATCGCTAAAGACATAAATGGTAACCTGACCGGGATGGCCAAATCTTATCTTATCCCCAAGTTAGGCACCTTTATTGACCTGGGCTCGCAGGCTTTCGACTGGAAGTTCAACAGCCAAAGCCGGTATTATTTATTTGGTATCTCCCTCGAATGGAACCTGTTCTCATCGGGAAAAAACAATTACCGGGTAAAACAAACAATTGCCGACCGCGAGGCCTTAGCATCACAAACTGATTATGTACAGCAGCAACTGCTTACCGAGCTTAAAGTACGGCAGGCCGCTATGCAAAGCGCTACCGCGCAATATGACGCCGCACAATCCCAGTTGAAGACCAGCCAAACCTATTATAATGACATGGTGAAGTTATACAAACAGGGAATGGCTATTTACATTGAACTGCTGGATGCCCAAAACCAGTGGATAGATGCGCAGCTTAACGCCAACATCGCCCTTTATGACACCTGGATAGCCTATACGGCTATTGAACGAGCTAACGCCAGTTTCACTATTCAATAAGACAAAATCATGAAAAATCCCGAAGGGTTCTTGAATACCTTAAAAAAATATATAACAATGAAAAAAATTCAATTACTCAGCATCGCAATAGCAACCATATTCCTGCTGACTTCCTGCAAACAAAAACACCAGGACCAAAATGCAATGGGTGAACCGGATATCATCCCGGTTAAAACAGCTTCGGTTTCCGTATTAGGAGTTCCCGACCACATAAGTGCTACCGGCCTGGTAAGCACGGAAGATGAAGCCAAATATGCTTTTAAAATAGGCGGCGTGATCAGTCGCATCTTAGTGCAGGAGGGCCAGTTTTTTAGAAAAGGCCAATTGCTGGCTACGCTCAATTCTACAGAAATATCAGCGGGGCTGGCACAGTCAAGCCTCGGAGTGGAGAAGGCACAGCGCGACTATAGCCGTGCAGTGAACCTTTACAAAGACAGCGTTTACACCTTAGAGCAATTACAGAATACTAAAACTGCATTGGACGTTGCGCAAAAGGCCCGGGAAGCGGTAGCCTTTAATGATCGTTATTCAAAAATATACGCCGCATCTGACGGCTTTGTGAGCAAGAAGACAGCCAACGAAGGTGAAGTGATTGCCGAAGGGGTGCCGGTGCTGCTCATCAATTCTACCGAACAACACAACAGTTATTCGCTAAAGGTTGGGGTGACCGACCGCGAGTGGGCCATTATTAAACCGGGACAAACAGCCAAAGTAACCCTTGACGGATACACAGGCCAACAATTTGATGCGGTGGTATTTCGCAAGTCGCAGGCTGCAGATCGCGAGCTTGGATCGTTCCAGGTAGAGCTGAAGCTGAAGTTAAATGGTATAAAACCTGCTGTGGGCATGTTTGGTAAAGCCGAAATAGCTACCCACCAGGATGAAAGCGTGATGGTGATCCCCTACGGTTCATTGGTGGAGGCTGACGGCAATAAAGGTTTCGTGTTCACTACCGTTAGCGCGACCCGTGTAAAAAGAGTACCGGTTACCATCCTGAAGTTCGATAACGACAATGTCTATCTCAAGGATAAACTGGAAGGTATAGACCAGATCGTGGTTTCCAACAGCGCCTACCTCAACGAACAGTCCATTATTAAAATCATCAAGTAAGCTACAGTTATGAAAATCACAAATTTCGCAGTAAAGAACTACCAGTTCACGCTGATCATATTTTTGCTTGTCGCTGTAGTCGGCGTCTTAACGCTGTTTACCATGCCGCGGTCGGAAGATCCGACCACCCATCCGCCGCAATACGTCATTACGGTCATTTATCCCGGTACCAGTCCGAAGGATATGGAAGAGCAGGTGGTAAAACCCATCGAAAACAAGATCTATGGACTGGAAAATATTGAAAAGATATTGACAACAGTTGAAGACGGTGTGGCGGTTATACAGCCGAAATTTAAATATGGCGTAGATGTAGATAATAAGTACCAGGAGATCTCCACGGAGATCAATGCTTTGAAAAACAGCGAGCTTCCTAAAGATATTTACCTGATCAAAACGGAAAAAGTTTCTTCTTCGGATGTAAAGATATTGCAGGTTGCCCTGGTATCAGACAATGCTTCCGGTAAATTACTACGGGACAAAGCTGACATGCTTAAAACACGCCTGGAAAAGATCACCAACCTGAAGGATGTCAAATATTTTGGAATGCCGGAGCAGGAGATCCGTATCGACATGCAACTGGATAAACTGGCCCAGTTAAAAATACCCCTTAATGTGGTGATAGGTAGTTTACAAAGCGAAGCCGCGGATATTCCTGGCGGCAGTATTAACCTGGACAGCAAGATCTTTAACGTAAAAACCAGCGGCAAGTTCAAAAACGTTGATGATGTGGCCAATACAGTTATTTACAATGCTAACGGCAAGATCATTTATCTGAAGGATGTAGCCAATGTGAGCTACAAAGATGGTATTGCCGATCACATCACCCGCTTGAACGGGCACCGTTGTGTACTGGTTACAGCAGGCATGAAAGACAACGTGAATATCGCCAGTGTACAGCAAGAGTTTTTACCGGTACTGGATGAATTCGGCAAAAGCTTGCCGGAGAACATCCGCCTTGTCAAAAACTTTGATCAGGCTAACATGGTTTCCGAGCGTTTAGGCCACCTGGGCTTTGATTTTGGATTAGCCATTGTTTTAGTGATCATTACCTTGCTGCCTTTAGGATTCAGGGCATCCCTGATCGTAATGATCTCTATACCGCTTTCTCTGGCGCTGGGCCTCATTGCCATGAATTTATTGGGGTATTCCTTAAATCAGCTTAGTATCGTTGGGCTTGTGGTAGCCCTGGGCCTGCTGGTGGATGACAGTATCGTGGTGGTTGAGAACATTGAGCGGTGGCTCCGTGAGGGACATTCGCGAAAGGATGCTATCCTGAAAGGCACGCAACAGATCGGGATAGCAGTTATAGGCTGTACGGCTACATTGGTTATTGCCTTTTTGCCGCTTGCCTTTTTGCCCGATATGGCCGGTGAATTTATCCGCAGCCTGCCGATGGCCGTTATGACCAGCGTATTGGCATCTATGATCGTGGCCTTGACGCTTGTTCCCTTCCTGGGTAGCAGGATGCTCAAAACCCATACACATGGCGAAGGTAACTTCTTTTTAAAGCACCTGCAACGCTTTCTGACCAGGTCTTATGCCCGCGTGATGCCACTTGCCTTAAAGTGGCCCAAAACAACTATTGGCATCTCATTGGCTTTAAGCGGACTTGCCTTTTTCTTATTTACGCAAACCGGGTTTAAGCTTTTCCCTACCTCTGAAAAGCCGATGTTCCTGATCAATATCAAACTGCCCCTCCAGGCGGATATCCCCGAAAGCGACCGGGTGACCAGGCTGGTAGAAGGTGAACTGAAGAAACACAAGGAGATCGTTTATTATACCTCTAACGTGGGCAAAGGCAATCCACAGATCTATTACAATGTGCACCAGCAGGATGTAAAGCCTGACTTTGCACAGGTATTTGTGCAATTGGACGAAGAGGCAAGCCCGGGTCAAAAAACTGACCTGATCAAACAACTCAGAAAGAAATTCAACGATTTCCCCTATGCAAGGATCGAAGTAAAAGATTTTGAGCAGGGCACGCCGATTGAAGCCAATATCGTGGTAAGGATATTTGGCGAAGATCAGGACACCTTACGTAAGCTTTCCTTTAACGCAGAGGAGATCCTGAAAAAAAATCCAGGCACGTTTTACATTAATAATGAGCTGAACACCTATAAGTCGGATGTCAAAATAAAAATTGACAAAGAGAAGGCCCGCACTTTAGGTGTGCTTACCAGCGACGTGGATAAAGTGGTAAGGATGGCCGTTGCGGGACTAAACGTGGGTGACTATATAGACGACAGGGGCGATTCGCGTAATGTTGTGATCACTCTGCCCAGGAATAAGTTCTCTAACCTCGATGCTTTAAAAAACCTGTACGTAAACAACATACAGGGCACGCCGGTACTGGTTGACCAGATCGCCACTATTTCGTTTGAAACATCACCTACGGCAATTAACCATTTCAATAAATCACGCTTTGTAAAAGTTACTTCCCTAACCAAAGAGCATATACTGGCCAACGATATCCTGAAAGAGGTCGTTCCTGAACTGAATAAATTGAAAATGCCGCCGGGCTATTATTACAAACTATCCGGCGAAGCAGAATCTGAAGGCGATGCATTAGGTGGCAACTTTCTTTCTGTAATCATACTAAGCACCTTTCTTTTCGTCGGCGTGCTGTTGTTGCAGTTCAAAACGTTTAAAGGGATCATCATCGTACTGTCAATCATTCCTCTGGGCATATTGGGTGGCGTAGTACTCTTACTTTTCACAGGCAATCCGATGTCATTAGTCTCTATTATTGGTTTTATAGGTCTGTCGGGCATACAGGTTAAAAATTCGCTGCTGTTGGTAGATTTTACCAACCAACTGCGTGCGGAAGGCCACAGCATAGATGAAGCGATTACAATGGCAGGCGAAACCCGCTTCCTGCCGGTGGTATTGACATCCATCACTGCCATTTGCGGTTTGCTTCCAATAGCCCTGAACCCGAATCCGTTAATAGCACCATTAGCCATTGTATTAATAGGTGGCCTGATCAGTTCAACGATACTGTCGAGGATTGTAACACCAGTGATGTATAAATTGATTCCGCCACATTTAGAAAGCGATGAGAATGAGAAAGCATAATAGAAGGCTGCGAGCTTGACCATATCCGCGCTGTGGCGAAACCAAAGATAAAGCAAGCTTGCCTTGCGTGGTGACCGGGGATCCTTCTCCGAAAAGCAAAAAAACCACATATATGCCGCCCCATTTATCTTTTTTTATCTTCATAAATTCCTGCTGTAATTGAGCAAAATGAGGTCTGGGATACAAACGAGCTACAATTCCTCTAATTTATAAGGTATGTAAATAACAATATTATAGACGAAATCTATACGGGAATAAAAATAATTGATTTTTTCTATACGATATACTATCATAAATTTGAACAAACCGATTAAACAATGGAAAACAATTCGAATGACATCAACAAATGCCCGTTTCATAATGGAAGCATGAAAAGTAATGTTGCCGGTGCCGGCACCAGGAACCGTGACTGGTGGCCCGATCAGCTTAAACTGAACATTCTGCGCCAGCATACTGCAGCGACCAACCCTATGGATAAAGGCTTTAATTATGCGGCAGCTTTTAAAAGCCTTGACCTGGAGGCTGTAAAAAGAGACCTGCACGAGCTAATGACTGATTCACAGGACTGGTGGCCGGCTGACTTTGGTCACTATGGCGGCCTGTTCATCCGCATGGCGTGGCACAGCGCGGGTACTTACCGTATAACTGATGGCCGTGGCGGTGCCGGCCAGGGACAGCAACGTTTTGCCCCGCTTAACAGTTGGCCCGACAATGTGAGCCTGGACAAGGCACGCCGGTTGCTATGGCCAATAAAACAAAAATATGGCAACAAAATTTCCTGGGCCGACCTGATTGTGCTTACCGGTAACATAGCGTTGGAATCCATGGGCTTTAAAACATTCGGCTTTGCCGGCGGCCGTGAAGATGTTTGGGAAGCGGATGAATCAGTTTATTGGGGAGCTGAAAAAACCTGGCTGGGTGACGAAGTTCGTTATGCGCATGGTTCCGGAGGCGTAGTAGAGAATCACGGCGTATTGGTGTCAGATGATGATGCAGATGGGGATATCCATTCTCGTAATCTGGAAAAACCACTTGCTGCGGTGCAAATGGGGTTAATATATGTAAATCCGGAGGGACCGGACGGTAATCCTGACCCGGTTATGGCCGCTAAGGACATTCGCGACACTTTCGGTCGTATGGCCATGAATGACGAGGAGACGGTAGCCCTGATAGCGGGCGGCCACAGTTTTGGTAAAACACATGGTGCTGCCTCGGCCGATCATGTTGGCAAAGAACCCGAAGCAGCAGGTTTAGAACAGCAAGGCTTTGGCTGGAGTAATAGTTATGGCAGCGGTAAAGGCGCTGATACCATTACCAGTGGCCTCGAGGTAACCTGGACCAAAACACCTACCCAATGGAGTAATGATTTTTTTGATCACCTGTTCGCTTACGAGTGGGAACTCACCAAAAGCCCCGCTGGCGCGCATCAATGGGTAGCCAAAAATGCAGAAAACGTGATTCCAGATGCTTATGACGGCACAAAAAAACATCGGCCTGCGATGTTGACGACCGACCTTGCTTTAAGGTTCGATCCGGCGTATGGAAAAATCTCCAGGCGTTTTTATGAAAACCCGGATGAGTTTGCAGACGCTTTTGCCCGTGCCTGGTTTAAACTGACCCACCGTGACATGGGTCCGCGTGCGCGCTATTTGGGCAGCGATATTCCGACAGAAGAGCTGATTTGGCAAGACCTTATCCCTGCCGTAGATCATCCTTTGATCAATGATCAGGACATCGCGGATTTGAAAGCAAAAATACTGAGCTCAGGCCTAACTGTTTCTCAACTCGTATCAACCGCCTGGGCTTCTGCTTCTACTTTCAGGGGCGGTGACAAACGGGGAGGTGCCAACGGTGCACGTATCCGCCTGGCCCCGCAACGCTACTGGCAAGCCAACAACCCTACGCAGTTAAATCAAGTGTTAAGTGGATTAGAAACTATTCAAAAAGAATTTAACGAAGCCCAGAATGACGGCAAGAAAGTTTCGCTGGCCGACCTGATCGTACTGGCAGGCTGTGCCGCTGTAGAAAAAGCGGCTAAAGATGCCGACCAAGATATTGTTGTTCCATTTACACCCGGTCGCATGGATGCCTCACAGGAGCAAACAGATGTCGATTCTTTTCAATACCTTGAACCGGTTGCTGACGGCTTCCGCAACTTCCGCAACTCCAAAGCCAGGGTGCGTACGGAAGAATTGCTGATAGATAAGGCTAATTTATTAACCCTTACCGCGCCTGAATTAACCGTATTAATAGGCGGCATGCGTGCCTTGAATGCTAACTATGATGGTTCGGCGCATGGCATTTTAACCACTCGTGCCGGTCATCTCACGAACGACTTCTTCATCAATTTGCTGGACATGAACACTGCATGGAAAGCCGTGAGTGAAGATCGGGAACTATTTGAAGGCAGTGACCGCAAAACCGGCGAACTTAAGTGGACTGCTACCCGTGCCGATCTGGTATTGGGTTCCCATGCAGAGCTAAGAGCAATTGCTGAAGTATATGGAAGTGCTGATAGCAACGACAAATTTGTTAAAGATTTTGTTGCAGCCTGGGACAAAGTTATGAACCTGGATAGGTTTGATATAGCTTAATAACGTCGTCTACTATACTATATAATAAAAGTGGGCCACAAAGGCCCACTTTTATTATATATCAAAAATCTTAAAGCGTAAAATATTAAAAATAGCTACTAATTTTTTTGTCGGGACAGGAACGTTACCAGCGATGCAAATTCATCATAAGACAACGCACTGGCGAGGCCTGTTGGCATCATTGATGTTTTTAATTCTTTACGGCTGAGCACATCACTGGCCTTAATGGTAAATACATCTCCTGATATGTTTCTCATCACAATTTTCTGGGCAGATTCTTCAGTAATAAATCCCATATAGCTTTTATTGCCTTTGGCTGTTATCATTACTGTGGCAAATCCCTGCGAAATAGAGGCGCTTGGCTTTAATACAGATTCGGCTATTTGTTGACGGTTCATGATAGATCCAATCTGTCCCATAAACGGCCCCTTTAACTTTTCGCCCCTGTTAAGGCTGTGGCATGCAATACATCCCTGACGAGCAAAAAGGGCCTTCCCTTTTGTTGGATCACCTTTAATTTTGGCGAGCATCAGCATAATGTCTTCAATAGATGAACTACCAATCTGCCCTTTTTTATTACGGATCTTGGCAAGATCTACCTTAACCTCTTTTGTTGCAACACTTTTTTCTTCTCCGCCAAATGCTGCAATACCCATTTGATGGCGTTCATTCAGATCAGCAAAAAACTGTTTGTCCTTTACCCCTGCTTTCTGTCGCTCAGCCTTCAGGAATTTTTCAATCCGCGGTGAGGATTCCCAAAGTATGCCTTTATAAATAGGACCATGTGAATCGGGCCGCGTTCCCCACCACCACGATGCGTCATACGGTGCTTCCTGTTTGTAAAGGCGTGCCAGGGTTACCAATATTTGTTTTTTTGTTTTTTCGTCTTTGATCTTAGGATAAACGGCTATGAGGCCATTTACGGCTTTAGCATCGTACATATAACGCAATGCCCATAAAGCCAGTGTTGAATTTGTTGTTCCTACCGTGCTCACGCATGCATCTACCGCATGCAAACTTACCAATGCGCGTACGGCTAAATGTGCCGGAATGATGGCTGCATTAGGTGTGGCGTGTGGCCCTTCTGTATTTTTAGCCGGTGCTGCGAAGGTTGCAGGCACATGTATTTTCAATAACTCAGGAGCTGCTTCCACATGGCCGAGGCGGCCCAACCCTATAATTGCCGCAGCTTGCACCCTTGGCGAGGGATCTTTTAACCCATTTAAAAAAGGTTCAACAGGTACCTGCGCTATTCCGGCTTTTCTATCGGTTAGTTCACGTAGTGCAAATTCTCTTAGGGCATCGTCATGCGTAAGCTGCACCAACGCGGCTGTTCCGTTTTCCCGGGCAATTTGTGCATAGGTAAAAAGGCCTGCCACGCGTGCATACAATGGTGCACCGGTGTCTGACGTAATTGCTAAGGCGGCTTTGCTCCCTTCCTCTGTTGGCCTGGTAATAAGTTCCTGTGACGCGTTTAACCTTGCCACGGCGCTTTCAGATTTCAACATATTTGCTAATTCAGTTACCGACATAGCCTTAACATCAGGGAAGGCCTTGTATGTCCAGTTGTTGGGCACAGCCCTGATCACATACCCTTTAGAAGGGCTGCCCGAATAACCTGCACCATCCCAGGCCGACAGATAAAGCCTTCCGGAACCATCCACGTCAAGATCAGTAATCTGAGGTAATTCAATAAATGGTTCCTCGCTTTGCTGAAAGCTGGCGCCATCGGGTTTCACCCTGTTAATATATAATTCACTCCGTCCCCAGTCGGCAGTCATAGGTACATGGTTGTATTTCCCGGGCCAGGTCGGTTCGTCCATAAATAATGATCCTGTACCTGAACCACCACCCAAATCAACCAGCGCTGGTAAAATTTCATCTGTAAAATGCTGAAAAAGCAGCGGATAACCATATTCGCCGGATTGGATATGATGCGAAAAGCGTATGTTCCAGCCGCCCCCGTCATTGGTGTTATCGCGGGTAAATATATTCATGTACGGATCAATCGCAACATCGTAAATATTACGTGTGCCATGTGTATAAATCTCCATTTCCCTGCCATTTGGCCGCACTCTGATAATACCTCCGCCAAGCATGGTAAGCTTTTTACCATCACGGTCAGTTGCATTATGAAAGCCAAAGTCGCCCACGGCTATGTAGATCCATCCGTCAATCCCCATACGGATACCATTAGTAGCATGGTCTGTTCCCCGTTCCACTAACATATGTGTATTGCTCAAGTGTTCAATAAGTGGCTGGGCTGGTCCATCGGCCACCCCATCATGGTTTTTATCTTCAAAAACTTCGAGGGTCATCCCCGTCGCTTTACCTGTTTCTTTAGAAAATACGGTATGCAGTACAAAAACCTGATCGCCCATGATGAGTATGCCGCGGGGGTTATCAACTTCTGCAAACTCGGTATGCTTGTCTAACTTACCATCATTATCGCTATCAATAAGCTTTAGTATGCGTCCTTTTCCAGGATCTTTACCCAAAGAGCCCATCATATCAACGCCAACAAATACTTCGCCGGTGGCAGCCGTCGCAATACAAGCCGGACTTGGTGTAAGATCAGGCCCGGTAAACTTGGTAATGGTTAACTCGGCGGGCCAATGAAGGGAATCACCCGGATTAGTGTCTGAACCGTGCCTTTGTTTTAAAGGAGAAGCAACCGATTTAGCCGTAGCTGGCTCACGACTTGTGGTGTTCATGTAATATTTGAATGCCAGCAAAAAGGACACACAAAAGAAAAGGGTTAGGGAAAACTTTAACATCATTTTTATCAATTATAAGTAAACGGCAATCAAACTACTAATATTTTTTTTATCTGTATTAATTTATTGCCGGGGGAATACGTTTTTCTGCTGTTAACCGGCTTATCACCCTTATTAGTTTGCGGATCATGCGCATATTTTTCAAGGTTCACGATCTCAATCCTTCTAACTCAACCAGATGGCTTTCACTCTTCAAGGAAATTGTTCAGCTTTTTAGCAGTTTACCTCTTCTGTACCACCTAAAGGATGGTAATTAAATACGGTATGCCCTTGTAAAAGCCTTGAACAGGTTTAAACCGATGGTTTCCCAAAATTGCGATAATAAAATTAGACAAGAAGGGGACAAAGCACACTATTTAAGGGGGTAATTCATAATCGCAAGTAAAAAATCAGTGACCAAAGCAATTTGAAATCATCAGTCATCGGGATAAGTTATCCGCACATTGTATAAAAATATCAAAACGATAATAGCCACTGCAGATCAAACACGCATATGATTTCGGGCTAAAAACAAGAATTTTTTATATTTTATCCCCCTTATTTTCCAGCTTTACCCCCCTTATTTTAACAAAAATTACAGTTAATTAGACAACCTGTTAGTAGCGATCTGCATGCTTTGATCACTGCAAATACTCGAACAACCTATTTGTGCAATTTTTATTAAAAGTTAATTCCTAACTACCGAAGATAATATAGTCTATATGTTCATCGAGAACCAAAGCTATATTGCTTAAACCGATGTAGTAAGAAAAACAACTTGCGTTCTTTGATATAGATGCCTTAAGTGCGTCCAAAACTTAAATTGTTACTTTAACACTTATTACCAACCACCAGTTAACTTAATATAAACCTAAACGAAAAAGCCTATGGAGATATAAAAAAATAAAAAGAAAACGGACCAGGATCCAAATGCATTAATTAATGCTCAGTTTAATTTTTAATCAAACCCAACTATGCAATATTTTTTACTTAATAAAATATTTTTGAGAAAAATATCCCGATCAGTTGCCTTATCATTGATCATGCTGATAATTGTTCAAACGACAACTCATGCAGCAAGCGACTTTAACTCATTTAGCAGGCTTAAGCCATCAAACACAGCTAATAAGCCTGCTCCCATTAAAGGCAAGGTAATTGACAAAACAACAGGTGAAACTGTTATAGGCGCATCTGTGAAGATCAAAGGATCAACTATAGGTACAGTTACCGACATTAATGGTAATTTCACGCTTAACGCCGACCCTAATGCCGTATTGGTAATCACCTATATAGGCTATGAACAAACTGAGTTTCCACTTAACGGACAAACCTCAGTAACTATCCGCTTGCAGGTGAATGCAAAAAACCTGAATGAGGTTATCGTTGTGGGTTACGGCACACAAAAGAAAACATCTTCAACCGCAGCGGTATCCACAATTCAAACTACCGAAATTGCCAAAAAACCGGTAGTTAATTTAACCAATAGCCTTGTTGGGCGCGCCTCGGGTTTAATTATTACCCAGGGAAGTGGCGAGCCGGGCTTTGACGGTTCTAATATCCTGATCAGGGGTATTGGTTCTACCGGTGGTAGTTCACCGCTGCTCATTGTTGATGGTGTACCGCGCGATTTCAGCCGTCTTGATCCGAATACAATTGAAAATATTTCGGTATTAAAAGATGCCGCCGCCGTTGCCCCTTATGGTGTGGCTGGCGCAAATGGTGTAATTTTGGTTACCACCAAAAAAGGTAAATCAGGCAAACCGACGTTAACTTATAACGGCTACTATGGTATCCAAAACCCAACCAAGGTACCAACATTTGTCGGCTCATATGAATATGCACTATTGCGTAATGAAGCTAACGCCAACGATGGCCAACCTCCGGCATACACTGCAGATGACATCCAGAAGTTCAAGGACCACTCTGATCCTGATGGGCACCCAGATGGACATCCATTACAACAAATTATTCAAAAGAACCGACCGATCACTTATCATAATGTGACACTTGCCGGCGGAACAGATGATATCAAGTATTTCGCGGCCTTGGGGTATACTCATCAGGATGGAATGTGGAGCACAACGTACCTTGATAAATATAATGGTTCGTTGAGCTTGACTGCAAACGCTACCAAATCTACAACGGTGTCACTCTCTGTTAACAGTTATGTAGAGGATCAGCATTTTCCGTCACAAAGTGCAGGAACCATTATTGGACAGGCCCAGCGCCAGGCTCCAACAACACCTATTTACTACAGTAATGGGTTATGGTCTGGTTATATCGGTCAATCGCTTATTGGTGAAATTTATCATAGCGGTTATCAATTCAATGAAAATACTGCCGTATTATCACAGTTTACTGTTGATCAAAAACTTCCGATCAAAGGCTTAAGCTTGAAAGGTGTGCTCAGCTATGATAATGGGCCCGATCCATTATTTACTGGAAACATAACTTCATTCCAGCGTACCTATACTACCCCGATACCTTTTTATAATGTTGATGTAACTACTACTCCCTATACCTATAAAGCAGGAATACAGGGAAATTCCAAAGCTACGTTTTCAGAGAATTACAGCCAAAACCATTCCTTGACTGTTCAAGGATTGTTATCCTATTCCGGATCATTTGGTAAAAGCGATATTACCGCTTTGGGTGTTTTTGAAAGCCGTAGGGTAAAGTATCAAAGATTTGGAGCTACTAAATATAACTACAACCTTGACATTGATGAACTGGACTTTGGCGGCCCGGCGGCGGCAGACGCAACCAACAATGGTCTCTCCTCAGGTCAAAAACAAATTGGCTATGTTTACAGGTTAGGTTACACATATGATAAAAAGTACCTGTTTGAAGCTGCCGGTAGGTATGACGGAAGTTATTTATTCGCCCCCGGTCGTCGGTACGGTTTTTTTCCTGCATTTTCAGCCGGCTGGCGGCTGTCTGAAGAAAAATTCATTAAAGATAATATCACTTGGATTGACAACTTAAAGCTTAGGGCATCATGGGGAAAATCTGGAGCGTACCCAAGAAAAAGTAATACTATTCGAACTTATCAGTATCTGAGCCCTTATAATCCAGTGTCTAATTCTGCTGTTCTTAACGGCAGTGCAACACAGGGCATCTATGAAGATTTGCAGGGCAACCCCAATATTGGCTGGGAAAAGGCGACAAAAACCGATGTTGGATTTGAAGCTACGTTATGGAAGGGTTTATTGAGCATCGAAGCCGACTACTTTTATGAAAAAAGAGCAAATATGCTTGTGGAGGTCCAAAATACATTACCTGGAGAATACGGCCTTGGTCTGGGGCTTGTAAACGGCGGTGTCATGAGTAACCATGGTATCGACCTGACATTACAAAGTTCCCATAGCTTTTCAAAAGACCTCAGATTAGATGTTACCGGCACCTTTACCTTTGCCAGAAACAAGCAACTACAAGTTTTCGAAACCAGTGCAACGGCTAACAACCCTAACAGGAGAGTAACAGGCCGGCCATTAAATACTATATTTGGATACCAGGCCTTAGGCTATTTTAAAGCTACAGATTTTAATTCAGATGGATCACTTAAAGCCGGTTTACCTGTTCCGTCTTTCGGGCCGGTTAAAGCAGGAGATATTGAATATGCCGATTTAAGCGGACCTAATGGAACACCAGATGGCAAAATTGACGCAAATGATCAAACCGTAATAGGACACCCAAATACACCAGAGATCATCTATGGTTTAGAGCCAAGACTGACGTTTAAAAACTTTGATCTTGATGTCTTGTTTCAGGGTTCGGGTAACAGCAACATTGTTATCAGTAATTATTTCGCTTTTCCTTTCAATGCATCTGGTTCGGCTTCTCAACTGGTATATGATGATCACTGGACACCGGCTACTCCTAATGCCTTATATCCAAGGGTTACTGGTACGCCAACATCAAATAATACGCAAACCTCATCGTGGTTCGTCAGGAATGATTCCTACATCAGGTTAAAAAGTTTTGAAGTTGGTTACACCCTATCGAATAAGCTGTTGCGAAATAAGATCCAATCGATAAGGATATATGTTGCCGGGCAAAACGTCATTAACCATTTACCACACGTAAAGGAGATCATTGACCCCGAAAATACAGGAAACAACACCAATTACTATCAACAGCGTGTATTTTCATTGGGTTTAAATGCAACATTTTAACTAAAAATAAGAAAGCGATGAAACAGACTTTTATAAAATACAGACAGCTTTTTTTACTTGCTTTGCTTGTTGTAAGTATTGGTGGATGTAAAAAAGACGATTCTTTAAATGTTACTAACAAGGCGTTTCTAACCGATGTAGCAACATTCAGTTCGCAAGGTAATGCAGACCTTTTTATAAATGACATTTATAATCAGCTGCCTGATGTTAACAATGATTATCAGCTAACAGAACAATATGCTGATAACAGTTTCTGTGGGGCAGCCTGGGAAAACGGACAAGCTACCGTAAGGGCCGGCTCAATTGGGCCAAGCAATGTGCCTACAGGGCCGGGTGGCATGTGGAACTGGGAAGGTAACTACGGAAAAATAAGAAAATGTAATGTCTTCCTGCAGCAGGCAGCTTTAAATAAAGCAAAGTATACCGACGATTGGTACAAACAGCGCGTTGCGGAGGTTACTTACATGAGGGCTTACTTTTATTCACTATTATTTACAGCTTACGGAGGCGTTCCTATTATTACCATCCCGCTTGATAACCGTAACGGAAGTGACATTTTTACTGCCAGGGCCACTATTGACGAAACGGTTGCTTTTATTGAAGCAGATTGTGACGCCGCTGCTGCAGTTTTACCTGCAAAAGCAGCGCAAACGGGAAGAGCTACCAAAGGTGCCGCATTAACACTTAAAGGCTGGGTTGAACTTTTTGCAGCCAGTCCGCTAGTGAATACTGCAAATGATGCAGCTAAATGGAGTAAGGCGGCAGCTACCAACAAATCGGTGATGGACATGGGAACCTATAGCCTGTTCAACGCCTCACCTACCTCCTATGCCGATCAGTTTCTATCAGCAAACAACTGGAATGTGGAAACAATTTTTGCCCGTGGCTATGCTACCGGACCTGCAAAAGGCAGTCACCGGGAAGGCTATCTGGGGCCGGTATACGTAAGCGGTGTTCAACAGTCATGGGGTAATCTTGCACCTACACAAGGCCTAATTGATGATTATTCGATGGATAATGGCCTCCCCATTGCGGACCCTGCCTCGGGATATGACTCTCAAAAACCGTATGTACACCGCGAGCAGCGTTTTTATCAGTCAATTTTGTATGATGGTGCTCCATGGCAGGGTGATATAATAAAAACGCGAATAGGCGGCAGTAACCAGATAGACCTTGGCTCCTCAAGCGATATAACTAATACTGGTTATTACGCTCGTAAAACACTCGATGAAAGTATTACGGGGCAAACGAGTATCAACCTGGCGCCAAGCTTTGCCAACTACATTATTTTCCGTTACGCGGAGGTGTTATTAAGTTATGCAGAAGCGCAAAATGAAGCTGTAGGACCTGATGCATCAGTTTACGACGCAGTTAATAAGGTAAGGGCGCGTTCATCATTACCTGCTGTAAAACCGGGCTTAACCAAAGATGAAATGCGTGTATACATCCGTCGTGAAAGGCGCATTGAGCTGGCGTTTGAGGATAAACGATGGTTTGATATACGCAGATGGAAGATAACTACTGGCGCAAACGGCGTGCTTACCTCTCCGGAATATGGCATGAAGATAGAGGCCGATGGCGCTGGATTGAAGTATACACCGGTAAAAATATTTACCAATACTTACTTTGAGCGGCAAAACTGGATGCCAATACCACAGGCCGAAATTGACAAGAATAAAAAACTGGTGCAAAACCCAGGTTACTAAACTTACTAATTCTTAGGCTGATATAACCCCGGGACATTGGTCCTGGGGTTATATATTTAAAAGCCCGTTAAGTAATTAAATATCTGATATGTCTCCCGCCGTTAGGTTATGTTACCTTAATAAAATGAATGTGCGGAATTTGTCAAAGAAAATTCTAAATTTAAAACAGAATAGATCCCCCTATCGGAATGCCACGAGATAAATATAAGCCTGCAGGAACTTTAAAAAAACTGCCAAACTATGTTAACCCATGTTGTTTAAGCTTACTGAGCTTTGTATTATTTACCTGCCTGTATAGCTGTAAATCCACATCAGACAATCAGGCGAAAACAGATACCTTGTTTAAACTATTGCCGGCAAGTACAACCCATATCGATTTTGAAAATACCCTTACAGAAGGTTTAAACACCAATGTTTTAATGTACGAGTATTTTTATAATGGAGGCGGCGTTGCCACGGGCGATTTAAATGGTGATGGCCTCGAGGACATTTATTTTACCGGTAACATGACCGATAATAAACTGTACCTCAATAATGGAAAAATGCAGTTTACCGATATTACCGGCGAGGCAGGCGTAGCCGGAAGACCCGGCCCCTGGAAAACAGGTGTAACTATGGCCGATGTTAATGGTGACGGCAAACTTGATATTTATGTAAGCTATTCGGGTAAAATAAGGGCCGAGAAACGTATAAATCAGCTTTTCATTAACCAGGGCAATAATGATAAAGGCATCCCCGTGTTTAAGGATATGGCCGCAGCATATGGGCTTGATTTCCCATCATTTAATACGCAGGCCTATTTTTTTGATTTTGACCGGGATGGCGACCTGGATATGTTATTGGTAAACCATAATGCTCAACGAATCAGCGAGCTCGACGATGTCTCGGTTAAGAATATGATGAGCAAAAGAGATGCAGAGGCAGGTGTACGGTTATTGAAGAATGATAACGGGACTTTCAAAGATATAACAGAGGCTTCGGGCATCATCAATACACCGTTATCCTACGGTTTAGCGGCCGGCGTAGCCGATGTTAATGGCGATGGCTGGCCGGATATTTATGTAAGCAATGATTATAATGTCCCCGACAGGTTATATATCAACAACGGTAAAGGCTCGTTTACCGATGAACTTCAAAAACAACTGGGCCACACCTCATTTTACTCTATGGGAAATGATATTGCGGATATTAATAATGATGGCAAACCTGATATCTATACCCTCGATATGTTGCCTGAAGATAACAGACGGCAGAAGCTGTTATTTGGAGCCGATAATTATGAATCGTTTGACTTAAACATTCGGGTTGGATTTTATTATCAGTACATGCGCAATATGTTGCATTTAAATAACGGGAATAACACTTTTAGCGAAATTGGGCAGCTATCGGGTATATCCAATACCGACTGGAGCTGGGCTCCCTTATTTGCCGACTATGACAATGATGGTTGGAAAGACCTGTTTGTAAGCAACGGATACAGAAAGGATTATACCAATATGGATTTTATTAAGTTCATGGGCGATAATCTGCGCGACAGGAGGTTCATGCGTCAGGATCTGCTACGAATTGTAAGTCAAATGCCCTCATCAGAGGTAAGCAGTTATTTTTTCAGGAACAATGGAAATACCACATTTACCAATTCCAGCGCTATATGGGGAATTACAAAGCCATCAAACAGCAATGGCGCCGCCTATGTTGACCTTGATAACGACGGCGATCTCGACCTCGTGGTTAACAATGTTGATCAGCCCGCATTTGTGTATGAAAACCAGGCAAAAAAACTTAACAGTAACCACTACCTTGCTGTAAAACTTAAAGGCTCCGACGCCAACACCCAGGGTATTGGCGCCAGGGTTATCATTTATTGCGGAGGCAAACAACAATATCTTGAACAAATGCCTTCCCGCGGTTTCCAGTCGAGCGTGTCCCCGGTATTGCATTTTGGCTTGGGCAAGACCACAACTATAGACTCATTACGGATAACCTGGCAACGAGGCAAAACTCAGTTGCTAAATAATGTCAAGACCAACCAACAATTGCTGTTAAGCGAAACAAATGCGGTTTTAAATAATACCAGTAATGCCAGGCCCAAATTGTTAAAAACTTTTTTTACTGAAACCAAGTCGCCAGTTACACAGCGGCAACCTGCCAACACCATTAATGATTTTAAACGCCAGCCTTTAATGGTTAACCCGGTATCATTTTCAGGGCCGTGTCTCGTTAAAGGAGATGTAAACAGTGATGGTCTTGAAGATATTTATGTTGGGGGCGAAAATGGAGTAGCCGGTAAGCTTTATCTGCAACAGCGTAATGGTTCCTTCGTTCAAAAACAAAATCCCGCTTTTGAAGCCGATAAAACCAGCACAGATGCAGCAGCGGTTATTGTAGATGTTAATGCTGACGGCAGGCCCGACCTGTACGTATGTTCCGGCGGATACGCTGATTTTTCACCAGGCGATCCTTTATTGCAGGATAGGCTCTACCTTAATGATGGTAAGGGTAATTTTTCAAAAGCAAAAGGCTTCTTACCTCAGATGACAAGCAGCAAAAGCTGTGTAAAAACCGCCGACATAAACGACGACGGCGCACCTGATCTTTTTGTTGGTGGGCGGGTAATTCCCGGCAGGTACCCCGAGGCGCCGGAAAGCTATATTTTAATAAATGATGGCAAAGGCCATTTTACAAATGCAACAGCAAAATATAACGCTTTAATAAAAAATATCGGGATGGTTACTGATGCGGCATTTGCCGATATGAATGGCGATAAAAAGCCTGATCTGATTATAGCCGGTGAATGGATGCCAATAATGGTATTTGAAAATATAAACGGCAAGTTTGTTGATGCCAGTGCCAAATACTTCGATAAAAAATATTCTGGGTGGTGGAACCGCCTGGATGTAAGTGACATTAATCACGATGGGCATCCGGATATTGTTGCTGGCAACCTCGGCTTAAATACGCAATGCAGGGCAACCGACAGCGAACCGGCCGAAATGTATTTCAAAGATTTTGACGACAATGGCTCGATAGACCCCATTTTATGTTTTTACATTCAGCATAAGAGTTATCCCTTTGTAACAAGGGATGAACTCCTGGACCAGATCAGTATAATGCGCCCGCGTTTTTCTGATTATAAAAGTTATGCAGACGCTACCATTGACCAGGTATTTACCTCGGATGAAATGAAAGGTGCCGGACACTTAACAGCTAATGATCTTGCAACCGCTTGTTTTATCAGCAATGCAAAAGGCAAATTACATCCGGTAGCCCTGCCCCTGCAGGCGCAATACTCGCCGGTTTATACCATCACCAAAATTGATTATGACCATGACGGCAATGATGATTTAATACTTTGTGGCAATATAAACCACACCCGTATCCGATTCGGCAGATATGATGCTAATTATGGGGTTCTGCTCAAAGGAGATGGGAAAGGAAATTTTATTTATGTGCCCCAGATCCGGTCGGGCTTTAATATAACGGGAGATGTAAGAAGTGTGCTTAACATAAACAACAGTCTGCTTCTCGGCATCAACCAAAAGGATATAAAAGCCTACAAATTACAATAGCTCCATGAAAAAACTGTTTTCAAGTATTTATATATTATCCGCCTTAGTTCTGTTTTTTAGCTGCAAAGCTGGTAAAGAACCTGTACTAACCAGTCATGACGCAGGCAAAGTAACCGCTCATATGACAGAGGTGATGGTGCATGATGTTACAAATCCACCCCTGGCAGCCCGCTTTTTTGCCTATACCTGTTTAGCCGGATACGAGGTTATTTCGCAGCATGATAAAACGCTGAAAGGCCTCCATGACATTTTGAACGATTATCCGATCATCATCAAACCTAAGCAATTTGATGGCTACAACTACCAGTTAAGCGCGGTTTTAGCCATGATGGAAACCGCTGCTAAATTACAACCTTCGGGCGTATTAATGACCGGGTATGAACAATCATTTATTGACTCGTGTAAAAGAATTGGTTTTAGCACAGAGGTTATTGACAGCTCAAAACATTATGCCCAGTTTATCAGCAAAAAGATCATGGCTTACGCCAAAGCAGACAAGTATAACAGGATAAGCAATTATCCTCGTTATAAACTTAAGGCCGAGCCGGGCAGTTGGGATCCTACCCCTCCGGCCTACATGACCCCGGTTGAGCCTTATTTTAACACGATAAGACCACTAACGTTAAAATCTGCCGACCAGTTTGTTCCAACTGCGCCCATTCCGTTCTCTACAGACAAAAACTCCCCATTTTTTAAATTCTTGTTGATGAATTATGAAAAAAGCGGGGATAAATTAACGCAGGAAGAAAAGAACATTGCCAATTTTTGGGATTGCAATCCTTTTGCCGTTCAAAATGACGGGCATATGCTCATCGGATTAAAAAAAATATCGCCGGGAGCTCATTGGATGGGAATAGCCAATGTGGCATGTAACAAGGCCAACGTAAGTTTTTCAAAAGCCATTGTAGTTAATACCTTTGTGGCCGTTGGCTTAATGGATGGTTTTATTTGCTGCTGGGAAGATAAATACAGAACAAACCGCATTCGCCCCGAAACGGCTATCCGCAGGTATATTGATCCCAACTGGAAACCCCTGTTACAAACGCCGCCTTTTCCTGAATACATTAGTGGGCATTCGGTAGCATCGGCCACTTGTGCCGTGATATTAACTCATTATTTCGGAGATAATTTTCATTATACCGATAGCGTGGAAGTTAAATTCGGCGTACCTCCACGAAGCTTTACCTCTTTTGAACAGGCAGCTAATGAAGCAGCTATATCACGTTTCTGGGGTGGTATCCATTTTAAGGATGCCATAGACAATGGCGTTTTGCAGGGAAAACAAATAGGCAACTGGATATTGGCTAAAATTGAACATAATACCCACTGATCGAAAATTTATTAACGGGTTTCATATTGGCAAGATGTTGACGGCATTCTCAATTAAACCTATTTGGCTCATTCATGAACAATAAACCGAGAGATTACCGTAGGACAAAAATTTCAAAAGCTGTAATTGTTGGTATTGTAGTTTTGGTTATAAGTATACTTTCGGTTTACCTGTTCTGGAATGTGCCGGCAAATAAGCAAGAGAATGCCAATTCTGAAACGCAAACTGATTTCCCGATAGCAAGCCTGCAAAGCATAGCAAAAGGCAAGGCGCTTTCACAAAATTATTGCAGTTCGTGCCATATGTTGCCCAACCCCGCTCTGCTTAACCGGTTTAAATGGAAAAATGTATTTCCCCAGATGGGTTTACGAATGGGTATCAAAGCGCACAGAGGAGAATTATACGAAGGATCAATAAAGGGCGATGATTTGGTTGTGCCCACCAAACCCGTATTAAATGATGAACAATGGCAAGACATCATAGATTATTATATGAACACCGCCCCTATAGCCTTGCCCACTCAGGACAGGCCTTCGCCTATAAAAAGAGAGCTGCCGTTTTTTACCATCGAAAAACCGGCACAATCATTTGAAGGAAAACAGGTTTTGGGATGTTATGTTAAAATAGATAACAGTGTGAAACCCGCCCGCATTTTTGTTGCCAATGGGCAGGCTAAAAAGCTTTATCTTTTATCGCCTCAATTGAAAGTTATTGATTCTGTAGCCACCAATGGCCCCGTAGTAGATATCCTTTTTGACCATGGTAACGCCATGATTTGTACAATAGGCAATGAACTTGGCGCAAACAGCGACAAGCTGGGTACCATAACTCCACTAAACATTACCGCGACCGGCAAAATGCAATTAGCATCCCAACCTATATTCAGCAAACTTGGAAGACCTGTACAAGTGCTGGCTGCGGATATAAATGGAGATAGCCGAACCGATTACGTAATTTGTGAGTTTGGGAGTATAACAGGCGAGCTATGCTGGATGGAAAATATGGACAACGGCAATTTTGCAAAACATGCAATAAGCAATTTGCCCGGAGCTATCAAAGCGTACATTGACAACCAACACGGTAAACTCGCGGATTTATACGTTCTTTTTGCCCAGGGCGAAGAAGGAATTTTCCATTTTATTAATAAAGGGGGAGGCAAATTCGAGTCGAAGGAGATATTGAGATTTCCGCCCATTTACGGATCTTCATTTTTTGAGATGATTGATTTAAACCACGATGGCTATAAAGATATTTTATACACCTGCGGCGACAACGGCAATGCAACCCTGGTGTTAAAACCCTATCACGGTGTTTACATTTATTTAAATGATGGTAAGGGCAATTATAAACAACAATATTTTTATCCTATAAACGGCTGTTACAAGGCTATTGCGAGAGATTTTGACGATGATGGCGACATTGATATAGTAACCATCAGTCTGTTTACCGATGCACGACAACCCGAAGAGGGCTTTGTATACCTAAAGAACAGAGGCGGTTTAGATTTTGTCCCTTACGCCTTTCCCGTTAATACCAAGTTTGAGCGAGCTGTAACACTTGACGCCGGCGATGTAAACGCTGATGGAAAACCCGACCTGATTATTGGAAATGCTTTTTTTGATTTTGGTCCGTTCAAGTATAACGTTAACGAACCTCTTTTTTATCTATTAAAAAACAATACTAACTAAGGCGCTTTATTAATCGGCGAATTATATTCTCTATAACTTAAGCGTTTGAACCTTGCAAGCTTCGCATATCTAATTGCTCAATTGCTCTTAAAAAAAAATTAGGCGGGATTGAAAACGCCGTTATCAAACTATATCGCTTAAATAGGT
This sequence comes from Mucilaginibacter pocheonensis, assembly GCF_031456535.1. NCBI lineage: Bacteria > Pseudomonadati > Bacteroidota > Sphingobacteriia > Sphingobacteriales > Sphingobacteriaceae > Mucilaginibacter > Mucilaginibacter pocheonensis. The sequence goes on from NZ_JAVDUU010000004.1 coordinate 1,016,681, forward strand.
TATAAAGATATCTCTCTTAATTTTTTGCCTGCGGAAGCTGTGGTTTTGTAACGCCTTGTAAGGTTGGCTTTACTTCTTGTATTGTTCCGTCTTTGTTAAAAAACAACTTATCGATGCAAACCTCGCGGTTATATCCGGCGGCTTCCCCCATCTTAATTCCATCAGGCCTGTTAAAGCGGTGATAGATGATGTACCAGTCGTGTGTACCCGGAATATTCAATACAGAATTATGCCCTGTTGCATAAATGCCCTGTACGGTATCCTTTTCAATAACAATATTATTGCCGGGGATAATGATTTTGCCTGTTGGTGAATCCGCATAACCATAACGTACTTTGTAGTTCGGGCTGCGTGTGTCATCTTCACTCCACATAAAATAATATTTACCCTTTCGGTAAGCTACTTCCGTTCCTTCGCGGAAAGTTTCGTCTGGAGTAATCACCTTAGTAGTAGTCGTATCAATTGAAATCATATCTTTATTTAGCTCAGCCACGGCCATGTAACCATTGCCCCAATACAAATAATCTTTGCCCGAAACTGGGTCCTCAAATACATCCGGGTCTATCTCCTGCCCACCGTGCACGCCAGTGGGACGCTTGGATAAGAGCGGCTTGCCAGAATCAACAAATGGCCCCGCCGGGTCATCTGCCACTGCAACTCCTACTTTTTGGGCTGCGCAGAAGTAATAGAAGTATTTATACTGTCCGTTTATTTTTTTCTCGATTATAGTTGGCGCCCAGGCATTGGATTTAGCCCAGGACACATCTTTAACCAGATTGAGGATGACGCCTTCATCTTTCCATTGTACCAGGTCGGGCGAAGAAAATATTTTAAAGTAACTGCCCGACCAGTTATTAAACCCATCGGATGTTGGATATACGTAGTACTTATTTGTCTTGTGAGAATATAATACCTCAGGATCGGCATACAGACCGCCAAATAATGGGTTGTTGTTCACCACAACGCGAACCTGGTATGTTTTTGCTTTGCCGCCGGCTATTTGCAAATTATAATTGACCGCACCCCTTGTAAAATCCTGGGGGCCTTTTGGCGAAATATTTACGCCTGGAAATTGTACAAACAGGGGATCGAATTTAGCCAGATTTGTCCCTAAACCTACTGGCAAAGTCAACATTTGGGCTGCGGTATCAAGGTTTATATTTATTTTTTTTATTGCAGGGTTTGATGTTGTCCTGACAACGTCGTCGGTTGAAAGCCATTTTGCCGCCAGTCTTTCAACTTCTGCAGTGGTAATGGGCATTACAGTCCCATGTCGGGGATGAAAGTTCATGGATACATTATCATCTATTACAGTGAAGTGGTTCAGGTCTTTACTTTTGGTAAACTGGTAACGGCCTTTAGTATAAACGTCATACATCAGAATATAACCGGAACCATCGTTCAATTTAAAGGTTCCGCCTCCTTCAACAGGGTTGGTGGTTTGCTGAACATAACTATCTCCAACCTTATATGTCCCCGTAAGTGAATCTGATACTGCCACTTTTATACCTGCAACTTTAGCGTTCTCGGTTTTAAAAAAGAGATAGTTCTTACCGTCTTTCTGAAGGATATCACCATCTATCGCGGCACCATTGTCAGGTGTGAAAAGAAGTTGTTTCGGTGCTGTTTCCAGGTCTGTAAAATCCTTGTTAGCATAAGCGTAGTAAATTTTATCCGGCTCCTTGCCATATTTCATAGCCCAGTAGATCATGTACTTCCCTGCTTTTTCGTCGTAAATAGTTTGCGGAGCCCATACCCTTAGCAAACTGTCTTGTCCTGGAAACTTTTTTTGAATGTTTACAATAGTGGAGGTCCAGTTGATAAGGTCATTGGATTTTAACAAAACCATTGCCCTGTTTGAATCCCAGCCGTTAGAGGCAACCATGTCTGTGGCAACCATATAAAAAGTTTTCCCATCCTGACCACGCAAAATATGCGGGTCACGGACTCCTCCTGTTGAACTTATTTTTTTTGATGATAAAACAGGCTCGCTGTTGTTCAATGCATAATAGTTTAAACCGTCTTTACTGATCGCAAAACGAATGGCTTCCTGCTCGTTTCCGTTTCCGGTGAAGTACACAAAGAGATAAGCATTGTAATTTTGTTTACTTTTAATATGCTTCGCCGTTTTGATTTGAGCATTTGCAACGCAAATTGTAAACAGGCATAGCGTCAGGAGAAAGTTTTTTGTACTCATTTTATTCAATTAATATCATTGTATTCTGATCTTGTCAAAAACGGCAAAGGCATAGTTAGCACCAACAATGCTTAATGCGAGTAGGCAAAAATCGTTTGTAGGCGGTTCATACCGGCAATCCAAGCTTTATTATATTACCGGGCACTTTAAAACATCCTGAATATTGAAACACAACCATTCGGTATGTTGTGCGAAGAAAACTGACGCCTGCACTTACGCATCAGTAATTTAACGCCAACACATCTGCCGATGATGGGTTTGTTACAAACTGAACAACAATTGATAAATACACAGGTTAATAATATGTGTCAAAATAACACTAATTTTTTGAATTTTACCAACTCAAAAATGTATTTTTCAATGTGGTGTTTTGCATCAATTATAAACTGGAGCGAAGTTGCTTTTTGAGGAGATGGATAGCTGTGAGAATAAGAACCAATATGACCATATAGATAACCCAGGAATCCAGCGGGCAGTTATTATCCAACGGGTCGCTGCCATCACAGGGTGTACCCGGATCGTCTGCTAACAGTAGCATAGGGTTTATAACCATAAAAAAAACCAATAATATCCTACTGCTATAAGCTATTGTTTTGCGGAGGTTAAATTTCATTCTTTGTTAAACTTTTTAATCCCAATTAACTTTTTAGTCACTTTGTCGGAGATCTCTACAATGTAGTTTCCTGGCAAGAGACTGCTCACATTCTGTTGTATATTATTGCCATCCATTTCCCTGTAAAACATTATTTGGCCGGCTATACCGGTTACCCTAAGTATCACCCTGTCAGGTGCATTTTTATTGATCTTAATATAAAACTCATTGTTAACCGGATTCGGGTAAAGTGTTATCGCCTCATTAACAATACCGGGTGCATTGAAACCGACCGCTATAGTTTTGCTATAGCGGATAACATTAAAAGGATCATTTTGTTGCAAGCGATAGTAATTGGTTCCGGTCAGGGGAAACTTGTCGATATAAGTATAAGACCCGCTACCATTGCTTACCAATGAGGTTAAAGCAATAAATTCTTTGGAACCATCCTGCCTTTGCAGGGTAAAGCCGCAAAGGTTTCCTTCATTTTCTGTTTTCCAGGTTAACAGAATGCCGTCTTTAACCGGACTGGCCTGAAAGCCAAGTAACCGGTAGTTTAATGAACTCTTTTTATGAAATACTATTTCGAACCGGTTTGCCCCGTAGCTGGTTGTGTCTGTTTTATCGATATTGAACAGGTAGCGTTTATACCTGCTGAAAAACAAGGAATCTTTTTTGTAGTGATCAAGCAGATATACATCGTATCTTGAGTCGAGCGAATCAAATCCTGAACCCGAAATTGTATCCGTGGCTGCAGAATTATTAACATTCACAAATAACTTTATCCGGGTGGTGGAATCTATGACGTTCATCCTGTTAATGGCCAGCATGTTTTTACTTCCGTATCCGTAGCTGGCCAGGGTAGAAATATTACCAATCCCATTTAACCGGTCCGAATCATAAAAGGGCTCATATTCATTTTTGGCTTCAGAATCAAATAATACAATAATTTCATCCGTATTAACCGAATCTGCGGCAAGCTTTATCCGCATTAACTGAGGTTTGGCTACTGCCTGGCCTTTTTTGCTCATCAACAGGTACAGGGTGCTACCCAGGGAATTGGGTTGTACTGTTGTTTTAGCTGTTTCGTTGAAAGTGAGGGAAGCCGAAGTTGTAGTAGCCTGCACAAAAAAGCCCTGTCCGCTTGCAATGTAGCGGGTTGCATTATTGGTACCAATCCCGCCCGGGATCAAAGCTGTATAAGTGCCATAGTTTTTATTGGAATAATTATAAACATATATGGTTGCAGATACACCGGGGCCATAAATACCGTTTGTTGAACTGCTTTGCGAAAAGGTATCCCAATCAATGGAAGACGCATATGGGTTACCTACTAAGTTGTAACCCGTTTGTGCTTTACTTAAAGTGGAGCTACCACTGTTCCACCAAAGCTTTACCGGGATGCTTCCCTGATTAAGCGTACCAACTGCTACCATCGTTGAAGCGTCCGGGTCAATATAGCTTCCGCCAAAACGATATTGTTTATTAAGTGCTGTTGACGAGGTAACATTGTTAATATTATTTCCGGCATAATACAGCATGTAACCATTACCTACCGGGAGGGTTGTTGTTGCAGTTGTACTGCCGGTACCCGTATAATAAGAAATAGTATTGCCTGCAATATTTGTTAAGCCTTTAAAATTTCCTGAGTTAAAAGCGGTATTGCTTGCGGGCAGGTCCTCTTTGTACAAATAAGCTGTTGATGTGGCGTTCGTGACAGTAAAACCGCCAGCCGGCCCTGTGGGACCCGCCACAAAAACCCCGGTGAAGCCTCCTGAGTTGGTATTTAGATAACCGAGGTTATAAGCACCTGTTGCGGTATTTACCGGAGAAGACAGGAGCCGGTAATTACGAGTATTGGCAGCAATCGTCCCTGCCTTAAAATAGCGTTCTGCATATATGGTTCCTGTGATGCTGTACCCCGTTGGAATAGCATCTACAGAAGCTGTTTGGGATACACCGCTTTTGAGCACCATGATGGCACCAGAGGCAACCGCCAGGTTTCCTTTAGTAATTTTGAGTTCGTTGTAAATATCCAGGGTATCACTATTAACTGTTATTGTTCCGCCTGCAGAATTATTTATCTCCATAGTTCCCACATGGGTATACCCGGCAGAGGCAGCACCATTGTAACTTTGCGCAGCGCTGGTTCCGTTCCAGGTTATCTTTGATGTATTTAAATTATTCCAGTCTATTTTTCCGGTACCCTGATTATATATATTGCATCCCACGCTTAAATTTGCGCTGAGGCTTACTGAAGCCGTACCACTTAAGGTAAGCCCGTATACCGAGGCATTAGAATTAATTGTAATGCTTTTTCCTGTCGGGATAATTAAGGTGGCCGTACCATCAAATGCCGGCGCCTGGTTGGTGATGCCGGCGGTGGTATTATCCCAGTTGCTGGCATCAGTATAAGTTCCGGTAACGCCTTTATAGGTATAAGTTAATGCACCAGGTATAGCGGCCGCATTAGTGGTATTGGTTACAGTTGCACCAACAGTTGTAAACGTTACAGGATTATTTTGATTTACATATTCAGCCTTAAGCCAATCAGCTGTTTTTGCGACATTCGATACCCGGGGCTCGTCAATTATACCATTAAAATATAACTGGCTACCCCCTTCCCCTACTCCTATGTAGAAGTTTGCATTAGCAGACGGATTGTTGCTGGTAGTTAATATTTTATATTGTGCTCCATCAACATAAGTACTAAGAGTTGTACCGGTATAAACACTTTGTATATAATGCCATGCGCCGCTGGCAAAAGCCGCTGGATTAGGTGTGCTCGACCTGTTCATGGCAATACCCGATTCCGACTCAGGGATATTAGTGGTATAAATACCAAGTTTATAACCACCGCTGGTTCCGCCGGAGGCGCCTTGGTTTGTCATCACTTTTTGATCCAGGCCTGTCGCTCCTAACTTTACCCAGGCCGATATGGTAAAGGGACCGGTAACCGATACCGCATTAGTTGTAATTTTTTTACTCGATCCGTTAAAGCTGTAAGCGGTGCCGATCTTACCGGTAACAAGATCGGCAGCAGCCATCCCGCTGGTAGCACCTGTATGCCCGCCCGCGGTGCCGTCGGTTACCGAACCGGTAAAGCTCGATTCATTAAAGTGAAATACAGCTAAGTAATTGCTTGCCCATGTATTGGCAAAAAACGCTGTGTTATGAGTTACAGTGGGCGACTTAGATCCATAGTAAAACGTTACGGTATTATTGGTTGCGTAAGTTAAAGTAGGAATTTGTACCCAAACCAGCAGGGTACCGGTCGTTTGATCGTAGCTTTCTACCTGATAGTAAAGTTCGCTGCCGCCACTTACAAATGCAAAATCATAATTGGGTCCATTGGGGTTTTGCACCTTATCTGTACAAGTGTTTGAAATAATGAGGTTATTATCCTGTATACTGAGCAAGGCCGGGAAATTGGTAAGATTTGAAGTAATGCCGAGTGAGGTTGTATTTAATGTTATGCTTTCTCCAAAAGCATAATTACCATAGGTACCCAGGTTTACCGTAACGTTTTGTGTAGATGATGACGAACAACCGGCAGCATTTGTTACGGTAAGTGTAATTGTTTTTGTACCGGAAGTTGCCCATTGTACCGAAAAAGGCCCCTGCCCGGTTCCGGTTGAGGGTGTGCCTCCATTAAAGTCCCAGTTATAGGTTGAGGTTGAGGGATCTGTTCCTGTATAAGTGATGGTAGCGTTTGAATTAATGTTTACCGAAGAGGTTGCTGTAAATGCTGTTGAGGGTAGAGCGTTTACCGTTCCTGTTACATTTAACTGTGATGTACAGCCATTAGAACCGGTTACGGTAAGTATGTAAGTGCCGGCGTTGGCTGTTGTGGCATTGGCAATAGTAGGATTTTGCGAGGTTGATGTAAAACTGTTTGGGCCCGTCCATGAGTAAGTGGCCCCGCTTACCGTGTTGGCTTGTAGGGATAAGGTACTACCCGGGCAAATGGGAGTACTGCCTGCACCGTATAAGGTATAAACCTGCGCAGCAGTTAATTCCGTATTATAAACAGCTATATCATCCAGCGATCCACTAAAAAAATAATTGGTTGGAGCACTTGTCCAGCTTGCTAAATTGTCATAAGCAACCCTCCAGTAACCAGCATAAGCCCCCGCTGAGGTCATGGTAGCATCGCTGGCCTGTAGCGCACCATCTACATACATACTAGCCCCATTGGTACTTGACATAGTGACAACTGCGTGGTGCCATGTGCCGTCGGCGTAGGATGCAGTGGTATTTATAGTATTGTATGTACTGCCGGGTTTAACACCGAAGTATAATTGCCCGCTGTTATTCATATAAATATGACGGTCATAACCAAGAAGACTTGTGCTTGTCCCAAATTGCGCTGAACCAAAGCCAACTAACTTACCACCCGCCGAACTTGTTTTGAACCATACGCTGATAGAAAAAGTTTGCGGATTGGTTATTATAGGGATGGAAGTGGCAATATATTGGGTTGAACCATTAAAGCTATAGGCACTGCTTGCGGCCCCATAACGATCAGTAGTAAGCGTGGGAGCATTTTGGGGTATTCCATTATTTAAATTACCCGAGGCATCATTAGCATTACCGGTAAACGGATAGGAAAGATACAAACTGGCTGTAGGGCTTGTGGGTGCGGTTGATATAACAGGTTTGGCATTTACAGTTGCAGTTACAGCAATGCGGGGTGTACTTGTGGCTCCGTTTTGTGTGTAACTTACATAATATGTGGTGGTTGCAGTAATGGTTGGAGTAATGAAGCTCGCCCCTGTTCCTAATGATGAGCCGCCTGTAAGAGCGGCATACCAGTTATATACACCTCCCGATGGCGTACTTCCTGAAGCCGTAAGGGTTACAGTGCCCGCGCCGCATGTTGAACCGCCTGTACCTGTAGGAGTTGTAGGATTAACGGTAATAGTAACCGTGCCGGTACCTGCACCGCTGGCATTATAGGCGGTAACAGTATAGGTGGTTGTTGCCATAGCTGCTGTAGGTGTACCACTAATAGCGCCTGTTGTACTGTTAAAGCTTAAACCTGCAGGCAAGGCAGCGCTCAAAAAGAAGCCACCGGTTGGCGTATATTTATTCATCTGGTTTGCATAATAGGCAGATGTAAATATGACACCCTTACTATCAACGGCAATCCCTTCGGGATCGGTAGTGGCTTTACTGGTAAGCAATGTGCCGCTTTGATTATAAACGTAGATTGTGTTCGTAGCAGCATTATCGCCGATATAGAAATTTCCGGCATTATCAATTGTTATGGCTTGGGCCGAAGTATATCCGCTAAGAAAAGTGGATTGAAATGTTCCGGCCGAATTATACTTTGTCACGTTCCCTGAGCCGTTGTTTAACACATAGATACTGCCTGCTGCATCCACAGCTACACCAAGAGGAACATTAAAATTGGCAGTAGGCAACGAAAGCAAGAGTGTACCGCTGGTGTTATATTTGGTTACTGAACCAGCGCCCTGATCGGCAAGATAAATATTATCAGATTTATCAATAGTGATTCCCAAAGCGTAATTTAAGCCGCTAAGTATGGTTGACTGGTATACGCCGCTTGAATTATATTTATACACGCTGCCAGTGCCTGGTGTAGCACCCAGGTTCAATACATAAGCATTGCCCGATGAATCAAAAACCAGATCTTTAGGAAAAGACATTGTGGCGCCCGTACCAAAAGTACCGAGATAGGTACCACTTGAATTATATTTGCTAATGGTATTATTACCACTATTGGTTACATAAATATTGCCGGCCGCGTCAATGGCTACGCCCCGCGGATTATTTAAAGTAGCGCCGGTAAGCGCTGTGGCTGTGCCGAAGCCCATCGCGCTAACCCCGTTACCAATTGTGGGTGTAAGGGTTGTAATAGCTGTACCAACGGTATAAATATTTGTTGATGGCGAATAACCAATTGTGGGAGGAAGAGCAAAAACATCATTCGCAAAAAGCGTTAAAGCAATTGATAGTAAAAAGTAAAAAAGGCGCCATCTCATGCTTTACAGATAAAATACTATTAAATAATATTTATAATAATAGTATTCCTCGTTTATACGATCAGATAGCTCAATTAGTTTAGTTATCGCCCTAACTTTTATCAACAACAAGATGCTCTTCGCTATTAATACCGCCTGGTTACAGGCAGGTATTTATTCCAGCCATTTCATATGCCGGTTTATAGGTCGCGTTCAATTTGCAATGCTTTTTCAGCTTCGATGCGGCGGTGGATCTCATGTACCATACCGTCCATTTCCTGGGCACATTCATGGAGTTTTGTAAAGATCTCTTCCTGCTCATTGTCGTCTTCGGCCATATCCAACAGGTTTATCAATCCAAGCATGGTTGCCACAGGACGCCTGATCTCATGCGAACTTATCCAGGCCACTTCACGGAGTAACCGATTTTGCCTGTTAATTTCCTCTTCTTTTTCCTTTCGGTAGGTTATATCCTGGCAAACGATGATGTAACCATGAAAAACGTTATCTTCATCATACGTTGGGGTTAACTGAGTAGAAATCCAAATCGGTGTTCCCTTTTTTGTATAAATGATCGTATCCATCGCAAATGCCTCCCTGGCCTCTTGCCTCCGGATGATCGTTTCGAAACCAGGATGATCTGGTCCGGTTAAAAAATCAGCGGCTGTTTTATTTCTCACCTCTTCCAACATGTAACCGGTCAGCTCTACAAACGCATTGTTAACCCATTGCACCCTGCGCAAATCATCGGTTATAAGTACCATGTTATTTACCTGTTTGATAATGCCTGCCAGCCTCTTATTTTCCTGAGTACTGCGTTTAAGCGCATCAATATCTCTCACCGCACCGATCAGCCTTACCGGCTGTTTTTCGGTGTTATAAACAAAATACCCCTGGTCCATCACGTATTTGTAATTCCCTTTCCCACAATTAAGCCGGTATTCGCATTCCCAGTTGGTAAGACCAGCACGACTGATCCTTTCCTGGCTGCTTACTACTTCTTCCATATCGTCTGGATGGATCAATGAGCGCCACCATTCCAACTCATAACTGATTTCTTCGTTTGGAATTTTTACCAAATGAGTGAGGCTGGTATTGTAAATCAGCCTGTTTTGGACGATATCCAGATCATAAACTACATCTCTGGTTGCCTGGGCAACCAGTTCGTAACGTTCAACCGCCTCTTTCAACCGTTCATCTTTAAGCCTGTCTTCGGTAATGTCTGAGAAGTATACCGCAACGCCTTCGTCTGTAGGATAAGCGGCCATCCTTAGCCAGCGCTGCAGTATAACCGAGTAGTCTTCATGCCTCACAATAACCCGTTCTTCAAGCGCTTTCTTATAAACCTGGTAAAACTTATTTTCATTTTTAGGGAAAATCTCGAAAATGCTTGTACCTACAATCCGGCTTCTGTCGGTTTTAACAATCGACCGGAAAGTCTCGTTTATCCGTATGATCGTCATTTGGCTATCAAGCTCAAAAAAGCAATCGGTAATACTGTTCAGGGTATGCTCAAAACTATACAGGTATCGGTTACGCTCCTGCTCCAGTTGTTTGAGCTCAGTGATATCCTGCAAGGAACCTGTTACCTTCAGCTCTTGCCCTCCGCTGCTTTCCAGGCGTGCAAGCTGGCGAATGTAGCGGGTTGTGCCGTCCAGAGCATTAATCCGGTGCGTCACATCGAGCTGTTTGCCACTATTGATCAACTCCTCTAAGGCATTTATCATCAGTGGCCTGTCTTCCGGAAAGATATGCTGCACATAAATATCAAAAGCTTCACGATCGTCATCCCGGTCCAAACCAGCGATGCGATAAACTTCGTCTGACCAAATCAACCGGTTTTCGCGAGGGTAGAATTCCCACCCAGCCACCCGCGACAATAGTTGGGTTTCACTGAGCTTATGTTTTTCTTCCAAAAGTGCCTGGTTTACTTCTTCAAGTGTCTGCTCAAACTCCACCCGCTCTGTCATATCACGCACCATCACCATAACATGGGGCTTTTTATTGAACCATATCTTATGCGAAGTGATATTTACATAAATTAGTTGTCCGTTCTTTTTAATGTGACGCCAGGTACCACTTTGGTTAAACTTATTTCCCAACCCCTCGGCTGAAGAAACCACACTTTCCTGGTCTTCTGGAGGTCGGATGTCCAGGATCGTCCGTTGCCGGAATTCTTCGGCACTGTAGCCATAAACAGCAATAGCAGCATCGTTTACTGAAATAAACCGCAGCGTTAAGGGCTCGTAGATCCACATCGGATTGGGATTGGATTCATACATACTCCGGTACTGCTTTTCGCTTTCTTTCAATTTCGAGCTCTCAGACCTGATCAGGGCATACAAAGCAATTGCGGTAACTGTCACAAACAGGCTTCCCTTTCCCAAACTCAGCCATAAATATTGGCCTGGCGTAAGCACTCCCTCAAAATAAAATAACAGCCGGTCACTGAACATGATCCATAACAAGCTGATCAACAAATAGGCAAAGGCAATCCGGAACGCCCCTTTTCTCATATAGTAAAATCAATCAAGCTTTTAAACGTCTTAATTAATTAGGATGTTACCTATTAATTAAAAAAATTTGCCCTGCCGATAGACATTATTTTTTGTGATGTGGGCAAATTAGCCATCGATTTTTACTTTATTAAAGGAATGGACATTCCCGGTTAATGCTTTCAGGTCATCTGAGCAACCCCTTTTCAATTCTGCGAATACCGAAATACTGATATCCGACTTTATCTGGCTGGCCATGTATCAAATTTTCTAAAACGATATCTGCTCACCATCCTTGTACCAAGTAAGTCGCTGATAGTGCCGATTGAAGTAGCAGCAATAGCCTCAAATCCTGTTTGCTCAATGATTTGAACACTTCGGCCATTGCCACTACTAAAAGGCTGAGCCCGGTGATGCGAGTAATAAAATGTTTAAAAGTAGTCCGTATAGCAATACTTAGGCTAAAACGGGCTTTTTAGTTTTTCCGGTAGTAATCAAATCGTAAAGACTTTGCTCAATAAGCTGCCCCCAGGCGGTAGTGCAAGCGTCATAACATGCTACGTGAGGCTGTAAACCAATATGCGTAAACTGGAGCTTGGTTTGGTGCTCCTGTTGGCTGATCTCAAAAATTATTTTTGTACCTGTCCATTCTTCTTTATCCTCCACAAAACTGATATCGCTCTCAGTGACCAGCCATACCACCTTCTGATCCGGGATAATTTCGCTTATCCGCTGCTTTGAATAATGCATGTCCTCGTAACAGTAAGTAAACTCGTCGTTAAGGTTTGTTGTATTTCCTTCAAATGCTCCTGACCACCAATACTGAGGCTTATTAATTGCATCAAAAACTTCCTTTGGGGTTTGATCTACCAGTATGGCAGTAGTAAAATTTATTGTTTCCATGTTCAAAATAGTTTTTTTTATGATGATTAGTTAACACAAATTTATAGGCAAAACGGGTATTCGGGATAGGTCAAAATAGACATTATAACGGGTTGATTTGGACAGTTCACCTCTTTATATTTGTAAGAAAAGACAATGAAGCATATCACAATCATCGCTCCCGATGGTCAGACCAACCTCGGTACTGTCGCTTGTATTGCAGGCGCTTATGAAATCTTTACCCGGGCCAACGAATATTTCAAGGATAATGGCGGCAAAGAGACCTTCAAAATCGAGATTGCAGGTATAAAATCTCAAACCCCTCTGGCCGGCGGGCTTTTTTTAGTTAAAAGCCAGGTTTACATTTCAGAGATTAGTAAAACAAACCTCATCATCATTCCCTCTTTGGCCAGTAACTTTGATGAAGATGGGCCGGGCAACGCCGGCATTGTTAAATGGATAACAAGTCAATATAAAAACGGTGCAGAAATAGCCACCATGTGCAGTGGGGCCTTTATGCTTGCCTCTTCAGGTTTACTGGACGGCAAGAACTGTTCTACCCATTGGAATTATGCGCATAAATTCCGGGCCTTGTTTCCCAAGGTAAACCTGCAAACCGATGAATTGATCACCGACGAAAATGGTATTTATACAAATGGCGGAGCCTATTCCTTTTTGAACCTGGTACTTTACCTCGTTGAAAAGTATTATGACCGGCAGACCGCAATTTTTTGTTCCAAGATTTTCCAGATTGAAATGGACAGACAAAGCCAGTCGCCATTCATAATATTCAAAGGTCAGAAACAGCATGGCGATGAAATGGTTAGGGAAGCGCAAGCTTATATAGAAAGCCAGCTAACAGAAAAAATCTCCATGGAAACCTTATCATCTAAATTCTCCATAGGCAGAAGGAATTTTGACCGGCGATTTATCAAAGCGACCGGGAACACGCCAATCGAGTATATGCAGCGTGTAAAAGTTGAATCTGCAAAAAAATCATTTGAAACTACCCGTAAATCTATTAATGAAGTGATGTATGAGGTAGGTTATGCCGATCTGAAGGCTTTCCGGGAGGTGTTCAGGAGGTTTACAGGAGTTTCGCCCCTGGCTTACAGAAGCAAATACAATAAAGAAGCACTAAATCTATAGCATACCTATTCGCAAACCTTTCTCTATTTTGTTTTTAAATTCATGTTTCAAGTAAGCTGTCTGAGGGATTGGATTCCTCCTGCGCTTGTTCCTGGAAATTGCCGGCGATGACAACCCCAGCGTTAAAAGAAAGCTGTACAGGTTAAAAAATGGATAACATGCGCAGTATGGTACTTGCCGATGCTTATTGTTGCCGATGCTTCTTTATATCATAAAAGAAATGTCAGATTTCAATTACTCGGGAAAGATATACCTGTTTTCTAAAGGTTAAGGCTTAACTTTATGGTTAATACCAACCGGGAATACACGAGCGGTTTCAGATACATCATGACTAAATACTTCGCCTTATTCACCCCTTATGATACTGACACGGCTACGGAGCTGGAATTACGTTAACTTATTAATCAACACCGATATGATGAAACATACATATAGCATTACGGGCATGATCAGCGATATAAGCTGTAACGAAGTAGAAAACGCTTTGAACAAGTTGGAAGGTATTTCCGCGGAGGTTACATTAAATCCTGCCGAAGCCATCATCACCATGGATAAACACATCCCAACCGAGAAGCTCCAGGAAGCGATTGCTGCTGTGGGAGCTTACAGTATAAAAATGATTGCCCATCAAAAGAGCACAGAGGTAGCGTCCGATCATCAACATCATGGAGCGACTCCTGCCGGGCCGGCACATCAGCGTCACGACGATGTATATTATTGCCCAATGCATTGTGAAGATGAAAAAACTTATAACAAACCTGGTAATTGCCCGGTTTGCGGTATGGATTTGATTAAGCAACCCACAGTAAAGTCTGCCGGTCAGTTTACCTGTCCAATGCACCCCGAGATCATTACTGATGCGCCAGGTTCCTGCCCAATATGCGGTATGGAGCTGGTACCCATTGGAGCAAACGCAGTGGAAGAAGAAGATAAAACCTATAATAAATTACTGGCAAAGTTTAAAATAGCTACAATCTTCACAATACCAATTTTCCTGATAGCCATGTCGGAAATTGTTCCAAATAATCCATTATTTAAACTGATGGATTTAAAATACTGGAACTGGGTTGAACTGGTACTTTCTATTCCCGTGGTGTTTTATGCAACATGGATGTTTTTTGAGCGTGCCTGGCGGTCTGTAATCAGCTGGAAACTGAACATGTTTACGCTCATCGGTATCGGTGCAGGTGTAGCGTGGCTTTTTAGCGTAATCGCCCTGTTGTTTCCAGGTATTTTCCCTGACCAGTTTAAAACACATCACGGCACGGTGTACGTTTACTTTGAGGCTGCAACGGTAATTCTTACCCTGGTATTGCTTGGACAGCTTTTAGAAGCCCGAGCGCATGGCAAAACCAACAGTGCTATTAAAGAGTTGCTGAAACTGGCGCCTAATCAGGCCACAAAAATTGTAAACGATAAGGAGTTTCTTGTTGCAATAGACGAAATACAAAAAGGTGATTTGCTGCGTGTAAAACCCGGCGAAAAAATACCGGTAGACGGTAGTATTAAAACCGGCGAAGGAATGATTGATGAAGCTATGATTACCGGCGAACCCGTGCCTGTAGAAAAGAGGCCTGGAGATAAGGTGAGCTCAGGCACCATTAACGGGAATAAAACCTTTGTGATGATCGCCGAAAAGGTAGGATCAGAAACGTTATTGTCGCAGATCATCGAGATGGTTAATTCAGCAAGCCGCTCCAAAGCACCGATTCAGAAACTGGCCGATAAGATCTCCGGCTATTTTGTACCCGTTGTAGTGCTGATTGCTGTGGCTACTTTTATTGTATGGGCTGTTTACGGCCCACAGCCATCCTATGTGTATGCACTTGTAAATGCCATTGCGGTGCTTATTATAGCCTGCCCGTGTGCGCTGGGACTTGCTACACCAATGTCGGTTATGGTGGGCGTAGGCAAGGGCGCGCAGTCTGGCGTGTTGATCAAGAATGCAGAATCACTTGAAAAAATGAACGCGATTGATGTGCTGGTTATTGATAAAACCGGAACAGTAACTGAAGGAAAACCTTCGGTTGAAAAAGTAGTGAGTGTAAATACCGGTTTTACAGAAAAGGATATCCTTCAAAAGATAGTAGCCCTAAATAGTAGTAGTGAACACCCGCTGGCACAGGCTACTTTGAAGTATGGCGAAGAAAATAATGTAGCTGTTCTGCCCGTCACCAATTTTGAGTCGGTAACTGGTAAAGGAGTTATTGGTACGCTTAGCAACGAGCGGTTAGCTTTAGGCAATCAAAAGTTGATGGAGCACGTAAACGCAATAATTACACCCGATACAGAAAAGCTGGTCAAGGCCGAGCAAAAACAAGGTAAAACGGTTTCGTACCTTGCGGTCGGCAAATCGGTGGCGGGATATGTAACAATCTCCGATAAAATCAAACCATCAAGCCAGACCGCAATCCGTAAGTTACAGCAGGAAGGACTGAAAGTAATTATGTTTACCGGCGATAATGAAGACACTGCAAAGGCGGTAAGCGAAAATCTTGGTCTTGATGGTTTTGAAGCCCAAATGTTGCCGGAGAACAAACTCAAAGAAATAAAAAAGCTGCAGACTGAAGGGAAAAAAGTGGCTATGGCCGGCGACGGTATTAACGATGCCCCGGCATTAGCACAGGCAGATGTAGGTATTGCGATGGGTACGGGCACAGACGTAGCCATTGAAAGCGCGGCTATCACCCTTGTAAAAGGCGATTTGGATGGCATAGCCAAAGCAAGGTTATTAAGCACGCACGTTATGGGTAACATTAAAGGTAACCTGCTTTTCGCTTTAGGTTACAATGTGTTAGGCATACCGGTTGCAGCTGGATTTTTATATCCATTCTTCGGTATCCTGCTTTCTCCCATGATCGCGGCGCTGGCCATGAGCTTTAGTTCGGTATCGGTCATCCTGAACTCTTTAAGGTTAAGAAGAAGTAGTCTCGGCTGATTCTATTAAAGCGCATAGGTAAATTGAATTAACAATAATCCGTAAAATCGGGGTTTTTCTTTTCAGTTTGCCTTCCGGGTATTTCTGTTATAAGCCTCTTAGGTACGAAAACCAGATAGGCAAACCAGTATTCGTTAATCAGACGCGAGTTTTATTGGGATCGCGACGTCTTTTCCAACATCAAGGATATGGAAAACAAGATCTTTAGCATTGTTGGGTACTTCAAAAGTCACCGTGCCAATCAGTTCGGCATGCCGCTCAACCAGTTCATTTAAATCGCCGGTGGGTGGGGTAAGCATTCCGTCGACAGCAAGGCGAAAGCCCTCGTTCCAAAATGTGGCTGGCGAGTAATTACTATTGTTTTTGTACTTTATCTTAATTTTCAGCGAGTTGCTTTCGGGTGTTATAGCCTCAATTGATGAGCTAAGAATCCGGTATTCATGAACGTCAATTTTTACTTCGGTCATTGAAAATACCAGCTTAAGTTTTTCAACCAGCTTTTGGGGTTCTTCTTTTTTACCTGTCAAGCTATCCGCCTCTTTTTTAATCAATTTTATTTGTGTAGATGCCTTGTTCGCCATTATTGATTTGCTGAACAAACCAGCACCGTTTAATGCCACAATTAAACCTGTAATAGCTGTAACTATAGCGGCGAGCCCGGTAATAATTCCGGGCAAAGTTGTCCAAAAGTTTTTTTCATCGGGCATAATGGCGCTTATTAATGTTTATCAGTTCGTGTTAACTGAATTGCTGTATTCCATGTCATTTTTATGGAACAATTTTTTTCCCTGCCGGTAATCAGATCTTGTGGCATATCAATATGGTCAATATTATCAGGATATCTTTGGTATCTTTCTTGATAATACCATCTGTCAAGCATTATCGGTTAACTTTGTCCCAAATGCGCACTTTTACGTGGTAGGTTTCTCCGTAACCATTGTTTTGCAATAATATATCTCCGCACAGTTCGTTGGCTACAGCCGGCAGGTGTCTCTGATCGCCGGCAAAAAGGTCGGCGGCGTTATATTTGTTAGTTTTCACTACATCAACACTATAGTAGCAAACGCAGTTAGATATCATTCACAAATAAACCACCGCCACCTCAAAAACACTTTAGTGTATGTTGCGAATGCTTTCGAGTTTGTTACATTTTTTACCAGGAGGCAATTAATTTGCCTGAAACTCTGTTCGATGGACAGCAAGGCAGTAGTATCTTTAAGTCAAAGGTCGCGGGTGCTGAATATAGGCTGGCCTGGTGACCGAGAACCATGTAACAGGCATAATGGTAGGTCAAATTTATAACCATCAAACCGCTTTGCAAAAGGCCATTGCAAGCAAACCCGCAGGTACTTTCCAAAAATGAGACAAATTCAAACGCATTTACAAAGTGCGCGAAAGTTTTTACGATGCGCGATACGTTGTTTTGCATAACTATTCACCCGGTTATCCTTGCCACGGCGGGCGATTCATAAGCTTATTTGTGAACGGCCTTAGCTGGTATTGCGATACCTCATACTATATAAATGATTATGAGTAATGAAATAAAGCAACAATCCAATAGTCAGCAAACCTTAGCTGCACTTATCTCTGATGAACCCCGTAAACTTAGCGGGATACAAAAAGCCAGTGTGTTTTACCTGATATCGGTTCCATTCCTTACAGCGTTGCTGGGTTTTGGCGTTGGCCATGTGGATCGTCAATGGTATCTGTCAGGTTGGATAATCAATACCCTGATCATGATTGCCGCCCTATACCAGTTGACAAAGTACCGCGCAGGTAGCCCGCTTTTTACCTTTGCCGCACTGTTGCTCATTGCTCCCTGGGTCATTTTTCCTGTTTTCGGAGGTATGGGCCGGCCTCCGCAAAGCGTTCAGGGCTGGCTTGAACTTGCAGGAGAGCAGTATGCCAGGTATAATCTGCTCATATTAGGGAGTGTGCTGGCCTATCTTGGGGTCGCGCTGCTCCGCCAATGGTTACTGGATAAAGAAAGATTGTTTACGACATTAGGTTTAGGCCTGATGACATTGGCTATCCCGTTGTTTGTTATAAATATGGCATATTGGGGGAGCTTCCTTACCGAAGCAATCCGGCATTTTAAGGCAGCGGACCGGCCTGATTGGTTCCATGCTTTCCAACAACTGTTCCTGCTGATCAACACAGTTGAGGTTTCCATGATCTATATAGCTACAACGATGTTTGCATTAGCTTTGAGCAAGACAGGTTATTTCAGAAAGGGGCCGGTGCTTGCCTATGTTATTGTCAGCTTGTTTGCAGCGCTGGTCAATTTGATCCCGCCTTCGGCGCCCGAACCTTTTGCTACCGTGAGTTACCTGGTAAGCGTGCCGGCCTTTCCATTTGTGATGCTTTATCTGATGGGTGTTAATCTGCTACGGATAGTTTCATCGCATCTGTAAACCCCTGTTGATGCAGTTACTTCAAAATATCTAAATTTACGTTATGTTCCGTATGCGCTTTTCTATAACATTAGCCTGCCTGCTTTTTTTCAGCGGAGCTAACCTGTACGCAGTCACCGATGTTCTGGCATTGAGAGCAGACAGTTTGAACATTCATGAAAATGGATTTGCATTGCATAGTCTACACTGGCGCTTCCACATTGCTGACGATACGGATTATAGCAACCCTGTTATTGCAGACAGTACCTGGACGATTGCAAAAACAATGTTTGGCAGTACAACCAAGCCAAAGGGTTGGACTGGAAGCGGCTGGTTCAGACTGTGGCTTAAAGTTGATGAGAGCCTGACCGGCAAGATGCTGGCGTTCCGGATAGGTCAAAATGGAGCATCGGAAATTTATCTCGACGGAAAAAAGATCGCCGGGGCGGGCAATATTGGCAAAACAAAAGCAGAAACCCGTTCGGAGCGTACCCCTTTCAAGGTGTTTCCATTTATGTTAACAGACCGGAGGCCGCACCTACTTACCGTAAGGTACGTAAATTATGAGCCGGCTTTTCCTGAGTATGTCGGCTTCCAGCTATGGGTTGGCTCCTATGGGCAACTGGCTGCCGGCGCGCTTTATGGGTTGAAGATGAATACTTTTTTATTGGCGAGCATTGGCGCCCAACTGGCATTGGTGCTGCTGCATCTTACTCTCTTTGCTTTCTACCGCCGGCAACGGCTAAACCTATATTACAGCCTTTTTGTATTTTCAACTGCGGCGGTGCTTTACCTCCGCTATCTGACAGTTGGCGCGACTGATCCGTATGTGCAGCGGCTAACTGCTGACCTTTTTGAAGCGGGGATAATCGTTGTCGCTTTTCTGGCAGGTGTTTTTTTGTATGGGGTCAGCTATGATCGCCTGCCACGCAAGCGTATAATGTGCATAGCCTTATTGGGATCGCTGACCATGTTATACTACTTTTGGCCAAACAGTATCCATACCGGAGCAACGGCTTCTGTAGTTGAAATTATTTACTTTATGCTCGTGGTGACGGACGGAATGTATGCGCTGATAAAGGCTATGTTCCGCAGAAAACCAAGGATCTGGCTGATAGGCGCAGGTATGTTTACAGTAGTCATCTTCTATTTGTTTATTGGAAGCGATATCCTGGGGTTGATGAAGGGTAACAACCAACTGATAGCCGAATGGATGAGTATCGGCTTGCTTGCTATGCCGGTATTCTTTTCTATCTACCTGGCGCTTGACTTTGCCGGAATTAACCGTAGCCTCACCGCGAGGCTGCATGAAGTACAAGAGCTTTCAACACTAAACCTGTTACAGGAAACGGAAAAAAACAGGATTTTGGCCGAACATGCCGAAAGCTTGGAACAAACAGTTGCCGAACGTACCCGGGAGGTACGCAGCCAGGCCGAAAAACTAAGAGAGATGGACATTCTGAAATCAAGATTTATGGTCAATCTAACCCATGAATTTCGTACACCCCTATCGTTAATCATTGGACCGGCCGGCCTATTGGCGACAAAGGCTGCCAACGCGGCAGAACGGAAGCAGGGCGAGTTAATCAAACAGAATGCGCAGCAACTCCTGCTGCTGATTAATCAATTGCTCGACCTGAGCAAACTGGAAGAAGGCAAAATGGAAATTGTGTCCGTTGAGACAGATATCCTGGCTACTGCGGCCGCTGTATTGAAACCCTTTGCAGGAGATGCCGCCCAAAAACAGATCACTATTGATTTCAAATGTGCGTTCAGCCGTTTACACGGTGCTATTGATGCCGGAAAGCTAATCATGATCCTCCGGAACCTGCTTTCAAACGCGGTAAAATTCAGCTTGACGGGTGGCAAGATCATAGTAAACATCACTATTGAAAAAGAACCTGAAAATACTTTTTTATTACTAAAAATTGAGGACCAGGGAATTGGCATAGTTAATACGAAGCTACCTTATGTTTTTGACCGGTTTTACCAGGCGGATGTGTCAGATAGCCGTTTAAACGAGGGAAGCGGGATCGGCCTGGCCCTGACACGAGAACTTGTGGAGCTGCTCGGCGGCAAGATCTTCATAGAAAGCACCGAAAGCGTGGGTACAACCGTGCAGGTAAGATTACCTATAACAAATTTACAGGCAAGCATAGGTAATGAGCATTTCTCTTTGCTACCTAACCGGAAGCTTATGGAAGAAGGCGAGCACGACAATTTTCCCGACGAGGGCCCTTTGCTCCTTGTTATTGAAGACCACGATCAGCTCAGGCAATTTATCAGCACTGCGTTAGGCGCGCAGTTCAGGATATTAACCGCCCCGGATGGAGAAAAAGGACTTAGGCTCGCCGAAAAACATATCCCCGACCTGGTCATTACCGATCTGATGATGCCGGGAATGGACGGTTACGAGGTCTGCAACAAAATAAAGGAACTGGAACTAACCAGTCACATTCCGGTATTAATGCTCACCGCAAGGAGCGGCACAGATAGCAGAACCAAAGGATGGGAAGTTGGTGCAGATGCCTATCTTTCAAAACCTTTCGAGGTTGCAGAGTTGCTGGCGCTGACGGAGGGTTTGATCAGGACCAGGATACAGTTGCAGGAGCGCTACCGGCGTGAGGAAGCATGGAAGCCTGCTGCCTCATCCTTACCTCCAAAGGAGTTGCATTTTATGGACAAAGTGCGTAATATTATTGAAGCGCAGCTGGATAATGAGCGGTTTAGCATTGATATGCTCTGCGACCTAGTTGCGCTAAGCAGGGCGCAATTGCATCGTAAATTAAAAAGCACTACCGGGCACTCGCCCGGCGACCTGATCCGTATGGTGAGGTTGCAACAAGCGCTCACCTTTCTGAAAGCAGGGGAAACTACCGTTGCAGAGGTTGCCTATAAAGTGGGCTTTGGGAACCCTGCCAGTTTTTCAACAAGCTTTTCCAATTATTTCGGATACGCGCCAAGCGAGGTTAAAAATAGTTAATGTAATGCAGGCAATCCAACCTTTCGACTTCTGCTTTTGACTTTCAGCTCACGCTATTCATTGGTAAGAAATCCTCCTTTACCACGATAAAGGTCAAGCTTGCCGTTAAGTTCAATTTTTATTACCGACATGTATTTATCCTGCTGGTTTTCAGGAATAGGGATGTACAATAAGCCCGGTACAGCACTCCAGGAAATTTTGCCAACGATTTTATAGGATAACGGTGTATCGCTGCCAAGAACGCTTATCTTTTTGATATTGTTTTTTAAGCCTTTCACCAATACCGGCGCGCTTGTTTTTGCCGGAACAAACAGGTATACCGTGGTTGAATCTTTTGATAAAGTACTTGCGCCATAATAATGTCCCTGCGGCATACCTGCTATGGTATTAAAAACGCCCTCGCCGTTTTTTTTGTTCCATGCTCCTAATTCTTTAAGCATGTTCACCTCTTGTGGAGGGATACTACCGTCGCCTTTAGGGCCGATATCCAGTAGTAAATTGCCACCATAGCTTACGGCGTCGGTAAAAATGCTGATGATTTCATAAGGCGTTTTAAAATTGGTGTCCTGTGGCTGATAGCCCCAGTTATCGTTAATGGTCATACAAAGCTCCCACCAATTGTAGTTAGGCCTTGATACCGGGAAGTTTTGTTCTGGAGTATCATAATCGCCAAAGCCCTGAAGGCGTCCGTTTATGATGGTGTTGGGGTTGTAGCTTAATAGTTTTTGCCGCACTGCCGAAGCTTTCCATTCCTCGGCACTGTGTTCCCAGTCGCCATCAAACCACCAAAGATCGGGGTTATATTGTTTGGCAAGCTCATCCAACTGTCCGTTCATAAAGGTTAGATATTTGGCCCATTTTGCCGGTTGCGCATTAACCTGGTACCTGCTGCTATCTTTCAAAAAGCCCGGATAGTCGGCATGGCTCCAATCAATAAGTGAAAAGTAAGCCCCTGCTTTTACGCCGCGTGCGCGCAAGGCATTGTACAATGGTTTTAACAGGTCTCTTTTTGCAGGTGTTTTTTGTACCACATTCAGCGGGCCGTATTTACTGTTCCATAAAGCTACACCGTCATGATGTTTGGTGGTCATTACCGCGTAACGGGCCCCGCTTTCCTTAATCAGTTCTGCCAGTTCATCAGGTTGATATTGACTTGCCGTAAAGCCTTTTAACTGGCTCATGTAATCCGGATAGCTGATCTTTTTATTATGGAAGCTCCAGCTTTCGTCTATCCCTTTTACCGAATAGATACCGTAATGTATAAATATGCCCAGTTTGGCATCTGCAAACCACTGCATTTTTTCTTTGATTTCATCAGGATTTACACGGTGTTGCGCCTGGGCATAACCCGTGTATAACATGGTAAATAATACCATGAAAAGGCGTGATAGTTTTCTTCTCATTTTCAAAAGTAACTATTGATTTTATAAATCTTGATCATACTTTTTAAAAAAAATAAAAAGTTTTCTTTATTTATTAAATTAATTTATTTAAATATGCAAATATAACCTCCTGCTATTATGTTTCTTAAGAATATCGACCTTATTAAAGGGCTGTATTACAGCAAAGCAGCTTCCCTTAACGACCTGAGTATTTACACAGGCAGAAGCATCCCCTATGTAACTAAAGGGATAGCTGATTTAATTAAGTTAGGTAATGTAAAGGAGGTAGGCATACGGGCTTCAAGCGGAGGCAGAAAACCCGCAACTTACTCATTAATAGCTGATACCGGCTTTATCATTTCGGTAGCTATGAACCAGTTTTTGACAAGGATTGTGATTGTGAATATGAGCAATGAGTTTGTTGGCGAGGTGCAGGAGTTTGAGTTAAAGCTGAACGATAATAAAGATGCTATTCATTCATTAATAGCTTGTATCCGGGCCGTAGTTGTTAACTCAGGATTACCAAAAGATAAATTTTTAGCTACAGGTATCACCATGCCGGGCTTTATCGACGCGTTTTTGGGTAATAACCTAAGCTTCCTCAAATCTCCGGAAGAAACATTGGTAACTTATATTGCCAAACAAGTTGAACTGCCTGTATTTATTGAAAACGACTCGACGGCAATAGCTCTGGCCGAGCAAAAATTTGGACTTCCCATTGCCCGTAATAACTCCATGATCATAAACCTTGGTTGGGGCGTTGGCCTGGGGATGATTATCAATAAAGAGATCTTTAAAGGACATAGCGGTTTTGCCGGAGAGTTTAGCCACCTACCGCTTCATAAAAACGGAAAACTATGTTCGTGCGGCAAACAGGGTTGTTTAGAAACCGAAGCTTCTTTGCTGGCCATTGAAGCCAAAGCTGTTGAAGGTTTAAAGCAGGGAGAGATCAGCAGCCTGGTAAAATATGATGTCATATCTGCAGATAATATCATTGCCGAAGCGCTTAAAGGGGATGCCTTTGCTGTAAAAATCATTTCAGAAGCGGCTTATTTTATTGGCCAGGGCCTGGCTATATTGCTGCATTTAATGAATCCCGAAAGTATTATTTTAAGCGGGAAAGGGAGTGTCATTGGCAAATTATGGCTTAGCCCTATTCAGCAGGCCATGAATGAGCACTGTATACCACACTTAACCACCTACACCCAATTGGCGGTTTCAAACCTGGGCAACAACGCGCAATTGTTAGGGGGTGTAACCATGGTAATTGAAAACCTATATAAACTTAGTCCGCAAGCCGGTGTTTCCGAGCCTACATAAATATACCCAAGAACTTTTTTAACTCAATTAATCAATTTTCATGCAACAATTTTATCTAAACTTGAAAAGGTGGGTAGTACTGCTACTGCCCCTTTTTATCTCGGCAAATTTATTTGCCCAAACAAATGTTACAGGAGTAGTGCGCGATGATACCGGGCCCTTGC
The DNA here is from genome assembly GCF_031456535.1 of Mucilaginibacter pocheonensis. Taxonomy (NCBI): domain Bacteria; kingdom Pseudomonadati; phylum Bacteroidota; class Sphingobacteriia; order Sphingobacteriales; family Sphingobacteriaceae; genus Mucilaginibacter; species Mucilaginibacter pocheonensis. Next base: position 1,041,163 of record NZ_JAVDUU010000004.1, read on the forward strand.
CGGGTGTAACTGTATTAGTGGTGGGTACAACAACCGGCGTACAAACCAATGCAAACGGTGCATACAGCATTAAAGTAGCTAAAGGTGCCGTACTTAAATTTTCATCTGTAGGCTACACATCAAAAGAGGTTATCGTTGGCGATAACCCTGTGATCAACGTAACGCTGACCGCAGGTAAAGGCGAATTAAACGAGGTGGTAGTTACCTCATTTGGTATCAAACGTCAGGAAAAGGCACTGGGTTATTCTACTACTACCATTTCTGCAAAACAGTTAACCGAAGCTGGTAATACCAATTTCGCTTCGGCATTGTATGGTAAAGCACCGGGTGTTAAGATCACTACGGCCCCGGGTGGCTCAAGCAGTGCTGTAAACGTGCAGATCCGCGGTATTAACTCACTTAACTACAATACTCAACCACTGTACGTTGTAGACGGTGTTATTATCCGTAACAACAGCGAGGCTGGTGCAGATGGCGCAAATAACGGTGGATACTGGTCTGATCAGCGGATCAGGGGTAATGGTATCCTGGATATCAATCCGCAGGATATAGAAAGCCTTACCGTGTTAAAAGGCGCGAGTGCGACAGCGCTTTACGGATCTGACGCTATGAGCGGCGCTATTGTGATTACTACTAAAAAAGGTTCAAAATCAAGGGGGCTCGGCGTTGATTTTAACTATGTAGGTACCGCCGAGCAGGTAGCTTTTACACCAAAATTTCAAAACGTTTACGGTCCTGGCTATGACCGTGCTACCAACCTTGCGGGTGGTTTTACCGAAGATGGCTGGTTAGCTGATACCAACTCACCATCGGGCTACAGGCCGCGTTTTAGCTCATACGCGCAATTTGGCCCTAAAATGGAAGGTCAGAAAATCAGGTGGTGGGATGGCGAGATCAGGGATTACACCCCACAGCCCAATAACTACAAGGATCTGTTTCAAACAGGCTATAGCTCAAATGCCAACATCGCTATATCAAACCAAACAGATAATGTTAACTACCGTTTGTCAGCAACCCGTTTAGATTATACTGGTATCCAGCGCGGTCAAAAACAACAAAAAAACTCTTTTAACTTAAATACCACTGTTAAGTTAAGCAATAAGATTAGCACGGACATCGTTGCGAGCTATGTAAATACCTTAACTCACAACCGTCCGTACCAGCTTAACCGGATTTTAGCCAACTTTGGGGGCTTTTTGAACCGGTCAGAAAAAGCGGATGTGCTATTGGATAACTATCAAACACCCGAAGGTTATAAATACGTAACGCTTGCTAACGCCGTCAGAAATCCATCTGATGCATTTAAATACAATATGAGTGGCGCCGATATTATGGACTTTTTTTGGACACAGTTAAAGAACAACGAGGATGAAACCGAAAACCGGTTGATCACCAGTGCTACTTTAAACTGGGATGTGCTTAAAAATGTAAAATTCAGGGGGCGTATTGGCAGTGATTACACAGGACGTAACACCGAATCGCAACAGTATAACGAATACCCGGTCGCATTTAATGGAGCATCAAGCACCGGATATTATGGTGTTACCAAAGCCCAGTATTCTACTACTTACGGCGACTTATTGTTAACCTATTCGCCAAAACTGACGAATGACTTGAGTATGTCTGTGAGCGGCGGTTACACCTCGCGCAGTGAAACTTATCGCGATCAGTCGTCAGGTACAAATGGTGGCTTAGTTACCGAAAACTTCTTTTCTCTATCAAACTCTTACGGTACGCAAACTACAACCGCCACCCGTGGTTTCCTAAAAAGTCAGGCTTTTTTTGGTATCTTAAATTTTAACTATAAAAACTACCTGTTTTTAGAAGGTACCGCACGTAATGAGTCGGCTTCATCGCTTCCTCCCAAAAACAATACCTATTTCTATCCATCGGTTAATGCTGGTTTTGTTTTCACAGATGCGTTTCAAATGCCTGAATTTATCAGCTATGGAAAATTAAGGGCATCATATGGTGTAGTTGGTAATAAACCGCCAAGGTATGTTCCTAACGTGTTATACAACCAATCGCCATTATCAACATCAACAGGTACTGTTACACAGCTTACTTATGACGCTACTTATGGTAACCTGGAATTAAAACCTGAAAAGAAATATGAACAGGAGTATGGTTTGGAGGCCCGTTTCCTGAAAGACCGTGTAGGTTTTGATTTCACTTATTATAGCAACCAGGTTAAAAATGTAATTATGGGGTTGAATATTGCCCCATCGAATGGCGCGGGAAACATAATAGCCAATGCCGCTACTTTACACAGTGATGGTTTAGAGGTTGGTTTCAGTGGTAAACCGATAACTGGTAAATTTAACTGGGATGTGCGTTTAAACTTTGCTATTAACCATTCAAAGGTAAACAACCTTGCCCCAGGTTTTGATAGGCTTACCTTTTACACCGGCGACCAGTCTGCCTTATTGGTTGTGGCGCAGCCAAACCAGCCAATAGGTAATATATTAGTTTATCCGATAGCCAAAGACGCTAATGGCAACAAAATCGTGAATGGCGATGGTTTATATACCATTGATAAAACGAAATATGTGAACGCAGGAAATATACAGCCTAAAATTGTAGGTGGTATTGCCAACACTTTCAACTACAAAGGTTTTTCTTTGGATGTATTGGTTGATTATCGTTTTGGCGGTAAAATGGTATCAAACCCATTAAAATATGGAACTGCCGCGGGTATGTATGAAAGTACTTTAAAGTATCGTGACGCAGCTCACGGTGGATTAGCCTATTACATTGACCCCAGTGGGGATAAGCATTTAGGAACTGCACCAAACGGAGGGAAAACCTATAACGATGGTGTTATACTGGAAGGCGTAAATGAAGGCGGACAAAAAAACAGTACAATCGTTGACGCGGCTTCTTACTATTTAAATACTTATGACTGGGGCGACAACTCGGTGAACGAAAACGCGATATTTAAAAATAACTACGTGAAATTGCGTGAAGTTGTGTTGGGATATAGGTTGCCGGCAAGCGTGAATAAAGCATTGCATCTGAATAATTTAAGGTTCTCTTTAGTGGGAAGGAACTTATTGTATGTATACCGCACGCTTAAAAATCTTGATCCGGAAGCGCCAATAGGCGACAAATGGTACAGGCAAGGTGTTGATGAAGGTTCATCACCAGCTACCAGGAGTTTTGGATTTTCATTAAACGCGAATTTTTAATAGCACAAGTCATTAATTATGAAAAAGAATTTTAAATATATAGGATACGCGTTTTTGCTTGCTTTATCATTGGGAAGCTGCAAAAAAAGCATCGACGAAAAATTTAATAATCCCGACAAAACGGCAACTGTAACTATTCCATACATGTTTACGGGTATGCTGAACAACACAAGGGTTAGAGCCGAATACTGGCAATACAGAACGTTTGTATTAACTGCTACAAGTTATTTTTCACAAACCTCTTATTTACCAAATACCAATACAGTTTATCAACCGAATGACGGTTATATGGGTAACCGCTGGGAGGATTTTTACCATCCAAACGGTTCGGCAAATGGTGTGTTGGCCTTGTACAAAACAATGGAGGTTACTTATAATCAGATGTCGGCCGCTGATAAGGCGAATAACGATGTGATCATGAATGCTGCAAGGGTAACTTTATATGATCAGGCATCACAAATGGTTGATTGCTGGGGCGATATTCCGTTTAGTGAGGCTGGCAGCCTGGAAACAAGCGCAACGGTTAAAAATCCAAAATTTGACGATCAGATAGCGCTTTACAAAAGCTTCATCGCAGGTTTGGATGCTGCTTCTACGTATTTTAAAACCGCTACATTGTCAGACCAGGCCACTAAAGCGTTTACCAATCAGGATATCCTATTAGGTGGTAGTGTGAATAAATGGAGAAGGTACGCTAACTCTATTCGTCTGCGCCTGCTGATGCGTATGTCTTTTTATGACGAAGCCGGATCAAAAGCCGAAGTGGCTAAAATGCTGGCCGATCCAACATCATATCCATTGATTGATGGCGATAACTCTCCTAGTTACAATCCTGCAGTTACAGATGTTTTGCTAACTCCATTAACCACCTATACAGGATCGTTGCAAAGTGCCCTTACCGAGGGTAATAGCAATGGCGCGCCAGATTATATGTTGAACACAGTAATGTTGCCAGCCAATGACCCCAGGATACCTGTAATATTTGATAAGGGTGTAGATATGACAGATCCGAACAACCCGAAACCGAACAAAGATTATAGGGCCCAGGTAGTTACAATGCCAAGTGAAGAAGGCTCAAGAACATTTACCCAATATTCAGTTGTTAACCCAACTACTTTTTTAAACAATAATAAACTTCCAGGTATCGTGATTACTGCACCAGAGGTTAACTTCCTGAAAGCTGAAGCCTTTGAGCGTTGGGGAGGCGGCGACCCGAAAGCAGCTTATGAAACAGCAGTAAGCCAATCTGTTTATTTCTATTTTTATCTGAATAGTTTAGGTACGGGTGTTAAGCCAGTATTGAGCACAGCAGATATACAAGCATTTCTTTTTAATAGCACCACTACAGTTCAGGGCGGACCAACTGTGCTGTATGCAGGTTCACAAACAGAAAAGCTGGCAAAAATATGGATACAGAAATGGGTGCATTTTGGCTTTATGCAAGGTACCCAGGCCTGGAGCGAATACAGACGTACAAAATATCCTAAACTTACGTTTCCAAGCACTGGTAAATTGACCAATTACACTACGCCGCCAACCCGGTTAGTATATCCAAGTATCGAAACTGGTTTTAACAGTCATTATAATGACGTAAAAGCAAAAGATACACGTACAACAAAGATCTTCTGGGATGTAAAATAAGACGCCAGATAATAGTTGATTGAAAAGCTGCCCACGGTTGTGGGCGGCTTTTTTTGGCTGTAGTTATTTACCTGTCGAATTATGGTTGCATTTTTGAATTGTTTGGAACCAAAAACACCGAATAAATATTTTTGAAGCAGGAGACTGTCCTCCTATTTTAACCCTGTGTTAACAAGTATTTTTATTGAAACAATTAACCGTTAATTTTCTTACAGTAGGAAATGAAAACTGGTAAGCTTTTTATATTGATCAATCCGGCCGCAGGCAAAAACGAGCCCATCCTTGAAACCATCAATGAAGTGTTTAAGGATAGCGGCCTGGAACTGAACGTGCATATATTAGCCGAAAATGAAGACCCTGCAGCATTGGTGAGCGAAGCTGCTCAAAATACTGATGTCGTAGCTATCTATGGCGGTGATGGCTCCGTCACTGCCGCATCCGGGGCTTTGATCGGCACCGATACGCCATTAGCTATTATCCCTGGTGGCACCGCAAACGTCATGGCCAAAGAATTGAGTATTCCCCAGGATGCCGAAGTTGCCCTACGTCTTATTCGTGATGGCAATTACCAATTGAAACGGATTGATACCGGCGTGGTGAATGACCGTCCATTTCTGTTACGGGTAAACCTGGGCATTATGGCCAGTATGATTACCGAAACCGACCCTGAACTGAAAGACAAACTTGGCCAATTTGCCTATGGCCTGGCGACGATTAAAACCATCCGCGAAGCCGAGCCTGTCACATACCAGCTAATGCTTGACGGCGAGCACATCACGGCTACCGGCGTTTCGCTAACCATTACTAATTCCGGCAGCCTCGGTATAGGAGATCTGCAATTGCAGCCCGGTATCAGCGTCAGTGATGGCTTATTGGATGTGGTGCTATTGAAAGATGCCGGCCTGACTTCGGTGATCAAAGCGGCTGGCGGTAGTCTGCTCGGTCGTGAAACCGAGGCCGTTTGCCACCGGAAAGCTAAAACCATCACCGTTACCCTGCCCGAACGACAAACTTATCTCTGCGATGATTGCGAAGACCAGGCCACACAACTCAGTCTTCACATCGTTCCCGCATCTTTAACCGTCATTGTACCATGTTGAGCAAACTGAAAAGTGTCCTAACTGTCCTGATTATCTTCTGGCAAAAGATATGGGATAACGTTTATCGCTTCTTTAATGGTATACCGACCCTGAAACGCAGCCAGATCACCGCCAATTTATTTATAGGCAGCCAGTACAGCCTGATCGGTCTGCAGAAACTCAAGGCCCTTGGCGTTACCGCCATCGTCAATATGCGCGAACACCCGACATTCCGGGAATCGCAATATGAAGGCTTTCATTATTTACACCTGCCCACGGTAGACAATACTCCGCCGCCATTGGAAATACTGATCAAAGGTGCCGATTTTATCACCAGGGAAATTGAGAACGACGGCAAGGTATATATCCATTGCCGCCAGGGTCTGGGCCGGGGCCCGACTATGACCATTGCTTATCTCATAAGCACCGGGCTGACCTATGACGATGCTGTCGCAATGGTCAAAAAAGTGCGCACGTTTATCAATCCGCGTCCATCGCAGATCGCTCAATTAAAAACACTGGAAGGATACTACAAGGAGCACCCTAAACCAGTTAGTTTGACAAAAAAATAATTACACGCTGTGCCAGTCCGGTCAGCAAACCTTCTGCGCCGAACATAGTAGGCTTGTACGCATTCTCAAATTGTACGATTGCAGCAATAAAAAAGGCACAGTCTAAAAATCAATGATTTAGCCCTACTCTGGCGAGTATTTTTTGTTCCTCACACATTTTGATTGTTTTGCATTGCACAAAATTAATGGCCCTTGATTTACCGGCGATTTAAATACACTGATAAATGGATATTTGGTAAAAATAATAGCTACCCACAGTTTCCAACCCCAAAATAAATACAAATAAATTTGCGCAACTCAAAAGTTGCATATATATTTGCAACCTAAAGGTTGCTTATTTAAATACTGTAAAATGAAACAAGATATATTCCAGGCCATAGCCGACCCTACACGCAGGGCTATTCTAACCTTACTCGCCATACAGGCATTGACGCCAAATGTGATGGCCGAAAAATTTGATATGACGCGGCAGGCCGTATCGAAACATATTAAAGTGTTACACGAATGCGAACTGGTTAAAGCTGTACAGAGCGGCAGGGAAATTTATTATCACTTTAACGCGAAAAAGATGCAGGAATTTGACCACTGGTTAGCCCAATTCAGACAAAGCTGGGAGACCCAATTTAACCAACTTGACCAATTATTAACAACAATTAAAGAACAGAAATAATGAATAACGATTTGCTATTTGATTTTAACGTTGACAAAACAGCCAAAACGGTTTACATAATCCGGGAGTTTAATGCAACGCAGTCTTTGGTATGGGATGCCTTTACCAAAGCCGAATTACTGGATCAATGGGGGGCTCCTGCGCCTATGCGCGCCAAAACCAAGTACATTGACTTCAAAGTAGGCGGGCGGCGATTTTACGCGATGATAAGCCCCGACGGGCAGGAGCGTTGGTCGGTACAGGAATTTACTTCTATTACGCCGAAAACTAATTTTAAGATGTACAACGCGTTTGCAGATAAGGACGAAAATCGTGAACTGCCGGGTTCGGAGTGGGATTACAACTTCAGTGAACAAAATGGTATAACCAAAGTGAACATTACCATTTATAATGAATCGTTCGAACGATTAGAGAAATTATTAGAAGGCTTTAAGATAGGCTTCACCATGACCTTAAAAAACCTGGAAGAGCTATTGTCCACTTTATCTTACCAAGCATAAAAAGAAAATTTAAAATTACTTTAAAAATAAAAGCTATGAGAACAATTAACCCCTGGATCAACTTCAACGGAAATGCCGAAGAAGCGTTTACTTTTTACAAATCAGTTTTTGGCGGCGATTTCGCAAAAATCATCCGCTTCGGCGACCTATCCAGCCCTGAATTTCAGGTTGCCGAGAACGAGGCCAACAAAATAATGCACATAGCTTTACCAATAGGCAAGCACAATATGCTAATAGCCAACGATGTGCCCGAGTTTATGGGCCGGGTAAACGAAAGCGAAAACAGGTCGAAAATAGTTGTAAGTGCCGAAAGCCGCGAAGAAGCCGACAAGGTATTTAAAGGGTTATCGGCAGGTGGAGAAGTTGAAGGGGACATTGGTGACACCCCATGGGGCACCTACGCGGGAATGTTTAGGGATAAATATGGCATTGAATGGATTGTGGAATTTGACTCGAGCTTATAACGGATAAGTTTATGCGCTTTAAGATTAATAAACAACCCCCACTTAGTGGGGGCTTTATTCTAACCTCTGAAAGAGCGGAGATAATATTTGCCACCATAGCCAAGAAGACTGCTGCCTTTTTCGTCCTTACCAAAGCTAATTAGTTTTTGCCAATTTTATTTAACGTGTCTTTTTTGCCGCTGCTAACTTCTTTTGTTCAAGGAAGAAGCAATGAGCTGCACAGGCATGTAGTTTGTAATTCTTATGAGCATATCCCCAGCTATGGCCTTTGGGATCAAGTATCTCACATTTTGCGTCGTCAACGTTCTTTAATTGCAATACTTCTTCGCCATTATTGTTGTAATAATTGCCGTTTTTTGCAGCTTTGCCAAGCTTGTTGCCTTTGGTATCTAAAACGTTGCCATCCCGGTCAATGAAATACAAAGTATGGCCCTGGTTGTCTTTAACAACGTTGTCTTTGGTGATGTACCCAAGTTTTGTACCGGAGTGATTGTGTATGCTGCCCTTACCATCAATGGTGATGAAGGAATACTTCGTTGAATCTTTTGCATGCTGAGCAAAAGCATTGGCGGCAAATACCATGATTGCCGCGAAGATGAACAGGTGTTTTAACTTTTTCATGATTGGAGTTTTTTACAAAGAAAGGAACGGTCTGTTGCTAAAACCATGACCTTAAACAGTGCAAATAATGACGTTGGTCAGTTTTGCCGCGATTGCATCATTTTCTGCCTTTGCTTTAAACGTGTCATCAGAAACAGAATAGCGTTGGTAGTACCGAATAATGATTTTTTAAATAAGTCATTATATTACAAGTCGGTTATTTCGTAGTGTTAGTTTGTAAATTTTCAGCCATTGACAGCATTTCATTCCAATAAGTAAATTCTGCTTTACCATCAAGAAATGATTCGGCAATCTTCATAAATGCGATCATGTGCGGCGTTTGCATGTGAGGACCAAGAAATATGTCTTTTGATGTCCATTTTTTTATGATCAGCAGTCGCTGAGGATCGCCCGGATCGTCGTATACCTGAATACCCTGGCAAGCATTTTCCTGTTCAATAACTATTTTAATTACCTTTTCCAGTTCAAGTTTTGCAGTTTCCATTTTATCGGGCTTTATTCTTCCGGTAATTAAAACTGTTACAGGTTTTCAATAGCTACTTTTAATGGTTTAGTTTATTTTTTTTGTACATGATAATGAAGTTGAACAGTATTGTCATTCAATTTTGATACCTGCAACAGGTTTAGCTTTAACTCGCCGGTAGTATCTTTTAACAATGGCAATCCGGCATCAAATAGAACGGGCTCAACGATAAAATAGATTTCATCGACCAATCCGGCATTTATAAATTGACTAATGGTCATTGTTCCCCCAATAATTAACGCTTCTGTATACCCTTTGTCTTCCAATGCTTGTTTGATTTCAGCAGGTTTGTCATTGGTAAATTTGATGGTGGGATTGTCTGGCTTTGCGGTTACATCTGTTGTTAGGACAACGGTTGTTCCTTCGTCTTTAAGCGGTAAGTAATCAGGTGCAATGATATTATAAGTCGTTTTACCCATAATCACGGCTTTAAATTTCTGGCACATAGCATACATGCCCTGACCATATTCAGGAGAAAGCCAATCCGATACATTTCTTGAATTTGAAATAAGTCCGTTCGCCGAGGTTGCGATATATACACTGATTTTCATTTTTATAATTTTTATTTATTTAATAAATTGGTACTGTATATTTTAAGATATGTTGCTAATCCTACGCAATCAGATTTAAGTAAAATTGAGGACATTTTGTACCGTGTGCAATAACTGACAAAATTGTTAGTGATCAAACCTATAGCTATGAGAAAAAAAGAATCGACCGATTATGCCAATGAACAATCATTATTTCAACTTTGCGAACGCAATTCAGCTATCAGTATGATAAGCGGACGTTGGAAAGGACAAATCGTTTATTACATCTCTCAGGGTAATGATCGTTTTCATCTGTTACAACAGAAATTACCCAATATCTCCGAGACGGTATTAGCCAGACAACTAAAAGAATTGGAAAACCACGCAATTTTGGTAAAAAGGGAAATACCAAATACGGTTCCGGCGGGTATAAAATATATATTGACCAACAAAGGTGTTGACCTGGTTCCCATTTTAGACAGCTTATGCAGTTGGGGTAAATTGTATGCAGATGGCAAAAAGATAATAGTTCCGGCAGAAAAAAGGACTATTGCCATTGCTGAAACGGAAGTTGAGTTAATCCCTTAAACAACGCTCATAATTAACTGACCAGGGAAACTCTTTAGTTTGAGGTTAGTTATTAACAACTTTCTGTTTGTTCATCTGCGTAATGACCACTCCGGTAAGCACTATTATTAAAGCAATGATTTGCATATGGGCTATAGGTTCTCTGACCAATAGCCAACCCATTAAAATGGCGACAATTGGATTAACATAAGTGTGTGTGCTAACGATAGCGGGGGGCAGTACGGTAATCAGCCAGTTAAACGATATATAGGCAACCAGCGACCCCATCACTATTAGGTAAAGCAAGCCGCCCCAGGCCCCGGCAGGTATCGCTTTTACAGAAAAAGTGAACCATTCACCTGTGCAGCCTGCTATTAATGCCGAAAATAAACCCGCGGCCAGTAGTTGTACGGCGCTGTTTACGGTGTTGCCTGATCTTGTAGAAAGATTATGGTTGGCATATAAACCACCCACAACCCAGGACATTGCGCTCAGTAAGGTAATTAAAACACCAAGAATTGGATGCTTGTGCGTAGGATTGGAACCCGCGGGAGCAAAGTATGCGAATACCGCGATCCCTGCGAAACCAATTACTAAACCAGCGATGATCCACCTATTGGAAAAATATATCGTCCATCGCCGGTGGTCAAATAATACAAAAAACAAAGGTTCTGTCGCCACGATCACCGCTGCAAACCCCGAACTGATATACTGCTCACCTACAACAACGAGCCCGGAACCACCGCTAAGCATTAAAATGCCGCTGATGATCAAAATGCGCATGTCTTTGCCTTTTGGCCACCCCTGCTTTTTAAATAATATCCAGCAACTAAGTATTATTCCGGCGATCAGATACCTGAAAGCCGATATGGTAAAAGGCTTGAAACCCTTTAATGCATAAGCAATAGCAAGGTAGGTAGTACCCCAAACAAAATAGATAGAAATGAAGGCAAAAAGCAGAGCAAGCCAGGGCTTTCTTTTAATGGCATTCATATTAATACTTTAAAAAAGCAATTACCAGCGCAGATATTAAAACTACACACCGTTAAAAATTGTTTTGATGGTGTTATTTTTTTAAATTTAACTCATGAATGAAATAACCACTATTCATACTATGACGTTTGATGGCGGCGACGTTTGTTTTGATTTCATTAATTCCGGTTATGACCGAAAAAAAGGGGTAATCACAGAAAGACTGCATTCTTACCAGGACCTTTTAACACTTGTTGAGCGCTTAGCCCTTTTTGACGAAATTACATTGAAAAACTTGAAAGAATTCGCTTTAGTAAACGAGAGAGAAGCCGAAAAAGCACTGAATAAAACCCTAAACATCAGGACCTTATTGTATCAGTTATTTGAAGGTATCGCGTTAAAACTCACTCAAAAATTCGAACAGCGAATTTTAACTGAATTAAATTTCACCTTTGCAGAAGCTCTTCAATTCAAAGGGATTTCAGTGGAAGGAGATCGGGTGCAATTTACTTTTAACGCCGCATTGGCCGGTTTGATGGCGCCGATTTGGAAATTTGTATTATCCGCTTACGACTTAATAGATAACTGCGATATGCAGTTCATACGTCAATGTGAGCGCTGCGCCTGGTTATTCATTGATAAAACTAAAAATCATCGTAAAAAATGGTGTTCAATGGAATCCTGCGGAAATCGGCAAAAAACAAAAAAATATTATGCGAATAAGAAGCGGCATAAATAACATCAGAGTTCGATTAAGCACAACTAAAGAATATTAAATCATTAATAATAGACACTGGCGAAACAATCATCTTTTTTGCAAAGATCAGGTACCGGGCCTGCATTTTGCTGCTGCACCCTAAACACTGCATAATCCATTTGAGTTGATTAAAAAATATAGCACATAATTGAAGACGTTTATGTTTTCATATGCATACATATATGTATATATATGAAACATTTGTTATGAAACCCTGTTTTTATTCCATAAGGAGATCACTATATGGGCACTACAATAGAGTTAATAGACAGGGAGGAACAGATCAAAACTGTTTTAGAAGAAAGAATTTCGTCCATTCACGACAAGAACTTACAAGGCGTATTGGATTTGTATGCGCCCGACGTAGTTTCTTTTGACATAGGAGAACCTCTGCAAAACAATGGGATCGGAACAATTAAAACGCGTTTAGAGAATTGGTTTGCATCTTATCAGAGCCCGATAAACCAGGAAATGAGCAACTTGGTAGTTAGTGTTGGCGAAGAGGTTGCCTTTTGCTTTTGCCTGGGCCGCACCTATGGTACAAGTATAAAAGGAGAAAAATTTGATATGTGGTATCGTGTTACAACCGGATTTCGAAAATTTGGCGACAAGTGGTTAATTACCCACGACCATGTTTCAGAACCCATTGATCTGAAAACCGGCAAGGGTCTTTTTGATCTAAAACCTCAGGATGAATCAAACGGTATAAAAACGGAAAATCGAATTTCCCTGTCAGATAAGGCAAGGATGTGTTATCATGCTTACGAATCCAAAGACCGAAAAGCTATAGAGGATCTGCTAAGCATTGATTTCACCTTTACCAGCCCAAATGATAATCGGATCGACAAAGTTACTTACTTGGAGAGATGTTGGCCTTTTAGCGAAGAAAATCCAGTATATGAATTTGAAAAAATGCTTGAAGAGGGAAATGAGGTATTGGTTATTTATAAATGCACTACTAAGAATCAAAAAACAATTAAAAACACTGAACGCATAATTTTTGAAGGACAAAAAATCAAATCCATTGAGGTATACTTTGGTAATTCAATCAATGCATAGGTTCTGAATGTCATGCCCGGCGCCAATGCCTGTTTCGAGCCTCAAATCCTTGATCAAATTTCAACTCCATTAATCTCAGCTTGTATTTTGCAATCACAGTTGATATAACAAAAAGCAAAAACTTGTCTTTTATATTTAAATCGACTCATAACCCTAAGGTCGACAGTTCGAGTCCTGCTCCCACCAGCGAAGAACATTTATTAAAAAGTCATGACTGGTTTTGATCAACTTCCATCGTCACTTTACAACCGGAAAGACTTTTATAAGATCAACATCATAGCGTAAGCTTTTATTCCTTCAAATATATGCCTTTATAAGTTTGACCTCGTTTAGCATACATGAGTAAATTGTAATACTGGTTTAAGCGCCTACTCTAACTCATAGATGACACGCACATTTCCCGAACCAAGCGCAGATGCAAGCCCATTGGGATTATTGATCCGGCCAAGTTTTGTATAAATGTATGATGTAGAAAATTCCTTGTAAAACAACACAACCGTTGAGGAGCCGTAGAGCATAAGGTCTCCATTATGTATGGTTCCGGGGTTAACAGCATTCGCAGGCAGAGTCCGGGGCAGATCAAAGAATTTTTCGTTCCCATTCAATTCCGTCATATCAATAGTGAGGGGCAGCAATGCTTTAAACGCTGTGGCTGCCGGGCTATCATACAGCGTTACTGTAAAGGAACGGTTCCCGATCGTTATTTTCATTTTACTTCCGTTTGGCGTAGGGTTAGCAGTCACATTGTTTGCATCATTTGTACCTGCACTATCTTTTTTGCAGGATGCACAGCTTGCAGAAACTGCAAAGACGCAGAAAATGAGTAAAAGCAAATTTTTCATTTGTTCTTATGGGTTAACATTTTCAAGTTTAAACAGGCGATCAAATCGCATTGTATGATCTTTGATGTTGTCTTTCATGACGCTATTTATTTTTTAATAAATTTTTATTTCAAGGTATAAATAGAGCTATATGTTTTTAATGATCTTTGCCGGTATTCCGGCTACAACAGTATTGTCGGGTACGTTTTTAGAAACCACTGCTCCGGCAGCCACAACCGCATTTATCCCTACGGTCACGCCGGGTAAGATGGTAGCCCCTGCACCGATCCAGGCATTACGCTTGATCAGGATCGGCAGGCATATCATGCTCTTGCGCTGTGCAGGGTCAAGCGGATGGTTCTCTGTGACCAGGTTAACTCTTGGCCCGATCTGTACATCATCTTCGATCGTGATTCCGCCCATATCCAGAAAAGAACAACCATGGTTAATAAACACCCCTTTTCCTAACTTAATAAAGCACCCAAGGTTGGTATGAAAGGGAACAAAAAGCGTGGTAGTGTCATCGACCGTGGTGCCGATAATATTGCCGAGGATCTTGCGTGCTTCTGCTTTGCTTGTTGCCGCATTAAGTTTCGGTGACAGCGCCATCGTCTGATCAACGATCTTATTAACTGTCAAAAAATCAGGGTCATTTAGTGAAACTACCTCACCAATCCTTAGTCTCTCAAATATGCCTTTTTCTTGCTTTTCCATATGATAAGGCAAAGTTCGTCAGGATAGCCAGATCAAGCTTTATACAGGATACTGATTTATTTACCACTTTTACTGATTGTTATAATAACAACCTTATAGTAGATAAATTTGTTCCATGGAAAAGATGCACAGATTTGATACGGTTAAACAGTACAATGACCATATGGAAACGGAAACATTGCATCCCATGGTCAGCGTCGTGAAGTTTAACGAAACGCCACAGATCCTGAAGTTTAAAGCTTACTTTGACATCTATGCTATATTTCTGAAACTGCAGAAGTGCGGTGAATTAACTTATGGTTGCCAGCCCTATGATTATGAAGACGGAACACTGATCTTTGTTGGGCCCGGACAAGTGTATTCAGTGGATGGTGGTGATAAGCCTATAACCTCAAAAGGATTTGGTCTGGTCTTTCACCCCGATCTGATCAAGGGAACACACTTAGGTAAAATTATCCGTGATTATTCATATTTCTCTTACGAATCCAATGAAGCGTTACATTTGTCTAAGAAAGAAAGAGCGTCTATTTTGGAAATCTTCAAAAAGATCACGGAGGAAGTAAACCAGAACATCGACACCCATAGCAAAACGCTGATCGTTTCTAATATTGAACTGCTATTGAATTACTGTATGCGCTACTACGACCGGCAGTTCATTACCAGGTCCAATGCCAATAAAGATTTTTTAGTGCGTTTCGAAAATCTGCTAATTGATTATTTTAGTTCAAATAAGCCACAAGCACTTGGACTACCCAGTGTAACATGGTGCGCAGATCAGTTACACTTATCTGCCAATTATTTTGGCGACCTGATCAAAAAGGAAACCGGCACTACGGCATTGGATTATATCCAGTCAAGAGTTATTGATGAAGCAAAGAGAAATATATTTGACGCGGGAAAATCTATAAATGAAATAGCTGGTGCGTTAGGGTTCAAGTATCAGCAGCACTTTACCCGGCTCTTTAAGCAAAAAACGGGTATAACGCCGAATGAGTACAGAAGGCTAAACTGATTAAATGGTACTTTAAGAATTTATTAATTGCTTACTTGACTTACATAAATCGCGCACTCCGGCTTTGCTAAGAAAGGTAATATAGGTCTAAGGACGTATAGCAAGACAAAACGTTTTGACATATAATTGCCGGGTTTTTATTTTATATTTATTTACTAATCACCTGCTTATGATCAACATTAACGTTAACGGGCAAAATCATCATATCGATGCCGACCCTAACATGCCCCTTCTTTGGGCCATCCGGGATATTTTGGGTTTAACCGGAACAAAATTTGGTTGTGGCGTAGCCCAATGTGGTGCCTGTACGGTGCATTTAAATGGCGAAGCCGTGCGTTCCTGTGTTACAAAAGTTAGCCGCGCCGCCGGCCAGCAGGTCACCACCATAGAAGGATTATCACTTAGCAGCGACCACCCTTTGCAACTCGCCTGGCAAGAGGCGGATGTGCCTCAATGTGGTTATTGTCAGTCGGGGCAGATTATGTCTGCCGCCGTTCTCTTAAAAGAAAACCCCAACCCAACTGACGAGGATATTGATAATGCGATGTCTGGCAATATTTGTCGCTGCGGTACTTATATACGCATTCGGAGTGCTATACATCAGGCTGCCAAAATGCAGCGGGAAGGAGCCAAATCATGAACCGCCGTAATTTTATACAATCGGGGGCGCTATTGGGAGGTGGCCTCCTCGTTTCCTTTACTATTCCTGTAGCAAATAAACTTGCTGCCCTGGTCACTCCGGTTGGTGAAGGCTCTTTTATGCCAAATGCTTTTTTAAAAATCGGCACCGACAATAGCATTACGGTTTACCTGAGCCACGTAGAAATGGGCCAGGGAGTATGGACCACCTTGCCAATGTTACTGGCAGATGAGCTGGACGCTGATCTGGATAAGATCAAAATAGAACATGCAGGGCCGGGCAAGGCTTATAATCACACCGTTTACGGCATACAGATCACCGGTGGCTCAACCTCAACCTGGTCTGAGTTTGACCGCTACCGCAATGCCGGCGCAACAGCAAGGATATTGCTTACGCAAGCGGCCTCGCGCCGGGCCGGGGTTGCAATAACTGCCTGCCGAACCGAAAAAGGCTATGTAATAGCCGGTAACCAGCAATTTACTTATGGAGAACTGGCAACAGAGGCAGGAAAACTTCCCGTCCCCGAAAAAGTGACTTTAAAACCCCCTTCTGATTGGAGGTATATTGGAAAAGGCTCCAAACGTGTGGATTCGCTGGTTAAAACTAATGGGCAGGCAAAGTTTGGCATAGATATGCAATTCCCCGGATTACTGACTGCCGTGGTAGCCCACGCCCCGGTGTTTGGTGGCAAGGTAAAATCGTTTGATGCATCTAAGGCAAAAGCAGTGCCGGGCGTTAGGCAGGTTGTTCAGATACCTACCGGTATCGCTGTTATAGCTGATCATTTTTGGGCAGCACAGCAGGGACGCAAAGCGTTACAAATAACCTGGGATCATGGCCCCGGAGCAATGCTGAATACAGCCGCACAAACGAAGGAATATAAAAAACTGGCGGAAACCAAGGGGTTGCCCGCACAGGAAAAAGGCGATGCAGACGCAGCTCTTAATAAATCGGCCAAAGTGCTGTCGGGTGAATATGTATTTTCATATCTGGCCCATGCGGCGATGGAGCCGCTGAATTGCACGGTGAAAATAGACGGAGATCGATGCGAGATATGGACGGGGACACAAATGCCAGGCATTGATCAGGTCAATGCGGCAAATGTATTGGGCTTTAAACCAGAGCAGATCAAATTGAACATCCCTTTTCTCGGCGGTGGTTTTGGCAGGCGTGCAACGCCAGGCTCGGATTTCGTGGTGGAAGCAGTTCATATTGCAAAAGCCAGCGGCAAACCTATCAAGATGGTATGGACACGTGAGGATGATATGAAAGCGGGATATTACCGGCCGTTTTTTGTGCATAATGTCAAAGTCGGATTAGACAAAAAAGGACTTCCGGTGGCCTGGCTGCATAATATCGTTGGACAATCAATCATGGGGGAAGCTAAAATATTTGGTCCGCCACCCAAAATAGATAATACCTCGGTTGAAGGAGTTAAAGATTCGCCTTACCTTCAAACGGTACCCGATCATTATGTCGGGCTGCATACAACGAAGGAACTTGTGCCTATTCTATGGTTTCGGTCCGTAGGCAACACGCATACCGCTTATGCAATGGAAACCATGTTGGATGAACTTGCACATTCAGCGGGCGAAGATCCGGTAGACTATCGCGTGAAACTCTTCAAAGACCATCCCCGCCATTTAGCTGCGCTCAACCTGGTAGCTGATAAAGGAAACTGGAAAAAAGAACTACCTGCGGGTCGGTTCAAAGGCATAGCTATCCACGAGTCCTTCGGTAGTTATGTGGCTGTCATGGCAGAGGTTAGCATCAGCAATGGTTCAGTGCGGGTACATAAAGTAGATTGCGCCATCGACTGCGGACTGCCGGTAAATCCTGACGGAGTTAAAGCGCAGATGGAAAGCGGAATCATCTTTGGTCTTACTATGGCGTTGTATGGAGAACTTACCATCAAAGACGGGCAATTACAACAAAACAACTTTTATGATTACCGGATAGCACGCATGAACGAGTGCCCCGAGATTAATGTGCATATTGTTGAAAGTAATGAAAAGATGGGTGGCGCCGGCGAATGCGGTGTGCCGCCAACCGCGCCGGCCATTGCGAACGCAATTTTCGCTGCTACAGGAACCCGTATCTATAATTTACCGATAGTTAACCACAAACTGATACAAAAGGCATGAAAAAGTTAACCATTATAAGCTTGATCGCATTTACCGCGGGTGTGGTTGTGTTATCT
Source organism: Mucilaginibacter pocheonensis (assembly GCF_031456535.1). NCBI lineage: Bacteria > Pseudomonadati > Bacteroidota > Sphingobacteriia > Sphingobacteriales > Sphingobacteriaceae > Mucilaginibacter > Mucilaginibacter pocheonensis. The sequence continues at coordinate 1,059,693 of NZ_JAVDUU010000004.1, forward strand.
TTTAAAGCAGACGACAGCAAGCATCGCAAAAGTGTGGTTATACACAAAGACAGCATCACATCCGTGAAAGCCTTTAAGCAAGTATATACTGTGCTGATGAGTTCGCGTTGTATGAACTGTCACCCGGCGGGAAATATTCCCCTTCAGGGAGATGACAGCCATTTACACACGATGTCGCCTCAAAGAGGTGTTGACGGCAAAGGAGTTTATGCAATGAAATGTGCTAACTGTCACCAGCCTACCAACACACCAGGCTTACACACGCCGCCGGGAAACCCAAACTGGCACTTGCCGCCGTCAAATATGAAAATGGTGTTTCAGGGCCGTACTCCACGGCAACTGGCCAAACAAATCATTGATCCTAATCAAAATGGGCATAAAAACATACAGAAACTGATTGAGCATGCAGACGATGGCCTGGTGCTGGCCGCCTGGAACCCGGGTGAAGGAAGAAAGCTGCCACCAATGAGTCACGCAGCGTTTAAGAAAGCCTGGTTAACCTGGCTAACTACCGGGGCTTATGCACCAGCCAGATAATTTGGAAAATTAAAATAAATTCAAACGAACTAAGGTTGGAAAGCCCAGCTTTGCATTGGCTGAGCTTGGTTATTACTGCTTTGTTAAGCATAATCGTCCGAAGTCGGAGACATTCGGGCAGCGCACATTCCCTTACCCATACTGAAACTCTACGGACGGCGGGAAGGAGCGGGTTAATTTTTAATCACGTTCCAATCAATTACATCATGATTTTCAAAGTAATCAGCAACTGATTTAATATCATAAAGCTGAGGTTCCTCCTTTATCCCTATATTACTTAGATATTCGGAGTATTCTTGATGGGTGGCGAATCCTTTTTCTATTTGTTTATCAGGTATTATTACGTGCCACGACTGCTTAACATCAATACCATGAAGAATAGTATTAATATTATATAGATAGATAACGCCTCGTTTAACGGCCACTTTACTGATATTTGGTAAACCTGTATCTCCGTCTAAATTTATAAACCATCCAAACTCCTTGGACGTAATTACTGCCTCATAAGGCTTTATAAGAGGGATCCTTCCAGAATCCCATTCGCCTTTCTGCGTGTAGAATTTATCAACGTTGACTTTCTTGTCTGAAGTTCTCCAACAAGAACCTGATAATATTGATAAACTTATGATTAATAAAATTGAGATCAATGAGGTGTTTTTCATTCCTTTATTGTTCCATTCCAATTTGCTCTTACCTCATATCGCCCTTACCATCTAACCCACCAATCCAAATAGGTTTGAGTATACCATTTATCCCATTGTATACCGTCCCCGTACCTGTTTGATAATCCAAATCAAATGTATCATTCATTTGGTAATTTATCGTAATTGAGCCGTTAGACTCTTGAAAGTCTGCTGTCAAATTAGCGTCTCTGACAGATAGTTTAACTTCAGTATCTCCATTTGTGGAGAAGTTGACTGTACAAAAAGCAATCAACATAAGCTTTCTGTCAAACCTATCAAAACCTGATTTTATACACTTTCTTATACGGATATTTTTACCGTATCTCCATTTTTAACCACATACCGGTAACTACGGCCGTTACGTGTAATGGTAACTAACAGGTGACTCCCATCCTTTTTCTTTACCGCCAGATCGAAAACCGTACTGAACGCATGAATATTATCCAGGCTCATATGGTCCCAAGCCTCGGGTAAGCGGGGGGTGCAATAAAAGCTGTTGAAACTGGTGGGCCTCATCCCAAACAAACCTTCGGTAAAAATGCGGCAGTACAATCCACTCTCGGCCGAAAGATGGCGTTGGTTGCCTTCCGGGTAGGCTTCTACGGCATATGGAACATGCTCACCTAAAAGTCGCCGCTGTGAATAGTATTTGAGAAACCTTACAGCCTGTTCGGTTTCGCCCGCCTGTAATACACCACGAAGTGCGTATAAGGTTGATCGATCCCAAAATGTACCATTGCCGGCTTGGGTGGCCAGGCCATCGGCTGTCCATAGCTCGTGCGAAAACAGGGCATCTATCGTACCCCTGCTACGGTCATAGATACCCATGGTTAGCGGAACACAGATCCAGGAGCGCAACATGGTGTTGGTTTCATAATATTTATAAGTATGATAGCCGGCTATATCAGCCCCAAAGTATTTTTCAATAGCATCTTTAAGCGCCGCCGCTCGTTTTGTGTATTGTTTTATTTTATTTTTTGGCAGATGTAGTTGCTGAGCTAAAAAACTTGCGGAGATCAGGGCATCGTAATACAAACCGTTGGTAGATAAGTTGGCTTTACCCGATGGAAACCTGCCTTCCAGCTCATCACTTTGCGATTCTACCACACCTTGTTGATTGATGTGCCTGAGGTTATACTCCAGGCACCATGATATCAGCGGCCAAAGCTTTTTTGCAGAATCCGCATTTCCTAAAGTAAGTGCATAGCGGGATGCGCCGTAAGCTATCATGGCCTGGTCACCCCTATCACCGGCACCTTTCCAAACCGTATCACCTTCAGCCACGATAGAGCTTGGCAGAGGCCGATAATCGGGGTTCATATAACCGGCAAACAAGCGGTATGCGTTCATGGCCGATAGGTTGCCTATCCTATCGCCCGAAAAGGCAAAATAAGGATTAACATATTCAGCCTGATCGTTTGCCCAAATCGCGGCATAATATGATAGCCCGCCTGGGCCGTGCATGTAACCGCTCTTGGTTTTAAAAATGCTTTCGGTTGCCCTAATCTTTGCAAAGGCAAACATGGCGTTCAAAACACTATCGGGAGTTTTCAATTGTAATGGGACCAGGATTTCGTCAATACGATGTTGTCGCGCCTGCTCTTCAAGATCAGGCCTTACAGGTATTAACGATTGCGGATGATCAGTTGCCTGGTAGTTGATGGCAAACGTGTATGATTGGCCAGGCCGTAGTATTTTGCGACCGTCATTTACCGATTGCATAATAACGGTATGCGGCGCACCTTTACTTTTAAGGGTATCTGTCGTTACTTCGCGCTTTGAGTGCTCCATCACCACCGAAACCGGTTTATTGCTAACGTTAGTAAACTTATAAGTTTCAATGGCAACCGGTTTATCTGTTGATGGAAACAGGCTATGTTCAATTCTAACCTGTTTCAATCTATCCGATCGGTAAGCAATACGCATAAAACCATGCTGGTTAATACTTTTTGCCGATAAATTTATTCCGCCTTTTGCGGCATCGGGCCATAAGAGTTCATCATCAACGTACATTCGGGGCAGGGCATTGTCATCAAATGTATAGGCGATGTGGCTACGGGTATCATCAGGAAGCGTCCGGAATGTTGGGAAAACCACCGTGCGTGAAAGATGGCATAAACCCTCCGCATCTACATTATAAGCAATCCATAACGATACTTTTTCGCCCGACATTTCGATATGATCAGCATGTGGGAGACGACCGTTAATATTCCAGGTGATACTGCCGTCGGGTTGTAATGCCCACCTATTGTTCTGTTGCGGTAGAACCAATTGCTGCGCCGAAACTAAACGCAGTTGTACAAGAAAAAAGAATATAATTAAGCAATGTTTTCGCGAGCAAAAATTCATTAAATAGTAGTAGATATGGATGTAACTGACTTTATTATTTCACACTGATTTTAATATGCTGATTGGGTTTAACAGTAACCTCGGCAAAGGATATGTGTTTCCCCCAATTGTCGGTTACATGTTTAACAGGCACCGGCCTGCCATTGGCATAGGCCTGTTTATAAGTACCATAAAACATCGCTTTCCACATGATCTGTAATTTGCCAATATTGTTTAGCGAAGATTGTTGTGTACCCTGATGAACAACATTGATCATAGTACCGAGCAACGGCAAATTACTGATACCTGCGTCACCGTTACCGGTTGTTTTATAAATGGTAGTAATGCTTTGCGAACGGGCATTAGGCGTTATCCCCATCATGCCCTGTACAATGCCTTCAATTACACCAAATGACACTTCAGGATATTCCCGTCTTTCGGTATTTTTATCAGATAGATACAACAGGTAATCGCGGGCCTTATCCCAGGAGTTATTATTGTAAAATATTAATGGCAGATAGGATGTATTTTCAACATTCCAGGTTTTGGAGGCCAGGTGCGATAGCGTTTGTTTGATGCGCGTGGTATCCTTCAAGGCATCAAACCAAAGCAAAAAAGTCTCGCCTTCGTCCCTGCCGAATTTGCCATCCTTGCCGTAATAAGTGAAATACAAATTATCCTTGGTGTCCCACCAATCCGCCTCTAATCTGTGCCTATATTTTTCGGCTTTAAGGGCGTAGGCTTTGGCTTCGGCCAGTTTACCTTTGCTGGCTAATATGGCCGAGTAAGTTGATAATCCGCGGTAAAGCGCGGCCACCAGGTCGGCACCGGTTTTTAAATTAGGTACGCCTTCCGAGTAGGAAGGTAATCCCCTGCACCGGTGGAACGGATCACTTTCATTAAAAGGCACAGGCGCATTAGGATGCGCAGGCCTGTTCAACAAAGAATCCGACGATAGCACCCAGGCATTGATATAATCTTTAACCGTTTTTTCCTGGAAATTAGTAAATATCGGATCGTTAATATAATACTTATTACCAGTCCACAAATACATTCGCCAACTGGCATTTAGCACATCAAAATTAGCCGGGAGATTATACCAAAACTCGCGGTCGTTCCGGTAATCTTCGGGGGCAGGCTTACCTGCTTTATTCATCTCCCAGTATGAACACCAGTTTTTTGAAGCGGATATATTGCGGGCAAATAGCGTGAGCATGTTGTTATTTTCACGCTTTAAGCCAAGTATCTCCCCGCCTATGCTTTGGTGAGATACATCACGCATACAAAAAGCATCGCGCGGGGGCAGCGCCGATTCGTACCAGGGACCTGCCGGATCAGCGGGGTGTCCTTTATAGTGCAGAGCCATATCTTTGGCCCAGGCAAATGCCTGTTCTATTTTTTTATCAGATGAGGTAAATTTTACGTCCTGAGCAAAAGCCGGCAAATTGATAAATATGCACAGCATTACCGCGGCCGCCAAAAGCCTGTGAATTAAGGAAGATTGAAAATTCATAATTGGTCTATTCTGGTCTATTTTATAAAAATAGATAATTTTATTTACTGTTCAAACTTATTTTGCAAGTACAAGTGGAGAAAACACAATAAACATCAACACCATGATCAGCAATAATATACAACTGTAGATATGCCGGTTTTTCCATGGCTTAATATCAACCCGGGTATTGATCTGCAGTTGATAGGGCTCTGCCATAGGATAAAGCTTACCGATAAACAGCATCAGCCCACAGGTTATCACAAATAGTATAGCAAGGATATGCAAAAAATGAATATGCAGATCGAACACCGTTTGTGTAAGGGCGTAGGTTATAATAAAAAAAGCCAGGCCTATAGCTGCTGCCCTGGCCGGTACTCTTTTGGTAACCAGCCCCATAAACATGATGGTAAAAATGGGTACGTTAAAAAAGCCGTTTACCATTTGTACATAGGTATAAAAGCCATTTTTAACAAAAATGATAAAAGGCGCTATGAACATGGCCAGCAGGCAAATCACTATCTCAAATAATCGCGCCGTCCGGATCAGGTGCTTTTCATTGGCTATTCCGCCGCGCTTTTCCGTCCAGGGTTTATAGATATTTAATATAAACAGTGTACTTGAGCTATTGAGACCAGCATTAAAAGTAGTGAGGGCGGCACCAAAAACAATGGCCGCGATATAACCTGCTATAAAAGGCGGCGATACAAGACTATCCAATTTAGGAAATACTTCGGCTGTATTATCTAAATGCGTAAAAACATGCACAGCTATCAGGCCGGGCAAGTTTAGCAATAACGGCGAGATTAGCTTACCCAAACAGGCTACCGCTATACCCTTCTGGCTGCTTTTTAAATCGCGCGAGGCCAAAACCTGTTGAACTATATATTGCTCCGTACCCCAGTAATACAGGTTTACAAGCAGCATGCCGGTGAACAAGGTGCCGAATGGGATTGGATCGGCAGCAGTACCAATGCTGTTTAAATGCTCACGGTGGTTATTCAGCAAAATATGCAGCCCCTGCATCATATTGCCCTCCCCCAGGTACCGTAAACCCAAAAATGGTAACAAAAGTCCCCCGGCAAATATGCCAAAGCCGAGCAGGGTATCTGAGGTAGATATCGCCTTCAATCCCCCTAACAATGAATACAGACAGCCGATTGTTCCCATTATCCAGATCAGAATCCAGATGGTTGTCCAGTAATCTGTTTTCCAAACATCAGAAAAATGGAACAGACCATTAAAAGCAACCGCACCACTATATAAAACCGATGGTAAAAGGTTAATAATATAACTTACCAGGAATATGCAGGAAACCAGCTTTCCAATGCCTGCGCCGTAACGGGCGGTAAGATAATCGGGAGTGGTTGAAATACCCAGCTTAAGATACATGGGCATCAAAAACTCCGATACCAGCAGCATAGCCAGCACCGATGTCATGCCCCAGGCCATTACAGACATATTGTGGGTGTAGGCCAGCTCGTTTTCGCCTATAATAGTGGCTGTATTGATATTAGTAAACAGCAGACCTCCGCCAACCAATAAAAACCCCAGGTTCCTATCGGCAAAAAAGAAACCATTAAGTGTGTTGAGCTTGTTTTTACGGGATTTATACCAGGATAACAGGCCAACTACAGCTGTAAAAAAAAGAAAACTGGTTAGTATAATCCAATTCACCCCGCCCTGTTTTTGGTAAAATTAAAGTGTGCTCCGTTCAAATAAAATGGTTGGCATCGTTAAGCTGATCTTTTCTTTGTTGACGATAGCCCGCCCGGCCAGTGTGCCCATACGGGCAAAATCGGCCGAAAAGGTAGTAACGCCGATGATCTCTTTGGCCGGCTCATCATTGCTTGATAGTACACCTACATCTTCACCGGGAATAAGTTGCATGCTTTTACAATCGCGCATAATTTGCCATAAAGCAAAGTTGTCTAAAGTAAAATAAACTTTCCCCTTTTCAACCGAACCATGGGTATACTCTTTAATGATACGGCCTTTGATGTTAAAATCCTTCAGGAATTTCTTAAACGATGTCACGATCTCTTTCGGATCGAGCGAGGCCGGCGAATGATAAAATATAATCTCATTAAACTTTTTGATCTTAGGGGCCAGTTCGGCGAGGATACGGTATGAAGATTGGCCAAACTCCTGGGTAATGTGGTTAAAATCGCCGTCCATAGGTTCATACCTGTCAAACATCAGGAATTTATTTGGTGGGATAGCTCCCAGCAATTCTTTTGTTTTTGGATGAGGGATAGGCGCTATTACATACATGCCATATTTTCCCTTGATCTGGTTAAGAATGGTTTCGAAGATCTCGATATCACCATGGTGAAAGTAAGGGTTCAACCGGATATTAGGACCAAGCTCATGACGGAAATTGCGGTAAAACTGCTCTTCAAAACTATCCAGGTTATACATTAACAGGGCTACATTCAGTGTCTGTTCCGCGTTACTGTTGGCCACAAAATAGCCATGCCTGTTTTTGGATTCAACAATGCCCCTGCTAATCAGTTCCCGGTAGGCTTTAATGATCGTCTCCCTCGAAAACCCCAACTCCTTAATCAACTTGTTTACAGATGGCAGCATCTCGTCCTGACCTATAACCTTCTCGTTAATAGCATTGATGATGCCCTGCACAAACCTATCGTGTTTGGAATAGGAAGGAATATCCGTAAGCTTTTTGATCTCCTGAAAAATTTTATCCATTGTACCAGTACATTTCAGCCAAAGTAAGAAAAAAGGCGACAAACCCGTTGCTCTTTTTCGCCATTACCAATCGGCCTATAATGCCGATCGGATAAAACATGTTTGGCAGCCTCTGCTGCCAAACATGTGTATTTTAATTAATACCCAGGATTTTGTTTTAGATTTTTATTCAAATCTATCTCTGTTTGAGGTATTGGGAATAAGTAGTTTTTAGCGGCATTAAATACACGCGGTGTTCCTACTTTAATAGTAGTGCCCGGCGTAAGGGTCAGCGCGCCATTAGTTTGGCTCACGCTACCTTGCAAACTGCCGGTAACCTGCCCGTTCATTACCTGCTGACCAATTTGCCATCGCTGGATATCAAACCACCTCAAACCTTCAACTGCCAGCTCAACCCGACGTTCACGGCGTAATAAGGTACGTAAACTTGCCTGGTCGTTATATTTGGCCTGATCAACAGCAGGCATATTTACGTCAGGACGTTTTCGTACCGAGTTAATATCATCATATACCGTAGCATCGATTTTATTGCTTTCGATCTTGGCCTCGGCATCCATCAATTTAATTTCGGCAAAGCGAATCAGGATTACATTCATGCCAACCTGGTCCATATTCGGGAAGTCGGCAATTACCGGCGTATATTTCCTTAAACCATAAGCAGATGGACTACAATTGTTATCGCCCCAATGATCGATAGTTTTAGGGCTGCCTGACAGCGGATCATAGTACTGCCCGTAAGGCAATCTGCTGCTATATTGCGCACCCGGATAAAAAACGGTTGCGCTTAACCTCGGATCGCGGTTTTTATAAGGTTGTGTTGGATCATATCCCGATGCAGGATCATCAATGGTTTTACCATTGCTTGTTTCATAAGCATCTACCAGGCTTTGGGTTGGCGCTATGGAGTTATAGCCTCCCAACGAGTTGATGGTCATGTTCCTGGCCCATCCAAAGTTATTATCGCTCGCTTTAAATTGAACATCCAGTATCACTTCCTGGTTGTCAGCAAAAGGCTGGCGGAACAGATTAACATAGCTTGGATAAATGCTATAGATAAACGGCGGCGCCATCAACGCCTGGCAATCGGCAATACACTCGGTGTACATTTTATTAAAAAGCTCAATCCTGGCTTTTAAAGCAATGGCAGCGCCACGGGTTACACGGCCAATATCACCACCTGAATAGCTAACCGGCAGATCGGGCGCAATGGCAGTAAGTTCTTTAAGTATATAGGCTACAACATCAGCCTTGGTTGCCTGTACCGCTTTATTGGCCTCATCGGGCGAAACATTGTGCTCAACCAGCGGAACTGCGCCATATAATTGGCTAAGCGTAAAATACTCGTAAGCTCTTAAAAAACGGGCCTCGGCAATAAACCTGGCCTTTAATGTGGCATCCATATTGGTGCCGCCAACGTTATCCAAAAACCAGTTACAGGTTTGGATACATTTATAATTCCATTTAGAGTATCCCGTATTGGTTGGGGTTGCTATCCCCGCCGAAAGCGACAGCCAATTTTCCCAGGGGAACTGATCGAAAGTGTTATCAGAGTTATTATCGGCAAAAACTCCGTAGTAGCCGTTGTTGCTGCCTCCCCATTTAGAGTAGCAGCCATTTAAAGCAGCAAGGGCGTCGTTGGATGATTTCCAGAGTACAGTATTGGTGTACGAATCTAATGGTGCTCTGTCCAGGAAAGCCTTTCTGCATCCCGAGGCGGCCACCGAACCTAATATAATTGCGGTTATGAATAATTTTTTCATTGACATTTTTTTAATAATTAAAATGATACCTCGATACCAAGGGTATTAGTTTTTAACTGCGGATAAGAGCCGTACGCGTTGTTACCGGCGCTGGTTTCAGGATCAACCCATTTATAAAAACTGGTGAACGTGAGGATATTCTGCCCGCTGTAATAAACCCTCACTCCTTTCACGCCTATTCGCTGCAGTGGTTTGCCTGGAATGTTATAGCTTACCAATAAATTTTTGAGCCTTAAATAAGAAGCATTCCTAACCCAAAAAGATGATACAAAGCTTTGCGGATTATTTTGCGAATACGTTGACCATAACCTTGGGAAAGTAGCCGAAGTATTTTCAGGAGTCCAGGCATCGAGCAATGCCTTAGTTGGATTGCCGATGTTAGGCTGTTGCAATGAACCTAACTCGAAGCCCTGAACATAGTTTTTAACACCCAAAGCTCCCTGGAAAAAGGCACTTACATTAAAACCATGCCAGCCTGCGCCAAGTGTAAAACCAAATGTTGTTTTTGGGAAAGGCGTACCCAGGTATACACGGTCGTTACCATCAATAACACCATCGGGTGTGCCGTTAGGCCCGCTGATATCTTTGTACATCAAATCGCCTGGACCAATAACACCACCGCTTTGTTTAGCATGTTGGGCTACTTGTTGTTGTGTCTGAAAAATACCTTCAACCTGGTAACCGTAAAAGGCTTTGATAGGCTCGCCAACAACCAGTCCGCTCGAGATAGAGCCGGTACCGGCCAGATCAGTTATTTTATTGGCAATGAATGACGCGTTTACCGCTATGTTGTACGAAACACTACCGATTTTATCGCGGTACGCGGCAGCAAACTCCCAGCCTTTGTTACGTACCGAGCCTGCGTTTTGGTAAGGTGTGGTAAAACCATAAACATTGCTGGCCGGCAGTTGCAGCAGGATATCGTTGGTGTTTTTAACAAAGTAATCGGCTGTGAAACTCAATTTGCTGTTCAGCAGTTCCATATCGAAGCCAACGTCGGTAGTGGTCGATTTTTCCCAGGTGATCAGGGGATTAGCGCCATTATTAAGTGCGATACCCGGTGCCAGGGTTTGGTTAAATGAATAATTTTGCCCGCTCGAAATAACGGAGATCGCAGGGTAAGGGCTAACTATATTCAGTGCGCCCATGCTCGCCAAAGTTTGGCTGCCGTTATTAGGATTTACCAAAGTTTGGTTACCCAATTTACCCCATGAAGCTCTTAGCTTAAGCAGGGGAATAGTATTGGATAAAGATTCGAAAAACGATTCTTTCGAGATGTTCCAACCCGCCGAAAAAGAAGGGAATACGCCCCATTGCTGCCCCCTGGCAAAACGCGATGAACCATCGTCACGAATGTTAGCTTCCAGCAAATACTTATCATCGTACGAATACCTTACGCGACCAAAATATGACAACAAAGCTAATTGACTGGCTGTACCGGCATTTTGCTGACCTAAGGATGGCGCCGCGTCAATTTGTGACAATGAACCATTTAAAAAATTTTGCCTGTAGGCATACAGGTACTGGTAATTGGTAAGTTCCTGCGAAGCGCCCGCTAATGCATTGATACTATGTTTACCAAAAGTCCTGTCGTACTCCAGCAAACCCTGCAGGTTGTAGTAGCTGTTAACCACATTAGCATTAGCCAGTGAGCTTTGGCTAATGGTAGTAAGTATCGATGAAGGATTTTTCGGATCATAGTAAACATCCGCCGGTTTAAATTCCTGCGCGGGGTTCGCATTGTACCTGTATGCAAATGATGGCTTGAAATGCAAACCCTTAAGCGGTTCCCAAACGGCACCTACATTACCTGTAAAAAGCGTATTTTGATTATTGTTATACCCCGGCGAATTAAGCCAGGCAATAGGGTTACCAAACGACAGGTAGTTATAAACTCCGTTTTTATACTGGTTTACCACTGTGCTGCTCATGGCGGCCGTTGTACCTATAATACCGCCGATATCGCCACCACCCAAACCATCAGGCGCTTCAGTTGGCGCGTATAAAAACGATAAGTTGGCGTTAACACTAAAGTTTTTTGTTAAGGCCGAATTGATATTCATACGGGTAGAATATCTTTTGAAATTTGATTTCGCGATAATACCATCCTGCTGAAAATAACCGAGTGAAAAGGCGTACTGAGTTTTCTCATCTCCCCCGCTGATATTGACAGCATGATTTTGCTGAAAGCCGCTCCCTTTGTAAAGGAAACCTTGCCAGTCGGTATTTGGGTGAGTGTCAGGGTCAGTTTGATTTTTAAACTTGGTGATGTCGTCGGCTGTCCAGTAAGGAGTTTGTCCTTCGTTGGCCAGAGCCTGATTGTAAAGGGTAGCCGCCTGCCACGATGGTAAAAAATCGGGCAGGTTCGATGGTTTCTGTTTACCAAAATAACCATTATAGTTTACCTGCATTTTGCCGCTTTTACCACGTTTGGTAGTGATCAGTATCACGCCATTAGCAGCTCTCGATCCGTAAATTGACGCTGATGCCGCATCCTTCAATACTGAAACAGACTGCACATCATTCGGGTTCACATCTGATAAACTACCGATGATCCCATCAACTACCACCATCGGATCGCTGTTGTTTAACGTTCCGATACCGCGGATATTAATGTTACCCGAAGTGCCTGGCTGTCCACCGGTTGTGGTAACAGTAACGCCGGCCATGGTGCCCTGTAAAGCGTCATTAAGATTGGTAACGGGCCTGTCTTGCAGCTCTTTTGAGCCGATTGAAGCTACCGAACCGGTTAGGTTAGCTTTTTTTTGCGTACCGTAGGCCACCACAACAACCTCATTCAGGTCTTTTGTTTTTTTATCCGGGACCATGATTACGTTACCGTCCCAGTTGGCGGTGACTTTTACCGTTTGTTTTTCATAACCGATAAAAGAAAATAAAAGCATGGCATTTTGGGGCGCACTGAGCTTATAAGCCCCATCAGTATTTGTAACGGTGCCTTGCGAAGTGCCCACAAGGCTTACACTTACCGAGGGCATAGGTATCCCCTGCTCATCCTTCACGAGCCCCGAAATTGATTTAAGCTGCTGGGAAAAAGCTTGTTGAATACTGCATAACATGCCACAGCAAAACATAACAAGCCCCAGTGTTTTAGGTACTTTTCTTTTCATAATTGATTTTGATTTAATTGGTCTATTCTGGTCTATTATGTTATAAAAGTAAAAACTTTTTAGATACTGTCAAACTTTTTTTAAATAATTTGACGTGGGGTGATAATGTTGGAAGATAGCTGTTGTTTCTGACGCCGATACGCCTGTTAAATTGGAAACAGATACACGGCGTTAACCAGAAAGTTCAGGAAGGATATAACGCTTTACAGCTTTATTAACCACTATAACATTGACCGAACACTGCCGTTGAGGAACTTTTTTAAACGTCCCATATGCCTAAGAATGTAGCCCGTCGGCGCATCTAAGGGATGTAGCTGAACAAAATCATGGAACAAAATTAGAACCTTTAAGCATTCGGCCGATAGCAAAAAAGGCCATTTTAAACCCGAGAATGTTGCATCGGTTATTTGATGATCCGCCCGTTGCAGGGCAAGGATATTTAGTAGGGATGCTTTTTCCTGAAAAACTGAGCTATTCTGAAGGAGATTTCAAACCACAAAAATGAACAAAGCAATAAAGAAAGTATCATTGGAACTTTATGCTTCATGTTAAATCGTTTTAAAAACAGAAAACTGCGTAACACAATTATTTTTATTAAATCATTAACGGTCTTTTGTTTGCGTCATCCGTTTGGTTAAATGGATAAAATACACGGTGAGCACAACCGCAACTATTCCTTGCATCATGCCCGTTATTTCAAAAAAGATATCGTCGGGCATTTCATACATTCCCGGGGGAAAAAGCTTGCTCATGCTATTTTTTGACACACCGCCAAAAAAAAGGATATTTTTTAGGATATGGTTGTATATACCTTCAAACAAGCCGATCAGAATAATCGGGACTAATAAGGTAATCGTCCAATATATCCAAAATGAGTAACGATTACCGCTATTGCCATTTCGACTAAGTAACCAGTTTAAATATAATGTAATGATAATTACCGGGACGCTTAACAGCAGTACGTGCAAACGCCATTGCGTATGGTATATTATCGCGCCGTATATGTGATGTACCGAGGTTAGTGTCATTAGTATAATACTGTAAAAGGTTACCTTTCTTTGTTCCTGATTTGATATGCCCAACATAAAATATCTTATTTTTGTGAAAGCAAAACTAAGCTGTACCTATAACGCAATCAAGAAGTTACCAAACGGTAACTATTAACTTTTTTCAAAGGGATTATGGAGGCAAAAGAATATGATACTTATAGTTGTCCGGTTGGTAAAACCATCGAGTTGATAAGCGGCAGGTGGAAACCCATCATTCTTTATCTTGTTCAGCATGATATTAATAGATTTGGTTTGCTGCAAAAGCGGATGCCAAAGATCAGCAGAAAGGTACTAACGGAACAATTGAGAGAGATGGAAAATCAAGGCCTTATTGAGCGGGAAATCAGAGTAAGCAGCTATCCGCAAGAAGTCTTCTACTTTTTAACTGAAAAAGGATCCTCGTTACGCGGACTGATCGATCAGATTTTTAATTGGGGTATCGTTAATTTATTAGATGATCCTTCGCGTAAACGAGCTATGGATCTAGTTATTGATCACAACTAACTCCTGAGTACATCTCCGGGACAGTTTGCGAAGGTTAGGCGAGTTGGCAAATGACTTAAACAACTAAAAATGAACTTTAAAATCATTCAACCTCCACTACAACTTACTGACCATGTGCGGTTCTTTTGGTTTTTAGAGGGTAACGCTTCAATAGATAACCCATTTGTGCATCACGCGTTTGCCTATTCGTGTCCTGAACTTATTTTTTGCTACAAAGGTCAATTCAAATACATGTCTGAGTCTGAAAAGGAACAAACATTATCTCCCGGGATTTATGGACAGACGCAGACCTTTAGCAAGGTAGCCTCCAACGCAGATTTCGGAATTTTTGCCTGTTATTTATATCCTCAAGCTTTTATGCAACTATTTGGCATCCCGGCAAATGAGCTAACAAACCACTATGCAGATATGAAAATGCTCTGCGGTAATGACGGCGAAATTCTTCAAGAAAAAATAATGTTGGCTCCGGACAATAACGAACGGGTTAAACTTGTATCTAACTTTTTGGAAGCGCGGCTGAAGAACATTCATACCGAATACTCAAAGACCCTTTCATTCATCAAGATGATTTCCGGGACACAGCCAATAACTTCCGTAAAAACTTTAGCCGATGATCACTTTCTATCATTAAGACAGTTTGAGAGAAGATTTAAGGAACTTTCCGGTTTCAATCCCAAATTGTTTTTGCGGATTATGAGGTTTAACTCACTCCTAAATAAACCTTTTCAAAATAAACCATTGGTTCAAATAGCATACGATTATGGCTATTATGATCAATCGCACTTCATCCACGATTTTCAAAAATTTTCTGGTTATAGTCCGAAAGACTATTTCAAACCAGAAACGATCGCGGCTACTGACCGGGGCACAATTGAGTTTAAAAAATAAAATGTCGCTTTTTTACAATTTCCATGGTTTCCTGAAAGATAGTTTTACATCAAAACAAGGTTCATATGAAAAACTATATTCTTTATATCTTATCGGTCTGCATTATAAGTGGCTTATCGTTTTTGCCAACTGAAAAAGCATTTTCACAAACAAGTCAAAAAGGGGAAAACACTTCCTATGTAAAAGGTGTAACCCCTGGACGGGCTAAAGCGCTCGTTGGCGTTGCTGCGGGACTAGGAAGCTTAATCATTGGATTGTCTGCAAGGAGACGCTCGATTAAACAGATTGGGCCAGGTAAAGGGAAAAATGGAGCCATGATTGCTTTAACATTAGGGTTGACTGGAGTTATCCTTGGCATACTTCACCTCAGTAATTCTGTTGGCGCTGTTTTCGGATCTGGCAGCGGAAAAGCCGGAGCGATTTTTGCGCTGATACTCAGCCTGGCTGGAATAACGTTTAGCTGGCTGGTTCTTCGTTATAGAAAAGTAAACACTAATCTCAACTGATAAAATTTTTCTTATGGATACCAATAACGTAAATATCCGGTACATCGTAGAAAATGTTGACAGCGCAGTTGACTTTTACACGAAATACCTTGGTTTTACACTGATGACAAATGCCGCTCCTGCGTTTGCAGCAGTAACCAAAGGAAACGCAAGATTATTATTAAGTTCGAGGACGAGTTCTGCCGGGAGAGCGATGCCTGACGGATCACTACCTGTTCCTGGCGGATGGAATCGTTTTCAACTTATTTTTGACGATTTGGAAGCTGAAGTGGCTAAACTTAAATCGGAGGGATTGCACTTTCGTAATGATATCATTACCGGTCCCGGCGGCTCTCAAATATTGCTTATCGATCCATCGGGAAATTTGATCGAATTATTCCAGCCAAAATAGAAGCCAATGTTCCACCTGAAAAAAGGATGATAAAGTGGTTGCCTATGGCACCTATACAGGCACCTATAAAAATACTGGCAAACCATTTGAAGCCAGGGTAGCCCATGTATGGAAATTGAAAGATGGGAAGTTATAACCTTTGAACAGTTTGTGGATAGCAAGATAGTGAATGATGCGATGAACTGAGATTAAATTGATAAGGCGTACTGAAAACGTGATCCGCCGTAGGTTAGTTATTATCTTAGCGTTTTTGGTGAAGAATTGACTGAGGTGTTAGATGTAACGGTCGCCTGGGGCGATTGGAAAGCCAAACGCATCATGCGTTCACCTTGAATTAAGCGGGTGATAGCTAATTCGCCCGATAGACCGCCACATAGCCAGTTCCTCTTTAAACCTGTCATTGATTACTTCGCAAGTTGTATCAATGCGCATGGTTGGCCTGTCGTTCAAGTTATAGGCAGGCCATTCGGGAACATCCTTGGCGGCAGGTTTGCCGGTCCGGGCAAAGGTCGTCCACAGTTCCGCCATATGATGTGATGCAACAAAGCGCTCAGGCTTGCTTCCGCTCAAAAAACCGGGCTTTGCCCCCGGCACTTCGTTATTGAATTTGAATGTAATGTCCATGGCATGCGGCGTACCAAAAGGATAATCCGTATCAGGGATTTTCGCTTCCGATTTATAGCCAAAGTTATACAGGTATACAGGCGCGCCGTGCTGCTCCGCTTTTCTTTCTGCGATGGCTATCGTTCCAAGCCCCATCATATTAATTGATTTTACAGCCATCCAAATATCACTTGCCGAAGCGTTCGGCCGGGTTCGCCTGTAGGTCTCAATTATTTTTTTCGTATCAGCGCCAAACTCCGGTTCAAATTTTGCTTGCAATGCCTCAAATGTAAAATCGCTTTTCAGCGGGCCTACATCGCGTGAATACATGGCAAAAAATGCCCATTCATCTTCATTCCAGCCGGTCATCAGCGGCTTATCTTTTGATATCTCCGGCGCAAACGGATCGAAAGGATCGTGGGGCAGTGCAACACCATCTACTACCGGTGCAAAATTGTTAGGAACGAAACCAACAACGCCGTGTTTGCGGATGTAGTCGCTGTTGGCCATAAGTCGGGGAACTTTATTTTGAACATCAATCAGATCCTTAACGGGGACATCAAGGATTTTTTTCCAGTCTTTCAGATCGATGTTGAGTTCCTGGAATACCAGCTTGGTCATTTCCATTGCCGCTTCTTTTGGCAGCATCCTAAGCCCCGGCCCGCTTTCGATAGAGGCTTTATTAAAATAGGGCGCCGCTGCCGGCATAGCATATAAACAGCTTGTTTTTGCGCCACCGCCTGATTCTCCAAAAATCATCACATTGCCGGGATCTCCACCAAAAGCTGCAATATTCTTTTTCACCCATTTTAAGCCATCAACAATATCCAGGAGGCCATTATTACCAGAACCCGCATATTCCGGGCCTGCAATATCTTCCAAATACAGAAAAGCCATTAACCCCAGCCGGTGGTTTGTTTCTACAACTACTACATCAAAGAGTTTTGCCAGGTTTGTACCATCCTGGCCCGGTGCCGCGCCCGAGCCGTTTGCAAAACCGCCGCCGTGATTATAAACCATTACCGGCCGCTTTTTGCCATCATTAGCAGGTGTCCAGATATTAAGAAACAAGCAATCTTCTCTTGAAGAGGGGTTGAAAGTGTCACCCTGAATAGCCGGCGGCCCAAACTCCAATGCATCCCTGACACCCTGCCATGGCTCCAGTTTGGCAGGCCTTTTAAACCGCCTGTCGCCCGAGAGCCTTCCGGCGTAAGGAACGCCCTTAAATAAACAAACCCCATCCTTTCTGATCCCCCTGAGCTTGCCCTCAACGGCTTCGGCTATTACGAATTCATCATCAGCCTGAACTGAAGACCTCGCAAATTTAGGAAGGGTAATAGCCGCGGTAATAACTGACAACTGCACTAAGAATTTCCTTCTGTTTGACACGTACATAATTTAGTATTAAATGATTTTGAACAGATGTTATTCAGTTCCCTGATCCGTCCGCCTGTAATTTCACTATCTGTATTTTCCGCGGCTAAACCGGCAGAACAATATTAATTCTTTGTTTTTTGCGCCCCATCCCAATGTTCCGCCAGTTTGCCGTTTTCAATCCTAAACATGTCACACCATGTTGTAGTATAGGTCTTCGTGCTGTCGGTTGGTTCCGGCAATTTCGCAGCAAAACTTATTACCACCAGGTCGCCCTCGGCTACAATAGCGACAACAGGCGCTTTTATGGTATCCACAATTGGCCTGGGTTTTGCAAATTTTGAAAATAATTCAACAAATCCTTTTCGTCCTGTGGGAACATTTGGGTTATGTTGCATATAGCTTTCGGCAAGATATTTATCTGCTAATTCAAGATGGCCAGCTTCCAACACTTCCCGCCAGCAATCGTACACCAGTTTTTTATTGGCCGCAAGTTTAGGGTCGCCGCTTTGTAACAAGGATTTTTGATTTGCAAGCGGTATCACGGGTAATTGAGCAAAAGCCCGGTTAGTGACAAGAGTGGCTAATACAACTGCAATGGCAATGATGTATTTGTTCATCATATTGTAATTTAAGAAAAATGGCAACCAAGAGCGCATTGTTTTTAATAGATAATAGGCCTGATTCCGTGATTTGCGCGCATCATGTTGACCCATGAATCTAAGTTGCATGACCGGAACTGTCAATTAGCTTTTGCAAACTCTCCGTCGGCTTCAATTTCAACCTCGTCGCTTACAAGTACGTTGGGAGTGCCCGAACCAATATCAAAGTCTGAACGCTTTAATGTACCCCTCAATTTGAAACCGGCATCGTTTTTTTTGCTATTTGGGTTCTCTTTTGTGCCACGATACCAAAGATCCACTGTTACAGGTTTTGTAACGCCATGCATGGTAAGGTTGCCGGTAAGCTTATACTTGTTTGCTCCGTCTGCCTTTATTGATGAACTTTTGAAAATGATAGCCGGATATTTCGCGGCATCAAAAAAGTTAGCACTTCTCAGATCATTATCACGCATTTCAACTTCCGTGTTGATTGAAGACACGTCTGCTGAAAGCTCAAAAACGGCATCGCTGAAATCGGGTTTGGCTGCTGTTATGGTCACATCAAATTTTTTGAACAAACCATCTACATCCGAAAGCAAATGATGGGTAACAGTAAACTTAAGCCTGGAATGCATTTTATCATTTTTCCAGGTGGTGGTTTGGGCAAATAATGAGGTTTGTAAAAGCAGCATCGCCGCAAACGGTAATAATTTCTTCATGTTTTAATAATGGGTTTCTTTAGTTAAACGAATACCTCGGCGCTGACATACCTGCATTTCAATGCTTAATTTGACGACTGGAAGTTTCAGTGTAAAAATAGAGGGAAATTAATTCCAATATCTTGACATGAATCAAGAAATAATATTGATTTCAATCAATGAATCAATGCGTTAGTCTTTTTTTACAAAGATTTTTTTTCTAACACGGCTTAGCGTTTCAGGTGTCGACCCGAGATACGAAGCGATCATGTGTTGTGGTACTCGCTGCGTAATATCAGGGTATATACTTAAGAGTTTGGTGTATCTTTCTTCGATCGACAACATGAATATGTCTGTTAATCTTTTTTGCAGCGACATATAGGCACCGCGATACTGCATATAATTAAACTTGTAAAATCCGGGAACAGCGGTTTCCAGATATACATGTGCAGTTTTGCTTATCAATATCAATTCAGAATCTTCTACTGCCTCAATATTCAGATTGGAAATATCTTCCATTATAAAACTGTTTAGATCGGAAATAAACCAACCCTCTGGTGCAAATTGTATAATGTGTTCATTATTTTTTTTGTCCACCAGATAAGAGCGGAGCATACCTTTACATACAAAGGCAACCGATTTACAAACTTCTCCTTCCTGCAACAGATATTGATGTTTTCTCAGCCTCTTTACACTAACATGCTGCCTGAAAATTGCTTTGTCAGCTTCTGTCAGCGTTATCGTCTTTGATAGTTTATTAAAAAAATTGTCGAGCATGATTAGAGCACTAATTTAGCTTTTTTGCCGCATGGTTACCAAACTGGGACCTAGGTTTTCTGAAAACCATATCAGTCCAATCAGGCGATTTGTAAGTGCCGTCAATCCAGGGCCTTATATCGGCATAAGAAAATTGCGGAGTTACGTTGCGCACAAAGTTATTGGCAAAATCGCGCTTAATCTTCTCGTTAGTAAGCATCATGAAATCTACAGCACCTACGCCTTCGGGCATTCCCAAAAAAGTCTGGATAGCATCATTTACCGAATAGTTGATATTGAGCTTCCCATTTTTTGAACCTTTTTTTGTAGTGATCAATATCGCGCCGCCCGCCGCACGCATACCGTATATAGAAGCCGCAGCATCTTTTAGTACCGAAATGCTTTCAATTTCATTCGGGTCCATACGGCCAATAGTTGACTGGTCGCCGCCAATTACACCATCAATTACAATTAACGGAGCTCCCTGGTACCCCCTGATATTTAAATTATTAGCGTAAGTGCCCGGTTCGGCGGTTGTTTGAACTATACATACCCCCGGTATCTTACCGGTTAACATTTTCACTACGCTTTCATTTTTGGTAGTGGTGATCTCTTTGCTTTGCAGTGTTGCCACAGAGCCTGTTATGGTTGCCCTTTTTTGTACACCGTAACCTACAACTACTACCTCGTCAAGACTTTTATTCGTGGTCTTTAAAGCTATGGTACCATCCTCAATGTCTTTAACAACAATTTCCTGAGTTACATAACCGATATATGACAGTTGTAAAACGGTGTTGGGTCCAGGTACACTAAGCTTGAACTTTCCGTCAGCATCGGTAATGACGCCGGTTGAGGTTCCTTTAATTTTTACACTTACCCCCGGAAGTGTGGCCCCATCGGTTAAGTCTATAACTTTTCCGCCGATGGTGGTTTGCTGTGCAAGCAAACTTAACGGGAAAAGAAAGAAAATGATAAGTAAGTATCTAAGTTTTTTCATATTGATTCTCTGTAATGATTAAGTTTTTATTGGTTTTTGGTTTACCTTTTTCGGGCAAATGGCAGTGTACTACATTTGCATACCTACGGCGGGTAAAGGTGATAGCGATACATAATTTGTTGGTTTATAAGATACACTGGCCGGTTGCCAATGGGACGGAAACAGATAGTGTATCGGGTTTATAATTTTATACGAATCAAGAGTTGGCGATTAATAAAAAATAAATAATTGATTAATTTTTGCCATTAATAACATTTTATCGCAATCGATTGTTGAATTTTTACATCAATTGTATTGTTTTCATTATCAGCATATTAATTATGCATGATTAGGAAGCTAATGAGAGTCCGAAGCAGGAAGAACTGGCGGCTGGTATTGCGGAAAAGATTAATAATGGCGATATATTCTAGGCTGTTCATCCAATAACTGACCCACAGTTACGTTTTGGCGACTAAACAATAGAGATTATCTTTTGCAGCAGTTTTCATCGAAACATCAATGTCTTATAGGGAATCTTTATAAAGCGCTTGGTAAATCAAAAATCAGACATAATTCAAGCGTTGTTTTACCGATTCAAATCTCGTAACAAAACTCTCAAAATCTATCTCTACATTCCCGACAATGTCTACATAGAAGTGATTTTCATATTTATTATTAAATGGGCGCGCAATTCGTGAAGCGGATCGCAGGCGCCTGGTATACAAGAACCAACCCCGTAGAAATTATTTCCAAGCTGGAGACGTATTATCTTTATACGGATCGCAGCCAGGTTGCCTTTGCCCAGGGAACGGGCAGAGACAAAGACATACAGCAGGAGGTAGTACCTCACGGGACACCCTCCGATTAGAAATGGGTTATTGTTTGTATGGCAACGATATTGACGATCATGCCACGCCTTTGGAAGCCTGGCTGGGCTGGATAACCAAATTCAATAAAGATTTTAACGGCAAAGCGATTTTACAAGAGCAAAAAAAAATCGGAACGAAACTGAAATTAGCTGGGATCCGGATGACAGCGAGGGGTATCCCACGCCTCGGTTACCGCGTCCTGAACCTGGATGGTGAACCTATAGGAACGATTACCTCAGGTACCCAATCTTCGACATTAAAAACGAGGATCGCTTTAGGTTATGTTGCTATTGATGCTACAGCATCCGGAACAGTGGTGTTGATAGATATCCGGGGCAGTTGTTGGAAGCCTGTGTCTGCCGGCTCCCCGTTGTGCAAAGCCAAATAAAATAGTCATTCATTCAACCCCGTATTTTGTTGATGGCAATATTGGCCCGAATGATAAAAAGGGAGGTCAATGCTTGTCCGAAAAACTGTTTATACTAAAAAATCTTAATTTTAGATGTTTGTTTTCAAAAAGGAGCGAAGAACAAACATCATTCATTTACTTAATAAAAACATATGGAAAAATTCAAATCGGTAAAAGACCTGGTGGCTTCTGCAGAAAGCGACGTGGTCAGCTTTTACGAAAAAGGCAACAAAGCTGCGGGAACCCGGCTTAGAAATGCCATGCAACAATTAAAAGTTATTGCAACTGATATTCGTAAAGAAGTCACAGAAAAGAAAAACAATCAATAATAGTTTAAAAATTGTTTTGGGAAAAAGCCAGGTCAGAACTGACCTGGCTTATTTTATGATAGTGGTTCAAGTGCTTAACAGGTAGCACAACCTGATAAATATCAGTATCAGGGCTGATATTTTATTCCCGTAGCGGCTGAACTTTAAAGTACTTTTGACTATCGGGAGACCGAAACCATTGAAAGGAAATAAGGAGAACCGGATATCAAAACACCTGATGAGTTTATCAAAAAAAGGAAGTAGCATCAAGGATCAATTCTTTATAGGGTATGATCTGCATAAAGCCGGGTTTATTTTTGATCATCCCCTTATAGCCTGTAATTTTAATTTAGATTGTTATGCGGGATCGCTGCTGACTTTGTAAAAGTATCCGCTTCCAGGGCTGTGATAAGCATAGCTAAAGATCAAGTTATGGTCGAATTACATAAGCTTTTACCATCGGTTAGGGTGAATGATTTTATTGTGGTTTTGTCACTCAATAAAAAAGGAATTATAGCCGGTAAAATAACTTATAGAGAAAGTTATCTGTTTAATGAGTTATTTGATGAGTCCTTTTAACAAACAATCGCATCAATCACAAAGCCATATGGTCAACGGGCATTCACGATAAATATTTGTGTTGGGGATCTGGTATCCGTTATTTCTCATTTATATACCCAGTGATTCAACTCTATTTCTATTTAACTATGATCGAATTTCCTTTACGTGTAAATTATAATCAGCAAGACTATATCTATTATATTATCTCCGCTCCGAGTAAAAAGAATCTTGCCATTGAAATTCTTTTAGATGGTAAAAGTTATACACTTATCCTGAATGAAGATAAATTGTGGATGGAAGTAGGTCTGGAAGAGAACAGATCACTTGAACCGGGATTGATACTGACGATAAGCAGGGCTATAACCTTGCGCTACCATATCTAAGACCAAGCATCAATACCGGGTTACCGCCAATGATTACTTCAGTGTCTTGGCCAAGCCCCGAAATAGGATAAGTTCTTTGGCTTTAATTGCTAATGTGTCAGTAAATTGTGTTATCCTATTGATGAAGTTTCTTATACATTTATCTTCGTTTTATTCAACTGCCAGATGAGGGTCTTATATTCATCAGCTATCAGTAACTGCTTTTCATGGTCAGATATGGCTGGTTCTATTTTAACGAGCCAGGCATGATAAGGCTCATTGTTCACTAATCCAGATTTTTTGAGTATCTCAGGATTGATCTCCACAATAATCCCTGTTATTGGCATGAACAGGTCCAATACTGTTTTGGCTCCTTCAATGCTGCCTATAAACCGCTCTTTTTCTACCGTTTATTCAAATAAGGGATAGTAACAACAATAATGTCCGCTAGTTCCTTTCGCGCAAAATCCGTTATGCCCATAAAAGCATATTGTGCTTCAAAACGGATCCATTGATGGCCCGTTGTATAGTTTAGTTGTTCAGGATAATTCATATTTCGCTGTCGATGCATTTGGTAAATAATGGCTTCTTATAAAACGTCACTCGCCCGTTTTAAAGCTTTTTCAAAAGTGTCTCTGATATTGGCTTTCCCAATCTGAAATGACAAACGTGCTTTATTTAACTCAGCCAGTACCTGTTTACTATTCACTTCGGAGAGGATGAGTTTTGTTCCTTTCTTTTTTATTTCGTCATGAACATCCCTCAATACCCTGATACCAGTCGCATCAATAACAGGTACGTTCCCCATCCGGATGATCAATACCCGCGCTGGCTTCTCCAGTACTTTCATCGCATCTTTAAATTTATAGACAACACCAAAAAAGAATGGGCCATTGATCTCAAAAACATCAACACCTTTTGGAATATCTTTACTATTAAGTTCAACATCAGGTGACTGATCCTTCGAAAAAAAAGCCTGCTGTACCGAGCTTGTCTGCATCATTTTACGCATAAACAAGAATGCAGCCAGGATCATTCCAATTTCAATAGCAACGGTCAGGTCCACCAGGACGGTAAGCCCGAAGGTGGTCAGTAAAACGGCGGCATCACTTTTTGAGCCTTTAAATACCGCAATGAAATTTTCCATCTCGCTCATATTCCAGGCGACCACGATCAATATACCTGCAAGCGTTGCCATGGGGATCAGTGCCGCCCACTTGCCTACAAAAAGCATAATCAGGAGCAGGGTGATAGCGTGGATGATCCCAGCAATGGGTGTTCGTCCGCCGTTTTTAACATTAGTGGCTGTTCTTGCAATCGCGCCGGTTGCAGGAATGCCTCCAAAAATGGAAGAGCAGATATTCGCAAATCCTTGAGCGATCAGTTCTGTATTAGAACGGTGGTTCCCGCCGGTCATGCCATCCGCGACAACCGCTGATAATAAAGACTCGATACTGCCCAGCAATGCGATGGTAAAGGCAGGCCTGATCAATTGCTGGATAGTTGCCAAGCTAATGCCTGGAATTACCGGGCGTGGTAAAGAAGAAGGGATAGCCCCGAAACGGCTACCAATGGTTTCTACTGGTAGATGAAAGAACCAAACTGCCCATGTGCTGATCACAATAGCGATTAATGAGCCCGGGATCTTGTAGGTTATTTTGGGCCACAGCAAAACGGTCAGTAAAGTAAAGACCCCGATGAATACAGCATATAGATTTACAGAAGACAAGTGCTGACCATATGTTATCCATTTACTAATAAAATCAGCTGGAACACTTCCCATTTTTAAACCTAAAAAGTCTTTGACTTCAGATGAGAAAATGATGACCGCTATCCCGGTGGTAAAACCAATGATCAGGGGATAAGGAATGTATTTGATGGTATTGCCCAATTTGGCCACCCCCGTGATGATCAATAGAATTCCGGCAATAAAAGTGGCGATAACTAAACCGCTGACGCCGAACTGCTGGACGATGCCATAGACGATGACGATAAAGGCACCCGTAGGTCCACCGATCTGTACCCGACTGCCTCCCAAAGCGGATATGACGAGCCCGGCAATAATAGCGGTAAAAATTCCTTTGTCAGGGGATACACCGGAGGCTATGGCAAAGGCTATCGCTAAAGGCAAGGCCACGATACCTACAATTACACCAGCCACTATATCTTTGTAAAATTGCGCCGGTGTGTAATCCTTAAGAGTATCGATCAACTTTGGTTTGAACAAATTTATTATGGTGCTCATTATTTAAACCATTTATAATTATTCCCATCAACAGGCGTATCTATATCAAGTTCGGGATGATAATGTACTTTTGGTGACAGCCAGTAAAGCAATATCACACGGGAGTAACGGAAATTCAGCGGTGAAAGGATGAATAAGCCGCCAAGGATCATGGTAAGATATAGCCAGGGTGAATCATTATTTCCGGTGACCAGGAAAGTAGCTACCCATAAAAAACCTCCCTCTGCGACATTCATGGCATAGCTCACATACATCGCCGCATAAAAATAACCCGGTTCGATCTCAAAAACCATTTGGCAATGCGGGCAATTCAGGTTGATTTTGTTAGAGCCGAGGCTGTAAGTGGCCCCCTCAAACATGTTTCCCCTGCGGCAGCGCGGGCATTTGGCCTGCAGCATAGCCCGTGATTTTGATGTTTTTACCATTCCTTATTTAATCAATGCAGTGCTTTCTTTATAAATACTTGAATTACAATACCGGTTCAGGAACTCATTCCTTGATCCACATTTTCAGGAACCTGCTATAGGAATTACCGACCAACTGGTAACTTAGGGGAACTTGACTATCGGCCCCATGGAATGTTACCAACCTTGTTTCCGGTGGCTTTTTGTCCAGCATTTCATAAACAAACCGGCTATAGCGGTCATAAAGCTCAAATGAAGTTTTTACAGCATAATCGATCCGGCTGTGGGGTTCGATGTTTTCGTAAAAAGGGTTATAAAAATAAAAGTGGTCGTAATTATCAAAGTCCAGATCAATCAGGTTGCCGTGAAGGAAATTCACATTGGGTAAATCAATCTCCTCCCTGGCTATTTCTGCGAAGGTAAATAGTTCGCTCCGCTGTTCAATACCGCAGAATGTCGTTTCTGGATGGAAAAAGCCCGCTACCAGGCAAAACTTTCCAACGCCGCTCCCGATGTCCAATACTTTGGCGTTTGGAATGGCCAGGAATTCTCCCGCCCTTTTAGCGATATCAACAGAGGTCCAGTGCATAGCCGATAATGCCTGGATATGTTCGGGGTAGAGATCGTCAAAAATATGGTCTTTGTCAAAAAGGGACGGACTTAATGTATCATGAAGCATATTGCTGTCTTTTTTATCGTTTCAAAACTCCGGAGAGAGCAGTTAAAAATCCGAATACATTTATTTGGGCTATTCTTTGATCCACATTTTTAGCAAAGTATCGTAGGAAACATCTGCCAACCTATAGTCAGGAGGAATCTCCTGTTCTAAACTGTGAAAAGTGACCAGGCGCGTACCTGAAGGCTTTGCACTCAGCGCCATATAAAGGTATTGGGTATAGTAGTTGTATAGCCCCTCTGATAATTCGATCGTATCATCGATTTTATTAATTTGATCAATATTCTCATAGAATGAATTATAAAAATAGAAATGATCAAACTCTTTAAAATTAATCTGGGTGACATTCCCGTAAAGGAAATTCACATTTGGCAGATTCGTGCATCTTTTAATTTCCTCTGCCAAATGATGTAATTCATGTCTTTGCTCCACTCCGTAAAAAAAAGTTTCCCGGAAATGATAACCCGCGGTCAAACAGAATTTACCGGTGCCACTACCAATATCGAGCACCCTGGTGTTAGGTAAAGATAAGAACTGGGCAGCTTTTTGAGCAATAGGCAATGGAGTGAAATGTTTGAGCGATAATAATTGAAGATGTTTGGGGCATAGCCAATCAAATTCCGTATTGTTGCTAAATAAGAGTTTATTGACCGTGTCGCGTTTCAGCGATCGGATTATTTCTGGTTTGATCTGATCCCCGGAACCGAGTGGCAGAGGCAAAAACGGATCATCTTTCATCATACACAAAATTAGAGCTTTAGCACCCGCAACGTTATGGTAAGACATCAGCATACGGGCTGATATTTATCAGTTTTTGCCGATAAATATCGACGTTATATCTTCCCGGTGTTAAGCGTTTTACACACACGGCTCACGGCAGCTGACCAAATAGGCTTCAATAAATTCGTATCTTTGTACCATGAGCCTATCTGGAATCTTTCCAATTGACAAATGGGAATTCACAACACAGTCTGTTCTAAATACCCTTTCAGAAGAAGATTACAACTTTTTGATCTCCCGGCAGGGGGCGCAGAAATATCAAAAAGGTGAGATCATTTTCAAGGAAGGTGTTGTGCCTTCCGGTATTTATTTTATCCACCAGGGAAAAATAAAAAAGTATAAAGTTGACAGGAGTGGCAGGGAGCAGATCATCTATGTAGCCAACAAAGGCGAACTGATCGGATACCATGCGATCTTAGCGGAAGAACGTTGTCCTGATTCTGCCGCCACATTGGAAGATAGCCTAGTTAGTTTTATTCCTAAAGAAGATTTTTTAACTATTTTAGATAAATCACCCGTTTTTGCCCGACGCTTGTTGAAAACACTGAGCCATGAGTTTAGTGTGCTGGCCAATGGTATTTCCGTGATCTCACAAAGGACCGCGACAGAACGGCTTGCCATTGCGCTGATCGTGTTAAGGGAAAAGTTTAAAGATGAAGGATCCGGTGAGCAAGAGATTATTTTAAATATCTCCAGGATGGATCTGGCTAGTTTGGCTGGGATTGCCCAGGAAAATGTGATCCGCCTGTTAAAGGAATTTAAAGAAGATGGTATTTTGGAAACGGATGGCCGAAAAATATGGATCAAGGATATTAAACGACTGGTTAAAAAATCAAATTACGGGTAATATCCTCTTTGCCCAGCAAGTGAAAGAACGTATTGTCAAAAAGATACGACTATTGTCAGGATTTATTATGCCGTTTCCCGGCTACCGCTGGGACCGGGCTATTCGCCATATTTGCTACGCAGATGTCGCTCCTATCCCGTAACGGGTTGTAGGTTATATCAATGTTTGCCCAGTGCGTAGGCAGGTTCGCTCAAATCATGCGCGAAAGCCGCATTCATTCGTTTAAGCTAGCAATTTGGTTTTTAATTTAAACTACTCAGTGTTTCCATGGAACGCTATTCGCCCCTATCATAGATGACCACTCCCGCCGGCAGGTCGACTGTATATTGGTTCGTACCGCTCACTTGATGAAGTATTTGCGGTCGGTGCAGTCCATTTCGCCGTCTTTGTAGGCATCGGTCAGCCAGGAGTTGTTTTGTTTCAGCAGCAGCGGTTTGCGGTCGGTCGCCGTGGCGATAGCGGCGCGGAAGTGGAAATGGTCGATGAGGCGGATGGTTTCGATGGCGAAAACGGTGGCGACATCTTTGTCGTAAATGGTGAGCAGGTTGTCGCCGTTTTGTTCTTCGCCGCCCTGGGCCAGGTTGGATGAGCCGCAGATCACGATGGGGTTAGCGTCGTTGAAATCAAGCACGACCATTTTGTGGTGGACGCGGTGGCCCTGGCTGGTGCTTACCTCTTTGCTAAAGGGCTTTGGCAGTGTGGACGCCAGCAATTGCGTGCTGACCAGCCGTGCCCGCGTGGCGCCGGGCCGGTAAACCGCGATATCGTCGGCCATATCGGTAATGCCGTAGCTAAAAAGCGCGCGAGTGTTGTGCATATCCCGCAATTTCTTGACGACGGATCCGCCTGTCACTCTGGTCAGTTGCATCACGGCGAATAATACGCTGCCCTGGGCAGCGTCTATGACGGCATTCACCTGATCCAGTATACGCGTCGCCGCTTCCTTGGTATGTGGTGCAAAGGAGATCGTCATTTTGGGCAGTCCGGGCCGGTTGATATTAAAGTCATCGGTAAACAAGGATAGCCCCTTCAATTTTTTTATAGTCCAGGTCGGCTGCTTCGATAGCAGGCTCAGCGAGGCTTCGAATATTTGCAGATATTGGTCGGCGACTTTTTCGTCATCCAGGATCAGGACATGGTTCGCATTGACACAAAGCCCGTTGATGGAAAAATTGGTGGACCCGGTCAGTACTTTGATGGCTTTGTTGTCATCTTTCAGGATCATCACCTTACAGTGCGCCTGGCGGCTAAAAGAACCCCGCACAAGGACCCCTTGCGGTGTGGTGGCGCGAAACTGATCCTCGAAATCTTTTTTGACGAGATAAGCCTTGTCCGTCGTGTCCGTTTCATGATCATCTAAAATGATGCGCACTTTACCGGCTACGCCTAAAGCAAGCAGTTCTTTGGCAATATCCGGTTCCGAAAAGTCATAGGCGAGCACATCCAGTGATTTCTTTCCGGTGGCATCATCAGTCACTTCTTTAATCAAATTCAGGATCGCGTTGCGTGCCTGCCAGCCCATCTAGGCAAACTGGTCGGCATAGCTAAAATTACCCACATTACCGCTTGTGGCCGGATAGGGCCCGCTGACCTGACTGGTATCAAAAAATATTTTTCGTTCATCCGGCGATAAACTGGTGTCGTTACCGAACCTCCGAGAATAAGCCTGCGAGATCATAAAACCGCGGGTAAAAGAAATTGATAATTTATCTTTCACAAAAGGGTTTAATCCCAAGGAAACATCAACCGTAAGATTAGCGTCCAAAGGCTGCAGCGCGCTACTTTTCCAATACCGTGGCATAACATAATAGGTATAACTACCAAACTCCACCGTATTCTCCTTGCTCGAATAAGGCACATGCAACCAGCGAAATTTCTGTATCGGGCAATCCAGCGAAGAATGCGAGGACATCGGTTGCGGCGACTGGCCCGGCACAGGTACGGGCGCGGCAGTAAAACTCAAACGATTCGGCAAATAAAAGGTATGACCCAATGGCGTTTTGAACTGAATGGTGAACCCCACACAGTCTTTTATCAGATTTTCAGTTAAGTCAAATGCTAAAAGCGTCATCGCATCCCCGCAATAAGCCTTAACAGTGACACCGTTTTTGATTTTGGATTGTGAACTCATGGCCTTTGGTTTAAGTCCCTGAATATAAGAAAAATAGAAGCTTAATATCCAAATAATATTAAAATATATATAGGGTGTCCCGGGATTGAGCCATCTTCGGCCTTATTCACTTAGATACCCATACTTATGCTTATTTTTAAAGATGCGATGACGGAGTTTTTCAATCATTGTCGGTACGAGAAGAACCTTTCGGCCAAGACGCTTAAATTTTATACGATCGACCTGCTACAGTTCCAGGCCTTTTAGAATTGTGGGTGTTTCCTTCGACTACCACACCCGATTTATGAGTAGCGGACATAAGCATCCTGGAATAAATTACCAACAACTGTCCCCACTATTCAGGAGGTACTGACACATAAAGATCCTGTCATGACTAAGGCGCTAAAAGTAGTAGAAAAAGAATGATGTGTACTTGGTGCTTAATAAGCGATCAGGTTGTTCCAATCCTTACCAAGACGAATAAAATAATTCTCATTTCGTAAGGGTAGTGTTGGTTTGGATTGTCTCAGTGCCAAATTTTATCAAATGAAAAAATGAAGCTGTATTCTTAGCTAAAATTACATGGGTGACAGTGCACACTAATTAAAAGGGACAGCTATAAGCGGGAAGCAGACTTTCGTTGAGCAAAAGATCGACTGTACGGCAATTAATGTGGATGCTTTAGCTCCCGTATTGTTCTTTCTAGCATCATTCTTTGATCGCCAGGTCGTACTCGTTCGCCACCCTTGCGAACTTATTTCTATATTCTATTGGTGTAAGCCCTGTTATTTTCTTAAAAATATCCCTGAATGCTTTGGTATCGGTATACCCGACGCCATACATAACTTCGGTAACATTCTTTCTTGACGCTTCGAAGAACTTCTTTGCAGCTTCTATTCTTACCCGTTGCAGGTATTCCATCGGTGTATTGGTAGTTGCTTCTTTAAATCTTCTTTCAAAAGTCCTGCGGCCAACATTGATGAGGTTTACCATATCTTCAATGGTGATCTTATCTTCATAATTTTCTTCGATATAAGCCTGTATCTTTTTAATACCAGCGTCACCATGGTTCTTCTGTCCCTTAAAAATGGCGAATTGGGATTGGCTGTCCCTGCCAATATCCAAGGCAAAATATTTGGAGATCATGACAGCCGTTTCCCGGTCGGAAAATTTTTCGACCAGATACAGAATCAGGTTCCATAAGCTGCTTGCACCACCGCTGCTATAAATATTATCGTGTTCAGTGATGACGGCACCGTCTTCGACCTCTACCAGTGGATATTTTTCTTTGAACTCGGTTATATGTGCCCAATGAGTAGAGCACTTCTTTCCATTTAACAGTCCAGTTTCTGCCAGCAGAAAAGCACCTATACATAAACTGGCAAGGCTGGTGCCATTTTCATGGAGTTTTTTAAAGTATGGTATGGCTTCGGCATTGGCCTGGATCCCCATATCAGTGTTTCCGAAAGTGGGTGGAATAATGAGCAGGTCCGTATGGCTCACATCCTTCAGCAGTCTATCGGTTTTTATCGTGTATTCGCCATTGTTGGCAGGTACATATTCATTTAAGCCCACATACTCAACTTTGAAGGCAGGTTTTTTACCAAATGTAGTTAAAAACTCATTAGCCGTGAGAAAGGTTCTATATGCTGGCGTAACAGCTTCTATTACACCATACTGGGGAACGAAAACGGAAATTTGCATAAAAGTTTAGAATAAAGATACACATCTCTTGTCGTAATCCTACCCAAATTTGTCGTTTTTACAACAGACCTGATTTTGTAGCCTGTAGCATCTTTGTACTGTAAAATTAATTAAAACAGATGCGATGACAAAACAAACAAAAATTACGGTAGAAGCAACAGTGAATGCTCCCGTAGAAAAAGTATGGCAGGCATGGAATGATCCCGCCGACATTGTGCAATGGAACACACCCGACCCAAGCTGGCATACTCCGCATAGTGAGAACGACCTTCGGTTAAACGGCAAGTTTAAGCACAGAATGGAAGCTAAAGATGGCAGCTTCGGTTTTGATTTTGAAGGTACGTATGATAAGGTTGACCTGCACAAGGAAATAGCTTATACCATGCCTGACGGCAGAACAGCTACAACATTGTTTTCGGATGAGGATGGTAAGACCAGGCTTATAACAACTTTTGATCCGGAAACACAGAACGATCCTGAATTTCAGAAACAAGGCTGGCAGTCTATCTTAAACAATTTTGTTAAATACGTGGAATCAAATAATTAGTAATAAATCCTTAACAACATGAAAAAGAATAAAATCATCTATTGGGTGGCTACTACTATCATTATCCTTTGGGAAGGTGTAATGCCACTTGCGACCATCAGGGCAAAGTAACTGAACAACAGGTCGCATCATCGATAAATTTACTATAAAGGTTTAGGAAAGATAATCGATAAATCAAAAAATCTAAAAAGATGAAGGAGAACACAGTTTCATTACAGGGTAATAAAATTAGCTGGATTTGACTTTTACTTAGCCGGAAATGTATGATATATGATCAGACAGAAAGATAATGAAAGCCTGCTTTCATTTCTCAAATTATTCATAACAAGTCTAAGGAAGCTAAATTTGACAATTTAAAAGCAATCAAATTTCAGTCACAATAGTTTTAAACTAATGTTCGAATAAGAATGCAGTTAACAAAACTATAATCTAAAAACTGAAACATGGCAACGCCAGAGATAAGCCCTTTTAAAATTGATATTTCTGATGAACGTTTGACCACCATTATGGCCAAGGTTTCTGCATATGACTGGAGTCAGCTTCCGGACGCAGGTGGGTGGGCCTCAGGTGTCGGGATTGCAGACCTAAAACGACTGGTTGAGTATTGGCAGAACCAGTTCAACTGGCGTGAGGTTGAACTGTGTCTTAATCACCTGCCGCATTATACAGTAGACATTGAGGGCGAACGCCTCCATTTCATACATTTTAAAGGGAACGGAACAAAGCCACCCTTGCTTCTGATACATGGTTGGCCCGGATCTTTTCTCGAATTTGAAGCCATTGCCAGCCTGCTTGCAGCAGACGGGCATGATGTAATCATTCCTTCACTTCCCGGGTTTGCGTTCTCCAATCCGATTACCGGTATCATTGGCCCGCGCCGGGCTGCAGAACTCATGCATGCGCTGATGTCCTGTCTTTTTGGCGAGAAACCATTTATAGTACAGGGTGGAGACTGGGGTGCGCATATTGCCAGTTGGATGGCCTTTACCAAACCGGATGCTATGCTGGGTTTTCACCTCAATATGGTCAGTATCTATGCAGAAGATGCCGAACCGATATCTGCTGAAGAAAAACAATTGTTTTCGCGGCGGGAAGTTATCCTGGACATAGAAACCGGGTATAACCATGAGCAGGAAACGCGCCCGCAAACCTTGGGTGTCGCTATGGCTGACAGCCCGTAACCGAAGGTCGAGCACTTGTTGCTCATCTTCAGAAGCTGGACGTCGTGTACGATACTTCGGGCCGCGCTTGGCCGGCAACAGGTCCAATTCATTACCCGACTGTTTAAAGCGGTTATAATACTTGAGAAAACTTCTTGGATCGGTATCATGCGCTGAATAAAAATCTTTGGCATACCTAAAGGTTGGGTGTTCTCCGAGCTTTACCTGTTCATACTCTTTGATCAGGAAGCGGTATTTACTTAAATAATTCCGTTTTAAGGTTAGATCGTTGTTTATGTTTCGCATAACTCTTTAGCTTAAGCTTATAAAGCTAATTCTGTTACCGAATTATCTAACCTCTACAGCAATGACGCGCGGGGTTAATTGCGATGACGCGCGAGAAGGTAATGACAGGCTCTTTATCCTTTTGTCAAAAAATCCAAAAGTCCAACGTCCCCAACCTCATAATCCCCAAAACTACCCCTCAGCCTTCGTGCTAAATAAAAACACGGCAGACTCGCCCAATATCACCTGGTCGCCTTCACTCATGGGGTGACCGATCTGTGTGGAGTTCAGCTTGATCATTTTACCATCGGCTGCAATATGGATCTTGGTTTTATTGCTGGGCGGTACACCGCCTTCATCGGCAAATATCATAAAACACTCCGCATCCTTATTCCATTCAATATGGGCGTGCTGCCTGCTGATGAATTTATTGCTTTCATCGGTACTGGTAGCGGGGAACACCAGCTTATTTAACCGATATGACCCGTTATCGGTCACCGCTTTTTTATCGCGACCTATGTTTATTTTATCGTCAGTGGCCTTTATTACATACTCTTCCTGCTCAGCCTCGCCGCTCAATATCCGGATATAGGCAACCGCCGATGCTGCATTATGCATTACCTGCCTGCGGGTATGCATCAGGAAAGCGGCATCAAGATTTGGTATCAGGGTAGCCTCAGGGGGAAGTTCACTGGTAAATTTTACCTCTATTGTCCAGTCGGCCGGCAGATCAAGCGCATAATCATCGGCTATTTTCTGGATCTCGTTCCTAAACTTATCTTTATCATGCACATAAACAGCCCCCTCGTACAGGTGTTTCTCTTCGGGATGGGCATCAATAAAAAGCAGCAGTTCTTTGATATGACTGCCTTCACCCCCCTCTACTTTTTGCAATGCTTCTTTTATAAAACGCAGCAGGGCATCACGCAGGCTTTTAAC
This sequence comes from Mucilaginibacter pocheonensis, assembly GCF_031456535.1. NCBI lineage: Bacteria > Pseudomonadati > Bacteroidota > Sphingobacteriia > Sphingobacteriales > Sphingobacteriaceae > Mucilaginibacter > Mucilaginibacter pocheonensis. Next base: position 1,094,883 of record NZ_JAVDUU010000004.1, read on the forward strand.
ATCCCAGTCGCGCTTTTCCCCTTTATTCTTATTAAATATATTGAATGCCATATTCAGTACGGTTTATGGATTTGTTTCTTCTGTTAATGCGGTATCTCCCGGTAAATTTATTTCCTCCGCCGGCGGCGCTTTCGGCGGTGCCACCTCTTTTTCAGGAGCAAAGCTTTTCATATATCCTTTTTTCAGCAGGAAAGGTATCACGTGGTTGCCGGCCAGCTTTACTGCATCTGAGGATCCCTTTGTTGACTCAATACGGATACAAACCACCATATTTCCCTTTCCCCTAGCTTCGGGTGCAAAAAACACATACCAGCCATCGTTCACGCTTTTATTTTTCACTATACGCTCGGGCGTACCGCTTTTACCCGCTACCGCTATATGCAATATAGGTACTTTGGGTGCGCTTTGGGTAATCATATATTGTTTTAATAACGCCGCATATTCGGGTTTATCTGCCAGTTTAACCCCGGCTTTTGATGCCATTACCGTATCATTTATTTTGAGTACAAAGCGATTAGGTTTTAAAATACCATCATTGGCCACGCCCGATATAAGCCGGGCCACCGCCGCGGGTGTTGCTATCAGTTCGCCCTGCCCCCAGGCCATACCCGATATACCTTTGGCCCTTGTTTTATGGATGTTGTTAGGATCATACCGCGGCTTGGTATTAAACTCGGTCTTTCTCCACAGTTTGCGCCATTTTTCTTCCTGGTCGGCGTTCTCAGCCGGCTTATTGTAATAGTAGCCGCCTACGCCATGCAAAAACATACCGGTTTTTAAATACAGGTTGCCCATATACTCTTCCAGATGCTGCTGATTGGCCAGTTTTATAAAATATACGTTGTTTGATTTGGCAATGGCCCTTTCCATGGTTATCATACCTGTTTCGTCGGGTTCAATACCTTTAGTTCGTATCCGCTCATTCATACTTACGTGATACACCACATCGGCCGCCCCTATGCCCAGTTTATTAAATGCTGACATGGCCGTTAATACTTTGGCTGTTGATCCCGGTTGCGAGGCATAAGTAAACCCAAGATCTGTTGTGGTCATCCAAGTGCCCAGTTTGTTCTGGTCTGTTTGCGACATGGTAAGCTGGTCCCAGTTGCGGACAGGCGGCAGCGGGTAAACTGCCGATGTAAGCACATCGCCGGTGGCGGCTTCCATGATCACAACAGAAACCCGGTTGTCAAGCAATGAAGTATCGGCGGCTATAGATTGCTGTATGCTGGCCTGCAGTTCGGCATCAACCGTAAGTTGTACATCGCGGTTCTTGTTTTTAAAGGCTGCTATCTCAGGCCCGTTTATATCGGCCAGCAACAAGGGCGCAAGCGCGCTGTAATCACGCTTGTTAACCGTCATTTCCTTTACACCGCGTGGCAAAAAGCGGTCTTCCTGGTAGCGGGATGCCTTTACGTTATAACTGGTTACCGGCATTCTAAAACCACGCAGTTCGGCGGCATGTTCATATTCGGCAAAATAACCGTTCGTACTGCCGTTGAATACCCCGGTGTTGTCATCGCCCGTCCAAAAAAACGTTTGCTCCTCAAAAGGATAAAACCGTTCCAAACGTTTGTGCATTGCCGAATCGAGGTCATAGTGCATTAAACCTGTAGCGGCCAGTTTTTCTTTTTGCTTTTGTATCAGTTCGGGCTTGCTGGTGGCCAATATTAAGCCGTTGCGATCAAGCAATGAGCCGGCCTGCAGCTTATTCATCAATATGCTGATGCGGGGGTTATAGCTAAACATACGCAGACCGCTTTTATCTGCAACCAAAGCTGGTTTTACCACCCAATGTATATTATCAACACTGTAGCGCGATACATTTGTGGTAAGTAAAATTACCGCGGCCAATGCTGCAGCAAGCGCGGGTACCAGGTTTTTATCCTGCTGTTTGGTAATATAGCTCATCTGCACAGCTGTACCTTTTACTGATGATACCGACAGCAAAAAGCCCGCAGCCACCATATTGATCACCAGCGATGAACCGCCATAACTTTCAAACGGGAGCGATACGCCCGACAGCGGCAACGCGCCTATAGAGCCGCCTGCAATAAGTATGAACTGCACAAAGGTACAGGTGCCAATACCGGCGCTAAGGTAAAACAGCAGCGGTGTACCCGTTTGCCGCCCTATAATAATTGACCGGTGCAGGTACAGCAAAAACAGTATAAATACGGCCGCCATGCCTGTCCAGCCAAACTCTTCGCCAATGGATGGCAGTATCATATCGGTATGCGCCTCAGGGATGGTTTTGGCAAAGCCCTGCCCAATGCCGGTACCGCTTAAGCCGCCGCTTGCCATAGCCCACAGGCCATTGGCTACCTGGTCGCCGCCATAAACCTCATTGTTCCAGGCATCCTGCCAAATAGCCTTGCGCTCAACTAAACGTTCAACCGGACCGGGAATGATCTTATCCAACCCGGGTATTTTATCAATAGTTAAAAAGGCCGTTACCACGATGAGCGCCATAAATGCCGATTCGCTGAGTAAACGGGGCTTTAAAAAAGCTACCAGCCCCCAAATGCCAAAGGTGACTAAAGCGCTGAGCCAAACATTATCAAATACCCAGGTGCTAAGCACAAACAGCAATACATAAGCGGCCATGTACAGAAAATCACCGCGCGAAAAGGAAAACAGGATGATAAACGTAAAACAGATCACCATGGCCGGTCCCAGATCGCCCAGCACTAAAAACAAAAGCAGCGTAATAATGGTGGCAATCAGCGCAAATGAAAAAAACGACCAGCGTTTGCCCCAACTGGCGTACTGGCTGATAAACCTTTCGTTGGCAGCAAAAAAACCGGCCAGGAATATCACAATGAGGTATTTAACGATCTCGCTGGGCTGCACGCCAAGCAGGTTAACTTTTACGCCGCTGCCCTCGGGCCCGGTACCAAATAAAATGGTACTGAACAACAGGGCCATGGCTAAAATGGCCCAGGGCCAGCCATTGGCCGCGCTGCGCGCGCCTTTAAAAAACAGTAACCTGTATAGGGTTGAATCGGCATTAAACCGGCGCAGGTTAAAAAACTGCATTATGCAGATACCGCCCACCCCTATGCCCAGGTAAATAAGGGTGTCTTTAGCCAAAAACCTGTCGCGCAGTGGGTCTTGCAATGATAATAACGTAAGAAAGGAGATGCCGGTGAGCAGCATTACCAGCGGCAGTATCAGCTGATCGGCCTGTGGGTATTTGCTGCTGAGCAGCACGTGTATGATAAGGAAACCGGCAAAAAAACTGCCCGCAATTATCCAGTACCATTCATTAAATTCATCTTGGGTGCGTACAATAAAGGCGCCCTCTTTTTTAAGGATATTAAAATCGCGGGTTGATAAGAGCTTGATGGTATGCGGGGACTGAAAAAAGTTAAGCGTTTTATTGCCGGTGAGCTCCACCACACCCTGCGATGTACCAAACTCAAAACCAGGCTGCAGCGGCAGCACTTCAAAAGCCTTGCCGGTGGGCAGGTTTTTAAATTCATACCGGCCATTTTCGTCGGTGCGGGCAAAGGCCGTGAGCGATTGCAGCTGGCGTTTTTTATCGGCATTAATAACGTAAACTTTTTTATAGGCGTTGGTAGCTTGCGTGGTAGCCGCTCTTGAAGCGATCTCCTCATCGGTATAAATACTATCCTGCGGTAGTATCATGGTAAGGCGTACCAATACACCTGCCACGGGCAGTTCTTTATGTTTGATAGTTCCCCTGATGCTGTATTCGCCCAAACCCAAATCGGTTTGCACCGGTATTTGCGGGGGATGGTTCCTTTCCTGCGTAAAACGAACGGAATCATCGCCGGTATAGCCCAGTAAAGAGCGCGATACCATTACCCGTTTTTTAAACGACTCGCCGCCGTTTGCAAAAGCATCATCGGCAACAACATAATATTTATGTTTGTTTATTTCGCCCGCGTTATCAAACCCTTCGCCGGTATTTGCTTTGGCGGCAATTGCAGTCCTGATGTAATCAACATCCTTAGGGTCATCAAAATAATAGCCTTTTTGCAGCAGGGCGGCCACATTACGGGCGGTGTTTGGGGCGTTAAGGTTTACAATGGTACCATCCTTAAGCCGCTTATCAACGTCCACAAACTTTTGCTGCAGCACAAAATAAAGCTTACCAAACAATACGGCCAGCACAATACCTGTGAGCAATAAAAACAGCCGTTCCATTCTCCTGCCTTGTGGCTTGGGTGTACCCTGATCCATTATTATTATTTAGCTGTTTTTATTAAGGTATCTATTTTAAACATGCCGCCAAACAGCCTGCCCGAAATATATTTATTGGGCGGAAAAGCATAAGAGGTTTGTACCGGTACTGCACAGCCGTTAAATATTACATGCTTTAGCACAAGGGCATCATTTTGGGTGGCTATAGCTACATGGAAACCCTCAAAGGCCACGCTATCAAGCACAATGTACTTACTGCTGCCTGCCAGTGAGATACCCGGCCCTGAGTAGGCCGAATCGGCCTTAAATATGATGCCGCCTTTTGCTTTAATATAAAGGCTGTCTTTTTGTATATGAAGCGTATCACTCAAAACAATAGGTTGCTTAAAATCAGTATCCGAGATGATGAGCACATTGCCTTTTAGCCGGTTAATGGTATCCTGCAGTTTTATCTCTTCGGCATTCTTCACTTTTACCGGGACAGCAGTCACTTTTACTTCAGGCTGTTTTAATTGGTAATTGAGCCAAAACTGCCATAAAAAACCAGCTATGGCCGCACCAAGCAATATAAAGAGAATAACCATAGTACCCCGGTTGCTTTTTTGTTTTACCGGTACTGTTGATGGCCCATCGGGCAGTTTGGGCTGTGCCAGCGGGTCAATAATTTCTTCAACCACCTTTGCAGTGGCTGCAGCGGGGCGGGTTGCGCTGTGCTGGCGAGGGGCCTTATCATTTTGCGCCAGCACCACGGTTACATTATCTTTTCCGCCTTTACTGTTGGCGGCATCTATTAATTTTTCACCTTTATCCTGCAGGGAACCGCTACCCGTCAGTATAGCCTTGATCAGGCTTTTATCAACCAGGTCGGTAAGCCCATCGCTGCAAACCAGCAGTATGTCACCAGGCAAAAAAGGCGAATGTCCGGTCTCTACAAAATCAGGGTCTTTTGCTATTTGGGGGTTAAAGCCAAGCGCCTTGCTGATCTCGTTGCGCTTAGGGTGATCCATGGCGGCCTCCTCGCTAAGCCTGCCCGAATCTTCCAGAAAACCAACAAAGGAATGGTCTTTTGATATTTTTATCAGTGAATTATCGCGCAGCAGGTACAGGCGGGTATCGCCCACGTGGGCATAATAAAACTGGTTATTCTGAATGTCAATTATAGCCAATGTTAACACACAGGCCATGTTTTCTAACTGCTTGTTCCCGAGCTTTTTGTCATATATCCTTTGGTTGGCCATTACAATGGTATTTACCATTAGCGGCACAACATCGCCGGCAATGTATGACAGTTGCTCCAATATGCACCCGCGCGTTATATCCGCAGCCACCTCGCCGCCGGCATAACCACCTACGCCATCAATTACACAGGCAATGATGAAATTGCCATCACCGGCCTTTTGGGCAATAAACGCATCTTCGTTATTATCCCGCTGCCTCCCGATATCTGTTATTCCGAAAAAATTATTTGCCATGGTTTTTACTGGAATTTTTTATGTCGATAAAGTGGGCCGCTAATAATAAAACGCATATTGCCAACAGCCCAAATGATAGTATTTGTGACATTATGCTTCGGGTTTAAATATGTTGATACCTATGATGCCATTCAGTAATATTTTAGAGTTAAAAGGTAATTCAACCCACTGCGGCGAATTTACATCGCTGCGGATCACTTCCTGTTCATTGATAAGGGTGCGCTCGCCAAAGGAAGCCATGTAAAACTTCCCGTCGGCTTTATTGAGGCGTATGCGCAGGTGCGGCGTATTTACCCAATCGCTCGGCACTTTAAATACGGCACGTTCCTCACGCGTTTCTTCGTTGCCTGATACTACAATATCGTCGTCAGTGATCAGGTATTCTACCTTGCGGCCAACAAATTGCTTATCGGGCATAATGGTATCCAGCCGTGCCAGTACCTTATTGCCGGGTTTGTCTGTTTCCTTTTCCTTATGGTTTAAATCAGTAGCATAAGGCAGTTCATAATACCCCTCACTGTAATACGTAAAGCCTTTTAATATATCATTGCTGATATCAAGCGTTTGTGCCACGCCGGTATGCCGGGGTATAAATGTTACCCGCAGGTTCTCTTCTTTTTTATTGCTGCCGGGCAACAACTTGCCTATAAAGCCTTTATCGCCTTTGGCATAATCAGGGTGCGAAACCAGCCTGAACACCCATTTTGAGCTGGAAGGCTCTACTTTTTTGCCAACCTCCTGGTACTCACGCAGCAGCTCGTAAAACTTTTTTACCGACTCATTAACGATAATGCCAAACAGGCCCGACCGGTTATTGATAAATTCCTGGTAATCCTCTTCATTAAAGCTGATGATAAATTCGTGGTAAAATACTACACGGTCTGCAAATGAAAGTTGTATGACAGATTCTTTAAACTTTTCGATAATGTACATGTAAACATCATCGGGCGTAAGTGCCTTAATGCGCGCAGCAACCTCATTTGCCGGCTTACCATTGGGCAGAAACCAGTCCTGCAAGCCTATTTTTTGCCAAAAAGTTGATTTTGATTCCATTCAGTTACGTTTAACTGTTTAAAAGTTCAGATTAGAAGTGTCCTTTGTTTTGGCGCTATCGCGATAAAATTGTGGTTCTTCCTTTTGTTGTTTATTCTTTTGTATGCCTTTCAAAATAGAGTCGGCCTGTGCATCAACTTCCGGCGGAATGCCCGATTCGTCAACTGCGGGAGTGGAATCCTGTTGTTGTTGAACAGTGTCGGTTTTTTTCTTTGGACGGGTGACCGTCGCGCCTGTATCTGCCGGTTTTCCTGATGGTTTAAAAACGCGATTATATACACCGTGATATATACGATCGCCAAACTTGCTCAATACCACGGCCGAAAAAACGGTAAAACCGCATAGCATTATCAAAAACAGTACGAAAACAGGTTTAGACATGCGCACCTGTTTGCCATCATTAACAATAGGAGTTGCGTCGCCGGCTGCCACAGGCTGACCTTTATTATTTTCGGCCTCCTGGTAGTATAAAAGCAAGCCCTGCAGGCGTTCATTCTCCTTCAGCAATACCGAAGCGTTCCAGGAATCATCCTGCTGATTATTGCCTGCCACTGTAATGCTGCTGTACATTAAAGTTTCCTGAAGCTCAATACCATTTGCAAATCTGTCTGCAGGGTCTTTTTCAAGACATTTGGCTACTATTTTAAGCAACCATGCCGGTACCAGCATTTCGTGTTCTTTTTTCTTGTCGCTCCAGCTTTCGGGCAGGTTGTTTTTGCGCAGCTCCATCACATCGGGCACCGCAGTTTCCATGTGGGCCAGCATTACGGCGTTACGTGCGGTTTCGCCATTGTCACGCAAGGGGAACGGCACCTGCCCCGCAATAAGCTCGTAAAGGATAACACCATAACTGTACACATCGGTCTGAAAATACATCAGGCCTTCGTTTTGTTCTGGTGCCATAAATTCAATAGCCCCGGCATGCCTGATACTGGTACGCCGCTGATCATCAGACATGGCCGACAAACCAAAATCCAATAGTACATAATTACCGGTATGGATATTGAACTTTACATTATTGCTTTTAATATCACCATGCTTTACCGAAACTTTATGGCAATGCGATAAGGCATTGGCCAGTTGATCGGCCAGCTTAATGATCTCTTTTATAGTAAAGATGGGATCGTGCGGAGGTTTCAGCAGGTCTTCCAGGTCGGGGCCGTCAATATATTCCATTTCGATAAACGGAAACGAACCACTCTCTGTAATGCCCGAATTTAATATCTTAACTACATTGGGGTTAGGCTCTTCGTTTACCTTTTTTAGTTTTTCAACCTCGTTCTGAAAATTACGAAAGTTCTTATCGTCGGTGCTTTCGGTATGGATTGGTGTAGGTAATAACTTTACCGCGGTAATAATGGGACCGTAACGCCGGCCTTTGTAAACTGAGCCTTGCCCGCCCGTTCGCAAAGCCCCCATATTTTCCAAACCCTCGGTTATTGTAAATACTTTGCTCATTGAGTAGTTGTACTTGCAGTGCTATCGGTGTAAAATAACATCATATTAAACTTTCTGTTATTTGAACATAACGCACGCATTAGTGTTTGGTATAAAAATAGGAAAAAAAATATGGATGAGTTTCAGATGTGTATATTTCAATCCGACAGGCTAATCCACCATCAATTCATCAACCAATAACCAGGCCTTGGCCCCTGCAATATATTCGCCCGGCGGTATAATGCCCTTGTTTTTTCCCCGTACCCTAATGTAGCGCGCCTGTGCCTGATCAATTACTGCCCTTACCCGGTTAATACCATTATCCTTAAATTCGGTTTGGCGGTATACTTCGGTATAAGTTTTTCCATCCGCAGATATTTCAAAGGAGAGCAGGGTTGGCTCCCACATTTTTTGCCAATGGTATTTTAAAATATTGATCCCCAGCCGGGATACCCTTTGTACCGAACCCAGATCAACCACCGCGTCGAGGTCATCACCGTTAAAACCATACCATTGCCCGTCGTTATACAGGCTGCTTCCAAAAACCCCGTTCACAAGTCCAAAGGTATTACCGGGATTATACCCCCCCTGCGGCTGACTGGCCAGAGTAACCGTTTTACCTATCGCTTTATGAAGGTGGAAATCTTTTTCAAACACCCTTCCGTATGGCCTGGTGCCGTTAAACACCGCGGCCTTTACCTTTCCTGAAGCTGTAATAGTAAATGGGTTAGTGTACTTTTTGCTTTTTAAGCCGGGCGCAGTACCATCAGTTGTGTAATAAATGTGACTGCCGGGCAGCGTACTGCTCAGAGCAAGCTGTACCTGACGATCCGGAGATTCGGTAAGGTTATCGGTTATCTCGTCAAAAACATCGGCAGCGTTTACATTCAGCCTTTTCAGCAATGGTTGTTCGTAGCGTAAGCGTTTCAAAAACCCGGCATAGTCTTTACTTTCTTTATCCGTCCACGCAATTTCGGCCAAAGCCAGCATCCGCGGAAACAACTGCCGTTCGGCCACGCCGGGGCTGTCCATATATTCGCTCCAGGCATTTGCCTGTACACCTTTAATGTATTTTGCTTCATCGCCGCCAAGCTCAGGGGTTATTGGCTCATAGTTATAAACCTTGCTTAAAGGCGTGTATCCGCCACCGGCCAGTGGTTCGCTGGGGTACAGCGATTGGTAATAATCCAGGTACACATATTTTTCAGGTGTCATGATGGCATCGTGGTGTTGTTTGGCCGCAGCTATACCGCCCTCCTCGCCTGTCCAGCTCATTACCGTTGCACCAGGGGTAAGGCCGCCTTCCAGTATTTCGTCCCAACCAATGATCTGCCGGCCTTTGCTGTTCAGGTACTTCTCCATCCGGCCAATAAAATAGCTTTGCAGTTCGTGCTCATCTTTCAAATGTTCATCTTTAATGCGCTGCTGGCATTTAGCACAGGTTTTCCATTTGGTTTTAGGGCACTCATCGCCGCCTATGTGGATATATTTAGAAGGAAAAAGTGGTAGTACCTCATCCAATACATTTTGCAAAAAGGTAAAAGTTTCCTCGTTCCCCGCGCAATATACATCATCAAAAATACCCCAAAAGGTAGCAGTTTTATAAGGGCCGCCGGTGCAGCCCAATTGCGGGTAAGCCGCCAGCGCTGCCAAAGCGTGGCCCGGCATTTCAATTTCGGGAATAATGCTGATGTGCCTGTCCATAGCGTATTTCACCACCGCCTTAACCTCATCTTGTGTATAGTAGCCGCCGTAACGCTTGCCATCAAAACGGTGCGGGCTATCCTTTTTATGACCGATGATGGTTTCATCGCGATATGCCGAGATACTTTGCAGCAGCGGATATTTTTTTATTTCGATGCGCCAGCCCTGATCATCCGTAAGGTGCCAGTGAAAAGTGTTGATCTTATAAAGGGCCAGCAGGTCTATCCATTTTTTTATAGCATCAACCTTAAAAAAATGACGGCTTACATCAAGGTGCATCCCACGATAGGCAAATCTGGGGTGGTCTTCAATGGTGCAGCCCTGTACCGTTATTTTCCCGTTGGATGGGTGCAGTAACTGTATAAGTGATTGTAGCCCATAAAACACCCCGGCCTGGTCATGCCCGGTAATACTGACCTGTTTTGATGTTACTGATAATATATACCCTTCGGGCTGTGGAACTTTGGTTGAATCAATATTTAGTGTTATCGAAGCCGCTGTTTTAATGATCGGCAGACCATATCCGGCAAGCGAATGAAAATACCGGTTAAAGAAAGTAAGATTAGCCGTATCAATACCAGCCTGCAATGTTATACCTGTTGAAGGCGTAAAGCTGAATACCGCGTTTGTTTTTTGAACCTTAAAAGGTTTTGGAATGACGCCCTGTTCCTTGACTTGTGCTGAGGCCTGGTTGACGGTCAATATCAGGCATAATATTTTTAACAGGGATCTGCAGGGTTTGCACAGGCTTATCATTGGCTTTATTTTGTTAAAGCCGAATATACTTGTTTATGAACGAGAATAAAATAAATGATCACAACGCCCCTATAGCCTTGCGGTAATTATTAATGGCTTTTATAATTGATTGCACAATTTCATTTTGCCCCTCATTGGAGTTCAGGTAGTCTTCCTCCTCCGAGTTATTGATAAATCCTGTCTCTATCAGCACAGCTGGCATGGCGCTGTGGGCAAGTACCAAAACACCCTGCTCTTTTACACCGGCACTTTCGCGGCCGTTGGTATCCACAAATTCGGTATTCAGTAAATCGCCAAACAGGATGCTTTGTTTGCGGTATTTTTGTATATAAGCGTTCAGGATGATCAGGTTGGAAGGGTCACTTTCGTCATAGCTCTCATAATTCTGCTTATAATCTTTTTCAATAAAAATTGATGAGTTTTCGCGCACAGCTTCTTCCTGCTCCTTTAGTCTGTGAAAACCATAAACCAGCAGCAACACCCCTTTGCGCTTGTGCGCTGAAGCCGCGGTACCCTCGGGCGATGAGTTACAATGGATAGAAATAAACAGGTTGCCATGGGCCTGGTTGGCTATGGCCGAACGCTGGTTAAGCGGTATAAAAGTATCATCGGTACGCGTCATGATAGCGGTAACGCTGGTGATCTGCGAATCGATGGCCGCTTTCAGTTTTTTGGCAATGGCCAGCGTCACATTTTTTTCAACCGAGTAAGAGCCGCGTGCCCCAGGGTCTTTACCGCCGTGGCCTGCATCAATAATAATGGTTTTAAACTTAAAGGTAGAAACAGAGGGTATGGTATCACGCGCCGGAGTGAATGAACAAAGGCAAAGCAATAAAGATAAAAAACCGCAATTAGCGGCTGCAATGCAGAAAAGCTTTTTATTAAATATCATTTTTGGGCGGCCTTTTTACTGCATTTGGGACATAAGCCGGTAGCATACAGGGTAAAACCGGTGGGTTCAAATCCGTTGGGGAGGTTTATTGCAGGCAGGTGCTGATCATCCAGGCAATAAACGTTTTTACAGTTGGTGCAATTAAAATGCAAATGCTCGTCGTGATGATGGCCTTCATCACAATTGGATGTGCAAAGTGCATAATTGGCGGTACCATTTAAATCAAATATTTTATGGATGATGCCTTTTTCTTCAAACGCGTTAAGGATACGGTAAAGCGTAACCCGGTCAATATCGTTCATCACGCTTTCCAGGTCGGGTTGGGAAGTGGCTGTATTTCTTGACGACATCATTGATAAAACCCTCAGCCTGGGGGCAGTTTTTTTTAAATGATGCTTATTTAGCAAATCTTCAAAATGAAAATTATTGCGGGCTTGTGCCATTTATCTCTATTAGGGTATAATTTATAATAAAAGGATACAAATTTAAAAAGAATATAACTAATGGTTTAAAATAACGTAATATTTTATCTGTTGATGACGGTACCTCTCCCCGGCTGCGTTTCAGGAATGGTTTGCATTTTCGCAACATTCATTTTGCAGCGTCCGGCGAATTTATAGTTTACAAGATGTGCCGCGGCGATAAGCAATCCGCCGGCTGGTACAACGAGTTTGCCGGCCCAACCGCTTGTAAACAAATGCCCCAGTATAATAATTGTAAATCCGGCAATTAATAAAAATAAGGGTAGCGGTTTGCGATGTATCCGCAGGTATGACAAGCCTATGGAACATGCGCCTATAACTAATGTCAACGCTATCATTCCCCACTCCAGCCAGGCATTGGCCAAAAAACCCAGGCCCAATAGCGGTAAACTGGTAAACATCACAGGCACTACCGCGCAATGTATGGCGCATAAAGTAGATGCTGTAATGCCTATGTTGTCGAGCCGGGAAGAAGTTTTCTGGAAATCCATGTCGCAAATATAAACAAATGCAATATTATTGCATTTAAGCAATTGTCATTTTTATCTATTTTATTTTAACTTTTTGGTAACAACTGCTTAATATTGATGTCAATTATTAGTTGTACCACATTTATTAAAACAGTGCACGTTACCGCTCTATATAAATTAAAACAAAACTGGCAAAATGCTTATGATACCAGTTTAAAACGCTTCAAGTTATTGGTTGGCGGCGTACTCATAGTTGGTTTAATCAGCATGATGCCTTCCTTTTTCAGAAGCATTGAAAAAAGGAATGGTGTGGTTCTTAATGATTGGGTACTGGCCCATCTGCCGGCTTTTGATGTATCGCCCATAATTTTTGCTATTATTTGGGGCATGGGGCTATTGATGCTGGTAAGAGCCATGTATAAACCGGCCATTTGTACCACTTATATATGGACGCTGATTTTTGTTTGCATAGTGCGGTTCATATCCATAAGCCTGGTACGGCTTGATCCCCCTGCAGGCCTGGTGCCGCTTATCGATCCGCTTACGGGTTGTTTTTATGGGCACGCATCCATCACGCACGATCTGTTTTTTTCGGGCCACACCTCAACCATGGTGCTGATATTGCTTAATCTTGAAAAAAAGAGTGATAAGATCATTGCCTTTGTAGCTACCATAGCGGTAATGGTGCTGTTGCTTATACAACACATACATTACACAATTGATGTACTGGCCGCTCCGGTAATAGTTTACTGCTTATACCGGCTTACCCGCTTTCTTGATCTGTAACCGGTCATGACGCTTTACCTCTTCCGGGCTCTTTGGCCTGCTTATCAAATGCAATAATATTGCACTTGATTAACCTCGTGGCAACCGGTATCTTCTTTTAAATGTCCAGATCATGCATCAAATGCATGGAATCTTTCAAATCGCGGTACAGCTTTTTAAACACCAGGAACAACTTGCTGTAACGTTCATGGTTTTGGATATTGGGTTCAATAATTTTTTCGCCGGTGGTATGTGCTAACCGGTTGTAACTTTCAGGGTGCAGTGCCTGCATGGCCAAATAAATAGCGCCCACTGCCGATGCATCCTCAGTTTGCAGCACCACCAGTTTTTTGCCGGTAATATCGGCCAGGATCTGTGTCCAGGTGCCCGAGCTTACAAAGCCCCCGCTGATGTTTACCTGAGTAATGCTCACTGATGCATCCTCAACGGTTTTAAGTACATCATACAAGGCAAAGCAAATACCCTCAAGTGCAGCCCGCAAAAAATGCGACCGGGTATGCGCGGGTTTGATATTCAGAAACGCCCCGTTGCTTTTAGTGTCCCAAAGCGGTGCCCGCTCTCCATATAAATAGGGTAAAAACAACAGTCCGTTACTTCCGGCCGGTATCGTTTCAATAGTATTAAACAGTTCATCATAATCGGCAGCTAACAGCTTTTCCTTTTGCAGAAAGTTTTTCAGCAGCCAGTTAATAGCTATACCACCGTTATTTACTGCTCCGCCGCATACAAAAGTGTTTTGATTGAGCAGGTAATTAAACGTCATACCGTCTAGGTTATAAACCGGCTTGGGGCTGGTTATACGTACCGCACCGCTGGTACCTATGGTAAGGGCGGCAATACCCGGGCCGGTGGTATGGCTGCCCAGGTTGGCGCAGCAGCCATCGCTGGCACCTATAATAAAATTTGTTTTTTGAGAAACACCGAGCGCTGTCGCCACAGCCTCATCCAGATCATTTCGGTAGTAGGTTGTATTTTCGGGCTTTGAAAGCTTGTTTGCCGTAATGCCAGCCAATGTGCAGGCTTCAGTACTCCAGTCTAATTTTAGAATATCAAACAAACCTGTTGCCGAAGCAATTGAATAATCAACCTGAAAGCTGCTAAAAAGCTTAAACCAGATAAATTCTTTGATCGATATAAATTTGTATGCCTGAGCAAACAGTGCGGGCCTGTTGGCACGCAACCACATCAGCTTACATAATGGCGACATGGCATGTATAGGCGTGCCGGTAATGTGATATATCTCCGCGCCCTTTTCAGAATCACGCAATCCCTGCGCTATGTTCTCGCTTCGCGCATCAGCCCAGGTGATCATAGGCGATAAAGGTGTACCTTTTTCATCAACCGGGATAATACTGTGCATGGCGCTGCTCAGGCTCACAGCCTCAGGGCTATACCCTATTTTGGCGGTAATATTTTGTAGGCAATTTACAAAAGCATCCCAAATTAGCTGAGGATCCTGTTCGCTGTAACCTGGTTCGGGACTGTTAATGGGGTAATGCTCCTGGGCTACGCCTAATGCCTCGCCGGTTAAAGAAACCGCTACCGCCTTGGTGCTGCCTGTACCTATATCTATACCTAATATATATGGTTGCATGATAAAAATGATCAGGCCACAAAATAGGATTTATCTTTGGGATGAGCAGCAGGTTGAAAGATAAAAGGACAACGCATTCCGCAATGTTTTAATTCCGGCAAAACCGGCTGTTATCCCTCATTTTTGTTGCTTTGTTACCTCCATTTCATGACAGACCATGACAGTTCCGCTATTTTTATTCTCTAAATTAGCTTTACCAATATAAACCAATTAGCATATGCAAATAATTTTCGGAGTTTTCTTCCATTTAATCGGAGGCTTTGCCTCGGGGAGCTTTTACATCCCCTACAAAAAAATAAAAGGGTGGGCCTGGGAGAGCTACTGGATAATAGGCGGTATTTTTTCATGGTTCATTGTGCCGCCGCTTGCTGCATGGTTAACTATCCCCGGCTTTGCCGATATCATCAGCCATACCAGCTCATCTATTATCGGGTGGACCTATTTAATGGGCTTGCTCTGGGGCATTGGCGGCCTTACCTACGGTTTGGGCGTAAGGTATTTGGGCGTATCATTAGGCAGCACCATTATTTTGGGGCTTTGTTCGGTGTTTGGCGCGCTGATACCATCGGTTTACTATGATTTTTTTCCTAAGGATGGTAAAGATACTTTTACTATGCTGCTGCACACCCCCTGGGGCCAAATGGTTTTGCTGGGTGTTTTGTTATGCGTGGTAGGCATTGTTATTTGCGGCATGGCGGGCATGATGAAGGAAAAAGAACTAACATCAGCAAACGGCCATGTTGAACAACAGGCCAATAAAGATTACCGCTTTGGCCTGGGTATTGTGGTAGCCATAGTTTCGGGTATATTAAGTGCCTGTTTTAACTTTGGTATTGAGGCCGGTAAATCAATGGCCGATACCGCTAACCAGATTTGGCAGGCGGCACACCCGGGGCAAGGGAACTTTCTGTATCAAAACAATGTAACGTACATTATTATATTATGGGGTGGCCTTACTACTAATTTTATATGGTGTATGGTGCTTAACGCCCGCAATAAAACCTTTGGCGATTATACTAATAAAAAAACGCCGCTGCTTAAAAACTACCTGTTCGCGGCACTGGCGGGTACAACATGGTTCCTGCAATTCTTTTTTTATGGTATGGGCGAAAGTAAAATGGGTAATGGAGCAAGCTCATGGATATTGCACATGGCCTTTATTATACTTATTGCCAACATGTGGGGCCTTGTGTTAAAGGAATGGAAAGGCGTGAGCAAAAAAGCCCTGGCAACAGTAATAGCCGGTATTTTGGTTATTATTTTATCAGTACTGGTGGTGGGCTATGGTAATTCGATCAAATAAAAAAAATAAATCATTAATTCAATAATTCAGCAATTCAATAATTAAAATATATGTCTGTTAAAACAACACAATTTAAGCATGTAAGTTACCTGTGGGACGATGCCAAAGCTGCCGAACTTGCGGGTGATGAGGTTGCCTTATTAATATACCGTTCAAATTTGTTGGGCGCAGATTTGCGGCTTACCAACTACGGTGGGGGCAATACCTCATGTAAACTAATATCAAAAGATCCGCTAACCGGAAGCGATGTTGAGGTGATGTGGATCAAAGGCTCAGGCGGTGATATTGGCACACTTAAAAAAAGCGGACTGGCAGCCCTGTATGTTGACAGACTGCGCAGCCTTAAAAATGTTTACCGTGGTGTAGAACATGAGGACGAAATGGTGGAGCTGTTTAACCATTGCATTTATGACCTGGCGTCAAAAGCGCCTTCAATTGATACGCCACTGCATGGGTTCCTTCCGTTTAAGCATATTGACCACCTGCACCCTGACGCTGCCATTGCTATTGCAGCCGCTAAGGATGGTAAGAAAATAACCCAGGAACTTTTTAACGGTACCATTGGCTGGGTTGAATGGAAAAAACCCGGTTTTGAGCTTGGTTTGCAATTAAAGCAGTGCCTTGATGAAAACCCGGGCATTCGTGGTATAATGTTAGGTTCACACGGTTTATTTACCTGGGGCGATACCGCTTATGAAAGCTATATGAACACGCTGGAAGTAATTGAGCGTTGTGCAGAATACCTGGAAGAGAACTACGGCAAAAAAGGCCCGGTTTTCGGCGGGCAGAAAGTACAGAGCCTTGACGAAAACGGCCGTAAAAAACAGGCTGCTGCCATTGCGCCCATTCTGCGGGGTTTTTGCTCAAGCCAAAAACATATGATAGGCCATTTTACTGATGATGCCCGCGTGCTGGAGTTTATTAACTCCAATGATCTTGACCGCCTGGCGCCATTGGGTACCAGTTGCCCCGACCACTTTTTACGCACCAAGATCAGTCCGCTGGTACTTGATCTTGAACCCGGCGAGGATCTGAGCAATGTTAAGGCATTGCAGGAACGGTTAACCCCTGCTTTTGAGGCCTACCGCCAAATGTACACCGATTATTACAACACCTGTAAGCACGACAACAGTCCCGCTATAAGGGATACCAATCCGGTGATCATTCTGTATCCTGGTGTTGGTTTATTCTCTTTTTCAAAAGATAAACAAACTGCCCGTGTTGCGGCCGAGTTTTATACCAATGCTATCAACGTAATGAAAGGTGCCGAAGCTATATCTGAATACACCTCATTACCGCGCCAGGAGGCCTTTGATATTGAATACTGGTTACTGGAAGAAGCAAAATTGCAGCGTATGCCAAAGCCAAAAGCTTTATCGGGCAAAATAGCCCTGATTACAGGCAGCGCCGGCGGTATAGGTAAAGCCATCGCTAAAAAATTTGTTGATGAAGGAGCTGTGGTGATATTGAATGATATGAACGCTGAACGTTTGGAGGGTGCCGGCGAAGAGTTTAAAAAACAATATGGTAAAGATTCATACACTACTGCGGTACTTGATGTTACCAACAGCGAGCAGATCAACGGCGCACTGGAAATAGCCGCTTTGGCTTTTGGCGGGGTTGATATTGTAGTAAACAATGCAGGTTTATCTATATCCAAATCAATTGCCGACCATACCGAAAAAGATTGGGACCTATTGTATGATGTACTGGTTAAAGGGCAGTTTTTTATTACACAGGCCGCTGTTGCCGTTATGAAAAAACAGGCCATTGGCGGCGACATTATTAACATTGTAAGCAAGAACGCTCTGGTTAGCGGGCCAAACAACGCGGGTTACGGATCGGCAAAAGCAGCGCAGCTGCACTTGAGCCGTCTTAACGCTGCTGAGCTTGGTGCCGATAAGATACGTGTAAACGTGGTAAACCCCGACGCGGTAATAAGCGATAGTAATATTTGGGCCGGCGGATGGGCCGAAGGCCGTGCAAAAGCATATGGCATTACCGTAGCCGAATTACCAGCTTACTATGCTAAACGTACACTGCTGAACGAGATCATTTTACCTGCCGATATTGCCGATGCCTGCTTTGCCTTTACCGGCGGCCTGCTCAACAAATCAACCGGTAACGTGTTAAATGTTGATGGCGGTGTGGCTATGGCATTTGTAAGATAAGCCTTTGGGGAGCCCAGGTTTGGAAACCAAGAAAGGATAAAAAAACATAACATTTGCCATTGCGAGCGTAGCGCGTCAATCTCACAAAACAAAATCTATTTGCCCTGTGAGATTGCTTCGTTGTTCCTCTTCGCAATGGCATAATTTAAGTCTGAAATAACAAGGTAGTCTTGCCGAACTTGTTTCGGCATCCCGCATGAAAAAGTCAACAATATACTGGCTAACCGTCATGTGAGATCTCGAAACAAGTTCTGGATGACTTATATTAATTATAAAAACCAGTAAACCATGCAATTAGAGAAGCATATAATTGACGAGGCCAACCATAAACAACAAGCGGCGCACCAGCGCAGGTTTGATTTTGTTGCTGCCGATATAAACAGTTTGGATGCCATCATCCAAAAAATTTCCGATTTTAATATAGCTATACCGAGCTGGGCCCTGGGCACAGGAGGTACTCGCTTTGGCCGTTTTTCTGGCGGTGGTGAGCCGCGCAGCCTTGAAGAAAAAATTGAAGATGTAGGTTTGATCCATGCATTAAACAAAAGTAGTAATTCTATTTCGCTGCATATTCCGTGGGATATTCCTGAGAACGCATCATCCATCAAAGCGCTGGCTGCTCAACACGGTTTGCGTTTTGACGCGGTAAATTCCAATACCTTCCAGGACCAGCCATCGCAGCAGTACAGCTATAAGTATGGCTCCTTGCATCATGTAGATAAGGTTGTGCGTAAACAGGCTGTTGAGCACAACATCGATGTGATCAATTATGGTATCGAACTGGAATCAAAAGCGTTATCCGTTTGGTTGTCTGATGGGTCAAACTTTCCGGGACAGCTCAATATGCGGGGCGCGTTTGAACGCACACTGGAGAGCCTGCACGAAATTTATGATGCCTTACCTGCCGATTGGAAAGTTTGGATAGAATACAAACCTTACGAGCCTAATTTTTATTCAACCACCATTGGCGACTGGGGACAGTCATATCTCCTGGCATCAAAACTGGGTAAAAAGGCGCAAACGCTGGTTGATCTTGGTCACCATTTACAAGGCGCTAATATTGAGCAAATTGTATCGTTATTACTGATGGAAGGCAAATTGGCCGGGTTCCATTTTAATGATTCAAAATATGGCGATGACGATTTAACGGTTGGCAGTATAAATCCTTATCAGCTGTTCCTGATATTTAATGAACTGGTTGAAGGCATGGATGCCCGCGGTTTAAACCATGCTACTGGTATAGGCTGGATGATTGACGCATCACACAACATCAAAGACCCTATTGAAGACCTGCTGCAATCTGTAGAAGCTATCAAAATAGCTTACGCACAGGCTTTGCTGATTGATCAGCCTGCATTAGTACAGGCCCAGCAAAACAATGACGTGGTATTGGCGCAGGAAATTTTACAACAAGCCTACCGCACCGATGTTCGCCCGCTGCTTGCCGAAGCCCGTTTAAGATCAGGCGGTGCATTACAGCCGTTGGACGTGTACAGGCAACAAACTGTACGTAAGCAATTAATAAATGAACGTGGAGCGCTGGCTGTATCAACCGGCTTGTAAACTATGGAGCAAATACCTGTTATAGCTGTTTTTGACGTTGGTAAAACCAATAAAAAGCTGTTTCTTTTTGATGAGAACTATAAAATAGTTTTTGAAAGAACGGCCCGGTTTACAGAAACCCACGATGAAGACGGCGACCCTTGCGAAAATCTGGACAGCCTGCGGCTATCTGTATTTGACTCGCTGAGGGAAATATTTAAGCATAAGGAGTTTGACCTTAAAGCGGTCAACTTTTCAACCTATGGAGCCAGCTTTGTTTATGTTGACGAAGATGGCCGGCCCCTTACCCCTTTGTATAATTACCTTAAACCATATCCACCAGAGTTGGGCAGGCAGTTTTACGGAACCTATGGCGATGAAGCCCGGTTTGCCCGCGAAACTGCCTCGCCTGTTTTGGGCAATTTAAATTCAGGATTGCAGCTGTACCGGCTTAAATATCAGCAGCCCGAAGTATTTAATAAGGTAAAATACGCCCTGCATTTACCGCAATATATGAGCTACCTGCTCAGCGGTCAAATGGTGACTGATTTGACCAGTATTGGCTGTCATACCGCGCTTTGGGATTTTAACCACAACACTTACCATGAATGGGTTAATAAAGAAGGTATCCTGCCCAAATTGGCACCTCTTAAGCCTGCCGACAATGTACTTTCGGCGGTATTTCCGGGCAGTACCTACAGTGTAGGGATTGGCTTGCACGATAGTTCTGCTGCGCTTATCCCCTATCTGGTGAGCTTTAATATGCCCTTTGTATTGATATCTACGGGTACGTGGTCTATCAGCCTGAATCCATTTAATCAAACACCGCTTACTGAAGAAGAATTAAAGAATGATTGCCTCAACTACCTGCAATATAAAGGTGGCCCGGTTAAAGCTTCGAGATTGTTTACCGGTTATGAGTATGAGCAGCAGGTAAAACGTATTGCTGCACATTTTAACCAGGATGTGATCAGGTACCGTACCATGAATTATGACCCTGCTATTGTTGCACGGCTGCAGGCAAAAGCAACCCTGAAGTCAAAAATCCAGGAAGGAGAATTGCAGAAATCGGTTTTTGAGCAGCGTAACCTTGCAGACTTTAATAACGATACAGAAGCCTACCATCAACTTATGATAGATATTGTTGAGCAGCAAACCATATCCACAGGTTATGTGCTGCAAGGCTGTAAAGTACAAAGGATATTTGTTGATGGCGGTTTTAGCAAAAACACGGTGTTTATGCACCTGCTGGCTTTTGCATTCCCTCATCTGGAAGTTTATGCCGCGTCAATGGCGCAGGCTACCGCCGTAGGCACAGCACTTGCCATACACCAGGCCTGGAACACTAAAGCACTGCCTCATGACCTCATAGAACTGAAGTATTATTCAGGAGTACAGAACGAAGTAGTGTAAGAGGGCGGAATGTTGATGATTTACCCCCGTACCAGCTTCAGAATATCAGCAATAAGTCGGGTATCCTTAATGATCCTCTCGTGACCGGTGGCTTCATATTCTTTGGTTGAAATAGCAGGACATGCGGTTAAAAGCTCCTGCAAATAAGCAAAGGGTGCCACTTTGTCTTCGGGGTCGTAGGCCAGCCAATGCCTTACAGCAGTACCAGGCGTGTACATTTCCGAAAGATCAAATTGAGATGTGGGCATTCCAAATATGGCCTCGAAATTCTCAAAAAATTTATCTTGTGCTATTTTCGGAACATCAGCATTGGTCATGGTAGCAATGAAGTTTTCTTTTAGCCTCACCATAGGAGCTATGCTTATTAACAGATTCGGCTTGGTGCCGGTTTCCTGTGTAGCCATCGTATTGGCCATTACACCCAACGAATGACCGATCATTATCTCTGGTGAACCATAAGTTGTAATAACTGCTTCCGTAGCTTTGGCAAAAAGCATCAGGTTGGATAATTCACCTTCTGAACTGCCGTTACCCGGGGCATCAAAAGCAATAACCTGCAAATCTTCAATAGAGCGGAGGGCCGCGATCAGGTCGATAAAGTCTGCTGCTTTGGAACCCCATCCGTGCGTGATCAGTACTTTACGGCTACCGTTGCCCCATATAAAACCGTTAAATTTCAATGCCGAGCGGCTAAAATGTGGGTCATCAGCCTCCAGGCTAAACGGTGTGGCCTCATCCAGCAACTGCTGTTGCTGCAGCCTTAACGGAAATTTTGGCGAATAGCAAATAAGCTGCCAAAGCAGGCTGGTAATATCCTGCCTGTCTTTATCCGGTAATTCCTTAATCTTGTTAAATAGCTCTTTTAATTTCTTCATAGGTGTACGGTGATCGTCAAAGGTAAAAACCACACCTTCATCCCGTGCTCAAGCGGAATATTTTTTAGTAAAAATGACACCGCTACGAAGAATTAGAAGGAGTATTTACTTTTTCCCTGTTCCCAACCACAACAATGTGTTCATGATAAGCTTATTTTGCACGTCGTTATCAAAAGTTTGTGATTGCTCCTTATCCGTCCCTCCGTCATAATCAATAGCGTTATGGCCCATGTTAAAATAAACCATACGATATTTTTTATTGGTCCATACTACCGGGTAATAGCCGCTATGCCATATCTCATAAGGCTTAGGCCCCGTACCGAGGGGGAAGCTGGTAGAATCAATGGCTAACAAAATTTTAATATCCGTATTGGTACGCAGGTCTTTTTCCCACCGGTACCATTCGTTTGGCGATGCTTTGAAGGTGGCCGGCAACCCTTTTGTTACCGGATGGCTGGTATCCTCAACCCTTAAAATGGCCGAAGTTGGATGCCAGGTATTGCTTTTATACTGACCCGACCCCAAAAACTCGTTATGGTACCAGTCCCAGTTTTGCGGATAATCTGAAGGAGTGAGCGCAAAGGCCGCGAAGTGGAAACCCATCCAGGCACCGCCTTTTTTCATGTACTGTTCAAATGCCGTCCTCTGCCCCTGATCATCGGCGCGGGTATCTAAAAATATCACCACCTGGTAGTTGTCCAAAAATCTGGGGTTCATATTACTCCAGTTATTGGTGGAATCGTACGTAAAATTATACTTCCTGGCCATTTGCGGAAACCATCGGTTGGCTTCGTGTACAAAGCTTATATGTGCCTTGTCGTTTCGGGCAGTATAAAAGGCTATTACCTTAAACCGGGGTTTACCACTTTGCGCGTTAGCATTGTAAAAACTAACACATACTGAACAAATTACAATTGCCCATATGGCAAGTTTTTTACCGGTATTACTGATCATGTTAAATTGATGGTGATAATTGCAGCAATAAAAATAACTGATTTTTAGTATATAAATATTAAAAAGGCATGTGGCGCAGTTAACATTATTTTAAAGCAACCAGTAAACAAAAAAAACAGCCGCTACATTACTGCAGACGACTGTTCCTAAGTTATTATCCCTAATTTATAACTTATTATTTTTATTCCAGGCCATGAAATACCCGGAGGCTTGCTAACTTATTATATATGTTTTGTTATTCATTACAATTCTGCTAACGCTTATTTGATATTGTCAAAAATACTTTATGCTGTTCACAATAACAGGCGGAATACTACTCAACTGGGTTTCGGAATTTACTGTATTTATTATCAGTGTATTTACGCGGTCTCCTGTTTGCCGGTAAGTAGTTTTACGCGGATATTCCCTTAGCCATTTGCCCGCGACGGTAATAAGGGTATATACTGTTTTCATGATAACGGTTTGTTTGTCATGCTAAGATGCTGAATATGGCCATGCCAATCAATCATATAAGCTTATGGTTTTTAAACGGATGGGAAATAAACAGGCTATAGGCTGCTATTGATCAATCTCTCGCGGATGGCTTTAGCCACGGCTTCTGATTTGGAGTTTACGTGCAGCTTTTTATAAATGCTGGCAATGTGTGTACATACAGTACCCATGCTAATGTAGCAATGGTTAGCTATCATTTTATAACTATCGCCTTTTACCAGGCAGCTAAGCACTTCTTTTTCCCGGGCCGACAGGTCATATTCGTTAGTGGCAATATTCTTTTTTTCGCGAAAAAAGTCAAGTACCTTCCGCGCAATACCGGCATTCATGGGCGCACCGCCCTGGTTTACATCAATTATGGCTTCCAGTATTTTAGCTGGCGAGGTTTTTTTGAGCAGATAACCCGTTGCTCCGGACTGAATAGCGGCAAAAACCTTGTTATTATCATCATAAGAAGTCAGGATAAGTACGTTAACATCCGGAAAATGACCTTTTATCAGGGCTGTGGCCTCTATGCCATTTATACCGGGCATGTCAATATCCATTAATACCACATCAGTTGCATCGCGGTATAAATGTTGAAGAACCTGATTACCATCTGGGTATGTACCCGCAACCACAAAGCCCGGCGTACCGGAAATTAAGTAACACAGGCTATCGCGCAAGGCATTGTTATCATCAAATATGGAAACCCTGATATCCAATTTCTTATCTTATTAGTAAACAATAAAGGTACCCTGGCATTTGTGTTTTTTCAATCATATATATGTATGATATTTATAGCAAGCACAATGACAGGTTTATTCAAAACAGCGGGGGTTTAGTTTTTGCCTGCCTCCGGATGCTTATTCAAATACTGATAGAGCTGAGTGCCGGTAAGCAGGAATGCGCCCACGCCATATACCTCGGTACTGTTTTCGGTTACCGCATCCGGACTGGCGCCTATACGCTGTACATAACCCAGCATGCCATCTGGCTGAACAGAGCTTGCCAGTGCGGCCCATGCTTTTTTCACCACCGGCCAATACGTTTTACTATCCAGCATACCATGATTAAGCCCCCATAGCAATGCATAACAGTAAAACCCGGTACCGCTTGTTTCTTTAACCGGGTAGCTTTCCGGATCAAGTAGCGAGGCATGCCAGCTACCATCAGGTTGTTGCAGCGAAGCTATTTTGGCGGCCATATCGCGATACAATTTTTCAAACCTGGCTTTTTCGGGGTCATTGGCCGGCATATTTTCCATTACCCTTACCAACCCTGCAAGCACCCATCCGTTACCCCGGGCCCAAAATACTTTTTTGCCATTCTTTTCTTTTTTGTCCAGGTAACTGCCATCCCTGAAATAAAGGTGTTCGGCAGGATCATACAAATAATCGGTAGTTCTCCACCAGAGTTTAGTAGCTATATTTAAATATTGCCGATTCCCGGTAGCGCTGCTCAAATAGCTCAATGCAGTTGGCCCCATAAACAGGGCATCGCACCAGGCCCATTCCCGCGAGGCGATCTTATTTTTCCACTCCAACGACTCATCATGTGGTTTATTTACAATACTATCGGCCAGCAATATGAATGGCGCTATCATCTTTTTATCCTTATATCGGGTATAAAGCAAAGCGTAGGTTTGCCCTATACAATAATCATCGGCCATAAAACGGTCACGGCCGGTGTTCCAGTTCAAATCATTACCAATATTAACCAATGCGGTTAAATATTTCTCATTATTTTTGATAGAGCCTAATGCATAAATACCTGTATAACAAGCCGCATTGGTCCAATCAACTTTAGGATGCTTAAACCCATTGGTGTTCCATTCATTCAATTGCCAGTCGGCAACCTTGTGCATTATGTTTAATATATATGCTTTTTGCAATAAAGAGTCGGGGTTATTAACCTGGCCAACCTTTGCATAGGTTTTTACACCGGGGATCAAAAAAAGCAGGACAAACAACAACGAACGTGAGCGTTTGGACTTTAGCAGGAACATCATTTTATTGTTTTTTAGGTTAAGCTTTAAAGATAAAATATTTACCGCGTAAAGTGAACAGCCGTTACTTTGAGGGTGTAATTACCTGCACGCCGCCCTCACCCGCAACAATAGCCTTTGTTGCCATACCGTAAAACAGCGAGTGCTCCACCACACCGGGAATCATCTTTACCTCCGTATTCAATTGCTTTAATTCGGGCAGGCCTAAAAACTGGATATCAGCAAGGAGGTTACCATTTTCCGAAATAAGGGCGCCGTCTTTTTGATTGCTCATACGCAATTTCACTGTTGCCCCTAGCCACGCCGATGCAAGTCTGCTGAGCACTATTTGTAAGGCCTGCGGCAAAATTTCCACCACTAAAGGATAGGTTGCATCCAGTTCAGGGCTAAATTTAGCTTCATCACCCATCAATATAAATTCTGTAGCCATTGATGCCAGTACTTTTTCGGACGTATGGATACCACCTCCGCTTTTTAAGGCATTAAGTTGCCGGTCAAATTGATCGCATCCGTCAAAATAAATATCCAGGTGCTTTATCATAGACGAGGATTTTATATTAAGGTTGTGTTGCAGTAAATAAGCGTTGGTTTTAAAGGATGATGACACCAAGGTAACAGCCTGTGCAAGGTCTTTATCCTGGCTGATCATATCTGCCAAATGAAAAACAGTTGTTCCGGCACCCACACCAATGGTTTGGCCTGCTTTAATAAATTTAAACGCGGCTTTTGCTGCCTCCAGTTTATAATCGGTCATGTGTTTATGGTATTACTTATAAACTCAAAAGTAATTATATTCCAGAGTACAAACATCAGCGTAGAAGTAAAGGCCCAGGCAATTCTCAGAGTACCTTAAGCCTGATACGCCTGGTTTACTTAACAGCTTTGGCCATTGTGCTGAACTTATAAATAATGGTTTGGTGGTAAATATCTCCTGCTTCCAGCACCGTAGCAGGAAAATTGGGATGGTTTGGGCTATCAGGATAATATTGACATTCAAGACATAAACCATCAAACGCGCTGTATGGATGCGCATGGTGCCCGGGATGTTTACTTTGAAGAAAATCGGCGGTATAAACTATTATAGCAGGGTAGGTAGTAAATATTTCCAGTTTTCTGCCTGATTTTTTTTCAACCAGCTCGGCTGCCGGTTCATGTAAGGTTTGGTTTTGCTTATTAAGCAGGTAACAATCATTTAAACCTATAACGCGGTGGTCGCCTACCCGCATTGTGTTTTTAACAGATGTATCGATCAATCTGTTGTCTCCAAGTGGTTTGATATTTCCAGTGGGGATATATTCTGCGTCGGTTTCCAATTTATTATCCGCATGAACAGTAAGCCGGTGATCAAATATTTTAGCCTCGGAATCTGATAAATTAAAATAGGCGTGGTTGGTAAAATTGGCAACAGTTCTTTTATCAGTCGACGCGCGATAACTGATGATCAATTCGTTCATGTCCGTCCAACGGTAATGTACGGTGAATTCAAGATTACCCGGATACCCGCCTTCGCCATCCTCACTTCGAATACTAAAAAATAATCTGTCGCCGGAAATAAGGTATTTGAATACCTTTGAATTAAAACCGTTTTTTCCACCATGATTGGTATTCTTGCCATCATTATTTTCCAGGAACCAGATAGTATCGTCAAGTTTAAATTTAGCACCGCCTATCCTGTTAGCGTAACGGCCAATTGTTGAACCCACGTAACACTCATCATCTAAATAAGCCTGTAACGATTGAAATCCTAACACCACATTACCTAACCTTCCACCGGCATCAGCAACCACAGCAGAAACCAGCGTTGCACCATAATTGGTTAATTCCACATAAGCACCACCGGCGTTCTCCATCCTGAAAAGATATACCGGCTGCCCTGCGTATTCGCCCCATAACTTGTATGTTATTTGGGTAGTACTTTGGCTCATTGCTTATTTAGGTTTTGGGTACGCGGTCAACAGTTAAACTTTCTGATTGCTTTGCCATGTTCAGATGAATTTTACTGCCAGCATGTGATGTATCAAGCTGCAATATGTTGTCCAGTATTTTCTTAGCTGCTTCAAACTCGTTTAAACCCAATAACCCAAGGGCTTGTAAAAAGCTGGTGTGGATATGGTTCCTCAGGTTAAGATCATCATCAAATATCAGCAGATTGGGCAGAGATACAGCGAAGTAATCTATCTTTATTTCGTCATTTGTGTGCTTCGCGCCATAATCAATCAATTTTTTGAATATATGGCTGGCCTGCTCATGCCGGCCCAGTTTTTTCCAGGCCAGGCCCTGATAAAAGATCTTATCGGGTTGCTGATCATTGTAAAATACCGCCGCCGAGGGTTCATCAAGCCCCACCGTTGCCTGCTCAAAGTATTTTTTTGCCGGTTCGGGCTCATTTAATGCTTCATAAGCGCAACCCAGCCAATAATCAATATCGTTTTCCAGGGTACCATACAGCTTACCTTCGCCCAGGTTATGCGGATAATTTTTGGCCGCGTTGAGGTTATCAATAGCTTTTTCATACAAACCATTTTCCATGTCGGCTTTAGCCAGCTGTACCAGGCTAAATACATACTGGCCGGATGCTTTACCCTCGCCCCCTTCCCAGGGATGAAACTGGCGGCTTCTAAGCAGGTTCAACGCGGTTTCATGATCCCCTAAAAGATTATATAGCGTTACCCTTTCCAAATAAACATCATCGCGCTGATTTGCTACCTCCGGGTTATCTTCAATAAACTTAAGGCGCTGTTGGGGCAATCTGTTAAGCCTTTTGTAAAGCTGATCCAACTCCATTAAAACACGGGCATCAGTTTTATCAAGCATAAAAGCTTTTTCAAAATATTTCAACGCTTTTTGCTCGTCATTTTGCTTGTTAAAATAAGCTATGGCCAGGTTTCTGAAAACCGTCGGGAATGATGCATCCAAAGTGGCCGATTTTTCCCACCAGCTTACCGCATCGCTGTACTGACGCTTATCATAAAATAAGTTACCAAGATAATATGGTGCTTTGGCATCAGTTAGATTAACTTCAGCTGCCAGCTGTAATATACCAATCTCATCCAAACGGTTAGGGAAACACAGGTAGGGATCTGCAGCAGCCGCTTTTGCAAGCCACTCCATGGCTTCTGCCTTCCTTCCGCTACGGTGGCTTAACCAACCCAGTGTATAGTAAACTATAGGATTTGACTCTGTTGGCTTTACTATCAGCTGTAATAATTGCGATGCCTCATTATATAAACCGGCCGAAGCATAATCCAAAGCATATTCTATAAAATTCTGATCGTCGCCGCGGGAAAGCAGTAATAATTTGCCCAGGCTTTCTTGCGCATTTTCCGGCTCATTAATAAGCCTGTAAACCAATATTTTCTCAAAGACGGCGCCCAGGTTAAAACCGTCCCTTTCTAAAGCTTCGGCGGCTACTTTTAAAGCTTTATTGGGCTGACCAAGCTTACGGTATGCCGCTGCTTTAATTACATAAGCTTTGCTGTTGCCGGCATTTCTGTCCAATGATTGCGTAATATGATCAAGCGCCAGCAGGTAATGCCCGCGGGCCATATCAATCTGCGCTACACAGAAAAATCCGGAATCTTTCCAGGCGTTGCTCCAGGTCGACTTGTAAAATACGGTATAAGCTTCATTTGTTTGACCAAGATATTTAAGACATAAACCTAAATTATAATATGGCTCGCTATCATAAGGATTAGGATTACGCTGGATACCGGTATTTACCGCTTGTCTTAAATAAGGTTCGGCTTTGGCAAACTGCCCTTTGCGGATATACCATTTTCCCAGTGCATTATTGTTGCGAACGTCTGTTGGTTCGCGGCGTAGCGCTTCTTCATAATATGGTATGGGGCTGTACGTTGCATGACGGTACTGTTCCAGATGCTGAGCGGTTAAAAACAACTGCTCTACGCTTGCTACATCAACTGGTTCGGGGGCCGGTTTTGCAGCCGTTGGCATTTCATTTTGTTTATTATTTGCGGGCTCATAACGCAATATTTCCTGATGGCGGTTGTCGGTGATGCTCAGCAGGAGTTCTTTTTCGTTCAGCCCGGCATCAACGGGAAGTTCCTTTACAAAAACATTTTCCGGAACTATGGATGTAAGCCCGGTAAATAGGACTTCGCCTTTGTAGTTCAGCTGAATATTTAAGTTAGCCTGTTCTGAAGTAACCTGTATTTTAATAGTTACCTTATCACCGTCCTTGCTTAACGCCAGCAAGATATCCTTTGTGGCATTTTTCACCAGGCCCAACTCGCGGTATGGTAAAAAATATTGCGTAAAGGTTTTTTCCTCGTAAGGCATCAGCCAGCTAAAATCGGGCTGGTTATCAGTAAATACACCGGTCATCAATTCAATATATGGCCCATCCTCGTCGGTAAGGTTCCTGTCCCAGGCCTGGCCAAAATCGCTGTGGCCCCAGGTCCACTGCTTTTTACCGGGCGATACATGATGATCAGCCACGTGCAATAAACCTGCTTGTGAGTCGTGCTCATAACCACCCACAAAATCATAATCGGAGTTGATGGCCATATATGAGGTAGGTACCGGAATATTTTTATACATCGATATATCAGTACCGGGCGAGTAGTCAACTTTATAATAAGTGCCGGTAGCGATTGGAAAATCTGACACATCACGTTTACCGTGATCAAACACCGCATTTACATCAGGCGGAAACACCGACTGGTAATAATCGTTCACTTTTACAGCAGGGTTTGCCCACCATAAAAAGGTTTGTGGTAGAGCCGAGCGGTTAAACAATTTGGCTTTTATTTCGATATAAGCCGTATCCGGGTGGAGTGTAAAGCCTGCCATGCCTTTGGTATGGAACATACGCTCCACCTCATTAACCCAAACGGTTTTGCTGCCGTCGGCGTGTTCTTCCAGCATATAATCAACCGGATCAAAGGTGCTGGGGCGGTGATGCTGCGGCCAGTTAAACTCTATGCCTCCTGATATCCAGGGGCCGGTTAAACCAACTAACGCTGGCTTAATTACCTGGTTATAATATATAAAATGCCTCTGTTTTATCTTATCAAAAGCCATTTGAATACGCCCCCCAAGTTCAGGTAATACCATTACTTTCAAGTACTTATTCTCCAGGAACAAGGCTGTGTACTCTTTATCAGCCTTTTCGTCGGCAATTTTTTCGATCACTGGGTTTGGATAAACCACACCGCTGCTACCCTGATAAACCCTTTTTTCAAAAAACATAGGGTTTTTATCGGGTTTGCCAACGTTATAAGTAGGGATAATTACCTTTTCTTCCCAAACGGATACAGTTGAATGATGCATATATATCTTATAATTAATGTCTTATTAAATTTTCTTCGAGCTCTTCCAGCGTTTGACCCTTAGTTTCCTTAACGCGCGCCTTTACAAACAAAAAGCCCAGGAAACAGATACCCGCATATAAATAAAACGGACCGTAAGTACCTAATTTTTGGGCCAGTATAGGAAAGGTAAAAACCAGTATAAAGTAAGCCGCCCATAAAGAAACAATGGCTACTGATGATGCAACACCCCTTATTTTATTAGGAAATATCTCGGAAATAAGCACCCAGGTAACCGGTGCTAACGAAATAGCATAAGTACTGATAGCCAGCAACACAAAAATGGACACTAACGTTGCCGGGAAATGGTTTTGCAGCGCAATAGCCAGCACAATGTATAGTATGGACAAACCTAATGAACCTACCAGCATGAGCGGGCGGCGACCAAGTTTATCAACCTGCCACATAGCCAGCAGGGTGAATACCAGGTTAACTATACCTATGGAAACGGTTTCAAAAAGCTGACGGTTTAAATTTGCCCCTACCGATTCAAATATGGTTGAAGTATAGTTAAACACTACATTGATGCCGCAAAACTGCTGAAACACAGCCAGGGCTATGCCTATCACCACAGCCGGGCGCACCGCCTTCTCAAACACCATTTTATAGGATTGTTTGGTGGTGGCGCCTGATAAAGATCGTTCAATTGCTTTCATGGTAGATTCGGCAAAATCTGCTGTGCCAATTTTGGCAAGCACATGCCTGGCTTTTGCTGCCTGCCCTGATTTCATAAGCCATCTTGGACTTTCTGGCAGCCACGTCACTCCGATCAAAAAAACAGCGGATGGCACCACGCCAAGGCCAAACATCCACCGCCAGGCGTCATGCCCTGCGTCAGCCAAAAAATAGTTCACCAAATTGGTGATCAGGATACCAATTACTACAGTAAGCTGGTTAATGGCTACATTACGGCCCCGTACTTCGGCCGGCGAAACCTCGGCTATATACATTGGACAAAGCATGGAGGCCATGCCCACTCCTATACCAGCCGCGAAACGCAATACTAAAAAGTAGGTTAATGTTTGCGAAAATGCGATACCAATTGAGGAAACCGCAAAAATCAGAGCGGCAACCATGAGGCCAGGCTTGCGGCCATAGCGGTCGGCCAGGTTACCGGCTAACAGGCAGCCTATGATACAGCCGAGGGCCAATGAGCCGGTTAAAAAGCCCTCCCATACAGGGTCGAGAGCAAATTGTGTTCGCAAAAATGGCAAAGCGCCGGATATCACGGCAAAATCAAACCCGAAAAGGTAGCCACCCAAAGCCGAAATAAAGGAGATGCCGATAATATACCGGCTATTGAAAGTTTTTGAACTATTCATTTTTCAGGATTGATTTAGTAGTTTGATCATCATATCGTTATAATATTTTTTTTGTTTCCAGGTTTCACTTTGCACGGCACGACCTGCATTTGTTTCAATGAATTGCATAACAATGTAAATCTGCCTGATTAAAACAGATTATAAAATAGTTAATGTTACTATAATGATGGACTTTATTACGACATTATCGCCACTACGGCAAAAGGCATGTTAATCAACGCAAATAAGCTGTATGCGGGTTAAGATAAGGCGCCACTATGCTGGAAAAAGTTGGCTGTTGATGGAGTATTGAGGGATCAGAAACGAATTTTATGTTAACAAGCCGGATGTCAAACTGCCGCTTTCATTTGAAATAAATAATCGTCCTAAAAAGGAGATGATTTTATCGAGCAGGGTTTGTGATCTTACAGGTGTGGTAATAAGTGTGTTATCGTTATTCTTACCTTCAGAAGGATCATCCAATCCCTGCATTTCTTCTAAAATACTTTCGCGTATGGCGGGATCACGATTTACAATATCATCAAGTTCGGTAAGTTCATTAAAGGTTGCCTTCCCGCTTTTCTGACGCTTTATTAATATATCGAAACGGTCCTGTGTAAATGTGCGCCGTTCCAATTGTTTATGGTGTTTCATGATAACCTCCCTACTTGTTAAAAGGTGTATCAAAGCAAATGCCATCGTTTTATATAATTGATTATGAATTAGTTATAACACATAAACATTTACGCTTGTTCAGTTTTGATACAAAGAACCGTTCATTTCCGGTCGGTTAAGGGGGGATCGTAAATCCATTGATAAACCATAGCTAAAGGGTATGATCAACTGCTCGGATTGAACAGAAGAGCATTAAAAAAAACTAAACAAAGCCATTTGGACGCGATGGCTTTGTTTAGTTTTGCAGGTTTTAGCTGAGGTTTATAACGGGTTGATCTCCCTTACCTCCACATTACCGCCAAAAGATAAGACAGGGCAGCCCTTTGCCAATTCGGTAGCTTCATCAAGTGATTCAGCCTTTATTAAAGTATACCCGCCTATAAGCTCTTTAATTTCGGTATACGGGCCATCGGTAACCACGTTGTTTGGCCTTACAACCTTTCCGTTTGCAACCAAGCGGTTTCCCCGGTCAACCAGTTTGTTTTGGGCAGCAATACCACCTACCCAATCCATCCATTTTTGAGTTATAGCCTGAAGTTCTTCTGGTGAACCTTGAGGCATTCCCTGACGATCATTCCTGAATACAAATAAGAAATCTTTCATTTTATTAAGTTTTATGTGTTAAAATCCAATGACGAACACCAAATCGTAAATTGGACAAATAGCCTGATTTTTTTTAATCCTCTCATATGAACCCCCATGCAAGCCATCTCATCTCTTCTTTGCAACAAAATCAATACTGACCTGTTTACATGTTAAAATCGTAGTAATTTAACTCCAATTGGTGTATTAAACATTCATATTTAACACTTTTACATCAATTTTCAATATAAAAACAACGCTTTTTTAAACAAAAAGTAAAAGTTACCCCAAAGGATAAACATTCGCGGGGTCCGCCACTTTTTTTTATAGGGCAATTTTTAAACGTATCAAAAAGCACCGTAAATTTACCCCTTGGGCAAAGTCATAAAAACATGCAAATATTTCAACAAACACTTCAGCTTAAAGAACGGAAACGCGGCTTTCATTTAATCACCACCGAAATTTTACACGCTATGCCGCAGTTAGGCCATATCAAAACCGGTATAATGCAGGTTTTTATCCAACACACTTCGGCTTCACTCACTATTAATGAAAATGCTGACCCTACCGTGCGCCGCGACTTTGAAATGTATTTTAGCAAAACGGTGCCCGAGAACGATCCTGACTATTTACATGACGATGAAGGCCCCGATGACATGCCCGCCCATTTAAAGGCCGCCTTGCTGGGCAGCTCGGTAATGATCCCCATCCGTAACGGCAGGCCGGCGCTGGGCATGTGGCAGGGTATTTATTTATGTGAGCACCGCAATTATGGTGGTCCGCGAAATTTGGTTATCACTGCATGGGGTGAATAAACTCATCTTTAATTTTTTTATCGGTCTACCCTATCTGCTCTGATTTTATTTACTATTGGGCTCAACTCTCTGTATTCTTATTTCGTATAACAGGAATTAGCGGCACAACCTTTGCTTACAGTGATGCTCGCTATAGCCTAATGGGTATTGATTAATGAGAAAATTTTTTGGCCTTTTTTTATTGACGCTGTTTGTAGCCACCTCTGGTTATGGTCAGTTAATTAATATCAGTAAGATCAAAAAAAACCTGCCCCTTATTACCGACAGTACCAAATATGTTGATGCCCTTAACCGCCTGGGAATGTTAATGTATGAAAGTAATGTAGACAGCGCTTTTTACTACGCCAAACGGGCCCGCACCATTTCCGAAAGGTTAAAATACAGACAGGGCGAGGCTGACGCCTTAAACATCATAGGGATAGTTTATGACCTGAAGGGCAACCTTCAGCTATCGCTTCGCTATTATAACGATGCCTATAACCATTACCAGGCCATACATGATTCATCAAACGTGGTTCAGGCGCTAATGAACATCAGCCTTGTTTTTAATGAGAATAAAGAGGATAACAAGGCAATTGAGTTTTTAAACAAAGCCTTATACCTCGGCGGCAAGATTCAAAAAGATTCGATCATGTCGCTCGTACTCTGCAACTACCTGCTGATGTACCCTTCTGAAATACCCAAAGATTCGATAAATATTTATCTCAACCAGGCTAAACAGATAGCCACTAAATATAAAGATAACCGGGTTTTATTAGTCACTGATCAGATACAGGCACAGCTATATTTACAACATAACGAGCGCGAAAAAGGCATCAGCTTATTAAAGAAAACAGCAACGGAAGGTATAGCCATGGACCTGAACTACCTTAGCCTTGATATTATTCAAAGCCTGGGCGATCTGTACTATAGTTCGGATATCAATAAGGCTATTGAATATTACAAGCAGGGGCTTGATATAGCCGAATTGAAAGGTTATCACCTGTATGAAAAGCTGTTCGGAAAAAAGTTGTTTGATATTTACATTACCCAAAATAACCTGCCCGAAGTAAGGCGGTACAGTGCTAAATTATTAAAGCTTTATGACGACGAAGAGCTGTTTACCAATACTTCGGGATTTGATTATATAGATTACGCGCTAAAGGACCAGCAGCTTGGGGCCATTACCGCCCGGAGCCAAAGCCGCAAGGTATTGTCTATCGTGTTAGCTATCCTGCTGGTGTTAACCGCCATAACTGTACTGTTCATATACCGTTTATATCGCCTCAAACAAAAACATGCCGCAACGCTTGAAGCACTGAACAGGTCGGTACTGCTGCGTAATAAAAAATTGGAGATCGACCATGAATTTAATAATCGCCTGGTATCTATCCTGGCGCATGATTTCAGACAGCCCATCGGCACCTTAAAAACGCTGGCAACCGTTTTAAAAGATACTGATTCATTTACGCGTGATGAGCTGATGGAACTGGTTGACACCATGGAACATTCATCTACCATTTCGCTGGAGATATTTGAAAACATACTGCAGTGGATAAAACAACAGCTTTCGGGTTTTAGCTACCAGCCGGTAGCCCTATCGCTTAAAGACCTCATTGACGAGGCCCTGCAGCCCTTTAGCCTCATGAGCCAGGAGTATCAGCTTAAGTTTGTAAATAGTATTGACAGCAATATTACTATCCATGCCGATAAGGAGCTGGTGCAGTTTATTCACCGCAACTTTATACATAACGCCATTAAATTTTCGCCAATGTATTCCACTATACTTATTTCGGCCACGGTACATCCCGGCGAAACTGTTTTTTGTGTACTGGACGAGGGTCAGGGCATATCTCCCGAAAAAATGGGGTCGATGTTTAATTTCAAGGCCGAAATGCGTTATAGTAACGAGAAGGAAAAAGGCGCGGGCGTTGCCCTGATGATTTGTAAGGATTTCATCGAAAAAATGAGCGGCCGCATCTGGGTTGAAAATTCAGGCGTAAAAGGCGCCGCTTTTTGTTACGCGCTGCCCAACTTACAATAAACCGGCTACGTAAAATTTATATTACCTGGTGGTAAACAAGTATTTGCATAAAATATTTTTGTAATTTCCCTTCCATCCCCATAGCTAATTTTATTAACCAATTGTGTAAGCAAATGAAATCCTATTTACTTTTATTTACCGTTATCCTGTTTTCGGGCGTTGCCGGCGCGCAGCAATTGCCCGCCCGCTGGGACGAGCTTGTTGCCTCTGATTTTTCGCAGGCGCTTCAAAAATCATCAAAAACCTGCATACTGCCTATTGGCATATTGGAAAAACATGGTCCCCACTCACCCATCGGTACCGATCTGATTCACGTTCGCGAATGGGCGGCCCGTGCCGTTAAAGCGGAATACGCGGTAGTGTTCCCTGATTATTTTTACGGACAAATAAATGAGGCCAGACACCAGCCGGGCACATTTGCATTGCCAAGTAAAGTAATATGGGAACTGCTGGAGGCAACCTGCGACGAAATAGCCCGCAATGGTTTCGACAAAATAGTGATACTCAACGGGCACGGCGGCAACCCTGAGTTTATCAGGTTTTTTATGCAATCATTGCTTAACAAGCGCCATAATTATGCTGTATATTTCTATCAGCCGCAAAACGACAAGGAATTTACCGATCAGTATCTTAAAATGCACCAATCCGACCCACAGAATGACCAGCATGCCGGTGAGGGCGAAACTTCAACCCTGCTCTATTACCGGCCCGACCTTATGCGGATGGACCGCGCCGCATCACAATCAGGAGCCAACCAGCACCGTTTAAACCTGCCAAACGTTTATACCCCAATATGGTGGTACGCAGCCTATCCAAATCATTACGCCGGCGAGGGGGCCAAAGCAAGCAATCAGTTGGGTAAGTTCACTACAGACCATGAGATTGCAAGTTTTGTTAGCGCCCTGAAAGCCATAAAGGCCGATACCGTTACATTGCAGCTGCAAAAAGAATATTTTGATAAGGTTGATAGCTTGAATAAATAAAAAACCAAGCCGGTATTCAAGTAAGGGTTTTAAATTCATGGCTGAGCATGTATCCGTCCTGTGAGATCCTGAAACAAGTTCAGGATGACCTGTCTTCTTTGGAGACTGATTATCATGTTTAAAAGTGAAGTCATGATTAAAAGTAAAGTCATGCCGAACTTGTTTCGGCATCCCATCATTAAAGCTATATAACAAGGATATTGTCCATCCTGTGAGATCCTGAAACAAGTTCAGGATGACCTGTCCTTTTTTTATATATGAAGATAAAGCCAAACCCTTATTGTTGAACAGCCCTCTTCCCTATTTTAAAATTACTTTGGTAGCCCCGTAACCAAACTTTTCTTTCCGGGCATCCATAAAGGTTTGTACTTTGGGGTGCTTGCTTAATATTTTATGCAGTTCATGGCGTAAAATGCCATTGCCGGCGCCATGAATAAATACAACATCGGGAAGCTGGTGTACAATAGCCGCATCAAGCGCTTTATTAAAATGGGCCAGTTGAATGTTCAGCATTTCGCTGTTCTGCAAAAACTGGTGGTCGTCGCGCAGCTTTTCAATATGCAGGTCAACTTCGCTGGCCGGTTTTTCCAGCACTACCTTTTCTTCCGGCGATTTAAAAAAACTTTCTTTTAACTTTTGGGCATCAATCACCAGTTCGGGTTCGTCCAGGCGTATCAGCCATCCCGGCTCACTTAATAAGGGTATGGCTTTTTTGGATGTCGAAAAATCTTTCGCTTTAAATTTTTCCTCAACTACCAGCGGCGCTGGCGGTTCAATGTTTTGTTTGGTGCTGTAAACAATATTGAAAATAAACCTGGGCCACACCTGCAGGTCGGCCAGTTGAGCTGAGTATATTTTAGTGGCCGACTTAGCAGCCACAATATCTGCAAACTCACCTTTAAACACCTGCTGTTTTTCGGTAGTGAGCGCGGCAAGCAATTGGAACGAGGTATTGTTCACCAGGTAAAAATGCACTACCGAACTGGCCCGCGCATCGGCAATTACACCTGCATAAATACCTTTCTTTTCAAACTCTCCCAATATTACCGGTTTATCTTCGGCAGCAGCTTTTTTTGTGCCGGCAGGCTCATAACCATGTACCGTGGTTACTTTACTGGCCAGTACCGGTATTTCAAATTCGTCCTCGCCGGTAACACCTATCATCTGGTCGTCAATTATACGGGTAACAAAGCCCTCCATCTTTTCATCAACAAACCGTACAAAATCGCCTAATTTATATTTCATAGTTTAATATATCAACACGCAAAGTTAGCTTATATATACATACCGGTATATAAATAAAACGCTGGACTGCTAATTAGGCCAACGTTTTGGCGTGCTGCAAAAAATGCTTTTGTATTTGAAAGTGGAATGACACAAAAAGGGCTGTCATCCTGAGCCTGTCGAAGGATAGCGGGGAAAGGCCTCTACGCGCACCCTTCGACAAGCTCAGGGTGACAGGCCCGTCCGCCTATGGGCCAGGCGTTTAGCAGGGCGAAGAAGATCCTTCGCTATCGCTCAGGATGACAACACTCCCCGCGCGTCACTGCGAGGTACGAAGCAATTGCGAACTACACAGGGCGGCCCTGTAATGCCGGGATTGCCACGCGTCGCTCATAATGACATAAAAGCAAGCCGTCATGGGTAACGGAGTGAAGCATCTTCTTTAATAGCGCGAGAAGGTCATCCCGAACTTGTTTCAGGATCTCTCAGGACAAGTTAGCATTCTTATTGTATAGCTTTAATGATGGGATGCCGAAACAAGTTCGGCATGACTTCATTTTTCACCCCCCTCAGGGTCTCTCGCAGAGAACCCTGGAAGACAAGAAGGTCATCCTGACTTGTTTCAGGACCTCTCAGGACAAGTTAGCATTCTTGTTGTACAGGGTAGTTTTTAAAATGTCATTTCGATAGAGCAGGGAGAGGAATGAGGGAGGGTGCGAAAGAGAAATCTTCTACGCCGCGAAAGCGTAACACATTAATATTACATTTAATTAAACAATTCAGCTCTTTTTTAGTTGAATTACCGCTACCCTTAAACAATCACTTTATAATTAAATGTCATGAAAAACAGTATACCGGCCACACTAAGCCCCCAGCTATTAAAGCAAGTATTTATTCATAACCTAAACCGCATATACTTTGGCAAACGTTATCTTGATAATCACCTGGCTCAGTTAATACAGTACGCGTCATTCACCGCTTTACAGCTGGCCATTCAGGAGTTTTGGGACGATGTTAAGAAACAGATAACACGGATGGAAGAAATATATGGGATTATTGGTGAAAAGCCGTCCGACAAAAACTGCAACCCTTTAAAATCAATAATTAAGGATGGGTTTTGCCTTGATGAAAAACAAACGCTGCCTATATTAAGCGATATGGATGTGATCATGTACGTTCAATTACTTGAACATATAAATATAACCTCATACCGCATGCTCATTTTAGTAGCCAAACAGTTAAATTATGATAATGTGAGGCAGCTGCTTACCGAGTGTTTTGATGAGTCGATGGATAACGACCAGCTCTTTATGCTGATATCGAAAGAGTATATGACTGATAATTAGGAGCTTAGTTGTCATCAATAACAATAAAAAAAGCCACCCGCTTTACGCAGATGGCTTAAATATTAGTTATTTAATACCCCTATTAAAATAACTTAAACAAAGTAAAAAAATATATTGCAGACAAGCAAAACATTTGACGCCAAATTATTTATTGTTACAAATTTGTTACCAAATCATAAATAATTTGCCGTGCCCGCCATGGCTTATATTAATATAAACAGTTATCAAATTCATGATTATCGCTTATTAAATGTTGATCCATTTACATTAATTTGCACTTATATTAACTAAAGACATGATCAAAACTATTACGCTGACACTTTTCTCCTGCTTTTTGCTGGTGCAGTTACAGGCCCAGGATTTGTATATGCCCCGCGATATACAGTATGCTTACAAAAACGGAACCCGCTCGCCAGATGGTAACCCCGGTAAAAAATACTGGCAAAATCGCGGCCGTTACAACATTACTATAACCGCTCTGCCGCCAGACCGCAACATAAAAGGCACCGAACAGATCACCTATATCAACAATAGCCCGGATACCTTAAAGGCGCTTAATATGAAGTTGATATTGAATATACACAAACCCGGCGCGGCAAGGTATGCCAATGCAGAAGCAGATTATTTAACCTCCGGCATACAGATTGATACCTTCCTGATTAATGGCCGGCCCAAAAAAGTTAACAATGCCATAGCATCAACCAACCAGATGGTGGGTTTATATAAACCCCTGATGCCGCATGATTCGGTTAAGCTCGATATTGCCTGGCATTTCCAGATCTCGCTGCAAAGCGGGCGCGAGGGGATGATCGATTCAACTACCTACTACCTGGCTTATTTTTATCCCCGGGTATCTGTTTATGATGATTATAATGGCTGGGACAGGCTTCCGTTTTTGGATGCGCAGGAGTTTTATAACGACTTTAATGATTATACCCTGCATGTAAAAGCGCCCAAAAATTACATAGTTTGGGCTACAGGCACGTTACAAAACCCCGGCCAGGTGTTACAACCCGAGTATGCCGGTCGCCTGCAGGCATCCTTTACCAGCGACTCTACCATACATGTAGCAACCGCGGCCGACCTGGCTAAGAAAAATATAACCGCTCAAAACGATGTAAATACCTGGACATGGAAAGCCAATGACATCAGCGATATGGCTGTTGGCATAAGCGACCATTATGTTTGGGATGCAGCCAGTGTGGTTGTTGATGACGCTGCCCACCGTAGGGCCAGTATGCAGGCCGCTTTTTTAGACAATGCTGCAGACTTTCACCTAGCTGTGCAAAATGGCCGCAATTCATTAAGCTGGCTATCGCATAACTGGCCGGGTGTACCCTATCCGTTCCCAAAAATGACCTCTTTTCAGGGATTTGCCGATATGGAGTACCCTATGATGGTAAATGACAGCCATAATGAGGATGTGAAGTTTTCGCAGTTTGTACAGGACCACGAAATTGCGCACACCTACTTCCCCTTTTACATGGGCATTAATGAAAGCCGTTACGCTTTTATGGACGAGGGATGGGCAACTACCTTTGAGCGGCTCATAGGCGCCGCCGAAGTGGGCCAGGAAAAAGCTGACGCCCTTTATAAAAACTTCAGGGTTGAAAGATGGATAACTGACGCCTCGACAGCCGAAGACCTGCCAGTTATTACCCCATCGAGCGAATTGAGGGCCGGTTATGGCAATAACGCGTATGGGAAACCATCATTAAGCTATTTTGCTTTAAAAGATATGCTGGGCGATGCCCTGTTTAAAAAAGCCCTGCATGGCTATATGGACCGCTGGCACGGCAAACACCCTATCCCCTGGGATTATTTTAACTCCATGAGCAATGTATCCGGCCGAAACCTGAACTGGTTTTTCAATAACTGGTTTTTCACCAATTATTACATTGACCTGGCCCTGCAAAGTGTAAGCAAGGTAAAAGGTGGTTATGCGGCCTCTGTTAAAAACATTGGTGGTTTTGCTGTTCCGTTTGATGTTAAACTAACCTATACCGATGGTACAAGCGAAAGCATACACCAAACACCAAATGTTTGGGAAAAAAATCAAAAACAAATAACCGTTAACCTTAAAACCGGCAAAACCATACAATCGGCGGTATTGGATGGCGGCATATTTATGGATGCCGATGTAAGTAACAATAAGTTTATTGTTAAATAATATTTAAATCCCCTAAAACAAAAACGGCCAGGTAATTACTGGCCGTTTTTGTTTTCATATAGTACTAAAAATTATGCGCCCTGT
Organism: Mucilaginibacter pocheonensis; assembly: GCF_031456535.1. Lineage (NCBI taxonomy): Bacteria > Pseudomonadati > Bacteroidota > Sphingobacteriia > Sphingobacteriales > Sphingobacteriaceae > Mucilaginibacter > Mucilaginibacter pocheonensis. Next base: position 1,136,969 of record NZ_JAVDUU010000004.1, read on the forward strand.
ACAGAATCGTTCCAATCGTTTGCCGTGCTTTTAACCTTGGCTTTTGCATCCTCACCTAAATCTTTTGCATGGTCGGCCACGTCTTTGGCTTTTGATTTTGCCGCATCGGCAGCGTCTTCGGCACGGTCATACAAATCGCTAACGGTACCGCTAAACTTTGATTTTGCCTTATCAATGGCGCTGCTGCCGTATTCCCTGATATTGCTGGCTGTTGATTGTGCTTTGTTTTTAGCGGTATCAACCAGGTCATTGATATAATCTGCAATATCTTCTCTTAATTCACCGCCTTTTTCAGGGGCAAGTAATAAACCTAATGCGGCACCGGCCGCTGCGCCTACTAAAAGTGCTGCAATAATTTTTGCTTGATCTTTCATTTTGAGTTTTTTATGTAGATGATTCAACCTAAGCTAACCTAAACAACAACAATGCCAGTTTTAGCTGCAGCGTTTTTTAAATGCATAAAAAAAGGCATCCACTAAGTGGATGCCTGTATGCTTAATGATTATATTATAATTAAATAACTTTTACATTTACCGCATTTAAACCTTTTCTTCCGTTCTCTACTTCAAACTCCACTTTATCATTTTCACGGATTTCATCGATCAGGCCTGTTGAATGAACAAAGATGTCTTGACCGCCACCTGCTGGTGTAATAAAACCAAAACCTTTTGTTTCATTGAAAAATTTTACTGTTCCTTCTTTTTGCATTATTTTATTTATTAAAGGTCGCAAGGTACATATTATTTTGCAAACACAAAGCCGTTGATCAAATTAAGAACACCCGGATTTTATAAACTACTGGTTTACAACAAATAAACCAGCAGCCCAAATTTACTCCCGGCAAAAGAATACAATGCTATGGCAATTTTTATCTTTTTACCGTTATGTTTGCCCAAAAATTAACTATCCCCCTATGAAGGCCTTTATTTTTGACCTTAACGGAACCATGATCAATGATATGACCTATCATACCAAAGCATGGCAAACGCTTTTAAATGACCAGCTGGGCGGCAATTTTACCTGGGATGAAGTAAAGCCCCAGATGTATGGCAAAAACGCTGAGGTACTGGTAAGGATGTTTGGTCCTAACCGTTTCACTGCAGAAGAAATGGACAGGCTGTCCTATGAAAAGGAAGAAAAATATCAGCAGGAATTTTTACCGCATCTGGCCCTATTGCCCGGGTTGCACCAATTTTTGGATGCTGCTTATCAAAAGGGTATTCCTATGGCTATCGGTTCGGCGGCTATTCCCTTCAATATTGATTTTGTGTTGGATAACCTGAACATCAGGCACTATTTTAAGGCCATTGTAAGCGCTGATGATGTAGTGCTGAGCAAACCACATCCCGAAACATTTTCAAAAGCAGCAGCGCTGTTAAACGTACAGCCTGCCGATTGTGTAGTGTTTGAAGACGTACCCAAAGGTGCCGAAGCAGCGGCAAACGCCGGTATAAAAACCGTAGTGATCACTACTACCCATGAGCCGCATGAGTTTGAAAAACTGCAAAACGTGCTGCATTTTGCCAAAGATTTTACAGACGAATATTTTATGGAGCTGTTGGGATAACGCTATATCGGCAGTTGCCTCATAACATTTTTATTTAGCCTTATGGTCTTATTGACCTGATAAACTCAGGGATCTTTTCCATATAACCATCTTCAGACAGCAGCTTTACAAACTTACTGCCCACAATAGCGCCGTTGGCATATTCACAGGCTTTTGTAAAGGTAGCATTGTCTGATATGCCAAAACCTATAATAGTTGGGTTTGAAAGCTCCATGCTTTTAATACGCTTATAATAATCCTCAATGCTATTGGTAAGCTGCAAACTGCCCCCGGTTATGGATGATGAGGATAACAGGTAAATAAAGCTATTGCTTAATCCGTCAATTTTATGGATGCGCTCCGGTGATGTTTGAGGGGTAACCAGGAATATATTGCTTAAGTTATTATCAGTAAAGTAGGATGAATATAACTCCTCGTACTCATACATGGGCAGGTCAGGAACAATGATGCCGTCCACGCCAAGTTCGGCGGCTTTTTTACAAAAAAGTTCAACGCCATATTGTACTATTGGGTTAACGTACCCCATCAGTAATATGGGTATGGTAACACGCTTGCGCAATTCGGTTAATTCTTCAAAAAGCTTATTCAGCGTCATGCCATTTTCCAGTGCCTGCTCAGAACTGTGCTGAATGGTTGGCCCATCGGCCACAGGGTCTGAATATGGGAAACCTATCTCCAGGAAATCGACCCCGGCTTTCTCCAAAGCTTCGGCAATATCAACAGTAGTGTTTAAGGCAGGATAACCCGCTGTATAATATATAGATAACAGGTTATCTTTTTTTGATGCAAAAAGCTGGTTCAGGCGGTTCATTTAATTGTTTGTAGTTGATTGTCTGAGTTGAAACTTTCAGAATTTTTGAATCTGCAGCATGAGTAAACACTCACCGATTAAATCCTGATCATTCTTTAATTCTGAAAATTCTGGTCTAATAATTAAAATATTTTATATAAGTATCCAGGTCTTTATCTCCCCTGCCCGACAGGCAGATCACAACATTATCGCTGGGGTTAAACTTCATTTTTTCAAGATATGCCAGCGCATGTGATGATTCGATAGCCGGGATTATGCCTTCCATCTGCGAACAAAGCAAACCAGCCTTCAGCGCCTCATCATCTGTGATGTTTACATACTGCGCACGGTTTATTTTATATAAATAGGCATGCTGCGGTCCAATACCCGGATAATCCAACCCGGCCGAAACAGAGTATGGCTCAACAACCTGTCCGTCTGGAGTTTGCATCAGAATGGTACGGCTGCCATGTAAAACACCTTCGTGACCCAAAAAAGTGGTAGCTGCCGAGTGGCCGCTATCAACACCCTTACCTGCCGCCTCAATAGCAACAAGCTTAACTTCTTCATCATCCAAAAAATGGTAGAACATGCCCATGGCATTGCTGCCGCCGCCTACACAGGCCAACACGTAATCAGGCAGTGCTTTACCGGTATGTTCAACCAGCTGTTTTTTTGTTTCCTCTGATATAACAGACTGGAAACGCGCCACCATGTCCGGATATGGGTACGGTCCCACTACGGAGCCTATAATGTAATGCGTATCAACCGGGTTGGCTATCCAGTCGCGCAGGGCCTCATTAGTAGCGTCTTTGAGTGTTTTACTGCCCGATGATGCCGGTCTTACGGTAGCACCCAGCATTTTCATACGTGATACATTCGGGGCCTGGCGGGCCATATCAACCTCGCCCATATAAACCACGCATTCAATTCCCATGAGCGCGCATACTGTAGCGGTTGCCACACCATGCTGTCCGGCGCCGGTTTCGGCAATGATGCGTTTTTTACCTAAACGTTTGGCCAGCAATATTTGTCCAATGGCATTATTGATCTTATGCGAACCGGTATGGTTCAAATCTTCGCGTTTTAAAAATATGTTAGCACCATATTTTTCTGAATATCTTTTGGCATGATACAAAGGCGAAGGCCTGCCCACATAATTTTTTAGCAGGTCATCAAATTCGGCTTTAAAATCAGGATCGTTAATAATGCTGATATATTGCCGCCTTAGTTCCTCAACGTTTGGATATAGCATTTCGGGAATATAAGCGCCGCCAAAATCGCCATAATAACCATGTTCGTTAACTCCGTATTTCATCTGTAATGGTTTGTTTTTTGATGATATCAAATGCTTTTTCTAACTTTTCAATACTTTTTGCACCCGGTTCCGTTTCAAACCGGCTATTTAGGTCGACCGCGTAAAACCGCGGGTGTGTAATGTTCTTTACCTCATTTAAATTATCAAGACTTATACCGCCTGATAAAAAGAAAGGAATATCCAACGTATATTTATTTAAAATGCCCCAATCAAATGTTTTACCCGAACCACCATATCCTGATGTTTTGGTATCGAACATGAAATAATCAACATTGTTCGCATAATTTTCAAGCAGACTAAAATCAAAATCGTTATCAACCCCAAAGGCCTTAATAACGGTTACCTTCTCCCTGAAAGTGCTGCTAAACTCAGCGCTTTCGTCGCCATGCAGCTGAATGGTATCAAAACCGTATCGATCGATCAGTAAATTGATAGTTTCGGCAGTTTCATTTACAAAAACCCCGGTTTTATGTATAGCAGGGGGCAAAGCAACCAGTGCATCAGCGGGTAAAGCATCAATATAACGCGGCGAAGCTCCGTAACAAATAAAGCCCATATAATCCGGTTTTAATGCAGATACCGCCTTGATGTTTTCCGGGTGCTTTAAGCCACAAACCTTTATTTTCATGCTTAGTTTTGCAATAAAATATTAAAACTGTTTAATGCCTTTTTACCCATCAGGGCCTCTTCGGCCTCATAATAGCTATCAGCAAAGCTTTTTGCAGGGTTGATGGTTTTAATAGCCAGCGCCGCGTTTGACAGTACCACGTTATTTTGGGCAAATGTTCCGTCGCCATTTAATATGTCGGTAAAAATTTTGGCCGATGCCTCAACGGTATCCCCGCCTGTAATTTGTTTTGGATCCAGCTTTTCAAAGCCTAATCCTTCAACCGTGTTTATCTTTTCGCCCTCTGCAGAAAATGTTTTGAAATCGCAGGTGAGTGAAACTTCGTCATAACCTTCCAGCGCGTTCACTATAGTATATTTGGTGGTCGATTTTTGATACAGGTAAGCATATACCCGTGCCAGCTCCAGGTTAAATACGCCAACTAACTGGTTTTCTGGCTTGGCCGGATTAACCAACGGCCCTAGCATATTAAAAAATGTTTTCACCCCAAGTTCGCGGCGTATGGGCGCTACGGTTTTCATGGCGGGGTGAAACAATGGCGCATGTAAAAAACAGATGTTTGCCTTATCAATACTATTCTTAAGCTTATCAGCATCATTAGTGAACTGGTAGCCCAAAAATTCGATCACGTTTGATGAACCACAACCCGATGATACACCATAATTACCATGTTTAGCTACTTTGTAACCCGCCCCGGCCACTACAAACGAGGCAAGGGTTGATATATTAAAGGTATCCTTGCCATCGCCACCTGTACCGCAAAGGTCAATCAATTCATCGGTTTCCAGGTCAATTGGTAAACACAGCTCCAGCATGGCATCCCTGAAACCTTCCAGCTCATCAACGGTGATGCTACGCATGCAATAAGCAGTCATGAATGCCGCCATCTGCGAGTTGTTGTATTGCCCGCGCGCAATGTTTATCAAAATATTTTTTGATTGCTCCCGGCTAAAGGTCTTGTGTTCAAAAAGATGATTTAATATCTGTTTCATGTGCCCCCCTTGCCCCTAAAAGGGAAAAGTTCTTTAATTTACATTGTTATAATTAATGCCCCGCTAATTACTCCCCTTTAGGGGGCCGGGGGTAACAAAAAAGGGTTACCGTATGGCAACCCTTCTGAATATTATGTTAAAAAACAAAAAACGGAATTGCCTTACGATTACTCGTTAAGCCACCACCAGTTATTGTTTATTGCGATCATTTTCATTTGTGCCACAAATATGGAAATAGTTTTTACTAAAACCAAACAGAATGATAAATTTACGCAAAAGCCAAAATGCTTATACCTGAAATGGAACTCAACACACGAAAAGTTAACCCGGAAGACGATCTTGGCTTTGGAACGCAGCCGGTTATAAAAAATCAGCCGGTAATTAACAAGGATGGTTCCATCAATGTAAAACGTACCGGGATATCCGTTTTCAATCGCCAAAACAGTTATCAAACCCTCATTACCATGAGCTGGACAAAGTTTTGGCTGGTTGTTTTAAGCGGGTATATGATAGCCAATATCACTTTTGCCTGCATCTACGTTGCGCTGGGCTCTGATAGCCTTGACGGCAAAAGCGGTACTACACTGTTTGACCATTTTATGGATGCCTTCTTTTTCTCGGCTCAAACCATATCAACCGTTGGCTACGGGCATATCAGTCCGCAGGGGATGGCCGCTAACTGCGTTGCGGCAATGGAGTCTATGATGGGTTTACTGGCGTTTGCTTTGGCTACAGGCTTGCTTTACGGACGTTTTTCAAAGCCTACAGCAAAGATCAAATACAGCGAGAACATTCTTATATCGCCTTACAAAAGGAATAAAACAGGCCTCATGTTCAGGCTGGCCAATCTGCGGCGCAATATCCTTATAGATCTGCACATGGAAGTTTTATTTTCCTATAACGAGGAAGTGAACGGCAAGATTGAGCGCAAGTTCTTTCCGCTGCAGCTGGAACGCAAAGCAGTGAGTATACTATCTATCAGCTGGACAGTGGTACACCCCATTGATGATGACAGCCCGATAAAACATTTTACGCCCGAAGATTTTGAAAAATCGGAGGTGGTTTTTTCGGTATTGTTAAAGCTATTTGACGATACCTTTTCGCAAACCATTCACTCGCGCACCACCTACACCTATAAGGACATGGTATGGGGAGCCAAATTTAAACCAACTTTTGACCGTGACGAAGATGGCCGCGTTGTATTACACCTGGATAAGATCAATGATTTTGAACGGGTTGACTGATGTGAGTTCTTTTACCGTTTTTGGCATATCAACCTAAAATCTCTGCAATTTCATCAAACCCCTTTTCGCGGGCCAGGTCGGCGGGAAGTTTGCCGCCTTCCATGCGTACGTTTGTTTCAGCGCCGCTTTCCAGCAATAATATCAGCAACTCAATATTACCATTCTGCGCTGCCGTATGCAGGGGCGTGGCACCTGCCTGCTGTTTTACATTTACCAGGGCGCCGTTTTCAATGAGCATACGGGCTATTTGTATATTATTATCGGCACAGGCAGAGTGTATGGGATAAACCTGGAAACCGTTATTTGAAGGCCGGTTAACATCAGCACCGCTGGCTACCAGGTAACGTGCAACCGCCTCATGCCCAAAATAGCAGGCAAGCCCCAGGGCGGTAAAGCCATCGTCGGCATAATCATCAATAGCGCCCGGGTTACTTTCTATCAGGTGTGTAACCACTTCCAGCTTTCCCGCTGCTGCTGCTTCAAACAAACTGATCTCATTTACATAATTGAGCAATATGTGGGTAACAGCCGGCTTTTTATAATAACATGACAACATAAGCGGCGAAACCTGGTGACTGGTTAGGGTAGTTGCAAGCGCAGGTGTTTGCGTTAGCAGGGCTTCGAGCTTGCTTAAATCGGCAGTGGTAATATATTGCTCCAGCTTTTCTATACTCATTGTTTACAATTAAGTAATCAGCGTATTACAGGTTATGCGTTTTTATAAATCTATTTTACGGGTATGGGATCTGATGGTTTTCAATAATACTAAAAAAATAAAAATACAATTAAATAATTTGTTTAATCTGTTAACTTTATATTCATCAATTTAAGCGTATTGAGCCCAGCCCTACCCGTAAAGCGGAGCTTTTGAAAGGCTCACTTGCCGGGCAAGATTTAGAGGAGGCTAAGCACACCTAAATTTTTATATGTTGTTTTTGCAAGGTTTACATAGGTGAAATTTTATGTAAGTTTGCATTTAAAGGATGTTACATCAGCGATGCCGATAAAAGGAAATCAGTTTAAATCAAATAGCTTTAAGGACGAAAATCAGCCCCGGCAAACGGGTAAGGCTGAGCGGGAACGTGTTACGAAGAGGAGGCTTCCGAGTATGCCTCAGCTGGATATGGACAACGGCAGGATTGTGAAAATAGCAGGCCTGCTATCGCTCCTGATGTCGATTTTTTTTCTTATTGCTTTTACCTCCTACCTGTTTACCTGGCAGGAAGACCAAAGCTACATATCAACCACCAATGGCGGCTGGCATAACCTGGCAACCGGCAAAACCATACAGGAAATAGCCGATAACGGCAGTCCGCAGATAGCTCAAAACTGGCTTGGCAAATTTGGCGCCCTGCTTAGCAACCAGTTCATTTATGAATGGTTTGGCGTAGCATCGTTCCTGTTTGTTTTTTTATTTTTTGTAGTTGGTTATCGCCTGTTGTTTAAAGTAAGGCTTTTTTCAATACCAAAAACCCTGGCGTATACCTTGTTCTGCATTGTATTTATATCAACAACCATAGCCTATTTCCACGCTTTTATTATTGATTATCCGCATTATCTGGAAGGCGGCTTCGGCTTTTGGAGCAACCGTTTGCTTGATGCGCAGATTGGGCCGGCAGGTACCGGCGGCTTATTGATATTTGCCGCACTTGCAGTATTGGTAATTGCCTATAATATTGACTTTAAACTGCCGCAGCGCAACCGCGCAGCAGCCCGGTTAGCCGTTGACGAGGTAGTGCCTGCGCCGGTTGACCTTATAGATGAAGAACCATCAATCCCGGTAGAATGGCCGCGCAATAACCGCGGTAATGATAACCAACCCGGCGCCGAAAATACCGTGCGGCCCGAACCGCTTAAACAACAGCCCTTTGTACAAAACCCGGTTTATCATGAGCCGGTAGTGCTAACCCCCAGTTCATCACATGAGCCGGAGGAAGAAACCGAAATACCGCTTACCATTGATGTAAACCGGCCGCTGCCCGAGCTGAGTGTTGAAAAAAGTGATGATGATAAAGCCAAAAACCTGGTTAGCCAGTTTGGTATTTATGATCATAAACTTGACCTGGCGTCGTATAAGATACCGCACCTGGATCTGTTAGAGAACCACGGATCGAACAAAATATCGGTTAATGCCGAAGAACTGGAAGCCAACAAGAATAAAATTGTTGAAACGCTGAACCATTATAACATTGAGATCGATAAGATAAAAGCCACTATCGGGCCAACGGTGACGCTTTACGAGATCATTCCCGCCCCGGGCGTACGTATTTCCAAGATCAAGAACCTGGAAGACGATATCGCCCTGAGTTTGGCGGCCCTGGGTATCCGTATTATTGCCCCCATGCCCGGTAAAGGAACTATTGGCATCGAGGTGCCTAACCAAAACCCCGAAATGGTATCGATGCGCTCAATCCTGTCGACAGAAAAATTTCAGAACACTACGATGGACCTGCCCATTGCCCTGGGTAAAACCATATCAAATGAGGTATTTATAGCCGATTTGGCCAAGATGCCCCATTTGCTGGTTGCGGGGGCAACCGGTCAGGGTAAGTCAGTCGGTATTAACGCTATATTGGTTTCATTGCTTTACAAAAAGCATCCGGCCGAACTTAAGTTTGTACTGGTTGACCCTAAAAAGGTGGAGCTTACGCTTTTCCGTAAAATTGAAAGACACTTTTTGGCCAAACTGCCCGATGAAGGTGATGCCATTATAACCGATACTAAAAAGGTGGTTAACACCCTTAATTCACTTTGTATTGAGATGGACCAGCGTTATGACCTGCTGAAAGATGCGCAGGTACGTAACCTGAAAGAGTACAACCAAAAATTTGTTAACCGCAAAATAAGTGATCCCGAAAAACACCGCTACCTGCCATTTATTGTGCTGGTAATTGATGAGTTTGCCGATTTGATGATGACCGCCGGAAAAGAAGTGGAAATGCCTATAGCCCGTATTGCGCAGCTGGCCCGAGCGGTGGGTATACACCTGGTTATTGCCACGCAAAGGCCGTCGGTTAATATTATCACGGGTACAATTAAAGCCAACTTCCCGTCAAGACTGGCGTTCAGGGTGCTGTCAAAGATAGATTCACGTACCATACTTGACGCCGGAGGCGCCGATCAGCTGATCGGTCGCGGGGATATGCTGTTTTCAACTGGCAGCGATCTGATACGCCTGCAATGCGCGTTTGTGGATACACCTGAGGTTGAGGCTATATCAAACTTTATTGGCGAACAGCGCGGCTACCCTACCGCCATGTTCCTGCCTGAATATGTTGGTGAAGGCGAAGCCAGCAGCGCCAAAGAATATGATCCGGATGATCGTGACCCGATGTTTGAAGAGGCTGCCCGCCTTATTGTGATGCACCAGCAAGGGTCTACCTCGTTAATACAGCGTAAAATGAAACTGGGTTATAACCGTGCCGGCCGTATCATTGACCAGCTGGAAGCAGCCGGCATTGTTGGAGCTTTTGAAGGCAGCAAGGCACGCGATGTATTATATCCCGATGAATACAGCCTGGAAAGGTACCTGGAAACGCTTCAAAAACCTAAAGATTAAACCTATTCAAATTTATTTGCTCTAAACCAATAACTATGATAATTAGTTATTGATGTAAAAACTACCAATGAAAAAGATTTTTTTATATTCTATTTTAGCTTTAAGCACTTATAATACAGCTTTTGCCCAGAAAGATACCCAGGCTAAGGCTATCCTGAATCTGGTAAGCCAGAAATACAGATCGTTAGACGTTATAAAAACGGATTTTACTTTTACCCTTGATAACCCGCAGGCCGGCGTTAAAGAAACCCAAAGCGGTACTTTAATTTCAAAAGCCAAAGCGGGCAAATACAAGGTTACCCTTTATACATCTGCCGCCGCCAAAGATGTGGACAAAGAGATCATGAGCGATGGCAAAAGCCAGTGGACCTACCTTAAAAAAGATAAAGAGGTACAGGTGAGCGAGGCAGCCAAAGGTGCCGATGGGATCAACAATCCGTCGCAAATTTTTACCATCTATGAACATGGGTACAAATACCTGTACACCGGCGAGCAAAAACTGGCCGGCAAAGTATACCAGGCTATTGACCTTACTCCCGAAAATGAAAAACAAAATATTTTTAAGGTACGCCTGCTGATCGATAAAGTAAAAAAACAGATCTACAGCGCGCAGTTATTTGATAAAAACGGTAATAAATACAATTACACCGTTCGCAGCTTTACCCCTAACCCCCGGGTTGCCGACAATGTTTTTGCCTGGGACGCCAAAGCCCATCCGGGCGTTGAGGTGGTGGATCTTCGATAGATGTGAGATGTGAGATGTGAGATGTGAGATGTGAGATGTGAGATGTGAGATGTGAGATGTGAGATGTGAGATGTGAGATGTGAGATGTGAGAT
>NZ_JAVDUU010000005.1:0-451618 GCF_031456535.1 Mucilaginibacter pocheonensis
AGATGTGAGATGTGAGATGTGAGATGTGAGATGTGAGATGTGAGATGTGAGATGTGAGATGTGAGATGTGAGATGTGAGATGTGAGATGTGAGATAAAACAAAAAGCGGGATGGTTTTACCATCCCGCTTTTTGTTTTATCATATTGTCATGCTGAACTTGTTTCAGCATCCCACCGGACAAGTAACCCGTATGCCAAAACTGCTAATAAATTCTGCGTGGCGCCTCTCTTTCCTCTATCTATTTTCCTTCCGCTTTTGGAGCCCGCTTATCCGGCATGGGGCCCCGTTTGTAAATGATGAGGCCGTTGAGAAAATTACGCAGGATCTGGTCGCCACAGGGTTTAAAGTTGGGGTGGTCATCAGCGCGGAATATGGCGCCCAGTTCAGTTTTGGTAATCCTGAAGTTGGCCAGCTCCAATACCTTTATAATATCATCATCGGTAAATTTCATAGCTACCCGTAGCTTTTTCATGATATCATTATTGCTCATGTTATTCTTTGCTAATTATCTTGAAATATCTATTTTAACTTTTTTGTTTTTGATCTTTTCACCTTTAATAAGTTGAACCGCTTTTTCAATACGGTTGCGTTTTACAGCCGCGTATGAAGCGAAGTCATGCACTTCTATCAAACCAACATCTTCCTTATCCAGACCGCCTTTTTTTAGCAGCAAACCAACCACGTCAATCTTGTTCACCTTATCTTTTTTACCCGCAGCAACATATAATGTGGCCCATGGCGATAGCGGAGGCATAACCGGGTTTTCGGGCAATTCTTCAATTTCGGGTATTTCCTTTAAATAAGCAGGCTTTTCATCGGGCGACAACATCAGGTACGATGTGCCTTTGGCGTGCATCCTTGCTGTGCGGCCATTACGATGTAAATAGGCTTCTTCATTGTGCGGCAGCTGGTAATGTACTATATGTTCAATTTCAGGTATATCCAACCCGCGGGACGCGAGGTCAGTGGTGATCAGTAAGCGGTGACTGCCATTCCTGAATTTTAATAACGCGCGTTCACGGTCGTCCTGCTCCATACCCCCATGAAATATATCATGCGGCAGGCCACGGTCAAACAGCAAATCGCTGATGCGCTCTACCGCTTCGCGGTGATTACAGAATACAAGCGTGGCCTCATCGCCAATTTTGCAGATCAGCGCAAACAGGGCATCCAGTTTATCGGCGGCTTCGGCAATTACCGCCTTTTGCTTAATGTCAGGCGTTGATGCTCCGTGGGTGAGGTAATCGAGCTCAATTGGCTTTACCATGCCGGTAAAAGCCGGGATCTCCTCCATTTTGGTGGCCGAGGTAAGTATACGTTTATTGATTGCCGGCATCTGGTTAATGATATATGCCATATCTTCCTGGAAACCAAACTCAAGGGCTTTATCAAACTCGTCCAATATCAGGGTGCGGATAGTATGGGTACTAAAACTTTCCCTCCGCAGGTGATGGGCAATACGGCCCGGTGTGCCTATTAAAACAGCCGGCGGCTGCGACAAATTATTCCGTTCAATTTTTACCGGGTGCCCGCCATAACAGCAATTCACTTTAAAACCGGTACTCATAGTTTTAAAAACCTGTTCTATCTGTAAGGCAAGTTCCCTTGATGGCACCATAATAAGCGCCTGCACGGTAGGGATATCCGCATCCAGCAAACCTAACAAAGGCAATAAAAACCCAAGCGTTTTACCCGAGCCTGTGGGCGACAGCAGTATCACATCGCTTTTTTTGGCTGCGCTGATAGCGGCCTCCTGCATTGGGTTAAGGGCATTTATTTTAAGATTCTGGAGTGCTTGCTTTATCATTATCAGTGTTGGAGTACGCAAAGATAAGGTAAATAAAATCATTGCCTCCTGATGGTTTGCGATGGCCCGTTAATCCATGGCAAAATGATGGCGTGCCGAACTTGTCCTCTTATTTCTATGAAGCAAACACGTCATGGGAAGCAAAGCGAAGGATTACAAACTATTTATCTGCTGCCTTCCAGTTCCCGGTGGGTTCTATCCTGTATATATTGGGCAATTTCGGCGGCTTGTTTATGTGTCAGATCGCCAAAACCAGTATATTCCCATGCACGCATATTATCGTCAAAAACAATTTCGCCCAAACTCACTTTCCCTTCACTTAATTTAAACACACCTGTTACATTTAACTTAACACCAGGCACAGCATGATTTACCGGCTTTATGGTAATAAAACGCTCACCATCAGGAGTATATAAATTATAATCTGCTGATTTGATCATTTTCTTTATGTATTTGCATAAAATACAATTGAAAAGTGCTTTTGTTTATTTTATTATGTTAAATATAAAGCCGTTACCAACCCATAATTTGCATTACCCGCAAAAATTCAGGCTGCAAACCGGCGCTTATCTGCACATTTTTGCCAGTCACCGGATGTATAAATTGCAGTTGCGAGGCATGCAGCAGCATAGTTTCCATTTCCCACATTTCTTTAAACAGCTTATTCTGCTTGTTGCAGCCGTGGGTGCGATCGCCAATAATGGGGTGAAAAATATGACTGAAATGTTTACGTAACTGGTGCATACGGCCGGTTGCCGGCTCTGCCTCTACCAGCGAATACCTGGAGGTAGCATGTTTACCCAAAGCTATATCCAGCTCGGCACGTTTTAAAGTGGTATACTTTGTAAACGCGTCCTGTAATGTGCCATTTTCCTTACGCAGGGGATAATCAATATCCTCACGGTCGGGTGTGTGGCCGCGTACTATCGCCAGGTATTTTTTATGTACCTTGTTTTCCATAAACTGCTGCTGCATGGCTACCTCAGCTTGTTTGTCAAGCGCAAATAACAATATGCCCCCTGTTTTGCGGTCAATGCGGTGTGCCGGATTTACCTTTTGGCCAATCTGGTCGCGCAGTAACTGCAAGGCAAACTCAGACGCGTCGGCCGCAATGGGCGACCGGTGTACCAGCAGGCCGTGGGGCTTATTAATGGCGATAAGGTACTCATCGCGGTAAATTATCTCTAACATGCAGTGTCTTTTCCGAAAGTGCGAAGTTACAACGCTATGTAACAATTCCATTTTATAAAGTATAGTTAACTAAAAAAAATATTTTAAATAGTTTGCTTTTTATACCTTTAGTAAATCACTAAATCTTTTTGAACAATGACCGCCGCAACAAGTACCACTGCCACAGGCAATAACACGCCCGATGATATTAACACCGCGCCCACGCGCTTATTTTCTTTAGATGCCCTGCGCGGCTTTGATATGTTTTGGATAATGGGCGGCGAGGAGATATTTCATACCCTGGCAAAAGCCACTAAATCTCCGTTTTGGGAAACCATTGCCTTACAGTTTACCCACCCCGACTGGAATGGCTTTCATTTATACGATCTGATATTCCCCTTGTTTTTGTTCATGGCCGGTGTATCAACCCCATTTTCGGTTGGCCGCGAGCTGGAGAAAGGTAAAAGTCGCGGGCAGTTGACCATCAGGGTTATTAAAAGAGCTATTATACTGGTACTGCTCGGCCTGGTGGTAAATAATGGCCTCACCATAATGCCCATAGCCCAAATACGGTTTGCCAGTGTGCTTGGCCGCATTGGTATAGCTTATATGTTTGCCAATATTATTTTCCTGTACAGTAAGGAACGCATGCAAATGGTGTGGTTCTGGATTTTTATCATTGGCTACTGGCTGTTGTTAAAGTTCACCTCAGCACCGGGTTTTCCACACGGTGACCTTACCATGCAAGGCAACTTTGCCTCTTATATGGATCGCACCCTGCTGCCGGGTAAACTATATTTAGGCATTCATGATCCCGAAGGGTTATTTTCTACCATTCCGGCTATCAGCACCGGTTTATTGGGGATACTTACAGGTTCATTGCTAAAAAGGACCGGGCTGCCACAATTGCGCAAGGTGACCATTATGGCGGTTACCGGTGTCATTTTCCTGATCATAGCGCAAATATGGAACCTGGATTTTCCTATCAATAAAAACCTGTGGTCAAGCTCATTTGTAATGCACGTTGGCGGCATCAGCTTGCTGCTCATGGCGCTTTTTTATTACATCATTGATGTGCTGGGTTATAAAAAGTGGGCTTTTTTCTTCAAGGTTATCGGCATGAATTCCATACTGATCTATATATCAGGTCATTTCATCAAATGGCAATATACCACCAATAGCCTTTTTGGCTGGCTTGGCCAATTGATTGGCGATCCTTACAATATTGTAGCTTTGGCTGTTTGTTTCATCATGGTTAAATGGTTATTCCTGTATTATTTATACCAGAAAAAGACATTTTTACGGGTGTAACCGCTGAAGGGAATAATTACATAGATCCCGCTGGTTTTTCTAAATCCTGAAAAATCAGCGAGATCAATAATATCCTAAAAAATCAACGGTTAATCCATTGCCCCCGTTCTTCAGGTGAAAAGAACGTCCACGCCATAATACGGCTTACCTTTTGCCCCTGCGACATATTGATGGTTTGTACCTCCGTTGCGCCGGCCTTTTGCAGGGCATTATACAAAATGCGCAGGTTTTCTTTTTTTGATACCAGCGTAGTAAACCACAGGCATTGTTTGGCAAATCTTGTACTTTGCGTAGCCATAGTTTTCAAAAAAGCAGCTTCGCCGCCCGGGTACCATAACTCGGCGTTCTGGCCGCCAAAGTTCAGTACGGGCTCTTTTTCTTTTCCGGTTTTAATACCCAGATTATTCCATTTACGACGCGAACCTTCGGCAGCTTCTTTAATAGAAGCGTGAAACGGAGGGTTGCAAATAGTAAGATCAAAAAACTCCCCTGGCTTTATCGCAAACACAAAAATATCTGCACGGTGTTTTTGCAGGCGCAGTTCTATCGTGTTTTTCAACTGCGGGTTATTGCTGATGATATTTTGTGCCGATTCAATAGCTGCTTCGTCAATATCAGTCCCAACAAAGCTCCAGCCATACTCCTGCTGCCCAATAATTGGATAAACACAGTTGGCCCCTACGCCAATGTCCAAAACCCTTACTCTTTTACCTTTACGTATGACACCTTCATTAGATGCAGCCAGCAGATCGGCCACATAATGGATATAATCGGCACGACCGGGTATTGGCGGACATAGATAACCGTCGGGTATATCCCAGCTGTCAATTCCATAATGAAGCTTTAACAACGCCCGGTTCAGCATTTTAACGGCATCGGGATTGGCAAAATTGATGGTTGAGTTATCGTATTGGTTTACTGTAACAAAGGGCCGCAACTGCGGGATGGCTTTTATCAGCGCCTTAAAATCATATCCCATACGGTGCCGGTTACGCGGGTGCATGGTTTCTTTAGGCGCTGGTTGGTTTGAAGCTGGTTCTGGCAAATTTTTATTTTATTTAAATAGATTTATCCTACAATGCTGCTCAAATTGGCAGGTGAATAGTTTATTGATTTCAGGGTTTTATTATCAGCGGTGCGGTAAACCAGGAACAAGCCGTCTATCTCTTTATAATGCGATTCCGTACCATCCGCATTGCGATAATACTCAATGGTTTGATTAGCTTCTTCAATGGTTTTGCAGGCCTTGCTCATATTGGAGCGGTGCACCTCGTCAAACAATTCTTTAAACTTTGTGGCCAGGCCAAACTCCAATACCGCGCCTGATAGTACATATTGCAGATCGCAAAGGGCGTCGGCTATTTCAACCAAATTGTTGTCGTCAACTGCCTGCTGCAATTCCTTCAGCTCTTCGGCCAACAAGGCAATACGCAAATTGCAACGCTCCTTTGAAGGAATAACCGGAGCGGCTATAATAGGGTGTTTAAAGGTGCTGTGAAATTCGGCTACCTGGTTTAAGGAATTTAAATCTTTGATCATGATATTTTAAGGCATGTATATAAGCGTTGCTAAGTTATAAATTAACCCAAACCCTTTCAAAAATCATTGACATTATCACAAAAATACTGCTGATTTAAGGAACGTACTGCTGAATTATGCTTTTTATAACCCCGGCCGAAATACCCAAAATAAATGGATATGAATCCCTGTGTTTCAGGTTTAGCAATTCATCAAAACTACTGTTCCGCATTTTTAATTGCCCCCCGCTAAAATCAACCAGCTTTATAACTACCGCAGGCGAAACGGCCAGGCTTTGCAGTTGTTTACTATCATTAACAATGTAATAATCGTTATAAACAAAATAGGTGATCTTGCCGTTTGCTCCCGTGTCCGCCGCGGCGTCTCCACGCTTTTTGGCCACCTGCACTGCTTTATCACCCATATAAAACTCAATATAATCAGCAGTACATATCCATTTCCCATTTTTTTGCTGCAGGTTTTTAATATACGCAAATTGCCTTTTATTATAACCGGTATCGATAGCGGCGGGCCGGGCATGTATGTATGGGGGCTGCGTATACCTTTTGCTGCCCTTATTACTTTTTGCCTGCCGGTTTTGATTACACGACAGAAAAAGCAATGCGGCAAGCGCGACTATTAATAAACAATATCTTTTCATAAATTTACTAAAGTATCACAAATACGATACCGCATTTATATTAAATTGCTGATATTAGAAGACTAAAAATGAGCAAGATAACCGTTTATTTTTATTAATAATTACTTAACATCAAGCAACTTTGTTAACATAAATATAATATTAAAATCACATTTCATTAACCTAACTTTGCATCGAAAATAATTCAAAGCACCTCAACAGTCCCCTATTCGATAATATGAAGAACGATAAAGCCAAAACCGTAGCTAAGGAAGCCCGCAAAGCCCTTAAAAAACAATTAAATGATAAACTTTTTGCACAATTAAAAACTGTAGTAAGCGAATTTGAGTCCGATTTTAAAAAAGTAAGTAAAGCTGTTGAAAAAGCTTCAAAAAATTTGGCTAAAACGCTTGCCGCGAAAATTAGTGCTGATAGCGCCAAACCTGCTGCAAAGGTTGCAAAAGATAAAAAACCAGTTTCCGACGCTAAGGTTACCGTTGCCCCTGAAGTAAAAACAGCAGCAGCGAAAAAACCAGCAGCAACGCCCGCTCCCGCAAAAACAACAAAGCCTGCAGCTAAACCCGCAACTAAAACGGCCGCTGTTAAAAAACCGGCAGCAAGCAAAGCATAAAAGCCATAGTAAATAATTATTTAGTGAATTATTGAAATATGCTATTCAAAAAGCAAGATCTTTTAGGTCTTGCTTTTTTTTGCTCAAACTTTAATCCGGACGATTTACTGATTTTGTTTGTTTAATAGCATTAAAATATAATTATTAAACTTAAACCCTTATATTCCTGCAAATTAAAATACAAGCGTGTTTATATTAGTATAACACAATTTTTAATATTTTAAAATGCAACAGTTACCCAGGCGCCTTTTATCAATTGATGTATTACGTGCAATTACCATGTTGCTGATGATATTTGTTAATGATGCGAGTGGTGTAAAAAACATTCCCGAATGGATTGACCATGCTCCGGGCAAAGCCGATGCCATGGGTTTTGCAGATACTATATTCCCGGCTTTCCTTTTCATTGTAGGCTTGTCGTTGCCATTTGCCATAAAAAACAGGATAAACAAGGGCGATCCATTTACCGCTATTTTGTTTTATATACTCATCCGCAGTGCAGCGCTTATTATTATGGGCTTTTTTCATGTTAACCTGGAAAGCTATGACAGTACAACCGCTGTAATACCCAAGGCACTTTGGGCCATACTGATCACTATCGCGTTTTTCCTGATCTGGCTGGATTATCCCGAAACCATAAGCAAAGCCAAAAAATATATTTTATCGGGACTGGGAATAGCTATACTGATAGCAATGGCCGCGATATACAAAGGAAGGGATGATGGCGAAGTAACCTGGATGCGCCCGCAGTGGTGGGGAATATTGGGTATCATTGGCTGGGCTTACCTGATATGTGCCGTAGTTTACCTGCTGGCAAAAGGAAAACTTAAAGTTCTTGCACCGGTATTGATATTGTTTGTAGCCATAAATATAGCCAGGCATACAGGCATTATCCCTAAGGGGATATTCTTAATAGGCGACGCATCGGCTATATGCTTAACTATGGGCGGCATTGTGATCTCTGAATTATACGCCATGCTGGTTTCATCAGGTAAAACACAGCGCATGTGGCTGATATTTGGCCTCACCGGGGCCTTGCTCATTATTGGCGGATTGCTGATCAGGCCATATGCCGATGGGATCTCCAAGATCCGCTCAACGCCGGCCTGGATATTTATTTGCAGCGGCATAACCATACTGGTGTTTGAGCTTATGATTTACCTGGTTGATGTTAAAGGTAAAAAAAACTGGTTCAGCATGATATGGCCTGCGGGTACCAGTACGCTTACCTGTTATTTGATGCCTTACTTCCAGGTTTTCCTGCTTATGCTGTTCCATATCAGTTATCCCGCTGTGTTTAATTCAGGAATTTTGGGATTGGCGCGCTCCATGGCTACCGCGTTTATACTGATAGCACTGGTTGGGATTATGGAAAAAAAACGGATCAGGCTGAAAGTTTAATGCGGTATTATTTGCCTGCGGCCCAAAAAATGGCGTTGGTTACCATTTTAACCCAGGCCTGGTTGTCAAGCAGATTTGGCGAATGCCCCATAAAAATATACACATTGCGGGCTTTTTTATGCTCGTTTGTCCAGATAACGGGATGGTCGCCCATTTTGATGTTGCCCTGCGGGTCGTAAGTTAATTCATCAACACTGGCCAGCACATGTACGTTGGGGCGCGGGCTTTTATCATAAGTATACCACTCCTCCTGCTGCACCAGGAATGATGCCGGGACACCTTTCATTACCGGGTGCTTTTTATCTTCTATATTTACCCTTCCTTTGGCAAACGTTGCTATGTAATTTTTATAGGTTATGCCCCCCATAAAGGTCGAGAACCATTGCCACTCATGGTAGCCGTCAAATTCACCTAAAAGGGTAGCATGATGAAAACCTACCCAGCCGCCTTTACCCTCATCAATGTATTTTTGAAAAGCTGCCATGGCCTTATCTGTCCAGGCGTAAGGCACATAATCCAATTGCAGGAATAACTGGTACTTACTTAAAAAGGCGTCGTCAATTTTATCGGTGTTCTGTATATAATCAATGGTGAAACCTTTATCAGCGGCAAGCTTATCGAGCCATACTTTGGCGCGCTTTGAAAACTCAATATGGTGGCCACCGTTTTCATAAAGCGCCAGCACCTTAAAATGCGCGGTTTGCGCTTGCATACCCAAACAACAAAATATGCTGATGCAGATCAGTAACCCAAGTTTTTTCATATATATAAAGCTAAACTTCCGCATTATATTTTTCCAGCTTATTATTCATGTATGGCAACAGCCAGCAGGTACCAGGCTGTGTGCGGCAACCACTGTTCAGCCCAACGCCAGTCATAATCTTTATGGATCTGGGCGTACGACAAATTGAAATCAATATCCTTTTCGTCATTAAGGCCGCCGGTTACGCCATTAACAATACCACCGGGAGCATTGGTGTACTCAAAAGTACCAAAGAAACCATAAGCAGGGTTATTATGCCCGGTACCTTGCAGCATACTGGCATCAAACGGATTAAGGCCAAGTACCCAGTTAAGCTGATCAACCGCAAAGGTTTCAAGCTGGTCATGATAGGTCTTGTCATCTGCAAAGAGCCCGGCGGCCAGCCGCGCTGCTGCTGCCATAGACGATAACCGCGCGTTTTCACCCTGCCACCACGGCGAAGCGTCGCTACCCTGCGGAAAGAAGAATGATGTGCGCCTGTTACCCAGTGTATCCTGCACTAACTGACGGCTGTAACCAAACGGATTGTTAACTTCATGCGTAACCTTTAACTCAAAATCAAACGATGATCTGATGGCTTTTTTAATGGACGCCTGCATCGCTTCGCCGGCATAAGGATAATAATAAATGAGACTCACCACGGGCAACCCGGCATCCGACGGGTGAAAGAAAGGCCTGCCAAGGCTATCGGCCTGCCAGTAATTCTGATAGTTTTTCCATGCAGACAAGCGGCTGATCAAGCTGTTAGCCCGTTTGTTCGCCGTGGTTAGGTACACTTGTTTTTTTGTTGCTTTATACAGTTCAGTTGCAGCGCTTAAAGCACAATAATCATCCAGTATATTTTCATGACCGTCAAAATCCATTAATTTATTATTGGCTTCAAGAAAATTAAAGGCATTTTCGGCGGCTTGCAAATATTGTTCGCTGGTAAAATCGCCGTTTACCTTTAACATTGATGCCATGGCAAGCGCGGCAATGGCCATACCGCCGCCAGAGCGGTAGCTGCTTTGATAGCGGCGCCAGCTGATATTTTCGCGCCTGTCTGTAAAAGGCGAATCCTTAGTTTTCTTTATGCGATATGATCCTTCATCGGGCTGTATAACGTGGTCTTTAGCAAGCTTACCCGGGCCCGGCGCTGAAACCGACCGGTAAAACGAGCCGTTTTTAACCTGCATGCGTGCCAGGTAATCGGCACCATAAACAGCCTCATCCAAAACACGGCGATTGATTTGCCTAAAATCGTTAACTGTTTTTTTATCCAGGATCTCCTTTGTTTTCAAAAGGCTCCATACTACCAAAGGTATTTGCTGCGGATTAAAATAATTAGAGAAGGACAAATGCGAAAAATGCTTGCCATAATCGCCCGTAGCATCATACCATCCCCCGTGCGCGTCAACTGTATCAGTGGTTTTGCCAGATAGCAGCAAATGATGATCGGCTTTATCATTCTCACCCGCGCTGCGCTGCCCTTTAAAGTAATATACCACATCTGACAATGTAGCCTGCTCCAGTACATTCTTTCCTATCTTAAACGGATATGAGCTTAATTTCTCTCCGGGTAAACTTACCTGCACTTTGTAGTTGCCGCCGGTGGTAAAATTGCTGAAATCAAGAGTATAAAATTCCCGGTTTTTCCAACCCGGCACTTTGCCGCTATAAATTGCTTTACCGGTAAATACCGCGTTACCATCTGCATCAACCAGTTGAAATGAGCTGATGGGGTATGGTTTATCAGCAACCACTATGGCCTTTTTAGCCCTGATATCTTCATAACCCACCTGGTTAATTACAATTTTAACTTTTTGTGCCTGAACTATGGCTGGCAATACAGCAATTAAGATGGTTAGGGTTCTGTACATTATTTTTATCATGTGTGTGCGGGTATATAAACGGGCATTTTCCGGTACTTTTAGGCTGATCAAATATACTACCCGGGCACAGGTGTGTTATTTATCCTTTTTAAATTCATCTGTAAAATGTTCCCTGTGCTTATCTTTTGAAAACTTATCAGCATTATACGCCTCTGACTTTCCTTTGGGGATAGAAAGCGAGTGCCACTGTTCATTACAAAGCATTTTCCCGATAAAAACAATTTGTCCTACGTGGTAAGGGTAATGACCTAACTGACGGTTAATTGCTTCTGCAACGGTATGCCTCATATTGCGGATATAAATTATCCGGTTAAGATCATCATTTGACAAATCACTAAGCGTATCAAAAAGGCATTTCCAGCCCTTTTCCCATTTTTTCAATAGCTCTTCGCGGTTTAAGATAATGGCTTCAAATTCTGCTTCGCGGTTACGCCAGGATTTCTCCCCGTCTGAATTAAAAATATCCGTCCAACGCGAAATCATATTGCCCGACAAGTGATTGATGATCATTGCGATACTATTTGATTCCGGGTTATATTGCCACATCAGCTGCTCATCATTAAGCTGTGCAAATGTTTGCTCGCCCAGCATTTTATAGTAGGCAAACTGCTTTTTAACGCTTTCCAAGTAATCGGCTGTCATATAAATAAAGATAAGATTTTTTTGAGCCTGTCAATTACCGTGCTGTTTAATATTTGCTGTTTATAACAACCGCAGCTGGCAAAATTAAAACAGGCAAAACAAAATGATTGAATAAAACGTCAAATGATAAGTGGATTTATAATTATACTTTTTTAATAATAATTATTTAATAAATATTGCTTTAGGTTTAGTAATCTTGTTTATCTATTATACTGCCCATGCCTGTAAAACGCGGTTCTGTTCTGTCTCCCGAAGTACTGAGAGTTTTTGAAACATTACCTCATCCTTACCTTATTCTTTCAAAGCAACTGTACATACTTACGGCCAGTAATGCTTATTTACAATTAACCGGCAAAACCAAGGCAGATTTACTCGAAAAACACCTTTTTGATGTTTTTCCGAAAGTACCCGATTGGGCCACAGAAGAAGGAGGCATCGCTTTTTCTTTAGAGCAGGTACTTAAAACCCGCAAGCCTCACAAATTACCGATAACACGTTTTGACATTCCGGCCCCTGTCAAAGGAGCCGAATTACAGGAACGATACTGGGACACCACACATACACCTGTATTGGACACCAGGGGTAATATCAGCTATATTATTCACCAAACCTATGACGTAACCACACAGGTGCTTACGGAAAAGAACTTAAAAGCCAGTTTGGAAAAAGAAGTTATGGCCGCAGCCCAAGCCTCGCAGCTTAGCAGGCAAATGCGGGAGCTATATAAGGAGGTACCCGCGCAAATTGCTATTGTAAAAGGGCCAGACCTGGTTTATGAATTTATAAACCCACAATACCAAAACGAATTTTTTCCTGACCGAAAAGCGCTCGGCCGGCCGCTGTTATCGGTTATGCCCGAGGTTACCGGCAAACCCATATGGGACATTCTGCAAAACGTTTATAAAACAGGGCAAAGCTTTACCGGCAGGGAAATATGCATTCAATTAGCCAATGGGATTACGGGCAAGCTTGAAAATCATTATTTTGATGTAGTATATCAGGCTATCAGGGACGATAAAGGCAAGATCACTGGTGTTTTAAGCTTTAAATATGAAATAACAGAACTGGTTGCAGCCCGCAAAAACCTGGAGCAAAAAAAGGAGGAGTTACGCACATTGAATGCGGGGCTGGTTCGTGCCAACGAAGAGATACAAGCCACTAATGAAGAGCTGCAAACTTCAAACGAGGAACTAAGTTCTGCCAATGAAGAATTGTTCAGCGCCAGGCAAAACCTGCTTAAATTAAATGACGAGCTGGAAGAAAGGGTTGAATTACGTACGCTTGAATTATTAAAGGCACAGGCAGAGGCCACAAACCAGGCCGAAAGGTTGAAGAGATTTTTTATGCAGGCGCCTGCTGGTGTTTGCGTGCTTGATGGACCCAATTTTGTATTTGAACTGGTTAATCCTGCTTATCAGCAACTTTTTGCGGGACGTGCACTTACAGGTAAACCATTGCTGGAAGCATTGCCTGAGCTCGAAGATCTGCTGATATGCGATATTCTGAAAAATGTTTACGAAACCGGTAACACATTTGAGGGAAAAGAGTTACTGGTGCCGCTGGCACGTGCTGTAAACGGCCCTGTAGAGGACCGGTATTTTACCTTTATATACCAGGCCAGGTATGATGCAGCCGATAAAGTTGATGGGATACTCGTTTTTATTTTTGAGGTTACAGACGAAGTGCTTGTTAGACAAAAAGAGAAGGAAAATGAAGAACGCTTCCGCTTTTTACTGAATGCCATACCACAGCAGGTGTGGACTGCCCGGCACAACGGGACATTGGATTATGTAAATGAAGTGGTTTGTGACGACTTTGGTATAAGTGCCGAAGAGATTTTGAGAAAAGGCTGGCAGGCATTTATTCATCCTAATGACAAGCAAACCTGCATAAAAAAATGGTTAACCGCATTAAAAACCGGTAAGGAGTATCTGGCAGAGTTCCGCTTAAAATTTCATGACGAACAATATCGCTGGCATTTGGCCAGGGCCGTACCGTTAATTGAAAACGGCCGGGTAACGCTATGGTTAGGAACAAATACCAATATTGATATACAGAAAACCAATGAGCAGAAAAAAGATGAGTTTTTATCAATAGCCAGTCATGAACTAAAAACCCCGCTTACTAGCATCAAGGCATTCAACCAACTGATGCTGCGCATCAACGACCCACAGAAGCTGACCAGTTTTATAAAAAAATCAGCAACCCATGTACTACGGCTTGAAAAACTGATCAGCGATTTGCTGGATGTGTCAAGGATTAATGCAGGTAAAATGGAGTATAACATGGAAACTTTTAACTTCTGTGAAATGCTGGCTGACAGTATTGACGGCGTTCAGTACACTGCTCCATCGCATCGAATCAGTCTTACATGTCCGCAGGATATAATTTACACCGGAGACCGTTTCAGACTTGAGCAGGTGATAAACAATTTGCTCACCAATGCTATCAAATACTCACCCGAAGCAAACAACATATTGGTTAATTGTACGCAAAACGGAACTAACAGTTTTACAGTATCTGTTCAGGATTTTGGCATTGGCATTGAAGAAAAGAATATTAACAGACTATTTGAACGTTATTACCGTGTTGACAATACGGCTATGCGCTTTGATGGGCTGGGACTGGGATTATTTATTTCTGCCGAAATTTTAAAAAGGCATAACGGCAGCTTTTGGATAAAGAGCAAACCGGGCGAAGGTTCCACCTTCTTTTTTAAGCTCCTGTTTGACCAAACTAAAACACAAGAACTGTAATTTAACAAACAAACTGCATGTACTTTTTAAGTTCATCCTGTAATTGTTCTGCACTTTCAATAAGTGTTTTATCGGCTATATATGGGGCTATGTCCACATCTTCACCTATCAAGCCCTCTTTAAAAACATCCTTAAACCTAAAATATTTCAGGTTAAGGTTCCAGTTATTCTTCAGGAACGAGAAAACCTTCGTATCTTCTTTATTTAACATGGAGTAATTAATTACCACAAATGAATCGCGGTTTAACTGTTTTATACATTTTAAAATATCCTGGTTATAGACTATCCAGATCTTTAAAAATTCAGTAGCGTGATTATGATAAAATTCATGCAGCCTGTTGGATCTGCGGAATTTTTGCCATACCAGCCTTGACAGGTATTTACGGGCCATGTATTTTTTATCAACATACTTAAACTCGCGCCTTAGCAATGAGCTTACTACTGATTGGTAATCGCGCATGATGATAAGATAGCAGGCGTCGGGCAACAATTCCTGGTAAACATCCAAAAAGAGGCAGGTTCGCGGATCCTTCCACCCCCACTGGTCATACAACCGTTGTTTAATTCTGATTATGCTTTTTACTTTCTCTTTTTCATAAATAGAGAATCCGGCAACTTGTGAATCAGTTAAGCCAGAAATAGGAAGGTCATTATTGGCTAATATTTCCTCATGCATCTTTAAAAACTCCACGTCTTCAAAATGGCCCTCAATATTGCCATGATTGGGGGCGGCAAGTTTTTCGCCCAGCTGTAACCCGCACTTTGTAAGCCAGTGCGAAATAAGGGATGTGCCGGAGCGGTGCATTCCGGCTATGATAAGTGTTCTTTTTTGCATGTTTATAAAGCGATCGGTTTAAAATATATAAGTTGGCAGCTTAAAAATTATCAATCATTTTATTGGAAGCTTTTTCAACAGGATGAAGGTTGTTAAGTATATAATAAAGCAATAAAGATGAGCTTTGCTGTATAGTGTTTTGGCTGGTATTAATATAAAGATCAGCGTCGTAAGGCACATCAAACCGGTCATTAATGCCGGTTAAGTTTAAAAGTTTATCAGGATGCCCTTGCGGTAAAAGCGCTCTTTTATATAATCCCTTAGTATCACGCTCAATAAGACTGCTAACTGGGCAGTCTATATGCACAATATTCACATGATCATATTTTTCCACAAGTTCGCGCCTTACATCGTCGTAAGGGTTTATAGCGCTAATAATAGTTACAATGCCCTGAGCCGAGAACCTGCTGGCAATAAAACCCAGCCGCCTGATGTTCTCGCACCTGTCATTCCTGGAATAACCCAGATCTTTACAAATTTCCAGGCGATACTCGTCGCCATCAATTATTTCGATCTTTATTCCGAGCGCTGTTAGTTCGGTAGCTACGGCTTTTGCCAATGTTGTTTTTCCTGCTCCCGACAGGCCGCAAAATAAAAGTATCATGCCTAATAGTTAATTCGTAAATATTATTTAGCGAAAGTTTTGCAGGGCACTTTCCTTAACGTTTAACGTGAACTTATACAATTACTTATCTAACATTCTTATGCTTGATTGTAAATTATCTTTTACAAATAGTCACAATAATTTCGTTAAAGATAATTTTTGGGGCATAAATTGCCCAAAAAAGGCTATTGGAGGGGGTTTTTGATTTAATTTTGAGCTTTACGGACAAAACCTTCACATCGCTACATGTAACAAAAATGTTACAATGAAAAGTCATTATTCTTTACCGGTGAGACAAGTGTTTAATGGAGTATTTTAAACATTAACTCCTTCATCAACTCACCATGTGGTGCATTTGATTCAACACCTTTGCTCTTCAGATCATACTCGCGCAGGTAGCTTACAATTTGCATTGTTTTTTGGTAACTATAACTACGACCGGCCTGCTCATAGTCTTTCACAAAATATGGATTTACGCCCAGCTCGCGAGCCAGGTTTTGCTGTGATTTATCTTTTACATAATGATAGGCCAGCACTTTACTAAAATAATTATTCAGGTTACCCAATACCAGCACAATGGGATTGGCTTTAGGATTGGCTTCAAAATAATTAATGATCTGGTTAACCTTAAAGGCATCTTTTTTACTCAGAGCTGTTTGCAGTTCAAATACATTATATTCTTTGCTAATGCCGATATTGTCCTGGATAAGCTTAAGTGTAATTTCCTGTCCTGCCGATATATTGAGCATCAGCTTTTCCAGTTCATTGGCTATTTTCGAAAGATCGTTGCCCAAATATTCAGAAAGCATGGCCGATGCCTGCGGGTTAATTTTATAACCTTTATCGCTTATAAAGCCCTCTATCCAGGCTGGTATTTTACTATCGTATAAGGGGGCCGATTCAAAAACCAGCCCATTCTTTTCTATCGCCTTGTATGTTTTTTTCCGCTTATCAAACTTGCCGTACTTATAGCAAAAAACCAATATCGTGCTGGACAGCGGGTTTTCCAGGTAGCTCAATAACGGATCGATACCTTTTTTACCATCGTCATCCTTACCCCATTTCATGTCCTGAGCTTCCTTAACCAGCACTACCTGGTAATCGGCCATCATAGGATAACGTTTGGCCGCATTAAGTACAGCCATCATTTCCGTGTCCTTACCGTAAACAACAGTTTGATTAAAACCCTTCTCGGCCTCTGATAATAAATTATGCTCAATATAATTGCTTATCAGATCAATAAAATAAGGCTCTTCGCCATGCAGTAAGTACAAGGGTTTAAGTTTTTTATTTTTTAGGTCTTTTATTATATCAGGAGCGGCCATTGCTTAATTCAAAAATCAAAAATAAAGATTCAAAACTGGTATGCCGTTAAATTTTAAAGTAAAATTCAAATTAGTAAGATAAAGCGTTTAAATGCCATCGGGTATTTTTACTTTTACTTTTTGAAATTAAAAATGGATCTGCTGCAACCGCTTAACCTGCCCCCTTTCCCTTTTAAAATAAGCGATCAAAACGGGCAGTTAACTTTGTTTGACGAAATCAGGAAAAAAAATATAATTATTACACCCGAAGAATGGGTGCGCCAGCATTTTGTACAATACCTTATTAAATACAAAAACTATCCGCGGGCACTCATTAAACTTGAAGGTGGCATGAAACTCAACAGCCTGCAAAAACGGACAGACATTGTTGTATTTAATACCGATGGAAAAAGGATATTAATAGTTGAATGCAAAGCCCCATCAGTTACCATTGATCAAAAAACATTTGATCAGATAGCGCGCTACAATATGGTACACCAGGTATCATTATTGGCTGTAAGTAATGGTTTACAACATTATTATTGCAATATTGATCATCACAAACGTCAATATCAGTTTATTGAAGATATGCCGGCTTACATCAAAACGGCTTAAGTAAGGGCTATAAGGCTTCGTATTCTTTCAAACAGTTCATTAGGCCTAAACGGCTTTGATACGTAACCGTTCATTCCGGCCTCATGTATCTTATCCTTTATATCAATCATAGCCGATGCTGTAAGTGCAATGATGGGCACATTAGCCTTTTTAGGGTCGGCCATTTTCCTGATCTCATTAGCGGCATCAAAGCCATTCATTACGGGCATTTGTAAATCCATCAGAATAATATCAAAATTGCCATATTGCATAAATTCAACCGCCCGCTCGCCATTTTCTGCAATGGTTGGTATTATTTTCCATTTGGATAGCAACTTTTTCATCAGCATCACATTAACCATATTATCCTCGGCAACAAGCACCTTTAAACTTGTCAGGTAATTTTCCTGAGTTTCTTCAACCTGTTTGGTAATATTTTCGGTAATTACCGCGGTAGAAACCGGCAGTTCCATATTAAAAGAAAACTCCGAACCTTCGGCAATTGTGCTTGTTACCTTTATACACAATCCCTGCAGTTCAAGCAGTCGTTTCACAATAGCCAGGCCCAGGCCGGTACCCTCATATTCACGTGTGGTTGCCAGTGATTCCTGGGTGAAAGGCTCAAATATGCTGCTCATATTGGCCTCTTTTATACCTATACCCGTATCCTTTATTAAAAATTTAACCGTAACCTTATTATGCCGATCCTCCAAACAGGTAACCTTAACCCATACGCTGCCCTGGGACGTAAATTTAACAGCATTGCTAACCAAGTTAAAAACAACCTGCGTTATGCGGGTTGGATCGCCAAAAAACACTTTATTTTTGAGGCTGTCATCAATTGTCAATTCAAACTGCAAGCCCTTTTCATGAGCCTTGAGTATGTGCCCGCCGCAAATATTATTCATCAGTTCAACCAGGTTGAACCGTACATTCTCAAACACAAGCTTGCCCGATTCGATCTTATCAAAATCAAGCACGTCATTTACAATAGCCAGCAGGTTGTTTGCCGAAAATTTCAGTATCTCCAGATTTTCTTTTTGCTCGGGTTTTGGACTTCCCATCATCAGCAAATTGCTCATGCCAATAACCGCGTTAAGCGGGGTGCGAATTTCATGCGACATGGTTGAAAGGAACTCAGATTTGGCATGGGTTGATTTTTCGGCCTTATCAATAGCTTTTTCAAGCTTCAGGTTAAGTGCTGCCTGTTCTTTTATGCTCGTTTTAAGCTGTCTAAAATTCTTAATAAACGCGTTATAAAAGTGGCTGTGAATAAAAATGAGCAGTATAAAATTGGCAAAAAGGCTGATCACCATAGTGGCCTGGTCAATTTTATTGGGCTTTATACAGATCACATAGTTACTATAATATTCCATTACCAAAAAAAGAAGTATGGGCACCGTGTTAAGCAGGGAGTATATGAGCCCCCATTTTTGTCCCAGCATGTAGTAGCCGAATACAATAACAATAATGACCACCTGTATAGTTACTATATTTACATTTTGCAGTGAGATGTAAACAATACTCACATTTATTAATGTGCCTATAATAAGCAATACATGCGACACAACCCGCCAGTTTGGTCTGTATGTTAACATTTTAAACAATACCGCAACGCTAAACATCAAAAAGCCTGATGTATAGGCCAGTAACAGCTGGCCTTGAAAATAAACACTGGCCAGTAAAGTACCTGAAGTTACAAATACCAGAAAAAGACCGTAGTATAATAAGCGAATGCGTGCCTGGTCGAGAAAAGATTGCTCCTTAGAAAGAACTTTATTAATGGAAAAGTTAAAAAAACCTAATTCTTCGCGCATATTCAAACAACAAACATTTTAGTAATGCAGTAAACTTAACAGGCATATAATCTAATACTGTAGCGCCTGTAAGTTTACTGCTGTTTGTAGCGAATAGTTATTGCAATTAATCAGCCAAAGCCGTAAGATTTTCTTCAAGTATGGTTAATTTGGCCTCTGCGTCGGTCTTCTTTTTTAACTCGATCTCGATAATTTCGGGCTTTGCATTAGCCATGAAGCGCTCATTGTTCAGCTTTGCATTTACCGATTTTAAAAAGCCTGAAAGATATTCTTTCTCTTTTTCAAGGCGCGCTCGTTCTGCAACCGGATCAACGTTTTCGCTTAGCGGAATATAGAATTCATCAGTTAATGCGATAAAATTTATAGCTCCGTTCACTTTGTCGGCAACGGGAGTGAACCGGCTAATGTTACCCAGCTTTACAATAATTGGTTCATACTGCTGATACTGTAAGCCTGAGTTTATTTTTACCGAAAGCTCCAGTGCTTCCTTGGGTGAAATTTGCTTGGTGTTACGAATATTTCTGACCTGGGTAATAACCGCTTTTATGATCTCTAAGTCATTCAGTATCCGTGAATTTATTTCCCCAATATTTGGCAATTGCGCAACAATGCAACAATCCTTTTCGGCACGTTCGCCAAACAGTTCATCATGCCATAACTCCTCGGTAAGGAACGGCATAAAAGGATGTAATATTTTTAAAATATTCTCAAAAAATTGAACCGTAGCAGTATAAGTAGCCCTGTCAACCGGTTGCTGATAGGCTGGCTTTATCATTTCCAGGTACCAGGCACAAAAATCGTCCCATACAAGCTTGTATGTAGCCATAAGTGCTTCTGATAGCCTGTATTGCGCAAAGTCAGCTTCAATGTCGCCAAGGGCCTCGTTAAAGCGGCTGCCAAACCATTCAATGGCAATTGTGTTTGAATTTGCCAGGTTATCATCAATTTCCCATCCTTTGATGAGTTTAAAGGCGTTCCATATTTTGTTTGCAAAGTTCCGGCCCTGTTCACAGTAACTTTCATCAAACATCAGATCGTTACCGGCGGGCGAACAAAACAGCATCCCTACCCTTACGCCATCAGCGCTATACTTTTCTATCAGGTCAAGCGGGTCAGGTGAGTTACCCAATGACTTTGACATTTTACGGCCCAGTTTATCACGTACAATACCAGTCAGATAAACATTTCTGAACGGAACTTCACCCCTAAACTCGTGCCCGGCCATGATCATCCTTGCAACCCAGAAAAATAATATTTCGGGAGCTGTTACCAGGTCATTGGTTGGATAGTAGTAGTTTATATCAGCATTGTTCGGATCTTTAAATCCGTCAAATACTGATATGGGCCATAACCACGATGAGAACCAGGTGTCAACCACATCCGGATCCTGGGTCAGGTCTTCAGGTTTCAGGTTTGAGATTTGAGATTTCAGAGCTTTAGCCTCTTCAAAGGCTTCTTCCCTGCTTTTTGCAATCACAAATTGCCCGTCGGGAAGGTACCAGGCTGGTATTTGCTGCCCCCACCATAATTGGCGGCTAATGTTCCAGTCCCTAACGTTTTCCATCCAATGTCGATAGGTATTTATAAATTTATCAGGGATCAGTTTTATTTCGCCATTTAATACATAATCCAAAGCAGGCTTAGCCATCTCTCCCATTTTGCAAAACCATTGCATGGACAGCTTAGGCTCAATAACAGCATCCGTACGCTCCGAAAACCCTATTTGCGATTTATAATCTTCAACCTTTACCAAAGCTCCCGCCTCTTCAAGCAATACAGCAATTTTTTTACGTGCTGCAAACCTGTCTTCGCCAACTAATATCTGCGCTTCTTTGTTCAGCGTACCATCATCATTTAAAATATCAATAACCGGCAAATGATGTTTTTGACCAAGTTCATAGTCGTTCAAATCATGCGCCGGAGTAACTTTTAAACAGCCGGTACCAAAATCCATGGTCACGTATTCATCCAGTATAACCGGTATTTCGCGGTTAATAAGGGGGATAAACACTTTTTTACCATGCAGGTGCAAATACCGCTCATCATTGGGGTTGATACAGATCGCCGCGTCGGCCATGATGGTTTCCGGGCGGGTAGTAGCTATGGTTACGTAATGAGTCGATAATGGTGAGTGGTGAGTAGCCCTCGCTTCGCTCATAGCTGATAATTCGTCTACTACAACTTCATACCTTATATAATAAAGCTTCTGGTTAACTTCTTTACGGATAACCTCTTCGTCTGACACCGCCGTTTTACCTTGCGGATCCCAGTTCACCATCCGTATTCCACGGTATATAAGGCCTTTTTTATAAAGGTGAATAAAAGTATCTATTACGGCTTCAGACAAACTTTCATCCATGGTAAAGCGGGTACGGTCCCAATCGCATGACGCGCCTAATTTTTTAAGCTGCTCCAATATAATACCGCCGTATTTCTCTTTCCACTCCCAGGCATAAGCCAAAAACTCGGGCCGGGTAAGATCTTTTTTGCTGATGCCGCGTTCTTTAAGCATGGCAACTACCTTTGCTTCGGTAGCAATACTGGCGTGGTCGGTTCCGGGAACCCAACAGGCATTTTTGCCCTTCATGCGGGCGCGCCTAACCAGTACATCCTGTATAGTATTGTTCAACATATGCCCCATGTGCAAAACCCCGGTTACATTTGGCGGCGGAATAACTATGGTATAAGGTTCGCGCTCATCAGGAACTGATTTAAAAAACTCGTGTTTTAACCAGTAACTGTACCACTTCTTTTCGGTTTCTTGGGGTAAATATGTTTTAGCAATACTCATAACGCGCAAAAATAAGCAAATGTACGAATAGTTGCAGGGCTTTTTTGGTTCGTGTTGCTGAGGCCCACAGAATTGGTTTAGGCAATTGTTAAAGCCCGACTTATCCATCTTAAAAACTTTTTAACCACACACCCGCTATCTGCTCCGGCAATCAATTTCCACAATATTTTTACAATCATGGCGTTTTAATATTCAATCAATCACAATAGCTATGAAATCAATTCACTTACACCGCTTTTGGCTTGATGTACTAAAAAGGTCAAAGCTTACTTTTTTTATCAACTGGTTTAATCGCTAAACAACCGTCGCCGGCTCGCATAATTTACCCCGCCACCAAAAAAATTGGAATAAAGATTTGGTGGCTTTTATCATAAACATGGGGTATAAATTATAATCAGTGTTTAGCTTTCCCATTTATTTTACTTTCCTATAACCAAGCACAATGCCAATGTGTTAGCCAATTTCAGCTAAACCATTATCTTTGCTGCACTATTATGATTATCCACCAGTTTTACGATAAAGGTTTGGCGCACGCGTCATATGCCGTGATACGCACGGGCAAAATGATTGTTATTGACCCGGCACGCAACCCGCAGCCTTATTATGATTTTGCATCACAACATGATGCCGATATTGTGGGCGTTATTGAAACCCACCCACACGCCGATTTTATTAGTTCGCACCTGGAAATTCACCAGGCTACCAATGCTGTGATTTATTGCAGCAAATTAACCGGCGCCCTCTACCCGCATGAAACTTTTGATGATGGTGACATCATACAGTTGAATGATATAAAATTAAAAGCCATCAACACCCCTGGCCACTCGCCCGATTCCATTTGTATTTTACTGGAGGACGAACAGGGCAAGGATACGGCCATTTTTACAGGCGATACTTTATTTGTTGGCGATGTAGGCAGGCCAGATCTGCGCGAGAACGTTGGTAATATCACCGCTAAAAAAGAAGAGCTGGCCAAACAAATGTACCTAAGCACCCGTCACAAACTTATGACCCTGCCAAAAAGTGTTGTGGTTTATCCGGCGCACGGCCCGGGCTCATTATGCGGTAAAAGCATGAGTCCCGACCTTGAAAGTACCATAGGTCGGGAATTGCGCGAGAACTATGCTTTGCAGTTAATGGACGAGTTCACCTTTATTAAAACACTAACTACTGATCAGCCTTTTATGCCTAAATATTTTGGCTATGATGTTGATCTGAATAAAACGGGCGCACCCTCGTTTCAGGAAAGTATTAATGCCATTAAAAGGCTAAATTCTGATGACCTGTTGCAAAAGGACATTATTGTTGTGGATACCCGCCCGAAACAACAGTTCAGGAGCGGGCATCTCAAAGGGTCCATTAATTTGCAGGATGGTGAGAAATTTGAAACCTGGCTGGGTTCAATTATAAAACCCGACGAACCCTTTTACCTGGTAGCAGAAAATGAAGAAAGTTTAAACATTGCTTTAAAAAAAGCGGCCAAAATAGGCTATGAGAAAAATATCGAAGCCGCGTTGTTAACACCGGCCAATGCTAATGAAACATCAGCCCACCTTAACCTCGACAACTTTAAGGCCAATCCGGGCAACTATAACATTGTTGATGTGCGCAACCACGGCGAGGTAATTGAAGGACAGGTTTTTAAAACCGCAATCAGTATTCCGCTGCCCGAACTGCGGGAACGTATTCAGGAAATCCCAACAGACAAACCCATTATTATACATTGTGCTGCCGGTTATCGCTCGGCCGCCGCGGCGAGTATTGTTAATGCTAAAATAAAGCAGGTACCCGTGTATGACCTTGGCGAAGTGGTGACTGATTTTGTTGAAGGCATTCATGAATAACAGACAATAGTTCGAATGAATTACGAATCGGCCCCTCAACTGACCATAGTAATCACAGCCGATGGTTCAAAGACCATTTATAATGCCGGCGTTGGCGAACATTACCATTCACGGCATGGGGCTTTGCAGGAGAGCTTACATGTGTTTGTTCATTCCGGGCTTAATTATTATTTAGGCCAAAGCAATGTTAACGAAGTAAGCATACTGGAAGTTGGCTTTGGTACCGGTTTAAACTTTTTACTAAGTGCCGATCATTGTACCAACAACCAAATAGCGCTTCATTATACCGGCATCGAAGCCTATCCGCTTAGTAATGAAATGATGGCTCAAACCGGATATGAACAATATATTTCCGCCCCCTTATGGGAAACATATTTACGTCTCTACCCCGGGGCGTTAATAAATAAAGTTAGCCTGGATACTTTTTGCAGCCTGCAGATAGCTCACAACAAGCTCATGGACTTTGATACCGATGAGTTGTATGACATTATTTATTTTGACGCATTTGCCTCTGCCCATCAACCCGAAATGTGGGAACTGCCTGCCATAAGCCACATAACCAGCTTTTTAATGCCGGGAGGCGTATTTGTTACTTATGCTATAACAGGCAACTTAAAAAGAATGCTTAAGGGCTTAGGCTTTAAAATAGAAAAGGTACCCGGTGCGGCCGGCAAACGCGAAATGCTGCGGGCGGTTAAGGAATTGTGAATAGTAAGTAGCGAATAGTTTGTTAAAGAAACAGCGTTTTGCAGATGCCATAATTTTCCAATTATTCACAATTCACTACTTACTACTCCCTACGCGCTACGTTCCCCGCATCAACCGCTACTCACAACTTCTGTTATCTTTGTAATATTAAAACAAAACATATGCCTTTAAAAGCACCTGGTACCGCCGCTACACCCGCCACCGGATTTGAACGTCTGCTTACTATTATGGATGATTTGAGAGCAAATTGTCCCTGGGATAAAAAGCAAACCATTGAAAGCCTGCGGCACCTCACCATTGAAGAAACCTATGAACTTAGCGACGCTATTTTAAGCGCCGATATGCCTGAAATAAAAAAAGAGTTGGGTGATATTATGCTCCACCTTGTTTTTTATGCGAAAATAGCTTCAGAAACCGGCAGCTTTAACATAACCGATGTGCTGAACAGTGTATGCGAAAAACTGATAAACCGGCACCCTCATATTTATGGTGATGTTGAAGTGCAAAATGAAGAGGACGTAAAACGCAACTGGGAACAGATCAAATTAAAAGAAGGCAATAAATCTGTACTGGGTGGTGTACCTGCTTCGTTACCGGCATTGGTTAAAGCATCGCGCATACAGGAAAAGGCCAGAGGCGTTGGTTTTGACTGGGAAGAAAAAAGCCAGGTGTGGGCAAAAGTTGAGGAAGAAATGCAGGAATTTAGAAATGAATTTAACGCTGAGGACGAAAGTACTATTGACCATGAAAAAGCCGAAGGTGAGTTTGGCGACCTGTTATTCTCTCTGATTAATTATGCCCGCTTTATAAATATAAACCCCGAGAACGCGCTCGAAAAAACAAATAAAAAATTCATTAAACGTTTTCAGTATCTGGAGCGTAAGGCAAAGGAAAATGGCAAACAGCTGCATGATATGACCCTTGCCGAAATGGACATATTTTGGGATGAAGCAAAAAAATTATAAAATTTTCAGGCAGGGTGTAGCGTTTAAAAAAATTATTACGTAATGGTTAAAAATTATAAAAATTTATGAAACGTTTATTTTACTTATTACCACTGTTATTGATATTACTTGAGGCCTGCTCCCAAAAATCTGATCCTGTACCTGTTCCTACTCCGTTAGGTACTTTTAAAGGTAAATTTTACTTATTTGTAAGAAAAAGCACAGGTGGTTACGATACTGTAAAGAGAGACACCTCGCTTATTATAAAGTTGTCTACACCTAATAAATTTGCTGTAACCGGCGATACCGCTACGGTGCATGCCGGCAGTAAGGGTTTATTTCAATATGATGGTACTTACATTGCTTTTCATGATAGCACTTACAAAGCGGGAGTACAAGCTAAAGTTCACCTGGTAGGTACTTATCTGTATCAATATAATGGCAAGGTATTGTTATTACAACGCAGTAATGCCGCTCAGGACTCTATTATTGGGTATGGCTTTGCTAAAATATCCGATTAATTATTGTTTTAATTTACAGCCGTTGCCTTTTTTGGCGGCGGCTTTTTTGTACTCTTTTTGTGTAAATTAAAATCAGCGCCACTAATGGCTGCTGATTTTTACTTCAGAAGCATCGTAACAGTTAATTTTCACATTGCAGCTATTGAGAACAATAAAAAATTGATGCGGGTAAAATTCATCATTCAAAAAATGTTATTTTTATTTGTATCAATTGTATCCTTTGCCACGTAAAGGATTATAAATCAACATTAATATTAAGCGGAACTAAAAACATTTAATGCATCCACCCCCTCGCATTACTGAAGAAGAGATCATCAGCCAATGCAAAACAGGCAGCTTGAGGTACCAGGAAATGCTGTATAAGCTATTCTATGGCTATGCTATGGGTATAAGTTTGCGCTATAGTTTAAATAGAGACGATGCGTTAGAAGCTGTAAATGATGCTTTTATAAAAGTTTTCAATGCTATACACAACTATAACGTTGATAAGCCATTTAAAGCATGGCTACGCACCATTGTGGTTAATACCGCTATTGACCGCAGGCGTAAAGACCTCAAATTTCAGCTGAATGTTGATTTGGATAACGCTGCACCCATAACCAGTAACATGGGTGCGGTTGATAATTTAAATGTGCAGGATATTTTAAAATTGATGAGTGAGCTGCCTGCAATACAGCTCACCATTTTTAATTTATACGAAATAGACGGATATAATCACGACGAAATTGCAAACATGCTGACTATTCCGGTAAGCTCATCACGGGTTTACCTGAGCAGGGCAAAAGAACGATTAAGAAAAATGTTAAGGAAAGAAACACAAAGCCATGGATGAGCAGTTGGATAACGACTTAAGCAACCGCATCAGGGAGGTGTTTGATAATTTTGAAGATTCATCATACCCCTCTGCTGATGAAGGCTGGATGAAGCTCAGGGAAAAATTTCCTGAAGAGGAAAAGAAACGCCCTGTAGTTTGGCTATGGTGGGCAAGTATGGCTGCAGCTGTGCTTTTATTTTTAGTTATTGGTTTATGGATAACAGAAAAAGGGCCGCAGTCTGATATAACAGCTGTAAAACCTTTAAAACAACAAACCTCGCCGGCTGATACCAATCAGTTATTGGCCACAAAGCCGCCGGTTATTAAAAATGACCACCAGACAAGCGTAGCTGCCGCACCGGTAACGGATACAAATAAAATCACAAATACTTCAAAAACACAAGGAAGTAAACTGGCTGCTACCCCTACCTCTGAAGTTACAACCCATAAAACACCTGCAAGTACCAGTGCAAAATTTGCGGCTGCTCAGTTACCTTCAAGTAATACGCCGGCTACTGGTATAAAAAGTAAAACAGACAGCACAAAAACCGCTGTAATTAAACCAAATTTAGTACAGTATGCTGCCGTTGTCCCCACCGCGAGTTCAAATAATGCTTCAGCGGCGGTAAAAGCTAAACCAGATAGCCTTAAAACTATTATTGCTAAAACAACCACGCCAAAGAATGTCACAGTAGTTGCTGCCGGCTCAACTACTGTGACCCAGCAACCCTTTAAATCGCCAAAACAAGCACCGGCCAATTCAATGGAAAGATTATTTGCCATGGAAAAAGCCCAGCCTCAAAAAAACAAGGAAAAATATACAGAGGATAAAAAAGTACGCTTTGGCGTATATGCAACTACCTTTTTCAATTATGCAAAAGGCAGTAATAACCAGGTTAATGCAGGGGCTGGCTTTACATCTGATATTAAGCTTAGTAAAAATATAAAGCTTTCAACAGGTTTAGCTTTGGCCCAAAATACGCTGAGTTATAGCGGTGGGCCGCCTCCGGCTTCCAATGTTGACGCATTAGCAAAAGCTCCGCAGTCGTTAGCGCATTATGATCAGCAAAATTTATTTGCGATGAATGCCGCTTTCCCCGTTCTTAGAAATTATAATGCCAGCTTAATTGGATTGGATATTCCGATGAACATTAAATATGAATTTAATCCGCAAAAGAGCGATGCATATGTTTCGGCAGGTTTAAGTTCGGGCACATTTATAAACGAGGCTTATACATCGGTTTATGGTTACACCCAGTCGGCCATAGCAGCGGGCGCTTCCAAACAAACCACAGACGAGGTAACCCGTAAAAACTTTTCCGGCTTTTATTTTGCCAAAACGCTTAACGTATCATTCGGGGTTGGCTATCCGGTGGGTAAAAATAACCGGCTTATTATTGAACCATTTTTAAAATACCCGCTTGACGGAATGGGTTCACAGCAGATCCAGTTTGGAGCAGCGGGCTTAAACCTGAAGCTTAATTTTACATCATTCAAAAAATAAAACTGTATTTAAGGTTTAACAGCATTAACCAATATATCATATTCAAAGTATATGATAAGAGTGTTGTTTGAATGGAGTTATTCTATTTAAACCTGATGGCTTTTACCGGTGATATTTTACTTACCAGCGTAGATGGGATGATTAGTACCAGCAAACAAATGATCATGGTACCTGCATTTAGCATTAGTATGTCAGCAACATTAAACTCCACAGGTACAAAGTTCATATAATATGATGCCCGGTCGAGTTTAAAAAAATGAGTTTCGTTTTGAAAAAAGCCTAAACCCAGGCCAAGCATATTACCCAACAGCAGACCCAAACCTATCAGATAAGTGGCATTAAATAAAAACACCTTCTGAATATTCCAATTGGTTGCACCCATGGCTTTAAACATGCCAATCATTGCGGTACGCTCCAGGATCATGATAAGCAAGGCCGATATCATATTTATAACTGCTACAATAACCATGAGCACCAGCATCACTACAGAGTTCACATCCAGCAGGTTAAGCCATTCAAATATGGCCGGGTAATCTTCGGCCACAGTATATGACCTTAGTTTTACGGGCAATATATCATTCAGCTTATTAGCCGCATAGTTTACCTGATCAAAATCAGCTACCCTAAGTTCATACTCCCCTATATCTCCCGGTTTCCAGTTATTTAGGCGATTAATTAATGATAAAGAACCGATTACAAAGGTTTTGTCAACTTCTTCAACACCAATATCAAAAATGCCTTTTATTTTAAACTGACGTTTGCGTAGCGGCTCCTGCACAAAATACATCAATAACTTATCGCCCACTTTTAATTTTAAACGGTTGGCGGTTGTTTGCGACAGCATGATCTCTTTTTGCGCCTCTACCGAATCAGCGAAATTAATTACATCGCCGGCTACCATCATTTTTTTTAAATAGGTCCAGTCGTAACTTCTATCAACACCTTTTAAAACTACCCCTTCAATTTCGTTATTAGCTTTAATAATACCCGGTTTGGTAGCAAAAGGCATTACATGAGTTATTAGAGGACTTTTTAGCGCACGTTTAACAAAATTGCTATCGGCAGCAAAAGGTGAGCTTTCATAAGAACTGTTCAAATCAAATTTCACTATACGGATATCGCCGCCAAAACCGCGAACTTTTTCGCGTATCTCGTGTTTAAATCCTTTAACAATAGCCAGTGAAAGTATCATAACACCCAAACCCAGCATAATGCCAATGATAGCAATACGCACTATTAACTTTGAAAAGGTGCGTTTTGACTTAAATGTTATGCGAGCTGATATAAAAGAGGCGAAACTCAATGCAGACTGTTTTTTGTACCTTCGCAAATATGCGGTTTTGCTACTAAACCTGCTACTTTTAAAATTGTTTAACCATAATATTTTATGATAAAAACACATATTTTTTTACAATGTGCATTAATGACAGTTTTATCAGTCAATACTGCCTGTGGTAGTCCTGCTACTTGTACCACATGTGATACAGCAGCAACTAAAACCACTGAAAAAATAATTCCCGAAATAATTACCGGTGCAGACCAGGTTCCGCTATATATTAATTATCTTAAAGGAAAAAATATTGGGATGGTTGTAAATCAAACTTCTGTTATTGGTAAAACCCTAACGCCCAGTGTTGACAGTTTATTAAAAGCAGGAATTACCGTAAAAAAAATATTTGGGCCAGAACATGGCTTCAGGGGAACGGCCAGCAATGGAGCCAGCGTTGATGATGCTATCGATGCCAAAACCGGTCTGCCGGTTATCTCCCTGTATGGTAATAAACACTACAAACCAACGCCTGCTGATTTGGAAGGTCTTGATTTGGTAATATTTGACATCCAGGATGTTGGTACCAGGTTTTATACTTATATATCAACCCTGCACTATGTGATGGAGGCATGTGCTGAAAACAACATGGAGCTTATGATACTTGACCGGCCTAACCCCAACGGTTACCTGGTTGACGGCCCTGTACTTGATACCGCAAAAGTACCCCGCGCGTTTGTAGCCATGCATCCTATTCCAATTTGCCACGGCATGACCATTGCCGAATATGCACAAATGATAAACGGCGAAGGCTGGCTTAAAAATGGTATAAAATGTAAACTTCATATCGTTAAGACGGCCAATTACAACCACTCCCTGCTTTATAAATTGCCGGTAAACCCGTCACCTAACTTAAATACAGATCAGTCTATTTTGTTATATCCAAGCATCTGTTTATTTGAGGGCACTACTTTAAGCCTTGGCCGCGGTACACTTTTCCCGTTTTTAGAAATAGGTCACCCGGCTTTAAAAAACAAATACACCTTTTCATTTACCCCCGTAAGCATACAGGGTATGAGTGAAAATCCTCCGCAAAAAAATCAGCTATGTTATGGTATCAACCTAAAGGGGTATAGTATTGATATGATCAGGGACAAAGGCTGTATTAACCTATCATGGCTATTAGAGCTTTATAAGGCTTTTCCGGACAAAGCACACTTTTTTAATGATTATTTCACCAAGCTGGCCGGTACTCCTGAATTGAGGAAACAAATTGAAGCCGGCAAAAGTGAAACAGAAATACGCCGTAGTTGGGAAAAAGGCTTAAACAAGTTTAAAACCACGCGCAGTAAATATTTATTATACCAATAAAAACAAAAGAAGCCAAACAAACATATAATAGCATGAGAATTGTATTTATGGGTACCCCTCAATTTGCCGTTGCATCACTAGACGCATTAATTAAAGCCGGCAGTGATATTGTAGGTGTAGTTACCGCTCCAGATAAGCCCGCCGGCCGCGGTCAAAAGGTAAGCGAATCTGCAGTGAAACAGTATGCGGTGGCTAACGGATTGAAAGTGCTTCAGCCAGAAAAGCTAAAAAATCCGGAATTTTTGGCCGAACTGAAAGCATTAAATGCCGATTTACAGGTAGTGGTAGCCTTTCGTATGCTGCCAGAAGTTGTTTGGGCCATGCCTGCTAAAGGCACTATTAATTTGCATGCTTCATTGTTGCCGCAATATCGTGGCGCCGCCCCCATTAACTGGGTGCTTATTAATGGTGAAACGGAAACTGGCGTAACCACCTTTTTCCTGAAACAGGAAATTGATACGGGAGATGTTTTGTTCACCGAAAAAGTAACTTTAAATGGCCATGAAACCGCCGGCTCACTGCATGACAGGCTCATGAATAAAGGCGCAGGACTACTGGTGAAAACCGTAAAGGCCGTAGAAAGCGGCCGTTACCATGAACACGCGCAAAATCAGCTGGAAAATGGCGCTGAGTTGAAACATGCGCCTAAAATTTTCAAAGAGAACTGCGTTATTGACTGGACCCAACCGGCACAACAGATATACAATAAAATACGTGGTCTTAGTCCAATACCTACTGCCTATACCGATCTGAATGGAAAGATCTTAAAAATATTTGCATCTGAAATACAGCCAGATGAGCCGGCAATACAACCGGGTGGTTTTCTTACAGACAATAAAACTTACCTGAAATTCGCCGCCGCAGATGGCTTTATAAACCTCACTGATGTACAACTGGAGGGCAAAAAACGCATGGATATTAAAGATTTTTTGAGAGGATTAAAGCTATAGTACATCTGTTCTTATCGTAAAATCATTCGTCAAAGTAGCATCTACCCCACCATCTTTAAGGGTTTTTAGTAAACTCCTTCTGATACATCAGGGGGCTTTTGCCTGTTACCTGTTTAAAATGCTTATGAAACGTTGAGAAATTATTAAACCCGCTGTCATAACACAATTGTTTAATGTTCAGTTTATTTTCAATAAGTAACTTACAGGCATAACCAACCTTTATTTCAATAATAAATTGCGAGTAGGTTTTGCGGGTTTTAGTTTTAAAATAACGGCAAAAAGAATTTGAACTGACACCGGCAATTCCTGCAATTTCATCCAGATATATCTTTTTCCTGAAATTGCGTACCGAGTACTCATAAATATTATTCAACCTGTCGTTTTCAGATTCATTATGATCATACTTAAAACCAATAGATGTTAGGTAATTTACCGGGTTACTGGCAGCAACTGTATTGAGGGCCTTAAGCAGCATAATGATCCTTTCTGCACCATCGGTATCAAGCATGGCGGCAAGTAATTCGGCAACTTTATCCTTAATGTTACCGCTTATCTGCAAGCCCCTTTTTGACCGCTCGAGCAAAACTTTTATCAACTTATTTTCAGGCAGTAATAAAAATTGGTCGCCCCAAAAGTTTTCGCAAAAATGCACTACAATTATTTCAACCTTTACATTTTCATCCAGATGAAAATAAGCATCGTCAAAGCGCCAGTAATGTGGCAGGTTTGATCCAACCAACACCATATCGCCTGCCTTAAATTGCTTAATACTATCGCCAATAAATTGGGTTCCGCTGCCTTTTTTAAAATAGATGAGCTCAAGTTCAGGATGACAATGCCATCTGTTATTTATATCCGGCAATACATCGCGCCTTACACTAAAGGAATGTGCCGGGCCCGAAGAAACTTTTAGCAAAAGAGGTTTCATTCAACTTAATTTACAACTGATGAGGTAAATGTAGATAAAAAATGTAAAAATAGCTCATTTTTAATTTTAGCCGTCAAGGTATATTAATTAT
Organism: Mucilaginibacter pocheonensis; assembly: GCF_031456535.1. Taxonomy (NCBI): domain Bacteria; kingdom Pseudomonadati; phylum Bacteroidota; class Sphingobacteriia; order Sphingobacteriales; family Sphingobacteriaceae; genus Mucilaginibacter; species Mucilaginibacter pocheonensis. Next base: position 33,399 of record NZ_JAVDUU010000005.1, read on the forward strand.
TTAATAACTTGTTGCCGATTAAACCTATACTTATCCAAATGAAATATTTTTACAAGTTATTACTGCCTGCGCTATTATTACCTTTTTTTTCTTACGCACAAAGCAATTATAAACCGGGTTACGCTATAACAGTTAAAGGCGATACTCTACACGGCTTTATTAACCTGAAAGAATGGGAAAACAATCCGCGAATTATTAATTTTAAAACTTCGGTTAGCGATAAAGCGAGCCGAAATCTGGCCACTAAGGATATTACCTATTTTGAGGTTATTAACATGGAATCGTTTCGCAGATACATTGGGCCGCTGAACGTAGATCATACCAACATTTCTTCACTTGCAACGGCTCGGGATACCGCCATTATAACCGATTCTGTATTTTTAAAAACAGTACAAAAGGGCAGTAATGTAACACTATACACATATGTGGATGACCTGAAGAGCCATTTTTTTATTGCTGACAACCAAAACGGCATACCGGTTGAACTTGTTTACAGAATATATAAGAATGATGGCAAAACGGTAACAGAAAATGAATATATGCGCCAGCTGTTTGCATTAGCCCTAAAATATAACGCAAATAATGATGCCCTAAAACTAAAGATCGAAAGGTCTGATTATAAGACATCGGACCTGGAAGACATAGCCCGGGAAATTAATAACGACCCTAAAAAGGATAACGAAAAAACTACTGGTAAAAATAAAGGCACAACATTTTTTGTAGGCATAGGACTAAACGTAAGTACCATAAAATCAGATAACGCGTTTGCAAGTTTTACCAGTTCAACACCCACATCTTATTTACCAAAGGTATCCGCAGGCTTTACTGTATTGGCTGACCCTAATGTTGGCAGGCTTGGTTTTAGGGCTGAAGTGGCTTTTACTGATAACAAATACAAAGGTACAGAAACCTATACAGGTGGCATCAATACTTATAGCTTTAATCAGTACACTTTGTCAATTATACCACAACTGTTGTATCACTTTTATAACGCAGAAAGTTTTAAACTTTACGGTGATGCCGGTGCATCATTAAACATATCCCGTTATAAGGGTAATAACAGCATTCAAAATGCTAACAATAAAATAAGTGAAACAAAGGATGTTTTAGACCTGTCAAAAGGTTGGACATCGTTCCCGCTTAAAGCAGGAGCGGTTATTAATAAAAAGTTTGATGTGTCAATAACTTATATTCCGTCGGCAGCTTTTTCCAAGAGTTTAGCTTATTACGTAACGGTAACTACCATACAGGCAAGCTTCAATTATTTATTTTAATAGAAAACGGCTCAGAACACGTAAAATTTCCATTCTTCTGATCAATATTAAGGCAATGTTGTCGTATTTTTTTGTGGGAGGCCTGGTTTATTGTGAACAGAAAAATTATTTTTTTATTCAATCGATTGAGTTATTTAAAAGCAATAATTTATATTTGTTAGTGTTCAATACACACTTAACCTAATTTAACTGTTGCCTTGGTATTTTAAGCTTAAATAACCAGATCACAGGTTTATTGCAAAATTCACTACTGTAATTTTTACTGCATTAAATTTCAATAACTGTAAAATGCAGTAACACTGAAATTTTGTGAAGGAAAGCCTATGCTATAAAGCGACAGACAACGTATTGGTTAATATAAACCGAAAATTGTAGAACCTAAATGAAGCATTCTACGTATATCAACTAAATAAAAATGCGTCCCGGTATCTCACCTCCGGAACGCACCAGTTATTGATTAAATCAATAACATCAACTAAATCCAGATCAATCTCATGCTTGATCTTCTTCTCACCATCTTTCTCAAGGATGGTAAGGTCTTTAAATACCATTTAAGACTTTATCTCTTAAAATGGTGGCGGCCCACCGGGGCCGCCACCCGGAGGTGGTCCGCCGGGACCTCCCATAGCTGGCCGTTTCCCGGCAAATTTCTGTAGTTTAAGTGTAAAAGTAAGCAGGTAATATCTGCCTAAACGGTTCGAGTTGGTTTGTGTTACGTAGCTTCCGCTTTGTGTGCTGGTATAACCCGTATTTTGATTGAATACATCCATTGCCGATAAACGAAGCGTACCTATATTTTGCTTTAAAAACCTGCGTTCTATATAGGTATTCAGTATGTTGGGGTTAGTAGCCCCGGTATATCCGTAGTATAATACCTTAGAGTAATCATAACTCAGGGTCCAGTTTTTCCACACATAGTTTTTGCCATTAAGCCCCAGGTTAAGCATCCGGAAATTGTTGTTAATATTAGCCTGGCTTATGGAGTTGTTTGATTTATTTATGCTATAGCTGGTGCTGGCCTCTGCATCAATAACATCGGCAATACTTACGCGAAAGCGTACCCCTTGCGAGAGCACCAGGTTTTTGGCGATATTTTTCTCTGTGGTCATTTGATAGGTATCAGCAGCTACGTTAGATATATATGAGACGTTGTTATTGTACGAAACGTTACCAATAAAAAATAAATTATATTTTCTTTTTTCCCAGGGCTTGGCAAACACATAAAAACCCGAGGCCGAATAATAACCATCGGCGTTTAAGTACTGGGTTAATATGCTACCGGCCAGCTTGCTATCCGGCGCATAAACCTTAGGATAATTAATAGTATTGGCTACAATTTTATTATCGGTTTTGGTGAACGAAAAATTACTAAAAAACACGTTCCCGCTTTCAAAATTAAACTTGTTATACCTGATAGATAGATTATTATTAAACTCTGGTTTCAGATCGGGGTTGCCTTGTACCGGGTACGATGCATTTGAAAAATCGGTAACAGGCTGCAACTCTGTATAGGTAGGCTGACTGCTACTGCCATTATAATTGAGACTTAGCGACTGATTGCGCGAAAAATTATAAATAAATCTGGCATTGGGCGCAAAGTTAAACATACTGATATTGGTTGAGGTACCAGCCATTGACGACTGTCCTCTTAAAACCGAAGGTTGCGCAACCACACCCAATGTATAGTTATATTTTTTTTCGATAAAGCGGTAATTAAGGCCAAAACGATTGGTAATAAAGCTGGAAGTATAATTATTGCTCAACAGATCATACTGTTCGCGGTTACCGTTATCGGCCAGTGTATCGGTCAGTTTATCAGCAGTAGTATGGGCATAGTGATAAGCATAATGCAGTTCAAGATATCCTCTTTTGCTGATGGGCTGTAAAAACGATAACGTAGTACCAATACTATCCGTACGGCTATTGGTATTAATAAACTGGTTAAGAGGTGCATTTGCAGCTCCTTCAATATAGGTATAAACCGGGTTTTGGTATTTGTTGATGCTGTAACTGCCTGCTCCTACATTCGCGCTAAAATTACGCCCATGGCCGTTAAATCGGTGATTAAATAATATGTTGGCGCCATAATTTGGTTCAGACGAATTGCTGAGCGTATTAAAATCATAGTTGGAAATAGTTTCGGCATTATTAACCAGGCTGCTATTGCCATTTTGTGTACTATTTACTTTAGCATACGCAAAAGTTGGGGTTATTTTAATGTAATTAACGGTATCGGGCTTGTATTCAATATTAAAATTGAAACGATGGTTCAGATTTTCATCATTTTGCGAACTGTTTTGCGTACTGGTACTTGGGTTGGCTGGCGATAGGTTGTTTTGGATAGTATTGTTTGATGTAAAAACCGAATTATCTGCAAAGCTGTAACTACCATAAGCCGTTATTTTTTTACCCCAGCTGTCGCGATAATTGAACCCAAATGAGCGGGCCGTGGTTATTCCGTTGGCTGAGGAGCTATTCCTTCCGCCGGGAGGCCCTCCCGGCCCGCCGCCACGCGGGCCTCCCCCACCAAAACTAAACAGGTTGGTATTAGTGTTATTTAAATTACCCAAAAAAGCCAGCTGCCTGTCGCCATTAAAACTAAACACATTTGCCTGGGCTACAAAACGGTTTCCCTCTTTGTCGCTGGCAATACCGGGTATAGCATCTTTACCCCCGCCCACACTGGCCTGGCCAAAGTAACCGTAGTTTTTACTTTGTTTTATGGTAATGTTTAACACCTTATCAGGTTCGCCGGTTTTTACACCGGTTAAATTAGCCTGATCGCCGTAATCATCAATGATCTGTATGTTTTGTACAATATCCGCAGGCAAATTCTTTGTAGCTGTTTTCAGGTCGCCGCCAAAAAAATCTTTACCATTCACCCTTACTTTAGTTACATTTTTACCCTGTGCAGTTACGTTCCCATCCTTATCCACATCAACACCAGGCAACTTTTTCAGTACATCTTCAACAGGGGCATTATCGCGCACCTTATAGGCATCGGCATTAAACTCCACGGTATCTTCCTTTAACTTTACCGGATTTACATCGGCAATGGTAACCGTATTTAACATATATGTTTCCGTTTTCAGTACAATAGGAGCCAGCGTTACCGCCTTATTATCCGCATTTAAAATAAATCTTCGTTTTATGGCCTGGTAACCTATTGATCGTACAACCAAACTAAATTGGTTAACCTTTACAGGATTAAAAACAAAACCACCTTTAGCATTGGTAATGACGGTGGTACTATCAGCACCTGTTAGCAGTTGCACAGTTGTGCCAGGTAATGTGGCCCCTGTTGAATCCTGCACGGTTCCGCTAATCTCCCGGCCGTCCTGGGCATAGGTATTAAGGCTAAGTAAAAATGCCAAGGGTATAAATAAGTATAAAAGTTTCATGGTGTGGTATGATTAACGCCACAAAAAAACACCGCCTGTATTATTATAAAAAACAGAATAGACCTACAAGACAAAAACATAGATAAAGGCGCGATTTTACCCTATAAAAGCACCTGGTTCGGGCGGGCCTATATAAATTTCAGTTTAAAAGAGTGGCATCAACCGTCCATCGGTAAATTTTGCCTGTTGAGCTATTATGATTGACAGGAACCTCTATCTATTAGTAATATTGAGGAATTATACTTTAAATTTAACATCCAATACAACGTTTAATTACGGCCAATGAGCTTAAAATCAAAAAGTAACTTTATAACTATACTTATCCATGTACTTACGTGGATTGTGCTGGGTGTTGTATTGTTCCTGTACCAGCCGCTATCATGGAATATCCAGTTACCTTATCAATTCTGGATAAAACAGGTGCTTGTATTAAGCACGCTGATAGTAGCATTTTACATTAACTCCATCATATTGGTGCCTAATTTTTTATTAAAGCAACGCACCGGAGCATATTTCCTGTTTGTAGTAGTATTGATAACTGTCATTTATTTATTAAATAACTTTACCGACAGATGGCTGAATATGCATCAGTTAATGGAGACGGCATTTCATAAGCATGGCCCGCCAAAACAGCGACGCGGCCATGATTTTGATATTGCCATGATCGCTATCATTGCATTGGTACTTGGTATAAGCACCAGTATTACCGCAATACAAAAATGGCAAAGCGATATACGGCTGCGGGCGGTTTTAGAACAGGACAAAATAAGTTCAGAACTTTCATTCCTGAAGGCACAAATTAACCCGCATTTCTTTTTTAATACCCTCAATAACATTTATGCGCTAACATTGGTTAATGCCGATACGTCACGCAAGGCCCTGCACCAGCTGTCGCGTATGATGCGTTATGTACTGTACGACACGCAGCATGGTACGGCACAACTTAACCAGGAAATAGCATTTATAAAAGATTACATCAGCCTCATGGAACTGCGCCTTACCGATAAGGTTTCCGTAATATTTAATTTACCTGTTCAAATAAATGACACTGCCGTTGCACCTATGATATTTCTACCTTTTGTAGAGAATGCTTTTAAACATGGTATAAGCGCCACCCTGCCCAGCAGTATCTTTATTAGTATTGAGCAACATGCCGGCAAGCTGGAACTTATAGTGAAGAACAGTATATTTAAAGAAAACACCAGCCTGGAAGAAAACAAAGGCATAGGTCTTACCAATACAATTCGCAGGCTCGACCTGCTTTATGCCGACAGGTACGATTTGCTTATTAATGAAGATACTGCTACTAACACTTATTCTGTTCACCTAACCCTCAATCTGTCATGATGTTAAATTGCATAGCGGTTGATGACGAACCTTTGGCGCTTGGCCTGGTCTGCAGTTTTATTGAACAAACCCCGTTCTTAAAACTTACAGGTCGTTATTTAAGCGCGGTCGAAGCATTGGTGGGCCTGCAGGACAATAAGATTGACCTTGTTTTTCTGGACATACAAATGCCAAATTTAAACGGTATTGAACTGGCACGTGTGCTGGATAGCCGGAGCCCTAATAAGCCGCGTGTTATTTTCACCACCGCTTATAACCAGTTTGCCCTGGAAGGCTACAAGGTTGATGCACTTGATTACCTGCTTAAACCTTTTAATTATGAAGAGTTTTTACATGCCGCTAATAAGGCACTAACCTATGTTGAACTGCTGCAACGCTCCAATACAGTTGCACCTTTAGAAAGCGGACAGCATCCGGAGGATGAATATTTGTTCTTGAAGATAGAGTATCAATTGGTGCGCGTTGCCCTTAAAGACATATTATATATAGAGGGCCTTAAAGATTATGTAAAAGTATATTTGCAGGATACTGAAAAACCCTTACTGTCGCTCACAAGCTTAAAAGCGCTGGAAGAAAAACTACCCGCCAAACGTTTTATGCGTGTACACCGCTCTTTCATTGTATCACTTGATAAAATAAACTCCATCACTCGCAACGCCCTGCAAATTGGCAAAGTAAATATTAACGTTGGCGATCAGTATAAAGAAACTTTTGGCCAGTTCCTGAGCAAGTGGATATAATTTACAGGCTATTGTAACTTTAACCTGTTTGACTATCCAATTTAAAAATCATCCGTATTTTAGCAAAAGCAATTTTGCTGGGTTTAATATGTGCGCTATTTTTATATGTGCCCACAAAACCGTTAAATAATAATAGCTAATTTTAATACATGCAAACAGTAACTGTATCCTGGCTAAAATCGCTCGAAGCATTAAATAACGTACCCGAAGACCAACTGCAATGGCTGTTGGATAATAGTGTTGACAATATTTTTGAAGATGGTGAGCTTTTTATGGAACCCGGCGAACCCATGAGCGGCCCTCATATCACGGTTGAAGGCAGCCTGCGTTTTTTCATGATGCAAAGTGGTTTCCGGCGCGAATTTACGGTTGTGGGCCCCGGTAATATTAGCGGCTACCTTCCATTTTCAAGAGGTAAAATATCCAAAGGATATGCGCAGGCCGTTGGCAAGCTGCAATTGCGCAGCTTCAATACTGAGCTGATACCCGAGATGATAAAAAATCATTACGAACTTACACAGGCCCTGGTAAATATCATGACCACCCGTGTACGTGATTTTACTGCCCTGCAGCAGCAAAATGAAAAAATGATGGCGCTCGGTAAATTATCAGCCGGACTTGCACATGAATTAAACAACCCGGCATCAGCCATCGTGCGCGATTCCCTGACATTAAAAAAGCACCTGGAACAGGAGCCGGAAAATGTTAAAATGATATTCTCCATTAAAATGGAACCTGCGCAGGTTGATGCCATCAGCGAAACCCTGTTCAATCTTCTTGACGATAAAAACACAACCCGGTTAAGCCTTAAACAACGCACCCATCGGGAAGATGAAATAATTGAATGGTTTGAGGAACACGGGGTTGAAAACGGATATGACATGGCCGAAAGCTTTGTTGATTTTAATTGCAGCATTGAAACCCTGGAAACTTTTAAAAAAAATGTTTCGGACAATAGCTTACCCCATGTATTGACCTGGATAAGCGATATGCTGATAACTGAAAAAATGGTTCGTGATATTCAGGAATCGGCAAGGCGTATAGCTGAGCTTGTAAGCTCTGTTAAAACCTTTACGCACATGGACCGTGCAAAGGACAAGCAATATGCCGATATACATATAGGCATCCGCAATACGCTAACCATGCTGGGGTACAAGATCAGAAAAGGCAACATTACCGTTGTTGAAGATTTTGATGAAACATTACCCGAAGTAAAAGCCCTTATAGGCGAACTTAACCAGGTATGGACCAACCTGATAGATAATGCCATTGACGCGATGGAACCCGCCGGAAAGGGTACTTTAACTATTAAGACCCGCCGTGACCGTGAGTTTGTGGAGGTTTTTATTGTCGACGACGGACCGGGCGTTCCGGCCGAAATTCAAACAATGATATTTGATCCGTTCTTTACCACTAAAGAAATGGGCAAAGGTACCGGTATGGGGCTTGAGGTTGTACAACGAATTGTTAAACAGCACCGCGGCTCAATCAAAGTAAAGTCGGAACCCGGCCACACAGTATTCAGCGTTTGTTTTTTAATTGACGGATAGCGTGCTGGTATCAGGTAGTTAGTATCAAATATCAAGACAATCTGCGTTTTTAATTTAACCTTCAAAAATCCTGATACTTGATACCAGCTACTCGGATACTTAATAAAATATTAATAATTTTACGTTTAGAAGAACACCCCTATGAGCCGTCCTATAATATTTTCCATTGATGATGACCCGCAGGTACTGCGGTCCATAAGCCGCGACCTCAGGTCGCAGTATGGTAAAGAGTACAAAATATTGAGTACAACATCGGCAAACGAAGCCTTTGAAAGCCTTACCGAGCTTAAAAACAGCTCGGATGTGGTGGCTTTATTTTTATGCGACCAACGCATGCCCGAAATGGAAGGGGTTAAATTCCTTGAAAAAGCCAAAAAAATATTTCCCGATGCTAAGCGCGTGTTACTCACCGCTTATTCTGATACCGAAGCTGCTATAAAAGCTATTAATGACGTGCAGCTTGATTATTACCTCATGAAACCCTGGGATCCGCCAGAGGAAAAACTTTTTCCGGTAATAAATGATCTGCTTGAAGACTGGCAAAATAACTACGTACCCGAGTTTGTGGGCATTAAATTATTAGGTTACCAGTTTTCGCCTCAATCGCACCAGGTGAAGGATTTTTTGGCTGGCAACCTGATCCCCTACCGCTGGTTTGATGTGGAAAAGAATGTAGATGCAGGCAACCTTTTGTCACTAAATAATTTAACTACGGATGACCTTCCGCTTATTATTTTTGAAGACGGCAGCTGCATTGCCAAGCCAACTATAAGGGCCATAGCCGAAAAGCTGGAAAAAAGCCCGCAAACGCTTACGGATGTTTATGATGTGGTGATCATAGGAGCCGGACCGGCAGGCCTGGCAGCGGCTGTTTATGGCGCATCAGAAGGCCTCAAAACCTTATTAATAGAACGGAAAGCGCCCGGCGGGCAGGCCGGTACCAGCTCGCGCATTGAAAACTATCTGGGTTTTCCAGCCGGTTTAAGCGGGGCCGATCTTACCAGGCGTGCTATAAGTCAGGCTATGCGTTTAGGTGCGGAGTTCTTATCGCCCCAATCAGTAAGCGACATCAGGCAAAAAGATGGTTATAAAACCATAATACTTGATGATGGCCCCGAAATTATTAGCCGTACGGTAGTTATTACCACCGGTGTTGACTATCGCAAGCTGGAGGTTAAAGGGGTTGAAAATTATACCGGGGCAGGCATTTATTATGGCGCCGCTACTACCGAAGCAACTGCTTGTACCGGCAAAGAAGTATATGTAATTGGCGGAGGTAACTCTGCAGGCCAGGCGGCTATGCACCTGTCCAAATTTGCTAAAAATGTATACATCATTATCCGCAGGGAAGACCTCTCAGCTACCATGTCGGCCTATTTGATCCATCAGATTGCAGATACGCCTAATATTGAGGTTATACCTTACACAGAAATAGTTGAAGCAAATGGCACCAATTGCCTTGAAGAACTTACCCTGTTAAACTGTAAAACCCAGGAAACGGTAAAAAGGGTAGCCAATGCCTTATACATTTTTATTGGTGCCAAACCTTATACTGACTGGATAAAGCTTGACATTATAAAAAATACCAAAGATTTTATTGAAACCGGTCGCGAGCTGCGCAGTTATGAAGGCTTTGGTAAAATATGGAAGCTTAAACGTGATCCGTTTTTGCTGGAAACCAGCTGTTCGGGCATATTTGCAGCAGGCGATGTACGTGCCGGAGCGATGAATCGTGTGGCATCGGCCGTTGGCGAAGGCTCCATGGCTATTAGCTTTGTACATAAATATTTAGCGGAGATTTAAGAATGGAAAAAGAGGAAGTATGCCAGCACCTGGCTGCTATTACCGATATAAAACAACCAAAGGAGTATGTTTGCGAGGAGTGTGTAAAAACACATTCCTCGTGGATGCACCTGCGTACCTGCCAAACCTGTGGTGTTACCTTATGCTGTGATAGTTCACCAAATACGCATATGACCAAGCATTTTGAGGCAACTGCTCATCCGGTGGTCATATCAGCCGAACCGGGCGAACGCTGGTTATGGTGTTATGCTGATGAACTGGTTATTGGATATTAGATATTAAAATTCGACCTATTCTGAAAGATATTTATCTAATGATATAGGCCCTGAGCCTATAATAGTGAACAATACCAGTAATATCAGGGCCGTAACAGACGGCCACATCATTGCATTTATAGGTTCCTGAAAAATGCCTGTTAAAAATACCGCACCTACAACTATCGGTATCTGAATAATGGATGCCAACCTGGTTAATATGCCTAAGGCTATCAGCACCCCGCCAACCATATGAGCAAAAGTTACATAATAAACCAGTATCATTAAAACGGTCGGCGATAGGTCAATCACATCCTGACTGTCAATTAAGCTTTTCAGGTAAGCAGTATTTTCCATGAATGCTATACCTTTTAAAAGTAAAAATATACCCAATGCAATACGTACCAGATCAAGAATTTTAGGATGATGAGTATCGCCCCAGTTTTCAATTTTATGAACCAAGTTCATGGCAGCCTCCTGTTTTTTTATGGTCAAATTGGTTATAGTAAACAACGGTTCTATGGAGTTAAAACGGTATGTATTACTTTACTAAATATAGTAACAAACTTGTTATAAATGCAAATTGTTTTATTACAACACTACAGCAAATAATTATAGCAGGCAATCCCGGAATAATCCGCGGTGTGGCTTGTAACAAATCATTACATATCATTCTCCTTTAACCATGTCCTCAACATGGCCAAATCTTTTTGCACAGCGGCGGTGAAATCCTTTTTACTTATGGTTAGTTGTTTCGCGCCGTCCTGCGCGCCACCAAGTTCATACTCACAATGTAAACAAAGCGGACCATTTAAGCCATATTGCTTAACTACTTCAAAATACTTTTTAAAATCCACCATGCCATCACCCAGCGGAACACTTTTCACCTGCCAGCGACCGTCTTTTTTCTCCCAGTAAAAATCCTTGATGTTAGTAGTTTTAATATGAGGCACCAGTGGCTGTATAGATGTAGCCCAGGTATCGGCCCCTTCAGTAGTAGCATGTCTTATATCGTATTGACAACCTATCCAGGCCGGATCAAGGTCTTTAAGGGCGAGCCAAAGATCCCAAACGGATGCGCCAAACAAATCGCCCGAGTGATTTTGATAGGCCCCATGCATATGGTATTGTTTGTTTAACTCAGCGAGGCCGGCCAGTTGCCGGGTAATTACCTGTAAGTTTTCAGGAATGCTGATAGCTTTGTTATAATTGAACCAGGCTGTACGGTAATATTTAATACCCAATTCCGACGCCGTTTTTAAAATATCCTGTGCAAATTTCTCATCGGGCTGCTCAATGTTGGTGACAATGGAGTAAACCTTTAAACCTGCTTTTTCAACAGCTGCAACCGCCCTGGGCAAATCAATAGCAACATTTTCGGGCAGTACATGACCATCGGGCCTAACAGTTAGGTCAACGCCATCAAAGCCCATCTGCGCAGCCAGGTTCGCCATATCGGTGTAATTTAGCCAGTGCAGATGCTTTGAAAATATACTTACCCTTATCTTTTCGGCAGAAGAGCTACCGCCAATTTCACTATCATTTAAGGCTAACGGGGTAAATGCGGTTTTCGCAAATGCATTTAAACCAAAAGGGATACCAGCGGTGGCCAGTGCGGCGGCAGTTATAAACCTTTTCCGGCTTATGGATTTCATAGGAACTGTAATTGGTTATGCAATATAGCAAAGCCCCGGCGTAAAAGAAACTCACTTTATTACATAAGTTTTCTGTTGCTCCATGAATTCGGAAGAGAGAATGAGTTTATCTGGAGTATAACTTAATCAAACCCCAAAAACTCCTTTTGTTTCAATACAATAGAACCGAATGCATTATTCCGGTTAATGAATATTGAAATGTGGTAAAAATTATTATCAAACAAATAGATGTTATTCATCGCATCGGCTCCTTGTATGTTCATTTTTAAACCAGCGCTTTTTGCCTGGGTAATTAAATTGAACAAATGCTGTGTGGTTTGTGAGTTATAAACAACAGTACGTAATAAGGAGCCATTCCCTAACTTAGTATATTCGCCTATAATTACAGTTTCCTGTTTTTTATTGGCCGCAACTTTATGTAAATGCTCCATGGTGTTACCATTTACCTCCTGCAGGTATTCATTTTTAAAACCTTTATTCAGTACCAAATAATTATGGGCTTCACTATTGGGAAGGTTTGAAATGTTAATAAGATCATTAAGTGTGATACTTTGACCAAACACATTAATGCAGCAACACGCCAGCAAGACAATCAACAGGTATTTTTTCATTTTTTATAAAATCCGGATGAACTTTTAGCAAGCAGATCAATCACCCGGATGATAGATCTTTTGAACATGTTTAAGCACATCACTTTTATAGAACAATACATCTTTAAACTTACCATCAATAAACCCCTGCGCCTGGTCGGTAAAGTTTTTTGATGCCGGATCAAAAGATTGCCCACCTGTAATAATGCTTTTAGCCTTTATGCGAGGTCCAAACTCAACGGCGGCTACAAAACTATTCCCCGAATAACCATAGCGCTTTTGTGTATTTGCCGTGCGGCTCTGAAACGATGGTAACTGCCCAAAGCCCGATCCGGTTGCACCTACAGGAATACTTGGCAACTTATCATCAAACGTAGTGCCATCAGCAGGGCGCTGGTACCGGTTAATAGTACCCCACTCAATTTTCCATGAACCAAAGCGGCTTTGCAGGCTTTTTAAAACCTCAGCTAAAAAATCAAGCTGCTGCCGCCCATCAGTTTGTGAAAGTTTTTTCACACGTTGGGTAATAAAAGTGCTTTGCTCACTTGTTTGTGGCGGCGGCATGATTCTCATCATCAGGGTTCCCCACTCAATGGCCAGGGTAGTAGCCACAGAGTTTGCCGCGCTGCGCCTGTCCCATTGCCGCAACAACTCCACAGGTTCGGCAAGAGATTGTTTCACAGAGTCGGGAGCGTTGTTATAAGCCTTAAACAACGGAGGCAGCAAATCATCAAAAACAGCCAGATAATGGTCGTACCCCTTTGCTATCAGGTCATCGAGCGTTATATGATTTGCATTCTTTAATAATTTAATAGCGGTGAGTGCCCGGTAGTTTTCTCCGTCAGGAGCCATATAAACCGGGTATTTCTTTTTATCCGGGCTGCTTACCCCTGATGCCGTGTAGGGTGTTGAGTTGCAGTTTTGTATCCAGCCGGTTGCAGGGTTCATATCCGTGATGATATCTTTAAGCTGATGTACGCCCAACCACTCCGTTGCCGAAGTGCTGCCATCAACAGGTAAGCTCCAGTCAAAAGAGGGATTACGTTTTGGGATATAATTGCCATACCAAAATATAATATTTCCCTTATCATCAGCATATACCGTGCTATTTGAGGTGTTTGATACCAGTTCCATCGCCTTTTTATAGTCGGCCAGCGTATTGGCTTTAGTGATCAACCATGACTCAAGCAGTGCATTATATGAACGATTATTGGCTCTTAACGAAAGCCAGTTGCCGTTGCGGCTGCCCAGCACAGGACCATGATGGGTATAATAACCAATGATGTTCTTTTGTTCAAGCCGGTTATCTTTTTTAACATGCAGCATAAGTTTGCGGGCTGTTACCGGTTTAAGCGAGCCATCGTACTCATAATACCATTTACCCTCTTTTTTAACCATCTTTTCGGCGTACAGATCGCCTACATCAGCGTAGCTGCTGGTATGCATCCAGCCGCAATGTTCATTAAAGCCCTGATATATAAAAAACTGACCCCATGTAACTGCTCCGTAGGCATGAAGCCCCTCGTTGCTTACCAGTTCAACCTCGCTACGGAAATAAAATGGAACATGCGGATTAATATACAATAAGGCATGCCCCGAAGCTGACCTCGACGGCGAGATGGCAAAACCGTTCGATCCGGTTTCGCGTTCATTTACCGCGTCATAGAGGTTAGCAGGTTTGTTTATTATGGTTCCCAGTTTTTCGCCTTCACCTGCGTAAAAATCTTTTGTCTCGGCGAGGTTTATGCCGCCCGTTTCCGTTGCGGCTACGCTTCCATCGGTAAACATTAAAGCGTACCAGGGTTCAAACCGTTTAAACACCAGGGGTTTTACCTGAGGATGTTTATACAGGTAATAATTAATACCGTCCGCAAATGCATCCATGAGCTTTTTAAACCCTGGATCACTGGCTTTATAATCCTTAATGGCATCAGTGCTATCAGCTATCAGTTGCAGCTGTACATCAGTATATAAACTATTTTCGCCATCAACCTCGGCTTGCCTACCCAGTTGATCCAGGTAATTGCGTTCAATACCCTTAAAGTTATCCTCACATTGCGAATACATCAATCCAAAAACCACCGCAGCGTCTGTTTTTGCATAAATGTGAGGTACCCCCCATTTATCACGTATAATGGTCACTGTTTTTGCCATCGCTTCGGCACGTTCAATTTCGGGCCGGGTAAATGTTTGGGCAAAAGCTATTACAGGTAAAAATGTTAAAGTAAAGATTATATAAAGTTTCATAGTAACAATATTTTTACCTGTCAAAATGACCTTTTAACAATAAAATTTAAATGATGTAGTTAATAACCGTAAATTTGGCGCTCAAACGTGCAATATATTATAATATACGGGCGTTTTCATTCAATTATCCATAATTGAATATTTAACTGATCAAATCATTGCGCTAACAGCATCATTACAAAGAATAAAATTTTGTTTACCTGACTGTTTGCACTGGTAAATATAAAGAGCTTGGGTAATCATTAAGCATGATATCTGAGATTTAGTTGATACAATATCGTTTGAAATGATATTGCAGTGCGTTCCGGGGTGAGATACGGAACGCATTTTTTAATGAACCCAATGGCTGCGCTCACTGGCCATTACCAGCAACACCATTCGGTTATATGTTTCAAGGCCCCGGGGTTGGTTATTAGCTTTTAAAAAATTATCATAAATAAAGCTGCTAATGGCATTTAGCTTGTTTTCGTATGATAGCCAATAGTTTCTTTCAATTACATAATCCTGATGTACCGCTTTTGATAACCTTGCTTTTAAAGATTTATAAGCTACTGTATCGCGCTGACCCAACGAATACATAAATTCGCTCACAGCCAGGTGATAGGCCGAATAACGTAAAAGCCGGTCATGGGAGTTTACAGCCACTACAAATCCGGCAAAATCAGCCTCATCTTCGGCGCCATAGCCCATTTGGTGCGACATTTCATGGCATGCTACAAAAGGCCGGTTAAAAACAGGCATCTGATAATTGATCTGTGCCTCTGACGTAAAAGGATTATAATATCCTGACGTACCGATAAAATTAAGCAACGGTGTTAATAATGACGGCTTAATACCTGGATGGTAAGAGCGGAAATTTGCTGAGCTGGCAGAGAATGAGTTTATAGCGGTTACCGCGGTTTTATAAATGGAACTGTTTGTTTGCCTCATATCAGAAGTAGTAACCCGTGCCCGGGAGATGTTGGCACTGTCAATCAGTAATTTGGTTACAGCCTGCAGATCAGCGGTTGTAAAAGAAGTATCCTGCAGGCCAAGACGCGCTGCTGCCGATGGCCTGAAATAATTCATCCCCCAAAAAAGATAAAAAGCGAGTATGCCCACTTGTACGCCTATAACCAATCCCAGCAATTGCATACTTACCTGTTTAAATTGCTTTTTAAAGAGCAGCTTAAACAGTTGTATTGTTTTATAAATTAAATACCCAATAACAGCTATGTATAGTATATCGCCCATGCTAAAAGGCAATAAGTTTAAAACGGGATGAAATACGCGGCAAATAAAAATATAAAAGCCCTGGGAATAATAACGCTCGACCAACGCTGGATAAGCAGCCAGCGTCATTAACAAAAAAATAACCAGGGCCAATAATAATATGGCGGCTATTCTTTTAAATAATGGTTTATTATTGGGATTATAACGCATTAGGTTTGTAAATATAGCGCTAATAGTAATTTGTTTTAACAATATTTTACAGGTTGGCGCTGTATAATAAACCTTTGCGTAAAAAAAAAGCCCCTTAGCGGGGCTTTAATGTGATAAGGTTGTAGAAAAAAATTTATTTAACAGAAACGGGGACTTCAAATGTATCCCATTTAAGGCTAAAACCGCCTTTATCAATTTTATAAGTAAGGCTTTCTTGTTTAGGAATGGTTTTTCCTTTAACGGTTACCCGTAACTGATCGTTACTTTCTTTATAGGTGTACGCGCCCCATTGTTTTGGATTTTTATCAAAAATGACGGTCCAGGTACCTTTTTCTGATGGAATCACAAAAAAAGCATATCTGCCGGCCGGAAGCGTTTTGCCTTCAACCTTTATAGCTTTGCTGGTAGTAATGCTGGTAGCCGAATCAGCACCGGCACGCCATACCTTATCATAAGGCACTAAACCGCCTAATATTTTACGGCCTTTTACATAAGGGCTGCCGTACTTAATTTTAATGGTTGAACCAGCTACTACTGCTGTTGTACTATCATGCGGACTTGCAGGCTTTTTCTGGGCAAATGCCATGCTGGTTACAAACAGCGTGACCGCAAACAGTAACACTGCTTTAAGTTTAAATACTCTTCTCATATTTTTCATATTTTAATTGGTATAAATATAGGATGAAATTTGTTTGATTATTCTTTTGTAAATAAAATAAGTCAAATTATTTCATATGATAAATATACAAATAACTAAAACCAAAAGGTATACAGCATTGTTCCATTTTAAGGAAAGCCACACTGCAGTTAGGAATTGACCTTAGGGTTTCATAGCCATAAGGTTAAACAATTGTTGTGGTTTTTTTTAGCTCTTGCCGCAAGGCAGGGGCTTTTTTTGATATATGTTGTTATACATCAATATCTTCCTTCATCTCTTCCCAATAAACTGTTTCGCAATAGATATTATTCTGAATAGCCACCCTGTTTTTTACTTCCTGCAGCTCGGCCTTAATCTCTTCAACAGAGCGGTTGCCGCTTATGGAATGATAATAGATCACATTACCAGTGCGGCTGTTTATAAATTTGTAGTGTTTATCAGCAGGTTTCATGGCGATGGAGCTTATGTAAATATAATAAATAGTGCGGGCATATTGTTTTACCCGGCAGCAAATGTTACAAAGCGAAGCGTGTGTAACATTAAATTAACATTACATTAACAATAATGTGACCTTGGGGAACAAATTAATCTCTACATTTAGCAGCGTTATTATTTACAACTTTAATTGGTTAATTAACTAACGTACAGACATTTGATTTTTACTACTATTTAAACAACATCATAAAGTTTAACTCTATGGCAATTTTTCCAAGTTCAAATCAGATATTTTATGGTTTGTTTAATAAACTCGCTGCCAATGTTGCTGAAATGGCGACCTTACTTAACACAGCTGTAAACTCTGCGGACATTTATGAGCAGAAGTTTAATTTTACCCACATTGATAAGTTAAAAATAAAAAGCTACGAGCTTACCCATCAGATATTTTCAGAATCAGGCAAACAGTTGGTATCGCCATTTCAGCGCAAAGACATGTGTGATCTGGCCGCGGCCGTTGACGATGTGGCTGACAGTATTGCTATGGCATCGCGCAGGATACATTTGTATGATGTGCCCAAACTAACACCTCCCATCATCAGCCTGGCATCCTTAATATTTAAAACAAGTACCGAATTAGAAAAGGCCATTAATGCCATGAGCAACCTGGGCAATTCGGAACAAATATTTGCCCTTTGCGCAAGTATCAAAAAGATGGAATACCAGGCAGATACCGTTTATAACGAAGCTTTTGCCGATTTGCTGGCCAATGAAACTGACGCTATACAGCTCATCAAATATACTGATGTATTTATGGCGATGGAAACCGCAACCGATAGCTGCGAAGATGCAACACTTGTTATTGAAAGCATCCTGATAAAAAACGGATAAGGGTTATTTGCCTTTATCCTTTTCGGCCGGGGTGGCATCAGGTGTTACCATATCATCATCTTTTTCCTTTTCCTTGTTTTCTTTCTTAAAGTCAAGCTTGCCAAATTTATAGCTCAAGCTTATGCCAAACGAGCGTACAGGCACCTGCCTTATGTTTACCTGGCTAAAGTTGCTGCCAAAAGTTGTTGAACGCTGACCTACAAAATTGGCAAACGGATTTGAAGCAGTAAGCCCGAAACTGAACTTTTTGTTCAGGATCATTTTGCGTACGGCAAAATTATAGAACACAAATTTGGGATTAGTTCCCTGGATATCCTTTTGTGAAGACCGGTAATTAGCAAAGAATTCAGCGCTGAGGTCATGCCCAAAGCTATATTGTGCATTCATATTGATACGATAGGCAAAGCCCGTTACACTGGCGCTGCCGGGGTTATTGCTGGTGCGTTGAGAGAACAGCATATTGGAGCGAAGGCTAAATTTATCTGTAACAGGCACCGAAGCATATATGTTTATCCCTTTTCGTATTTGCGAGCCTAAATTATATTGCTGACTTAATGATACATCGTTATAAGTAATGCCATTTATTTCGAGCTCAGAGTAAAAGGTGGTAAACTGCTGTATATCATTTGTGTTACGGCGATAAAATGCTGCTATATTGATATTTGCGCCTTTATCAAATGATTTATTATAACCCAGTTCAAAATTATCTCCGCGCTCGGGTTTCAGGGCGGGGTTACCAGTGCTGATATTGTGCGGATCGCTGATGTTTAAAAACGGGTTCAGGTCGCCATAGTCCGGACGCTGAACACGCCGGGTATAACTGATTTTAACAGACTGACCGCCACCGAGCTTATGCGATAATACCAATGATGGTACCAATATATTATAATTTGGAATGTTGGTCCCCTCAAAATCGGCTTTAGTGGTTGTGTACTCATCGCGCAACCCTGCTTTTACATCCAAAAAATTATGGAATATTGATGCCGAAGCTGACAGGTAATAGGCATATATCTTACGGTCATAAATAAAGCCGTAAGTTTGGTTCGGATTGGGTACAAACACACCGCCTTGTAAGGTATCGGTAATAATGTTATTGTTGATATGGTTAAAATCAAGCTTGGCCCCGGTTTCAAGGGTAAAGTTTTTACTTATCGGGTGTGCGTAATCAACAGAAATATTGGTTTCCCTGTCTTTACCAGGATTATTGTTTGATATGCCTGATGATGGTATTAAGGCGTTTAAATAATCCTGCTGCTGAAACGAGCTGAATGTATTGTTACCGAAGCTCTCGGTATACAACACTTCCAATTCCTGGCCTTCTTTTTCAAACGTTTTTTTATAATTTAAACTAACATCCGTTGAGGTGCCATTAAATTTACTGCTTGAGTTACGGATGCTTTCAAAATCAGTAATGAGGTTGCCAAGTGAATCGATCTTACTTTGACGCTGGTTGCTGATGCCTTTACTGTGATTGCCAAAATGATTAAACCCTATTGATCCGGTAAGGTCATCATGTTTACTGATGTTCCAGGTAAGGTTTAAACCCGACTGGTACCCATTGCGCGTAAAGTTATTGCTACCTTCCTGAAATAACGTTGTTGTATTGCTAAACTTATCAACCGAAGTATTGGTGCGCATATTTGGCGAGTTACTGTTCAATTGTTTGTTACCGCTAAAAAAAGCATTTACACCAAAGTTACCTTTGCGCATATTAAGGTTAAATGATCCGTTTTCACGGCGGGTACCAGCCGAAAGATTTACGCTGCCGTTGATCCCCTCTACCCTGCTATCTTTCAAAATGATGTTTACTATACCACCTGTTCCGGCGGCATCATATTTTGCACCGGGGCTGGTTATCACTTCAATGCTTTTTATCTGGCTGGCCGGGATACTTGCCAGTGCATCTGTAAGGCTGGCGCCAAAAATACTCGATGGCTTTCCGTTTATCAAAAAACGGATATTAGCATTTCCCTGCAGTTCAACATTGCCATCAATATCAACCGTAATTTGCGGCACTTTCTTTAAAATATCAATAGCCACACCACCCTGGGCGCTCAGGTCATTTTGCGGATTATAAACCAGCTTATCTATTTTGCTTTCAACAGTAGGAGTTTTGGCAGTTATGGTTACGCCCTGCAACTGATGTGGCACAGGAGCCAGTTTAATTTCGCCTACTGACACATTATCGCCATCTTTAACAATCACATGTTCAATGGTGGCCCGCTGGTAACCCAAAAAATCGGCGGTAATTTTGTATTCGCCGGGGGGAATATGATCAACCGTAAAATTGCCTTTGGGATCGGTACTTATGCCATTAAAGGGCGATGCCACACCCTGTTTATAAACAGATATGGTTGCATAGTCAACCGGTTGTTTATTAGTGGCATCGGTAACTTTACCACTTATTTTACCTTTAACAACTGAGCTGACCTGAGCTTGTGCGTTAGCAAAAAAAACAATAAACAAAAACGGTATAAAAAGGGCCCTCATTACAATAAACAGATGATTAAGCCACGAATTTGATAAGAAAGATTGGATTAAAACTGAATGTTGTGTCTTTGTTACAATAACGTTAACTGTGTATATATACTTGTTACAAAGCCTAAAATATAAGTACTAAAGTTCCCGCTATGATTAGTAAAGCGCCTGATGCCGTTTTCCAGGTTAGCGGTTCGCCTAAAAATATTACCGACAAAATAATGGCTAAAGCTACGCTTAATTTATCTACAGGCGCTACTTGAGATACCCTGCCTAATTGCAGGGCCTTAAAATAGCAGATCCAGGAAAGCCCGGTAGCACAGCCCGAAAATACGAGGAATATCCAGTTCACTTTGGTTAGGCTGCTTATTCCCTGACTACTCCCTTTAAATAATACAATAGCCCAAGCCAGCATCAATATAACCACAGTACGTACGGCAGTTGCCAGGTCGGTATCTACCCCTTTTATGCCTATTTTGGCAAAAATTGCGGTAAGCGCGGCAAATAGTGCCGAAAGTAAAGCGTATATCCACCACATAGCTTTGTTTTGAGTTGTAATTAATAAGTTCTGGGTGTACCTTTAAGGCACCAAGAACCTATTATTTTACTAAAATACAATCACCAGTCTGTATAAATTCTGTTTTATATTAAATATTAGGCCATCGTTTAAAACGCACTACTTATAACTTAGAAATACAGAATCTGTACAAATTGATTTTTTAGCTTTGAGTAGTATATGAAATTGCACTAACCTGCCTCAGCGTATCTTAAAACGTAAAACGTTCAGCCCAAAATGAAGCTACTGATCATTGAAGACGAAGAAGGCCTGCGTGAAAGTATTGAAGAGTACTTTACCGAAGCCGGTAATATTTGCGAAACTGCTGCCACCTACCAGGCTGCCATAGCAAAGATTGAACTATACCGTTATGATTGTATCCTGCTGGATATTACCCTGCCTGGCGGCAATGGCATCAGCATACTTAAAAAGTTGAAAGAAAATAATTACACCGACGGTGTGCTCATCATATCTGCCAGGAACTCGCTTGACGACAGGCTTGAAGGCCTTGACCTTGGAGCTGATGATTATCTGGTAAAGCCTTTTCACCTGTCAGAACTTAAAGCCAGGGTATCGGCAATTATCAGGCGTAAAATGTATAACGGCAGCAACCTGCTGCTTTTTAATGAGATCAATATTGACCTGCAGGCAAAAACAGTGGTGATATTTGATAAACCTGTTAAATTTACCCGAAAGGAATTTGCCTTGCTCATTTATTTTATTGCCAACAAGGGTAAGGTAATTTCGAAAAACGCCATTGCCGAGCATTTGTGGGGCGATGGCATTGATATGGCCGATAACTTCGATTTTATTTATTCGCACATCAAAAATATCCGTAAAAAACTAATGGAAGCCGGCGGGAACGACTACATACAGGCAGCCTATGGTATGGGTTATAAATTTACCGATAAATGAAACTGCTGGCCCTGTACAATCGAGTAAATGTCATTACTACCATCATTGTAATGTTGATAACAGGCATTTTGTATTATGTTGCCATTAGTTGGATACTGAACGGCCAGAATGACAAGGCGCTGAAGGTAGAGGAGGATGAGATATTTGATTATGTAAAATTGAACCATCAGCTGCCCCAGGTATTCGACTCAAAAGACCAGCAGATCAGTTTTACAGAGGCGCCTGCTAATTCGGTAAAACGCGGGTTTATCAACACCCGGTACCGGAAGGATAAAAATGATTACGAGCCTGGCCGCGGATTGGTTAGTTCGGTTACCGTTAACGGCAAATACTATAAAATACTCATCGTTGAATCAAAAGTAGAAACGGAAGATCTGATCCAGATTATTTTTAGTATTACCATTGGCGTTATTTTGTTTTTATTACTGGTACTGCTTATTGCCAATCGTTTAATTTTAAACCGCTTATGGCAGCCTTTTTATGTTATTTTGAAAGAGCTAAAGCTGTTTAATATTACCGACAACCAGGAAATTCCACAAATAGCTACTAATATTGAAGAGTTTAGTGAGCTTAACCAGGCGGCAACGATCATGACGTCCCGTGCCAAGCATGATTACAAAGATCTTAAAACCTTTACCGAAAACGCGTCGCACGAATTGCTGACGCCCATCGCTGTAATTAACTCCAAACTTGACTCACTAATTCAAACCGAAAATTTTAGCGAAAAGCAAAGTAAACTGCTCACCGACCTGTATACTGCCGTATCAAAATTAAGCAAGCTCAACCAATCACTATTGCTTTTGGTTAAAATTGAGAACAGATTGCTTACCGATCAGCAAAATATCAATTTACACCTGTTGATAGAGGAAATGCTGGCCCATCTGGAAGATATTTTCCTGGATAAACAAATTACCATAACTGCTCAGCTTAATAATAAAGAGATAGTTGCCAATAACTATTTGATTGAAATATTATTGAACAACCTGATCATTAACGCGGTAAGACATAACTACGCAGGCGGGCAAATTGTTATAGATTTAACTGCCGACAACCTGATCATCAAAAACACCGGTGGCAGCACCCCCCTGCCAGAAGAACAAATTTTCACCCGCTTTCATAAATCGTCCGGGTCCGATGGCAGTGGCCTCGGGCTTACCATCAGCAAACAGATCTGTGATAATTTTAACTTTTCACTCAGTTATCAGTTCAATTCCCCTTATCATACATTTATTGTAACTTTTTAACTGCTTAACACACGTACTAAATTTATCCAGATTTATGCTATAGTTTAGTTATGTTTAATAGCTTTTCTTTTAAATGTCAATTAATGAAGTGGTTTTTCTGCCTTATACTATTTACGCTTACTAACGCCGTTGTAAGGGCCCAAACTTATACGCTTGATCATTACCTTGAACTTGCCAAAAGTAACAGTCCGCTGCTTAAGGATCTTAAAAATCAAATAGCTTCCAATCAACTGGATAGTTTACGCATCAGGGCAGGTTACAAACCACAGGTAAATGCTACCAGCGCCGGTCTTTACGCTCCTGTTAAAAATGGCTATGGCTACTCCGTAGCCATTACTAATGAACACACGTTAAACGCTTTGCTTGGCATAAATCAATCTTTAGATAGTAAAAAGAACATAGCAGCACAGGTTGATGCCATTTCCCTGCTGTCGCAATCAGTGGGTAACACCGCCAGGATATCTGAGCAGGACCTTAAAAAAGCTGTTACCGCACAATATATTACCGCTTATGGTAGCTTGTTACAGTTAAAATTTAACCAGGAAGTTGTTACCCTACTTAGCGGGGAAGAAGACCTGCTTAAAAAACTTACCCGTGCCAACGTTTACCGCCAAAGCGATTATCTTACATTTATTGTGACTTTAAAGCAACAACAATTACAGTTGCTACAATCGCGCATGCAATATAAAAATGACTATGCTATCCTCAATTATTTGGCTGGCGTAGCCGATACCAGCTATATTGAACTAAAGGAACCAGGCATTCAAAAAACCTTCACTCCGGATGCGGACAACAGCATATTTTTTAGCCAGTATAAATTGGATAGCCTTAAACTGGTAAACAGCCGCAGCCTTATCGATTTTGCATACAAACCTAAAATAAACCTTTTGGCCGATGGCGGTTATAATTCTGATTTTATGAGTCAGCCTTATAAAAATTTTGGCGTGAGTGTGGGCTTTAGCTTTACCCTGCCTGTTTACGATGGCGGTCAGCGTAAAATTCAATACCGCAAACTATCGCTGGAAGAAGATACCCGTAAAAGCTATAAAGCGTTTTTTGATACGCAATACCATCAGCAAATTGCCCAGCTAAAACAGCAAATTACCGGTAATGAAACCCTGCTGGCCCAAATAGATGAACAGATGAAATTCTCTGAAAGCCTGATCAAGGTAAATACTAAACTACTGCAAACCGGCGACCTGCGTATTGCCGACCTGGTGCTTGCCATTAACAATTACCTGAGCATTAAAAACCTTAAAACGCAAATCAACATCACCAATTTACAGCTTATTAATCAGTTAAACTACTGGAACCGATAATATGAAACCTAAACACATATATATAGTTGCCTGCCTTTTGACACTCTTGTTTTCATGCAAAAGCAAAGATGGGCCGGCTGGTGAGGAAGATGGCGCAATTGCATCACAAACGCCGGTTACAGTAACTACCATAAGCGACAGTACCCTGGTTGACTATGTTGACCTGAGCGCTACGTCTGTTTTTTTGCAAAAGAATTTTGTAAAGGCAAATGCCAACGGTTACATACAAAAAGTAAATACGCTGCCAGGGCATTATGTAAGTAAGGGTGAAACTATTTTCACCATAAAAACAAAGGAAGCTCAAAGTATAGGCAACAGCATCAACGTGTTGGATACCACTTTTAAATTTTCGGGAGTAAATCATATCAAAGCTCCGGGCAGCGGGTATATTACCCAGTTAAATCACCAACAGGGTGATTATGTGCAGGATGGTGAACAACTGGCCATAATAAGCGACCGTTCCAGCTTTGCGTTTGTAATGCAGCTGCCTTACGAAATGCGCCGCTATGTACAAAACAACCAGGATGTGCAATTGCTGTTGCCCGGCGGCGAAAAGCTAACCGGCAAAGTAAGCTCTGTAATGCCATCGGTTGATACCCTGTCGCAAACGCAGGGTATGGTGATCAGCGTGAATAATGCAAACCTGATCCCGGAAAACCTGGTAGCCAAAGCACGAATCATAAAATCGGCAAGGACGGGCACCATATCGCTGCCCAAAACAGCTGTACTCACCAACGAAACCCAGACGGAATTTTGGGTCATGAAACTTATTAACCCAACAACGGCCATTAAAATTCCTGTTACCAAAGGTATTGAAAGCGGCAACCGGGTAGAGATACTATCACCCAAATTCTCGGCGACCGATAAGATAGTAGTTAGCGGCAATTATGGGCTGGCCGATACAGCCAAAGTTAAAATTGTGCAGTAATGAACAAAGCAATAGATAAGGCAGAAAACATTTTCATTTTTTACAGGAAACCCCTCTTGCTGGTTTTATCGCTCATTTTAATGGGAGGTATATATGCTTATACCCAATTGCAAACCTCGCTTTTCCCCGAGATAACTTTTCCTAAAATAAAGGTTATTGCCGATGCTGGTTTGCAGCCGGTCAACAAAATGATGATCACGGTTACCAAACCGCTTGAAAATGCAATTAAACAGGTACCTGGTCTGCAGGTGGTGCGCAGCACAACCAGCCGGGGCAGCGCAGAAATATCAGCCTATATGGACTGGAGCGCGGATATTGACCTGAGCAAGCAACAGATAGAATCGCAGATAGCCAAAATACAAAACACTTTGCCGCCGGAGGTAAACATATCTGTCGAGAAAATGAACCCCTCTATTTTACCCGTAAGCGGCTATACACTGGAAAGCCATGAGCGGTCGGCTATTGAGCTAAAGCAACTGGCCACTTTTACGGTTAAACCATTTTTATCGCAGGTGAGCGGTGTGTCTGAAATAAGGGTAATAGGCGGTAAAACAAAAGAATACTGGCTGGTACTTAACAAAGAAAGGATGACGGCCCTGTCTTTAACGCCGGATATGATCAGCAATACGCTTAGCCAAACCAACTTTATAAAATCAGAGGGCTATTTATCTGATTATAAGATGCTCTACCTCACGGTAACTGACGCTACAGTGAACGCTAAAGATCAGCTGGAAAATATGGTGATCAGCAATAACCGAAAACGGGTTATACAGCTTAAAGATATTGCAAATGTGCAAATAAGCGAAGGCATTGAGTACACCAAAATAAACGCCAACGGACACGATGGGGTACTTATAGCGGTTGTTAAACAACCCGCCGCCAACCTGATATCGCTATCAACGGATATGGACCAAAAGATAGCTGCGCTGCAAAAAATATTGCCCAAAGACGTATCCATAAAACCTTATTATGTACAAGCCGATTTTGTTAACGAGTCAATCAAAAGCGTTACGGACAGCGTATGGGTAGGTTTATTATTAGCCATTATAGTGGCCGTTATTTTTCTTCGTTCATTAAAGGCAAGCCTCACTATACTGATCACAATACCCATTACCCTGTGCTTTACCCTTATTGTGTTGTATGTAATTGGTTATACCTTTAACATCATGACGCTGGGCGCAATTGCCGCCGCCATAGGTTTAATAATTGATGACGCCATTGTGGTTGTTGAACAAATTCACCGTACGCATGAAGAACATCCGGATGAACCAACCAGCAGACTGCTAAAAAAAGCTATCGATTACCTGTTTCCGGCTATGGTTGGCTCATCTATAAGTACTATAGTAATATTTATACCCTTTTTATTGATGACAGGGGTAGCTGGGGCTTACTTTAAAGTAATGACCAATGCTATGATCATTACCCTCATTTGCTCATTCCTGGTAACCTGGATAGGGCTGCCGGTCATATACCTGTTCCTTACCCGCAACCATCACGGCCATTCCGCAAACGCAAAAGAGCAAACACACGAGGTAAAGCGGCTGGGCTGGGTCTCTTTTTTTATTCTGCGACCGGTAGTGAGCATAGCGATCGTACTGATACTGACAGCAGCAATTATTTTTATACCATCCAGGCTCGAAACCGGTTTTTTGCCTGACATGGATGAAGGCGCCATTGTACTTGATTACACATCGCCGCCGGGAACATCGCTCCAGGAAACCGATCGTATGTTGAGGGAAGTAGAAAAGATCATCACCAGCCACCCGGACGTTGCTGCTTATTCGCGCAGAACAGGTACACAAATGGGTTTCTTTATTACCGAGCCAAATACCGGCGATTATCTGATACAACTCAAAAAAAAACGGGACAAAACAACTGAAGAGGTAACCAGCGATCTGCGGGCAGCTATTGAAAAAACACAGCCGGCCCTGCGGGTTGACTTCGGACAAGTGATAGCCGACATGCTGGGCGATCTGATGAGCTCGACCCAACCCATAGAGATAAAGGTTTTTGGTGATGACCAACAGGTGCTGCAAACACTTTCCAAACAAGTGGCGGCCGAGGTTAGCTCTGTAAAAGGTACAGCCGATGTTTTTGACGGCATTGTAATAGCAGGCCCTTCGGTAAATATTATGCCCGATTATACCAAACTTGCACAATACAATATTACACCGGCCAACCTGCAATTCCAGGCCCAAACGGCTCTTGACGGCAATATTGTTGGCAATTTGTACGAAACCCGACAGTTATCGCCTATCCGTATGGTTTACCCGGGCAACCGGTCATTAAACATCAGCCAGATAAAAAATCTGGATATATTTTTGGCCAATGGTAAATTAATACCCATTGGCCAGCTGGCCAGGGTGGAGATAAAAGGGGGCGAAGCAGAAATTAATCGCCAGGACCTGCAATCAATGGGTGTGGTTACGGCCCGCCTGGAAAACAGCGACCTGGGCACCGTAATACCTGCTATTCAAAAAAATATAGCCAACCATGTGAACCTGCCCCGCGGCTACCACGTGGAATATGGCGGGGCTTATGCCGAGCAACAACAATCGTTTAACGAACTTTTGACTATCCTCGTCACTTCAAGCTTATTGGTTTTTGCAGTGATCCTGTTCCTGTTCAAGCAGTTCAGGATAGCATTTTTGATACTTGCTATGGCTATTTTAGGAATTGCAGGCAGCTTTTTAGCTTTATGTATTACCAATACCCCGCTCAATGTAGGTAGCTACACCGGTCTTATCATGATTGTGGGTATTATTGGCGAAAATGCCATATTCACCTTGTTACAGTTTAAAGAAAGCGCAAAAGAAAAAAGTGTTGACGAGGCTATTATCTATTCCATATCAACCCGCCTCAGGCCCAAGTTAATGACCGCGTTAGGTGCTATTATAGCACTTACACCGCTGGCACTGGGCATTGGCGCGGGTGCGCAACTACATCAGCCACTGGCTATTGCGGTTATTGGCGGTTTTTTAGCGGCGTTGCCTTTATTGCTGATAGTTTTGCCAAGTATGCTGCGTATAATCTACCGTTCGGGGAACGTACATCCGGAATTGCATAGCCATGAAAACAGCATTTAATATGTACAGCCTTTCTACAGAATTAACGCTGATATTTAGTGATAAATCATCACAACAATTATGAAAAAGTTTATTTTGGGTTTGATAATAATAGCTGCAGGCTTAATGCCTTTAATGTTAAAGGCACAAACCTATGTTGCCGACAAGACCATAGCTTTACCCGGCGACGGTGGCTATGACTACCTGGCCATTGATAAAGTAAACCGTCGTTTATATGTGTCGCACGGTACGCAGGTAAATGTTATTGACCTGGCTACCGAAAAACCTATTGGTTTGGTTGATAACATGAAAGGCGTTCATGGCATAGCCATTGTAAATAAACTAAACCGCGGATTTATCAGCGATGGTAAAGCAAACTCGATTGTGGTCTTTGATCTAAAAACGTTTAAGGTGATAGCTACCATACCTTTAACCAATGCCAACGGACCGGATGCCATTATGTACGATCCTTATGCCGACCGGGTTTTCAGTTTTAATGGCGAAAGTAACAATTCATCGGTCATTGATCCAGCCAGCCTTAAACAGGTGGGTACAATTGACCTGGGCGGCGCGCCTGAATTTGCCGTAGCCGATGGTAAGGGGAAAATTTACAACAATTTGGAAGATAAAAGCAGCCTGGATGTAATTGATAGCAAAACGCTAAAGGTTGTTAAAACATACCCTTTAGCGCCATGCGGCGGTCCCACAGGTTTGGCATTGGATATAACCAACAAGCGTTTGTTTACGGTTTGCCGCGAAAACAAAGGTGTAAGTGTAGTTGATATTAACACCGGCAAGGTGATCACTACTTTACCTATAGGTGCCGGTGTTGATGCCGTGGCTTATGACCCTGAAATAAAATTGATATTCTGTTCCTGCGGCGATGGTACAACTACCATTATTAAGCAAAAAACCGCTGATGACTATCATATTGTACAGGTACTTAAAACAGGCGATCGTGCCAGAACCATGGTACTTGACAATCAAACTCATAAAATTTACTTAAGTTTAGCCCAGTTTGAGCCCGGAACAAGAAAAGCATTGCCCAATACCTTTAAAGTACTGGTTTTCAAGCAACCATAAACTAATCGTATATAAAATATTCGTGAAATGTTTATGAAGTTTTGCTTCATTTGATAATTTTTTACGATAAAATGATATTTTAGAGACGTTATTGGTATATTTAACGTTTCTAAAATTATATGATTAAGAAAACTGATTTCGTTTACTCCCAGGAGTCTGAACCTCATCGTATCCGTACAAAAAAAATTTTAAAACAATTTCCACAGTTACGCAAACTAATAGGTAAAAACCCCAATACCATATTTGCCATTATTGGCCTGGTAACTTTTCAGGTGGTTTTAGCCTGGTTTTTACGCGACCAGTCATGGTGGCTTATTTTTGGCGCAGCTTATTTATTAGGTGCCTTTGCCGATCATGCTTTGTTTGTGATGATCCACGAGTGTACTCACCAACTGTTATTTAAAAACCGTAATGCCAACCGCTGGGCCTCTATGTTTGCCAATTTGCCGCAAATATTGCCAAGCGCTATATCGTTCGAAAAATATCATATCAAGCACCACTCTTTTCAGGGTGTTCATGAGCTTGATGCCGATCTGCCCAACAAATGGGAAGCAAAACTGATCAACAATTCATTTTTTGGCAAAGCGCTGTGGCTGTTATTTTTCCCGGTGTTTCAGCTTTTCCGTTTGTCAAGACTAAGAGAGATCCATCCTATTGATGGCTGGATAGTTACCAACTTTGTGTTGCAGGCAGTATTTACTACCGCAATATGGTACTTTATGGGCTGGCCGGCAATTGCATTCCTGTTGTTAAGTTTTTCTTTTTCGGTTGGCCTACACCCACTGGGTGCCCGCTGGATACAGGAGCACTATCTTACCCATAGCGTTGAGCAGGAAACGTACAGCTATTATGGCAATTTTAATGCTGTGGCCTTTAACGTAGGTTTCCATAATGAGCATCATGATTTTCCTTCTATACCATGGAATAAACTGCCCGAAATAAGAAAGACAGCACCTGAATATTATGACACGCTGTATTATCATACTTCGTGGACCAAACTGTTTTTACGCTTCCTTTTTGATCGCGAAATATCATTATTTAACCGCATACTGCGTAAAGACCGCGGCCGGGTGGCGCTAACAGACATATCAAAACCCGATATTGATCTGACTAAAGCAACGGATACTTTAAAGCCTGAACTGGCAAAGTAAAATCATAAAAAGGGCCTTATAAAGGCCCTTTTTATTTTAAATACAAATCATAAAAAAAATTATAAACACTTGTAAAAGTCTATGTTAAATTTATTATAATTGCTAATATTTTTAGTAAAATGAATATACTAAGCATAGCAGATCAACTCATTATATTCAGCCGTTATATAGGGCAGCAGGTTGTGATCAACAGCCTTTTAAACAATGAGATAAGCACAGGTACCCTTACCGGCGTAAAACAAAACGGAATATTAGTTAATGCGGATAACGTAAGCCGGTGGATACCGTTTTATGATAATTTTAGGATATGTGAGGTTAAGCTGTTGCTAAAGCCATTAAAAAAATTAACGCCCGACATTATCACCGCGGCCAATAATTTGCCGGTACAAGCTTTTATAACCCCCTATTACCAGCAACTGGGCTTTGATATGCCTGTTTTTATTTCGCCTGGCCATACCTGTAATTCGCGCTACGTACAGGAACTAAACCTTGCCGACTATCGTTCGGCCGAGGAGATCTGCCAGCAAAATGCACTTCTGCTTGCTTTTGAATCGGCCTGAAAAAATCGTCATCCCCGCGGGTGTTACTCATGCAGACTGGTGTATTTATTTTGTACTAAACCGGTCATCTTTTGCACATTAAGCTGGCAATTAATACAATCTTCATAATATTTTGGTTTATTTGCGTTGTTATTTGCAACAAATAATATGAGCAGATCAAAAAAATTAAAATTAATTGTGCCTTTTATCACCCTGTTATTTATGGGGGCCTTTGCCAAGCACAGGTTATTTGACAAAAAGACGCAAACAGGTACGCTCAGCAGCAAACAAATGGATGAAACATCCGGTATAGTGGCATCGTCCATCAACCCTGATATTTATTATGTACATAATGACAGCGGCGATACGAGCCGTTTTTTTGCTATAACTCCAGATGGTAAATTAAAAACCACAATTTATTTCACCGGCGATAAAACTGTACCCTTAGGCGTACGCGATTGCGAAGATATAGCCGTTGGTCCCGGACCGGTTAAAGGTAAAAGCTACGTGTACATAGGCGATATTGGTGATAACGATAACAGATGGGACCATATTACCATTTACCGTATACCCGAAAAAAAATCATGGGTAACCGACAACCTGAGCAATGTAACAGCAGTACCTATCCAATTTAGATACCCCGACGGCCCCAAAGATGCGGAAGCCATGATGGTTGATCCGGTTGAAAAACTGTTCTATATAGTTACCAAACGCACTGATACAGTAACCGTTTACACTGCGCCGCTAAAAACCAATCCTAAGGACACTGTCGTTCTGACTAAAAGGGCGAGGTTATTTTTCCCGGGTTTCAGGCCGTTTAAATGGATAACAGCCGGCGATATTTCAAAAGACGGCCTGCAGGTATTATTAAAAAGCTACGAAAAGGTTTACTACTGGCGTCGTAAGCCACATGAGCACCTTTGGGATGCGATGGTAAGAAAACCAAAGGAACTATCATACAAGGCAGAAAAACAAGGCGAGGCCATAGGTTTTACTCCCGATGGCAAAGGTTACTACACTACCAGTGAAGGTGTTTTTGCACCCATTTATTATTATGAAACCCCTGATTAGTTTCTCTCTTCTCTATTTGCAACGCTGAGGTCTTAAATTGGCAAAACCAAAAAAGCTATTTAAATAAAAGCAACTGGCCATTGTTGTATAAGAACCCGACCTAAGGGGAAGGGCTTTAAACAAAAAATCTCCCCCGGCTGGGAGAGATTTAAGGAAAGCTTTGCAAACAGGAGTTTTGCTACGTCAGTATGACAAGCTTTATAATCACGGCTATTTTTCTACCTTAACCAGCAACACTCCGTGAGGGGCCACTTTGGCGCTAAAAGTTTTACCTGTTGTTACTATATATTTTTGCTGCCACACGTCTCTGAATTTGGTATAGTCCTTTAGTGCAGGATCATTTTTATCAAGGCTTATGGTTTGGTATTTATCTGATAAATTAAATAACCCGATAGCTTTGCTGCCATCCTTAAGGTCTTTTACCCATATTTGGTAATCATCTTTTTTAACATACTGACTTGCTCCCTTGCCTAATGCGTCCTGGTCAATGGCCAGTACCTCATCATTAGTAAGCAAATTAAGCGTAAACTTATCCAGCTGCCCCATATCGCAACCAATTAATAATGGCGATGAAAGTAAGCTCCATAAGCTGATGTGGGTGTACTGCTCATCGTAAGTAAGGTGTGTATTGTGCAAACTTGGGCCCCACCCTACTTTGCCTACAACCAGCATATCAGGATCATTAAAATTCCCGGGCTGTGAAAAAGGAGCCGCCTTATCCTGATTAAAACCAATAGACGATAAACTGCGCCAGTTATCCTGTATATCGCCGGTAGTGCGCCAGCTGTTGCCGCCTACGCTGGCTCCCCATTCCCATACATTACCCCAGCCATACTGGCACAGGCTGTACATGATGTCGCGGTTTATTTTATCTAACGATCCGCGCATTACCTCATAAGGTTTTTTTAGCCCGGCCAAGTCAGGGTGCGGTATAATTTCAGAGTAAGAGCACCAGTCATATTTCAGGTAATCAATACCCCAGTCGCCATAAGTTTGCGCGTCCTGGTCTTCATGCTGCCAGCTGCCCAAAAAGCCACCGCAGGTACGCGGCCCCGGCGATGAATATATACCCATGCGCAAACCCAAACCATGTACATAATCGGTGAGCCCTTTCATGTCCGGGAATTTACTGTTTGCAGCTATTTTGCCGTCGGGCAGGCGCTTTTCGGCTTCCCATCCATCGTCAATATTAACATAAGCCCAGCCATGCGCGCTTAGCCTGTCGGCCATGGCTTTGGCCGATACACGTACTTTTTTATCATCAACGCTTAAGCCCCAGGCGTTCCAACTATTCCAGCCCAATGCCGGTGTTAAGCCAATTTTGTCGCCAATGATGATAGTAAATGCTTTTGTTTTACTACCCAACCTGTTACTTACCGTAAAAGTTACCGGATAATTGCCTTTTTGAGTCACTACTCCGGTAACAATGCCTGTGGCGGCATCAAGCTTTAAACCTTCTGGTAAACCCTGCGCTTTATAGGTCAGTGGCTTTTGTCCGGTTGCTGGTATCAGGTACAAAAACGGGTTACCCGGACGCGCGCCAAAAACATCGGCCCCGTTTATTTTTGGTTTTGCCGATGGATAAGGGGTAAGGATATAAGGGCTTGTTTCGGTTTTAACCAATGTTTTACCTGATTTTTCATCGGTAAAAGTATAGGTAATGTTGTATGATTTTTTTTCTAAGCGGGCTATTTCAAACGTATAAGTAAATGGTTTGCCGGTTGTAAACGTGGCATCGTTTGTTTTCTCATATAAAACAGTGTTGGTTTCAGGATCAGTTACCTTAAAGGCTAATTTGCCTTTATAATTATAATGATTGGTAGTAACAAGTTTAATAGATTTACTAAGGCTATTGCGATCGCCATAGTTAAAATCGGCCTCGTTATCCACACTTACCTGATCCATAACATCGGCAATGGCAATGCTAAAGTTAGTACCATATATGCCGCCATCACCGCCGGTGTCAAAAATGCGAACAGCCAGAACATTTTCCTTATCCCATAAAATGGCCGGGTTGTTGGCCGCAATGGTATAGGTACGCGGGCCGTAAAAGCCTCCGGTTTTAATATCGCCGGTTTTGCCACCAAATTTACCTATCAGTTTGCCGTTAAGGTAAACCTCGTCATTATCATCAACACTGCCCAGGTTAATCCGCACACTGTCTTTTAAAAATGCTTTTTCTTTTAATGATGAAGGGATAACTACATGTATCCGGTACCAGCCAAATCCATCATAATTGGGATGTCCTTCCTGCTCCCAGTTTTTGAATACATCAACAGACTGCCAGTGCTGATCATTAAAAGCAGGCGACGCCCATTGTGCCGAATCGCCTACAGCCAGCTTCCATCCTTTATTTAATGGAATATCCTGCGCCCCGGCTTTTAAAAAGCCTGCAACCAGGCTGATAAGTACAAGTAACTTTTTCATTCAGATAATTTATTTAGGTAAAGTGTTAATACATTTAACTTGTTGAGGAAAAACAAACATGCTGCGGCACATCATGAATAATAAACAGGCACTCTTTTTCATAATTGGTTTAACGCATGAAATGTTAAAGTTACATTTTTTGGGAATATATGAAATGTGCATTTTACAATTATTAAATCTTTAACAAAAACTTCCACCATTTACATTAAAATTTAACTTCCTGTTCACAATCAGTTTCAATGAGGGTTTTACTTTTAAGTATTTGAAAAACAACACTCATGAAAAGAACATTTTTAACAACTGCACTGTTAATTTGCTGCTTTTTAGCCAGTTTTGCAGCTATTGCCGATTTTTCGGGGATGTGGACCGGCACTTTAAAAACTGACACCGGCGAGATATATCCCCTGCTTTATAATTTTAAAGTAGATGGCGATAAACTAACCGGTACCGCCAAAACACCCAAAGGCGACCTGCCTATTGACGATGGTAAAATAACCGGTACCGATTTTAAGTTTACCGTAACATTAGGTGACATGGAAATTGAACACACCGGAAAATTCTATGACGATTCTGTTAGCGTTGATATTGCAGCCGATGGTGCCAAAGCACATACTACGCTGCTGAGGAAAAAGTAAAAATATGTCATCCTTAGCGCCTCAGGATGACATATTTTTAATTGCGGGCCGTTAACGTACGGAACCTACTTATCGTCCGTAGTGTCGCGTTCTACCAGGTCCATACCGCATTTGGGACAAACGCCGGGTTTATCTGCACTTACACCAGGGTGCATGGTACAGGTGTATTTTCCTTTCTTCTGTTTGCTTTCTGAGGAATGGTCAGCCTTGTTATTGTTATTACAGGCGTTAAAAGTACTTAATGCCAATGCGGCCAAAGCAAAAATTATAATAGATTTTTTCATGATTATTTATTTTTAATAAAAGAGGCAAAACCAAACAGCGATACTACCAGCACGCCCAGTGCTGCCACCATACTTACCAGGTCGCGAATATCCTTACCGGCCCAGGCCATACCAAAATATTTATGCAGAAAAATAAACGACAGCCCCTCGGCCCTATCAATACCGGCAACTTTGGCGGCCAGTTTTGATGTAGTGGTCTCGATATACCAGTTGTCGCCATTAGGATAGCTAACCCGTTCAACCGGCAGGCGCTTATTAATAAAGCCATATTCATTATCAAACTGCCTGATCACATCTACCTTAACCCTCCCCTTAAATGTTTTTAAGCCAGAGGCCGCTGTGTGATAATAATTGCTTAAGAACCGGGCGTAATCCTCATCGCCAAGTTCCCGTGCTTTGCCGGTTAAGGCATCAAAATATAATACTTGTTTTTTGTTATCGAGCACCTGGTAATAGGTGTTGCCATAAAAATTCACGATGCCTGTCTTTTTAATTACACTATCGGCCACGGGCAAGGCCAGGTTTGATACCCCCAATTGTTTGCGGCTGATCACCTGCCCGTAATCTACTTTTTCAGGCTCATTATTATATAGTTTTACAGCCAGATGGAATGCACCGCTTATCACAAACGTAAACATCACAAAAGATACGATAAGCCCTATCTGCCGGTGAAAACGATGTATAAAGCGTTTATCCTCCGTGCTCCTGGCTTTTTGGCTTTGCCTCATGGCCTTAAACTTTTTCCAAAACATGCCGTATATGGTTAGCCCACTAATAAGCGAACAAAGCATTATACACATAATAACCAGCAGGAACACATTACGAAAAGTATCGCCGGCCATAACAGCCAAAAACTGCCAGGTATGAAACTGCTCAAACAGCCACAAAAATGCTTTGCGGGTATTGTTATTAAATGTGCCCATCCGGCTTTGGCCGGTTTCAACGTAAACATCCATCCCATCGGGGCGGTTAAATGAAACCTTCCAAACAGGCAGCAGGTGATTAATGGGCTGATATTCATCGTCGAAAGCAGTTTGCAACCGCATACTTTTCAAGGACGATACAGAATCCTGCGTAAAAAACCGGGCCAGGTATTCGGCGTATTGTGCATCGCCATTGGGCAGTAATACCCCATCCATAGCCGAATAATATTTGTAAACACTGTCACGGCCCAGCACCTGGTAATAGGAGCCCTTCTTAAAGTTTATCAAACTAAAATTCCTTAATTCGCTCAGGTTATTTTTATCCATTATTTGCTGAATGGATAAAACCGGTTTTATTTCGCTTTGCAATAAGGGTTTGAACACTTCTTTAGCGATCTGCGGCCTGAACCAGTTTGACATAAAAGGGTGCGACAGACCGCTCAACGTCCAGAAGATCACCGGTACCAGGGCTATTAAACCCAGTACACGGTGCCATTTATAAAAGCTGCTTTTTATTGCTGATGATGCCATAATTAATATTTTGAAAAAGAATAGCTGATGCCCAAAGTGTAAGTACGCGGCGGAGCAGCGTTATAGGTATCGCCATACTGGTTGCTGGTTACCGTGGTAGCGTATAACTTATTGGTTAAATTCAATACATTGAACCAGATGCCCGCGCTTTTTAATACGCTGCTTTTTATATCATAGCCTAAACGCAGGTTATAAGTATCATAGCCATTGTAGGCTTTGGTATTAGCCGGGTTAGTATAGTACTGGTTAATGTGCTGCCATTCTGTAGCTATCCTGAAACCTGACAGGTACTCCGGTTTGTAGGTAAGCTCAGAATTTGCTATCCATGCAGGCGCATTGCTCATGCGGTTGCCATTATAGCTGATCACTGTGCTGGCACCGGTAGCGTAATTGCTGCTAACCTCACTATACTCCACATAAGTATGCCTTGCATTGGTGCCGCTAAACCTGAAGGTTAATTCCTGTACCGGAGCGAGTGTTAAAGCATACTCAATACCCCGATGACGGGTAGCGCCCGCGTTTTGGTTTTGCGTGGTATTATCGGGCAGTAACTGGTTAATGATCTCGTTATGGCCTTCCAGGTCAAATACGCTTAGCTCAAAATACAGCTTTTTATCAAACGCCGAAAACCAGCCTCCTACTTCGTAATTATTAAAAGTAGCCTGTTTAAGAGGAGTTAATTGACGGGAACTGTACAGGTCGCCGGTTTCGGGCGGCTGAAAGCCTACACTATAGTTGGCGTAAAAACCCTTATTGCTGCCCAGGTTGTAGGTTAGGCCCAGCTTAGGCGCCAAAATATTAAAATTATTGGTTTCCTGCTGTTTGTATTTGGTGCTTCCGGCAGGCAGGCCATTGGTAAAATCATAGTGCACACGGTCATATCGCAGGCCGCCTACAATGCGCAGGGCGGCAACAGGCTTTATCTCATACTGTATATAAGCCGCTGTATTGAACAGTTTAATGCGGTAGTCATCAATATACCGGCCTGTATTAGTAAAGCCGGTGTAATAGTTGTTCTGCACATCTTTATCAATGTTCAAAAACTGCGCATAGTATGAACTCGGGCTATCGTCCACATAAGCACCGGCTATAAGGCGCGAGTTAAGGAAATCAAAATCGGCACGGTGTTGAGCCAGTAAGCCATAGCTTTTGAATTTTTGATCATTAACCTGCCCGTTCGAGCTCAGGTACTTCCCGGCATTATCCC
This sequence comes from Mucilaginibacter pocheonensis, assembly GCF_031456535.1. Lineage (NCBI taxonomy): Bacteria > Pseudomonadati > Bacteroidota > Sphingobacteriia > Sphingobacteriales > Sphingobacteriaceae > Mucilaginibacter > Mucilaginibacter pocheonensis. Next base: position 72,022 of record NZ_JAVDUU010000005.1, read on the forward strand.
GCACATCGGCTATATAATAACTGGGCAGCTGCGCGGTAGAGTTATCCCGGAAAAACAGGGTTATAAAAGTGCTGTTCCTGTTGTTCCACTCATGATCCAAACGGGTACTTGCCCTAAACGATTTTACCTTACGGTAGGTAAACCGCGAATTGGAACCATAACTTCGGTTGTAAAAACGAGCGCTATCTAAACTGCCGGGAGTTTGCGTGTTCAGGTAATTATAGGCCGCTGCCGCGGTTAAACGTGTGGCGGAATTAAAATCATACGTGGTTTTAATATTGCCCGAATATTTATCAAAGTCAGAATAATCCTGCCAGCTGTTTTTTTGGTGGGCAATATACCCGCCAGCGTATAAACCGAATTTGCCCCGGCTAAAACCACCATCAGCGTCAACACGGCGGTAATGGTAATTATCGCCCTGCACAGATACGTTACCTGCATAACCAGATGGCGGCCCCTGCGTTATAAAATTAACCGCGCCGCCAATAGAATTACTGCCATAAAGCGATGAAGCCGGACCCTTGATCACCTCAATATCCTTAACGCCCGACATATTGATCTCATAAAGTGAATTATGATTAAAAATGCCCGTAGGGCGTATGGGCAAGCCATCTTCCATATACAGGTAAAGCGCGTTGTAGGTAATAGGCTGGCGTATGGCCATGGTATGCTGTTCGTTGCCCAGGTTTACCATATAAACCCCGGCTACCTTGTTTAATAACTGGTACAGGGCCGTTGCTTTGGTATCTTTAATTTGGGTGGAGTTTATTTTGCTGATTGCAATGGGGGCATCCTGCCGGGCCTGCCCTTCCCTGCTTGCCGTTACCACCACTGGCTGCAGATCAACGATTGATGGTTCAAGCGCTATGTTAAGGCTTTGGCCTTTTAAAGCAGCCACCTCAATAATGCGGGCATTGTAACCAACCATAACAAATTTTAGTTTGGTAATACCCCCGGCATTAGCGGTAAAATGGCCCCTGGCATTGGTTGTGCTCAATTTTACGCCATTGCCGGTACCGGCTTCACAAACAGATGCTCCTGCCAGCGCCTCGTGCGTATAGGCATCGGTAACGGTTCCCTGTAAAGTGGTTTGGCTATAAAGCCGGGTATAAATAGATAATAAAAGTATAAGCAGACTTAGATATTTTTTCATGTATAGTATATCAGAAGCTATCGCTCCGTGTATAAGATTTTTAGTATAGAACATGGGTGTTCCCGGATGTTTGGACGAATTGGATAGTGTTATGCTGAACCTGCAAAACCTTGGTGTGCGGGCATTTGCGCGCAATCCGTTTGAAGGCTTAGGATGATAGTTTCCTTTTTAAGAACTTCATCATTGCTTATCCGTCGTAATAACCTATTGCAAGGGCGTAGCATCAGCTTTTGGCACACAGCAAAGCCATCGATCCAAAAAAAATCCGGGAAAAATTGAAATGGGATTATCCTAACTGCGGAGGGTGGAAAACTGCACCGACACGATTAAGCGGCAGGGTGCATTTGCATGGGGTTTCAATAATTTGCAACAAGCTGGAGTGAAATTTAATGTCAGTTGAACTGGCTACATAAACTTCCTGAAAAAGGCTCTTTTGCGACTGCCTTTCATCGCTGGCCTGCTTTTCCTCTGCCTGTTTTATCTTTTTCGCGAAATAACATTTACCATCACAATGCATCCAGGGTTTATTCCGGTTTTCGCAAAGTTTAGTGGCAATGTAATTCCTGTTCAGTTCAAAACCCGCGTAAATAAAAAACCGCGAGAAATTAACCGTGACCAGCGAAATGATGAGTAAATAGGCTGTAAAACGTTGCAGCATGTTGCCGCAAAGGTAGTGGCTGCGGGCTTAAAAAGCAACCCCAAATAAAACTAATTACTACGCGTTAAAGTCGTTTTAAGATGTTCGCCCTGGTAAACGATATGTAATACAATGGAGTCTCCATAAAATTTGCCGGTATGCGGGGCATTACCATTTGGCACCGTTACATTAAAAGAAAAATCGTTGCCGTTTACCATGCCATCAGTAATATTTGCATCGCCCTGCGGCATATGCGCGGTTCCGGTAAGTTTACCGCTATCTAATTTAAAGGTATAATTTAACTGAAAGATACTATTGTCGGGCAACTTTAGGGTTCCGGTCCATTTTCCATTCAAATCGGCTACAACTGCAAAACAAACTACAAAAAGCGCCATAAACGCAGTAGTTGTATATATCTTCTTTTTCATGGCGGGCTTTGCGCAGCAATTAAGGTTGCTGCTATGGAGATACAAATGCCTGGCTAAAAAGTTTCATAAAACAAAAAAACCTTACTGATAAGTAAGGTAGAGCGGTAAATAAACCAATAGCGAGCTTTAACAGTTATTTCTTTTCTTCGGGTCTTTTTAACACGGAGTGAATTTTTGAACCATTAATTTCAAGGTCAATGCCGGTTGAGTCGCCATAGAATTTTCCGGTATGAGGTATATCCATGCCGCTGGTTGTTACACTGAATGAAAAAGTGGTACCATCTGTTTTACCTCCGGCTATTTCCACATCGCCATCAGGGGTTAAAGCGGTTCCTGTCAATTTATCGCCGTCAACTTTAAAATTGTACAGCAGCGGGTATTCCGTACCATCGCCCATAACCAATTTTCCGACCCATTTGCCATTCAGGTCGGCAATAGCTGCAAGGCAAACCATAAAGCAGCTTACCAGCATTACAGTAGTAAAGATCTTTCTTTTCATAATGAGTTTTTATTCACCTAATATAATGTGTTTTTTGTTAAAAATCAGTTAAGTACAAATTATATAAAATACATTATTCATAGTCGCGTCGCTGACTAATTTTCACATATTGGCCGAATATTATTTAGCGGCGCAAATAATTGTTTAATTTTGCCGCGATGAAAAAGGTGGAAGTATTAAAGTTGATAGACTTGATTGAAGATATCAGTAAGCTTGATGAATTGATTGCTGCAGGTCGTAAAAAAAAGACATCGGATTTTGTACTTAACCAATACGAGGCCAAAAAGATTAAAATGGTTGGTTCCATTATCAGCGAACTGGCCAACCCGCCTATCCAATCGTTAGAAAGCTACCTGATCATTAAAAAGATCCTGAATAAATACTATCCAAACATAGCCGAAGACGAACTGATGAATGACAGCGACATCAGTAAAATTGTTGCGGTTATTGAAGGGTAAAACTATTGCTTTTTGCCGTTCTCAACGCTTTTGATCTCCTCTTTGCGGTCTTTCTTAAAATCGAAATTATTAAAATCAGCAGTTTGGGGCACATCCATGGTATAACTGGTAAGCGGATCAATTTCAACGGTAATATCATCAGTTAACAAATCAATGATATGCCCGCCAAAGGCTTTATCGGCCGACAGAAAATGGAAATGATAACCGGTAATATGAGCTCCTTCCATAAAGGCCGGTATCCTGAATCCAACCAGGTCGCCTTCAATATTGGTATGATCAAAAAAGTGTTGCCGGTCAAGCATCGCTGCCAGTGGTAAGTAAGGTTTGTCAACCGGGGGGAACGCCCTGGTTTTAACATCTTTAAATTTACCCTTTATATGTATGGCGTAAATGCCGTTCTGATTACTAAGCAAACTGTCAAGGTAACTAAAAAGTGCCGCTTTGTTTAGTGCCCCAACATGCTCAAACACCTTAACCGGCTTAAAAAAGCATACAATGGCATATGGAGTTTTGCCGGTATCGGCAATCTCGGTGGTTTTGCCTGATGATTGTGTTTGGTACAAATGACCGTTAAAAACAAGCAGTTCGCCATCAAGCCTGGCGGGTGCGCCTAAACCAAAATTACCGTGTTGCTTAAGCAGCCTATAAGGATAATAGTCATCATAAAGCCCTCCTATAAACGCGGAAGCAAGCCCGGCACTGAATAGATTATTATCATTGGAGTTTACAGGTTTGGTTTTTTGTTGTGCGGCAGCCCTAAAGTTAAAGCTGATGATGGTTAATAATAAACAAAAACTGAGGACTGTTTTTTTCATTTGCTGGCTGATAATAAATGTTTACAAAGCAATTGTTTTACAACCATGTGTACAAATAAATATTTGAACACCATATTCCGGAGCTTCAGATCTCCAGGCTGGGGCCAGCTGTTTCCAAACAATTATCCAACCCGCCAAATTTTACTTTACCCTTACGGGGATCACAACCGGGTATGTTAGCTTTGCATATCCAAAAAATGAAATAACATGAAGATAGAAATATGGTCAGACGTAATGTGCCCTTTTTGCTATATTGGTAAACGCCGGTTTGAGCAGGCGCTGCAACAATCAGGTCATCAAAACCAGGTGGAGGTTGAATGGAAAAGCTTTCAGCTTAATCCTCACATAAAAACTGATCCTTCTGTAAATATTAACCAGTACCTGGCTGATGCAAAGGGCTGGACACTGGATTATGCCGGACAAATGAACAGCCATGTAACACAAATGGCGGCAGAGGTTGGTTTAACTTATAATTTTGACAAAGCGGTTGTAGCCAATAGTTTTAAAGCTCACCGCTTTAGCCACCTTGCCAAAAGCCACGGACTTGGCGATAAGGCCGAAGAAGCTTTGTTCAATGCTTATTTCACCGCCGGACTAAATATTGACGATACCCATACACTTATACAACTGGGAACCGAAATAGGCCTTAATCCCGATGAAGTAAAAGAGACGCTTGACAGCGACAAATACAGCGATGATGTAAAACATGACATTGCAGAAGCGCAGCAATTAGGCATAAGAGGCGTTCCGTTCTTTGTGATGAACAATAAATACGGTGTATCAGGTGCACAGGCTGTACCTGTATTCCTGGAAACCATTGAAAAATCATTTGCCGAATGGCAGCTGGAAAATGGCAAGTCGGAGTTATCAGTTATTGATGGCGAATCCTGTTCGCCAGACGGTGATTGCAGCTAATTTTATCATAATATCTGCCTATTTGCTTTACAAGTTTGAGGACACATCATGTGCGTCTCAAACTTGTAAATTGGTTATAGTTTTACGTGGCCTTTTCAAGCCCGACCCTTCCACATTTAACGCCAGAGCAAATTACTTCCGATATTTTATTATAATAAACTGAAACAATCATATCTTTAGTGTACGTAAAACAATATCATAAAAACGTGTATGAACAACCTTTACCCTAAGCTATTTATTCTTCTGCTTTTAACCATAACCATCAATAGCTGCAAACCGGATCCTGCACTTTATCCAACCAGGGTTGTACCTATTCCGGGCTATAAGGGGGATGATGCCGGTACTAATACCGGAACCTATTATTTTAAAGGCACATTAGATGGCCAGGCATTAAACTGGCAGGAAACAACAGGTGTTGATGGCTGGGTTGTAGGATCGGCGGCGGCTACTTCAAATGACCAGGGGAACATTACCGGAAACCTTAGCGCCTTATTATCAGCTGCCAAAACCTTGCAGCCATCAGTTGCGGTGGAGATAGGAACATTTCACGTTTTGGCTGATGCCGATAAATCAGTTGTCTTTAATTCGTTTGTTACCACCGGTAGCTGGGCTTTTGGAACTGAAAATAACGCGATTGACGCCAGGTATGTTACCATATCATATACAGACAGTGAAGGAAATTTTTATACAAGCGCCAAAGGGGCGCAAACCGGTACTGTAAACATTGTATCGGTAACCCCTGTACCCAAAGAACCTGGCAAGGAAGAAGGACTAAAGATCAAACTCACTTTCTCCTGTACCTTATATCCCGAGGAAGGGAGCGGAGCTTCGTTAACATTAACAAATGCCGAAACCACCTTATGGTTTGAAAACGGCTTGTAAAATAAAGCCAAAATCCAGGTTAATGTAAAAAACGATTTAGCGTATTAAGTGTTAAACAATTGCTATATATTTGCAATATAAATACTAAGTGTAAATTTTACACTAACAAGCTATAAAATTACAATGATCGACTCACCTGCGCCACCTGTTTTAACATCAAAAAAAGCACTCCGCATTGCTGTAGGGGCTATGTTTTTTATGGCAGGCTTAAGTTTTTCAAGCTGGGCATCGCGCATTGCTACAATACAGCAGGATCTGGGTTTATCTGATGCCGCTTTGGGCGCGGTATTATTTTCGCTGCCTGTAGGTTTAATGTGCTCGCTCCCATTTTCGGGTTGGGTAATTACCAAAATAGGCAGTCGCAAATTGCTTATAAGCGCCTTGCTGGTATATTCAATAGCTTTGGTAAGCCTGGGACTGGCACAAAATACTTTTCAGCTGATTATTTGCCTGGTATGTTTTGGTTTTAGCAGTAACGCGGTTAATATTTCAGTTAATACGCAGGCTGTGGTAACCGAAGAGCTATATCAAAAACCTATACTGGCATCATTTCACGGTTTGTGGAGCCTGGCCGGGTTTGCAGGCGCGGGTATCGGTACCTTCATGATAGCTAATAGCGTTGCCCCGTTCCGGCATTTTTTGGTGATGATGGTGGTTATTACAATTGGAGTAATTATTGCAGCCCGTTACCTTAAAGATGACAAGGTTGCCAACCCCGGCCCCGTATTTGTAATGCCCGACCACTCCCTGATAAAACTGGGTGTAATTGCCTTTTGTTCCATGATATGTGAGGGCGCCATGTTTGACTGGAGCGTTATTTATTTTAAAAAAGTAGTGCTTGCGCCTACAGCGTTGGTAGGTGCCGGCTTTACCGCTTTTATGTTCACCATGGCAGGCGGCAGGTTTGTTGCCGATAGCTTTGCGCAGCGGTTTGGCTTAAAACGTACCCTGCAGGTTAGCGGCACACTTACAGCTACAGGTTTGCTTGTGGCCGTAGCGTTCCCTTATGTATATACCGCCATGGCGGGCTTTCTGCTGGTGGGTGTAGGTGTATCTTCGGTGGTGCCAATGGTATTCAGCGCGGCAGGTAAGTCAAAAACAATGCAGCCGGGTGTTGCTTTGGCAGCAGTGTCAACCATAGGGTTCCTTGGGTTTTTAGTTGGCCCGCCGGTAATTGGCTTTATAGCAGGCCTGGCCACCTTAAGGGCATCGTTTATCCTGATAGCAGCCATGGGAATTTCTGTTGTGGTAGTATCAACCAAAGCTAAGATCTGATCATTCCCGGTTCAGGTCATCTTCGCTTGGATTAAGCAGGTATTCAAATTGTTCATATCCGTTATGAAAAATAAAGTTGAGGCGCTGCTTAGGCTGGTCAATATCCAGCGACATTAAACCTATGGTTTGAGGCAGGTTGTCCCTTATCAATTTCAAATCGGTTATGTGCGGCATATCAATAAATATATCCTCGCCCCTGGCCTCGATCTTCCATCCCTGGAGATGAGCATTTTTTAAAACCTCGATCCATTTTTGCTGATAAGCGTTCATAAATTGTTTTTTATTATAAAGGCTTGAGTGAAGGAATTGGTTTTAAATATTTTAAACTCAACGTAAATACCTGGTATAATTTCAGGCCAAAATCATGCAAACCAAAAGCAGGCGATTATCTGATTAATTCCTTAATTTAGGCAGCAATGAGGCCAATATCTCCCATTGAAAAAATTACCGCTCCTGTAGGCAAGTTCATCCACCAGGAACATACCAGCGGTATAGTACTCTTAATAAGTGTTGTAGTTGCCATTATATGGGTTAACTCACCTTTGCAGCACTTTTACCATTCCTTATGGGATATTAAACTGTCACTGGGCCTTGGCGGCCACGTACTTAACCATTCCCTGCATCTTTGGATAAACGACGGCCTGATGGCTGTGTTCTTTTTTGTAATAGGGCTTGAACTAAAGCGTGAGTTTATGGCCGGCGAACTTTCCACCATAAAAAAGGCTTCGTTACCTATGGTTGCCGCCCTCGGCGGAATGCTGGTGCCCGCCTGCATTTACTTTTTTATAAACAAAGGCACAACAGCCGAACATGGCTGGGGCATACCTATGGCGACTGATATAGCCTTCGCGCTCGCTTTGCTTTCTGTTGCCGGCAAAAATATTCCATCGTCGGTAAAAGTATTCTTATCGGCACTGGCCGTTGCCGATGACCTGGGCGCCGTACTGGTGATAGCTATATTTTACAGTTCGCATATTGCATTAGGGCCTTTAACCATAGGAGTGTGTTTAGCGGTGATTTTACTTATTGGCAATAAGCTGGGCATACGCAGCACTATTTTTTACCTGGTGATAGGTTTTGCGATTTGGGTGGCATTTTTACTCTCAGGCATACATGCTACTATAGCGGGTGTACTGGTGGCTTTTACCATACCGGCACGTACCCGCATCAATGAAAAAAGCTATGCCCAAAGCATCCGCGGCCTTTTGCTTGAGTTTGAAAACGCCATACCCAACAACAGCACCTTAACCACGCCCGAGCAGCACGATACCATCGAAAAAATAAAGGAACTGAGCACCGATGCGGAAACCCCGCTTCAAAAAATAGAATTTGCGCTGCACCCGTGGGTAGCTTTTGTAATAATGCCGCTTTTTGCCCTGGCAAACGCGGGTATTATTATCGGAGCCGGCTTTTTTTCGTCGCTTGTTAACCCGGTTAGCTTGGGGGTAGCTATCGGTTTGGTTGCCGGCAAATTTACAGGTGTGCTGCTGGCAACATGGCTTATGGTAAAATTTGGCGCGCAACTACCTGCGCAGTCAACCTGGAAGCACATGATGGGCGTTGCCCTGCTGGCCGGTGTGGGTTTTACCATGTCGCTGTTCGTATCCGGACTTGCCTTTACCCAAACTGAAATGATAGACCAGGCAAAGTATGGCATCCTGCTGGCTTCATTGCTGGCCGGTGTGCTTGGGCTTGCGGTATTAAGAAGGTAGCTTTTGCTGCTCTTATTTTATCAAATTTGGCTTGCCATATACGCTTAGCGGGGTAAGCCTGTTTTGAAACAGGGTTAGCGGGCTGTTATAAAACTTCACAAAATCATCGGCGCTTACCTGGCCGGGGTATGGTACATAGTAATGATCTGTACGGCCATTGCGCCAGGCTAACACGTATGATAAACGATGCTTTGATATTGTTGGCAATAAAACGTTTGTCCACCAGTTGGCCTGGGGTATTTGTTCATAGCCGGTTTCGGGCAGGCAGGCTACCTTATGGTGTTTGGCTGCAACAGCATCTAAAATGGTAAGGCGCTTATCCAGTTTGGTTTGATAATCAGGGACACTTTTATAGCAATAATTATCAAAACCGATAAAATCGGCATAATCATCGCCTGGATAACGTTCCAGAAATTCACCTTCCGACTCAAAATCAGCCGTAGAATATACGATGAGCAGGTTATGCAGTTTTTTATCTTTACGAAGATAATCAATGGTGAAACGCCATAGGGTTTTAAATTCATCGGGCGAGCTGGTATTTTTGCACCACCAGAACCAGTTGCCTGTAAGCTCATGGAACGGCCTGAAAAGAATGGGGATAGCCTCGCTGCCCGACCCTCTTAGCCCGGCCATGTAAGCAGCCGCCTTGTCAAGCCAGCTTACATAAACATTATGGTAGGCTCCTCCTGGTATGAGGTCTTTTACGGTATGCTGTGTGGTATCCCAGGCGGTTTTTCCGTTGGCCGGGTTATCCATGTGCCAGCAATAGGTATTGATACCCCCGCGGTCGTAAGCATCTTTAACCAGTTGTTTTTGCAGCTTAAAGGGTAAGCCGTTAATATCGTTTATACTATCGTGCTCAATACGGGCCAGATCCCAGCCGTATAGGGCCGGGTATGACCCGGTAACGCTTTTCACGTCAGACCGGCCAGGCTCAAACTTCCAGTTTACGCCATACGCGGTATCATCATGATGGCCAAATATTACCCCCGCGCCCAGCAAACGCTGCATACTGTAAAAAAGGGCGCGTGTTTCGGCAGTAGCATTTTTATCGGCGGGCTTATATAATTGTGCCCGTGCTGGCAGGCTGTATAATGCTATTAATATAAATGCAGTGTGGTTTAAAACGCGTTTCATTTAAAACAAGGTTATGAATAAATTATCATTTAATTGCCTGCAAAACCAAACTTGTGCAACACCTGTACCCGTTGTAAATTGCGGCAATACATACCGCCCGCATTAACAGCTGCAGTTGCTTTGCTGTCCCTTTTATAATGTGCCTTTTATAATGTGCCTTTTTCAATGCGTTTAATAATTTCTATGCAAGCCCTGCTGTTATGATAAGGGCATTTCCATAAGCCAACTTTATCCTGCCCCGGCATTACATGGCTATCCGCGGTGATGCCCCAAAACCACTCGCCGTTCTGTTTATCCAATATCCTGTCTTTTACAAAAGCCCAGTTATTTACCGACAGGTTAAAATACTTTTCATCGCCGCTTATTTGCCACGCGTTAAAAAAACCAACCATCGCTTCGGCCTGTACCCACCAGTGTTTTTCTTTAATAAGATGTTGGGTAAGCGGCTCATACTCATACCAAAGTCCGCCATCGGCATCCAACCCTTTCCGGGTAGCTTCAGCAATTTCCAAACAGATCTTTTTTATGCGCGCTTGCCGGGTATAGTTGCCTGTTACCTCCGCTGCTTCCAGTAAAAGCCAGGCTGCCTCAATATCATGCCCATACGATACTGTGTGTGACCGGCGGTTCCAGTCCTCATCAAAAAACAGAACAAGGTGATGGGTTTGCGCATCAATAAAATAATTGCAGAAGTTATCAATAAGCACTTCTATCTGCCTTTCCAATCTCTCATCAGGCCAAATGCGGTACAGGTTGGTATATGCCTCCAGTATATGCAAATGGGTGTTCATGGTCTTTTTTTCGTTGGCATCTTTAACGCTCAGGCGCAGATCGTTTATGGGTTGCCAATCCCGTGTAAAAGCCTCAAGGTACCCTGTACGGTCATGGTCATAACTTTTATCAACCAGCAACCGGTATAAATCAACGGCCTGGTTTTTTGCTGCCTCCAGGCCCGATGCCTTATAATATTCGCTCAGCGCGTAAATGGTGAACGCGCTGGCATAAACTTGTTTTTTGGCATCCAGTTTATGGCCCCGGTAGTCAACCGACCAGTACACCCCGCCAAATTCATGATCAATAAAATGGGTTATAATGTACTCATAGGCACGGTGCGCCATTTGCAAAGCGGCTTCGTCGGGCTTTTGATTGTACGCGGCCGCAAAGCTCCATAATATGCGGGCATTTAATACCGAACCTTTTGGAGCGCCCGGATTAACCTGATTCTCGTTATCAATTTGACCCCAAAAGCCACCGTTTACACTGTCAGGCGCATTTTTAAGCCAATAATCAAGAATATTGCTTAGCTGCCCGGTAAGCTCACGCTTATAGGAGGTTAGCTGTTGCCGGATGTTGGTATTATGTGCGGTTTCCTGCATTAAGGCTGATTGTTTTATTAGTAAGTAGGGCGAATCAGTCATCCTGAATTTATTTCAGGATCTCACAGGACTGGTTAGCAACCTTGCACGTGAGATGCCGAAACAAGTTCGGCATGACAGCTCTTTTGTGTTTTTACCCGCCCGGTCATCTTGATCTCACAGGACAGGTTGACAACCTTGCTTGTGAGATGCCGAAACAAGTTCGGCATGACGGCCCTTTGTGTTTTTTACCCGACCGGTTATCCTGAATCTATTTCAGGATCTCACAGGACAGGTTGATAACCTTGCATGTGAGATGCCGAAACAAGTTCGGCATGACAGTTCTTTGTGTTTTTTACCCGTCCGCTTACCCTACCTGCTGCCCGGTCTTATACAATTCTTTATTGCTGTTGATGATCTGGTAAACGGCATCAACCGACGCGGACGATCTGAGGCCATCTGCAGGGGTATTGATTACATAATCAACAAGCTTATGCAAAGTAGTGGTAGCCACGTGCATACGGGTATCTGACGATGCATAGTAAATATAAACCGTTCCGTCGTCTTCAGCTATCCAGCCGTTACAAAACACTACGTTTGATACGTCGCCTATGCGTTCGTCGCCCTCGGGGGCTAAAAAATAGCCGCCGGGTTTATATAAAACTTTAGTCAAATCGTGCAGGTCGGTCATAAACATATACAACACATAGCGCAGGCCCGCCGCTGTATTGCGCACCCCATGGGCCAGGTGCAGCCAGCCCCGTTCGGTTTTGATGGGCGCCGGTCCCTGACCGTTTTTTGCCTCATAAACGGTGTGGTAGCTTTTATTATCAATAATGGTTTCCTGGCCCACAACGGCGTTCTCCATGGTATCGCATAAACCAAACCCAATGCCACCACCCGTTCCGGCGCTTATAAAACCATCCTGCGGACGTGTATATAAGGCATATTTACCATCAACAAACTCGGGGTGCAATACCACATTGCGTTGCTGCGGCGAATTGGTTTTCAGGTCGGGCAGGCGTTCCCATTTTACCATGTCTTTAGTGCGGGCTATACCACAGGCAGCCACCGCCATTGATTGGTCATGCGGCGGTGCGGCAGGGTCGCGCCGTTCGGTGCAGAACAGGCCATATATCCACCCGTCCTGGTGGTTTGTCAGGCGCATATCGTACACGTTGGTATCAGGTTGTTCGGTTTGCGGCAAATCAACAGGATAATCCCAAAAGGCAAAATTGTTTATCCCATCGGCGCTTTCGGCCACCGCAAAAAACGATTTACGATCGACCCCTTCTACACGGGCCACCACCAAATATTTATTATTAAACTTAATGGCGCCCGCGTTAAAAACCGCGTTGATGCCAAACCGCTCCAGCAAATAGGGGTTTGTGCTGGCATTGAGGTCATACCGCCAGTTAATAGGTGTATGCGCGGCGGTAAGTACCGGGTATTTGTACCGGTTAAATATACCATTGCCGGTACCTGTTATTTCGTTGGTTTTACTGATCAGCTGTTCCTGTTCGTCCTGCAACCGGGCTAAACGGTGTTTAAATTCCTGCATCATATATATTAGCTAATTATCAATAGTCTTTTAATTTATTCCACCATGTTCTTTTCAATATCATCATGATAATGCCCAGTAAAACCACAGTTACCAGCAAGGGCAGCTTTTGGTTAAGTATGAGATACATGGGAAAAATGGTAAGGCATAACTGCGCTATGGTACCTATTACCACGTTAAACATGTTAAGCTTAAAGTTTTTATTGGGGATAAAAGCAGGATCATCTGCCATTACCTGTTGCTTAACGGGCTCCCATGCACCCCAGGGGCGTACATTGCTGTAAAATGATTTTAAAACGGCCATGTCGGCCGGGGCGGTAGCATACGAGCCGATCACCGAGCCCGCCAGCGATATCAGGAATAACAAAGGGAACCAGTACAGCAATTGCCCCGATGGTATCAGGAGCGAAAAAACCATAGATGATAATATGCCAGCAAGCATTCCGTAAAAAAAGCCATTGGCGTTAAAGCGCCACCAATGCCATTTTAAAACATTTGAGGCGATGTAACCGCCATACAGGGCCGATACTATCCATTGTAAAACGCTGTTTACATCTTTTACAAAAAAGCCCAGCACCACTCCTACTGCAACCACAACGATACCTACCAGGTAATTCATAGTGATGATCTTTTTGGTTGACGCGGCCGGGTTAACATATTTTAGATAGATATCATTTACGATATAGGCCTGTGCCGCGTTCATGGTACCGCTAAATGTGCTCATAAAAGCGCCCAGCAAACCGGCCAGCAGCAAACCTACCAGGCCAACAGGCAAAAAGTTATTGATAACCGCGGGTAGTATCCTTTCAAAGTCAATTGCGCCGGCGGCATCCTTCAGGTTCATTTCATTATAATACAGCAAGCCAAGCACAGTTAAGCTTACGATAAGCGAATAGCGGATGGGCAACAGGATGATGCTTACAAAACCGCTCATTTTGCTGGCCTCTTCGGGCGAGCGCGTAGAGAGAATCTTTTGCATATCATAATTAGGCGCAGGCCCGGCAAGCGCTGCAAAAAAGCCCTTGAAGGTCATCATCATAAAGAATAACCCGAACAGCGAGTAGCCATCCTCTTTTATCTTTTGGTTAACCTCATTGATGATGCCGGTCCAGCTAAAGCCCAGGTTTTTACCAAAGAAGGGGCTGTACCAGCCGCCCGGCACATGGAGGCTTTGCCCGGCCAGTTTGTTTGCCGCTATGAAACCTATCCAGATACAGGCTACCGTCATGATGCCGTATTTGATCATATCACCTAATACAATACTGTGCATACCACCCAAAATGGAATAAAACATGGCGAACAGCGTAAATACAATACCATATACATGCGGCACATATTGCGGCGCTACATCAAAGGGCACATAGGCCTTAACCAGGTCCCAGGGAATAAATATTTCGATGAATTTTCCGAGGCCGATAAAGCCGTAAGCCAAAAAGCCCAGGCAGCTCAGCAGCGCGAAAGCAATTACTACTTTATGTGAATTGCCTACGCCCGGCCCGGTTTTGCCAAAACGGGTGGCCAGCCACTCGGCGCCCGTGGCCGCGTTTGAGCGGCGCAACCAGCGCGACAAATACATCATTAAGAATACCTGGTTAAATACCGGCCAAAGCCAGGGTATCCAAATGCTTTTCATGCCGTATACAAAACAAAGGCTCACCATCCACATGGTCCCGCTGATGTCAAACATATCTGAAGCATCACTTAAACCCAGTTTATACCAAGGCAACGATTTGCCGCCAAGCATATAACTTTCTTTGTTTTCGCGTGCTTTTTTACGGTACCATAAGCCTATAAAAATGGTGCTTAACAGATACAGGACAATAATGGCAACATCAAGTAAATGCAGCTTCATTTTGATCAAAAAAAGTGTTAAAATTTATAAAACTGGTGTTCTTTTTGACTTAAAAGCATCAAAAATTGTTGCATAAATGCATATTTTTTACCCTGTAACTATCATACCGGATACCCCAAAAGTAGGTTATATTATAGTTTATTATATAATACTATTTTAACCTTATATTTACTTAATTATCCAAGTTTTAATAAATCGTTTAACAATTTCTGGGTCAATATATGCCCCCTATTAAATAAAGACGCGGTTACCGGTGTAAGTTTCCCTGAAATCTTTTGGGATGCAAAACTTTTTGCGTTTAAATATCCTGTTGAAGTTTGATATATTATTAAAACCGCATTTATAGGCAATTTCGGCTATGGTGGTGGTGGTATCGATCAGCATACGCGAGGCATGGCCCAGCCTGATCTCATTAAGACTGTCGATAAAGGTTTTACCTGTTCTCCTTTTGATGAACCGGCTAAAGGATGCTTCGGGCATATTGGCGATCTTCGCTACCTCGGCCAGGGTAACTTGTTTGCTGTAATTGAGGTTCATATGCTCAAACACCTTTTCAATGCGCCTGCTGTTGTAATAAAACTTTTCGTTGGTAAAGCTGAGATCCGACAGCATTTTCATATTGCGGGATATGGACAGATCATGCAATATGGACAGCAGCTCCAATACCGAGTCGAACCCGTTTTTTTGAGCCAGCCCGATTATCCTTCCCTTAAGCGCCTGTATGGTTTCGGGCGAAAACACAATGCCTCGCTGCGAATGCTCGAGCATAGTCTTTAAAAAGCTCAATTGGTTGCGTTTCAGGAACTTTTCATCAAAAAGATCCTTATGGAACTGTATCGTAATTTCGGTGATCTCCTCGCTCTGGCACTGGTGGGTAAACCAGGCATGGTACAGATTGGGCCCTACCAGGGCCAGTTCAAGATCGTCAATAACCTCAATACTACCTCCCACAACCCGCCTGGCTCCTTTGGCGTTAAGGATCAGGTTGAGCTCGTACTCCTCATGATAATGCAGCGGAAAATCGAACTTTTTTTTAACCCGCGAAAAAATGGTAAAACAATCACTGGAGGTTAGTGGTGTTATTTCGCGCATTACGTTACTTCCTGTCATAATTTTATTGTACAAAATGGTATTTACACTGATACGAATTTAACATAAAAAAAGAGATGTATTGTTTTATAGAACAAAAACTCGTCTTTTTTTTATTGTTAGAGGTTAAAAAGTGGCCTTTTTAACACATTTTCTGTTCATTTCGAGAAGTTTTTATGCTTTTTACTTATATATGTAATTTTACACTCCATTAACTAAATTTTTTGGATTGCTATATTCTATATAAATTATAACCGTTAGGTTTGCAGGCGATTGTAGTTTAAATTTTTAACCCAAATGGTCAGAAACTTAAACTCAATTTAATATGTTATTAAATTTTGCCTGCTTAACTTACACCCGCTGGTTTTCGATCTTAAAACCCGGCTTTGGTTTTTGAAAAACGCACCTGCAGCTTAGTTTTTCATGATGCAAAAGCATAAAAAAACCTGATAATGTAGCTGGCAGCAAAACAAATATTATAAGTTATTGTAAAATAACCATAATCAAATTGTACAAATACCTACTATATCATATTTAATGGATACAGCAGAAACAACAACGGTACAAAAAAAGAACTCAAAGCTCAAACAAAGCTTTATCAACTTTTTTACCGACCTGTATAAGATCAATCAATTTATCCTTCGCTTTTTTAAGGAAGCTTTTCTGCCGCCCTTTGAATTTAAAGAAGTAATACGGCAGTGTTTTGAAGTTGGCGTGCGTTCTTTCACCTTAATATCAGTAACCGGGTTTATTGTCGGGGTAATATTCACCAAACAATCAAGGCCTTCATTGTCTGAGTTTGGTGCGCAGTCATGGCTGCCATCACTGGTATCTATAGCTATTATGCGTGCGCTGGCACCCCTGGTTACCGCGCTTATAGCATCGGGCAAAGTAGGCTCAAGCATTGGTGCCGAACTGGGCTCCATGCGGGTAACTGAACAAATTGACGCCATGGAGGTATCAGGGACCAAACCCTTTAAATTTCTGGTTTGTACCCGTGTACTTGCCACAACCCTAACTATACCCATTTTATCAACTTATACGGGTCTTATAGCCATCTTAGGCGGTTATTTAAACGTAAGCCAAAATGAAGGCACCAGCTGGAGTACATTTATACAGCAGGTGTTTGAGCCTTTAACTTTTGTTGATTTTGTGGCATCGCTCATCAAATCAATAGTATTTGGGTTCACTATAGGCATTGTTGGCTGCTACCAGGGCTATAACTCTACCAAAGGAACCGAGGGCGTGGGTAAAGCAGCCAACGGCGCGGTGGTTACCGCCATGTTTTTGGTATTTATTGAAGAGATCATTATTGTACAGATAACCAGCTGGTTCCGTTAATTTAGGGCATGAAAAAAGTAAAAACACAGGCAGATCATGGCAACCCGGTTATCAGCATCAGAGGGCTCAAAAAGTCGTTTGAAGATTTTGCCGTACTGCGCGGTATCGACCTTGATCTGTACCAGGGCGAAAACCTGGTAGTGCTTGGCCGGTCGGGTACCGGTAAATCAGTGCTGATCAAGATCATATCGGGTTTACTAAAACCCGATGAGGGCGAAATAACAGTACTGGGCCATAATTTAGCGCATATTACTGAAAAAGAATTGCAGGAATTACGCATCAGGATTGGCTTTTCGTTTCAAAACAGCGCCTTGTATGATAGTATGACGGTACGTAAAAACCTTGAATTTCCGTTGGTGCGTAACCAAAAAAATATCACCCGCAAAGAAATTAATACAGCTGTTGAAACGGTGCTCGATGCGGTAGGTTTGTCGCACACCATTAACCAGATGCCGGCAGAGCTTTCGGGCGGGCAGCGTAAGCGAATTGGCATTGCCCGTACCCTGATCCTTAAACCCGAAGTTATGCTGTACGATGAGCCAACGGCCGGGCTCGATCCTATAACCTGCATTGAGATCAATGCCCTTATTAACGAAGTACAACAACGTTTCAACACCTCATCTATCATTATTACCCATGACCTTACCTGCGCCAAACAAACCGGCGACAGGATAGCCATGCTGCTCGACGGACAATTTCAACGCACAGGTACATTTGATGAAGTTTTTAACACAACTGACGACCGGGTGAAACCTTTTTTTGACTATAACTTTATACAATAGAACAGATATTATACCATTTATTATGGATGCAACAGAAAATAAAAAAGCGATTATAGTGGGCATATTTTTAGCACTCGGCCTTATAGTGTTTATACTTGGCGTATTTACGCTTGGCGGTCAGCAAAAAAGCTTTGTAAAAAATATACGTATCAGTTCGGTATTCAGTGATATTGCCGGCCTCAAAAAAGGTAATAACGTATGGTTCTCGGGTGTTAAGGTGGGCACCATCAGTGCGGTTAAATTCATTGGCCCGTCACGGGTACAGGTGTTCATGAACATTGACGAAGCCACACAACAATACATTCACCGCAATGCAGGTGCAAAAGTAAGTTCCGACGGATTGATTGGCAACAAGATCATTGTTATTGATGGCGGCAGTCCGCAAGCGCCGGTAGTACAGGATGGCGACGAACTACAAGCCGAAAAAATGCTTTCGACCGACGATATGCTTAAAACCTTGCAGGACAATAACCAAAACCTGTTGGCTATTACCACTGATTTTAAAGTATTAAGCCATAAAATACTGGAAGGCAAAGGAACTGTGGGCACATTAATGGCCGATAGTACTATGGCCATACAACTGCGCAGCGCTATGCGTAACCTGCAGATCACTACCCAAAGCGCGGCGCGCATGGCTGCCCAGCTTGATAATTTCAGCAATAAAATGAATACCAAAGGCGGTCTTGCCGATAAGCTGCTTACGGATACAACTACTTTTAACCAGATAAGCCAGGCAGTTAATCAATTGCAAAAAACTGCTGCCAACGCTTCAACACTAACCGATAACCTAACCAAGGCCAGTAACAAGCTAAATACCACCGACAATGCTATAGGTGTGCTGCTTAATGATCCTAAAGGAGCCGCGCAGGTACAAAGCACATTAAACCTCCTGCAGCAGAGCTCAGTTAAGTTAAATGACGATCTGGAAGCCGTACAGCATAATTTTTTATTACGCGGTTTTTTCAAGAAAAAAGCCAAAGCCAAAGCTGATAGTTTAAAGGCACAATAAACATTGACGAATACAAAAGTAGGCCATCCTGAGCGATAGCGAAGGATCTTCTTCATCTTGCTGAGCCTGGACTTTTCTATCGAAGAAGATGCTTCACTCCGTTCAGCATGACAAAGAGAAAATTGCAAACACAAAAGTTTGTCATCCTGAGGTACGAAGGATCTTCTTCACCTTGCTGAACGTGGACTTTTCTATCGAAGATGCTTCACTCCGTTCAGCATGACAAACGTGCGTTGTAAAATAAAAGCTTGTCATCCTGAGCGATAGCGAAGGATCTTCTTCGCCCTGCTGAACGTGGACTCTTCTATCGAAGATGCTTCACTACGTTCAGCATGACAAAGTGTGCGTTGTAAAATAAAAGCTTGTCATCCTGAGCGATAGCGAAGGATCTTCTTCATCTTGCCGAGCCTGGACTTTTCTATCTAAGAAGATACTTCACTACGTTCAGCATGACAAATTCATTTTCAAAAAGAATTTATAATAAAGGTGGCCATTCCATAATCTGCTGATTCAGGAAACTCCAGTTTGGATTTTCCTGTTCAATAAGTTTCAGCTTTTTACTTCTTGTCCAGCCTTTAATCTCCTTTTCACGTTCAATCGCATGATCAATATACTGATGTCTTTCAAACCAAACTAAATAATAACATTTATATTTGGATGTAAAGCTTTCCTTTTGATCAACACCAAAATAATGTTCGTACAGGCGTTTGTTCAAATCATTGGTGACACCCGTATATAATACCTTTTTATTGTAATTGGTTAGTATATAGGTAAAAAAGTTATACTGGCGCATTATCAAATTTATAAAGAATGCTGAATATATTGCATAGTGCAAAAAGCATTCGTTATGCTGAACGGAGTAAAGCATCCTCTTCAATAGAATCCGGCGAAGAAGATCCTTCGTACCTCAGGATGACAGACCTCTGCGTCATTCTCTCCTTCAGATTCCTATCGGGCTTTATCACTACCCGTGACATGTTTGCCAATCACATCATCACTGCAGGGGGCGAAACTACTCACAACAAACTTTACATATTATTACTTCTCTTGGGCGCACTGAAAGTGAGCTAAACCATTCCCCACCTTACGCCACATCATCAGGCTGCAAAATCTTTCCGGGAAATTCGTCCAGGCTTTTATAATACATTTTAGGGTTTCTGCCGCTCTCTTCCATTGCCCATACCGCCATGTGGTATAAAATTGCCCTTAAACGGGTACCCGCCTCGGTAAGACTATAAGTAACATACGGAGGCACTACCGGCTTGGCCTCCCGACTTATTAAAGCGTCGGCCTCCAACTGTTTCAAATGCTGTATCAGCACTTTCTCGGTAATTGCCGGGATCGCTTTTCTTATTTCGCTGTAGCGTTTACTGCCCGATAGCAAATGGAATAAAATAATGGGTTTCCAATATCCGCCTATTTTTTCCATTACATAAGTTACCGGGCACTCTTTAAATGCTCCCTGCTTATTTTCCTGTATGGTCGAGCTTTCTTTTACTGCTGTCATATATACATACTTTAGGGTAAGTACTTGTATAAAAGTAAGTACAAATATACTTTTGCTTCCAACAAAAACAAAATATTAAAAACATGAAAATCACCATCACCGGGTCATTAGGAAATATAAGTAAACCATTGGCCATGCAATTGATTGATGCAGGGCATCAGGTTACTATCATCAGCAGCAATGCAGCTAAAGCAGCGAACATCGAAGAACTGGGCGCAACACCCGCAATAGGCCTGGTAACCGATGTTGAATTCCTTACGCGGGCCTTTACCGGCGCCGATGTGGTTTATACCATGGTTCCACCCAGTTTAGGGGTATCCAATTTTCGGCAATATGTTGGAGGAATCGGCAAAAATTACGCGGAAGCCATCCAAAGATCGGGCGTAACACGGGTTGTTAATTTAAGCAGCATTGGCGCGCATCTGGATTCAGGAACAGGCCCTATTACAGGCATGCACGATGTTGAAATAGCGCTGAATAAGTTAGCGCATACAGCCATAAAGCATTTGCGCACGCCGTTCTTTTATATTAATTTTTACGGCAATATCGATATGATCAAAAACCTGGGCATCCTGGGTTCAAACTACCCCGGCAATGCAAGGCTCATCATGGTGCACCCGGCTGATATAGCTACCGCGGCCGCCGAAGAAATTCAACATGGTTTTACCGGAAAAAGCGTGCGTTATTTGGTTAGCGATGAGCGCCCCGCCGCGGAAATAGCAAGTGTTTTGGGTGCGGCCATTGACAAACCCGAACTGCAATGGGTTGAATTTAACGATGAACAAGCCTTAAACGGGATGATGCAAAATGGGTTATCCCACGAAATTGCCGGAAACTTTGTGGAAATGGGCGCCGCTATTCGCTCGGGAAACTTATGGGAGGACTATGATTTGAACAAACCTGCTGTTACAGGTAAGCGCAAGCTGGAAGCATTTGCCCTAGAGTTTGCGGACAGGTACAAAGCATAATATACAAGCGCCGTATATAAAAATGAAAGGTTTCCTGAGCTTTAAAAACTTAGGAAACCTTTATCACAATAGATCAAAGGGTTGTTCCCCTTTTTAATATCAACACGTTAAATCACCGCTTTAACCCCGGGTATTTTGAGGAGTAAATGAGCTAAGCCAAATGAGCCCGCAACAGCCAATGGCGCTACAACCAGCAATTTAACCGCAGGGTCAATTCCCCAGGGTCTAAACAACATCGACAAAGAGATTAGTACCAGCGGATGGAAAATATATACGCCAAAGGCCGATCGTGACAATGTTTTCATGAACGACGTTTGGCTGTTCCATTTTTGTTTAGCTAAGCCAAGCAGCGCAATTATAATAAACATACCAGTAAACTGCTCCCAGCCGGCATACATTAATGATTGCCAGTGACCGTTACCGTTAAATGTTTCGGCGGGACTGTTGGTGGCCACCTTTACAAAATAAATTATGGGGAAAACAATCACAATCATCACAAATGCCATAACAGCAAAACCTTTGCCCATTTTATAGCTCACCTTACTAAGCCACTGCCCGTTGCAGGCTACTATGCCCAAAACAAACAAGGCAATGTACTGTACAAAGTGCCCCAGTTGAAAGCCTACCGGTTTCAGCACCCACCCAATCGGAAATACGCACCTTGCCAGGTAGCTCCCCAACACAAGAGTAAGGATAAACAAAATAATAGTTTGCGTATGAGGCAACTGCCCTAAGGATAGCACTTCAATACCTTTTAGCAGTTGCATGATGCCTGCATACAATAAACTGAAAAGCAACAGGGCAGCTACAAACCATAGTACCCCAAAATCAATCCACGAATGAAAACCGCTTAAGTATTGAAAATAAGTAATGTTATTGCCCTGGGCAAATCTGTAAACCAGGTAACTTAATACCGGCGATAATATGAAAGAGTAAAATACAAGTGGTATGCCAAGTCGCTTCAGCCTGTCGGCAGTAAAGCGTGCTGCACCTTTTTTGCAATAGGATGGCCCGGTAAAATAAGCTGCTATAAAAAAGAAAAAACCCATGAAGAACGACTGATTGATGGCCACAAACAGGGTCATGGGTATTTGTGCCCCTAAGTTGGTAGTTTTTTCGGCGTAATACCAGCCTCCAGGCGCGCCATACGTAATAAAAGTATGGTGTAGTACCACTAAAACGGTAAGCAGTACTTTAAGGTTATCAATATATAATATTTTACCGGTTTGTGTGATGCTGTCATTTGCAGGGGGGGATACAAAGGTTTGGATTGACATTTTTACAGATTAAGGTGTGTTATATAATTAACACTATATCTATAAGGATGCAATTTTTAAACAATAGTTACACTCGTTAACAATTATTTGATCAAATGACCGGCTTTTCGTTGCTCGGGAGTTAATTTCAGGAATTCTTTGTAACAGGTATCAAGATAAGTTGTGAGGTTAAAACCGGTACTGGTATAGGTTTTAACCGATGGGATATAAAGCAATATAAAATCATTCATATCGTCGCCGGTTAAGGGTACGTACTTGGCTATGTTTTCGGGATTGAAAACTGTCTTTATCTCATCCTGCACTTGTTGATTCTTTATAAAATCTTCCTCTTTTTGCCGTTTCTTGTCATCTTTTGTCCAATAGTGCAGCCTGAGTGCAACACCACCCTTATAATATTCGGGATATTTGGCATCGCGCTGGTAAACCATCGTTTGCCCGTGAAAATCGGGGGCTTTATAGCCGCTTGCCGGCTGTTTAATCTCTGTACCAGTTACCTTTACCTCACCAAGTGTGGTTTGTTTAGGTGTTAAAAATACTTCGCGCCCAAACAGGTTGGTCAGCAATATGGTATCTGGCCGGTAAAAGGCGCCTGTAAATACCAAGAGATCACCTGTTTTTGCCGGGATGCTGAACCTTCCGGCTTTATCAGTTACTACTACTTTGGCGGTAGTCTTATTTTCAACCTGAATGCCTTGCAACACTACACGGGTTTTGTATTCCAACACAGTACCATTTTGAACACCCTGTGCGCAGGCCACAGACGTGATAAAACAACCCATAAAAACTAAAAGCAGGTAACGAAGCATCAGTAAAAATAATCAGAAGATGCGGTTCTGCAATCGCCCATCATATTTTTTTAACTAAAATTAACATTTGATATCAAGTAAAAGGGTGCCCCAATGAAGGGGCACCCGGGTGATAGGCATTAGGTATTAAGGTTATTCAATATCAGTTTGCTTACCGTTGCCGCCCGCTTTTTTATGCAAAGCGTCCGGTGTTTTTACGGCTTCGTTTTGTAATTTTTTAAGCATTTCGCTGCCTATCAAAGCATCAATCATACCATTACCGCCACCATCTTTTCCGCTAACCAATATTTCTGGCACAAGCCTGATTCCGTTACTGGCCAGGGCTTCGGCTACACGTACAATAGCATATTGTTCGGTACCCATTGCCTCTGTCTTTTGTTTGGTTACCTCGGCTTCGGCCAAACCTATGGCCTTGATCTTAGCACCTTCGGCAGTACCATTTACTTCAGTTGCGTTCGCATCGGCTTTGGCATTTACTGTTTTGGCTTCGGCATCGGCTTTAGCTATCGTGATCCTCACTTCGGCATCAGCTTTGGCATTAATGGTCTTGGCTTCGGCCTCACCACGTGATGCGGCAACTTTTGAAGCCGCCATCTGCGTATTGATCTCCACCTGGCGGGTTGATTTTACAACCTCTGGCTGCATATCGGCACCAGCCCTGGCGCTTTCAAATTCCTTACGCTCAATTTGGGCGTGGCGTTGTATCTCGTAAGTTACTTTTTCCTCCTCGGCCAGTTTACGGTCGGTAAGGGTTTTCATCAATGCGGCAGGTGGCACTATATCGCCTATCAGCGTATCAACCCCAATTACATTATAGGTTGTTAATACTGCGCCTATATGATCACGAGCATCGCTTTGCCTTTGGATACGGTTGGCCAAAAAGCCTATCACATCACTCCTTTGCGCCGAGTTACGGAAATAGTTGGCAATAGTAGGCTCCAGTACCTGCGATACCAGGTTTTTCATCTTACCAAAACGGGCTATTACTTTTGGCGCTTCATTACGTGGCACGTGGATGATCTGTGACACATCCAAATTGAATGTAAAACCATCACTTGACCTTACCGTAATGGTACACAGATTTTTATCCAGCTCATGCGCTTCGGTACGGCTATCGGCCCAGTTAAGCACAATATTTGTTGTAGGCACAACCTCCACCGCGTGAGTGTAAATGTTAATAGGATGCTTACCAGGGTCAAGCGGGTCTTCCCAAACGCCTTTTTGACCACGATGAACAATATTACCGTGTTTAAAAGCATCACCACTGGTATCCTTACCTTCGGGGCCAACAAAGGAGTTTACCACACCCACATAACCAATAGGTATATAGGTCATATCAACCTGCTCCACAATTACAAACCAGGGATTAAGGTAGTAAGTACCGGCCAGTATCACATCTTCCTGCAAGCCCTTGCGGCCACCTGCGTTAATAAATGCTATAGGATCCTGATAGTTTTTGTGCCCTACTACTGATTCTCCGGCAATTTCGCCTTTATCCAGCGGCTCGCCATCGAGTGTGGTAACTATCCCTACCTTGTTTTCATGGATCTGGGTAATGGGCACCATTTCAATTTCAAACAAGAAGGTATTGATACGGTAACTACCCGGGGTAAGAAAAGCAGCCTGTGGACCTTTTTGGCCATTATTATCCAGAAACGCTATGGCATCCTGAAACTTGTCACAATCAACAGGCTTACCCAATACACGGCCTGTATCAAACGGCGCACCATCTTTTGCCTTTACCAGCCCCAATTTATTTTGTTCAATAATGGTAAACGGCTCCATGGTGATACTGTATTGCCAGGGCCACATGCTCCAATATAAACCCGGTGCAAGTGCCTTGGCCTGCATGCCGGCTTCGCCGTTAGTGGCAATAATACGACCATCGGGCAGACGTGATTTACCCGACAAGGTAAACTTTTTAACCACCAGGCCAATACGGTTATCAGGCACGATAACCATACCGAAAAACACACGTAAAACAAATTTGTACATCAGCAAAAGCAGAATGACAGGCACAGCCCACCAAAACATCACAATTAGATTGTTCATTTTTTTAAAAAGATTTAAGTATTTGATTTTTTAACGGAACCCTTAAGGTGCGGGCCCTCACAATAACTTATAGCTTAACTGGATTGGAGTACCTTGGCTATATAGTGTCATTATGACGGTTGTGATTTTTCTTTGTTACATTTTTTTTAAAAAATATTTTTGACTGCCAGTAATGAGCTCTCTGAACCTGGATTCGCCTGATTAAAAGGATGTGGAGGATTTATAAGTATTTGTAAACATTTCAATGTGCCGGTAGTTAAATAAGTGTATGTATCTCATTAATCCCTGTAATTATGAATACTTCAGCATCAAAGAAAAAAACCAATAATAAAAAAGCTACAGACAGTAAAACATCAAAGGAACTGAACACCGAGGGGCCCATCAGCGAAAAAGATGAGGTAAAAAGAGCCGAGGAAAGGTTAAAAAAGCAACTTAAAAACAAAAGCTGATCCTCTAAGTCTGGATTTTATTTTTAATTGGTAATTGTATAGCTTAGATGAACTTTAATGCTATCATGAAAAATAACACCTTTTTACTTTTAGCCTTCATGCTATGCGTCATGGCATCGTGCAAGCCGTCTGTTAACAGCGAAACGCTCACCGGCAAATGGAAATATATAAAAATAGAACACCCTAATGCCAGTCCGCCGGATACCATGAAAAAAGCGGAGTTGGATGAGGCGGCTCCTTATATACAATTTACACCCGAGCGGAAATGGCTTATTGTATGGGGCGGCAAATTTTTATCGCATGGCAATTATAGTCTCGATGGCAGTAATATAAAAGTAACTGAAAAATTGCCCGACGGTAAAACCCGCGATTTTGTTTTCACCGTATCCGAACTTACCGAATCAAAGATCGTTTTTGAAACCATAGGTGCCGAAGGTTCAAAAGTAACAGCATTAAGGGCAAGTAAGTTTTAAATGGTGAGGGGCGAGTAATTTATTTTATCGGCCGGTTGTTTATTTAAGATCTTTTTTCAAAAAAATGGTGATATAGCTGTTATAATTTACACATAGTAATAAACAGTAAACAATGGATGCAGTTAATTTAGAAGAGCAGGCTGCAAGGCAACAGCTTTTTACAGCACTATATCAAAAGGTATTCCCGGCAGTGGCCAAATATGTGGCCAAATGCGGCGGATCATTTGAGGAGGCTAAAGATGTATTTCAGGATGCACTGGTGAGTTATTATGAAAAAAGCCGGTCGGCTGATATGACTGTCAACAGCAGCGTGGGGGCTTACATTTACGGTATTTCCCGCTATCTGTGGATCAGGCGATATAAAGAAGGCAACCAAACCACACGGCTTGATGATAGTTATGCAGCCCATATAGCGGTTGAAACTACATTGCCTGTTGCTGAGGATAAATTATTAAATTTTTTAGAGACAGCCGGAAAACGCTGCATGGAATTGCTCCGTGCTTTTTACTATGATCAATTGCCCATGACAAGGGTGGCGCAACTATTTGGTTTTTCGGGAGTGCGCTCGGCAACCGTGCAAAAATACAAGTGCATTGAAAAAGTAAGGGAAACAGTAAAACAAAAAGCATTGACGTATGAGGACTTCCTTGAATGAAATAGCAGCGATAGAAGATCATCTGCTTCAACGCCATACGCCTGGCGCAGCGCTTTTGTTTGAAGCCAAAATGCTGCTCGATGCTGATCTGCAAAATAAGGTTTCATCGCAACAACAGGTTTACAGCCTGGTACAACAATATAGCCGCAAGCAGTTAAAACACGAAATAGAGGCCGTACATCAGCAATTATTTACCCAACCGGAGCATTTAAGCTTCAGGCAAAAAATAGCACGTATATTTTTAAACCGGTAAAACACCTTACCAAAAAAAACGATAAATTTTATGAATATTGATAAACAGGAATTCCGCAAATATGCCGTCATGCACCATGCTATTGCCGGTTTTAAGGTAGATAGTTTTATTTCCGGAGTCGAAAAAAACGCCATGCCAGTGGCCATGACACCTTACATAACCGAAGAACGCGAAATGCGCGTGGCCCAGATGGATGTATTTTCGCGGCTGATGATGGACCGTATCATTTTCCTGGGCCAGGCCGTTGATGATAACGTAGCCAACATTATACAAGCGCAGCTGCTGTTCCTGCAATCAACCGATGCAAAGAAAGATATCCAGATGTATATCAATTCGCCGGGAGGGTCGGTATATGCCGGTTTAGGTATTTATGATACTATGCATTTCATCGGTCCTGATGTGGCCACTATTTGTACGGGTATGGCCTTATCAATGGGGGCGGTATTATTGTGCGCCGGAGCTACGGGTAAACGTGCAGCCCTGGGCCACTCAAGGGTAATGCTCCATCAACCGTTGGGCGGGGTACAGGGCCCGGCTTCGGATATTGAGATAACGGCCCGTGAGGTATTGAAATTAAAGAAAGAACTATACGAGATCATAGCCAAACACAGCGGCCAGCCTTATCAAAAAGTGCATGATGTATCAGACCGCGACTACTGGATGATAGCCGGCGAAGCCAAAGAATTTGGAATTATTGACGAAGTATTAGCATAAAGTATCCCGTTAAGGCAAACTTCGCGTAATCTTTTATCTAAGCCGGCGCCTTTAATGCGCCATGACCGCGGCGCCTTTTTCGGCCTCTATTTTATTTTTAATAAACCGTTTACCTGTCAGCAATATTAACAGCGCTACCGTTGCTGATGCTGCCATAACCCCTGCCATGGGCAGCGGGCTATGGCTTTTTATTAAAGTAATACCAACTGATGCCAGCGAACCAATAGCCATTTGAAATGCGCCCAATAATGCTGATGCAGCTCCCGCGTTTTTAGTGAATGGAGCCAGCGACAATGCTGCCGTGTTGGGGTAACAAATACCTACACAGCTTAAAACCCCAAATATCATTACAATTGTACCGCCAATGCCAAACCAGCCATTGAGTGAACCTATCAAAAATATTACGGAGATAATGACCATGCTAAAAAGCGAAACGTTAACCATTTGTTCGCTTTTAAATTTCTTCATCAGCATGCTATTCACCTGGCTTGATCCTATAAAACCGATAGAAAGCAAGGCGAATATCCAGCCAAACCCCTTCTCGCTCACCTTAAATACCTCAATAAACACAATTGGCGATGATGAAACATAGGCAAACAGCCCTGCAAATGCAAAAGCGCCGCTTAATGAGTATGTAAAGAACTGCGGGTTTTTCATCACCTGTAAAAAATTACCAATTATGGGTTTAGGTTTTAAAGAATAGCCAGGATCGGGCTGATAACTTTCTGGTAAAAAGAATATAACGGCCAGCAATATCAGTACTGATATAATTGTGAGTATCAAAAATATAACTTCCCAACTAAACGCGGCGGCTACATAGCTGCCTATTGTGGGGGCCAGCATAGGCGACGCGCCCAGCACCAGTATAAGAAGGGCAAACACCTTTGCGTTATCTTCAACCGGGAACAGATCACGTACCATGGCCATGGAGGCAACAGTAGCCGCGCAACTACCCACCGCCTGGAAAAACCGCAGTACAATAAGCATTTCGAGCGAAGTTGAAAAATAACAGCCTATAGATGCCACAATGTACAAGCCCAATCCAAAGTACAGCGGATTTTTACGCCCGAATCTATCCAGCAGGGGGCCATACAACAATTGTCCCGCGGAGATACCTATAAAAAAGCTGGACAATGACAGGGCTACCTGATCAGTAGTGGTATGCAGGTATTTTGCAATTGATTTAAAAGCCGGCAGGTACATATCAATAGAAAATGGCCCCAAAGCCGTTAATGACCCCAGAATAAGAATTAAAGAAAGGTATCGTTTTTTTGTCATATTGATTTTTTGGCGGATGATCAGTGAAAGACCAAAGTTATAAGAAATGAATACAGGGCAAAATTACCGGTGATGTGCGGGAGGAGAGTATTGCTACGAATGCTCGGATAAAAACATGCCGCAAAAATAGGGCTTATATTTAAAAACGTTCATCCTTAATTTGTCATTTTAAAAGCAAACAAAGTGAATGAACGGAGAAAAGTTTTTTTCACGATGCAGGATTCTCTTACCCTAAAAAGTTTCTCCCAAATTAAGGTTTATTGACGAGAAGTTTTTACTAACCCCATAATCAAGGCTGATATTTGTACCCGACTTTTTATTGAACTTAAGGCGCAGCCCGGTTCCCCCAGCCGGACGCCAGTAAACAAAATTATGGCTATTGGGTTCGGTAACAGAGTTTACGTTGGCAAACAAAACAAAGCCCAGTAAGCCGTTACGGGTAATATCGCGCCGGTACTCTGTTTCAAAATAGGCCAGTCGCTCACCGCGATACCTGTTCTGCACAAAACCCCTGCCCGACCGCTGGTAGGGTTCCCAACCAAGACTCGGCAGGTTAAGATACGGCGTGCCGGGTGTAATGGACGTCCAGAAAAAAGACCAGAATGCCAGCACATTTTTAGGGCCCGAGTGGGTTAGCGATACATATTTACGGAGGTCGATATATAAAGACTGCCAGTTGGTATGGCTGCCTATTGCTTTACTATTAACCCGGTAAACCACATTGGCATACGCTCCCGGTAATGGATTGATGGAATTTTTACGACTATCATATAACAAATTTAAGGTTACGCCTGATGAAAAAGCATCCTGATCACCCGAGGTACCATATTTATATCCTGTAAAATCGCGCAGGGAAACACCTCCGTTACTTTCAATATCCATATAATAATCAAGGTTATATCCCAAACCCGCATAAAAATAGGGCTTGATTTTTTTTAGTACTGTTTGATAAAAACGTACGTAATTATAGTTAACCAAAAACTTATCACTTTCAAGCTGGCCGCCACCTAAACCCCAGGTATATTGTGGATAAACCAACACGCGTGTATCTCCGGTAATATTCCATTGATTATCATTTAGCCAGATATTTGACCTTATAGGTAAACCATACCGGCCCTTAAAATTAAAATAGGGTGTAAATGTTAAGCTGGAAAGATTAGTTGTTTCCTGGTTGCCGAGGTAAAAGGCTGCTGTGGTTGATGTAAACAATGCCCGCCCCCCGCTTCGGCCATCCGATGAGGAAATGGGTAAAATAGAGAAATAAACCTTTTTTCGCTCATTACTCGATATCTTTCTGGGCTTTATTTTAAATAATGATCTGGCTATATCAATCAGATCTCTTTGGGCTATTACGGTATCTTCACTAATTTTAACAGAGTCAGGAAGGTTTTGTGCCTTCACAATAACCGGGAACAAACAGAAAAATAATACAAAACCCCTTTTACCCATTATTACACTAAACAAAATATGGAAACCCTATGTTTGTAATTACCTGTTATATTAACGTATAAAACAGCATTTTCGTAACACATTTATATTTTAAGCAGATAAATTAATAAAAAG
The DNA here is from genome assembly GCF_031456535.1 of Mucilaginibacter pocheonensis. Taxonomy (NCBI): domain Bacteria; kingdom Pseudomonadati; phylum Bacteroidota; class Sphingobacteriia; order Sphingobacteriales; family Sphingobacteriaceae; genus Mucilaginibacter; species Mucilaginibacter pocheonensis. The sequence continues at coordinate 102,917 of NZ_JAVDUU010000005.1, forward strand.
CCCGCGGTAAAGAACGGGCCGCAGGCTTTTTAACTATTTTTAACATAATTATTAATGTCTGGTACCATCAGCGGTTGTTGTGTAATGATGATGGTGCCTTGGATGCGCCCTGCGCCAGGCACGCCTCTTTTTTTCTTCCGCACGGCGTTTTTCGTTACCGATAATATAACCACCGCCGGCGCCTATAGCACCACCTATTAACGCGCCTTTTACATTATGGCCGATTATGCCGCCCGCTACGGCGCCTCCAGCGCCGCCTATAATGGCGCCTTTGCCTTGGGGACTGATGTCTTTTTTCTTCTTAGTTTGAGCCTGTGTTTTAAATGCGAACGTTAGCAAGAACGCTATGAACAGGCAAACATATATTATGAGCTTTTTCATAGGTATTTGATAAATGTTAATAAAAAACCATTCTTATAACACCTATGCAAATAACGGGCCGATTGCAAATGTCTCCTTTAAATAGCTAAAAAGGGAGTCTCCCATTAACTATTTTAAAAATGCAAGTACGGTAGATGAAAACTGTACACTTTTGCCGGCAATATTATGGTCGCCGGGAATATAAGTTAACCGCGCGCCGGGAATCATTTGCTTAAGCCCTTCCTCAGATCCACCGTCCTTATCTTCGGTACCGCATATGATCATCACAGGGATAGTTACTTTGGCTAACTCCGCTTTACTTGTTGAAGGCTGATATTTTTGCTGCAGGGCCAGGGCTGTTATATCAAAAAGCGGATTGCTGTGTATGTATTTCACCATACCGTCAACATCATGAAAAGAGGTATCGCCCATGAGTGCTTTATAGGCATGTACCCGCCTGGGCCAGTCGGGATTTGTATAAGCGTCACCCATACCACCCATAACCAGTTTTTGTATACGTTTATCAAGCACCAACAAGCGCGAGGCTATGATGGAACCGCGGGAATAGCCAACCACATAATATTTTTTTAGTTTTAAGCTGGTTGCCAAACCCATAATATCTTTGGCTTCGGCATCATTGGCATACGCTGCATCTGTGTGCGGCTTGTCTGACCGCCCATTGCCCCGTTGATCCAATATGATTACCTGGTAACCGGCATCCAGCAGATCGTTATACAGCGGCCCTTTTTTCCAGCCTTCGCCAGTACCCGAAAATCCATGTATAAGCATAACAGGAAAGCCTTCGCCTTTTACTTCATAATATATCTTTGTACCATCAAATGAGGTAAAAAAATTACCAGTTGCAGGTTGCTGTGCATTAACGGTGCTGTTTATCAGCATCATGATTGCAAAAGCGGTTATATGTGCTACGATCTTTTTCATATCGACAGGCTATTTTACAAACTGGTTTAGGATCAATACTCCTATTAAGCCAATAACAGAAACCAATGATTCCATTACCGACCATGATTTAATGGTATCTTTTATACTCAGGTTAAAATACTCTTTATATAGCCAAAAGCCTGAATCGTTCACATGTGAAAATGCGAGACTGCCCGCTCCTATTGACAGCACCATTAAATTGGGGTTTACATGGTTTTGCAATACCAATGAAGCAACAATGCCAGCAGCCGTTAACCCGGCTACTGTAGCCGAGCCCAAACTGATACGTATGATAGCCGCGATTACCCAGCCCAAAAGCAGCGGGGGTAAATTAAACTGCTGTAGCTGGGTTGCTATCTGGTTACTTACACCGCTGGCGGTCAGTACTTCTTTAAAAGCGCCTGACCCGGCAATGATCAGTAGTATCAGCGCGATGTCTTTTATGGCATCCGTAAAATTCACCGCCAGCTGGCCCATACTGCGCCCCTGCTTTATTCCAAGTGTACAGGTTGCCACAATAAGGGCTATCAGCATTACAATAGAAGGATCGCCCAAAAAGGTCATTAGCTTTAATAAGCCTGCATTTTTGATACCCATATACGGAAAAAATGCGGTGAGCATTAACAACATTACCGGTAACAGGGCGGTAAAAAAGCTATTGAACGCGCCGGGCAACTTATCTGCCGGCAGTTCTTCGGCCCTGAATGTGGCCAGCGGTTCTGAGGGTATTTTTTTCAGGAATTTGGCAAATACCGGACCAGCCAGTATAATGGCCGGAACGGCTATCATAAGGCCATACACAAATGTTGTGGCCATATTAGCATGGAACAGCACAACCAGCGCTGATGGCGAAGGGTGCGGCGGTAAAAATCCGTGGGTTACTGATAGCGAAGCCAGCATGGGCAAGCCTATATATACTGCAGGTAATTTATATTTATAAACTACCGAAAATATAAGCGGAACCATAAGCACAAAGCCAATACCATAAAACAAGGGGATGCCTATAATAAAACCGGCGGTTACCAATGCCCATTGAATATGCTTTTCGCCAACAGCGTTAACCAGTACTTCGGCAATTTTTTGGGCCGCTCCGCTCACCGCTACCAATTTCCCCAGCATAGCCCCCAGGCAAATAATAATAAGTAACTGGCCCAGTATATCGCCCATGCCCTTTTGTACCGATGCGGTAACTTTAGTTATAGGAATACCCAACATAAGGCCGGCAATTATAGATACCAGCAAGAAGGCTATAAATGGATTAAGCTTAGCCCAGCTTACTAATAAAACAAGCAGAACAATGCAGATAAAAATAGTTAGTAGTGCCATATTTAATTGTTATACGTAGGTAATAGCTTTTATGAAAATAAGCTATGGTTATAGGCCTAAAGTAATAACAATATTTGAGTTTCGGATTTTTGCAGATAAAACCGTTACATATAACTACTGATGCGCGGGCAGCGGAAGTAAAAAGAAAAATTCTGAACCCTTACCTTCTTCACTTTCAACCCCGATCTTTCCCTGATGCAGTTTGATGATCTCGGCCGACAAATAGAGACCGATGCCAAAACCCGATAGCCTGTGGGTACTTTCATTTTCAACCCGGTAAAAACGCTGAAATATATTTTGCTGGTCTTTTAATTTTAAACCTATACCCTGATCTTTTACACTCACACTTAAAGTTTGGCCATATACATTGGCTGCAACTGTTATTGTACTACCCTTTGCCGAGTATTTTACGGCATTGCTGATCAAATTACCAAGTACCTGCGCTATCTTTTCCCTATCGGCAACAATATGAATAGGTGGGTGACCGGTAAAAAACAGGTTATGCCCCGGTGCAATGGCTATATTATCAGCTACTACTTCGGTAATTAACGCGCTGACATCAAAAAGCTGGCTATTAAGCTGCATCTTACCAGCCTCAATTTTTGAAAGGTCAAGAAATCCATATATCAGCCTGGTCATTTTATTGATCTGCTTTTCAGATTTTTCAAGTGCGTTTATAAAAAACTCATCACCCGCTTTTTTAGCCTTGGCCGCAAGTAATTGTGTATAGGCCTTAAGAGAAGTAAGCGGCGTTTTGAGCTCATGGCTGGCCATTGCAATAAAATCATTTTTCATGATCTCGTCCTGCTTATGTTCGGTAATGTCATTAATGGTACCAAGCATGCGTAAAGGCTTATGCTGCTCATCGTAAATAACTTTTCCACTGGTTTTTATCCAGTGTATTGATCCATCGGCCCAAACTATACGTGCCTCATGGAAATAAACGCCTGTTTGTATGGCTCTTTCAAAAGCCTTTTCTACCATATCCCTGTCGTCGGGATGTATTAATTCCTGCAATTGCGCACTGGTCGCTTTTTCCTCCGGATCAAGGCCCAATATTTCAGAAAGCTCGGATGATGCAATGATATCATTTGTCACCATATCAAAATCCCAGCTGCCTATGCCGGTAGCTTGAATGGCCAGCCGCAGCCGTTCTTCGGCATCTTCAAGAAGTTGTCTTGCTACCACCTGTTTGGTTACTTCCGTAGCAACAACCAACACACCAATTACCGTGTTGAGGGTATCTGTAACCGGTTTATAAACAAAGTCAAAATAAAACAGGTTGTCGTACCCGTTGCGGTTAAGCAATATTTTGGTTTCATACCCATAATATATATGCCCGTTCTTATATGCCTCGCTTATTAGTTTTACGTAAGTTTTATTACCGGGGCCGGGTAAAGCAAGGTTAAGGGGCTTACCTATTATATTTTCCTGGCGACCCCATAATTCCAAGATATGCTGATTGGCCGATTCAATTATGAGCTCAAATCCTCTCAAAAAACTGATAGCCACCGGGGCTTGCGAAATTAAATCCTCAATACATTGCGTTGGTTTATTTTGATCTTTTTTTTTCAAAATCGTAATTAAAACAAAATATTCATACAATTTCAGCCCGACTTTTTTTTCAATGATATAAAATTAGTTAAATTTACATGTTTATTAATGCGGTAAATTTTTTAGGCGAGGCTGTTGCGTTTGAATTGGCATTAGTTAACATATACTTTAGTACATTTTCGACCTTTTCACTTTTAATATTCTTATGTCAAAACGGATTTTAGTGTTAGACGATAATCAGGATATATTGGATATTGTTCATGAAACACTCACTTATGAACAATTTGAAGTAAAAAGCACATCAAACAGTACCGAGGTGCTGCCACTAATGGAACAGTTTGTTCCCCACCTGGTTATATTGGATTACCGCGTAGCAGGCACTAACGGCGGCGAAATTTGTAAAAATATCAAGTTACATCCCCGGTTTGGAAATGTGCCGGTAATTATATTTTCCGCATACTTAAATAAGGATACCACCCTGCGCAATTACGGCTGCGATGATGTAATTAATAAACCCTTCGATTTAACTGAGCTTGTAGAAAAAGTTAACAATTTAATATAAATAACTATTATATAACTGCACTACCAACACTAAGTAAAAATATTGTGGCAATGCCCGCCCGGGCTGCTTAAAACCGTATAATTTGATGCCGTTACCTATGAATTTCTCATACTTTTTGATAAATAAATAAAAAGGTAGTCCGGCATATAACCTATTTTATAATTTTAACATAATTATCCATAATAAAATTTCATTTCATCAATAATTAAGCAACATGTTTAATATATTGATATTTTTCTTAGTTTTGTTATGGCTGCTTTAAATAAATATATAAAATATAGTAAACGCTGGACTGTTTTATGGTTATCCCGATTACTTCAAACCAAGACGACAAGAAACAGCATAAAAAAATGCCTGTATGCCCAAAATGCAAAACAGAGCTTGACAGCCGGATACCGCGAAGCTTCTTTGTAAAAACCATATTATTCTTTCTTCCTTTAAAGCGATACTTTTGCTACAGATGCCAGCGCAAGCGGTATGTGTTTAGTTAATTCATTTCTTATTTTTTCTATTTCAAATTAATCCACACCTACTTTTAGGTCAGTATTGAATCTCTATCTATAATTATTTAAGTAAGTATTGTAATTTGTCGCCCTTTATTATCTATAGTGGACGATCAGAATTTAAGTACTCAACCAAGAAAAAAATATTACTGCTCAAAGTGCGGCGAACCATTTCATTTTCAACTGAGAAGAGGCTGGTTCACAAAAAAAGTTTTATTTTTCCTACCTATAAGAAAATATTTTTGCGCGAGGTGCAAAAAAGCCTCTTATGTGATGATTAACAAAGACAATTAACCAGGTCGGTTAATATTGTCACTTGTCCTGTTTTATAGTGATGTTCACTTAAACAGGCACTAAATAAAAATTATATACACTTTACGTTTATAGCTGTTTTATACTTATTAAGTATAAAATCATTTCGCAATTAAGCGAAAACGCAATATTTTATCTACGCCTCATGCATTTGTCACAAAACTGGTACATTAATTGCTGCACATGGAAAACGCTTTATCACTAAGAGCAATTACTTGAAGATACTAAACAAATAAGCATGAGACGGATTTTAGCTGTAGATGACGACAGTGATATTTTAGAGGTTATACAGTACATTCTTGAAGAATCGGGATATGAAGTTGAAACCCTTACAGATGGGCACTATCTTTTTGATAAAATAAAGGAAAGTCAGCCCGACTTGATATTGCTTGATATAATGCTGGGTAATTTGGACGGCCGCGAGCTTTGCCGCAGTGTTAAAAACAGCAGTGAAACACAAAACATACCCGTGATATTAGTATCTGCCAGTCACGACGTTTCCAAATCCTTAAATCAAATTGGAGCTCCCAATGATTTTATAGCAAAGCCTTTTGATATAGAAGATCTATTAGGAAGCATCAGCAAGCAATTGAACACCGCTGCATAAATACACTACTTCCTATTTTTTGAATATTTTAAATATTGCACCAAAAAACCAGTTCTCTTCTGCCTTGAGCATGGTCTCTAAGGTTTTATTCACATTATTTGCCAGTTTATTGATATTGGTTACTGATGAATTGAATGCCTTAAAAGCCGCATCTTTTTCATCGCCCTTTACCTCCGATAGCTGACTAAGTATTTTTATCACAGGATCAAGTTCACGTTTTTTACGTTCTTCAGCCACACGCCTTGCAATAGTCCAGGTATCTTTTTCGGCGTAAAAGTATTCTTTGCGCTCGCCGGTCTTATGTTGTTTTTCAACCAGTCCCCAGTCAATCAAGTCACGCAGGGTCATATTGGCATTGCCGCGTGATATGCTCAACTCATCCATTACCGCTTCGGTAGTTAAAGCCTCGGGCGAAACCAACAGCAAAGCATGCACTTGAGCCATAGTGCGGTTAATCCCCCACTCCGACCCCAGTTTACCCCAGGCTTCAATAAATTTTAATTTTGCTTCAGGCAACTCCATGCACAAATGTAATTAACTTCCCAAACTTTCAAAAACAAATGAAAGATATTTTTTTATTTGGAATACGGAATGTCCGATTTCGCAATCTTCAGAGGCCCGATCGCCACTTCAAATGATCATTTTAGTTTTCGCTGGTTTACCATAAACCTCGATTCTTCTGCCTGACAGACATCACAGAATTAACTAACTCGTTCGTCGTACCCTCACCCTTAACCATTCACCACTCACTTCTCACCACTCACCAATCACTACTACACCACCATGTCACAATTTGAAATTCCCCAGCTCTTTATCTATCTTCTCATTCCATTGCTGTTGCATATATTGATTTATGCCATGACCGGTTTCGTTGTCATACTGGTCCTGCATTACATTCATTTCATGAAATGCTTCCAAATAATCCACGTTAATATAACCGTCATAATTATCAACCGGAAGTTTTTCAGCACTCAACTTCTTTTTAAACCTTTCGGCAATTAATTTCACAATATCAAAATGCCGTTGCTCATGGTTTAAACTATAAGCGCTACCGCCACCGTTTCTTACCCATGATGCGCTTTTCGGTAAAAACACTTTGATAGCCAAATTAACATTTACCATCCCTTTCAATACCTCCACACGTTCGGTATAGCCAATACTTGGCAAAACCGAGGCCTCGTATTTTTCTCCTATCGGCGCAGCTTTAAAATCGTCCCAGCGTAACGGCCTGTTGGTTGCATAATAAATAGTATCGCCTTCGGGTTGTTCTGTATAGTCAGTAAAAATAAGCTTCACCCCCCTGGCCAGTTTTATATTGGTATCGGCCTCGCGGTTTATCCAGGTATTAAAATAGGTTAAACCAGCCTGTATAGTGCGGCGCAGCAAAGTTTCAGCGTCATATTGCTGCGAGGCTATGCGGTAATAAGTGGCACTCGTTCGGTAATCAACCAAATGCACGTTATCATAAGTACGTTTCAAATCAAATGATAACCATTCCTCTATTTTACCTTCTATACGCCCGTCCGCCCGCTGGCTTTCCGTTAGCTTTAATTTTTTGATCCGGATGATCACCGGACGCAAAAGCTTATTTGGTGGTATGGCATAATCAACAAACTGCTTTACTGCCAACTGTGCACCATTTTTAAAATCAACCTTATATGGGGTAGTTGCAGTTTCTGACGGAGGTAAAAGCCAGGCAACGGCGCTGCGGTCGTCACGTTCATCTGTAACCGCGCTTATAAAAAACTCTTTTGCCACAAAGGGCAATCGCTCATTATTTAAAACAATGGGGCCAGCTATTTTTTGTGCATTTAAAAGCAGCGGGGAAATTAAAAAAATCAATAGCAATATCACATCCGCCAGCCTTAGCCGATAATAAAACGGGCTTGCCAAAACAATTACAAATGTTACACCTTGCAGCATGTTATATAATGCTTAATTGTGAAATAAATTGCACCCGTAAATACAATTTACTTACTTTTGCCCCGATACCAGTGCTATGGTAATGGCCAACAATTTTAAAGTTTTCCACACACATATTATCTTAAGTATTACCTTCGTTAAGTTAAAAGTGTTTTCCACATTTGTTAATTACTTATGTTAACTGCTCTTTTTCGTTTCGCTAATTTAGCACCATCGTTAGTATGCGCTTTATGATCAAAATTAAATACATCTCCCTGTTAATCCCGGTATTTATTGTTTCCACAGCCCGCGCACAGCAAAACCCTTCTTCACAAATATACCGTACTTACCATACGGCAATTGACCTGATGGACAAGGGTAAATATGTTGCCGCTGCGGAGCAATTTCGCCTTGTTGAAGCATCCAGGCTTAAAACAAGCACCCAGCCTCAGTTTGAGTCTGAGCTGTCATTGGTAAAAGAAAACTGTCAGTATTACGAAGCCTTTTGCGCCCTTAATCTCGGAAATGACGATGCCGAAAGCATGTTTCTTCGTTTTATAAAAGAACATCCTGAAAATCCTTTAACCAAACTGGCCTACTTTCAGATAGGAAAATCCTATTTTAAACAAGGCAAGTACCAGGACGCTCTCCGCTGGTTTGATAAAGTGCAGGCAGGCGAGCTTAACGGCCATGACAACACCGAATATAAATTCCGTAAAGGCTACGCCTATTTCTCTATCAACGATTTTAAAAACGCCCAACTGCTTTTTGCCGAGGTGAAAAATAAAAGATCGGAATTTACAGAAGACGCTACCTATTACTTTGCTTATATAGCCTATCTTAACAAGGATTATCACCTGGCCCTTGCGAATTTTGAAAAACTTAAAAATTCAAAAAAATACCAAAGCAGCTATCCTTATTATATATCGGCAGTTTACTTTTTAGATAAACGTTATAACGATGTACTCAGTTACGCGGTTCCTATTGTAAACAATACCCACCAGGAGCATGAAACAGAAATGCTGCGTATTATTGCCGCGTCGTATTTTGCCAAAGCCGATTATGATAACGCAGTTAAATATTATGACCGCTTCCAGGCGCGCGACCAGGGTAAAACCCAAAACACCCAGGATAGCTACCAAATAGGCTACACTTATTACAAAGTGGGTAATTATACCAAAGCCAGTACCGAACTGGAACGTCTTATTGAACAAGGCGACGTATACAGCCAGAGTGGTAATTATACTTTGGGCGATGTTTTTCTGAAAATGAACAATAAGCAAAGTGCCCGTAACGCGTTTTTAGCGGCATCAAAGCTTACTTACGATAAACAGCTGCAGGAAGACGCCTTATATGAATATGCGAAGCTATCCTACGAGCTTGATTTTAATACGGATGCGCTTGCCGCCACCCGTTTATATCTGAAAAATTATCCACGGTCGCGCCGTAACGATGAGGTGAAGATATTGCTTGGTGAGGAGCTGTTAAATTCACGTAATTATAAAGAAGCGGTTGAAATTCTGGAGCCTATTCCTAATAAATCGCAAAGTGCGCAGATAGCTTATCAAAAGGTTACTTACTATCGTGGTTTGGAGTTTTATAACGAACGTGCTTTTGAAAACGCCATTGGTATTTTCCTGCGTTCATTGAAAAACCCGGTTGATAGTAAAACCGAAGCCCTTACAACCTATTGGATGGCCGAATCTATGTATGAGGTACGCAAGTACGGCGAGTCGGTTGAAAACTTTGAACGCTTTTTAAGCATGCCCGAAGCCAAAGAAACTGATGTTGCCAACTATGCTAATTATGCATTGGCCTACGCCGCTTTTTATGGCGAACAATATAAAAAAGCAGCCACTTACTTTGAAAAGTTTTTACGTGGGGCGCAAATTGACAAAAATACCGAGAATGATGCTATAGCCCGGCTGGGTGATAGTTATTTTGTGCTTAAAAGCTATGGTACAGCGTTAGAGTATTATAACCGCATTATTGCCATGCACAATCAGGGCGAAGATTACGCCTTGTTTCAGCGCGGCATGATACAGGGCTTACAGGGAGGCCTTGACACTAAGATCGGTACGCTGAACGATGTTTTAAATACCTTCCCCAATTCGGATTATGCTGACGATGCTTCGTTTGAAATAGCCTATACTTATTTCCTTAAAAACGACGGGGAAAAAGCGAAAACCGACCTGAACGCCATGATTCAGAAATATCCGCGCAGCAGCTACGTTCCGCGCGCCCTGGTTACCATTGGTTTAATTGACTACAACGCAGGCAACGATGATCTGGCAGTTGAATCATTTAAAAAGGTAATTGCCGATTATTCATCAACCGACGAAGCTAAGCAAGCCCTTAAACAAATTGAAAAAATATATACCGATAAAGGTGATGCGCAAACATTCATCAATTATGCCACCAGCACTCCTATTGGTAATTATACTACATCGCAGCAAGAGGATATTATGATCACGGCCGCCAATAACCTTTATTTAAAAGGCGACTGGCAGGGTACAGTAGGTGCGGTTAACGCTTATTTTGATAAATTCCCAAGCAAGCAGATCTATGAAAAACAAGCCAGGTTTATCAGGGCGCAAAGTTTAGTTAACCTTAACCGCTCTGCCGAGGCTGTTGTTGATTATAACATTATCCTGAATGACTGGACCAGCGCTTATACCGAGAAATCGCTCATCAGCATGGCCAAATTGTATATCTCTCAGAAAAAATATAACGAGGCCGTGGTATTCTTGAAAAAACTGGAAACCAATGCAGAATTTAAAGAAGATTACTCCTTTGCAATTAACAACCTGATGCTTTGCTATGCGCAAATGCAGATGCCGGATGACGTGCTAAACTACGTTAAACAGGTACGCGGTAATGAGAAGTCGGCACAGGAAGACAAGTTCCGCACTGGTTTATATGCGGGCAAAGCCTATTTGCAAAAAGGTGATACTACAACCGCCGTTAAGGAATTTGATTATACTGTAACCAATACCAAAACGGTAGCGGCAGCCGAGGCAAAATACAATATTGCCAATATAGAGTATTTGAAAGGACGCTATAAAACATCGCAGAAAATGTGTTTTGACCTGGCTAAAGAAATGCCAAACTATGATTACTGGGTAGCTAAAACATATATTTTGCTGGCCGATAATTATGTAAAGCTAAAGGATAACTTCCAGGCTAAAGCCACCCTGCAAAGTATCATTGATAACTACAAGGGCAATGACGATATATTACCTACAGCCAAACAAAAGATGGGGATAATAACAGGTAAACCCGTAAAAATTGATACACCGGCAACTGATACTACCGTAACAGATACTACAGGGAATACTACCGCGCCTGCAGATACAACTAAAACACCCGGTCAAAATTAAACAGGATGGCAAAGAATAATATAAAAAGACAAGCAATGAAATTGAAGTACATATATACGCTGCTTACCTTAATAATAGCATTATACTTTGTTCCTGCACAAGCACAAACAAAGAAACCAGCAAAAAAGGCTACAGCAAAAACCATTAAAAAACCTGCGCCGAAAAAGGTGGCACCGAAAAAAACAACAGCCCCGGTAAAAAAAGCGGCCAGTACTTCAGCATCAAAAAATGTTGGTGATGCCGCAGCAAAAACCACCCAGGATACAACCAAAAAAGGCGGCGCCAATGCAAACAATGCTTATAATGGTGGTAGCCTGTCGGAAGAGATAGTGGTAACCACCGCTTATAAACCGGTATTGGCAGATGCTGTTAAAATACGCCGTAACCCCGATCTGGAGGACAAAGTTCCTTTTAAAGCGCCATTGGCATATGCGCCATTGGATAAAAGGCAGGAACAAAATTCTGAGATAAGGCAGCTTGAGGCCATGAAAAGACCGCCCGAACAAGACTCTATATTGCTTAACAACTATGTTAAAGCTGGTTTCGGAAATTTAAAAACACTTTTTGGCGAAGCCTACTTTGCCAACGGTCGTGATGAAGCACTGCAGGTTGGCGGCTACATTAAACATTTTTCACAATCGGGTTCGTTGCAAAAGCAAAGCCAAAGCAAGGACGATATTGGCGTATTTGGCAAAAGCATACTTGCTGACAATACCATTAGTGGCCGTATAACTTACAACCGCCTGGGTACCAATTTTTATGGTTATGACCAGGCCGCCCCTAATAATACCTTTGTTCCGGGCAAACAACATTTTAACACCATTGGGGCCGAGGCTGAGCTTGCCAAAAACTTTAAAGATGAGGAGAACGCCTTTACCTATGCTTTAAAGCTAAAAGGCTATGTATTCAACAATGCTTATCAGGCAAAAGAAAATAACCTGGTGTTATCCGGCTTTATTAACCAAACTGTTAAACAGTTTTATGCTGGTTTAAGTGGCTCGCTTGATCTGAACACGCAAAAAGACAGTCTTTATGATATCAACAATAGTATTGTAAGGCTTAATCCCTACATAAAATTCCAGGGAACTAATTATAAAATTGACGCTGGTGTAAACATTGAAAAAGAATTTGGCGATTTTGGCAAGTTTTACATTTTCCCGGCCGCAAAGCTTGAGGTACAGGTGATCCCAAAATATGTTCGCCTGTTTGTAGAGGCTAAAGGTGATATCAACAGGTCATCCATTCGTGATTTTGCAAACATCAACCCGTTCATTGGCCAAAATATCGAGATCAAAAACTCGGTTGACCAGTTAGATATAAGCGCCGGTTTAAAAGGTACACTTGCACCGGGCCTTAGCTTTAAGGCTGCCATTTTCCGCAACAGTGTTAAAAACATGCCATTGATGGTAAGTAATTTTAATGCCGAAGTAAACAAATTCAAAGTGATATATGATGATAGCAAGACACGTATAAACGGCTTTAACGGCGAGCTTGATTTTAAAGCCAGCGACGATCTGAACATTTTTGGACGCGTGGAGATCAAGGATTATCAGCTTGCCTCTGAAGCAGAGCCGTGGAACCTGCCTAAGTTTTTGTTAACCGCGGGTACCGCCATCCACATCAATAATAAGGTAAGCATAACCGGTTCAGTATTGTTCCGCGGGGCTACCAACGACAGGATATTTACACAAGGTCCGGCTGATGAGCCATTAGTAATCAAAAAATCTATTGCTTCATTTGCTGATCTGAGCGGCAGCGCGGAGTATAAAGTGACCAATAAAATATCGGTATTTGTACAGGCAAACAATATTTTAAACACGGGTTATCAAAACTGGCTATACTATCCTAATTACGGATTTAATATCTTTGGCGGCGTTGGGTATTCTTTTTAAGCTTTTTGATGTTTTATAATTTACCGTATTTTTAGCGAATGGATATAGCCAATTATTTAAACGAATTGTTAGACCGGTATGGCAAAGTAAGCGTACCGGGGCTTGGCTATTTTACAAAAACGCGTATAAACGGCTATTACAACGAAAGTGAAAACAGGCTTTACCCTCCCGGCTACCAAATACAGTTTGGCACGGAACTGTTTGAAGATGATGTTTTAGTTCAATATATCGCCGAAAAGAAGAAGATATCGCTGGCATCGTCCAAATATTTTACTGAAAAATACATTACCGGTTTAAAACTGGAGGTTGCTCTTAAAGAGATCGACTTTGCAAACCTGGGTTGGTTTTATACAGACAGCCAGGGACAGATCGCATTTAAACCAAATGAACAGCGAGGCAACCGGCCTGATTTTTATGGCTATGCTCCTATTGATATTAAAAAGCTGCATCACGAGCCCGAACAGCCCGTATCCCCTCCGTTGTCTGTTACTCCGCCGGAATCTGCTGCAATAACGGATCAGCCCGAAGAATACATAAATGACGAACCGGAGGCCTCAAGCTCAGTAAACCGGTGGCTAATTACAACCATTATTATAGTGGTTGTAGCACTTGCTGCTTTTGGTGTTTATAAATATAACCCGGCGTTGTTCAATTTTAATCAGGAACCAGCAAAGCCTGTTTCAACACAACCGGTAACAAAGGTCGACACCGTTGATGCCGATACCAATAAAGCGGACTCAACGGTTTTGGATACACCATCAAAGGCAATTTCAAAGCCCGATACATCGTTAAATAAACCGGTAGTAAATACTGATACCGTAGCCCGGCCAGAATATGTAATATTTGCAGGTTCATTTAAAACCAAAACAAAAAGTGACCTGGCAATTAGAAACTACAAAAGCATTGGCATTGAGGCCCGGACCCTGAACGGCCCCGGCACAGGCAGGCTTATTAAAGTTATAATTGGCCATTTTGCCACATATTCAGCGGGCGAAGCAGAAAGAATTAAATTAGTAAAATCGCATAAATTAAGAAAAGACTCGTACACGCAAATTATTAACCAAAAGAAATGACGTTATTATTATTACAACAAATAGCAGATACCGCAAAACACTTAGCAGACACAGCTAACCATATCACCCAACCAATAACCACACAGCCCGAGGAACTGCGTTTTGGCGACCTCCTGATAAAGGGTGGCTGGGTAATGGTACCTATAGGTATTTTGGCTGTTTTGGGTTTGGTGATATTTTTTGAACGTTATTTTACCATTCGCAAAGCGTCAAAAAACGAATCGAATTTGATGGTGCAGGTACGCGCAAGTATTCATTCGGGTAACCTGGAATCGGCTATAGCACTTTGCCGCAATAATAATTCGCCGCTTGGCCGTATGCTGCAAAAAGGCCTGCTGCGTATCGGTCGCCCAATAAAGGACATTGAAGGAGCAATTGAAAACGTAGGTAAACTTGAAGTATCCAAGCTTGAAAAAAATATCGGGATCCTGGGCATTGTGGCAGGTATAGCGCCTATGTTTGGCTTTTTGGGTACCATAGCAGGGGTAATTAAAATATTTTACGATATATCAAAAACTGATAATATCAGCATGGGTGTTATATCAGGCGGTTTATATGTTAAAATGGTAACTTCGGCTGCCGGTTTAATGGTAGGTATTGTTGCCTACGTTTGTTACCACATTTTAAACATGATGGTTGATAAAGTGATATTAAGCCTGGAAACTGACGCTATTGAATTTATTGACCTGTTAGAGGAGCCAAGCAAATGAATTTAAGAAAAAGACATAGAGGTGCATCGGCAGAGGTTCATACATCGGCCATGAACGATATTATGTTCTTCCTGCTTTTGTTCTTCCTTATCGCGTCTACGGTTACCAATCCAAATGTTATTAAACTGGTACTGCCTAAATCATCAAGCGGGCAATCAGTTTCAAAAAAAACAATTACGGTATCGGTAACTAAAGATCTGCGGTATTACGTTGATAAAAAGGAAGTGCCTGTAGATGCCCTGCAAACTACATTATCGGGCTATAAAAACCTGGCCACAGAACTAACTATAGTTTTATATGTTGATAAAACAGTAGCCATACAGGATGTGGTACAGGTAATGGATATAGCACAAAAATTAAATATTAAACTGGTTTTAGCAACAGAACCCAAGTAAGGTAAAAGCCGAAAAATAAAAGGCATAAGGTACATGATACCTCATACCAATTACTTGCTACTAAAAATAAAATGGACTACAGGGAAGAAAATAACTATCCGAAAGCGTTTCTGGCAACAGGCATTATTTTGGCTGTGTTGATAGCGGCATGTTATTTTATTGTTTTTCAGAACCCTCCTAAACAGGAAGAAGGAACCGGCGGTATCCTGGTAAACTACGGAACCGTTGACGAAGGGATGGGTAATGACTACATGAGCACCGAAGAGCCCTCTGTAGCCGAAAAGGCAAATAATACCAAACCGGATAAGGTTACCCACGAAAAACCAACCGAAGAAAAGCCAACACCCCAAAGCAGCGATAAAACTGTGGTTACGCAAAACACAGAAGATGCCCCCGAAGTTGCAGCCCCTACCAAAAAGCCTTCCAATACGGTGGCTACGCCCGAACCTGTAAAAACGCCGGCCAAACCCACCGTAAATCAAAATGCTTTATATAAAGGCAAGGCCACTACCGGCACCGGCGAAGGTGATGGTACAGGAAATACCCCAGGTAACCAGGGCAAGCCTACCGGTACAACGCTTACTAATAACTATAACGGAACGGGATCAGGTAACGGTGGTAACTTGAATTTGTCGGCGCGCAGTTTTGTTAGTAAACCCAACGTAGATGACGGCAATCGCTTTACCGGCAAAATAGTAGTTGAGATACATGTTGACAAAGCTGGAAATGTAACCTATGCCAAAGCAACGCGCGGTACTACCATATCAGATTACAACCTGATTGAAAAATGCGAGAATGCCGTTAAAAATGCCCGGATCACCTCGCTTGACACTGCTCCCGATACCCAAACCGGTACCGTGGTATTTGTGTTTAAGGTAAATTAGTCTTTCGCCAATGGTCGCTGTAAAAAAAAATATTGATCTGGAGTTAACCGCCGGCGAGAAACAGTTACTCAAAACTAAAGGTATTACTCAAAAAAGCATTCGCGATTATGCTATTGATGAAATTGCTGCCATTTTAAATGCCTCGCCCGACCGGGCAAAAATACTCACTGCCTTATTTGAATTTCAAAGCATCCCGTCCGTGGGGATCAAATTTGCCAAAGACATAATCCTGTTGGGTTATTATAATTTGACATCATTAAAGGACAGATCGGGACCTGAATTATTTGATAACTACGAAAAATCAATAGGATGTCGTATTGACCCTTGTGTTGAAGACCAATTCAGGCTTACTGTGCACTATGCTAATTATCATGACAGCACAAAAAAATGGTGGGATTTTACCGCAGAAAGAAAAGCTTTCAGAAATAAATATGGTTACCCAGCCAACAGGCCGGTTTAATTGACAGCGCAATGGATATATCATAATCCTACCATATTTTTCATTCTTAGCTATATCAAACAGACCATCGCAATAATTTAATTTATAAGTTTGCAGATACATGACCATAGGCAATGAACTGTGGGCTATTGACCATGAACTACCAGCAAACCATTCAATACTTATACACCCAGCTGCCCATGTTTACGCGCGATGGCGTGTCGGCTTTTAAAAAAGACCTGACCAACACGCTTGAGCTTTGTAAACGCCTGGGCAATCCGCAATATCAGTTTAAAAGCGTGCATATTGCGGGTACCAACGGCAAAGGTTCCACATCGCACATGTTGGCAGCCATTTTGCAAACCGCGGGTTATAAAACCGGGTTGTATACCTCGCCGCATTTAAAAGATTTCAGGGAACGCATCAGGGTTAACGGGCAAATGATCAGCGAGCAAACCGTTGTTGATTTTGTGGCCGGTTGCCGTGATGATTTTGATGAGATTAACCCATCATTTTTTGAGATGACCGTGGCGTTGGCTTTTGACGTTTTTGCAAAAGAAAAAGTTGATATTGCCATTATTGAAGTAGGACTGGGCGGGCGGCTCGACTCTACCAATGTCATTACGCCGCTGCTATCAGTTATCACCAATATTGGCTGGGACCACATGAATATGTTAGGCAACACCCTGCAACTAATAGCAAGCGAAAAGGCCGGTATCATCAAACCAGGCATCCACGTCATCATAGGCGAGCTACAGCCCGAAATAGCACAGATATTTACAGATAAAGCAAAACAGGAAGGCAGCCGGATTGAATTCGCCTCAGAGGATTGGACCACTGAAGAAAAATCTGTTGCTAAAAGTCAAAAATCAAACATTGGGGTTGATGAATTATTGACTGCCCATATCAAAAGTAAAGACTCGCTACCCAAAACTTATGATATAAAACTTGACCTTACCGGCTCCTACCAGCTAAAAAATGTGCTTACAGTTTTATCGGCGGTTAACGTGTTACGCGCACAGGGTTTTGTTATAACTGATGATCATATTGTAACCGCCCTGCAACAGGTAAAAACCCTTACAGGCCTGCATGGCCGGTGGGAAATATTGAATATTCAGCCCCTCACCATTTGCGATACCGGGCATAATCCCGATGGTATACAAGAAGTAGTTAAGAACATAGCTGCGGTTAATTACCATCATTTGCATTTTGTAATAGGTATGGTGAATGATAAGGATATTACTAAGGTATTGGCTATGCTGCCAACTGATGCCACTTATTATTTCTGCAAACCCGATATACCAAGAGGACTGGATGCGGAAACGCTAAAACAACAGGCCAGGGATTTTGGCTTACATGGCGCCGTATACTCTTCGGTGACTGCTGCTTTACAATCGGCCAGGGAACGGGCAAAGGATAACGATCTGGTTTTTGTTGGCGGCAGTACCTTTGTAGTGGCCGAAGTGGTTTAAGCTAATGATCATTCCACTCTCTTCCATTCTACTTCTCCGGTTGCCGTTCCTCCGGTAGTTGGTACAGGTACAGTATATTTTAAAATATTCCCAACAAGCGTAAATGGTCGTTTTTGGCGGGTACCCTCCCAATTAGGAAATGAGGCATGTTCAATGTTAAATATGATTGAGTGAGTTGGTATATCAATATTATAGGTTCCAAAATGAGCATTGCTGCCCTTTACTGCTTCGCGGTTCTCTGCATCGGTACCCTTGCTTTTATCATTGGCAGCAAATTTAGGCCGCCCCTGGCTAAATATCTGCAGGGTATAATGTCCCATTGTGTCCAACATCAGTAAACCCTGGGGAGCATCACCGTAAAGATGTACCCTGCTGCCGTCAGGAAGTATATTGTCAACAGCGATCAATAAGAATGTCCCTGCAATTAAATTCGCTTTTGAATTTGATGGCATACCGTTCTTTTTTTGTGCAAAGGCAAACAAACAGTTAAAAATAGAAAACGTTATTATCAAGATACTTTTCATATATCAAAGTTATATTTGCTACGTACCTTTATCAAGTAGGCACAAAAAAGTAGCCTGATTACAAATAAGTTACCAAGCTGTAAATCAGTTATTTTATTTTTAATTAATGGATAAAAAAATAAAAAGGCCGCTACCCAAATGCGGAATTGACTATGCGTTTCAACGCATTGGAGGTAAATATAAAGGCCGTATATTATGGCGCCTCAGAGCAGGCACCCTTCGTTACGGCGAACTGCGTAAAACGGTAACAGGAGTAACATCCAAAATGCTTACCCAGGCTTTAAGAGAACTGGAAGATGACGGGCTCATTAGTCGCAAAGTTTATGTAGAAGTGCCGCCAAAAGTCGAGTACACCCTTACTGAAACGGGTAAAGAACTGCTTCCCTTTCTATCATTGTTAAGGGATTGGGCCAAAGAGCAAATGCTGATAAACCAAGTTGAAGCCATGCCGGGACGTTCGTAACATAACAAATTATTTACTTCTGTTATCTGCATAAAATTTTACTTTTACTTTTCTTAAAATCCTCATACATTTTATATGACTTACGTACCAGCAGCAAACAGATACCAAAAAATGCAGTACCGCCGCTGTGGCAATAGCGGGATCAAACTTCCGGCTATATCACTGGGTTTGTGGCACAATTTCGGACATGTTGATGTAACCGAAAATTACCGCAAAATTTTACACCTGGCTTTTGACAGCGGTATAACCCATTTTGATCTGGCTAATAACTACGGTCCGCCTCCGGGCTCGGCCGAAGAAAACTTTGGTCGTATTTTAAAAGAAGATTTCCGTGGCTACCGCGATGAAATGATCATATCAAGCAAAGCCGGGTACACCATGTGGGACGGCCCTTACGGCGATTGGGGGTCAAAAAAATACCTGGTGGCCAGTCTTGATCAAAGTTTGAAACGCATGGGGCTTGATTATGTCGACATATTTTATCACCACCGTCCTGATCCGGAAACGCCGCTTGAAGAAACCATGGCAGCGCTTGACCTCATTGTTAGGCAGGGTAAAGCATTATATGCAGGCATATCCAACTACCCGGCAGATCTGGCTGCTAAAGCCATTGCCATGTTAAAAGAACTGGGCACGCCATGCCTTATCCATCAGCCAAAATACTCAATGTTTGAACGTTGGGTAGAAGGAGGATTAATGGATGTGCTGGGCCATTCAGGTGTAGGCTGTATACCTTTTTCGCCGCTGGCACAGGGCTTGCTGACCAACAAATACCTGCACGGCATTCCCGAAGATTCAAGAGCAGCGAAAGCAACCGGCTTTCTGCAAACGAGTCAGATAACTGAAGAAAGACTGGCACAGATAAAACAATTGAATGATATAGCCTTAAAACGGGGCCAAACACTGGCGCAAATGGCACTGGCCTGGCTGCTTAAAGATAGCCGCGTAACATCAGTATTAATTGGGGCAAGCCGTTCCGAACAACTGGCCGATTCATTAAAAGCATTAGATAAGCTGGAGTTTAATACAGATGAATTGAATCAGATTGAAGAGATATTAAAGTGATATTCCCCAAAAGCATTAAAATTCTTTTTTGAATACTTATTATATGAGCGATATTAATTGGGGTATTATAGGCTGCGGCAACGTAACCGAACTAAAAAGCGGACCGGCATTTAAGAAAATAACAGGAAGTAACCTGATAGCGGTTATGCGGCGTGATGCCGCTAAAGCTGCAGACTATGCGCAAAGGCACCTGGTGAGCCAGTGGTATACAGATGCCGGCAAGTTAATGGATGAGGCCGGTGTAAATGCCGTATATATAGCTACGCCGCCTTCGTCGCACCTGGAATATGCTTTGGCTGCCTTAAAAAAGGGGCTTAATGTATACGTTGAAAAACCTGTTACCCGCAATGCTGCAGAAGCCCGCGCAATGGCCGAAGCCGTAAAACAAGAGTGTTCAAAACTAACTGTTGCTCATTACAGGCGTGCGGTGCCTATGTTTTTGGCAGTAAAAGACCTTATTGACACGAAGAAAGTGGGCGACATTCGCACCGTGCAGATCAGGATGTGGCAAAGCCGTAAACCGGAATTAATTGCACAAACCGAAAACAACTGGCGGCTACAGCCTGAGCTATCAGGCGGAGGGTATTTTCATGACCTCGCGCCCCACCAGCTTGATCTGATGCTTTATTATTTTGGCGAACCTGAAAAGTATCACGGTTTTTCGCTTAATCAGTCGGCTTCTACCCCGGCCGATGATCATGTTTGCGGGCAAATACTATTTAAAAACAAAGTAGTGGTTAATGGCTCCTGGTGCTTTAATGTAGCCGAAAGCCTGACAACCGATACCTGCGAGATCATTGGTACAAAAGGAAAGATCACGTTCCCCTTTTTTGGCAATTATGTAAGCTGGACAACTGACGGCGAAGATGAAACGATAACCTTTCAGCACCCCCAGCATATACAGCAACCCATGATAGAAAAGATAGTCGCCTATTTTAAAGGGGAGGGCCCCAATCCATGCTCCATTGAAGAAGCTATTGTACTGATGGATATTATGGACGCATTCACCGGGGTAAAATAAATTTTCAATTAATTGCATTCCACAAAAGCCAGCGCGTTATTACGAGGACCGAAGACAAATAATCCCTTGCTATATAAATCGAATACTGAGGGTATTAGCCTTTATAATTAACCTGCCAACGTGCAGATTGGTTCGTTCCTTGCAATGACGCGCGAAGTAGTTAAAATTATTAGCTTTTCTTTTTTGGCACTTTTGCACCTTCTTTACGCGCTTCTGATAAGCCAATAGCAACTGCCTGCTTTTTGCTGGTCACCTTTTTTCCACTGCCGCTTTTTAGCTTGCCTTCTTTCATTTCGTGCATTGTTTTTTCAACCTTGTCACCTGCTTTTTTTGAATATTTTGCCATGATTTTAGTTTTTAAGTATATAATTTAACTCAAGCAAAATATTTGCCAAAACTTAAGCATCTCTTCTACCGCATTTATATTCCCTGCCCACAAGTAAAAATTATAAAAAGGCGCTTAGGTATACATTTATTGCTTATCTTCAAACATCCGGCATGAATGTATGTTACCATCTTGAAATTGCCGAAATTGCATTAATATAAATATGTCTGCAAAAAAACTAACAGCTCCCTTTTACGAACGGCTTGCATTAACATTAATAGGAATTTTAGCACTTGGATACCTCATCGTCGTGGGTAAAGAGTTGCTTGATCCCATGATATTCGGGTTTATATTTGCCATACTGCTGTTACCGGTTTCCAATTTTTTAGAACAAAAATGCCGCCTTCCGCGCAGTGCATCGTCCCTGGTATCCATATTGTTGCTAATAGGACTGGTTTTTAGCATATTATACCTGGTTGGTTCACAAATATCAAAGGTAGCTGATGACTGGCCTATGCTTCAAACCCAGGTAAAACAATCCCTTCACGATCTGCAGGACTGGATACAAAGCACATTTCATATCAATGCGAAAAATCAATTATCATATGTGGATCAAACTGCAAAAAAGATAATGGCTTCGGGTACCGATGTATTGGGTACAACCTTCGGGGCAATTTCATCATTAATGTTGTTTTATGTGTTCATCATGATATTCACCTTTTTCATATTGCTTTACAGGCGCCTGTTGCTGCGTTTTATAATCTGGGTTTTTCGTGATGAAAACACTGAAATAGTAATGGATATTGTTGAGAACATTCAATCCATACTAAGGCAATATATATTGGGTTTGCTTTTAGAAATGGTGATCGTAGCAGCCGTAGCTATTAGTTTGTTTTTGCTGATAGGTATAAAATATGCCGCGTTGCTGGGCATTATTGTCGGCCTGTTTAATATCATCCCCTATATAGGCATCTTTAGCGCTTTACTATTAAGCGCTGTAATTACTTTTGCTACCGGTAATATTAAAGAAACCTTAATAGTAATTAGCAGTGTAATAGGCATACATGCTGTTGACGCTAATTTCCTTTTACCTACCATTGTGGGCTCAAAAGTGAGGCTTAATGCACTAATATCATTCATTGGCATTATTTTAGGCGAAATGATATGGGGCTTATCGGGCATGTTCTTATCTATCCCGGTGATCGCTATTCTCAAGATCATATTTGACCGTATTGAGAGCTTAAAACCGTGGGGTTACCTGCTGGGGGGCGATTATGAATATAAAAAAGCCGCAGCCACCAAACTCAAAACAGAATGATAATTTAATAACGAAGATTTTACATTTTAAAAACAGGGTCTGCTTTACAAATCCGCATATTTATTTTTAGGTTTGCGCCGTATTAATTCCCCTAAACTAATGCAGCTTGTGACAAAACCCCAATCCCCTGTTTACAGGTGTAAAAAATGTAAAGAGGTTCTTAATACCCGGCGCAAGCGGGGTATAGTTATCAAAACCATTTTCTTTTGGCTCCCGGTAAAAAAGTTCTTCTGCGAACGTTGCCTTAAAATGCGTTATCATTTTTAAAAAATCAGCTAAACGGGTTGCTTAATTGTTAGGTATATCATTAATTTAGATGTTTATCAATTGCAGTATCTGCAATTAAAAATCTACCCGAAAATGTATTACAAACAATGCCCGCTAATCGTTTTATATATCCTTTTGCCATTTTTTGTACTGGCGCAATCAAAAAACGCACCTGCATTCAGGCTGGTACCTTTGGGAACGCTGGGTGGTATTGATGAAAGCAATTTATCGGCTTATATGCTTGCCCCGGCCCAAAGCAGTCAATATATATGCCTTGATGCCGGCACCCTGCACTACGGCATTCAAAAAGCCGTTGCCAACAAGGCATTTACCATACCTGGCGATGAAGTATTAAAGCAATATATCAAAGGATATTTTATTTCGCACGCACATCTTGATCATATTGCCGGGCTCATTATCAATTCGCCCGAAGACAGCGCTAAGAATATTTACGGTCTGCAGGCTACAATTGAAACTATTAAAACGCATTATTTTACCTGGAAAAGCTGGGCAAATTTTACCGATCAGGGCGAAACGCCCACATTAAAGAAATATCATTACCAGGTGCTTGTGCCTGGTAACGTTACTGCTGTTGAAAATACCGAACTAAAGGTACAGGCTTTTCCGCTGAGCCATTCAAACCTTACCAGTACAGCTTTTCTGGTGCAAAGCAATGACAATTACATTTTATATTTAGGTGATACAGGGCCCGATGCTGTTGAAAAAAGCAATAACCTGCAAAATTTGTGGCAGGCTATAAGTCCGCTTATAAAAACAAAAAAGTTAAAAGCTATTTTAATTGAAGTGTCCTTCCCGGATGAACAGCCGGATAAAACATTGTTCGGCCATTTAACACCCCACTGGCTCATGGCCGAAATGGGCAAACTGGCCACCCTAACCGGTACGGATGAATTAAAAGGACTAAACCTGGTAATAACCCACCTTAAGCCGCCGGTAAGCAGTATCAGTAAAATAAAAGCACAATTAAAAACCGGCAATAAACTGCAATTGAACATCATATATCCTGTTCAGGGCAAACCGCTCAATTTTTAGTAATTGTTGTACCGGTAAAAATTAGCTAAATTTCCATCAGCCAAAGTTAAACCATCATATCGCATGAATATTCCTAAAAAACTCCTTCTGTTTTGTTTTATACTATGTTTTAGCGGCGCGTTTGCACAGCAGCATGGTAAAGTAATAGAAGAACAAACGGTTAAAAGCAGCATTTTAAAACGCGGTGTAAAGTACACTATATACCTGCCCGCCGATTATGAGACGGCCAATCGCACTTATCCGGTTGTTTACCTTTTGCATGGTTACACTGACGATAATACCGGCTGGCTTCAGTTTGGCGAAATAAACCGATATGCCGACAAGGCCATTGCCGATGGCACCATCCCACCCATGATCATAGTGATGCCCAATGCCGACTCCAGTTGGTATATCAATTCCTATGATGGCAAAGAAAAATATGAGGATTTTTTTATTAAGGAATTTATGCCGCATGTTGAGAAAGCATATCGCGTTAAAACCGAGAAAAAATACCGCGGCGTTGCAGGTTTATCAATGGGTGGTTACGGCACGCTGATCTATTCAATGAAATACCCGCAGTTATTTGCAGCAGCGGCGGCATTGAGCGCAGCTGTAGTTCCCGACGACCAGATGGTTAGTATGCCCGATGGAAACTGGGAGAATGTATTTGGACAGCTATATGGTCACGGACTTAAAGGTAAAGACCGGCTGAATAAAGCGTGGAAGGCAAATTCTATTCTGGATATGGTACAGGAGAAAACCGCCGAACAACTTGGCGGAGTACGATATTGGATTGATTGCGGCGACGATGACTTTTTAACGAAAGGAAACTGCTTGCTTCACATTGCTCTTACAGAGAAAAAAGTTCCCCATGAATTCAGGACACGCGATGGCGCGCACACCTGGACTTACTGGCGTACGGGCATTACCGATGCGCTGCAATTTATTGGCGACAGCTTCAGGCAGAAATAAACACTAAAAATTATTACCCATCACCTATGAATACGCTTAAAAAACTAATGATGTTTTGTTTGCTTCTATTGGCTGGCAATGTTTTTGCACAGCCTGAAGGCAAAGTGATAGAAGAACAAAATATAAAAAGTGATATTTTAAAGCATAATGTAAAATATGCCATTTATCTGCCTGCCGACTATGAAACATCAAACCGCAGCTATCCCGTTGTGTATTTGCTGCATGGCTATGGCGATGACCATACCGGATGGTTACAGTTTGGCGAGATAAACCGTTATGCAGACAAAGCCATTGCCGAGGGTAAAATTCCGCCCATGATCATTGTTATGCCTGATGCCCAAACAACCTTTTACATTAACTCGTATGATGGCAAACTAAAATATGAGGATTTCTTTTTTAAAGAATTTATCCCCGCTATTGAAGGAGAATATCGTGTAAAAACCAGCAAACAATACCGCGCGGTTGCCGGGCTTTCTATGGGTGGCTTTGGCACCCTGGTTTATAGTTTAAAACATCCGGAAATGTTTTCGGCCGCGGCTGCCCTGAGTGCGGCTGTACGTGCTGATGACGATCTTATAGCCATACCTGATGCCCGCTGGGCAGAAGCTTACAGCAAAGTGTTTGGCCCCAACCTGAAAGGGAGTGAACGGCTTAATGCAACCTGGCGAAGTAATGCGATACTTGGATTGGTACAAAGCAAAAGTGCTGATGAACTTAAAAGTGTACGTTATTGGATTGATTGCGGAGATGACGACGCCCTCAGCAAAGGCAATTCCCTGCTGCACATCGCCCTTACCGAAAAGAAAGTTCCGCACGAGTTTAGGATACGCGATGGCGCTCATAACTGGACCTACTGGCGCAGCGGTATTACCGACGCGCTTGAATTTATAGGCGACAGTTTCAGGCAGAAATAGTTCGCTGTTTCTTACTGATCACTCAAAATATCAATGCAATTCTTTTGTAATTGATTAAGCCGCGCAGGCAAGGTATCAAGGCCCTGCTGGTCTTTTATGTTCTTATACAGCGTTTTGATCAGTGTAAGGGTATCATCACTCGGGTCGCAGGCCTGGGCCTTTTCCAAATGGGGCAGCGCTCTTTTTACTTTAGCATTATAAGTGGTATCAACAGGCATATCGGTAGCTTTTACAGCGATATCCTTAATGTATAAATATCCCAGCGCCCTGTGGGCTACATAATAATTTGGTTGCGCGGCAACCACCCGGTTATAATAAGCGATGGCCTTAATGCTTTGAGCATCCTCTTCATATAATTTGGCTATGCCATTATAAAAACTGACACGAGTTTTGGGAGGCAATTTGACAGAGTCGGGCAATATTTGCTCGCCCAGGTCAAGAGCCTTGTCGTGCTCATTTTGCAGCATGGCCAAATTAAAATCGGCATACTTATTATACACCTCATCGGCGGTTTGTGCATAGGTCAATACGCTTGTAGCAAGTATAAAAACTATTAAAAATGCTTTTTTAACCATGATGCTTAGGGTGTTCAAATGGTAAATAACGTTATACCAAGCAATTTCATATTAAACAGATGCAAAAAACATGTTATTGCTGGTTTAAACATTTTCAAATGAGAAAGAACAATACCATGCATTTACTTCCCTCAAATGCTTGAAACGGATCCATTCCGGTTATCCTTCTTCCATTTAATGTAAGCCTCCCGCATACAGTGCCCGCAGGGGCGGTAACCCAGGCCTATGGCCTCTGTTTCCGAAGTAAAGAAAACGCGATTTTCCGGCTTCATTCTTTTACCCGATCCGCAGGTAAGTGTGCCATATATTTTAAGTTTGACATTGCCTCCAAACTGCACCCGTTTTTCGTCGATCATTAACTTTAATTTCCGGCTGCGGGTAAAAGCTATAGCACCCAGGTCAATGTGCCGTATCACTTGGCGTCATGAAAAATAACACCCAGGCTGCGCCGTTTACCGGCGGAAATCTCGGCAACGCCATGTTTCATGCTTACGCGATGGTAGCCTTTACTGCCTTTAGCCGGTCGGTAACTGGTAGTAAACAGCAGCATATCGCCCTTGGCCGGTTTAAGCACCATAGCCCGCGATTGTGCTCTGGGCTTTTGCTCAATCAGTATAAACTCTCCGCCCTCATAATCCACACCCGGCTCATCCAACATAAACACCAGCTGCATCGGAAAAAACACCTCGCCGTAAAGATCCTGATGCATGGCATTGTACCCCCCTTTTTGGTATTGTAATATCAAAGGTGTTGGCCTAAGCTGGTCATGATCATGGCAATGCTGCAGCAATTCATTCAGGGTAGCCGGAAAGCGTTGTTCTTTATTTAAAAACTGCATCCAATTATTGGCAATGGGCGCGAGTTTAGGATAAAAGCTTTCACGCAATTGCTGAACGAGCCCGGGCAGGGGGTATTTAAAATATTTATACTCGCCCAACCCATAACTATAACGTTCCATTGTTATGGTTTTACGATATAGCTGCTCATCCGTATACAGGGCCGAAAGATTATTACATTCAACATCAGTTAGTACATTTTTCACCAGGGCATAACCCCGGTTATCCATACTGGCCGAAATATCAGCCCAGTTTATATTATCAATTCTTTCTTTAATATCCATAACGTGCGCTTAGTTATTAATTACCGCAGCTTCCCATCCTATCATGGCTGTTTTGCGGGTTGAGCCCCAATGGTACTGGCCAAATTCGCCGGTTGATTTAATAACCCTGTGGCAGGGGATCAAAAATGCTACCGGGTTTGCCCCTACCGCGCTGCCCACTGCCCTGCTGGCATTGGGCTGTTGTATCAGCCTGGAAATATCTGAGTAGGTGCTCAAATTGCCCATTGGTATTTTAAGCAATGTTTCCCATACCTTAAGCTGAAAGCTGGTACCTTTTAAGTGCAGCTTTATTTGAGATAGCTCCGACCAGTCCTTTTTAAATATATGCAGGGCGTCCTGTTGTATCACATCAACTACCTGTGTGTAGCTGGCATTAGGGAACTGCTGGCTAAGCAAATTGAATGCAATTTCACGGTCATCGGCGAAAGCCATATAACAAATACCTTTGGGGGTTGATGCCACGATAATATTGCCAAAGGGGGTTTCGGCAAAACTGTAATTGATACTGAGTTCTTTACCCCCGTTCTTATATTCGGCAGGTGTCATGCCTTCGATATTAACAAACAGGTCATGTAAACGGCCGGTACCTGATAAACCCGTTTCAAAAGCGGTGTCAAATAAGGTAGCCTGTTTATCCTTTAAAATGGTTTTGGCATAGTCAAGGCTCAGGTACTGCAGGAATTTTTTGGGACTGATGCCTGCCCAATCCGTAAATAAACGCTGAAAATGAAAGGGGCTTAAATGCACTTTTTCCGCCACATCATCCAGATTGGGTTGACTTTTGAAATTCAGTTTTATATAGTTGATCGCCTCGGCAATACGTTCGTAATTGATTTTTTCTTGTGTGTTCATAATGTTATTTATTAATTATTACACTACAAATGTAGGCTGATACCATACGCTGCAAAACCCGGAACTTGCTAAGTTTAGCTGAACAGGCATTGTAAATATAGGCTTATTGTTTTACTGCAAAACCTTATACATTTTAACTATCGGCAGTATTTCGCCATTGGGCATAAGTTGTTCTATATGTTCAACAGGTTGATAGCCCATGGCCTGGTAAAGCGGCACGCCGGGTAAGGTGGCACCTAACTGGAAACTTTTAAAACCGTTGCTTTGGGCCGCGTTTTCACATACCTCCATAATATGCCGGCCTATACCCTGCCTTGCCCAATCGGGGTGCACAAAAAAAGCCCTTATCCTGGCGGCATCAAGTTCAGGGTCAAGCAGGGGGTCTTCTGCCGTTTTATGCTGATCGCCGCCGTAAAGGGTGTTGCGCTTGCTCCAACCGCCGCAGCCAACTATGGTTTCATCCATCTGGGCTACATAATAGGTGCCATCAATAATAAGTTGGGTATCAATGCCGAAAATGTACTTTATAGCGCTTTCAATCTGGCCGGGTGTGTTGTAATCAGTACTTAAACCCCGTACCGATAATGCTATCAATTGCTGTAGTACAGGTATGTCATCAAATGTGGCAAGGCGCGTTGTAAGCGGCATGGGCATATTTTTTTAGCTAAACATCATGAAACTCCGGGGCCTGGCTTACCGAGTGCCGTTTGGTTACCAGCAGCCCCAGGCTTAGTATAATACTGGTACCCAATACAATTACAAACAACAAGCTCGCGCCCACCTGGGGTATCTTTAAATTTTCGGGCAGGTTATAATATAACAGTACATTGATCAGTCCGCGGGGTACAATAACCAGTTCGGGCATCAGGTCGGTTTTTGATACCAGTTTAATATATAAAAGCCTCACCAGGTAAATAGAAGCCAACACTGCGGCGGCACTCAGCAAAACGGGTACATCATTAAGCTCATGGATGTTCATCGTGTACCCGAAAACAATAAAAAAGAACGTGCGCATCAGGAAAGCGCTTTCGGCCGAAAGCTGGTAAAGTTGCTTGATGTCGTGCTGAAAAGTTGGATAAATAAACAGCTTCCTGAACCAGTCGAAATGGATTTGGCTGGCATTATTCAGGAAAAGCCCCAGTGCCAAAACAATAATTAAGGCCGATAAGTGGTATGACTGCCCGATAGAATAAACCAGAATAAGCAGTGATATGATCAGGAACGATTTGATATGGTGTTTTAAACGCCCGATGATATAGAGCAGCAATAAGCACGACAAAATAGCCACTATGATGATACCCCCAAGCTCCACGCCTAACTTAGCAAATGAAGCTACGTCAATTTTAGGGTTTCGCACGATGAAATTAAACAGTACTACGGTAAGTATATCGGAGAAAGAGGATTCATAAATAATAAACTCCTTTTTACTTTTGATGAGATTAGCTGCCGATGGGATGGCTATTGATGAGCTTACCACACAATAAGGGATGGCATTTACAAAGCATTTATAAATGCTTTCGCCGGTTAGGTAATATATAATACCGGTAATGGCCACAGCGCTCAGCAGCATAATGCTTAATGCCGAAAAGAACGCCTTTTTGATCACAGCGTTTTTCTGGCTGTTGTAACGCAGTTCAAGCGCCCCTTCAAACACAATCAATATTAAACCCAGGGTACCCAATGCCGGTAGTATCACCGTAAAATTAAACATGGGAATACCAAAATAATCAACTATTTGCTTTAAACAGATACCAAGCGTTAACAGTAAAATCACCGATGGGATTTTGGTTTTACCGGCCAGCAAGTCAAACAGGTACGAAAATATGACCAGTCCGCTGAGTACAATGAGGGTTGTGTATGTAGTCAAATTAAGGTTAGTTTAAGCATTAATTATAAATGAGCCTTAACATAACAAATTTACTTATTGTTTTGGTTAGGGGCCAAAGTTTGGTTCAGTTTTAAACTGATCATTACTTTTTCGGCCGTTCTGCTGGGCACTGGCGTCTCCGGTTGTAGTGCCGGCGGGTATTTTACAAAACCGTGAGGCAGTTAACAATGTTAGTTATCATATTTACAAAAAAGTAAAATATGGCACATCTGTTATCCCCTTTAAAAATAAAGAACATCGAATTAAAAAACCGCATCGTGGTATCCCCCATGTGCGAATACTCCAGCCATGACGGCTTCGCTAACGACTGGCATCTGGTTCATTTAGGCAGCAGGGCAGTTGGCGGCGCCGGCTTAATTATAACTGAAGCCACTGCCGTATCGCCCGAAGGGCGTATATCATCGGCCGATCTTGGTATTTACAAGGACGAGCATATCACCAAATTAAAACAGATTACAGATTTTATTGAGGCGCAAGGCGCTGTGGCAGGTGTACAATTGGCCCACGCCGGTCGCAAGGCCAGTCATAACGTACCCTGGAACGGTGGCAAGCAAATACCTTCTGATCAGCCAAACGGGTGGAAAGCTGTAGCCCCAAGCCCCATCCCGTTCAGTGAGGTTGAAGAAACACCCATTGAACTTGACAAAGCCGGTATTGAAAAAGTAAAGGCCGATTTTAAAGCGGCAGCAAAAAGAGCAATAGCGGCAGGTTTTAAAGTGATTGAACTACATGGCGCGCATGGCTATTTACTGCATCAATTTCTTTCGCCTGTAAGCAATAAGCGCACTGATGAATACGGCGGGTCGTTTGAAAACAGGATTCGTTTGCTCACAGAGGTTATTGAAGCTGTGCAGGAAGTTTGGCCAAAGGAAAATCTGTTATTCGTTCGTATCTCGGCAACCGAATGGACGGAAGGTGGATGGACAGCGGACGACTCTGTAGCCCTGGCGAAGATATTAAAGGACAAAGGTGTCGACCTGATGGACTGCTCAACCGGCGGAAATATAGCCAATGCTAAAATACCGTTAAAACAAGGTTATCAAGTTGAATTTTCTGAGAAAGTTAAAAAAGAAAGTGGTATACTTACAGGTGCGGTAGGCTTAATAACAACACCATTTCAGGCTGATGAAATTATACAGGAAGGCGAGGCCGACCTTATATTTTTGGCGCGCGAAATGTTACGCGACCCGCAATTTCCATTGAGAGCCGCGCATGAACTGGGCCACGAAATAAAATGGCCGGTACAGTATGAACGGGCTAAATGGCCTTCGCTGGAAAAAAGATAAGTACAGTTAGAGAAAAACAACAATAGAAAGATCATCGGCTATTATAAACTACTAACTTTACCGTTAACCAACAGAACAAATAATTACACAAAAACCAAACTTATGAAACGTACAGCAAACGCCCATTGGAACGGCACATTACAGGCAGGTCAGGGAGAGATAACTACCCAAAGCACCGTATTGAACAAAACTCAGTATTCATTTAAAACCCGCTTTGCCGATGGTATTGGCACCAACCCCGAAGAGCTGCTTGCTGCTGCCCACGCAGGTTGCTTTACTATGGCCGTTGGCGCTGCATTAACCCAGGCCGGTTTTACTCCAAACGACCTGACTACCGATGCTATATTAGACCTTGATATGGTTGGCCTGAGTGTTACCGGCATACACCTGGAACTTAAAGGATCAGTTATTGATGGCGTTGACGAAGCCACATTTAAGCAAGTTGCCGAAGGCGCTAAGGCCAATTGCATTATTTCAAAAGCCTTAAGTGTTCCTATTACTTTAAATGTAACATACGCTTAAAATATCTCAGCGGTCATCGTGGATTTAAAATCCGCGGACTCTGGAGCGTAAAATGACAAAGCAATTAAAGACTTACGAAGCTTTAAAAACTTCGTAAGTCGGCTTTTAATTAAGCAATGAGAATAATAAGATCCCTTTCTGTAGAAATCCTATGGAAGCAAAGAGTTTTCTATAGCTAAAATAAAACAAAAGGGATGTCATTTCGAACCATACAGAGAAATCTTGTACGACTTTACATGTTAACTTATACGCGTAGAAGATTTCTCTTTCGCACCTCCCTCATTCCTCTCCCGGCTCTATCGAAATGACATTTTAAAAAGTACCATATAAAATATCCAACGGTTATAAATGCAATATTTATTGCTGTATAAACCTCAGCAGCTCTTGCGGGGTTTCGTAAGTAATGCCTTTATAGTTCAATACTTTAACACCTACACATAAGGTATCAACAATATTACTGGTGTGCGTGATCAGTATCTTACCCCTTACATCCGGTTTATAACCGTCTTCGGCCTTTTTCAGGGCGTTCAATATCTGCATGAGGCTATCAATCCCGGGGCCTTTTGTGAGGGTTTTAACTTTACTTTCAGGAAAATAGTGCTCAAACTTATCACAATCTATACTAATAATGGTTTCTCGGCCCAGCTCGGTAAATTTTAAGCTTACGCTTTTAACGGCATCAGCGGTATTGCCCCCTTTATTCCCTTTACAGGCAAACAATGCTGATGTAAGCAGAAACATGAACACAATGCTTAGTTTTTTCATGGCTTATTATGGATATATAAACTTACAAAGAATATGCAAATAACCGATAGTCAATTTGTTGCGGACACCACAATAGAGCCTTCTACTTCAATACATCCAGCACCCTGAACATTTTTTCCTTAATGCCACGGCTTGACCCGCTGAAGTTGTTTATCATAATAGAAAAACATAACTCGCGCCCGTTATGGGTTTGGTAACCGGCATAGCAAAGTACATTGTTGATACTGCCGCTTTTCATTTTCATGTTGTTATATACCGGCAAACTCTCGTACAGATCAGCAAACCAGCTTTCCTTTTTGGCCGATTGCAGAATTTTGGCCATGGTATTGGTGGTTACCCTGTCACCCGGCGAAAGGCCGCTGCCATCATAGGTGTTGATGGTGTTTGGGTCGATGCCTCGGGCTTTCCAGAATTTTTGAACTTCATCAACTCCGTTTATGGTGGTAGGTTTGCGGCCCTGTTTCCAGGCTATGGTTTTAAGCAGCTGCTCGGCATACAGGTTTATACTTTTCTGGTTAAGCCAGTAAATGATCCTGCTCAATGGCGGCGACTGCACAGTGATCAAATTTTTGGTGATTTGCGGCAACTGCAATGCCTTAGCAGTTAATGTACTTGCCGACTCTGGTCCGCCGGTTACGTCAATACCCAGTTTTTTTAACGTATCAGACAAACGCAGCGCGGCGTCATAAGCAGCATCGGGCACAGCGGCAGATATGCTTTTTTTTTCCTGATCAACAGCATAACTACCCCGCAGGTACATTACGGTACTGCCAATGGGCAAAAAGGCATAGGCGTTATCGCCAGAGCCTGTAGCTCCGTTGGTAAGTTCGCTTTTAAAAGTAAGGTACGGCATTAATGGCACGGTTCGCGATATACCAATAGGGTTGCCCACTACCCCGGTGCGCAGCTTAATATCAAACTGGTTCTCACGCCAGCACAAGCCCGATGTCCCGGCGCCGTAATAATTACCTATATCCTGCCATATCCACCCTTCGGGGATGGCTTGTGTGCCAAAAATACTGTCGTCGCCAATAACGCGGCCGTTAATTTTTTTGATACCGGCCTGTCGCAGCGCGTCAGTCATCAGTGATAGTACATGGGCCTCCTTTGTTTGCTCATAGCGCCAGCTGCCCAGGGTAGGATCGCCCGCGCCTTTAATAATTACATCACCGTTCAGGGTACCATCGGCAGTTATTTCGCCTGCATAGCCAAGCTGGGTCTGGTATTTAAAATCGGCACCTAAAACATGGAATGCCGTAATACTGGTAATGGTTTTTAAGGTTGATGCCGTAGCCAGCCCCATATTAGGATTAGCGGCAAACACCTGCTCGCCGGTTTTGGCATCAATTACCGTTAATGATACCGATGCGTAACTGCATTGGCTGTCGGCCTGTAACCTGCCAAAGGCATTGGCCAATTTTTGCTGAAGATCCTGGGCATAAACCTGCCCGCTTATAATAAAAAAACTAACTATCAGTAACCGTTTCATCCTCATGCTTTACGTTCCGTTGCGATATATAATATATCGGCACACCTATCAATACAATAATTAAACCCGGCCAGGTAAACTGCCGCTTATATATGATAAGCAAAATACAGAACGCAATGCCCATTAATATATAAATAGCCGGTAAAACGGGGTAGCCAAAAGCCTTATAGGGCCGCTCGGCATTGGGTTGTTTTGCCCGCAGGATATAAATGCCCAAAATGGTAAGCACATAAAAAATAACCACCACAAAAGATATCATATCCAGCAGATCACCATACCGGCCGCTCAAACATAAGATACTTGCCACCAGACATTGTATCCATAAACCAAACTGCGGAACGGCAAATTTATTTAACGTACCTGTGCGTTTAAAGAATAACCCATCCTTTGCCATGGTATAATAAACCCTGGCTCCCGCAAGTATCAGCCCGTTATTGCAGCCAAAAGTTGATACCATGATCATTACCGCTATAACATAGGTACCTATATTACCAAATATGACGTGAGATGCTGCTACGGCCACACGGTCTTTTTCGGCATTGGCAATATCCTGCAGGGGCAGTACACCGGTGTAAACCACATTGGCCGATACGTAAATAATAGTAACGATAAGCGTGCCCATACCCAGGCTTAAAGCTACATCGCGCTTGGGGTTCTTCATTTCGCCGGCAATAAAGGTTACGCTGTTCCAGGCATCACTGCTGAATATTGAGCCTACCATGGCGGCAGCTATTGCGCCTAAAGCGCCACCAATGGTTAAGGTAGTAATGCTGCCATCCTTGCCCAGGTTATGCAAATCCCAGGCGTTTGTCCAGTTGGCATGCCATACATCGCCCTTTAAGGCTAAAAATCCAAAACCTATCAACCCGAAAAGGCTTAACAATTTGGTGAGTGTAAATGTGGTTTGTATAAGCTTGCCGCCTTTTACCCCGCGGGTATTGATATAGGTTAACAGGATGATGAGCGCAATAGATACCACCTGCGCCGCGCTGATGGTAAAAAACTTATCCTGCCCCGCGGCGTCAACCCCGGTTTTCAGACGCCATAAAATATTATCTTCGCTAAAAGGGTGTATCAGGTAGGCGGTAAATTTTGAAAAGGCCACCCCAACCGCGGCTATGGTACCAGTTTGTATCACCGCGAAAAAACTCCAGCCATATAAAAAAGCAACGAATTTATTATAAGCCTCCTTTAAATAAACATACTGGCCGCCTGCTTTAGGGAACATCCCGCTCAACTCGCCATAACTTAAGGCAGCTGTCAGCGTCATGAAACCGGTAATTACCCAGATGGCTATGAGCCAGCCGGCCGAGCCTACATTGCGTATAATATCGGCGCTTACAATAAAAATACCTGAGCCTATCATGGAACCTGCTACCAGCATGGTACCATCGAGCAGACCCAGTTCATGTTTCATTTTTGGTTGACCAGCGTTTTCTGCCATAAGTTGTGTTAGGGTTTAAACCCCTAAACTATTCAAAAAAAGTTTATAATCAGCAGGCTATTGTAAAGAAATAAAATTACTATTTTGCAACCACCAATTATCATACCTGTTACTTACAACTATTAACAGAACTACTTATAAACCAAATTTGTGAACATGGATTTTTTGAACAATTACTTAATTTACTTGATTCCGGTGATGGGTCTCATTGGTATAGTGGCTATGGCCATTAAAGCAGCCTGGGTTACCAAACAAGATGCAGGCGACGGCGATATGGCGCAACTGGCCGGTTACATTGCCGATGGCGCTATGGCCTTTTTACGTGCAGAGTGGAAAATACTAAGCTACTTTGTAATTATCGCCGGTATTTTACTGGCCTATTCGGGCACTACGGTAGCCACATCAAGCCCGGTTATCGCCGTATCGTTTGTTGTAGGCGCATTTTTATCGGCATTTGCCGGCTTTTTGGGAATGCGCATTGCTACCAAAGCTAACGTACGCACCACACAGGCTGCCCGCAGCAGTTTGGCCAAAGCTTTAAAAGTTTCATTTACCGGTGGTACGGTAATGGGCTTAGGTGTTGCCGGTTTGGCCATTATAGGCCTGGGCTCGCTGTTTATTGTATTTTATACCATGTATGTAAAAAGCCAGGGCCTTGGAGTTAATAGCGATGCTATGGCAAAGGCGCTTGACGTTTTGGCCGGTTTTTCATTAGGTGCCGAATCAATAGCCCTTTTTGCCCGTGTTGGCGGTGGTATTTACACCAAAGCTGCCGACGTAGGCGCCGATCTTGTGGGCAAAGTTGAAGCCGGTATCCCTGAGGATGACGTACGCAACCCTGCAACCATTGCTGATAACGTAGGTGATAACGTAGGTGATGTGGCCGGTATGGGCGCCGATTTATTTGGATCATACGTAGCTACTATGCTGGCTACTATGGTACTGGGTCGCGAAATTGTGTCGCATGATAACTTTGGAGGCATTGCCCCTGTACTATTGCCCATGGTGATAGCCGGTTTGGGTTTAATATTTTCTATAGTTGGTGCATCGTTCGTAAAAATAAACAATGAAAACGACAGTGTACAAAAGGCACTGAACATAGGCAACTGGACATCAATCATATTAACCGCCATAGCCACTTACTTTGTAGTACAGTGGATGCTGCCCGCAGGCGAGTTCCACATGTTGCGCGATGAAACTGATGGCACCATTAAAGCGGGTTCATTGATATTTACCAAAAACGGCGTTTTCTTGTCGATCGTTGTAGGATTAATTGTGGGCACCTTAATGTCAATCATTACAGAGTATTATACGGCCATGGGCAAACGGCCGGTGCTTAGCATCATCCGCCAGTCATCAACCGGCCATGCAACTAATATCATCGGCGGTTTAGCTATCGGTATGGAATCAACCGTGCTGCCTATCCTGGTTTTGGCGTCGGGTATTTACGGTTCGTATCATTTCGCAGGTTTATATGGCGTAGCCATAGCGGCCGCTGGTATGATGGCTACTACAGCCATGCAACTGGCTATTGACGCTTTTGGCCCTATTGCGGATAACGCAGGTGGTATTGCCGAAATGAGCAGGCTACCCGAGGAAGTACGTCACCGCACAGACAATCTGGATGCGGTAGGTAACACTACAGCCGCCACAGGCAAGGGATTTGCCATTGCGTCGGCTGCGTTAACCTCACTGGCCTTATTTGCGGCCTTCGTGGGGGTTGCTGGTATTGAGCATATTGATATTTACAAAGCCGATGTTTTGGCCGGTTTATTTGTTGGTGGTATGATCCCCTTCATATTCTCGGCACTGGCTATATCGGCTGTAGGCCGTGCCGCCATGGCGATGGTTGAAGAGGTAAGGCGCCAGTTTCGCGAAATACCGGGCATTATGGAATATAAAGCCAAGCCTGAATATGAAAAATGTGTGGCCATATCAACAAAAGCCTCTATCCGTGAGATGGTTGCACCAGGCCTTATCGCGCTGATCACCCCGGTTATTATTGGTTTTGCTTTCGGCCCCGAAGTTTTGGGCGGCTTGCTGGCCGGGGTTACCGTATCGGGCGTACTGATGGGTATTTTTCAAAGTAATGCCGGTGGTGCATGGGATAACGCCAAAAAATCATTTGAAAAAGGTGTAGAGATCAACGGTGAGGTTCATTACAAAAAATCAGACCCGCATAAGGCATCTGTAACCGGTGATACTGTAGGCGATCCGTTCAAGGATACTTCAGGTCCGTCAATGAACATCCTGATCAAACTGATGTCGATAGTTTCGTTGGTTATCGCGCCACATTTGAACCACCTTGTTGAAACAAGTCCGCGTATCCAGCGGGAAATACACAAGCAGTCGATGAACACGCATATAATTGTTAAAACAGAAAAAAAACTTTAATTTATTCGTTTTTTTAACACAAAAACCGCCTTTTTAGGCGGTTTTTGTGTTAAAAAACAATCCATTTTTCCAGGGTGTAAAAAGAGTCGCCCAGGCAAAGGCTTTTTTAATATTGATGACTTTTTGCCGTGAGGCAGGAAATAAATACGCTTTAAAAATCATGGCCGATATTTAAATGACTTAACTTTTTATTTTTCATTAATCGCTATACAACAACAATTTACATTAAAACCCAAAGTGTCAGGTAAACACCAAATCTTACTGGTGATGCTACAAATGAGATACTTACGTGACAATTGAACAAATTCCAATAATCTATAGATTTACTCGGTTTTTCGAATTATAATTTGGAATTTTTGCCCTGTTCAGTGGTTACATTCTGCCCTTTATCTTTTCAATAAATTTAAGTACGTTTGGGGGAATGTGAATTTAATTTTTTACTACTGATCTTATTATTTTAAAATGAAGTTATTTATTAAGAAACCTATTCAGCAACTGATGGCTGCCACAGCCGAAACAGAAAAATCGCTGAAAAGAACTTTAGGCGTTGGATCGCTTATAGCGCTGGGTATTGGAGCCATTATTGGCGCCGGTATTTTTGTGCGAACTGCCGCCGCGGCGGGCGAACATGCGGGTCCGGCGGTTACCATTTCATTCCTTATTGCAGCAGCAGGCTGCGCGCTCGCCGGTTTATGCTATGCGGAATTTGCCAGTATGATACCTATAGCGGGTTCGGCCTACACCTATTCTTACGCTACTATGGGCGAGTTTATCGCCTGGATAATAGGTTGGGATCTGGTGTTGGAATACGCGCTTGGTGCCGCAACTGTGTCCATTGGCTGGTCGCAATATTTCAATGAGTTTTTAACTACGTTTTTTAATTTTCATATACCCTATCAATGGACACACTCATTTTTTGAGGTATCCAATACTACTGCCGGCATGTACGCCGCCGAGTTGGGTACAAGAGGCATAATAAACCTGCCTGCTATATTTATTCTGCTCGTCCTGACCCTATTACTGATCCGCGGTACTGCCGAATCGGCTGTTGTTAACAATATCATTGTAATTGTTAAGGTGGCTATTGTACTCATGATCATTGGTTTGGGATGGCACTTTATTAACCCGGCGTTCCATACGCCATATTTGATCCCTGCGGATGCCGGTACTGTTAAGGTGAGTACAGGTACGGTTGATTATGGCGATACATTTAACCACGGCTGGCTGGGTGTTTTACGCGGAGCCAGTGTTGTATTCTTCGCTTTCATCGGGTTCGATGCTGTTTCAACTGCTGCACAGGAAGCTAAAAATCCACAAAAGGATATGCCAAAAGGTATCCTGATATCATTGGTTTTTTGTACCGCTCTTTACATATTATTTTCACATGTGCTTACCGGTCTGGTATCATATAAAGATTTCCTGATACAAGGTAAGGAAGCCTCAGTTAGCTACGCTATTAAAACCGCGATGCCGGGTTACGGATGGCTTGCGTCATTTGTTACCGTATCAATACTTGCGGGCTTCTCTTCGGTTATCCTGGTGATGCTTATGGGCCAAACACGCGTTTTTTATACAATGAGTACTGATGGTTTAATTCCAAAGGTGTTTTCTAAATTGCATCCTAAATTCCGCACGCCCTATAAATCACAATGGTTGTTTTTTGTGTTCGTTTCTTTATTTGCAGGCTTTATCCCTGACAAGTATGTAGGCGATATGGTGAGCATCGGTACGCTTTTCGCTTTCGTGCTTGTTTGTATAGGTATATTTATCCTTCGCAGAACAGACCCAGGAATTGTTCGTCCGTTCCAAACGCCGCTTTATATGATAGTTTGCCCACTGGGTGCCGTTATCTGCCTGTGTATGATTGCCAGTGAGGGCTGGGAAAACTGGGCAAGGCTAATTGTTTGGTTATTAATCGGTTTTGTTATTTACTTTGGCTATAGCATTAAACGCTCACACGTAAGGCATGGCAAGGTAGAGGGCGCGGTTGACCCTATCAATCCAAAATTCATGGAATAACATTATAAATTGCTAATTACATAAAAAGGTTCTGATCAATTCAGAACCTTTTTATTTGCCCGCTCTTTACAGCGATTTGTGTATTAATTTCAGCACATCGTATTTTCTTCTTACCTTTCTTTATCTTTTAATTACACTTTGCCCGGTCAACAGCATAAACCTTAAAGCCATGCACCCATTAATTTTCAGAGAGATCTTGTCGGTTACCATGATCCTTTTCGCCATTATTGATATTTTGGGCGCTATACCTGTAATTATACAGGTGCGGCAGCGAGTGGGGCACATCGAATCGGAAAAGGCCAGTATAGCCGTATTGGTTTTAATGATCGTGTTTTTATTTGTGGGCGATGAACTACTGGCTGTTATTGGTTTAGATATAGCTTCATTTGCCATAGCAGGTTCCCTGGTGATCTTTATTATTGCGATGGAGATGATACTGGGTGTAGACTTTTTTAAAGAAGAAATGCCCCAGTCGGCCTCTATTGTCCCTATTGCCTTTCCACTGATAGCCGGCGCCGGAACCATGACCACACTTCTCTCTTTAAAGTCGCAATATCAAACCCAGAATATCCTGGTGGGGATAGTGCTGAACACCATCGTGGTTTTCCTCGTACTTAAAAATGTAAAGTGGCTCGAAAAGCTGTTGGGCCCTACCGGCCTCAGTATATTGCGCAAAGCCTTCGGCATTATTTTGCTGGCAATTGCAATTAAGCTGTTCAGGAGTAACACGCATTTGTAGCCCGCGGCCTCCTGTTATAGGGGTGGTCAGTAAATGCCCAGCTTGTGTTTTATTTTAACAGGGCTGCTATAGCCTCATCTTTGGTAGTTACAAAGTTAATCCTTCGCGCTTTGTTGCTTTCGTAAATAAAATCCTTTAAGCTCTTACTCGTGTATTTCGAAAAGTCGCCAACAATGGCCAGCCTGACTCTGTAATTAGAAAATTTTTGAAGGATATCACCAGCGAGGGTTGTTTTCAGATCAAAAAAACCGTCAATAATATTTTCCTCGTATAAAATTATCCGTTCAGCTTCCTGATAAGCACAATTGGCCATGATGTCAAGCGCGTCCTGCACATTGTTGACCTCTATTTGGGCCGATATAACTTCTGCTATGTAAACGTCGCCGGTATTGATCAGGTTGATATCCATGTTTTTTTGTTTAAAGACGGTCAATTGTCCGTATTGTTACAAGTATAACACAAATACGGTAACCCACACCGTTACAAGGCCGGGGGACTCAATCTGGCCACAAACATGGTATCGGCCTTGCGTTCATAACCCTTAAGTACTTTACTTTCTTCCAGCTTAAGGCCAAGCTCATTTACCAAAAAATCAACTACATCCTCATTTTCGCCTTTGAAAGCCGAGCACGTAATATAAATAAGTGGTTTGCCTGGTTTAAGGTATTTAACCACATTTTGGGCAATGCTTTTTTGAAGTTTCTGAAAAAACTCAATTTTATGATCATCAAACTGCGCTATCATTTCCGGTGTGCGGCCCCAGGTGCCCGAGCCGCTGCAGGGGGCATCAAGTATGATACCGTCAAAGGCATAATCATGCAAAACCTGATCGATATTGGTAGTAAGGTCAAGCGCTTTCTTTTGATATTTAGTAAGACCGGCCAGATGAAAACGCTCGTCAAGATTGGCCAGTACCGACTCACGAATATCCGACACTACCAGCTTAATATTGGGTTCATCCTCATGCAACAGCAGTGATTTACCGCCCGACGCGGCACAGGCATCCCACCAGCTATCCCATCGCTGCGGCCTGAAAAAATCGCCGGTTTGCTGCGATGAAAAATCCTGTACCTCAAACCAGTGCTGATTGGGGAATATGGTTTCGAGCCGGGTGCCGTTAGGTAAGCAAAAACAGCCATTACCCTCGTCCTTAAATACAACCTGCGCTTTGGTTAGCCCGGCTTTAACCAGATGGTCATAACCGTTCCGCACCCTGATAAAAAGGTCGGGCTGGTAAAAGAACGATTTTAAAAAAGCATTACGATCTATATCGGCCGATAACTGCGAACCCCACGGAAACACATCGTTCAGATCAAAATCAGGGTATGAAGTTTTTATAAGGGCGAGTTTATCGTCCGTATTAAAGCCAATACAGGCGGCCCAGTCTGGCTTAAAATGCTGCAAAAACGAGTTTACCTGGGTATTGCATAAAAACTCGGCTACAAACAAGCGTTCATTTGGCGGTAGGTCAGGCAAAGCCCGCCCTATCCTGAAATAATTGTAGACCAACCGGTTGGCTATACGCCTGTCGGTTGAGCCCATTTGTTTATTTTGTCGGTAAAAACCTGGTAAAAATTTACTTAGCGGCGTATCGGCAGGGTATTCACCCAAAATTCGCTGAAACGTTTTAAGTTGGTTTGTGGCCTTCATTCTACCTGCTTTAACTCAAAGTTACTATACATTAATATATTTACATGCGCGTTGACCCACCCTAATCCCGGCTTTTTTACAAAGTGGAAACTATTGTGAATGCCTTTAAAATCTGTTTTGTCTAATCCGCCTATACCGTTTTCTTCAAAAAGCTGTTTGCCAAAGTAAAGGCCTTCGTCAAAACCCTTTATGGCATATTCCGTGGGTTCAACGTGATATGCTTTACGATAGTTGCGTAAAAAGGTAACAGTGGCCTCCTGTTTGTAATTTATTTTATCAGATGAGGTTATGTGAGTTTTAAGACGCTGCAAAATATCGGCTTTTAAAAAGCTAAACTTCTCCCAGTTTGGATGGCCAAATAACACCACAGGAAAATGCCGGTTTAATGTATCCAGGGATCGCAGGGTTACTCCTAAAAATACCGGATCGGTTGCCGGGATCACAAATACATTACGCTCTGTTTTTGATAACTGCGAAACCAGGCCGTTTAATTGTCCGCGGTTTATGACAACACTTATCAGTTTTACCTTCTTTTTGCTCAGGCTATCGGTAGTTTTTTTAAAATTAACTACATAATCATTCTCCTGGCTAAAGCCCGAGCGCAGGATAAATATCTTCTGTGGATTTATTTTATCATAGATATATTGCGCGGCTGCCCGGGCATGATACTCCAGCGGTGGTATAACCGTTATCAGGTTATTGTTTTTTATTGTAGCCGGTGACGCGGGCGACAATGGCGATAAAATTGGCACACGGTTACCCATTGTAGCCGTAAATATTTTTATCCCATCAGGAAACACCGGCCCTACAATGAGGTTGCTTGTCCTGATCTGCGGGTTATAAGCCAGGCTGTGTGCCGAGGATGCATCGTCTTTTGAATCGTAAAGCTGCAATTTAAAACTGGCCCCGCCGGCTGCAAGCGAATCAAGCGCCAGCTTAAAACCCTGGTAGTACTCTACGCTCATATTGGCTTTGGTTAAACCGGCGCTGCTATAAGTTGGCTGCGGTTTAATATGATCCAGGCCCATAGGCAATATCATGGATATTACCGCTACTCCTGCAGGTTTTACAGGCGGATTTTCGACAGCTTTATTTTCCGGATTTTCAGTTTGTTTTTTTTCAGACGTTGATACAGGCCGCACCTTTGGCGAGCATGCACCCAGTATTAGCGCCGCGCAAAAAAACAATAACCATTTATTCCCACTCAATAGTAGCAGGCGGTTTTGAACTGATATCATATACTACCCGGTTAATTCCTTTTACGTTGTTAATGATCTCGTTGGAGATCTTGGCCAGCAGGTCATAAGGCAAATGGCACCAATCGGCCGTCATTCCGTCCAGGGATTCAACAGCACGCAGGCAAATTACGTTTTCATAAGTACGTTCATCGCCCATAACACCTACCGACTGTACCGGCAAAAATATAGCGCCGGCCTGCCAAACTTTATCATAAACACCGTATGACCGTAAATTGTTGATATAAATTGCATCAGCTTCCTGCAATATAGCTACTTTTTCTGGTGTAACGTCACCTAATATCCTGATAGCCAGTCCGGGGCCGGGGAAAGGGTGCCTGCCCAAAATATTCGGGTCAATATCTAAAGCTTTGCCCACGCGCCTAACCTCGTCCTTAAACAAAGTGTTTAGTGGTTCAACCACTTTTAACTTCATAAAATCGGGCAAGCCGCCAACATTATGGTGGGATTTGATGGTAGCCGATGGGCCTTTAACCGAAACAGACTCAATAACATCGGGATATATAGTGCCCTGGCCCAGCCATTTTACGTCCTGAACCTCGTGCGCGGCATCGTCAAACACTTCAATAAACACGCGGCCAATGGCCTTACGTTTCTTTTCGGGATCATTTAAGCCGGCAAGCGCATCATAAAAGCGCTGTTTGGCATCAATACCCTTTATATTTAACCCCATGTGTTTGTAGGAGTCAAGCACCTGCTCGTATTCGTCCTTGCGCAACAGGCCGTTATCAACAAA
Source organism: Mucilaginibacter pocheonensis (assembly GCF_031456535.1). Classification (NCBI taxonomy): domain Bacteria; kingdom Pseudomonadati; phylum Bacteroidota; class Sphingobacteriia; order Sphingobacteriales; family Sphingobacteriaceae; genus Mucilaginibacter; species Mucilaginibacter pocheonensis. The sequence goes on from NZ_JAVDUU010000005.1 coordinate 147,866, forward strand.
TATGCAATGCAGGTTTTTGCCGATAGCATGGTGCAATAAAACCGCTGCCACTGATGAATCAACACCGCCCGACAGGCCAAGCACTACTTTATCATCGCCTAATTTTTGGCGCAAGGCGGCAATGGTGGTTTCAATGAATGAGTCTGGTGTCCAATCTTGTTTACAACCGCAAATATCAACTAAAAAGTTCTCCAGCAATTGCTTGCCGTCAATACTGTGGGTTACTTCGGGGTGAAACTGTATGCCATATGTTTGGGTACCTGTTACCTGGTAGGCCGCAACCTTTACCGTGTCGGTACTTGCTATTATCTCAAAGTTATCGCCAATGCTGGCAATGGTATCACCATGCGACATCCATACCTGTGAGCTTTCGGGTATATTTTTAAACAGTGGGTTTTCTTTGTTGATATAATCCAGATTGGCGCGGCCATACTCGCGGGTACTTGAAGCTAATACTTCGCCGCCATGAAAATGTGCCACATATTGCGCGCCATAGCAAACACCTAAAATAGGACGCGTGGTATGAAACTGCGCAAAATCAAAGTGAGGTGCGTCATCCTGCCTTACAGAATAAGGACTGCCGGAAAGGATGATACCTTTTACAGTGCTGTCAATTTCGGGATAATGATTAAAGGGGTGGATCTCACAGTAAATATTGAGCTCCCTGACACGGCGCGCTATAAGTTGGGTAAATTGCGAGCCAAAGTCAAGAATGAGGATTTTTTCTTGCATGGGCAAAGATAAAAATTAGATGTGAGATTGAGATATGAGATTTGAGATTTTGAAATAGTACCCATTACCCACCTGCTGCCATTACAAATTTTAAAAATCAAGGAGATCGTTCTTCTCGTATCTCATATCTCATATCTCATATCTCATATCTGATATCTCACATCTCCCTATGGCGTAGTAGACGCTACAGGTAGCACTTTGCCATTAAAAAATTTATGCCCGGTGAGTGCAAAATCGGCTATGTATTTACCCATCTCAAATGCCAGTACAGGCGACTGGTAACCCGGAAAAGCTTTCTCCAGCATTTCTGTTTGGGCCGAGCCCAAAGCCAGGCAATTTACCTTAATGTCCTGTTCAATTAATTCTTCGGCCAGGCATTCGGTTAAAGTATGCAGGGCAGCTTTGCTTGCAGAATAGGCTGATAGCCCCGGAAATTTGGCACTTCCCTGGAAACCACCCATGCTGCCAATATTCAATATATGCGAACCTGCGGGCATCAGTGGTAAAAGCGCCTGTATGATACGCACATGACCAATGAAATTGCCCTGGAGCATTTCTACAAAATCCACCTCAAGTAATTGGGTAAATGATTTATTGATCAGCACACCGGCATTATTTATCAAAACGTCTACCCGGTTATTAAAATTAGCTTCAATAAATTGTTGTAAACCTTCGTAATCATCATGCACAATATCAAACTTCAGGGCGTATAGCTCACAATCCGGGTTAAGACCATGGGCAATTTCGAGTAAACGCTCCAACTTATCCTGTGAGCGGGCAAGTGCAATCACCTTGTTATTACCAGAAAGTATTAATTCAATTACAGCTTCAAATCCTACGCCGCTGCTGGCGCCTGTTATAATGATGTTCATGTGCCGCCTAATATTATGATGTCGTTATTGTGAGCCTAACGTGGCAAGAAGCTTCATCCAACCTCTCCCATAGAGACAGCTTTTAAGTCTGTCTGCTGTTTGGAAGATTAGAGGAGTTTCCTGCTTTCGTTTCGCGCAATGACGATTTTTTGTCTATTCTCGGCGCCTAAAATACCAATTTTTGTTCAACTGGATGATCTATCAAATAAAATCCGTCATCAATGAGTTTTTTTAACTCCGGCTCATTTGTTGCCTTTTGCCGAAGGAATTTCCTGATCTCGGCTGTTAATACAGGTTCAATATTTTCATGCTCAAGCATTTCCAATATCTCAAGAGCACATAACCAGTCATCATGATGGTTCTTTTGCAGCTTGAACCATACATTGCCTAAAAAACCAAAATCACCGCCTTTTTGACGACGGTTACGCACCTGCTGGTAAAGCTTATGCAGTTCCCTGGTTCTCTCGTCATACTCCGGGTGATGAGTAGTTGTAGGTGATTTGTAAATAATTTCATCAAAGGCCGCTTTATCTGCAGCACCACAAAAAACAGATAGGATGCTTTCGCCTACGGCCATATCATACACACCCCAGGAGGGGTCAAACAATACATCGCCTTGCTTGCCGGTAACCGTACAATCGGTGAAAGTAATGAGCTGTGTTTTACCCTGAAATGATAAAATACTTTTTACCATTCCTTTAACCACAATCCCGCTTTCAAAGGTAAGGGTGGCAGTTTTTCCGTTGGCAATATTGATGCTATCCAGTTCCTCTGCCGACAAGTCCTCTAAAGGTGTTTGAATATTTTTTAGCTTACCTACCGGCGAACTAAATCCGTCAAAATGGTGGTTTTTGCCATGCCCGGGCAGATGTTTGTTATTTAAGGACAATGCGGTTGGGCCCGTAGTTTTTATAAAATACGGCATACCATCTTCCGTAACCTTAAAATCGGTAATGGTACCCGATACCTGCAAACCAGAACTGTAAACCGCTGTACAGGTGTTTTTACTTTCTACCGCTTTGCCCAGGCCATAGGCCCCGCCACGCCTGAACGACATGGTGTTGGCAAACTCCTCTAATACATCAATAAGGTTTTGAAAATTTGGGGTTACAAACAGCTGGGGCTGCGGCTTGGTAATATCATAACTGTAATTTAAGGCATCAATGGTGTACCATAATTTTTTTACGTCAAGATTCATACAGCTGGCACTTTCACCAATAGACGACAACAAGCCGGCGCCATAAATTTTTGGATGTTCCAGCGTGCCGATCAGGCCGTATTCTACAGTCCACCAGTGCAGGCGGCTCAGCAGGGCCATTTCAGATGGATCACCCATGTTTTCCTGGCGGTAAGCTACCAATTCATCGGCTTTTCTGATTGCCTCTTCATCGGCATCGGGCATTTCCTTTAATATTGACAGCGCCCGGGTAGCCTCATACAGCTCAAAATCCTGCGACGAAAACATGGCCTTGGCCCCAATTGAACCAAAATAACTTAAATATTCGTGGTAATCCTTATCGGCAATAATGGGCGCATGCCCAGCCGACTCATGGATAATATCAGGCGCAGGTGTATATTCAATATGCCTTAACTGCCGGATATCCGCGGCTATTACCAATACGCGGTAAGCCTGGTACTCCATAAAGGCCGCGGGCGGTATAAAGCCATCAACAGTAACTGCCCCCCAGCCTATTTTGGCCAGTGCATTGTTCATTTCCTGCAAATCAGGTATACGCTCAATAGTTAATCCGGCCTTGGTTAAGCCAGGGATATATGGGTAATAAGCTACGTCTTTGAGGTAGCTATAATTTTGCCGCATCACATAACGCCAAACGGCATGGTCAATAGGCGTATAGTGGTCATAATGCTGGTCAACTATAAATTGTTTTAAATGACCAGGCAAGGCCGCAACCTGCGGATTGTTAAAATCATTAAAATGGCTCATTTACGTTCGTAGTGGTTTATAACAGGAACGCAAATTTAGAAAATTAGGTGTACTAAAGAACTTTAATTTTCTTTACTCTCCCTTTGATTCGGCTACCGGCTGTATATCTTCCTCTTCATATTTTTTCAAACCTTTATCCAGCCTGCCCGGCCGTATCACATAATACAAGCCAAATAAAGCCACTAAAAGTGATATGAGATAAAATGACGATGGCAAAAACACCGAAAGCCCTTTATCCATCGGGAAGTAGTCTGATAGTTTGGTAAATATAGCCTCCCTTGCCCCTGCTCCGCCTGCTGTAATAGGTATAATAGATGCCAGGGCCGAAATAAGGAACGATAGTAGGTATGGAGAAAATTTACCGGTAAAATCCTGCCCGAACATCACACATATAATGGCCAACAGCTGAAAACCCTGCAAAGCCAGCGCTTTTAAATGCGCCGTGAAAAAGTACTTGGTGTACTCCCTGAAAAACATATATGCAACAAAGTAATAAATGGCCGATCCACCCAAAAATATACCCACCGGCAGAGCCTTATGAATATCAATTTGCGGGATCAGAAATATCAATCCTACGGTGATCAGCCCTATGGCCCAAAGGCCGCTCAAGCGGTCAAACATTATAGCCCAAAACAGCTTTTTTCCGGGCACCTTATGCGCTTTATTCAGGATAAATATTTTATAGCCGTCGCCGCCAATGCCTCCGGGTAGCAGTACATTATAAAATAAACCCAGAAAATAAAGGCGTAAGTTATACTTGAAATTTAACCTTAAACCAACCGACCTGAAAAAGCTAAGCAAACGCCAGGAGGAAATTACCATTGAACAAAAGTAGCAAACCACGCCTGCAAACATCCACCAGTAATTGGCATGCAGCAGCCGGTATTTTACCAGGTTAATTGGCACTTTGCTAAAAACCCATATCAGCAATGCCGTTGTAACAGCAATTTTCAGTACCGTTTTGGCCACATTCCATAACCGTTGTTTAAAGGTTTTGGGCAGGGGTATTTCTTCTTCTTTTAACATTGGCTGCAAAGCTAATTAATTGAGTGCACACATTAATTTTTTTTTAAATGTGCAATAACTTTGGTTCAACAACGCTCTTTATATTATTAAGTTTTATAACCGCACAAAAAAAACCGACCATCAACCAAGTGTAATCATTGATTAATTGGGCGAAAATCATCATCGCAATTGTTATTTTTGCGGAAATTTTAGTAATATGAGTAAAGTAAAAGTTGGCCTGGTACAAATGAGCTGCACTGCTGATAAGCAGCAAAATTTGCAAAAGGCTATTATTAAAATAAAGGAAGCGGCTGCCAAAGGCGCGCAAATTGTTTGTTTACAGGAGCTGTTTACCTCGCTTTATTTTTGTGATGTTGAGGATTACGACAATTTTAAACTGGCCGAAGCCATACCAGGCCCGTCAACTGATGAGCTGCAAAAAGTAGCTGCTGAACTTAATGTTGTTATTGTAGCTTCGCTGTTTGAAAAACGCGCACAGGGCGTTTACCATAATACTACCGCTGTTTTAGATGCCGACGGCAGTTATTTGGGAAAATACCGCAAAATGCACATTCCGGACGATCCGGGCTTTTACGAAAAATTTTATTTTACTCCCGGCGATCTGGGCTACAAGGTTTTTAAAACCAAATATGGCAAAGTGGGCGTACTCATTTGCTGGGATCAATGGTACCCTGAAGCTGCCCGTATTACTGCTTTAATGGGTGCAGATATATTGTTTTATCCAACAGCCATTGGCTGGGCCACTACCCAGGATGAAGCTACCAACATTGAGCAATATAATGCGTGGCAAACCATACAACGCTCGCACGCGGTGGCTAATGGCGTGCATGTGGTAAGCGTTAACCGTGTTGGCGAAGAAGCAGGTGTAAAATTCTGGGGCGGATCTTTTTTCGCAAATCCGTTCGGCGCAATTATCCATCAAACTTCACATGATGAGGAGGAAGTGGTTGTGCAGGAGCTTGATCTTGACAAATCTGACTATTACCGAAGCCACTGGCCGTTTTTACGCGACAGAAGGATTGACAGCTATCAGCCGATAACCAAACGCTTGCTTGACGAGGACTAATTTTTCAAACCTCATTGCAAGCAACAGAGCAATTTTTACTGAAGCCGGTCGAATACACATATTACTGTTTTGTTGACACTATAGCTTAGAGGTTGCCTCATTCCCTACAACGATAATAGGAATATATAAACCTGCATTGAATCAATTATGAGCCAAAATACATCTACCATACAAACTCCTGCTTCACAGGGTTTTTTCTTTCCTGCTGAATGGGCAAGGCATACCGCTACCTGGCTTTCCTGGCCGCATAAAGAAGCTTCATGGCCGGGTAAAATTGATACCATCTACCCATCATATATTGAGTTTATTAAGGTACTAACCCGTAACGAGTTGGTACGCATCAACGTACTTGACGACAGCATGAAGGCTGCAGTGACCTTTCAGCTGCAAAATGCAAATGTAGACCTAAGCAGGATTGAGTTATTTGAATTTGGCACTAATGATGCCTGGTGCCGCGATCACGGGCCGGCGTTTGTGATCAATCCCGAAACCAAACAAAAAGCTATTATTGACTGGGGTTACAACGCCTGGGGTGGTAAGTATCCGCCGTTTGACCTTGACGACGTAATACCTACTAAAATAGGCAATCATTTTGGATTGCCGGTATTTAATCCGGGTATTGTGATGGAAGGAGGATCGGTTGATTTTAATGGTAAGGGCACTATCTTAACTACCACTGCCTGCTTACTCAATAAAAACCGCAATCCGCATTTAACCCAGAGCCAGATAGAGAACTATCTGCGAAATTATTACGGCGCAGAACAAATTTTATGGCTGGGCGATGGCATTGTGGGTGATGATACCGACGGTCATATTGATGATATTACCCGTTTTGTAAATGAGGATACCGTAGTTACAGTAATTGAAGAAAATAAGAACGACGAAAATTATCATATACTGCAGGAAAACCTGCAGATGTTAAAAACCATGCGGCTCCTTAACGGCAAACAACTTAATATTGTAGAGTTACCCATGCCCGATGCAGTTATACATGAGGATACCCGCTTACCGGCTTCATATGCTAATTTTTACATTGCCAATTCGGCGGTGATTGTACCAACCTATCGTTCCGTAAATGATGATAAGGCCTGCGGCATTCTGCAGCAATGCTTTCCTGATCATGAGGTTATAGGTATTGACTCGACCGATATTATATGGGGCCTCGGCAGTTTTCACTGCCTGAGCCAGCAGGAACCAGAAATATAAGGACAATTATATATTTATATAATTACATAACTCATCAATAGCTTTTTTCTCTTTTTCAACAAGTTCAATTAATTCTTTATAATTGACTTTTATTCTAATATTACCAAGCTTATCATATGGATGAGCTTCGGTTTTTTGATTTCTTTTTTCATTAATCTCCGTCCAATACCTGTTACAAATAGGTAAAATATTTTCTATAATATTAGAATTTAAGTTTACGCCAAATTCAGAAGAGGGCTTTTTTATTTTTTGACGAACACAAATTTTATCAAATATTAAATTATTGAACGCATTTAAATTTAAAAGTGCTTTAGAAGGATCATTGTTAATAGATTTAACAAAAATTAAAAAAGAACTCATCACCTCTTCATAGATAGAATCATCAACCCATATTATTTTGTTAAAAAATGTTTCTGGATTTGTGATATTCCAGTTATTTTTTAAAAAGTGGTTGATTATATCAGAGGGCTGATTTGTAAAAATGTATTTAATATAATCGTTTTGCTCATTTGAGTGCTTAAAGCCTGTTAGAAATGAAAGGTTATTAAATAGAAAATTTAAACCCTGTAGTGCGATTAGTTCATTTTTATTCTCTAACAATTTTAATGATGTAATTCTCCGAAAAGAGATATCCGATGTTGATAGGTATTTATAATTATTTAACTCTCTTTGAATAAAATAATTATGTTCATTATTATCTGCAAGTATTAATTCCTTTTTACCGTTTGCATGTAACCACCCAACCATATAATAATTTACCAACCAATGTCTATGTGTTCCAAATGCATATCTATTGTATACTTTTTCGTCAAATTTAAAACCAGGAAAATATTTAAATGTTAAAGCGATTAGATGATGAAATAATATATTTTCATCATTAATTATGCCTTCGACCATTTTCTTTACTTCCTTGGTCGTTGAAAAATGTTTTTTTAAATAAAATAGTACCCCCTCAAACTGTGTTATTATTAAAGGATAGTTATCAATAAGAAGGTTTTTAATTTCTTCATCTTTATTTAGTTTATATAATGAAAATCCAATTACACTTTTATCCAGATAATGTTCATTTGAGGATTTGTTAAAACAGTCAATAAGCCTTTTCTTTAATCGTCTATGTGTTTTTGCTTTTATTGTACCTTTTGGCTTATTCTCATTTTCCTCCTCATATTCTTTAATAATTTCAGAAAATTTCGAATTAAGTAATTTTAACTCCTTTTCTATATTCGTTATTTTCTTCACTAAAATCTTACTACCTTGAGGGATTAACCCTAAATCTCGGGAAATTAAATCAAGAGCTGCTATTAATTTCTGCGCGGTCAGTGAATCCTTTGCAAATATCCTAATATCATCAACATAACGAATATATTTAAAATCTAATTTTCTAATCTTACGAATCTCCATATCTAAGTAAAAAAGATACAAATCAGCTATAAATGGAGAGCTTAACGGCCCTTGTGGAATTCCATGTTTGCTTTTAAAAGACCTTTGAGTAGAGTCAGCGGTCCATGCTTCCAAACATTTGGATAACATATCATGTAGATCATTTTCAATTTTATAATTATTAGATAAAAGTTCACACAAAATGTTATGGTCTATTGTATCAAAAAATGATGCGATATCAAATTCACTTAGATATTTATATCCATCCTCGTAGTACTGTTTTGAAACCTCATTAAATTTTTTCCACTTTTTTTTCCATGGTTTGTAAAAAAATCGATTGTCATTATCCCTCGTCGATGATGTGTTTACTACATTACCAAAAATTATGTTATTGTAATATGGTGCAATTATATCGTATGAAACATCCGCTATAATATTAATTAATGATTGATAAACTAAAAGATCAACGAACGTCAACATTGACAATGGTCTTACTAAATTATCTTTTTTGGGAATAAAAATCTTATAACATCTACTTGGAGTATATATATTTTGCTTAATTTGATTAATGAGCGTATCAATGTTTTCCGAGAGAAATAATCCAAAAATTTTCAAATCTTCATAATAAATACTCTTATAAAGATTTCGCGAGGCTGTTTTAAGACGTTGATAAGCAAGTTCAAAATTCTCTTTCGTAAGAAACAATTCAAATTGGGTCATTGCGATAATTTAGGATTTAATATCCAAGGTATAATATTAAATTCATTCCCGCACTTTTTTACCGATTAAACCTGCTGTTTTACCGTCTTCTTTACCTTAAATCACCAATTTTCAATTGTCGTGCTATTCATACCGTCGTATTTTTAGGTATAATTTAATACTTAAAACAATGAACAACGATATAGGAACTACCATTACTCCCAACAATAGCAAAACCGCTGCAGGGGTAATTTTATTGGCCATTGGCAGTATATTACTGGTTAGGCAATTTGATTTGTTTTTTATCCCCGACTGGCTGTTTAGCTGGCCCATGTGGGTGGTGGCCTGGGGATTGTATATGGGCGCTAAATATAATTTCCGCAAGCCTTCATGGATCCTGATCACATTAATAGGTGTTGCTTTTTTACTAAATAACAACATCCCTGATGCCGACCGTATTGTTTGGCCGGTAGCTGTAATGGGAGTAGGCGCCTGGATGATTTTTAGACCCCGCAAACACAAAGACCAATATTATTTTGAAAAGCCAAAGGATACTTTTCATTTTGATAACCCAACCGAACCAGAAGTTTAGTTTAATAGTTTGTAGTCAATTCATGAAGGGAGTTCCGGTTTGCGGGCTCCCTTTTGTTATGATTTAAAATTGGTAGCAGGTAGTTAGCATCAAGCCTTTGAATGTAAAATATATGATGTTGGCTTAAGCTGCCGCTAATATTAATAAGTGATACTAACTGCCTGATATTAACACTCAACTTTTTCACCGACAAAACCTACCTTTCCACCGATTTCTTTAAATATGTCGCCAGTTTTTGTTTGGCTCATGTATAATGTTACCTTAGTTTTGGATATGATTTAATTTGCACACAAATGAACAACGATATAGAACATTCAAAAAACCCCAATAAGGGAAAAGCGATGGCTGGGGTTATACTACTTGCTGTAGGAGGCGTGCTGCTTTTAAGGCAGTTTGCTGATTTTTTTATACCCGATTGGATATTTAGCTGGCCTATGTGGCTTATAGCCTGGGGCCTTTATTTAGGCGCCAAACATAACTTCAAAAAATCGTCATGGGCCATCCTTACATTTTTAGGAATAATATTTTTATTTGATCATAACATTCCTGACGCAGGCCGCATTGTTTGGCCCATGGCCATTATTGCTTTTGGCATATGGCTTATTTTAAAACGGGGCAGGCATAATGAATGGGAAAGGAACGCTACAGATGGTAAATGGACCAAACGGCCCGCTAATTTTAACTTTGACAAAGCCGACCCTGAAATTGATTATACCGTAAAGGATGGTGACGATGTACCACCCACAGAACCTGATACCCCTCCCTTCGGTTATCACAACGGAGACGATTACCTGGATGCCGTTTCAATTTTTGGCGGAGTTAACAAAACTATACTATCTAAAACCTTTAAGGGTGGCGAAATAGTAAACATTTTTGGTGGCGCCGAGCTTGATTTTACCCAAGCCGATATAAATGGCAGGGTTATTATTGACATTACCCAGGTATTTGGCGGTACCAAGATCATTGTTCCCTCAAACTGGCAGGTGGTATCTGATCTGGCAGCAGTTTTTGCCGGGGTTGATGATAAGCGCATCAGGAGCACTGCTTCGGCCAATAACGATAAAATACTGGTACTTAAAGGAACATCTATTTTTGCTGGCGTTGATATACGCAGCTATTAATTATTAAAAACAACGATCATGAACTGGTACGTAGCAAAATTAGTTTTCAGGGTGATCAGCGGTGATGGCGACCACCAGGCACAGTTTGATGAGCAGCTGCGCCTTATTAGCGCGGATAATGAACTGATAGCCTTTGAAAAAGCAAATAAAATTGGTCATGCCAATCAGGACAGCTTCAAAAACATAGAAAAACAAACCGTTAAATGGCAGTTTATTGATGTGGCAGAACTTAACCAGATAGGCGAGCTCACCGATGGCGCCGAACTGTACTATAATATACATGAAACACCCGATGCCGACCTGTACATAGCCTGGGCACACCATAAGTCGGCACTATTGGGTGTAAGAAATTAATAACGAGCGGCATCATGACTTTGAATATAAGAAGCGGGCTAAAAATTAAAAAAGACTCATTGCGAGGTGCGAATAGTGTTCTTTTAGAAGTATAAAACTTAATACTCAAATCTAAACAGCTTCTATTGAGCTGCTATTAATACCTAAATACTAATTACTCAATACTAATAAAAAAATAAGTTTTGGCATTACCAACCATATCAGCTTCAAGATTATACGGCGCATTTGTTGTTTGCGGCCTGGTATGGGCCAGCCTGCAAACTTATATTGTGCATAGTTTTGGTTTTTTTTGGTTCACTGCCTCAACCGATGGCCTGTTAAGCGCCATATTGTTGTCAGGCGCTTGCTGGCTTATTAATAATAACCTGCGTTATTACCAACCGGGCAAGGGCAGCTATATCAACCTGTTCATCTGGTGTGTGGCATTGGCGGGCATTTGTACATTGGGTTGCCGATACCTGTTACCCCTTATCAATGCCGATAAGGTGTTTGTGAATTTTGTACAACAATCATTAACCATCCGCTTTTTTACTAATTTTTTGGCCATTGGCTGGATGGCCATGATCAGTTTACTATGGTACTCGCAGCTTGATCAAAAGGAAACCCAAAAACGCAAAACTGAAGCCGAGCAGTTGGCCCGTGACGCCGAACTTTACAATTTACGGCAGCAATTGCAACCGCATTTCCTGTTCAACAGCCTTAATTCAATAAACGCGCTTATTGGCTTTAAACCCGATGAGGCCCGCCGGATGATACACCAGTTATCTGATTTTTTACGGGGCACGCTAAAAAAAGACGATCAACAGCAAGTTCCGTTAAGTGAAGAACTGTCACATCTGAACCTGTATTTGGATATAGAAAAAGTACGCTTTGGCCATCGCCTGCAAACTGAAATAAGCTGTGATGACAAATGCAGCAGCGCCGTAATGCCATCCATGCTATTGCAGCCACTGGTTGAAAATGCTATAAAATTTGGCTTATATGATACCACAGGCGAAGTAACAGTAAGCATCCGCGGCGAAATTGAGGATAATTATCTGGTGCTTATGGTTCAAAACCCTTATGACCCGCAAACATCGCGCCCGCAAAAAGGTACCGGTTTTGGCCTGCGTGGTGTACAGCGCCGCTTATATTTACTTTTTGCCCGTAACGATTTGATGGAAACTCATGCAAATGATAATATATTTACAACCATTATAAAAATACCACAGTTATGAGGCGAGCCCTAATTATTGATGATGAACCTTTAGCACGCATGGTTGTAAAGGAATATCTGCAAAATTTTAATGAAATTGAATTAATACAGGAGTGTAATGACGGCTTTGAAGGGCTTAAAGCTATACAACAGCACCAACCCGACCTAATATTCCTGGATGTACAGATGCCCAAAATAAACGGTTTTGAAATGCTGGAACTGGTGGAACAACCACCAGCGGTAATATTTACTACCGCTTTTGATGAGTATGCCATTAAAGCTTTTGAAGCACACGCAGTTGATTACCTTTTAAAACCCTTTAGTAAAGACCGCTTTAATAAAGCAATTGAAAAATTTCTGGCCACTGCGCCCGAAAAACACACCCCCAAACAAACCGAAGAGCTGCTGGAAACCGCGGCATCTCAATCGCCAGCACAACATGAGCGTATTGTGGTTAAAACCGGCACCAAGGTTAAGATCATCCCGGTGGCCGATGTTGAATACCTGCAGGCTGATGATGATTATGTAAGCGTGTTTACCAAAGAAGGATCATACCTGAAAAATAAAACGATGAACTTTTTTGAGCAAACCCTTGATGCGCGCCAGTTTGTACGTGTGCACCGCTCCTACATTATAGCTATATCACAAATTACCCGTATCGACCCTTACGAAAAAGACGCTCACCTGGCCATCCTGAAATCGGGTGCCAAAATACCGGTAAGCAAAACCGGCTATGTAAAATTGAAACAAGTGCTAGGAATATAACAGCTGATGACAATTATTGATCAGTTTATTTAATCATACTCAACCCTGTAATAGCCTATAAACGGAAAATACTCCGTATTGACATTGATGGTATCATAAATACCAAGAGGGAACGCCGCTTGTAAAGTACCAATTGCTGTGCCCTGGCCGTTAGCTGTGCCGGGGCCTAAATAAAAGAATCCGAAGCTGCCTATCTGTCCTTTATAAAATATTAAATCACCGGGTAATGGATTGTCTACCTTTTTGTAACGTTTCATTATGGTTACAGAAAGCGGTTCCGTATTATTTCGGGTAATATTGATACCGGCTTGCTTTAAAACGTATTGGATATAGCCGGGAGAATCAAAGCTTGATTTGGGCGTATTTTTACCTAACTCAAAAGGAATTTGTTTCCAGGTAGTTAAAAGGGCTATTGTAAGCGCTAATTTTCTTTTACCCGAAGGGAGGTTTATGATCGTCTTCTTGATGCTACTCCAATCAACTTTTTCGCCATCGGCAAGTGTGTTACCCTGGTTGGCTTGCGTGCTTTCTATTAAGCTTATTAAATATTGATTGAGCTGTTGCTCATCCAATTTTAGCCCTGTTATCCTGTTTTTTAATTCGGCTATTGCTTCTTTTTGCCTGTTTAAGCTATCACTGGATCTTTTAAGTTCAGCTTTTACTATTCTCAACTCTTTGTTGGAGTTGAACAGATTATAACTGGCAAACAGTAAAGACGTAATAAAGATCAAGATCCCGATCAGGCTGATTATAGCTGATCTTCGCGATGATTTCTCCAGGTTATCAAGATCACTCATCGCTTACATTTTACCTGTTACTATAATTTTTAAGGCCTGATCCCACATTCGCAAAAGTCTTCCGCCTGTGTAGGTTATTAAGCCCGACGACCCGAACATTAATGATAACTCGGCCTTACCGGCTTCTTTATTGTAGATCATGAGTGAAATTGCAACAAGAAGTATCACTAAAGATATACCCGTAACAGCAAGGTGAATAAATCTTTCAAACTTAAATAGTCTGACAAGTTTTTCAACTATTGAATAACGCTCATCCAATTCTTCCTGTTTCATTTACACTCATTATTAGGACGTTATACGAATTTATAAAATAATAATTGTATTTCAATTTTGTTGTTTTATAAATATTCCAATGAGAAGGCATTAATTTCTATAGGAAGATCAGCAATACGCCCTCCATTTAAATCACGCCATCAGCAGCACCATCAACGCTTCTTCTACCCTTTCTTCCTCCAGCAATTGTTTAGCTTTTAAATGCAGCTGCAGTTCGCGGGTCTGGCTGTCGCCTATGGTGGCATCCAACAGCTCTTTTATAACGGGTTCCTGCTTGTAGGCTTCAATAGCATAATCAGTGGGCAGGGCCTCCAGATTACCCAGCTGACCCAGGTTATTGCCGGTAAGCACCCTTGAATTTCGGATAGCGTGTGGCAGGCTATCAACCCCGATGCACATTTTCATATTGGGCTTAGCAACCTTGAACAGGTTATCCTCCGTAACACGGCAATACCAATCGCCCCCTAAACGGGCCACCAGGTCAATCTTGGCCTGGTCAATTCTGCCTTCGGCATCCAATATCTCATCCTTGATATGTATTATTTTAATTTCGGCCAAAACCAGGTTGCCTGCGCCGGGTGTGTCCCCCAGAGAGATCACCTGATTTATAACACATTCCAGTTGCACAGGCGCCTCGGCTACGCGGGGTGGCCTAACCAGTTCAGATGCCAGGGGAGTTAACCCCGATTTAATAAACTCATTTACCCCTTTGGCATACATCACGCTTGAAAGCGAAACCTGCTGCACCATATCATAATCAACAATATTGATCACGCATTCGGGTACTTCCAGAATATTTTGAAGCGTGTGCTTGGTGGTATTATCGCGTACACTGCGCGATGGAGAAAACACGCAAACCGGCGGGTTGGTACTGAATATATTAAAAAAACTGAACGGGCTCAGGTTTACATTGCCCTCCTTATCAACCGTTGAGGCCAAACAGATAGGTCGCGGCGCTATGGCATGGTTAAGGTAACTATGTAATTGCAGAATAGAAAGCTCGGAAACCTTTAATGATGGCATATTTAATAACTATTACTTTTTCAACTTCAATATTGAAAAATCACTATCCGATTTTTTGATGATATTACCCAGCATACCCAAACCGGTAACCTCCATTTCAATAAGGTCGCCGTCCTGCAGCCATTGTGGCTGATAGTTAACATCATTAAGCAAGCCGGTTCCGTTGAGTTCCAGAAAGCAGCCCGTACCAACAGTGCCCGAGCCTATTACATCACCAGGCAGTACATCGCAGCCATAGGCACAACGTTCAATGATCTCGGCAAAGGTCCAGTCCATATCAGCCATGTTACCTACTGATACCTGTTTGCCATTTACCGCACATTTCATTTCCAGGTTATATGCATTACCTGTGTGGCCAGGCTTTGGTGCAACTTTATATCGTTCCAGTTCATCGGGCGTTACCAACCACGGGCCTATAACGGTCGAAAAATCCTTGCCTTTTGCGGGCCCCAGGTTCAACAGCATTTCTTCCATTTGCAGGGTGCGCGCACTCATATCGTTCATGATCATAAAGCCTGCTATTAAACCATCAGCATCAGCAGCCTTAACGTTGCGGCCCTTTTTATTGAGTACAACGGCTACTTCCAGTTCAAAATCGAGCTTGTTAAAATGATCAGGCATGCACTCAATTTCGCCCGGGCCTTGTATCGCATTGTGATTGGTAAAGTAAAAAATAGGGTATTGGTCAAATTCAGGTATCATATCAACCTTGCGGTTGCGGCGGGCAGCCGCTACATGCTGCCTGAAAGCATATCCGTCACGGCATGATGACGGGTGCGGCACCGGTGCTATCAGTTCAAAAAACAATTCCTCTTTAGCTTCCATTTTACCCGAACGAATGTCGGTATCAACTCGCCTGGCATGATCCATTAATTCATCACCTCCCCATAAAAACTCATTCATGTTATCAGGAATAAGCTTATCGCATGAGTTCAGATTATAAATATGGTTATTTATAAAAACACCTAAATGTTCACGGTCTTCGGTTTTATAGGATACTAATTTCATAGGATGATGTGTTTGTTTTAACTGATTTTAGGATGCTTTCGCCTATTTAGTAAAATTATATTGAGCAATATTATAAAAGCTAACAAAGCAATTAAGTCTAATAAAAAGTCTATCAAAAGAAAGCTAACTGTAAGCGCGCTCCCCAAAGATGCCTCCATAGTTTTATAAGAATAAAAATGCCATGGAAAGCCAATTGATATAAAACCATTTGCGTGGGCATTAAACACTGAAAATATCAAAGTAATAATAATCCAGATAGCTATTCCCCATAATATGGCCTTCTTCTTGATCATAAACTGGTGATTGGTTAAATCAAAACTAAACAATTTACTTTATGGGTGGTTAATTTATTATGCTTGCATATTAAGATTATTACTATTAATTTCGTATTAAACATGTTAAGTATTCAAAAGCATTTTCTGTTTTCGCTGGGCCTTACCAGCATGAGCGATGCCTCATCGTTTAGGGATGCTATGCTTGCAAAAATAGTGCTGGCTCAGTACTAAGAAAGATTTTAAAGTAAGGATAGATAAGGCCTGTACCTGTTTTAATCCGGGGAATCCCATAGGCCAATCGTCCCCAAATCCTTACGCTTTATTTAAACTATCCTGATATTTTAAACGTTTTATTGTTAACCAATTAAAACATCATGCCTTTATATCATACATTAGGAGCTATTCCACCTAAACGGCATACGCAATTCCGTAAGCCGGATGGTACCTTATATGCCGAAGAACTGGTATCAACCGAGGGATTCTCAAGTCTTTACTCTTTGGTTTACCATGCTTATCCGCCCACTATTGTAAAAACATTGGGCGAGCCTTACAGTGTAGAGCCCAAAATTGCCCGCGAAAAGCACCTGAAACATACCAGTTTAATAGGTTTTAACATTCAGCCGGAAGATGATTATCTGCAAAGCCGAAAACCCGTGCTGGTAAACAGCGATCTGCATATCTCATTGGCCGCGCCACGCAAATCGATGATTGATTATTTTTACAAGAACAGCCAGGCCGATGAGGTGGTGTTTATACACCAAGGCAGCGGTGTTTTAAAAACCGGCTTTGGCAATATAAAATTCGTTTACGGCGATTATTTGGTTATACCCCGAGGCACCATATATCAGATGGAGTTTGATACGCCTGATAACCGGCTGTTTATTGTGGAGAGCTTTAGCCCCATCCGCCCGCCAAAACGTTATCGTAACCAGTATGGTCAATTGATGGAACATTCGCCGTATTGCGAGCGCGATATTAAACGACCGGCCGACCTGGAAACCCATGACGAAAAAGGCGACTTTAAGATCCTGATCAAAAAACAGGGTCTGATATATCCTTATGTATATGGCACCCACCCTTTTGATTTTATTGGCTGGGATGGCTTTCATTACCCATGGGCCTTATCTATACATGATTTTGAACCGATAACAGGGCGCTTGCACCAACCGCCGCCTGTACACCAAACATTTGAAGGGAATAATTTTGTGATATGCTCTTTTGTGCCGCGCAAGTTTGATTACCATCCGCTATCTATCCCTGCACCCTACAACCATAGTAATGTGGATAGCGACGAGGTATTATATTATGTTGATGGCGATTTTATGAGCCGCAAAAGTGTAGTAAAAGGACAGATCACCCTGCATCCGGGAGGAATACCTCACGGCCCGCACCCCGGCTCAGTCGAAAAGTCGATAGGTAAGGAATCAACGGATGAACTGGCAGTGATGATAGATCCGTTCCGTCCGCTGATGCTTACAGAAGACGCTATAAAAATTGAGGATGAAAATTATTATAAAAGCTGGCAAATGTGAAGTGAAAGGCGAGAGCCAAGGGGCAATCATCAATTCAATAATCCATTAATTCGATAATTAAAATGCAAACACCAACTATAGATAAAAAAGTATCCACTAACGGGAGCAATTTAAAAGGGGCGGCTGATTTCCTGCCGCTTAACGGTACTGATTATGTTGAATTTTACGTGGGCAATGCCAAGCAGGCCGCCCATTATTATAAAACCGCTTTCGGCTTTCAGAATTTAGCCTATGCCGGTCCCGAAACAGGTGTTCGCGACAGGGCATCGTACGTATTACAGCAAGGTAAAATCAGACTGGTGCTAACTACCCCCCTGCACTCCAACCATCCTATTGCCGAACATATTAAAAAACATGGCGATGGCGTAAAAGTACTTGCGCTTTGGGTTGATGATGCCTATGATGCGTTTGAACAAACTACTAAACGCGGCGCCATACCATTCCAACAACCGCAAACCCTTACCGATGAGTATGGTGAGGTGCGTACCAGCGGTATTAAACTTTATGGCGAAACCGTTCATATGTTCATTGAACGTAAAAACTATAAGGGCTTATTTTTACCAGGATATAAAAAGCTGGAAACAACCTATAACCCGCCAGCCGCGGGCCTGTTGCATGTTGACCATTGCGTAGGCAATGTGGGCTGGCACAAAATGAACGAATGGGTAAACTTTTATGAAGAGGTGCTGGGCTTTAAAAACATTTTAACATTTGATGATAAAATGATCAGTACCGAATACTCCGCCCTAATGAGTAAGGTAATGAGTAATGGCAACGGTTACGTTAAGTTCCCGATAAATGAACCTGCAGAGGGTAAAAAAAAATCACAGATAGAGGAATATCTTGAATTTTATGAAGGCGAAGGCGTGCAGCATCTGGCCCTGGCTACAAATGATATTGTTGCAACCGTAACTGACCTGCAAAATCGTGGCGTTGAATTTTTAACCGTACCTACAACTTATTATGACGACCTAACTGCCCGCGTGGGCAAAATTGATGAAGACCTGGAACCGCTGAAAAAGCTGGGCATCCTGGTTGACCGCGATGATGAAGGTTACCTGCTGCAGATATTTACCAAGCCAATTGAAGACCGGCCTACCCTATTTTTTGAGATCATACAGCGTAAAGGCGCAAAATCATTTGGTGCAGGCAACTTTAAAGCATTATTTGAAGCTATTGAACGCGAACAGGAAATTCGGGGGAATTTGTGATTGAATAGGTAATTTAAGCTGTGAGATTTAAGACAAACAAAAGCCGGGCATTTCCCGGCTTTTGTTTACTTGCTTTCGTTATATTTGAGATACTTAAATTCCTCATGCAATGAAAAAGCTCATTCTGCTTATTGGCATCATCACCCTATGTATCAATTGTTTTGCACAAAACACACCTGCTGCTAAACCCGTATATGATGCCGAACTCGCCAAAAAGCTTGGAGCAGACGATTATGGCATGAAAAAGTATGTGCTGGCTTTTTTAAAAGAAGGACCTGTACAACTGAAAGACTCGGCCGCGAACATGCAGTTGCAAATGGCGCATCTTAAAAACATTGGCCGTCTTGCCGCCGAAGGCAAGCTGGTTGTAGCCGGTCCGTTTTTAGACAATCAGCCATTACGAGGCATCTTCATTTTTAATGTGGCAACCGTTGAGGAAGCCAAAAAACTTACCGAAACCGATCCCGCTATAAAAGCAGGAGCTTTGATAATGGAATTGCACCCCTTTTATTGCAGCGCAGCGTTATTGCAGGTTGTGCCTATTCACAACACGCTTCAAAAGAAAAGTATGACCGATTGACGCCATGAATGTTGATGAAGTTATTGGCTTTTTAAAACAAAAAGCCGAGCCCGCCTACCTTGCCGGCATGAAGCGTTTTGGTATCGATACAACTCACGCTATAGGCGTTCGTCTTCCTGAATTACGTAAACTGGCTCGGATCATCAAAAAAGACCACCTGCTTGCCATTGAACTGTGGGATACCGGCCTGCATGAAGCCCGCATGCTGGCATCAATGATAGATGACCCGGCATGCGTAACGAAAGATCAAATAGACAATTGGACAAAGGATTTTAACTCCTGGGACCTGTGCGACCAGGTATGCGGAAATTTGTTTGACCGAACCCCATTTGCTATTGATAAGGCTATTGAGTTTAGCGCGCGACCTGAAGAATTTGTTAAACGGGCAGGCTTTGTTTTAATGGCCGAATATGCTGTTCACCATAAAACCGCATCAAATGAAACACTTATCAACCTTCTTCCTATAATTGAAAGAGAAGCATGGGATAACCGCAACTTTGTTAAAAAAGCAGCCAATTGGGCGCTACGGCAAATAGGTAAAAGAAATGATACTTTAAAAGTTCACGCTTTACAAACAGCCCGGAACATTTTAAAACAAAATAATAAAGCAGCCAAATGGATAGCAACCAACGCTTTAGCCGAACTGGTCGACAAATAATCCATTTTTTTAACATAACACATCAAATTGGCTAAAAATCAGGACGTTTTACATCAAAAGCGCTGTTTTTCTTCTATTTACACCCTACCTGATATCACTTTTGACCATTTCTAATGAAATTTTACTCCTTAAAATATTTAATTATATCTTTTTGCAGTTAAATACGTCAAATAATATCTAAAATATCCGTCAACTAATTCTTTTTGCATTTTTTATCCGTGTAAACGCATAAAATCCAAAGCAATAAATTTTATTTCGTAATCATCAGTATAAGAGTTGTTTATACCATATCAAATATTATATTTGAAACATCACAATTTAAACATTTATAGCACAGAGCAGGAAAAAACATATACAACCAATGGTTGTAATTTGAGTAATTTAAAATTATGGCACATATTTTTCTTATAAGAGCGTGTTGTTAATGAAATAAATGAGTAGGTCATAAATTAATATGGGTTTTTCTGAGGATAAATTTTCTGACGATAGCAGGTTGCACCTTGCTCAATTAATTGATAACATTAATGCGGGCATTTGGGAATACAACATTAGCACCAGGTCTATTAAATGGTCTGCAGGCTTTTATGCTCTCTTAGGATATGAACCCGGCGAGATCGAATGCTCCAATCACTCATTTTTTGAACATCTGTTATACCATCAGGATAAATCTGTTTTTCTGAATGCGTTAACTAATCAAACCCATACTGGTCCCGTACATATCAGGCTGCTTACCAAAGCTTCGGGCTACCATTGGTTTGAAAGTACTGTTAAAAAACATAATGATGAAAGCGGCCATACAATTTACGGCTCTATCATTAATATAAACCAGTATAAACAAGCCCAGCTGCAGGCTGCACACAACGATCGGGTTTACAGCGATACGGTAAAAATAGCCAAATTAGGTAGCTGGGAAATTGAGACAAGCACCCTGAATTTAACATTATCCAAACAGATATATGATATTTTCGAGCTACAGACCGAAGTAAAACTGACGCTTGACGAAGCGATAAGCTTTTTTGAACCATCATACCGCCCTGTAATACAAAACGCCATAAATAACGCCATTGAGTTTTGCCAGCCCTATGATCTTGAACTATTGTTCAGAACGGCTAAAAACAATATAATTTGGGTTAGGGCAAAGGGTATACCCATTATTAACGATTTTGGAAAATGTGTTACTATAAGGGGTATTTTTCAGGATATAGATAATAACAAACGTAAAGGCCTTAGCCTGGAATCATCCCTAAATCTACTTACCGACCAAAACAGGCGCTTACAAAATTTTGCATATATCGTATCGCACAACCTGCGTTCGCATACCGGTAATTTGCAATTTATGGTGAATTTATATGAAGAAACCGATCTTGCGAATGATCGCGATGAAATTTTTTCCCATATAAAATCCATCAGTAACAGCTTAAATGCAACTATTGAACATCTTAATGAAATTGTTAAGATACAAAATGAAATTACGAACGAACGCAGCATTATTAGTTTCGAAACCATTTTTAAAAACATACAATCGGCTATAAAAAGCAATATAGATGCCCTTGGGGCACGAATAGAGTATGATTTTAGCCAATGTCCGCAAATAAGTTATATACCCGCCTATATGGAGAGTATATTGCAAAATCTGCTTACCAATGCCTTAAAATACAGTCACCCAGACAGGAAACCGATTATCCGGTGCCATACGCTTAAAGACCGTAACCATATTTATCTGATATTTGAAGACAATGGCATCGGCATTGACCTTGAGCGCTACGGTGATAAAGTATTTGGAATGTATAAAACCTTCCATCAAAACCCCGATGCCAAGGGAATTGGGTTGTTTATTACCCGTAATCAGGTTGAAGCCCTTGGTGGTACAATCAAAGTGGAAAGTACCGTAAATATTGGCACTAAATTTACAATCAGACTGGTATAATAACCAATCGTATAATGACCATAGAGTCTCTTCCCCCTGTTAACGCCTGTATTATTGACAACAACCGCACTTATGTTTATGGCTTTAAAAAACTACTGAGCCTCAAATATACTATCAACCACTTCACACATTTTGATAACGGCAGGGACGCCATTGCCCATTTAAAAAGCGCAATTAACGTCAATAATTTGCCTGATCTTATATTCCTGGATATCTATATGCCTGTTATGGATGGCTGGGAATTCATGAAAGAATTTGAGGAAATAAAATCACAGCTGGGGAAAAAAATCGCAGTTTACATACTCAGTTCCTCAACGGATATGGATGATGTTGACAGGGCAAAAAATATTTCTTCAATTTCTGATTATATTTTTAAACCCCTGGATGCGCAGCATTTAACGGAGATATTTAACAACGTTCAGGCCTTAATTCCCGATAAATTTAAAAGTACAGGCACAGATTAAAAACCCAGCCTGTACCTATAGTTTTTTTATTCAATATAGCTTTCCAGTATTTTAAAGCCGCCGGTTGTTTCCAACTCAACGCTATCAATGCTTTTAGGTAGTAAAATACATTCGCCCATGTTTACAGGGTAAGCCTGTCCGTTATATTTTAGAGTATAAGCTCCTTCCACACAAACGTGTATCACAAACGAATCAAGCGCAGCATAATCCTTCGATGTGTTGTGGGTAGAATCAAGCAGGTTGGTGGTAAAATATGGGCACGTAACCAGCTTTACCGTTTCATCTTTCTGCGGCTGATAGCTGGTTTTATACTCGGGGTAGTGTTTGTAGTCAATAGCGGCAAGTGCTTCTTCTGTATGCAGCTCACGTTTATTGCCTTTATCGTCAACGCGGTCAAAATCGTAAATACGGTAAGTAATGTCTGATGTTTGCTGGATCTCAGCTATAAGCAGTCCTTTGCCAATGGTATGAACGCGGCCCGCGGGTAAAAAGAAAACATCGCCTCCTGTTACATTTTCGCGGTTTAAGATATCCATAATATGACCGCTGTTCAGGGCATCTACATATTTTTGCTCTGTCATATCCTGATTAAAGCCTGCTATCAATGTGGAACCAGGATCGGCCTCAATAACATACCACATCTCAGTTTTACCAAATGAATTATGGCGTTTTTTTGCCAGTTCATCATCCGGGTGCACCTGTACAGACAGATCATCATTGGCATCAATAAACTTTACCAGCAGCGGAAATATATTACCAAAATGAGCATAAACCTTTTCGCCCACCAATTCGCCCTGGTATTTCACCAACAGGTCGGCTAATGATTCACCAGCCAGTTCACCGCTTGCCACTACTGATACATCAGACTTTACGCCTGATATTTCCCAGGTTTCACCACAGTTGGGCAAAGTGCCAAAATCTTTATGCAGATAGGTTTTGATCTTTTGACCACCCCATATCTTGTCTTTGTAAATGGTTTTAAATTTTAATGGATATAATGCCGCCATGCTATTGTTTTTTGCTGCTAAGTTATCAGTAAAAAAAGAAAGGAAAAACTGAATTGACACTTTTTAGTCAAATCTTATCAGGCACAAAAAAGCCCGCCAGGTAAGGGCGGGCCAGATATTTCATCTTAATATATTACTTGCCTAATTTGGCTTTCAGGTTTTCGTCAATAGCTGCTAAAAATTCTTCGGTATATAAATAATCTTTACCATGCTCAACCTTTGGCTTAATAGTAATGGCAAGATCTTTTGTCATTTTACCGCTTTCAACTGTTTCAATACATACCTGCTCTAAAGTTTTGCAGAAGTTGATCAGTTCCTGGTTTTTATCAAGCATACCACGGAACTCTAATCCTCTTGTCCAGGCAAAGATAGAAGCTATAGGGTTGGTTGATGTAGGCTTGCCTGCCTGATGCTCGCGATAGTGGCGTGTAACAGTACCATGCGCAGCTTCGGCTTCCATTACCGTACCATCAGGTGTAACTAAAGTTGAGGTCATTAATCCTAATGAACCAAAGCCCTGGGCTACCGTATCAGATTGAACATCGCCATCATAGTTCTTACAGGCCCATACAAAGTTACCATGCCATTTTAAAGCAGATGCAACCATATCATCAATTAAACGGTGCTCATAAGTTAGCTGGTTAGCTTCAAACTCCAGTTTAAATTCATTTTCATATATCTCCTGAAAAATGTCTTTAAACCTGCCATCATATTTTTTAAGAATGGTATTTTTAGTTGAAAGATACAATGGCCATTTTTTAAGCAACGCCTGGTTAAAGCAAGCGCGGGCAAATCCTTTTATTGATTCGTCGGTATTATACATTGCCAGTGCAACGCCATCTCCCTTAAAATTAAACACTTCAAATGACTGCTCTGCGCCACCGTCTTCAGGAGTGAAGGTTATGGTAAGCTTGCCTTTACCTTTGGTAACAAAATCAGTAGCACGGTACTGATCGCCAAAAGCATGGCGGCCTATGCAGATCGGAGCTGTCCAGTTAGGTACCAAACGTGGTACATTGGCCATTACAATCGGTTCACGAAAAACTGTACCATCTAAAATATTACGGATGGTTCCGTTTGGTGAACGCCACATCTGTTTTAAACCAAATTCTTCAACACGTTGCTCATCAGGTGTAATAGTTGCACATTTAATACCTACACCATATTTTAAAATAGCATTAGCGGCATCAATAGTCACCTGATCGTTAGTTTCATCACGATACTCGATACCCAGATCATAATATTTTATATCAAGATCAAGATAAGGAATTATCAACCTGTCTTTGATAAATTTCCAGATAATTCGGGTCATTTCATCTCCATCCAGTTCAACTACCGGATTTTCTACTTTAATTTTTGACATACCTGATGTTGTTTTTTATTTTATTGGTTCCAAATATATCAAATTGACTTTACCAATTTCATTAAATACAGCATGAAAAATTATTGATTGCTTTAAACTGACTATTTATTATAATAAGTTTATTGTAATTGTGAAGTTTGGTGCTATTTTTATAAAATCAAACATTTGTACTTAAAAGTGGTTGTTTGGTTAATTGCCATAGCCCCCTAATTATGATAAAACTGATATTTAAATTAATTATTATAGTAATACTGTGCACAAGCACATTCTTAGCGAAGGCCCAATTAGGTTATGATTATGCGCAATATGATGTTGGCGTTGCAGTTGGCTTAAATGTACCTGTAAGTACTGATGTACACACGCTAAACAAAACCCCTTCGGCTCATTTTAACTTTACTTACAATCAAAGCCCTTTTGTTAATTACGTTTTTGAAGGCCAGGCCGGCCGCCTTAAAGGCAGCGATCCTGAATCAATTCAATCGGGAAGGCGGTTTGA
This sequence comes from Mucilaginibacter pocheonensis, assembly GCF_031456535.1. Lineage (NCBI taxonomy): Bacteria > Pseudomonadati > Bacteroidota > Sphingobacteriia > Sphingobacteriales > Sphingobacteriaceae > Mucilaginibacter > Mucilaginibacter pocheonensis. Next base: position 173,433 of record NZ_JAVDUU010000005.1, read on the forward strand.
AAACCACTTTGCAGCTTTTGCACTAAAGGTGCAGTTACAAGCTGGTGAAGTTATTGATTATTCGCACAACCAGATGGCCAATGCTTTTAAAAATCTTTATGTCTCGACTGGTATTGGATACATTGTAAACCATATTGTAGTAAAAAATCCCGATTTGCGGGTACCCCCAGGTATGATGCTAGCAGGTGATAATAACACCCAGGTACCTTTTATACCAGTTAGGCTGGGTTATGAAATAAAGGTATTTAACCAATATAACGAACCCAGCATTAAAATTGATCTGGGTTATCAATACAATTTTGTATTAAGCGATAACCTTGATGGCTATGATACTGGAGATAGTAAACGAGACGTTTTTTCGCAGCTTACTTTAGGAGTAAAATTTGCCATTGGCGGTGTAACCTCATACCGTAAACAGGTGCATTATTAGCATCGCTTTTTAATTTGCTTTCGATTAGTTTTTTTTGATTTCTGGCAAGGTTTTAGGTATATTTAATCAAAGCAAAATCCTATGAACAATCAAAATATAAACTTCGGATTTGACGATGATAACGATGATGATGCGTTAAACGACAACAGTGCTGACCGTGACAGGACATTAAAGGATGAATTAGGGGAAACAATTGATAAAGAGGACCTTAATTACAATCCCGATGATAACAGCTTTGAGTATGATGTAAAAAGTGACGACCCTGAGTATGATCACCCTGACCCGTACGATACCTCCGTTAAAAACGGCGATGATATGAATTCCACGTATGACGAGGCCAATCCTTATGATAATACAGGTGATGAATATGCCGGAAAAAGATCGCTCGAAACTGATGTTGACGACCTTGGCATGCACATTGACAATGGCGATATTGTAGAGGTTGACCCTACAGATTCTGCATTAGCACACACTCCGGAGGACGATCGCGAGGACCTTGACGAGGAAGGTTATCCTAAAAATGACGGCGAGTTTTTGAAATAGTTTTTTTAGTAGTGAGGGATAAATATTGGGTGGTGTTTGTGCCATTGATGGTATCAACGCTCCTGTTAAATTTAATCTCTCACTATTTGCAACTATATCAATCAAAATCAAGGTTAAAGCGGTTTCTCAGATCAACAAGCTGCGGGTTTCTGGCAGCCATATACTGAAATTTTTCTGTTGCAGTGTAAGGTTTTCTGATCACTTCCTGTTCATCAACACGTACATTTACCTCAATAGTATAGTTTTTTAAAGTACTGCGCAGGTAATTGTGCAATTGCGGTCTTTCGTCTCTGAATAAATTTTCCTGCACCTTGTTGCCAACCACTATTTCAAATTCATATGGTTTTATCATGCGGGGCGCATTGGCTATAAAAATAGTCACCAGGTTCTTTTTCCCTTCGGCCTTTACTTTAGCAGCAAAATCGCTCCAGCACCTTAAAAAATCATCCATGGTAAAGTTCTCCCTGTCATCTCCTTTTAAATAAGGGTCCTCCTCCTCCATTGCCTCATCCTCAGCTTTAACGACACCGGTAAGTGATGGCGTCGACAAGCCCAAACCCGATTTCGGGATAAATATCGGCGGCTTTTCGGCAACCGGCACGGTCTCCTTTACCGGCAAAGCCTGGCTGCCGGTAAACTGAGGTGCGGTTTTACTATAAGTAAGCGGCGCATCGCTTAATACCGGAACCTCGTTACCGGTCTTATTTTGCTGTACGGGGGCTGTTACTGCTGGGGTATCAGGTTTTTTTTTTAATGCCCCGTCTGTGGCGGGAGTTGCAGCAAGTGGTGACGTTGCTATGTTAAACGCCGACGGTAAGTGGCACATTTTGAGCAGTGCCAGCTCAACCTGCAATCGTTGGTTTTTGCTCAGCTTGTAATTAATATCGCATTGGTTGGCAATATTCATGGCCGAAAGCAGGAAAGACACTGAACCGGCTTGTGATTGCTGCAGGTATTTGTTTTTTATACCCTCGCTTACTTCAAGCAGTTTTAATGTTGATTGGTCTTTACTTACCAGCAGGTTGCGAAAATGCTCGTTAAGGCCGGCAATAAAATGAGCGCCATCAAAACCACGGGCCAATATTTCGTCAAAAAACAACAGCACTTTGGCCGTGTCTTCCTGTAATAAACTATCGGTTATATTAAAATAGTAGTCGTAATCAAGTATGTTCAGGTTGTCAATTACAGACCGATAGGTGACTTTAGCACCCGAAAAGCTAACTATCTGATCAAACATTGACAAAGCATCCCTTAAACCACCGTCGGCTTTTTGAGCTATAATATGCAAGCCATCCGGTTCATAGCTGATGTTCTCTTTAACAGCTATTGACGCCAGGTGACCGGCCATGTCTTCAACCCGAATGCGGTTAAAATCAAATATCTGACAGCGGGAGAGTATAGTAGGCAGTATTTTATGCTTTTCGGTTGTAGCCAGTATAAATATAGCGTAATGAGGTGGCTCCTCTAAGGTTTTTAAGAAGGCATTAAATGCCGCCTGCGATAGCATATGAACCTCATCAATTATATAAACTTTATAGCGGGCTGCTTGTGGTGGTATGCGCACCTGTTCAATAAGGCTCCTGATATCATCAACCGAGTTGTTTGACGCGGCATCAAGTTCGTGAACATTAAATGAGTTCCCATTTTCAAAAGCTTTACATGAGGCACATTGGCCGCAGGCTTCGCCATTGGGCTGCAGATCTGTACAATTAATGGTTTTTGCAAGTATGCGTGCGCAGGTAGTTTTACCCACACCACGCGGACCGCAGAATAAAAACGCCTGCGCCAGTTGATTATTTTTAATAGCATTTTTTAACGTGTTGGTTATATGTTGCTGACCAACAACGGTTTCAAAAGTAGCTGGGCGATATTTACGAGCCGAAACAATAAAATTATCCACAGCTACTAAGTTAGCAAGAAACTATATTACCCACAAACCCTATGTTGCACTTAAACATATTCGGTTATAAAAAAGCCAAGAAACTTCTCCTAAAAACGACGCCAATGAGCATTAATTCCCATATTAGCAATTAACCTGTATTTACGCAAACCATCAGCTTTTAACCACATAAAAACGGATTGTTAGGCATATAGAATTTCTGCGGTATCTTATTTGATTAATGCAAATATTTTTTTTACATTTGCAGCCCCGTAATAGCGGGTAATTAATTAAAAATCAAAGTATAATAATGCAACAGTACGAAATCGTGATCGTTCTAACCCCGTTGTTATCAGAAGAAACTGCTAAAGAAGGCATTGCCAAATTTAGCAAGATCTTAACTGATGGCGGAGCCGAAATTGTCCAGGAGGATAATTGGGGTTTGAGAAAATTAGCGTACCCTATTCAAAAAAAGACTACAGGGTACTATCACTTAACTGAATTTAAGGCTCCAGGTGAATTAATTAATAAATTGGAGGTTGAGTTAAGGCGCGATGAGCGTGTTTTGCGCTTCCTTACCATTGCTTTGGATAAACATGCCATTGCTTACAATGACAAAAAACGCAGCGGCGCTTTTAACAAAAAGCCGGCAGCTAAAGTGGAGGATGCAAACTAATGGCAAACGAACAAATTAAATACGTTACCGCTCCAAAAGTGGAGGATAACCGTAAAAAATACTGCCGTTTTAAAAAGAATGGCATTAAGTATATTGATTACAAAGACGCTAACTTTTTATTAAAGTTTATTAATGATCAGGGTAAAGTATTACCTCGCCGTTTAACCGGTACTTCATTAAAATTTCAGCGTAAAGTGGCTCAGGCTGTTAAACGTGCCCGTCATATTGGTTTATTACCTTACGTTACAGATTCATTAAAATAATAGGAGATTTAAGAAATGGAAGTTATTTTAAAACAAGATGTAAAAAACCTGGGTGATAAAGACGATGTGGTAAACGTTAAACCAGGTTATGGCCGTAACTACCTTTTACCAAAAGGCTACGCCATATTAGCTACTCCAAGTGCCCGCAAAGTTTTAGCTGAAAACCTGAAACAGGCTCAGTTTAAACAAGAAAAGATCCGCAAGGATGCTGATGCAATTGCTGCACGTTTAGAAGGTGTTAAACTTAGCATTGGTGCTAAAGCCGGTGAAAGCGGTAAAATTTTCGGTGCCATCAACACTATTCAAGTTGCTGATGCATTGAAAAAAGAAGGCTTTGAAGTTGACCGCCGTCGTATTACTTTTGACCAGGAACCTAAGTTTGTTGGTGATTACATCGCAAACATAAACCTGCACAAAGAAGTAAAAGTACAGGTTCCTTTCTCAGTAGTAGCTGAGTAATTATATTTCGGAATTCGGATTTTCGATTTCGGATTTTGAACTTAATTTTAGAATTTTAGAGGGTGTTTTGCTAAAGCAAAGCACCCTTTGTTATTTATAGATAATTATTAGTCTTCGTGAAACGAACACCACCCCCTAAAAAAAATTCAAAATCGAAGTTCCGAAATCCAAAATCAAAGTATGGCGGAATATTACGGCTCGTATTCAGGATATTTAAACTGGCATTCCTGCTTTTTATAGGGCTAAGCCTTTTGGGTGTTCTTTTTTACCGCTTTGTAAATCCGCCTTTTACCTGGCTCATGATTGAACGGGGCTTTCAACGCAAGGCAGCCGGTAAGGACTGGAAGATTGACAAACAATGGAAAGATTTTGACGAAATATCTGATAATATGAAGCGGGCGGCTGTTGCCGCCGAAGACCAGAGCTTTTTAGAGCATCACGGTTTTGATTTCAGGGCGATTGAAAAAGCCATTGAAAAAAACGCGCATAGCAAAAAATTAATTGGCGGCAGCACCATATCACAGCAGGTTGCCAAAAATGTATTTTTATGGGAAGGCCGTTCCCTGATCCGCAAAGGCATCGAAGCTTACTTTACCATCCTGATAGAAGTTTTTTGGAGCAAAAAGCGCATCATGGAGGTTTACCTGAATGAAATTGAAATGGGCGATGGCATATATGGTATTGAAGCCGCTTCGCAGGCATATTTTAACAAACCGGCTGCCAATTTAACAAAACACGAGGCTGCAGCAATCGCTGTAATATTTCCGAGTCCGCTTAAATGGTCGGCTACCCACCCTACACGTTATTTAAGGCACAGGCAATATTTGATCATGAAAAATATGCGCAGGCTGGGTCCGCTTGATTTTTAAATCATTGCCTCTGAGCTCTATCTTTTCTATTTGTATTTCCACATCCGGGTCTTTCCTTCAGAGAGCCATTCAACCGCGGTATCCAAACGTTTTTGGCGGGTAGCATCAGTATTGGCCTCCACTATCCACTCTACATATTCCTTTTTATTGGAGTAACTAAACCCGTCAAATACCATTTTAGCTTTTGGATAACCAGCTAAAAGCTCTGTGAAATAATCAGGGACAATCAATTCGGCTTTTTCGGCAGGGGCTTTTTTAGGGTGCGCTTTAACACCTTTTTCGTTCAATTCAATACTTTGCAGTATATAATCAATTAATATTTCTCTGTCAGGCAGATCGGCTATGCTGGTAAGCCGGCCAAAACTCCCCATAGCAGGTTCATCAGCACTATTCAGAATATTGTACTTGTCTTTAATAAGGGATGATCTCCAGAAGCCCATGGCACAATGTTGCTTAAAAGCTGCCATATGACATATAGAGCCTTTATACTCGAAAAAAGGCATGCCCCATTTTATCGTTTCCCCGATTAGTGGTGAGGCACCATGAACTACCTGTCTGATGTGTTCCAGTATCGGTTTTGCAAATTCAGCAGACCTGGCAATGTATGCATCTATCCGGTTATCGTATTGTCCCATAGAATAAATTTATACATATTGTTTTCAATTACCAACAATCTGATATCGTCTTTTTTATTAGTTTTATAACACGCTTATACAGACGGCTTTTTTATGTATGACAATGAGAGGGCAGATATTTCTTTTAAGGAAGAAGGCAGCAAAAAATACATGCTTTTTGCTTTCCCTAATGAAAAACCCACTCATTTAGATAAAATTAGCTGATAATTTAAATCTATTGATTACTTAATCAATCAACTTCTTTAAGTCGGGATGGTATTTTGAAATAACGGACTCAGTTACTTTAATTTCTGCTAATCCATGTATGTAAAACGGATCTTCGGTAATGATTTTTTCTATCTCAGCTTTAGCACCAGCCAAAGCCAGAATAACACCGCCCGTACGGGGCTCTTTTCGCCCCCATACCACAAATACATTCTTTTTGTAATACTTTTCCAGATATTCAACGTGGGCAGCCATGTGATTGTCTATCTCCTCCAGCGGCACAATGTAATTAAGATCGATGATGAACATAATTTTACTTATTAATTGATATTCTGATTAGACAATTGTTTCATGAACCCAGCTTTATTAGCCGTTTAAGAGCCTTACCTAACAAGATCTCTGAACAGTTGTATATGCCAGCTGTGTTTAAATGGCACCTCCCATTTAGTTTCCAGTTCGCCTACGTTTTGTACCATGTTATTATAAACAATGGTTTCAGTATTGATCTTTCCCTGCTTTAACATATCTTCAAAAGCATGACGCGGTAACGATCTTACTTCTTTACCGTCACGATAAGCCAGATTAAACCTGTCGAACAGACTAATATTGAAACGCTGCTCCAGTTGTTTCATAAAATGAACCGATTTATCAATGGAACACCCGCTTGCACCAGCCTGACTTTCATCTACTATCAAAATCAAAAAACGGTTGTACCTTATCTCGGCCCTGGCTTTTAACTGTGCGTTATGGGCGGTCCAACTGATAGTGAAATCATCAAGTTCCTGCTGTATCTGCTGCACTTCCTGGTCTGATAATTTTTTATCAGCCTGGTATATCCAAACTCTTGAGTGTTGAGAAAATTCCATTTACAAAAATATCAATTTATTAACTTCGGGTTACATTTTGTTGTCATGAAAAATACACATCTGTCGCAACTAAAAAAAATGCCGTTAGTTATCTGCATTTTGCTTGCAGGTTGGCTTAATTACAGCTTCAGGCCACAAACAGACGATCAGGAATGGCTTGATTGGAGCAATAAATGTCTTTCAGAATCATACAACCCACCGCCCGATAGCAAATTAAAAAAGTGGGAACTCGCCCTTACAAACGATTATTTTTTACGGCTCCGAAAAACTTATCAACATGGTAAACAGGAGTATTACTCCTTTAATTTACACCGTTTAAACGATGTAGAATACCAGGGCGATGACAAGACCGGCACCCTGCAACTGAGCACCGCTGCCGACGATATTATAGTACAAACCTATGAGGACCCGAAGGGAGATATCGACTCCATGTCGACCGTGCTTGATCTGCCGGTTAAAAATATGAGCCCTGAGCGGTTGGATAGTTTAAAAAACGCGCTGAATTATTTCAAGGCAAAAAGTTTATAACCCGTTTGCCTTAACGGTGATCTCGGCTATATCAAGCACTTGTATCTCCTGTTCCTTATCCTGGTGTTTTACGCCATCGGTAAGCATGGTCATACAAAACGGACACGCGGCAGTTACCACCTGAGCTTTGGCTTCCAGAATATCCACCATGCGTTCTATATTGATGTCTTTTTTGCCAGGCTCAGGTTCTTTAAACATTTGCCCGCCGCCTGCGCCACAACACAAACCGTTTGATTTGCAGCGTTTCAGTTCAACCAGTTCAGCATCTAAAATTTCAAGGGCGGCGCGTGGCGCCTCATAAACATTATTACCCCGGCCCAGGTAGCAGGGATCGTGAAAGGTAATCTTTTTTCCCTTAAAGCTTTCTCCGCCCTGGGCTTTCAGTTTTCCTTCGTTGATCAATTGTTGTATAAGCTGCGAATGATGGATCACCTCGTAATTACCGCCCAGATCAGGATATTCGTTTTTAATGGTATTAAAACAATGCGGACAACCTGTTACTATCTTTTTTATATTGTAGCCATTAAGTACCTGTATATTGGTCATGGCCATCATCTGGAACAAAAATTCGTTCCCTGCACGCTTTGCCGGATCGCCTGTGCAGCTTTCTTCAGTACCCAAAACGGCATAACTTATACCAACATGATGCAATATCTTGCAAATATCGCGGGTTATCTTTTGTGCTCTTTCGTCAAAACTGCCCGCACATCCTACCCAAAATAATATTTCCGGGTCCTTTCCCTGCGCGGCCATATCAGCCATAGTCGGAACCTCAACCGTCCCCCCTCCTGCGGAAGCAGGGCTCGATTCATTATTATTTATCAGATTGTCGCTCATCTCTTTTTCAATTGTTTTAATAAAGCCCGCCGTTCCGCGGATAATTTACGAGGAAGGGTTGCTCCAATTAAACCTGTCGGCCTGGCTGTATTTCCATGGTGCGCCGTTATTCTCCACATTACCGAACATGTTGTTCAAACTTGCCGGTGCCTGTGATTCTTCCATCACAATATACCTTCGCATTTCGGTAATTATTTCCAATGGATTAATATTTACCGGACAGGCCTCTACACAAGCGTTACAGGTGGTACAAGCCCAAAGCTCCTCGCGGGTGATATAATTATCCAATAAAGTTTTACCATCGTCATGATCTTTACCGTACTTGTCAAGGTTGTTACCCAGCTCGGTAATCCGGTCGCGGGTATCCATCATAATTTTGCGGGGCGATAATAGTTTGCCTGTGATATTGGCGGGGCACACCGAGGTACACCTGCCGCATTCTGTACAGGTATAAGCTTCCATCAGGTTTTTCCAGGTAAGATCGGTAACATCCTTAGCTCCGAAACGAGCGGGCTCGCCCGTATTTTCAGGAACAAAAGAAGGATCAAGCATGGCTTTTACTTCATTAGTAACCGATGCCATATTGGTAAACTTCCCTTTTTTATTCAGGTTGGAATAGTAAGTATTTGGGAAAGCCAACAGGATATGGAAATGCTTGGAATATGGCAGGTAATTCAAAAAAATTAAAATACCCGTAATATGAAACCACCAGCAAACACGTTCAATAACTACCAATGCGCCCGAACCACTTGGCAGTAAAGGCGCTATCAGCGAACTCACAGGAAAACTACCCGCTTTAACGTAATGACCGAAATGTAATAGTTGTAATTTATAATCGGCCGCGTTCATGGTTAAAAAGGCGGTCATCAGTAAAATTTCGGTAATGAGGATGTAGTTGGCATCTGACCGTGGCCATTGGGTCATTTCGGTACCGGTAAAGCGTTTTAAACGCACAATATTACGCCTGCACAGGAAAACCGCACAAGCAATAAGCACCAGCACTGCCAGCCCTTCAAAGCCTCCTATGAGCAAACTATATAAGCCACCCAACGGATGCGAAAATATGCGATGTGAACCAAAGATGCCATCGATCATGATCTCCAGCACCTCCAGATTAATGATGACAAAGCCTATGTAGATAAAAAAGTGCATAATAGCAGCTACAGGGCGCTTTACCATTTTTGTTTGCCCCAAGGCTATTTTTGCCATCACCTTCCACCGTACAGCCGGTTGGTCAAACCGGTCAGTATCTTTCCCCAACAATATATTGCGCCTTATTTTACCGGCGCTTTTAGTGAACAGATAAATGGCTGCCCCTAAAATGATAATAAATATAGCCTGTGCAATCATTATGCGTGCATAGTATTTTTTTCAAAGTTAATTGAATTGTTGAAAGAGAAAAATGTTTTGGAGCCAAAAAATACCACGGCAGCTAAGTAACTGATTAAGTGAATGATTGTTTAATTTAAAAACCATGAATTATAAAGTTATGCTGCACAAGTATCAATATTTGAAAACTTTTTTCAAAAAAAGCTTTTCAAACATAAAAAAAAAGCTACATTTGCACTCCCCAAAAGGAGGTATCATAGCTCAGTCGGTAGAGCAAAGGACTGAAAATCCTTGTGTCGCTGGTTCGATCCCAGCTGATACCACACTTTCAAAAGCTTCTTAGTTAATTCTAAGAGGCTTTTTTTGCTTAAATGGCCTATACAGCGTCTAAGTGCAGGTTTTCTAATTTTGTTGATTGATAAATTGATTGTTACTTCGGATTAGTTCATTTGCTACTTTCTGATTCTTTCTAATGATTTTAATGAGCATTTGGCGCACTTTTGGCGCACTTTTAATTTAAATTTAGCTGTTAATAGATTAAATGACACATTTAGTTGCGTACTGACATAGTTTAAGTGAATAAATAATTATGGTGCCCGAACAAGTGCAAGGATGAATTAAATGCAGGGAGGAACGGAATAAATGTAAGGTAGCGCGCAGGGTAGTGTTTATGCCGGAAATTCCTTGCCTTGTATTTCAGGCTCCCACTTAACTTTGCTGATAATTATTATCTCACTCTTCCGTCCTTGCCAAGCTGTGCATCTTTAACACATAACCTATATCTCTATACTGGCTATTCTGAAAATGGGCAGAATGTATTTTCATCCACGTAGAGATGTAAACCGGACCTGAGAACACTTTCTGGATTACTAATTTTTACAGGTTGTTGTAACTACCCTTATAGAAACAAGGATGTTAGAAAAATAGGAAAAAGGAAATCATACTTTCAGTAGCTCAACTCAATTTGTATCTACTCGTTTTATAAGATAAACCTTCTGAGTATATTTCTAATTTTCTTGAAGATCTTGTAACTATCCTTATAGAGGTAACTTTCTTAAATAAACTAGAAAGTTAGAATGAGGTTGTATATGTTGTTTGGGAGTTGAAGATGATTGAGTTTTGGTGTACTTCTATCTATCTTTTCTAAAAGGTAAAACTGTTGTTTTACTTTTAGTTTCATTGGTGTTGATTGTTGTGGATTGGGGAAATGGCCTCTGTCCTGACTTTCTTAAAGATAAACTAGTAATTACCCTCAATCTCTTCTCTTCAGTAGCTTTTAATAAAATAGCTTGACGTGTATATTGAGCTATCTCTAGTCGCATAAGACTTTATTTGCGATTATTTCTTTTGCTGCTTCATCAACCCCATCCTCAATCTCAATACTTGTAGGATGTTCTGCAATTCTTCTAAGGGCATTTATCAACACCGGTGAGAGTTTATCCTGTGATCGTCCGATCAAACCATAAATAAGAAAATACTTCCACATACCATCGTCTGTATTAAGCACGAATACAAGCTCTAGCGTTATTTCATTAACGTGAGGAACTAAATATTCGGTTACGCCTTCCGCGACATCCCAGTGTCCGTCCTGAAGCCATTCCAACAAGGCTGGAACATCTTTCCTGACGGCTTCAAATGGCAGCTGTTTAAGGCGCTTAACCGCGAAGACATCATTTGTGTTTTGTGGGATGTAATCTTTGTTTTCCATAATCTGTTCTAACCGTTCGCTTTAAAAAATAACCTTTTAAATAAATGATGCAATCACTGAACCGAACGCTGCACCAATATAAAGCTTTGAAGATATCGTACTAGCAACTTGATTTTGATGCAATCGCATCACTCATTATTTCTTGGCATTCGTTCCGGCAACTCAATAGGTTTACGAGCCAACCCTCTATCTACAATTTCTTCGGCGGTTAAAGTGGTGGGGTTAAGTTTTAGCTGTGTTTCGTAAATATCTTTTAGCACCATAGTCCAATTCACAAAATTAGCTTCTAGTGCCCTCCACTGCTCCTGCTCATCATCAAATGAACCTTCTGTATCCAATAACTTTTGCACTATGATAATTAACTCTTGCCTACTCAGATTCTTGAATGGCGTTGCATTATTATTCATTGGTAGTGGTTTAGGTTGTTCTTGTCAGATAGCGTCTAACTAAATATCGCATTCAAAGAGTTTTCATTCGCAAGATACTAATTTATAGATAAGGTTATTGCTTTGATTCACAACAGCTTTTTATGGGATAGGATATCATGTGATTACCTTGCATAGGGCAATACCATCCATACAGTTTGACCATCCTTTTCTGACTTAACAAATGTTACCACTTCATACATGCCATTCTTTCGGGGTACATGGATATCAATATAAAAATTGTCGTAGCAAGACGGTTCTGGTAGCATCCGTCTTGCCTCTTGCTCGGTATGTTTATCAATCACTGCATTAATATCTATTTAAAAATGATTTGATTTGTCAAACCAAACGCCAGGCTGATTAAGCCTAGCGTTTGAAAGAGCTTCTTTTATTTTACAGCTATAACGATGTTGTACGCAGTGCCCTTATGCTTATAAGCAACATTAAATGTATTTTCGGTGAAGTTTGCCAATTGGAAGTTACTATTGTCGTTTTCTCCTTTTAACTTGGCTGTTATCAAAACAATTCCATTGTCCGAAGTGACATTTGATATCGTAAAAGGTTTGTTTATAACATCAGTTGATACATCTGTATCGCTCGCCCCTAGTTCATACTTTTTGATCGCTGTGAAATCAGTCTTGGAACCTAATAGCTGCTTAAATTTGTTGTAATCAGGTAGCATATTGGAATAGGCAACGCCTGTTAAGTTTGTTTCAGCTGTTGAACCACTTTGGAAATAGCCTCCGTACTTGTTACCTTCTGTGCGTTGATTCGTTAGATAAACAATATTAGCCCCTACCATTGCGGCTTGCAGTTTCATTTTATGGTATGCCCTATCTTTTACTCTTTCTTGATTAGAAAAGATCGTAGTTCCTTTAGCCTTGGAGCTTACATCTCCTAATTTATATAAGCCTTTAACTTCACTTTCAACAGAGGTGATAGCAACTTTATCATAATCCGTTACGTCACTAACCGTTTTATATGAAGTAGTTTCTGCAAAAGTTTGGATGCGGCCACTTTTAAAGACGATCTTTTGGATGGTGTTTTTGTAAACCGAGTTCAGCACATCCTCTCCAGGAAATGTATATTTAACCGCATCTGGAGTTACTTCCTTAATCGTACAAGCTATTTTAGTGTTATTGGCGTATACAGTGTCCATTTGCGCATTGGCAAGAAATGAAAGGGATGTCAAAAAGATTGTGAAAGATAAGGCTTTAGCCAGTGATGATAGGTTGGAGTTAAGACATGTCCTGCCTTTTAAATTTGAAATCATGATATGTTTAAGTTTAAGTCGTCAAAGATAATAAAATGTCTTTCACCCTTATTGCCTAAAAAGCAAACTTGTTGTTGCATTTGTCAAACGCTTTGTAAAATCTATTTCTATAGGCATTAGGCAAGTTATCCGTGCTATATTACCTTTTACCGCAACATTTGTTACGAAGTACTACATTTGACAATTGCGAAAATGGAAAACAAGATATAAAGCGCTCCTGGCGATTGGGATTTACCTTACTGGATCTTTGATCGCAGGTTTAGCCTACACAGAACCGATTTTGGGACCTGGCTTTGGTTCTTTTCTATTTTGTTTGGGAGGTCTGCTTGGATTAACCGGGATAGTATATTTCTTTGTTGTAATCATTAAGAGATTAGCGCGTAAGCCTTCCTGAAAATTCCCAATTCTTGTAACTACCCTTATAGAAAAAATTCTTTGCAAAAACAGGCAATGAAGTCAGCCAAGACTTAGCTTGTAATGGTCAACTATTGTATATTAGCTGTACTTAAACCATTCGGATGCAATGAACATTACTAAAGTTAATACCATTACTTATCGGGCTATTTGTATAGTTATATGCCTTTTTCTATTAATTGGAGGTGGCGGCATGCTCTTTATTAATCACTCATATATAAAAGGAAGAATAGGATTAGCAACCGCTATAATTATTGGGTTGCTGCTCTTCAATGAACCTTCATTAAAGTCATGGACAGCTGTTATACTTACCTTTATGCTGTCTTTATACCTCATTGGGCTTTCTGGTCATATCATATGGTAACCATCACTTGTTGTATATTTTACTTATCACAAATGAATGAAACAAGCAATTGTATATAGTTTTAAGGTGTGGCTAACTAGTGTTATCGCTGCTCCAATAATATTTTTCTTAATTAATTTTATATCAACAGGTATTAGTTCTAATATATTTCAGTTAGTTAACTTCTTATTTTACTTATATATAGTATTAGCTACGGCTGTAGCATCAGTAATTACATGGTTAATCTTCTATGCCATCATCTATTTTGTTTCTCGATCCGGCTGGCCAAACAGAATAGGTTTGTTAGCTATCTTTTCTTCCAGTGAACTATTGGTGGTAGTAACATTTAAGTTGTTTCTTGTGTTGCTCAATGGCTTTGACAATACCACATTCAATACTTTAATGTTATGCCATTGTATTTGCATAGGTGGTGGTATATTGTACTATAAGTTTGAGCCGGAAAATAGTGAACCAAACTAATGGTTGGTACATTCTTTAATAGGCAAAATGCCATTTACCATGCTATTTCTTCGGCTATTCTTCTATATGACCGCTCGGGCCACCCGTTTCATTTATAATTTCATGATTAAATTCATCCAAGATTTCTTTAAGGGCATCCGTTTCAGAAGTCCCACTTCGTTGAGCATACAGCTTAGCCCCATGTAAAGCTAATTCTGCCAATAAAAATCCAAACTCCTTTGCTTGCCCGTTAAGTTCGGAACGTATTGTTACATGCTGTTCTTCAAAGGCGGCCCATACCCTAAGTAATTCAAACGAATTCTTATCTTTAAATGCTGCCTGAGGAATCTTTAGTTCATTCATTGAGTTTTAATTTAAGGCCTCTTATGGATGTACGAAAAGCTGATACAGCGAAATAGCTAAAGAAGCGATTGATGATATATTCGATCCTATTGATAGGACATTACTAAGTGTACTTTGAGACGGTGCACCAGAATTGTTTACTTCACTAACCAGATTGTTCAATGTGGTTACGGCATTCGATCTTGTTGCATCGTCAATACTTATATCGTTAGCTATTACTTCTTTTATCCTTTCGACCTTCTCGATTATTTGAGGTTTGTTGTTAATTGTGGCTCCGGGAGAATGCCATATCATATTGGCTGTAGAATTGTCCCCCACATGAATGTTAACTTTGCTTTCAATCTTTTCTAATTGCTCTTTAAGGTGCTTTGAGCCTTTAAATGTAATCTTGGCTTCGGCAGGGATATAGCCCGCACCAAACGAATACCCGATCCGAAGGTTATACTTGATGCTTCGTGGCCTCCTATTAAAGTAATCAGTCCTTCTCTTGCCAAATCAATCAAAATACTCTTTCGCTGTTGTTTGTTAACCTCTAAAACATCTTCAACGCAATGAAATAGGCCATCACCTTCATATTCTTCTAAGTATTGGAGAACCCTTAAATAGTTAGTAGGTTTAGTCATAAAGCTAAGATCGTTTAATTAGTATTTCTATCAAAGTAAAATATCAAGTCGTTAAATCGGCGGTTCCGCCTCTGCTTTTTTTGTATTAGTGGCCTCTTCGATTTGCGTTGCCATGTCATCCGTTTCTTTCGTCTTATAATGTTCGGCTAATACGTTGTATATGGCCTCACTATAAAAACCCTGACCTGTTCCTTTGTGGTGCAATACATCTAAATATCTTATTTTAAAAAGATGGGGATTGGTTTTCGCTTGATTCATTATATCTCGGTATTGCTTATTTTGTTTCAATCCAGGAAACCTCTTAACTGCGTTTAAATATACTTCCCGACTTGATTGTGTATAAACTGTTAGAAATAAACTCTCCTCTTCAACTTTTACAACCTTAGCGCCATCCTCGTTACTAATTCTGACACCATGCAAAACATTCTTCACAGCAATTGCTTCATGTCCTATCTCTTGTGTAATGGCCGCTACAATATCTGCATTCTTTACTCTCTTTTCATTTTCAACCGACATAGAAAACGTATAGAGAATAGGCTCTTCAACACCCATTTTTGCCAATGTGGTTGTAGATACTATAACTTTACGAACAAACTCTTTAACTTCTTTAGATGAGTCTTTCAAATTCGATTTGTTTGAAAGAAAATCTATCGGTGATACTGGTGGCTTAAAGCCTACCGGGAGTAAAATCAGATGTGCCTCATCACAAAGATCGACACCAAAGAACTTGAGTAAGAATCTACTATATAGCTGAACTCCCTTGCCGAGAAGACTGTATAGGATAGGATCAATACTATCTTGATAAAAATGAATGTAGTCACATCTAAACTCATACAAACATTCTAAGTTTTCATTCTCAAGAGCAAACTCATTCCCAATTGCGCTTTTAACAAAGGCAAGGCATTCTTCAAATGGTTTCGTTGTTCCATCTTCTGAAATAAGCTTAACTTTTGTCCTATACTTAGCAATATAGCCTTTAAGAATAAGCTCCCATGCATTAATTAGTAAAATTGAGCAGATTTGGTACCTATAAGGAAAGATTGGTTTGTTGTGTATTTCAATTGCAGCAAACAATGCTTGCTTACTATTGAATACTAAAGATTCAGATAAGGCACTCATGACGATAAGGTTTATACTAAGGTAAGTAGTTAGTTATATAAAACAAACTACCTTGTACTCCATTGATTGGTTGGACTGCGCGAACCGGTTGAAATGGTTTATCAAACTTAGATTTAGTTCTATTACCTTTTAGATCATGTAGTCAGAGATGCTACTTTGTTCCGCTTCGATAAATTCTGTATAGAATGGATAAGATGCGAGTTAATCACTACTGCTTCTGTTTTTAAGCCACAGTTAAACCTGATGTGTAATTTTATTCTATAATACATTCTACAAAGGCAAATGAATTTCCTGTGTGTGTGTGTATAAGCTGTAGGCTTATGAAGGCCGGATTTTATTGTTTAATTACATTCGATAATTACCTTTATATAGTCTTTGCTTAGCTCTATCATGTATATTAAATTAAAAGGATTCTTTAAACCAGAAACAATAGAAAATGCCTCGATTCATGTCTTGGAAACTTATAAATATAGAACACTACGAATCGGTGATGTGGATGTAAGCATTAACCCAACTGATAACCTCTTTATGGCTACAATTTCATTGGATGTAGATGTAAGCGTTTATGAACACTTAGTTGGAAAGGTATCCGTAAGGCCATTGTGGCTAAGAAAACGCTTTGTTTAACATATCAATCTTTTAAGGCCCGCGAAGCCAGTACATTTTGTTTTAGTGCTTATTTGTTAAAGGAATATCGCAACCGCTGGTTTGTGTTGGGAGTACCACATAAAAATAGAGGACATCTGTTAAATCTTGCCCTTGACCGGATACAATCCATAGAAGAGCATGATGAAAAATATAGGGAGAATAGAATTATAAACTTGACTACTTATTACAATGATGTCATTGGCGTTACTAAATCCCCCGGACAGCGAGATTGCGAAGTGGTGTTCTGGATTGATAATGCTAATGCACCTTATGTAATAACCAAACCACTGCATCATACGCAAAAACTATTAGGTGAGGAAATTGATGGTAAGGTTTTCAGCATAAAAGTGATCCTTAACTTCGAGTTAGAACGGGAGTTATTGGGGTTTGGTTCAAAAATGAAAGTGCTCAGACCAAGGATATTAGTTAAGCAATTGAAAGCGCAGTTACGGAAAATGTTAGAAAATTACGATGCGGTAACTTTTACTACACAGTTAAAGGAAGAACAGGAGAATAATGAACAATAATAACATTAGGTCGGAATGGATACCTTCTGGATACATTAAAAATGGGGGGCACCTAAATTTAAAAAGATGTAAAGATATCTTACTTGGCGTGGCTATTGGCGACGCATTAGGTGTGCCTGTCGAATTTAAAAGCAGAGAGGAAATAAGTCGGCAACCTGTGACGGACATGATCGGCTACGGTACACATAACAAACCGGCAGGAACTTTCTCCGACGACAGTTCTTTAACTTTTTGCTTGGCCGAAGCCATTGCCTCTGGATTTAGTTTAGAAGGCACCGCCCGCAATTTTATCAACTGGCGATATGATAATTACTGGACGGCAGATAACGAAGTTTTTGATATTGGGATGACTACGCAACGTGCTATCGACAGAATGGTAAAAGGTACACCGCCCCAGCATGCCGGAGACTTTGAGGAAGAAAGCAACGGTAACGGCTCATTAATGCGCATACTGCCTTTGTTAGTATATATCAAGGATAAACCGACGGTAACACGTTATGATCTGATCAAACAAGTTTCGTCTATGACTCATGGCCATGCGCGCTCAGTAATTGCCTGTTTTTATTATCTTGAATTTGCTTTAGGGCTATTGGACGGAGAAGAGAAATTTGTGGTTTATAATCGGTTGCAAAAAGATGTAGCGGAATATTTGAGATCGATAAATATGAGTAGGGACGAAACGAGTTTATTTGACCGGTTGCTCATCGACAGGATAGATATGATACCCGAAAATCAAATTCGCAGCAGCGGATATGTATTGCATACATTAGAAGCCAGTATTTGGTGCCTACTAAATACAGACAATTATAAAGATGCTGTTTTAAAAGCGGTTAATTTAGGACAAGATACAGATACAACAGGTGCTGTAACTGGCGGTCTCGCGGGATTACTATATGATCATGATAGTATCCCTCAGCAGTGGTTAAGTCAACTCGCCCGTAAAGATGATATTGAAGATCTAGCGGCGAGAATGTTTAAAGCAGTAAAATCATAACATGGGGTTACTTGATTTTTTTAAAAAAAAGAAGGCTATTATAGAAACAACTGGTATTGATGAAAATCAACAGGTGTTGAATATTTTTAAGGCTAAACTGCTGGAAAAGGGGCACCAGGTCGAATGGCATACGCAATACTTAGCGCTAGTGGTGAATGGCGAACTTGAACTTTCGTGTCTAATCATCGAAAACCCAGGCAATGCCAATGTCATGCACCTCATGATCTCCGCATCACACCTACAATATTTCCCTAACGGTATCATAGAAAATGTGGCCGGATTTGGCACTTCGCCCGAGGAACGGTTTAATGCTACTTTAGACAACTACATTGATTCAACATTTGACACTATCATCTATGGTCTTTCCGACACGCATGACCCTGAGTTGGACTTTATGACATCGGAAGTACTTTGGCATCCCAAAGTGGGATGCTTTATCGCCCTCGGCCAGTGGAAGGAATACCCTCCGGAAGACAGTTTCTTTAATCTCTTAAAAAGCAAGATTCCTAGCCAGCTTACTTCCGATAAAATCAACTGGCTGAAAATCTATATTTTCAAAAAGGCAGATGGCGAGATTATCGGCGAATGCCTCTTTAACAATATACACTGGCAGGAAGGCTTCACGGAAATTTCAAATTATGCCAAAAGCTGGGAATTGCCTGGTGAATTCCACGGCCTAAAACAATTTATTATATTTAGAAGATGCGATGCATATGATGGAGTTAACGACTAATCTATTCTTATAGCACGTCACATATCAAGCTTGCTAAACTTCTCACTTCTACAAAATCATCATTAATAAATTGCGTGTTTAGATGCGAGTCGGTGCAGATCAGTTTCTTAATTAATCCGCTATCTTTTAGTTTGTTAATGCCATCGTTCACAAATAAACCGTGTGTAGTAATTACATAGATATCGCCGGCGCCGGCATTTTTATAGGTTTTAGCTGCATTGATAATGCTTCCGCCGGAGCGGATCATATCGTCATAAATAATAACCGTTTTGCCATCTACATCGGCGTTAATGGCGCTTACTTTGGTGTGGTCACCTTTTAGGCGGCGCTTCAGGATAAAGGCCGCGTTTACTCCCAGATCATTAGCTAGTGATTCTACCCACTTAGCCCGACCGGCATCGGTGCTAGCCATTACGAAATTATCGCCGCCGTATTCAAGTGCCGCTTTCATCACAATATCCTTACAGTAAACGTGTATCGGATACAAGTCGTGCTCAAAGTAATATTGAATGCCTTCGGAATGCAGATCGAACAGTAGGACCTTATTGCCCCTGTTTGATTTTGGAATAGCCGATAGCAGGCGGGCCCGTGTTTTAGCCGTAACAATTTCGCCGCTTAACACCGCCCGCTCCATGGTCGAATAACCAAAATATGGAATAACAAGTGTTAATGAATTGGCTCCGTAGCTTACCAATGAAGATGCCAGATCGTAAAGTTCTAAAGTAGCGCCATCGTTTACAGTGCCGCCAATCAGTACCGCATTTCTGTTCTCTATCTGTGAGATGATGCGTTGATAACGCTCGCCATCAGTAAAGTGGCTTACTTCTAATTCGCCTCTCTCAAAATCGCCACAGGCCATTACTTTTTCGGCCAGGTATTCGTAACCTTTAATGGCAAATAATATTTTCTTCATGGTATAGCTTTATTTGTAATGAGTTTTGAAACTTCCGAAACGGCCTGCTCGAACCTGT
This sequence comes from Mucilaginibacter pocheonensis, assembly GCF_031456535.1. Classification (NCBI taxonomy): domain Bacteria; kingdom Pseudomonadati; phylum Bacteroidota; class Sphingobacteriia; order Sphingobacteriales; family Sphingobacteriaceae; genus Mucilaginibacter; species Mucilaginibacter pocheonensis. Next base: position 193,551 of record NZ_JAVDUU010000005.1, read on the forward strand.
TCTGCCAAGTTCCAGATATTTCAACAAATGTAATTTGATGATCGATCAAGATATCCCTGTGGGATCGGTCAAGCAGATCCCGGTCTACTTTACTTAACCGGTTGCCGTCCTGATAATAAGGAGCATCGTTATTTAAGTAAAGGTATAGATCAGCCATATTTGTAAGGTAAATATGATCCTGAACCGGAAGTTCCCTATCAAAAGTGAATTTGGCGTACGATTTTGTGATATGTATATCAGTATCAATAATTATCAAAGGGCTATCACTCAAAATGGCTTCGTCTATTCTTTTAGCATGTTCATTGGCTACCAAATGCAGATCCTCAAAAGTAAACCTGGTTGAATCGGGAATTAACTCTCTACCTGCTTCTAATACATCACTACAATTAAAGTGTTTAGCAAGCTGCTCAGTCAGGGTTGTCTTCCCGGTTGATTCAGTCCCTAAAATGGCCACCTTAATAGCGAAATAAGGCTTAACAGCAGCAGGCAGATAATGCCAGTTAGCGAAAAGATCATTCCTGATTACGGATGCAGAAATGGGGTGCCGTCCTTTAGTCAGATCAAAAGCAATATGGTGTATACCCATAAAATCGGCAACTAACTCACCATAAGGTTCAGAGGTAATCAGGAGATTGTAATTAGGATAATGTTTTTTAAACTCAACCGACCAAATTTCTGAAACTCTTGCGGATGTTTCGGAAGTATTGGGCAATAGCCTGCTATCATAATGAAGCACTTTTACCTCTATGTTTTTCACACCTGCAAAAGTGCTTTCAATCCAGCCCTTTCTTACATCCCCCGGAATGGTTTCTTCTTTATCGCAACAAACCAGTACCGATAAAAAATCACACTGAGTGAGCGCGAAGCTGATCATAGCTTCGTGACCTTTGTGAAAAGGCAAAAACTTTCCAAATACAAATGCCTTAACCATTAGCCAATTGTTTTTTCCAGTGATACAAGCCGTATGACGCTAAGCCTAGGAAGATCAAATATTCCAGAGATAGAAAATAAACCCCCTTTTTGAAGTACAATACCACACAAATAGCATCTACTAAGATCCATAAATGCCAGTTTTCAATTTTCTTTTTGGCCAATAATACTGTGGCAATTATACTTAACACCATCACCAAAGAATCGGTAAAAGGATAAGCCGCTGCTACCTTGATATAACCGGGCAGATATAAATGGATGTTTTCAATGAGCAAGCCGCTTAGAAGCGAACCAACTATAATAACAGCGGCGATTAACCACCTTGCTTTTGTATTAATAGCTGCAATTTTGTTTTCGACAGTTGTAGTGTTCCAATTGTACCAACCATAAATAGTTACTATAAAAAAGTAGACTTGCAAAAACATATCAGCATACAGATGCACCTGGAAAAAAAGGATGAAAAGGAAAACCTCATTGACAATACCCGTACTCCAGGTTAAAATATTAGCCCTTGATGCAAAGTAAACCGAGATGAGGCCAAATACCGTTCCTATTAGTTCAACATAGCTAATGGGGTAACCTATAACTGTAAAAGCGGTATTTGCTATCTCAAAAAAATGCATCAAAACGTATATTTTACAGAAGTGTAAAAATTTGTTGGCGATTGTACAAAGTATTTTTTGGTGCCATCTGTATCTACATACCCGTCGTTAAAGTATTTGGTGTTTGTAATGTTGTTTACGAAAATACCGAATTGAAACGCTTTAATATCATACTGCACCCTTGCGTTTAAAGTTACATATTGATTGACCTGGGCGCTATTGGCAAAATTTATAAAAGACCTGTCCTGATATCGGGCCGATAACCCTATTAAATAACTTTTTCGGCTATACGTTACTTCCTGATTAATAATAACCGGTGGGATTAATATCGGCGCAAATGCCTGTGTTTGCTCCTTAATACGGCTGTAATTGTAAGATGAGTTATTAATGAGATGTATATTATCATTAACCTTATAGTTGATATTCAGCTCGGCCCCGGTTCTGTAACTTCGGTCTACTTCATTAGTAAGGGCTAAGCCATTAGGCCCCAATTGTCCGTTCAACACGATCTCATTTTTAAAACTCATATAATAAAAATTCAAATTGAAGTTAATCGTACCTGATTGATGCCGCAGCCCTAATTCCTGGTCCACTACGTATTCGGGATTGGTACTTGCAATAGCAGCTTGGCCCGAAGCATCAGCCAATAAGTTATCATTGCCTTCAAACATATCATTCCGCGTTGGCTCGCGCCCGGTTCTGCCAATGCTGTAATACAGCGTAGCGTGATTGTTAACTGCAAAACTTAACCCCGCTTTAGGATTAATAAAATGCCAGTCCAATTTATTTAAAGGCACATCGCCACGGTAAACAAATGAGGCATAGCGTGCCTGTATATCAGCAAAAAGCGTCAACTTATTAATGGTATAATCGGCCTTGGTAAAAACACTGAACTCGTTTTTATTGCCGGTGTTTTCATATAGCTGGCCCAGTGTTTTTTCGCTACCAATATGTCGCCTGTCGTAAATATTGCCATGAATGCCTGTTGTCCAGTTAAATGATTTTTTTGAAAAAGTATAGTTGCTAAATAACCCAATTAAGTTGGATTGAAAGGCATAATTATACAACTCGTTTGTTGATGGAAGTCCCAAAAAGCTGTTCGGGTTAAAATCGTTATTACCATGCAGGAAGGTGTAATAAACGCTCGACTGAATACTTGATGTGCTGTTGGGATGCCATGAATGTTGCAGTTGTATCAAAGCCTGCGTAAAGTTATCCCGCTCATTTTCATCGGCATTTGTTCTTCTGTCCTGTGCTATCAAAGCTTCCGAAACGCCCAGCCAAGCCAGCTGGTTTTGTTGGTGCCCGACCAATGCATTTATCTTAAAGATAGATTTATCGGCAATTAATTCGCCACTCATAAAAACTGATTGCGAGTTATTTGACGAATTATATTTATACCCGTTTGAATATACTTGTGAAGCCCTTACATAAAACGCCTTGTAGTTTTTCATGCCGCTGTTATACTCGCCAAATATCCTGTGACTGTTGAACGATCCGTAGCCCAAACCAATGGTAGTATAGGTAGAATCATAAAGATTTGGAGAAAACAACTGCACACTTCCGCCGTAACTCCCCACACCGTTTTTGCTGGTGCCGATGCCGCGCTGAATCTGGATCTTGCTCACCGAATTCATAATGTCCGGATAGTTTGAAAAATAAGCGCCCTGGTCTTCAGGCTCATTTAACGGAACGCCATCTAATGATATATTTATCCGGGTTTGGTCAATCCCCCGCATCCTGAAATAAGAATAGCCCTGCGTGCTTCCGGCATCAGAGTATACGGTAATAGAAGGTGTTTCTGAAAGCAGGTAAGATGGTTCTTGTCCGGTAGATTTGGCTTTTAAATCTTTCCCGCTTATATTTTGAAAGGTTATTGGCGTTAACTTATCGGCTTGATACGATATCACTACTTCTTTTATCAAGTGAGTAGTATCGCGTTTTAAAGTAGCCTGAGCTTTAACTTGTATACAGGCGAACAACGGGGTAATAAGGGTAATAATATTTTTTAACATAACAGTTTAGGCTTTGTGATTGGCATTAGCTTTCACCTGTTCAAATGTAATGGGATTCAACAATTTGCCATTTTCAAATACAGTGTGCAGTTCATCTGCTAATTCTATATGTTCCTGCTCGTTTACGGTTTTAAATATGCCGTTAATTTTTACCAGTTTCAGACGACCGCGCTTGCTCTTTTTAAAACTTGGGGTGATGTTGCCCTGAGCATCCATCTCGGTTGGGCTTTTGTCTACTGCAACCTCCTGGCCGTTGATAACTACGCTACTGCATTTTAATGCAAATTTCCGGGTATCGCGGTCTACCTTTTGCAGCAAAGCGCCACCCATTCCAAATACTAGGTTCTCGGCGCTGATACCGTTCGCTTTTAGGGCATTGTAGATGTTAATGATCTCGGCATAATTCACACCATCGCCTTGGATCACTCTTACTTGCGGTGGTAAAACTTTGTATCCTTTGCTATTAGTGGTAAAGTCAAATGTTTCGAACAGAATCTTAAATATTTCAAGTAGGGTCATGATCGGATCGCCACTGTCGGGACGGATAACCAGGGTGCCTTGGCGATTTAGTATCTCTTCTTTCAGTTCGCCACCCCAATATTCACGGCAAGCTTTAAAAATATTAAAGCTATCAGATACACAGGCAATAGTACCGGTTGGGAAACTGCGGAGCACGTGTTTAAAGATCTCCAATTCACCATCGCGACCTAACAACGTGCAAATGCTGTGTTCCGTTGCAGGGATGCTTAATCCATATACTTTTTGGGCATCGTAATAATCAATAGCCATGCCGCTTCCGGCCAGGTTATCACTACCACTGAAATTGATCAAGTGGGCCGCACCGCCAATTTTTGCACTTTCTACACTGCTTACACCACGAAAGCCAAAATCATTCAGCACAAAATCAATACCGGCTTCGGCACCTTCGGTTGCGGTTTCGCTGTAGTATTGGGTAACTACTTTCCGTATTTGGTTACTTAAGGTTGCTACGGTACATGGGTACCATACCTGCATTAACAGGGTTTCTAAAAAATTTGTTAGCCAGTAGCATTCCGGGTCAGTGTTATCGATGGTCATTAACACATTGCTGGTTGGGACGGCAGTACCCTCGGCTACAGCTTTAATCTTTACAGGCAGGTGGCCGTTATATTTATCAAGGATGTATTGAAATTTAGATTTATCAAATACATCATCGCTGCCAAATACTTGTTGCAGAAAACCGCCGGCTTCGTCCAGATCCAGTTGGGTAAAAGCAGGCCCTTGCAGGTATTCCTTCAAAAAATATTGCAGGCCGAAGAAGATGGTTTCATCAAACATGCCGCCCCGGCTTTCCAGATAACTGTAAATTTGCGTAGTGCCGGGGTAGTAAAATTTATGGTGAGCGTATTTGTAGGCATCAGCCAGTAGGATCAAATTTTCACGTTTCATGGTATTAGTTTTTTCGGTATCTGGTAATAATTACTTCGAACATCTGCAAATGTTCAGGGCTAATGATTTGGTTCTCTATCATCTTTGGCAAATCAGCAACCGCGAACCAGTCCAGGTCTATAATGTCATCCTGTGCGGCGGGCGATCCACTGATAAAATCGCAGCTAAACAATAGGGTAATAATTTTATCAGCCTCGTTGCGGTAGCGCCAGTCGTTTATTTTGTGCGATGTTTCATAGGTCATTTTACCTATTTCCATCTCCCCACACTCTTCCATCAATTCACGTTTTGCGGCGGCTTCATAACAGTCATCTTCGGGATCAGCAAAGCCGCCGATAAAACGCCATTTGTTGTTGGTTGCTTTTTTGCCCAACAGTATCTCCGTTTTATTATTCCTGAAACAGGCAATATCAACTGTAGGGTAAACTTTGGTGTATTGGTTATAGTAAGCGTACAGGACACCCGCGCGTAAATCATTGGAATCGAACACTTTACCTGCGTATTGCTTGCGCAGTTCGGTGGCGTTATAATCACCGTGCTCGGGCAGTTCCACTGTTTCAAACCGGCCTGAATAGTATGGGATAAAACTGTCGCGGCTGCCAAATAAACAAAACTGCTCGGCAGGGAAAACACTTTTCAGCAGGTTATCAATATTTTCATACCAGGTTTTATCGCTGGGATGGTCGCTTATCGGCAATACGATCACTTCGGAATAGTCTTTCTTGATCATTCTTTTCACGTGTGTAATAATCGTATGGATTTTTGCGGCTGCCCATTATCGGGCTTACGCCTAACAAAATGATCAGTTTAGCATGGTTTTCTTTTACCGTATTGATCAATTGTTTGTGCCCGTTGTGCAGGTATGGCGTTTGGAATCGAGCGATAATAACGGCTGTTTTCATATTAATTTGCGTCAATTATACGCAAATATAAATATGCGTTTTAAATACACAAATTATTTTTTCATTTACTTAAATTTTTAACGATTTATATCTCGAAATTGACACCGTCTTTTTGCAACTGGAAGTACTTCTGCTCATTAAAACGAAACAAGTTTCCAGGGCGACCGGCACCATCTAACGCTTGCTTTTCGGTAGTTTCTTCGAGGAAACCGAATTTGACAACTTTCTTTTTAAAGTTCCGGCGGTCTATAGGGCGGTCCAGCACAGCCATATATAGTTTTTCAAGTTCGGAAAAAGGAAATTTTTCTTCCAGTAATTCAAAACCCACGGGCTGATAAAGCATTTTATTTTTCAAACGCTCATGTGCTGCGTTTAGGATCTCCTTATGATCAAAAGCCAGCTGAGGTAGTTTCTTAATATTGAACCAGGCCACATCGGCGGCATCAGTATCGGCATGAAGCTCGAAGGCATCTGGTTTAACCAAGCCGTAGTACGTGATGGATATCGCCCGGTTCCGCGGGTCGCGACCTGGCTTGCCAAAGCTGTATAATTGCTCTAAATAATTGATATTGACACCTGTTTCCTCTTTTAGTTCACGCTGAACGGCCTCTTCTAGTGATTCATCGTCGCCAACCAAACCACCTGGCAATGCCCAGCTATCTTTAAAAGGTTTGATGTTGCGTTTGATCAACAGCACAGACAAACCCTCTTTGGAAGTATATCCAAATACTACGGCATCAACAGCTACTTTAATATTTTGCATGGCTGGCATGGTGCAAAGTTAAATTATTTCACCAATGGGAAATCAACTAAAAGCTCTGTTAGTTTATGGCGGTCTTTCCGACTCATGGTTAGATAAACAGGTAAATAAACAAGGTTCTCCAATGTTAACTCTTCAGGCCGGGGAGCGATACCCGCCCCGCTCAACTTGATCAAGCTCGATGCCTTTTGCGATGCATCAAAACCATTACTGCGTAAGTGCTTGATCAGTCCCTCCGGGTCATGGGTTTCAACAGGCATCACCCAGTATGTATGTCTCTTGTTCTTAAAACCAATTTTATAATTATCGGGGATATTTGATAAAATATCATGAGCTAATTGAACTCTTTTAGTAATACGATGTTGATCAAAGTTTGCAAGCTTTTTTCGGAGTAGCCTTTGATTTGGGGTGGAAGGCTGATGCCGGATCTGTTTAAAAATATCGTCGCCTGGGAAGCCCTTGGTAAAGCCATCTAATACCTTTTCAAAGTCTTTTCCCAAAGCCATTACTAAATTATAAAATCCGGTATAAATAATTTTATCGGTGAGCAACTTTACAAAAAGCACTTTAAGAAGCTTTTTGTAATAGCCCGTAGTGCCTTGTTGATGGTAGTCCCCATTCCGCGCAACAACCTCAACGTACAAAGCCGGGTCTTTTATTTTTATCATCGCCCCGCTAATAGCCGTGTTGGTTTTAATAAAGCCAAAGCTAAACATCACCACATCCGATGCGGGATTCCCGCCATATAAATTACCGGCATACGCCTGTGCGCAATCCTCAAATATAATGAGATTATGCTTTTTGGCTATGGCAATTATCGCTTCAGTTTCCATAATACCACCAAAAAGGTGGGTGATCAGAATAGCTTTAGTTGCAGGTGTAATTGCAGCTTCCACCTGAGCAGGAGACATATTTAAGGTATACTTATTAACTGGAATAGGAACAAGCGTTAGTTCGTGCCAATTAATTATGGCGAACATATCCGGTATGTTGATGTCAGTAACAATCATCTCGGAGCCTGGCGGGAAACTCAAAGCATTTAATACCAGATCGATGCCAGTTCTCACCGAGAGACAAACCAGTTCGTTTGCGTGCTGATCAACATCCGGCCTTTGTGAGCGAAAGCGATCAGTAAAGCAATAATAAGCCCCCGCAACTGAGTCCTTATAGCTGATATATAATTTACCTCTGGGTATCATGTTACATTTTATATAAGCTGCTATAATTATAATTGAAAGTAATGATATATTAGCGTATTGCCAAAACCATCCATGCGCCTGAAACAAAAGCTACCTGTAACCTATCTGCTATTTACTTTTAACGGCCGCTTATCAAAAGGAGCTTTTTGGTTATCTTCCCTGTTTTACTGGTGTACCTTTTATGTGTTCTAAGTTGGAGATGTTCGGACAGCGCACATTTCCTTTGCCCCATACTGAAACTCTACGGACAGCGGGTATGTACGGCTTTTAAGTGTGGTAAATGTTATAAACCCGAATGAAGAGGGTTGCAAGGATTGAGATCCTCTTTTATTTTAAACCGAGATCTTCAGATTAGCCCGATGCTCCTCGGTATTAAGTGAGTGTGGTTCGTTGTGCTTTAAGATCACCCTGCGCAGCTGTTCCTGATGTTCGTCACCCCAAAGGCCGATAGAACGAATAAGCGGGATCAGCGTTTTTCCGAATTCCGTCAATTCATACTCCACCTTTGGTGGCATCACCGGATAAATAGTTTTAGTCACCATTTCATGATCCTCCAGTTCCTTCAGCTGAACATTCAGTACCCGTCTCCTCACATCCGGGATCTTCCGCTGCAGTTCACTCGGTCTTAGGTGGCCTTCATGTATGAACCACAAAATGCGGATCTTCCATTTGCCATACAGCACTTCACCAACCAGGTCAAGGCCGCAATTAAGCGAGGGAGTGATCTTTTTTACATACATCAACGCAAATATACGTTCGCATCACCACGTGCGCAATACGGATAAATTTGTCCCTATTTGATTCGTAAGCCCGTAATTGTATGGTATTCTGGTACTGTCGAGATTTGTACAATCAAAAACAACATTCAAAAATCATGATACAACAAATCAATTACAGCAATGAACTATCTGGCAAAATTGCCCTGGTAACAGGAGGTACAAAAGGGACCGGAAAGGCAATTGCAGAAAGGCTATTGCAAGCTGGCGCAACGGTAATTATAACTGCAAGAAATGCTCCCGAAAAAGAAAACAGCAACATACATTTTATTCCTTCCGATCTAAGCAAGGCAGAAGATGCGCAAAAAGTGATCAGCGAAGTGCTGTCAACTTATGGCAGGCTCGATATCTTGGTAAATAACCTTGGTGCTTCATCAACTCCCGCCGGTGGCTTCTCAGCATTGAATGATGAGGATTGGCTATCAACCCTGCAAGCCAATTTACTTGCTCCTGTCAGGCTTGACAGGGGATTTTTACCGCAAATGATCGACCGGAAAAGTGGTGTTATCATTCACATCGCTTCCATCCAGGGCATATTGCCGCTATACGATTCAACCTTACCGTATGCAGCTTCAAAAGCAGGATTGATCAATTACAGTAAAGGTTTATCTAATGAAGTTACGCCGAAAGGTGTCCGCGTGCTAACTGTTTCGCCAGGATGGATAAATACATCAGCATCGATAGCCTGGTTAGGCGAGATCGCAAGAAATGCAAATAGTACTGTAGAAGAAGCTCAGCAAGGTGTGATGGATGCATTGGGTGGAATACCTTACGGCAGGCCCGCTGAACCGGAAGAAGTAGCCGAACTGGTTGGTTTTTTGGTTTCACCAAGAGCCAAATACTTAACAGGAACAAATTTCGTCATTGACGGCGGAACGGTGCCAACAACTTAAAAATCAAACAAATAAAAATCATGGAATTACCACAATTGGTAGCCAAATTTGTAGAGACGCAGAACACTTACGACAGCGGGGCTTACATTGAGTGTTTCACTGAGAACGCTATCGTTCATGACGAGGGCAAGACCCACACCGGCAAAGCAGAAATCCGGCAATGGATCGAAGAGGCGAATGAGAAATATAAGTCGGTGATGAAACCTCTCCGATATGAGGAATCCGGCTCAAACGGAGTATTAACCGCGGAGGTTTCAGGCACATTTCCTGGCAGCCCGATCGTGTTGAAATTTCATTTGGGACTTAAGGACGGTATTATCGATTCATTAAATGTGACCGAATAATTAAGTCCGATTGGCAGCACACACTTTCAAAAGCTTCTTAGTTAATTCTAAGAGGCTTTTTTTGCTTTAAAGTGGCTGTAGAACGTATAAATACCCATTTTCCAATCTCGCTAATAAGCATAACAGTTCGAAGTCGGAGACGTTCGGACAGCGCACATTCCCTTTGCCCCATACTGAAACTCTACGGACAGCGGGGGCTGCTTTAATATAACCGATTAAGTTCACTCCAATCTAATGTGTCTTTCTGGTCAAAATAATGAAAAACTTCACTCACATTATACATTTTCGGTTCCCTAATCTCTATTGACGATATATAATTTAGATATTCCTGATGGCTTTTAAATCCTCGCAGCAGGTGATTCTTTGGAATAATAATAAACCAGGCTTGGTCAATCGGTTGACCATCCAAAACCGTTTTTTGGCTATAAATGAAGATAACAGAATCTACAACATTAATATGTTCTGTGCCCGGAATGGTTACTGGAACTTCAGTGGTGTCTACCGATGCGGCGATCCAATTACTATTTGTAGATGGAGAGGTAATTTCATATGGTTTAATGAGTGGAATACGAGCCTCGTCAAATCCACCCTTTTCTATATAGAATTTATCACTCTGCTGATGCTTTCGATTTTTTTGATCACATGCAAATAATGATAATGTGATTAATAATAAGATAATTTTTCTCATTGTCTTGTAAGTTTATACAAGGTATTCGATAAATGGTTGCGCTCAACGGACAAACCTATGAAAGACTAAACACTCGTTTTGTATTAGCTGAGCTTGGTTATTACTGCTTCGTTAAGCATAACCGTCCGAAGTCGGAGACGTTCGGACAGCGCACATTCCCTTAGCCTCTTACTGAAACTCTACGGACAGCGGGGGTTTAAAGATAAACTCATTTCCCTGGCTAATGCCATTGTTAGGGATGCTAAAACCGGTAAAGAGTACGCTCATTAAACAACAAAGCCCGGCGCAAAGGCCAGGCTAATATGGTATTACCGCTTCGTTACATAAGCGTCCGAAGTCGGAGACGTTCGAACAGCGGGACGAACTCTACGGACAGCAGGGCTTGGCCTTATAAATCTTCTAAGAATTTATTTAACTTACTATTTTGTGATTTGGAGGGATTATGCTTATGGATATCCCCATAAGCTTCCTTAAGCTTACCAGGTAGCATCTTTTCAACCTTGCTTCCCTTAGATATAGTCAAATGACCCAAGTAAGATATGTATAGGGCATTTTCTACCTTTGCGGTTACTTGGTCTATAAGTTCGTTAACAAATTCAAAAGATGCAGACACTCGCTGAAAATCATTATTATTAATGGCTTCTTGGGTGAATCTTTTAAAACATCCCACTTGCAAGGTTAAAAGACCCTCATAGTCTTCATCAAATACTTCCTCTTTTATCTCGGGAAATCTCTTGACCAGCATGTCAATAAATCCCTTTTCACTAATGTTACTGCCCATTTGCTGCTTTTTTTGCCTTGTTCAATATGTTCTGAATTCGATCTTTTTCTTTCTGCAGACCGCTTCTTAGCTTTTCTGCTTGTTCTAGTACGTCATCTGAGAAAGTTCCCTCTCTAATGCCCTTGTTGAGTTTCTCAATCTGATTGCCTATTCCTTTTAGCGCATCGTTAACTTCACCTAAGTGATCATAAGTCTTACCATTAATTGTTATCGCCCCCCAAAGATATCTCTTATTGCACCAGTATGGCGTGGTATGCCTTAAGATAGGGATCATCGGCCATTCCTCGCTTTCATCTTTTTAAAATCGGTCAGGCAAGTGTCGAGGGGTTTGCCTTGCTTATAAATACAATCGCAGAAAACCTGGCAAGCCGCGGGATCTTTACTGGAAGCGCATTGATTGCGACATTCTTCCTCGGAATTACCCGGTGTAATCTCATACAGGTAAAAAGTACCGGCAATGATAATGACGAGGATAGCAAAGACGCCGCCAAAAAAGTACAAACGGAGGCGTTTGTTTGGTGGCCTTACAATGACCGGCGCCTGTTTTAAGGACAACAGGTGTTTTAAGCGGTCATAGTCCCAGATGAGTAAATAGATAGAAGCCAACAGCATCATGGTGACCAGGCGGGTACCGTCAAAGCGGGTGGCGTAGGTCAGTACGGTGATATTGACGATTAGTGTGAAATATATCATTGCGCCAAGGAGCGCGGTCCGCGGTATTAGCAACAAGATTACGGTGATGATCTGGGTAACACCGATAAAAGTATAATAATAGCCGGTCTGCAGTAAAGCATCGAAGTAATGGCCTAAGGGATTGTTATGCGGCAGGCCTTCGGCAAAGCGTTGCCCCATGATCTTCACGAAACCGGTCGGCAAAAAACTGGCGGCCAGGGCGATACGGCAAAAAACCGCGAACCGCCGGAACCAGGGGTCGGCCTTGGCTTGATCATAAAGCGCTCTCATGCCGTTTTTTCAATTTAGTCAGTATATAATAAAGGCCCAGGCCGAGCAGCGTCCAGTAAAAAGCGAAGCCGGCCAGGAAGAATGGCGGCGGAGTATCCGGATCCTGATGCAGAAAGTTGATAAACGGCACCAGCGGCCCCATCAAAATCAATTTAAATGGTGCTAAGATAATGCCAGTCACAGAGCCATCAAATAAAATTTCGGGGCGCTGGCCCAAGGCGTTGGTTAATAATAAGAAACCAAATGCCCCGGCGACGAACCGTATTGTAAATTTTTTCAGAGAGGTTTTCATAATACAAATCTAATCAATAACTTTGCAATTCAAAGTACTTTTTAATAATTAAATCATGAAAACAACTACATTAACTAAAAGAAGTGTTTTTACACCGCAGTTGCGTAAAAGGATGCTTATTGGTGCTGGCGCAGGATTAGCAGTGGTTGGCTTTTTTGTGCTGACGGCCGGTAAGGGAAACCCGGCCTGGGGCGACTACTGGCGAATTAAGCCCCTATTGCTGACACCGGCATTAGGCGCAGTCACCGGGTTATGTTATGATGTGACCGAACCCCTACGCGGGATGAAAGGCTGGCCTGGCAAAGTATTCCTAGTGCTGAGCGCCCTGGAGTTTTTAGTAGGTCAATGGCTGGGATTGGTGCTCGGACTTGCAGGTACCATGTGGCATTGAGTTTTTTTGACTTAAATTAGCTTTATGAAAATCGAATCTGTTTTTCCGATTTTGTACTCAGAGGATGTGCATCGGAGTATTGTTTTTTATACCGAAGTGCTGGGTTTTCCTGATAGCTGGAGCTGGGATGATGAACCGACCTTTGGCGGCGTAGTAAATGGGGACTTTAGCATTTTTTTCTGTAAGGGTGGCCAGGGGCATAAAGGGACTTGGCTGGCCTTGAACGTTGATAACGTTGATAAGTTTTACGAGCTGATCAAAGATAAAAACGCGGAGATTTCTGGCCCGCCGGAGGATAAACCCTGGTTTATGCGCGAGATGCTGGTCAAAGACCCCGACGGGCATATCCTGCGCGTTGGGCAAAATATTAATTGCGACTAAAGATATAACGGACAATCTTAATTCAGGGGGCAGGGATGCCCTGCAAGGCGATCAGGACAAGTAAACGCTGATCAGATATAAATGCTATAATCATCCGAAGCTTATAATTGAATCATTTTTCAATTCAGGTCTGAGTTCCTCGGTTGTTTCAATCACATAAAAATGGTTTGTAATAATTAAAGTCCCATCACAAAAATAAAAACCTCGGTCCCTGCCCGGAATGGAGGTCTTTATTTTTTTAAGATTTTCACGCCTGCTTTCAAATGCATTAAAAGGCATTTAGTTCGATGTCCGGTCGCTTCGACCTTACTTGCTAAATCAAGCTTTGGTGGTTGCGCCGAGCTTATCTTCCAACTCGTGCAGATCCGTTCGTTGTTTTTTTTTCTTTTTTGATCGTTTGGTGTTGAGGTAATCCTGTGCATGCTCTTTATGGTAAGCCGTCATGGTTGCCACACGTTTTCCGTGCAAATAGAACCAAATCCCAGCTCCGGCTGCCAGTGCACCGGTGATGGAGGCAGCGATCCACAGCCAGGTATGATCTTCTTTTTTAAAAGGATTTTTCATAGGTATTGCTCTTTGATAGGATAACAGCCGGCCACTCTTTTTGTTTAATTAGGATAATTAATTACGTGGTGGTTAAAACGATCTGCCAGTTCATTTAGCAGGTGTTAGACCATTGGATAAGTTGCTTCATTATTATGAAACAGTCCCTTATGATGCCCAACCGTGCTCAATACATTTCGTGTGGCTAAAGTATATGGTTTTAAGCGAGCCACTAATTTTTAGCGGCATTCTTTTTTCCCGTCAGTAAGGCTTATGCCTGCTCATTATCTTAAATAGATCTTCCTCACAGTATTATCATCGGTAAAGTACAGCGTGCCTTCATCTTTAGACAGGGCCAGCCTTGTGGCACGTACATCAGCGCTGGAGCCAATACCATCCCCGCCATTATGCGGAGGGTGCGGGCTAGCAAAATAGTTAAGCCTGTTATTCGATATCGTCTTGATAGCACCTAAGTCGGCAATATAACGGCTGCGGCTATCCTATATGCCTAATTACCGCAGACTATGTTTGACCTGAGCTTAAGAAGCGTCTCTATTTTTTCATATTATTAAAGTTGTGGGTAAAGGAATTCACTAATGCGAAGTGCCTGGGCAACACTATCTATAAGGATATAGAAGCAGCCAACCGTTTACCGCAACATAGAAAAGAGCAAAACAGGTTGGCTGCTATAATATAGTCTGTAATTTCAGAACTCAAATGGTTGATCGGTCTCCGATTCCCAACCGCTGTTCACGCCCACACTAAATCCGGTGGAGATGCTGAACAATTTTCCGGAAAATGTAACCGCTTTGTTCGCTTCAACCAGCCAGCTGCCTGTCGGAATTTTTTGATCAACCTGGTTACCATTGAGGTCATAATAACTGAGGTCTATCCAAAGTCCACCTGCCCAAAAGTAATCGCCCATCGTTAAACCTGTCTTCCCTACATCCTCAGGCTTAACAATATAGGTCTGTGTTACTGTTTCGCCACCAATGCTGTTAGTAATAGCCTCCTCACCGGTATAGAGATCAAGCACGTCAGGCACGGAATTAAAATTGACAACAATCTTAGATACGCCAGAGGGTATCGGGTCTGTGATTTTAACATTTATCTTGCCCACGATCCGGTCAAGCTTCACGTCCTGATTGGTCATTTTGCCTACGGTGATGGATATTTTTTTTAAAAAGTTGTCGCCTATGCTATTGGGTGGTCTGTGCCCGTTATATCCCTCATACGCCAATAACAGTCCGGGATAATAAAAATCCTCAGTACCTGTAAAAACTTCCACATCAGACCGGGCTGCGCCGAAGATAAAAATGTTGTATTTACCTGCAGCCAGCGTGTCGTTAATTCTACCAAAGCCCTCGTCTGTCGATTTCTGCTTAATAGTTTTGATGACATGTAACGAATCACTTTGCTTGGTTACATAATAATATAAGTACTTGAAGTTATCTTTCAGAGCCGAGGTTTTTTTTGCGGTACTATGTAGCGATAAAGTTCCGGTTTGTACATCAAATGGTGCTACCGCGAACGACACCGGGTATTTTTGCGCACTGCTCTCTTCGTGTTTGGCAGACGTGGCAATGTGTTCTTTTTTACAACTTATTAAACCCGCAGAAAGGCCCAACAGAATGGTAAGTATTTTTTTCATAGCGTTAAATAATATAGATTATAAATAAGGTTATTAATTAATATCAAAAATACCTTGATATTTTCCCGCTCGTTAACACCAATAACTGATTGTTGTCTTTTTTGTGTATTCTGTTAAAAACCATTGCGATACAGATAATTTAATTTCAATGGCGGGGGAGCATATTTAACATCCTATAAATTTATTCGGATATGAAAATGGTTGTTTAATAACTAAAAAACAATATTTATAAATTAGAAAATACCACGTTAATCATAGAGAGATCGTATGATACTGATTGTTAAATGTAACGCCTATTTGTTCAAAATGTGAGAAACCAGCAAATGCAACAAGAAAGAATCAATTGCTTGGCTGTCAGTTCGCGAAATGGTACAGGAAGCCCCTCCCCCAAATTAAATGCACATAAGCTTAGAGCGTTATTTACGTCTTAACGCAGCCGTCCGAAGTTGGAGATATTCGGACGGCACTGGCCTCTATCGAAAATGAGGTACGTGATCTATATCTCCGCTTTCCTCTCTGTCGTAATTCCTATTCGATTCCAGGCATTCATAGCTACAATGGCCATCATAACTTCTGTCGTATATTGCTGACCAAGCAATTCAATAGCATTGTCATAAACTTTATCAGATACGTTTCTGCCAGCAATCAGGGTCATTTCTTCAGCCAATGCCAATATGGCCTGCTCTTCATTTGTAAAAAAGTTAGTTTCGCGCCATACCGGGAGCAAATAAATACGTTGAGGGCTTTCTCCGGCCTTTATAGCATCTTTACTATGTTTATCAATGCAATAAGCACATCCGTTTAACTGAGAAACGCGTATTTTGATCATTTCCCAATGCTTTTTAGTTAAGGAACTCGCCGCAAGATATCGCTCGAATCCCATCATAGTATCAAACGCTTTTGCGTCTGCATCTTTTAAAAATTTACGTTTTGACATGATGACCCTTCGGTTGACCACAGGTTTTCATTTTAAAACTTATAAAGCCTGTAGTCGTTTAACAATAAATTCATTCTCTGTTCGGCACGAAAATATACCTTTGTTGGCCCAATCTTACCATCCAATTTAATTATTTTAAGTGGTCCAGTTGCCATTCAGTATTAAAGCTTTAAGTGATAAAATAATCAGCCAGTTCATTTAAAAAATAAACGCTCTAAACAACATCTCTAATTTTTATTGATAATCTACTTTCCACCATGGCACTTCGTCGAATGTATTATCGATTATTTTTCAGTATTACTTTTTCAATGTTGCTTAAGCTATCGAATGTTCAATCCAATATTTTCTTACATGCGATTTAACATTGTATATTTAGTAGAACGAACCATGCAGTTTAACAACGCATATCTACTATAACACATCAATGACCACAGATTCATTTAAAATAACCATACATATGGTGTCAAGCCTTGACGGCTATATTGCCAAAAAAGATAATAGCGTTTCGTGGTTTGAAACAGCTGACTACTATGAGAAAGGAATTAATATTACCGAACAAGATGCGGAGGAGTTTCTTAAAACGATAGACTGCTATGTAATGGGTTCCCGGACATATGAACACGCTTTGGAACTTTCAAAATCTTACGGATGGGCTTACGGAGATGTGCCAACTGTTGTATTAACCCACCGAAAACTGCCGGTTGACAGACAAAACATTGAGATTTATTCGGGCGACCTCAACAAACTTGTAACTGAGCGACTAAAACCAAACTACAGGAACGTTTGGCTGGTAGGCGGTGCTAAACTTGCCAAAGATTTTATTCGTTTAAACCTGGCGGATGAAATAAGGCAATCTATTCTGCCCGTTATTTTAGGCGACGGAACACCGTTTTTTGACCAAATAGGAAAAGAGCAAGCGTTGCACCTGAAAGGCGTAACCGCCCACAAAAGCGGAATGGTGGAACTGTGTTACGAAATAAAAAAATAAAATGTTCTGTGATCTTTCTGGGGAGATAAAACTGACGACCTTGTCTTTGTGCACTTTTACCTTGCCCACATCCTACTGACATGCTTGTGTCAGCGTTCACGAGTGTTCATGCTTTAAAAAATGAACAACATGAACAGCTACATTTTCTATAACGGAACGCCTTTAACAATAAGTGAAATATTTAGCTTATTTATCTTTTTGATAAACTCTTACGTAATCTACTTCGTAGCGGCGTGGAAAACTGGTAGCCGAAGGATCACCACCATTATCACCGCCCAGCGCCAGGTTAAGCAAAATGTAATGTGGCTGCCTGAAGGGGTTAAAATTACTACCGTCGCGGTTTACCAGGTCTTTTAACTCTACCTGGTTAAGCAATAGATCATCTACATAAAGGCTGATCACTTGTTCGTCCCAATCCATCCGCCAGGTATGAAATTCTTTACTCCAGTTGGTTCCTAAACTATCTACCGGCTTGATTTTACTATACCACTTGGCATTATTAGGAATTGATGTGCCGCAGGCAATATTAGCCAGCAGCATATTGCGATAGTATTCCATGATATCTATTTCGCCGTTTGAGGGCCAGGGCTTATTGATTCCCAATGTCCAGAAGGCGGGCCACATGCCGCCCGATATATCAATACGTGCACGCATCACCATACGGCCATACTGCCAGGCATGTTGCCCGCGTGTGTTAAGGCTTGCCGATGTATAATCTATAAACTCGCGGTTCGTTTTCCAGTTACTGCTGCCGGCCTTGAAATCTGGGTTAAGAGCATGTTCTTTCCTTGCTTCAATAATCAACAGCCCGTTACTACAATACGCATTCTGAGATTGATACCACTGCAATTCATGATTACGAACAAATCCGTTTTCAAATTTCCAATTGGTGCTATCAGGAGCGCCGTCTTTATTAAATTCATCGGCCCATACCAACTTGTATTGCCCGGCAGTATCACTAAGCAACTCCTGCCCTATTGCCGGTTGTAAACCCGCGAAGAACAGCATACAAACAAAAATATTATTCAATTTCATAGTTCAGAGTAAATTTATAACATTAACATCGTTTCATTAAGCAAAGCGATCATTTTAGAAAATAAGTGTCAAAACCATCTTTAATTTATTTGGCAGACTTCATGGCGATGACGAACCAGCAAATTTAAGGTCGTGGTTATCCGGATGTGTTTTTATCAAACTCATTCATACGATAGGATATTTGAAAACTGGCCCGGTGTTTTTTGATGAATTCGGAGGGGTTTATCCCATATTGTTTAAAGAACTGTTCGCGAAAATATTTAATATCGCTAAAGCCGACCTGAAACGCGGCTTCATTAACATTACAATTGGTTTGGATGAGTAGTTCGGCAGCTTTGCGTAAGCGCACAAACCGGATAAAATTACTAACCGACTGGCCCGTAATATTCTTGAGGCGCTTAAATAAAGTTGGATAGCTAATACCAACTTCTTTGGCCAGCAAATAAACATCAAACTTATCATCGGCAAAATAATGCTCAATTACCGAAATACAATTATTCAAAAAATCCTTGTTTTCCTGTGAGATACAGCGACTGGCACTTTTCTTAGTTACCTCTTCATAAAAATAATTCTGTAATTCCGTTTTATTGCGCAATACGCTTTTTACCCTTGCAATGAGCAATTCCTTATCAAAGGGCTTGCGTAAAAAATCAATAGCGCCCTCTTCTATACTCTTCAGCATAATATCTGGTGTTGTATCACCGGTTAGCAGGATAACAGGAATATGGCTTATGGCCTGATCTGCTTTTGTGAGCCGGCATAAATCAAGCCCGCTTATGCCCCCCATTATAATGTCACTTATTACTACATCGGGCATGTGTTTTTTTATCAGCTCAAGACCCACAACGCCATTTTGGGCCTCAATTACGGTATAACCGGGCGTAAATATCTTTTTGATGTATGAACGGATCTCGTCATTATCATCAATTACCATGAGCGTGTGCCTGGCAGAGCTGAATAACTCCAGTACACCCATATCCTCTTCCTGCTCTATGTCTTTGCTATCATTATCAATAAGCTCGTTTATGTAAGTATAATCAGGTACAACATCGTCAACAATAGCATCACCCGAAAAATGCTCTTTACCTTTAGGCAGTGCAAGCACAAACGTGGTACCTCCACTCAAATTGTTGGAGTAGCTGATATTACCTTTATGACTTTCAATAAAAACCTTAACCAGGTACAAACCAATGCCAAAGCCTTTACGGAAATAGTTTTTATCCTTTGCCTGATAGAATTTATCAAACAGCCTATCGCCCACATCTGCATTTATCCCTATCCCATTATCCATTATTTTAAAGTATGCATGAAGGTCATCGTGCTCAAGAACAATATGGATGGAGCCATGGTCCGGAGTGAATTTTATGGCATTTGATATGAGGTTAAACAGGGCGATTTCTATCTTTTCCAGGTCGCCGTAAACCTCAATGCTTTCTACTTCGCTTTCCAGGCAATAGTTAAGGTGTTTAATTTTTGCCTGCTGAATAAAGCAGGAATAAACCTCGTTGCATAAACTTACAAAGTTCAATTTACTTACTTGCAGCAAAGCGCTTTCGCTTTCGGTTTTCCTGAAAAGCAGCAAATGATCAACCAAACCAAGCAAACGGCGCGCATTACGGTAAATAGAGCCCAATTCGTCAGCATTACCTATTCCCTGATTAAGGAGGTCTTTTATTGGGTTGATGATAAGGGTTAGCGGCGTTCTAAACTCGTGCGATACGTTGGTAAAAAAAGTCAGTTTCTTTTCGTTAAGCTCTTTCTCTTTTTCTACCTGCAGGTTGGCGAGCTTTACTTTAAACTTAAGCCTGGTTTGATTTACCCTGTAATTATAAAACCCATAACCTGCTGTAAACAGCAATGACATGTAAATTAAAAAAGCCCACCAGGTGCGGTACCAGGGGGGCAAAACAATAATTTTAATAGCTATGGGCGCTGCTACCCACTGCCCTTCTGTATTGGTGGCCTTAATTTTCAGGGTATAGGTACCCTCGTTAAGGCGAGAAAAATAAGCCGATTTTAACTTACCAACGTAGTTCCAGCCATGGTCCCAGCCCTCGAGGTAATAGGCATAGGATATCTTTTCGGGAAACGAGTATTCGAGCGCGGTATAACTGATATTTAGTGTAGCCTGGCTAAATGGAATAGTTACTTTTTTTAATTCATTTAATGGTTGCTGCCGGGTATAAGCACCATTGTATTCGATGGAGACATTGTTTATTTTAAAATCAGAAAGCATTAGCCGGGGCTGATGCGTGTATGGCGAGATGCTATCCGGCGCAAAAAGATTGAACCCTTTTATTCCCCCGAACAGCATTTTACCTGAAGTTAATTTTAGTGCGGCGTTATAATTAAACTGGTTACTTTGCAACCCGTCAGAAGCGCTGTAGTTAGTGATCTTTTTTGTTAGTACGTTAAAGCTGGTTAACCCGTTATAAGTACTGCACCATAAATTTCCGGCATTATCCACTAATATATTAAGAATAGTGTTACTGGGTAGCCCGGCCAATTCGGTATACCTTTTGTATTGGCGGGTACTAATGTTGTATTGGAGCAGACCGCCGCCGTCTGTGCCCACCCACAAATTGTGCTTATTATCCTCATTCAGGGCCCTGATGGCCTGTCCAATAAAATAAGATTGATGTTTTTTGTGCAGAACATCAATTTTAATAAGACTGTTGTAGTTTCCGGCCCATAAATTACCGGCATGATCCTCATACAGTGTGTGAATATTGATCAAACTGCTGTCAAAAAGTTCAAACTCATCTTTTGCACGATTATACAAAAACAAAGCACCTCCCCACGTACTGCCTGCCCACAAGCGATGCTTCGAATCCTCATACAGTTTCCAAAAATTTCTCTCTTCGGTTCTTGTTACCGGGTTATAACACCTATAGTGCTTAAAACTATTAGAGGTACTGTTAAAGGCATCAATGCCACCATTAAAAGTAGCAACCCATATTTGATTGGTATAGTCGTTTACAATGCTTACAACAAAATTACTGCTTATTGATCCGGCAGTATTTTGATGTACATAAGTTTTAAACGTATTGGATTTTGTGTCCCAGTAACTCAGCCCCCCGCCATCGGTGCCAACCCATACATTGTGATGTTTATCTTCGCAAAAGGACAGGATAAAATTATTGACAACGCTGTTTTTATTAAAGGCATCATGTGTAAATAAATGAAATGGTGTTGGTTTACGGTCAATAATATTTACCCCACCGCGCAGGGTTGCTATCCATATCCGTGATTCATCGTCTTCGTAAACGGCATCAACAGCACTGCTTCGTAAACTATTAGGTGTTTCTCCTGCATTGATATAGGTGAAGTTATTGGTAGAGGGCGTCCACACTTTGATGCCGCCGCCATTGGTCGCTATCCAAACATCACCGTTTTTTGTGGTAGTGAGGCTAAAAATATTGTTGCTGGTCAATTTATTGAGCCCGGTGTCAACCTTGGTGGTTTTCCTGGTGACAGGGTCATAAATAAACAACTTATTGCCGGAACCCGCTATTAACTTACCCTGCTGACCGGTTGTTAAACAGCCAGAGTATGCCAAATCTTTTGTTACTATAGCTATTCCTTTATTTGCAGCATCATACTTACCGAGCCCAATCCCAGTTACCAACACCCATAGCCCTCCTGTTTTGTCTATTATGACCGCCTGCGTACCATAGTGCCTTTTGCTTGCGCTATACAATATCTCCGTGCCAACGGTATCAGTTCGCCGAAACTTAAGCAGCCCGTATGCGCCGTTGGCCACGTAAACATTACCGGCTTTATCAGTAGCGATGTCATTTATATTAAACCCTATTTTAATTGGTTGATGTTGTTGGTTGTAACAATAAAGGGTGTGGAAACGTGAATCAGAATAGTCAAAAAACATTAGTCCCTTTTCGGTTCCTACATATATTCTTGACCCGCATGCGCCGAGAGCTTTAATGTGATTATTGATGAGGGAGTTTTTATCCCCCCATATATTGCGAAAAACTTTGAACATGTAACCATCGTAACGGTTAAGTCCGTCGTAAGTTCCCATCCACATGAAACCATATTTGTCCTTCGTTATACAGGTTACAGCATTATTTGATAACCCCTGCTCAATACCTAAATATTTAACAGGAAAATCGGCCGCGTAACTTTGAGTAAAAGCCCCTAAAAAAATGAAACAAAACACCCAGTATTTAAACGCAGTTATCAAATTAAAAAGCACCAGGAACAGTTAATAATAATTGGAATATCAAATTTAAGCACTTTTACGATAATCGAAATTTAAAAGTTAGCATTAAAAGACAATACAATTAGTTTACTGATTAATTATTTAGGTTATTTAAGCACAGAATTCAACTTATAACGCCAACTGGCTTTGATGAGTCTCTTATAAAAACCTGGGTAGGTAATATAACCGTTTCAAATTCTGTAACAGGTCTTTTGCTCTCTATCATACTAATTAGCATTTCAGTCGCCTTCTTGCCCATTTCAATCCCCGGCTGATAAACAGAACTGAGGGAAGGGTTTAAAACAGCAGCTAATTGAGTATTAGTAAAACCCAATAACGCAATGTCATCAGGTATTTTAAACTTTAACTTGTGTAGTAAAGCAAGGGTAGTTGTGGTTATCCTGTCCGATGCTGTAAACAAGGCGTCGGGCCGATCATCTGAAAAAAGTAATTCACTTAGCGCATGTTCAATTTCAGCAAGATCTTTACCGCCATGAAGGCAGTATTTAATGTACTTTTCATTAAGTTCAATGTTATTTTCTTCAAGCGCAAGCTGGTAGCCTTTTAAGCGTTCGGTTGTGATAGATACATTAACTGAGCTTGTAATATGAGCTATTTTGCGATACCCTGCCTTAATTAATTGAACCGTTGCCTCATAAGCTCCGTTAAAATTGTCTGCAATAACCTTGTGGGTTTCGATCTCATCGCTTGTCCTGTCAAAGAAAACAATAGGCAGCCCTTTTTTATGAAGATCTTTAAGATGGTCGATGTTTTTTGTTTCTGTTGAAAGCGAGATCAGCAACCCATCAATTGACCGGAAAGTTAAGTGTTGCACATTTAACTTTTCAAGTTCAAATGATTCGTTGGTTTGTGTAATGATCACATTGTAGCCGTTGTTATGTGCAACGGATTCGATACCATTGATCACTTGTGAAAAAAACTGGTTATCAATGGTTGATACTACAATTCCGATTGATTTGCTTTTGCCGCGTTTTAAACTTTGAGCCATCGGATTGGGCTTATAACCAATCCGTTGAGCGCATTCCAACACTAATCCTTTGGTTTTAGGGCTAATCTCGTGGCTATCTCTCAGCGCTTTGGAAACAGCGGAAGGCGAGATCCCTAATTCCCTTGCAATATCTTTAATTGTAACTGCCTCAAAATTCATATTCGCTTTCCAATTGTTCGATCAGTTGACCATTCAGGTTAATAACAGAAGTAAACATAAAGAAATTAAAACTAAAAAGACATAACAACGCCAGGCATAAACTTTGGAAAAATACATCTAGATAATTACGGCAATTGTCATTACAGACCGACCGCACAGCGCAAGTAATATTCCTTTAAGGAAGATAAAACAGCTCTGTTGGGTTATGGCAAATCATTAAACTTAAAGATGCCCGATTGTAAAAACCCGCGGTTTTTAACTAATATTTTTGCATTAAACAATACTACTTCGTCATATTTAAATACCATTTTTTGCTATAAAATTAGACTTTGAGGCGTAAAAAAGGGTAAAAAATATTTATATTTTTTACATATTATTTAAATACACTTAACTGATTTACAGTTAATTAAGTTAAAAAAACCAATAAAAAAGTTATATAATTAAGCAGGCAAGCCTCTTAGAGCCCCAATCAATGGCTTTCTGATTTCATAATAGCTAAATTGCATTAAATTTTAACATAACAATACCGTAAACCGATACACCTTACAACAACTTAAAAGTAGGTCCGTTTTTTAAATTCAGAAGCGAAAAGGCTTTAATGCTAATTTCAGTATTTCAGTAGTATTTCGCCGGTTAAAAAAATCGGAGATACATGGCGGTGCAAACAAAGGAATACCCGGCTTATGTGTTTGTTACATAAAATTGAACCAAAATAAAACCAATTTCAACTAAATCTCAGTATTATGCAATTAAAACACTTACTCAACGTATGTTTCTTTGCTGTTATTCTCTTTTTGGCCGAGCCTGCTTTGGCCCAAAATAAAATCATAACAGGTAAGGTAACTGACAAAAAAGATGGTTCCCCCTTAATTGGGGTTTCGGTGGTTACCACCCTGGGGGCTCCAGGCGGTGCAATAACCAATGCCGACGGTGGTTACCGCATTTCGGTTCCGGCAAACACAGCAAGCCTAACCTTTACCTATGTTGGATATAACAACGTAACTGTCCCTATCAACGGCCAGTCAACCATTAACGCAAGCATGGAATCGATCAGTAAAGCGTTAAACGAAGTTGTTGTGATTGGTTACGGTTCACAACGGGTAAAAGATGCAACGGGTTCCGTGGCTTCGCTTGGAACCAAAGATTTCAACAAAGGTGTTATAGCAACGCCTGAACAATTATTACAAGGTAGAATTGCAGGCGTTCAGGTAACACCTGCAAGTGGAGAACCCGGTGCCGGCGCTACCATCAATATTCGCGGAGCCAGTTCTATTCGCGCGGGTAGTGCTCCACTGTATGTAGTAGATGGTGTACCATTGGATAACGGTGGTACAGCAGGTGGCTTTGACAGTGGTGCAGGTTCATCATCTGCCCGCAACCCTTTGGCATTTATTAATCCTTCTGATATTGAAAATATCAGTATCCTAAAGGATGCATCTGCCTCTGCCATTTATGGTTCACGTGGTGCCAACGGTGTAATATTAATTACAACACGTAAGGGTCGCAAAGGACAGGGCATTCAGTTTAGTGCTAATACCAGCGTATCCAGTGCAGCTAAACGGTATGATTTACTCAACCGAGACCAGTTTTTGGCTGCCGTAGCCAGTGTAGGCGCTGATGCAGCTGCTGTTGACTATAAAGGTAATACTGACTGGCAAAAGCAAATTTTGAGAACCTCTGTTTCTCAAAATTACAACCTGGGTTTTGGCGGTGCATCTAATTCTGGTGGCAGTTACCGTGCTTCCTTTGGTTATGATGATCAAAATGGTGTTGTTAAAAATACCAGCCTGAAACGTATTTCTGCACGTATTAACGCGTCACAGTCCTTTTTCGGCGACAGGTTAAAATTGGATCTGCAATCTACATATTCAAATGTTAAGGATCAGTTTGCCCCTATAACTAATAACGCAGGCTTTAATGGTAGTTTAATTGGATCTGCAATACAACTAAACCCTACCGCTCCCGTTTATGATGACCAGGGAAGATTGTTTAACCTGAATGGGTATGATGATAATGGAATTCCAAAAGGTAACAGCTTCAGGAATCCGGTTTCTTTATTAAACCAATTAGATGATAGAGACAACATCAACCGCTACCTGAACAATTTAACTGCTACAATCAGATTATTTCAGGGCTTAACATATAAAGGGAATTTTGGTGCCGATATATCAAGAGGTTTGAGAAAAACATTTTATGATCCAAAGATTATTGGCTTCACAGATGCTACCGGTATAAGGGAATTTAATATTCCTTCGGCTACAGGTAATGGCCGCGCTATTTTGGTACATACTGAATTGACCAACTATACTACGGAGCACACTTTAAATTATGAAAAAAAATGGACTAATAACAGCTCCCTTTCTGCTTTAGTAGGCTATTCATATCAAACTTTTAAACATTTTGACCGTGCAGATATTGCCTGGGGTACTTCTACCCCCGGGGTATTAAAAAAGGATTATAATGACTTTAAAAATCACTTAGCTTATCCTGTTGGTAACATTAATGGCCTTGATAGCAGCCGTTATCAATTGCAATCATATTTTGCCCGTGTTAACTATTCTTATAAAGACCGTTACATTTTAACCGGTACAATAAGAAGGGACGGTTCATCTCGTTTTGGTAAAAATAATCAATATGCCAATTTCCCTGCCCTCGCAGCCAAATGGCGTATCAGCGGCGAAAGCTTTGCACCAAAAGGTATATTTGATGATTTAAGCTTAAGATTAAATTATGGTCAAACTGGTAACCAGGATTATCCATCTTATGCGGCTATAGCACTTAGGCAACTGAACTATTTAGGTACTTCAAATCCCCCTCTGAATGCGGCTAATCCTGATTTAAAATGGGAAACGCAAACAGCATACGGCGCAGGTATCGATTTCACTATACTTAATGGCCGTTTAACCGGTACAATTGATTACTTCAATAAATCACAAAAGGACCTTTTATTCTTTCAGGATATTGCGCAACCCGCTGCAACTCCAAGATATTGGACAAACCTTCCGGGCAACGTGAGGAACAAAGGTGTTGAAGTAGGCTTAAGTTTACAGGCTATACAAGGCAAAACATTCACCTGGGATGTTTCTTATAATATGACACTCCTTAAAAACAGGATCGAAAACTTTGGTAACCGCAACGTAATTACCGGTAATATTGATGGCCAGGGCTTATCTGGAGCTTATGCCCAGTTTTTTGGCAATGGTTATCCTCTTTATAGCTTCAATGTACCAAATTATGCCGGTTTAGATGCTAACGGTTTCGGTATCTATCCACAAGGTATAGATGTTTCATCTCCGCAAGGCAGTCCTATTCCTAAATTTACTGCGGGTTTAACCAACAGCTTTACTTACAAAAACTTTAGTTTAAGTTTCTTTTTAAATGGAGCTACCGGCTTTTATATTTACAACAACACAGCGAACGCGTTTTTTTACAAAGGCAACCTTGTTAGCGGTCGTAACGTAACTAAAGAAGTAGCAGCAACCAATGAAAATCCACTTAACTCCGCAGAAGTTTCTACCCGTTTCCTGGAAAAAGGCGATTTTATTAGGTTAAGTAACGCTAATATCGGTTACACATTCCCTGTAAAAGGCAAAACAATTAAATCACTCAGGGTATCGGTAACAGGTCAGAACATATTTTTAATCACAAACTACAGCGGTTTAGATCCTGAAATTAATACAGATAAGCAAAGAGATAATGTACCTTCAAGAGGTATAGATTACACCGCTTATCCAAAAGCGCGTACATTCACATTAGGATTAAATGCAGGGTTTTAAAAAAAATATTATCATGAAAAAAATAACTTCAAGAGCACTAATTTGCAGCTTAATTCTTATAACAGCTGCAGGTTGTAAAAAATTAACTGAAACCCCATACGGCTCAAAAACTATTGACGCGGGAGGAGCATCCTCATCAGCTGATCTTAATGGGGTTTACTCACAGCTTTATGGGCAGGCCGATCAGGCTAATACATACGCTCTGCAAGAACATTCAACAGACGAAATGATGGGCCCGACCAGAGGTACCGACTGGGGCGATTTTGGTACATGGCGTAAGTTACACACCCATACCTGGACCCCTACACACAACCAGGTTAATGATACCTGGGACCAGCTAAACATTGGTGTATACCGTGCAACGCAGGTTATTGTAAGGGCAACCGATACTAAGATCAAAGCCGAAGCCAGCTTTTTACGCGCCTGGTTTATGTTCCAGGTAATTGATTTATACGGCCAGGCACCCTATCGTGATCCTAATGCACCAAACTCATCAGTTCCTGTTGTTTATACCCGTAGCGCAGCCACAGACTTTATTATTAAGGATCTGGAATTTGCCGAGGCAAATTTAGGAACATCTGCTAACATCGGCATTGCAAGCAAAGCGGCCGCGCAGGCATTACTGGCTAAAATTTATTTAAACAAAGCGGTATATAAATCAGCAGTAGTGGGCGGTCCGTTCACCTTTGCTAAAGCAGATATGGATAAGGTGATTGAGTATGCCAATAAAGTAACAGCCGCTGGTTATACCTTAGAACCGGCAGGTAAATACTTTCAGGATTTTGCATGGGACAATAGTGAGCAATCACATGAAAATATCTTCGGTATTTACAATACAACAACCAATGCTCCGGGCTCAGCTAAAAATCGCTGGAGAATGGGCTTGCATTACAACCAAACTCCTGATGGCTGGAATGGATTTACAACTTTAGCTGATTTTTATAAATCTTTTGAAGCAACAGACGAACGCAGAGGCGTTGCATATCCTGGCCTAACAGACAAAATTGGTTTAAGAGCTGGTTTTGCAATAGGTCAGCAATACGGACCAGGCGGCGTTGCCCTAAAACAAAGAGGTGGTAAACCACTTATTTTTACTGAGGATGTTAACCTTAATTATTCTACAGAAGCACAGGGTATAAGGGTGTTTAAATACTTCCCACAACCAACCGGTAATACAGTTAATGATGACAACTCATCAAATGACTATGTATTCCTGCGTTATGCTGACGTGATGCTTGAAAAGGCAGAAGCTATTTTACGTGGCGGTACTGACCCAAGCGGACAAACAGCTTTAGCGATAGTAAACGCCATCCGCGTTCCTCGTGGCGCCACTCCTCTCGCCTCAGTTGATCTTACTGCCATGCTGGCCGAAAGAGGCCGTGAGCTGTACTGGGAAGGCTGGAGAAGGAATGACCTTATCCGTTTTGAAAAATTCAATGATCCGGTTGATCAGCGTCCTCAAAAAACTGATAAATCAAAAACTATTTACCCTATTCCTCAGCGTGCTGTGGATACCAACCCTAACCTTAAACAAAACGCAGGTTATTAACATTGAGATTTTGATTAATTATAAGAACGTAGCGGAAAATTTCCGCTACGTTTGTTTTTTCTATGTATATGATGCCATTTAAAAAACTGCTGTTTTTTGTTTTTGCCTTAGAAATAATGTTCTGTGCCTGTGATGGAGGTCAGGACAAACCTGCTTTATTTACGCTGCAGTCAAACACCGGTATTGGAGTTAATTTTATAAATCAATTAAATGAACAGGACCGCACCAATGTATTTACCTTTCGAAATTATTACAATGGCGGCGGTGTTGCTATAGGCGATGTAAATAACGATGGCCTTAACGATGTTTACCTAACCTCAAACATGGGCGGCAACCAGCTTTACATTAACAAAGGCAATTGGAAATTTGAAAATGTAACCGATAAGGCCGGTGTAAAAGGAACTAAATATTGGAGCACCGGTGTAACTATGGTTGATATTAACGGCGATGGCTGGCTTGACATTTATGTTTGCCATAGCGGTAATGCCCGCGGTAATGAAAAAGGAAACGAATTGTTCATCAATCAACATAACGGCACTTTTAAAGAAGAGGCCCAAAAGTATGGATTGGTTGACAATGGGTTATCAACACAGGCTATATTTTTTGATTTTGATAATGATGGCGACCTGGATTGTTTTGTACTCAATAACTCATTCAGGCCTATCGGTTCATTTGATTTTAATACCAATTTAAGGGCTATTGTTGATGAACTTGGAGGTGCCCGCCTTTACCGTAATGACAATGGTCATTTTACCAACGTAACTAAGCAGGCAGGCATATTTTCGAGCGATATTGGCTTTGGTTTAGGCGTGTCTGTAGCTGATATTAATCAGGATGGTTATCCTGATATTTACGTATCCAATGATTTTTTTGAGCGCGATTATTTATACATCAACCAAAAAAACGGAACATTTAAGGAGGATGTCCAGAATGAAACTGGTCATTTAAGCCTTGCCTCAATGGGTTCAGACATTGCCGATATAAATAATGACGGCCAATACGACATATTTACTACCGAAATGCTACCTGAGGGCGATAAACGACTTAAAAAGATGACCTCTTTTGAGTCGTACGATGTGATCAAAGCAAAACAGCGCGATGGTTATTACAATCAATACATGCAAAACTGCCTTCAGGTAAATAATGGCGATGGCACATTCTCAGAAACAGCATTTTACTCTGGTGTTGCAGCTACGGACTGGAGTTGGGGTGCCCTGATGTTTGATATGGATAACGATGGGTGGAAGGATATTTTTGTATCAAACGGTATTTATAAAGACCTGACCGATCAGGACTATATTGAATTTTTAGGCAACAGGGATAACATGGAAAAAATTGCGCAGGGCCGTAAAAATTTTGATTATAAAGATTTCACCGAAAAAATGAATTCAACCCCGTTATCAAACTATGCCTTTTTAAATAACCATAACCTTACATTTACTAACCGGGCGGCTGATTTTGGTTTAGATAAACCTGCCTTTAGTAATGGTGCTGCATACGCCGACCTTGATAACGACGGTGATAATGACCTGATTGTAAATAACGTTAATTCCCCCGCTTACTTCTATAAAAGCAATGCCGAAAAAAATGGCAATCATCGTATCCAAATAAAACTAAAAGGATCGGGCCAAAATGTTTTTGGTGTGGGCACCACTATAAAGGCTTTCATGAAAGGCAGTTCGCTTATTTATTATAACCAGCCTGCCCGTGGCTTTCAAAGTTCTACGTCTCCTAACTTGCTTACCATAGGTACAGGTAAATACAAACAAATTGACTCATTACAGATCATTTGGCCAGGCGGAAATTATGAGGTCGTAAAAAATGTTAAAACCGACAGTGTCTATACTTATAACCAGGCAAATGCCGGGCTTAAATACAACTGGACAAAACCGGTAATAAAGCCATTATTTACTAACATTACCAAAGCCGTTTTTGATAGCATACCACAACATAAGGAAGACGACTTTATTGATTTTGACAACGAAAGACTGATGCTGCAAATGCTGTCGACAGAAAACCCATACATGGCTACGGGCGACGTTAATAATGACGGATTAGCTGATTTTTATTTTGGCAGCTCAAAAAACAGCACCGCGGCTATATATGTGCAGCAAAAGAATGGCGAGTTTGTTAAAACAGTTCCTGATGATTTCAAAAAACAGGAGTACCAGGAAAATGCCGGCGCCGCATTTGGTGATTTTGATGGCGATGGCGACCAGGACCTAATTATAGCGGTGGGCGGTAACGCCGATGAAGCCGGTACGCCGGTATATAACCCCAGGTTTTTTGAAAACGATGGAAAAGGTAATTTCCACCGAAACGTTGATAAAACCCTGCATGCAGCAGTTAATGCATCTGTAGTGATATCGTGCGACTACGACAAGGATGGTCATCCCGACCTTTTTATAGGCGGGCGCAGTGTGCCGGGACTGTACGGCTGCTCGCCGGGGTCATATGTTTTCCATAACAATGGCGACGGTCATTTTACCGATGTATCTGAAACGGCTTTGGGTGCCGATACAAAATTGGGCATGGTAACTGCGGCAAAATGGGTTGATATTGATAACAACGGGTACCCCGACCTTATAGTTGCGGGTAACTGGATGGGAATAAAGATATTTAAAAATACAAAAGGTAAATTTACCGAAGATAAACAACTGGCCAATTACAAAGGCTGGTGGAGCAGTCTGGAAGTGGCCGACGTGGATGGCGACGGCAAACCTGATATTATCGCGGGCAACCTTGGGTTAAATTCAAAATTCAGGGCTTCATTTACCGAGCCTATGAAAATATATATTAAGGATTTTGACAGCAATGGCACAAAAGAATGTGTAACATCAATGTATAAAAGTGACCATGTACCTTATGTTTTCCATATGAAACCTGACCTTGTTGGGCAAATACCAATGCTTAAAAAACGTTTTTTAAAATACATTGACTATGCAGGCAAGCCATTTAATGAAGTATTTACTGATGATATGCTTCAAGATGCCGAAACACATGAGATGAATTTTCTGGCATCGGCTGTATTTTTTAATAAGGGCGGCAACAAATTTGTATGCAAACAACTCCCTGTTAATGCACAGCTATCAACCGTTAACACTATTTTATGCGATAACGCTGGCGGTTCCAAAAGACTTATTCTCGCAGGTAATTTTTATGGCTTCAAGCCGGAAGTAGGCAGGCTCGACGCCAGCTACGGGCAGGTTTATGAGTATAATAAAAACGGCTTTAGCTACATCTCCCCCTTAAATAGCGGGCTTAAATTAAATGGACAGGTACGTTCGTCATTAATCATTAAAAATGCAAAGGGCGGTAAATATTACCTGTTTGGTGTTAATGATGAGCCATTAAAAGCTTACCAGTTACAATAACGCAATGCCGATCTACAAAAAATATATTAAGTTTTTAACAAACGGTTTTTACGGCTTTTTATGTGCCGGTGTTATCTGCCTGAACGCTTGTAAACAACCCAAACCAGATAAAAGTGTTTTCAGGCTGCTGCCGGCAACTGAAACCGGTGTAAACTTTGTAAACAAAAACACGGTAACCGATTCTGTTAACATACTGGACTACCTTTATTTTTATAATGGCGCTGGTGTCGCCGCTGCCGATTTTAATAATGACGGCTTGCCCGACCTGTATTTTGTATCAAACCAGGGCCCTAATAAGCTTTATCTTAATAAAGGCAAACTCCATTTTGAAGACATTACCGCTAAAGCAGGAGTTGCCGGTACGGGTAACTGGAAAACCGGTGTAACTGTGGTTGATATAAACGGCGACGGATTTAAGGATATTTACGTAACAACAGTATCGGGCTATAAGACCTTTAAAGGGAAGAACCAGCTTTATATCAACAACGGCGATCTTACTTTTACGGAAAGCGCCGCTAAATATGGTCTTGATTTTGCAGGACTGTCTACCCAGGCTTCTTTTTTTGATTATGATAAGGATGGCAAGCTTGATATGTTCCTGCTTACATCGTCGGTACACAGCAATGATACTTATGGCGACTCAACCCTGAGGTTTAAGTACAGCCATGATGCAGGCGATCACCTGTTTCATAATGATGGCGGGCATTTTACCGATGTTACCCGGCAATCGGGCATTTACAGTGCCCCTATTGGCTATGGCCTGGGTTTAAGTATTGGCGATTTGAATAATGACGGGTGGGACGATATATATGTAAGCAATGATTTCTTTGAACAGGACTACTATTACATTAACCAGCATAACGGAACTTTTAAGGAGCAGCTTAAAAGCGCATTTGGTCATACCAGTTTGTTTTCAATGGGTAACACCCTAAGCGATATTAATAAGGACGGGCGTCTTGATGTACTTACCACTGATATGCTGCCTGAGGATATGAAGGCATTAAAATCAACCATTAATGACGAGCCGTTGGATATCTATAACCAGGAAGTGAACGCAGGTTATTATTATCAGTATTCAAAAAACTGCTTACAGCTTAATGTGGCCAATGGAAACAAATTTGTTGACATGAGTTTGTACAGCGGCGTATCAGCAACAGACTGGACATGGTCCCCACTGGTACAGGATTTTGACATGGATGGACGCAAAGACATGTTTTTTTCGAACGGAATAAAAAAACGGCTTAATGATATGGATTACCTCAAATACCTGGGTGACCCTAATGTTATGCAGGATTATAAAACAAACCGTGTATTTGATAAAGACAAGGTGAACATGATGCCGGATGGCGCCGTGCATAACTTTTTTTATCATGGTGACGATAAGCTTAAATTTTCAGATATATCATTTAGTAATGATATGCAGCAGCCATCCATATCAGCGGGCGCGGTAGCTGTTGACCTGGATAATGACGGCGACCAGGAGATAGTGACCAATAACATGGATGAAGCGGCTTTCATATATAAAAACACAACGATAGAAACCAATCAGAAAACCAGGCCTGATTATTTAAAGTACTCGGTAAAATATATTAAGACAAACCCCGATGGAATAGGCACCAAATTTTTCCTGAGATCAGGCAAGCAATTGGACCATCAGGAAATTCAAACCAGCAATGCTTATGAAAGCAACTTAAGTACCGACTTACTGTTTACTTTTTTACCGGGCGACAAGCCGGCTGAACTTTTGATTGTATGGCCGGATAATACCTGGCAGATCATCAAAAATTTCAAAAAAAATCAAAAAAGCACAATAGTTTATAATAACGGCCAGGTAAAGCCCGGCAATAACGTATCATCCGTAATCAATGATTTTATAAGTAACAGCAAGCAAGCTGAGTACAAACCAGTCCAGGCAAAACTACTGGCAAGTGTCAAGACTTTTGACACTCCCGATTTTAACTACTATGGACTACTGCCTCACAGCTATTTGCCGCATACCCCAGCTGTGGCAATTGCCGATGTTAACAATGATGGCATTGACGATATTTACGTAGGTGGTACAGCAGGTGAAGAAAAATACTTGCTGGCAGGAAATAAAAGCGGCGGGTTTAATAAGGTTGCTGTTTCACAATTTAAACCATTTTTAGAATATGGTGACACACAGGCTGTGTGGACCGATGTAAATAACGATGGCAAAGCAGACCTGATCGTGTTAAGCTCGAATCACCCGTTTATTGAAGCTGAGAAAAGGTTTCCGCCACGTTTATATATCAACAAAGGGAACTTTCAGTTTGAATACAAGCCGCTGCCAAAACTTAGCAGCGCCGTATCAAAAGTCGCGGTTTTTGATTTTAATAACGATGGCTTAAATGATATTTTACTAACCGCCAGTACATCATTCAGAAACTATACAGAAAAGATCCCTTCAACCATTTTAATAAATAAGGGGAACGGCGATTTTGAAACAAGTACCGGTAATAAATATGCAGCAATAACAGATATTCCCTGCATAACCAGCATTTCGACAGCAGACGCAGACCATAATGGCAAACCGGACCTTGTAATAACCGCAGAATGGCAGCCGGTTTACCTGTTTTTAAATGATGGCAAAACGTTAAAAAGATTCTCAACGCCTGTATTGGATAACGAAAAAGGCTGGTGGCAATCGGCAATTGTAACTGATATTGACCATGATGGCAAAGCCGACCTGCTGGCTGGCAACTGGGGTATAAATAATAAATACAACGTAACGGCAACCCAGCCACTCTACGCTTATAACAGCGATCTTGATAATGACGGTAAAGAAGATTTGATCCTTTCCTATTTTTATAAAGGGCAGTATTATCCTTTCAGGCCCAAAAATGATTTGGAGCAGGAGCTCCCCTATCTTAAAAAAGAATGGTTGAGCTATCAAAAAATGGCAGATAAGACCACGGCCGAGGTATTTAAAGACAAGCTGAACGAAAATGAACGTTTAACTGCAAACCAGTTTAACAGCATATTTATAAGCGATGTAATGCACTCCGGATCATTAAAGGAACTGCCTTATCTTTATCAGCAGGCCCCTATCCGGTCCATTATCCAACCTGATGCTAAATCAGATGAAATATTGATAAATGGTAACTTTTGGGGAGTAGTTCCATATGAAGGGAAATATGATGCGTTAGGGTTGGCCACTTTACGCTATGATAAAACCAGGAAAGATTTTAGCGCACCCTGTTATTTGGTAAACGCAGCTTTTAATTCTCAGGAGCTCACCTTCCTGTCAACCATTAAACAAACCACGTCAACAAACTACCTTGTACTTACCTACGATGGCAGGTTAATGCTGGTAACCCGTTAATTAAAATATAGGGTAATATATTTTTGTTTTCCATTTAGAGGTATCCGGCTCTGCTAACCTATCGGTAATAAGCGATTCAAAGGGCATAGCTGGTGATATTAGCCGATGATCCTTCATAAAGACTTTTACCTGGGCAAACGCGTCTTTAATGGTATTAGGCCCGCCATTAACATCAGCTACCAGTAAATTACCACCGGGCACCATTTGATTTATAAATGAGTTTCCGGTAGTATTTATCACCTTATTTATTGGAATGGCAAGGCTTGTTTCAAACTGTTTTTCATCGTTTACGTTAACATTCAGCATCGGAAAGTTTGTTTCCAATGCTCCCTGAGTTTTCGCCTGCTCTCTTAACCCCAGTATAATCTTATAAATATGCTGCATATCAGGATAACTATTAAAGGTAGTTGTTGAAGTAAGCAAAACCGGGTCTTTTACCTTGCTTATATATATATTATACCCATAGGCATTTTTAATGTTTTCTAAAAAGCTTTTTAAGTGAAGCAATATCCTGGTATTCTGCTCCTCAATGTGACGTGCCTCCATATAA
The DNA here is from genome assembly GCF_031456535.1 of Mucilaginibacter pocheonensis. Taxonomy (NCBI): domain Bacteria; kingdom Pseudomonadati; phylum Bacteroidota; class Sphingobacteriia; order Sphingobacteriales; family Sphingobacteriaceae; genus Mucilaginibacter; species Mucilaginibacter pocheonensis. The sequence continues at coordinate 230,029 of NZ_JAVDUU010000005.1, forward strand.
TCGGCAATCCTTTGCACCGGGTTATTACTGCTTTTAGTTTGCGCGTACCAGGTTACCCTCACCATACCATCAGCACTTGACATATAAGTAATGCTACTGCCAAATTTCAATCCGTTTTGCTGGAACGACAGATTTACTGCGCTGTTGGTTATTTTATCAATATCAAATTGCAGTTTGTTAAAACTAAACCTGTTATCATTTAATTTAGTACCAGGCCACCATTTGTCCCACCCATTTTCCCGAATTAAAAACTTGGAAGCAATTACATCTGATGCATCAATGACTACCTGGCTGGTTATTTGTAACGATGAGGGAATTATGATATAAATGCCTGTTGTGATAATTAAAACGATAGCTAAAATTACAAGAATGATTTTCTTCATTTGGGTTATAAAAACATATACAATTGGGATGCTAAATTTACTAATATTAGGCCATTAGTTTAGCATTTAGGCGGTAAATAGTCAATAACCTATTACAATTAAACAGTATTAATTTAGCTTAAAAAAACAGGTGGTCACATGCGTTAGCTTTAGCAAAAAAAACTTATATTGGCTGTTGATCAACGTAAAAAACCGGCGGATTTAACTTCATATCCGCTTGCTCTTTAAGCTATATTTAAAATTATGAGACCCTTTCTATTTTGTATTGCAGGAGTATTGTGCCTGTTTGTATCCTGCAAAAAGCCCGACTATGAAAAAGTTTTACATAATCCTGATTTATACCGAATTACAGTAAAAAAATTAAATGATATTGTATTAGAGAATAATTTCCCTCCGGTTACGGCCTCACGTAATTATGTATATGCCAATATTGCGGCCTATGAAGTTATAGCCGCGGGCGACCCCGAACATTACCGGTCATTATCGGGACAAATTAAACACTTGCCTTCAACACCCAGACCCGCAAAGGATACCACTGTAGATTATCAGTTTGCCTCCCTCCTGGCCTTTTGTTATGTTGGCAACGCGGTAACATTTCCCGAAGGCAGTATGGACCAATATGTTGACGGCCTGAAACAAAAGGCCAAAAACGCCGGAATGCCTTCTGACTTGTTTGAGGGCTCCGTAAACTATGCCAATAAGATAGCTAAGTTCATACTAAAATGGAGCAAGGGCGATCATTATGCCCAAACGCGCTCGGCAAGTAAGTATACTGTAAAACAACAGGATGGGCGTTGGATACCAACCCCGCCTATGTATGCTCAGGCTCTGGAAGCACACTGGGGCGAGATAAGGCCAATGGTACTTGACTCAACCGCGCAATTCATTCCGCCTGATCCGCCACCATTCAATATAAAAGACAAGAATAGCAAATTTTACAGGCAGGCACTTGAGGTAAAAGTTATCGTTGACAGTTTAACCAAAGAGCAAAAGCACCAGGCCGATTTTTGGGATGATAACGCTTTTAAATTAAATGTAGTTGGCCATGCCTCATTTGCCACTAAAAAGTTTTCGCCAGGGGGCCACTGGATGAATATTACGGGAATAGCTACAAAGGCTAAACAAACGGATTTTAACACAACTGTAAGCATATATACTCAAACGTCTATTGCCTTATTTGATGCCTTTATAAATTGCTGGTATTTAAAATACCGCTCCAACTATGTGCGGCCCGAAACAATTATTACCAAATACATGAATGCAGATTGGCGCCCATATATTCAAACGCCGCCATTTCCTGAATACAGCAGCGGGCACGCCGTAATTTCATCGGCAGCAGCCGAAGTGCTTACCAGTAAATTTGGCGATCACTTTGCTTATACTGATTCATCTGAAATGGAATTTGGAATTGAACCGTTATCTTTTAAATCTTTCAGGGAAGCTGCCAAATCAGCAGGTATGTCAAGGGTATATGGGGGTATTCATTTTAAAAATGCCTGCATAGTTGGTAATGTACAGGGAAGGGAGATAGGGCAATTGGTGGTTAGAAAACTAAAACTTAAGTCTAATTAGCACTTATCAATAACCGTTGAAACAAGGGTCATCTTTTTGATCATTCATGCAATTTGAAATTATAAACAATAACCCGGCCCCTTTCAGTTGAAGAAAGGGAACCGGGTTATCAATTATAATACCCCTGTTACCAATTCGGGTTTTGTTTCATTTTAGGGTTACTGTTAAGCTCATTTTGCGGAACTGGGAAGTAATCATACTTACCGGCCACAAAAAATTGCTTGCCAATTTTATCACTATTAGCAATCTCCTGCGCCAGTTTACCCCAGCGTTTCAGATCATAAAAGCGTTGGTTTTCACGGGCAAACTCAATCATCCGCTGGTGCATGATCTCGGCCATCATCTGGTCCTGAGAATATCCACCAGGTAAATTAGCAAGCTTGGCCCTGTCCCTTATTTGTTTTACGTAAGGATATGCTTCCTGCACTTTTCCCTGCATGGTTAATGACTCGGCAAGCAGCAACAATACATCCGCATAACGTAAGGCCCTTTCATTATTGCTTGAGGCATAATCAGATGCGCCGCTTGATCCTGTAAGCTCGTTAACCTGGTCATAGTTCTGATATTTTTTGAACATAGAATGGTAGCCAAACACCAGTGCGAAACTGCTAAACGGCTTCCTGTAAAAAGTAGCTCCGGGGTAATCCCAAATCAAGGTAGCATACATCCGCGGATCAAAATCATTGTCGGTTGTTTTTTCTTTCTTAAACTCATTAAAAAGTTTATCTGTAGGGCTCACCTCAAACCATCCGCTTACTTCAGATGGTGCAAACTCCTGCGCGGTGGTAACTCCTAAAGCCTGATTCGCGTTTTCACCTGCCCAGGGGTTAGTTCCGCCAACATCTGCCAGCTGAATTTCAAAAACCGACTCCTGATTATTCTTTTTTGCTGCAACAAAGTTATCGCCATAATTAGGCATCAATTGATATGACATGGTTGTTACCTGTTTCAGCGTGGTTTCTGCATTGGCCCATGCTTTAGTATAAACGTAAGCCTTGCCAAGGTATGCCAGCGCGGCACCTTTAGTTGCCCTGCCAATCCATTGTGAAGGATAAGAAGCCGGCAGATCTGCACCAGCCGCGGTAAAATCTGCAATTACCTGTTTCCAGATATCAGCTTCCGGTGATTTGGCTGTAAAATATTGATCTGTTGTTGCGGGAACAGAAACGATCAAAGGAACGTCGCCAAAGTTTATAGCTAAAATAAAATAATTTAAGCCGCGCAGAAACTTGGCCTCAGCTACATAGGCCTTTTTAGCGTTGGCATCTAAAGTAGTAACCCTGTCAATATTAGCCAATATTTGATTTGCCCTGAAAATAGCACGAAATGATGTATTCCACAGGTCATTGGCTGGTCCGTTATCTGGCGTGTTAGTAAATGTCGACAGCTTATAAAGGTCGGCCACATCGTTCCTGATAAAAAAGTCGTCGCCGCGCCCGTTACCAAGTTCAATACCCCTTACACCCCAAAAACCACCATTTACGTCTCTTAACAGTCCATAGGTAGCAGCAAAGGCGCTTTGTACATCGGTTTCGGTTTTCCAGAAAGTTTCCGCAGTTATTTGATTGGGATTTTGAAGTTCTAATGTGCTTTTTTTACAGCTGCAAACTATAGCAGCTATGCAAAATATGATTATTAAATTTTTCATAATTTAAATTTTAATAGCGCTTGTGAATTACAATGACAATTGAACACCCAGAGATATGGTTCTGGCCAGCGGATAAGCCACATGTCCAAAATCTACACCCCGGTCAAGAATATTCAGCTGATTAGTTCCGCCTCTGCCCAAATCAGGGTTAAAACCGGTATAATTTGTTATTGTAAAAAGGTTATCGGCACTCGCATAAATACGTAAAGAAGTTATCCTCATTTTCTTTGCCAATGCATTATTTAAGGTGTATCCAATTTGCAAAGTCTTCATTCGTAAATAAGAACCATCTTCCAGGAAACGGCTTGATGTACGGTTATTAAAGTTAGGATCACTGGTAATCGCTCTCGGAGTATTAGAGTGGTTAGTAGGTGTCCAGGCGTCAAGCATTGATTTGGAATAATTAAAATCAAGGTTTGTGCTTTCCAGATCCTGCCTTAAGCCATTGTAGATTTTGTTACCCTGAGAACCCTGAAAAAACATGTTGATATCAAAACCATACATAGACGCGTTTATGCCAAAGCCGTACTCAAAATTAGGGAACGGACTGCCCGAGTTAACTTTATCATTATCATTTATCTGCCCATCATTATTGGTATCCTGGAATTTAACATCACCCGGAGCAGCGTTTGGCTGTATCAGCTTACCATTTTTAGAATAGGCATCAACTTCGGCTTGTGAATTAAATATGCCAATATCCTTTATCAGGTAAAAAGAGCCTATTGAGCCGCCAGCTTCGGTAAGGGTGCTTGAAGCCCCGTGATGGGTTGGCTGGCCGCCAAAAATTTGCTGTGAACCTGTACCAAGTGCAATTACCTTATTTTTCACCGCGCTTATGGTACCAAAAACGCCATAGTTTAATTTGCCTATATGGTCGTTAAAATTAACACCAACCTCAATCCCTTTATTACGCAGATCGCCTGCATTTACTACCGGGTTTGATATAGCTCCTGCTGAGCCGGGTATAGGAACGTTTAACAGTAGATCGGAGGTCTTTTTAATAAAATAATCGGCGGTTACATTCAATCTATCCTGAAAAAAGCCTACATCTATACCAATATTTGAAGTTTTGGTGCTTTCCCATTTAATGTTGGGAGAAGAAAAGGCTGTTTGAATGGCTCCGAACCATTTTTGCTGATCGGCACCAATAACATAATTTATATTTGACGCGATGGCAGCACTGTACTGATAATCTAAAATTTCCTGATTACCCAGCACACCGTAACTTGCCCTTAATTTTAAAGTTGAAAATGTATTTTTTAATGATTCAAAAAAACGCTCATTTGAAATATTCCATCCCAAAGCTATGGAAGGATAATCGCCGTAACGGTGAGCGCTTCCAAACCTTGACGAACCGTCATGCCTGAAACTGGCGGTTAGCAGGTAACGGTTATCGTAAGAATATATGGCCCTTCCAAATATCGATACCAAATTACTTTCGGTTTTGTTACCAGCAGTGGTAGATATACCTGCGCCGGCATCTATCTGGTCAATTCCATCAGGCAGATCTGTTCTGCCTGCCGCAGTATAATTAAACTTGGTGCTTTGGTACGCATAACCAGCCAAAGCCTGTATACTGTGTTTACCTATATGTTTATCGTAATTCAGTGTATTTTCTAACAGAACCAATACCGTTTGATCCTTGCTCAAATTAATATCATTAGTTGGATGAGAGAACAGGGTACCAACGGCATATCTTTTAGCATAATCATACCTGCTGGTAAAGCCATTGGTATAACCCAGGTTCAATTTATAGTTTAAACCGGGCAAAAGGTTTACCTGGCCATAAGCATTAGTTATGATGTTTGTAAACTCGCGGTTAATGTTTTCCAGGTTTAACTGGGCCACCGGGTTAGCAACGTTAACCACTGGGCCATAAGCACCTGCGAAACCGCCCAAAGCTGTAGGATCATAAATTTGAAATACCGGGATCATTTTTGCAGCTGAGCCTACCGGGTTACCACCCTGGCCACCCCAGCCACCAGGCATGGTAATAAATTTCTCGCGCGATAACAGCACTGTTTCGCCAAACTTCAACCGCCCTTTGGTAGTTTCGGTTTTTACACGTAAATTATAACGTTTATAACCGGTTACATCCACAATTCCCTGCTGATCATTATAACCGCCGGAAACACTGTATTTAGTAAATTCACTACCTCCGCTTACGAGCATATTATACTGTTGAACAGGAGCTGTTCTGTATATGGCATCCTGCCAATCGGTACCCACGCCTAAAGTTTGTGGATTTTTAGCAATATCAAGCCGTGGTAAGCCCGCATTATCATGAGCCGCGTTACTAACATTGGCCCATTCCTGTGCATTTAAAACGTCAATCTCCTTACCTATTTTTTGCTTACCATAATTTGCGGTAAACTGCACTACAGGCGCACCGTTTTTACCGGCTTTAGTAGTAACCAATACCACACCGTTTGCTGCCCTTGAACCATATATGGCCGCGGCAGAAGCATCTTTTAATACGTCAATTGATTCAATATCAACCTGGTTAAGGTAGTTGATACTGGCCGTTGGCACACCATCAACAATATATAATGGGTCTCCTTTTCCTAATGTACCAACACCCCTGATCATGATCCGGGTTCCGGCCCCGGGATCACCACCGGCAGACTCTATAGTTACACCCGGCATTTTACCTTGTAATGACCGGGTAATATCGCTTACACCCTGAGCCTTTATGTCTGAGCCTTTTACTGATGCGGTAGCACCTGTAAGGTCAGATTTCCTCACCGTTCCATACCCTATTACCACTACTTCGTTCAACGCGGTTTGGGCTTCCTGCAACTTTACATTGATTTCGGTGCGACCATTAATGGGCACTTCCTGTTTAATAAATCCTAAAAAAGCAAATTCCAATACACCGTTGGCATTATCAACCGTTAAACTATATTTACCATTGGCATCAGTAATTATACCGGCAGTGGTGCCCTTTACTTTTACACTTACTCCTGGAAGAGGCGTGCCTTTTTCGTCGGTTACCGTTCCGCTAACTTTTACAGCTTGCTTCTGATCATTCACATTATTGATCTTTTTCCGCAAAACAACCGTGTTTTGATTGATAGTGTAGGTCAATGGCTGATCAGCAAAACATTTTTCAAGCACCTGCGCAAAAGGCTCGTTATTAACTGACAGACTAACATGCTTAGTTTCGTTAAGCATCTCCATCTTATACAAAAAATGATATCCCGTTTGCTGTCTTAATTTTTCGATAGCTTCTTTGAGGGAAGCATCTTTTAAATTTAAGCTTACAGTTTGGGCATTGGAAGTGGCATTTGCCTGAATAATAGTGGTAATTAATAAAATTAGCACAAGTTTCATCACCCTAAAAATTTTAAATGACACACAGGGAATCCGCCTGCATGAAAATGCAATATTATCTTTATACATTTGAAAAAAGGTTTAATTAAATTGGTTGTAGAAACAATTGATTGTTACCCTTTTACCTGCTTAACAAAGCAGATTTATTATAACCGGGGGCGCCGCAATCGCTCCTGGTTTATTTGGTAACCTATTTTATACTTTAAAAGTAAGTTTAAGGCATAACGGTTATCCTCCTTCCTTCCAGTTTAAAGTGAACGGTACCAGTTAGTTCCAATGACCGCAACACGCCGGTTACGCTGTCAAACCGGGAAACAGTACCGCCAAAATCCCGCTCATCTATCTTTCCTTTATACACAACTTCAACATCATACCATCGCGATATCTTTTTCATGATGGTTTGGATGTTTTCATTGTCAAATATAAAATAGCCCTTTTTCCAGGCTATGGCTTCTTCGGTATTGATAGTTTGGATATTAAATTTTTGTTGCTGTCCAAGTGTGGCCTGCTGCCCGGGTTTTAACATTGCCTGGCTACCGGCAATTGATAATTTTACCGAACCTTCCAGCAGGGTGGTTTTTATAGCGTCGTCATCGGCATAGGCATTTACATTAAAATGTGTCCCCAATACCTCAATGTTCATTTTATTGACAGCTACTTTAAAAGGCATCTTCTTATTTTTTGCCACTTCAAAATAAGCCTCGCCTGTTAGTTCCACATTTCTTTCGTTCCCGGTAAAAACGGTTGGGAATTTTAAGGACGATGCCGCATTGAGCCACACACTTGTCCCGTCAGACAATACCACCTGGTACTGCCCGCCGCGCGGGGTTGTTATGGTATTATAAGAGGCCACTGGTGCTTTTTCACCAGCATCCTTTACATGATACGCTATTTTACCATCATTTAATTTACCAACAGATGCGCCGCCCTGTTTTGAAAGCACCCCTTTTTTGGAATCGTTAAGATCAATGTTTGAGCCGTCTGCAAGTGTTAAAGTGGCCTTATTAAATCCTGGCAGTACGGGCCCTTTCTTGTTCAATGAAACTTTATTGGATGTATCAGTTAAAGTTTGATCTTTTCTTTCGATCATCCATATTGTGCTGAAAGCAAAAACGGCAATGGCGGCCGCGGCGATCCAATATTTTTTAAAGTTTTTTTTAGGCCGGGAAGTGATTCTTTCGTTTAAATTTTTCAGTATTTCATTCTTGATTTCCTCTCTGTCGCCCATGCCGGCATTCCAGGGCAAGTCCTTCAGCTGAAATCCATCACGATATTCTTCCAGTAATTTTAATTCCTCAGGCGTGCAATTGCCGGACGCGAATCTCTCGTAAAGATCTATAAATTCTTGCTGGGTCATGAAAAAATAACTGGTTGTTCAGGTATAGAGACTTTTTTGCCATGGCACACACATGAAATAAAAAATTATTTTTCATTTAGCGCATTTGACATTAATTGTAATAATTACATTTCATTTACAGGATTAATTTGTCTAATTTTATTTTACCAATTATATGTTTTTAAACAACTATTCCGATTCTGAGTTATGGGAAGCTATAATGCTTGATAACTCAAAAGCGTTTGAAACGCTTTTTGAACGTTATTGGGATAATGTTTACAGCACCGCTTTTTCGTACTTAAAAGACAGGGAAGCTTGTTCAGAAATTGTACAGGACATATTTTTAAATGTTTGGCAAAAACGGAATGTATTCCAGATCAACAGCTTTAAAAATTACCTTACTGCTGCTGCAAGGTATCATGTTTATAAACACCTGAAAGCTAAAAGATCATCTGCTTTACTTTATGTTGATGATTATGAACACGTTAAAGCTTTGCCACAGGGCATTAATGAGGCTGATGAAAATATTACCTATTTAGAGTTAGAAAGCTCGGTTGAAGCATCATTAAATGATCTGCCTAAACGTTGCCGTGAAATTTTCAGGTTAAGCCGCATGGATAATTTAACAAATGACGAAATAGCCAATCAGCTTGGGATATCAAAACGCACGGTAGAAAATCAAATAACCCATGCCCTCAAATTCCTCAGGTCTTTGTTAAAGAACACCGCTATAATTATGCTCATAACCACCATGTTCCCGTTATATAAACACCTATCTCATCCGGCTGATATAAAACCAAACATAGCCATAAAATTGCCGGCGCTTTAATATTTATAACAAAAAAAGCGCCTCCCTCTCACCAGGAAGCGCTTAAATCAACAAAAATCCCAAACTTTATTTATTCCATATAGTGCGCAATGCGCTAAGCTTTAAACGGGTTATACGCAACCCGCCATTGCTTTTTATAGATATATGATCAAAAGGTTTGTTTGGAAAATAAATAGCCGTCATTACCGTAAGTCCTTTATCGGCAAAAAGCTCAACAGATGCGGCGTCAATAACCAGGGTGAGATCAGAACCATTTGCAGTGGCTAACCGCGGCGCAACAAACCGGCCATTAAAATCTTTCTGGAAATCATCTTTACCCGCCTTTGTACGATCAATATAATATTGGTTTGCTTTTTTGTCATAGCCTGCAATCAGTTCTTCGCCCAGGTTATTTGAAATGGTTATCGCATAATCAGTAAGCGATGCTGTATTCATTTTTAAAAGGTATTGCCCGGTGGCATTACCGGCCAGGGCGGTAATATCTGTTACTTTTTTCACCAGCAAATTTTTTCTGCTACGTGTATTTAAACTGATATTGTTAAGTTCGCTTACAGGCACCGATGTTAGCAGGAGCTTTCCCTTAACCTGTTTTAAGCTCAATTCGCGCGGAACGGTCATGGCGTTGCGCCATTTCACCGTGGGTACCTGGTTGGCATATAACCAGTTGCTCATCCACCCTAAAAATATTTTACGGCTGCCGGTATTGCTCCAGGTGATGCCGGCGTATTCATCAGGGCCGTAATCAAGCCACCTGGTAGCTGTATCAATTGGGGTGAATGTTTTTCCATTAAACCCACCCACAAAATATTGTGTTGCCGAGCCGCCGTTGGGTCCACCGGGGTTTAAGTTAACAACGAGCACCCAATAGGTTTTCCCGTTAAGTTTTAAAGGAAAAAGGTCAGGACATTCCCAAACGCCGCCGTGTGCCCCTGTTTTAAGGCCAAATTCGCTTTCTTTTTTCCAGGTTTTAAGGTCAGGCGCCGAGTAAAAAGTAATATGGTCTTTAGTGGCAAGTGTCATCACCCATTTCTTCTGCGGGGCATACCACATTACTTTAGGATCGCGAAAATCACGGATGCCCGGATTTTTTAATACCGGGTTGCCTGTGTATTTGGTCCAGGTGCTGCCCTCATCCAAACTATAGGCTAAACTTTGATTTTGAAAATTTTCCTTGCCTGCCTTTTCTCCCACAGGGTCATGGTGCGTAAATATAGCTACCAATGGTGTTTTCCCGTTTTTACCAAAGCCCGTGGTATTGTTTGAATCAACCACGGCGCTGCCAGAAAATATATAGCCTAAACTATCGGGATATAAAGCTATGGGCAGCTCCTTCCAGTGTATAAGGTCTTTACTTTCCGCATGTCCCCAATGCATGGGCCCCCAGGTGGTACCCGATGGATAATATTGAAAAAACAGGTGGTAGGTGTTATTGTAATAAACCATACCGTTAGGGTCATTGACCCAGTGCTGCTTTGGCGAAAAATGGATCTGCGGGCGATGCGGGTCGGCAACAAATGCAGCATCTTTATCCTGTCCCTTTAACTGGCCGGCAACAAAAAAGCAGCTGCAGATTAAAAATATCTTTTTCAGGTTCATGATTATTGGTTTTTATATTATTATCACCTCAGGTCCCACACTTTCAAGTTTTTGAGTATTGCTTTCCCCTCTGAAAATACGGAAAGCCCGGTAGCATCATTATCAGGGTAGATCATGGTGGAGATCACCTTTTCCCCGTCGTTGCCAAAAACTTCCAGTGATGATTTGTCTAAGAAAATCCTGATCCTCACAGCGCCGTTGTTTGGCTTCATTGGGGCTGTTTGAACTAAGTTTTCAACCGGCTTATTGGCTTTTTCTGATGCACTGCAATCAACATACAGCTCCTGCTTGTCAACATCATAACCAACAATTACTTTTTTTAAATTACTGCCGGCACCATTTTGTGCTGCAACATTAAAACCAACCTTTTTTGATCCGTTGGTTAAGAATTCGGCGTTTATTAAAATAGCATTGCTATCAAATGCCCCCTTTTTAGATAATGTAACACTGGAGTTATTAATAATGACACTCTTTTTAGAAAGCACGCGGCCCTTTGCACGGGTCAACAAACTTTTGCTAACCATTGCCGGCGCATCCTGAAACAGCCTCAACCCTTCGCCGGTTGTTTTTACGGTAAGGTCATGAGGTATTGACATTTGCCCTTTCCAGGGATATGTTTCAGGCCGGCCATTTTGCAGCCAGCCCAGCAGGATCTTTTTGTTTCCCGGTGCATCCCGCCAAGCTATGGCCGCGTAAAAAGCATCGCCATAGTCAACAGTCAATACTTTATCATCCGCATTGTTATTTTTAAAAGTGGTTCCATCAAAATCACCAATATAATATTGCATTAACGGGCCATGCTCGCCACCCGATGAAACAAAAAGCACCCACTTTATTTTTGCCGGATCGTTATCAACTGTTAGCGGCAGTAATGACGGGCACTCCCATCCATGTTTTGTATACCCGGCCGGACCAAAATCGCTCAGCTTTGTCCATTCTTTTAAATTTTTTGAACCGTAAATGCGTACCATGTGCTCATCAACCATGGCCACGGTCATGATCCATTGCTTGGTAGGCTCATACCAAAACACGTTAGGGTCGCGAAAATCCCTTTTGTTAAGATCCAATACCGGGTTGTTGGAGTATAATTTATAGGTTAACCCGTTATCAAGGCTATAAGCTATAAACTGCGATTCCTTTTTTTGTTTTGGCTGGTCGGCCGTAAAAATAGCAATCAGCGGGGCTTTGCCTTTTACACCAAATCCGCTGGTGTTATCCTTATCCATAACCACCGATCCTGAGTATATCCAGGTGGTGGTATCTTGAGTAACCACTTCAGGGATAGCTACCGGCAGGTTTTTCCAGTGTACCAGATCGGTGCTTGTTGCATGCCCCCAGCTCATGTGGCCCCATTTATTTTCAAAAGGGTTGTGCTGATAATATAACTGGAACTCGCCATTTAAAAATATTAGTCCGTTGGGGTCATTTGTCCAGTTTGCCGGGGGCGAAAAATGATAAACCGGTCGCCACTGCGGAGTAGGAACTTTGGTTTCCTGGGCAAATGATCTTAACGCCAAAGCGATAAAAAGCACGCTGATAATATTAACTTTTACCATTATATCTAAAATTTTTACAATTGAAAATAACCTGCTTAAAAGGTAATAACCAGGAAAATAATTTCCCTGGTTATTACTAATGCTTCCCGGTAATTTTACCAGCCCGCGTTTTGTTTATATAATCCTTTACTAAAATTGATCTGGTTTAATGGAATCGGCATATATTCATCCCGGTTCTTTTTAAATATCGCATCCTGCAGGTGCGATTTCCTTGTTTTCTCCACTGCAAAATAACTGTTCATATATTCTGCTGCAATACCCCAGCGCACCAGGTCAAAAAAGCGGTAACCTTCCATGGCAAATTCCAGGCGGCGTTCAAAACGAAGCGCCTGCCTTGCAAAATCCTGTGACCATGTGCAATTAACACCCGGTTTGTAAATATCGATCTTGTAATTGGATATCGCGCTTCCGTTAGCTTGTTTTAATAATGTTTCGCTGTTGGCCGCGCGCTGGCGAACCTGGTTTATCAAAGGCACCGCTTCAAGCTGCCTTCCCATTTCAATCAAAGCCTCCGCTTTAAATAGCAGTACATCGGCATAGCGGATAATAGCCCAGTTTTTCCCGCTCGACATGAACGGAGGGAACTTTTTAAAGGCCGGATCATCAGGCAATACGGTTTCTTTCATGCTTAAATGCGGACCGTAAACCTGCGGTGCACGTGCCCATGAGGTTTGAAAGATAAAGCTTGCCCTGTATTTGTAAGGGTGCCCTGGTGTTGCCACGGTATGATCAATACGCGGATCAAATGAGTTGGTTTTATAATCGCCGGTTGGCTCAACATCCGCGTTATTATAGGTGGCAAACATGGGTAAGCCTGTATTATCTGTTTTAAAAGCGTTTATTAGGTTATTGCTTGGTACGTGAAAACCGCAGCAGCCATATTCCTGGTTCATCGGGTAATCCAGTTCGTGGCCAAAATCTTCGCGACCTTGCGGGGTGCCGTCATTTATTGAATACTGGATAGCGAAAACAGATTCTTTGCCATTTTCATATTGCGAAAGAAAATTGTTGGCAAAGTCGGGCAGTAACGAGTAGCTGCCGGAGTTGATAATATCATCGCACAGGCTGTTAACTTCGGTAAGCCTCGCCTGGTCAATCCCCGTCACATTGTTATTTTCATCCTGCGTATAAGCATGATATAATAATGCTTTGGCCAGATAAGCTTCTGCAGCATACTTGTTGGCCCTGCCTATATCAGATTGTGTTTTTGGCAAACCAGCTACTCCGGCACGAAAATCATCTTCAATTTTCTTCCATAAAGCATCATCGGTTAGTGCCCTGTTTGAAATAGTAGGATAATCAGTTTTAGCAACGTTTTCATCTATATATGGCACATATTTGAATAAAATCTTTAACAGGAAATAAAAATGCCCGCGTAAAAAACGCAGTTCGCCCTGCCTTATGGTCTTATTAGGATAGTCGGCTTCTGATATGGCGTTCACCCTGCTTAATGCATCATTCACACGGCCTATACCCACATAAATACGAAACCATAGCGCATCAGTAGGGCCATAATCCACACGGTTTAGCGAAAATGTTTCATATCCATGAAACTCGCTGATATCGCCTGGGCCATCGCCACCTTTATAAGCATCGCCGCTTCTGATACTGCCATAGGGCCACATGCTGCTGTATGGCGTCATATATTCATCGTTCCCTAAAGCCGAATAGGCTGCGATGACCATTTTATCAACATTGGCCGGTGTATTTAAATCACTGCTCGCGGCTGTACCCTGGGGCACGGTATCGAGTGTTTTTTTGCACGACAGCAGGCAAACACAAATGATGGCTGCTATATATATTTTACTTTTCATGTCTTTTATTTTCTAAATATTTAAAAGGAAAGGTTTATACCCATGGTGCCGATAACAGGGATAGGGTAAATATTATTGGGGTTCTCGGGATCTGTGGCGGTATATGACTTGCTCTTAACGGTAAACAGGTTACTGGCTTGCACATATATCCTTGCCGATTTAACGTTGATGCTTTTAAGCGCGTCTTTAAGATTATACCCCAGTTGGATGTTCCTTAATTTTAAATATGATCCGTTTTCAATGTAATAGGTTGAGGACCGGCCTTCATTATTCCTGTCAACAGTGGTTAATGCAGGGATGGTGGAGCCTGGGTTTTGCGGGGTCCATGCGCTTAACGTTCTCATACCCCAGTTTGCGCCGGGCGCTATAGATGAAAAATCTGTTAAGCCTTTATAAGTATTATACTCCTGAACACCCTGTACGCCTTGTAAAAAGAACACCAGGTCAAATTGGCGGAAACTTATCGAAGCGTTCAGGCCATAAGTAAAGTCGGGGTCTGTTGTGCCTAAAAACTTTTGGTCTTTACTATCAATTATACCGTCGCCATTTAAATCCTTGTACCTGATGCGGCCCAAACCTTTACCCGGCTGTGTGGCAGAGTTGTCGACTTCTGCCTGTGATTTGAACAAGCCGTCGGCAACATAGCCGTATATAGAGTTAACTGACCGGCCCAGGATAGTTTGGTCGGTTCCATTACCCGGGTACGAAGCTATGGCGTCCTGTGGCAAACTGGTGATCTTGTTGCGGTATGCGGCTATGTTACCGGTTAAGGTAAACGAAAGATCATTTGATACCCTGCCGCTATAGTTTAACAAAAATTCAAAGCCCGTATTACGTACCGACGCGGCGTTGATAGTGCGATTGCCCGCTTCGCCTAAAACGGCAAGGTAGGCCGGGGTAAGCAGGATATCTTTAGTGGTCTTAACAAAATAATCGGCCGATCCGGTAATGGTATTATTGAACAAGCCAAAGTCCAAACCAAAGTTTGATTGTGTGGTGGTTTCCCATTTCAGGTTATCATTACCTTGTTGTATTTGCGTAAAGCCCGATGGCAGCTGACCGGTACCCGCGCCGGTTATATCATAAGCCGATCCGGACTCATAGCCAAAAATGTGATTAACGCCGTAAATGGCCGAGTAAAGGGTATAAGGAGCATAATACGGACTTGCCTGGTTACCCGTCTGGCCGTAAGAATACCTTAATTTAAGATCAGATACAGCCGAAATATTATCCTTTATAAAACTTTCCTGACTTAAACGCCAGCCCACCGAAACTGAAGGGAAAACACCATACCTGTTATTCGCTCCAAACCTGGAAGAACCGTCCCTTCTTACCGTAACAGACGCGAGGTATTTATCATCATACGAATAATTGGCTTTACCAAAATAAGACAGCAGGGAATAATTACCGCCTGAGCCGCCATTATCAATATTGGTTGACCCTGAACTTAAATAGGCATAATCAATATTTTCCTCGCCTACCCCCTGCCTGGTTCCGTAAAAGCCCTGGTTTATATATTTAAGCTCTTCCTGGCCGGCTAAAACGTCAAGCTTGTGTTTGCCTTTATTTAAATTATAGGTTAATGTGTTGCTGAATATCCAGTTGCCTTCATAATTGGCATTGGTATTTACCAAATTGGTAGGGTCTGACAAAAACCCCGACACGTATGATTTACGCAAAGTACGGGCATAATTACCGTTGTAGTCGGCAGAGATGCTGGTACGAAAGTTTAGCCCTTTAATAATGTTCAACTCGGCATAGGCATTACCCAGTATGCGGCCAAAGTTGTTTTTGTTCTGTTTGTTATCCTCAATAAGCCTAACCGGATTTTGCCTGTCGGCCATGCCCGGGCCGGGACCGCCCCAGCCTATGCCGTCAATGGTGTGCACCGGAACGGCAGGCTCTTCAATTTGCGAAAGACTGGTAACATCGCCCGTAGGGATCAGTACATCTTTCATATAAGTGCCGGTAAAGGTTTCGCCGATCTTTAAACGGTTATTAAAAAAGTTGTATTCGGAGTTAAAGCGCGCGGTGATCTTTTGGTCGTGTGTTTCTTTAATTACGCCCTTGTTGTCATAATAACTTACAGAAAACAGTGAATTGCCCTTTTCATTGCCATTGGCCACCGACATGTTGTATGACTGAATAACCGATGTTTGGCCAATTTCATCAAACCAGTTGGTATTGGCGGGCTTCATGGTTTTGGCGGCATCCAAAAACTCAGGCAGTATCACCTGGTTAAGTACCGGATTGTTGTAATCTTTGTTCCAGTCGTATTGATAGGTCTGGTTGAGGTTTGGATCTAATTTATCATTTACAGACGCGCGCCAGTAAGCCTCGCCGCGCTGCTGGGTATTTAATGTTTTTAATTTGGTGGTATAAAACTGCAATGAGGTCGACGCATCAAAATTGATACGGCTGTAACCGGCTTTTGCCTTTTTGGTGGTAACAATAATTACCCCCGCGGCAGCGCGCGAACCATAAATGGAAGCCGATGCGGCATCTTTCAGTATTTGTATCGACTCAATATCGCTTTGATTTATTTCCTGTAAACCACGCTGGGTTTGCACACCGTCAATAATATAAAGCGGGTCATTACCCGGAAGGCCCGGCAGCGGTAGTGTGGTGTTACCGCGTACCCGCACTGTCGCGGTTCCGTTTGGAGAGCCATCTGAAGTAATGAACAAGCCGGGTACCCTGCCCTGTAATGCTTTAATGGGGTTACCTACGGGGATATCTTTAATTTCACTTACATTCACAACAGCAACAGCTCCTGTAATGTCTTTCTTACGTTCTTTTTGATAACCGGTAACAACTACCTCATTCAGGTTGGAGTTTCCTTCCAGCGTAACCTGTATATTTTTGGTATCGGCGGCTACCTTAATCGTTTGAGTATTTAGGCCAATGTATGAAAACTTTAGTGTTTGCCCATTAACAGCCTGTATGGTAAACTTCCCGTCCTTATCTGTTAATGCGGCTTTTTGTGTTTCAACTACCACAACGGTAACAGCTTCTAACGGGCCGGCCGACTTATCGGTTACCCGCCCTGTAATACTCCGGGATTGCCCGAACCCCTGCAATGCCATAAAGAGCATTACAAAGGCAATTAGTAATAATTTTCTCATAATTAGTGTTTGGTTTTATTGTTTAAATATTTGGATTTTGAAATTCAGGTACTCTTCTAACTGGTAATCGGGGCAGCCGCCTTTTTTGGTGGCGATGAACCCACCCATGGCTATGGCATTTTTTAATATGGTTTGAGGCTGTTCGCCCAGGTAATGGTTTGCTATGAACGCGGCTAAAAAAGAATCGCCGCTGCCTATGGTATCGGTAACCTTAACTTCGCGGCCGGCCACATGAAAGGCTTTATCCTGCTTATAATATGAAGCGCCGAACTCGCCCTTGGTAACCACAATTTCGGAGATGTTAAAATGGTCCTGTATAAACTTAACCTGTTCAGACTCCTTCCAGAACGAACCCCTGAAAAGCCCCTGCACCATTTCCAGCTCGGCCTGGTTAAACTTTACTATATCGGCTTTGCTCAACAGGTCGGCAAGCAGGTCGCGGCTTATAAAGGGCGGCCTCAGGTTAATATCAAATACCTTAATAGCATCATTTTCCAGTAGCTCAAAAAGCGTATTGCGCGATACACTGTTCCTTGAAGCAAGGCTGCCATAAACCAGATAAGTCGAAGGCTTTATCTGGCTGCTGATACCCTGACTGTCATTTATAAAATCCCAGGCTACCGGAAAAACTATCTCGTATGATACCTCGTTGCCATTATTCATTTTGGCCAGCACCTGGCTGGTAGGGTGTTCATTATCAATTTGAAGCAAATGCTTTTTTATGCCCCAGTCATCAAGCAGGTTTTCCAGTTTTTGCCCGTTGGCATCATTCCCCACCTTGCTTACCAGGCTGGTTGGTACCCCCAGCTTATTCAAATGGTATGCTACATTGAGCAATGCCCCGCCGGGCTGCGGCCCGTCTGGCAAAACATCCCAAAGAATTTCGCCATAGCAAATGGCCGGTGTAAGCGTATTGGTTTGTGCGTTCATAATCATATTTTTAGTGCATTACCATGTTTGTTTCAATCTGCTCCAATGATTTCCCTTTGGTTTCGGGCATAAACTTCCACACGAACACCAGCTGAAGCACCATCATGACCCCGAAAAAGGAAAATGTTGTTGCCCCGCCCAGTGTTTCGGCCAGGTAAGGGAAGCAAAACGCGATGAGCGCCGCCATGATCCAGTGCGTTGAGCTGCCCAGTGTTTGTCCTTTGGCACGTACCTGGTTCGGAAATATCTCTGAAATAAATACCCAGATGACCGCTCCCTGCGAAAAGGCAAAAAAAGCGATGAAAACCATCATGTATATGGGTATGGCAAAACCACCTACATGCCCCGAATAAAATGTGAAGGCTACCAGGAATAATGAACTGATAAGCCCTACAGACCCTATCAGCATGAGCATACGCCTGCCAACCTTATCAATAACATTAATGGCAAGCAGCGTAAATATAAAATTGATGAGGCCGAGGCCTACGGTAGAAAGCAGGGACGAATGAGCGCCCAGGCCGGCCATTTCAAATATGCGCGGCGCGTAATAAATGATAGCATTAATGCCCGATACCTGGTTAAAGAATGCAAAAAGCATAGCCAGCACCACCGGCGTTTTGTACTGGCCCGAAAAAAGGTTTTCGCTTTTACCGGCGTCATTCAATTCAGAATTTTTGATGGCCTCCAGTTCCTGCTCACAATTAAGCGGATTGATCACCCGTAATATTTCAAGGGCCTTGGCAGTTGCGCCTTTTTTAAGGATGAGCCATCTCGGGCTTTCTGGTATAAAACGTATGAGCACCAAAAACAGCAACGAAGGGAAAGCCTGCACGCCCAGCATCCAGCGCCATGAGGCCTCGCCACCCTGGCTGATGAGATAATTGGATAAATAGGAAACTAATATGCCCAATACCACATTGAACTGGAACAAGCCTACCAGCCTTCCGCGGCGGTCGGCCGGCGAAACTTCTGATATATAGATAGGGGCTGTAACCGATGATATGCCTACTCCCAAACCTCCCAGCAACCTGAATATTAAAAACAGGTACCAGTTATCGGCAAGCGAAGTACCTATTGATGATAATAAATAAGCAGCGGCCACAAAATACAGCGTGTTTTTACGCCCAAAAGCGTCTGATGGCCTGGCGCCGAATAATGACCCGATAACAGTACCTATTAAAGCAATTGAAATGGTAAGCCCGTGCTCAAATGCCGAAAGATGCCAGTATTGTTGAATTGATTTTTCGGCGCCTGATATCACAGCGGTATCAAACCCGAACAGAAAGCCACCCAGGGCTACGACCATGGACCAAGCCAGGACGGAATGTTTTCTCATAATAAAATACTAAAGGTGTTATTGGATTTACTGTCGCAAAGTATGTCAATTGGCCAGGCGCCCGTTATTGATTTTGTACCAAAAAAGTATAAAAATTAAACCTTATACAACTAATTGATTATCAACCAAATAAATTTTATAGTCACGAAATTAAAATCAAAACCTTCGGTTTTGTTACCTGTTACTTTCAGTTTTGTTACATCGGGTTGCCTGCCGTACAATTCTGAACAGGGCGCGTATTTGTATTGTAAAAGCATTTATTGATACCTTTACTTTAATAGCCTTAAAAAAGGCGTCATAAACCAGTAACATAAACCTGTAAATTACTTTTCACCTTTATAATAAGGGGGCTAATGACTTTTCAAATTAAATGGTACGCTAAAAACATGCTGACGAAAGCCATGCTGATCGTGATGGTCATGCTCATGGCAGTCGGCTGTAAAAAGGCCGACAAGACATCTCAATACACCATAGGTTTTTCACAATGCATAGGGTCAGACCTGTGGCGCCGCACTATGCTTGATGAAATGAAGATGGAACTGTCATTGCATCCCGATGTGAAATTTATTTATACCGATGCCGGCGGCAACAGCCAAAAACAAACAGAACAGGTAAAAAAAATGCTGGATGATGGCATCGACCTGCTTATTATTTCGCCAAATGAGGCCAAACCGCTTACCGATATTGTGGAGCAAACTTATAATAAGGGCATACCGGTTATCGTGATCGACCGTAAAACATCATCGGCTTTGTATACAGCCTATGTAGGTGCCGACAATTACCAGATAGGCCGTATGGCGGGCGAATATTTAGGATCGGTACTAAAAGGAAAAGGGAACGTTGCTGAGGTGATGGGGTTGCCGGGCTCCTCGCCTGCTATTGAAAGGGACCGCGGCTTTAATGATGGCATAAAAAAACACCCAGGCATACATATTACGGTACAGGTATATGGCGACTGGCTGAAAGCAAATGCCCAAAAACAGCTAATTAAAATTGAGCCTGCCTTAAAAAACGTAAACGCCATATTTGCCCATAATGATGTAATGGCATCGGGCACGAGGGATGTGCTTAATAAACTTCAGATAAGTAAAGGGGTTAAGGTATTGGGTGTGGATGCTTTGCCGGGCAACGGCGGCGGGCTGCAAATGGTGGCATCTAAAATAATTAATGCCAGCCTTCTTTATCCAACCGGCGGTAAAGAAGCCATCACAACGGCGTTCAGGATACTGAACAAGGAATCTTTTACGCGCGAAAACCTTTTGCAATCAGTGGTAATTGACTCCACCAACGTACAGTTGATGAAACTGCAATGGAGCAAGATCAATAGCCAGCAAAAAGATATTGAACGGCAGCAATCATTATTGGAAGAACAGCGCCAGATCTACAATAACCAGCAGGTTATTCTGAATGTTATTGTCATAACGCTGGTGCTGGCCATTGTATTTGGCGGACTTGCCTTTTACTCGCTGATGGAGAACCGCAAGATCAATAAAAGCCTGGAAGCCAAAAACAACGAAATATTGTTGCAGCGCAACCAACTGATAGAAATGTCGGCCAGGGCCGAGGTGGCTACCGAAGCCAAGCTCAATTTTTTCACCAATATATCGCATGAGTTCCGTACGCCGCTTACCCTGATCCTTTCGCCCGTTGAAGATATGATGGGTAATGAGAAGTTGAATATTATTGCCGGTAAAAGCCTAAAACTCATCCATAAAAACATATTCAGGCTATTGCGCCTGGTAAACCAGCTTATTGATTACCGCAAAATTGAGTATGATAAACAGCAGATCAATTCATCGCTCAGTAATATCGTAGAGTTTGTGCGGGATATTATGAACAGCTTTAGCGATAATGCCCAAAAACGCAACATCAGCCTTACCCTAACCACCAGTGAACCGCGTATTATGGTTTGGTACGATGCCAATCTGCTCGACAAGGTGTTCTTTAACTTAATATCCAACTCCTTAAAATTTACTAATGACAATGGCCGGATACACATCAGCCTGCATAAGAACGACGATGATACCATTGATATAGCCGTACAGGACAACGGCACAGGCATGGAGCCCGAAGAGGTTGCACATGTGTTTGAGCAGTTTTACCAGGCCGATAACAGCGCTTCAAAGGGCTCGGGCCTGGGGCTGGCGTTATCAAAAGAAATTGTTACGCTTCACCATGGCACCATTACCGTGAATAGTAAAAAATGGCAGGGAACCACCTTTACCATTAAACTCCCGCTGCTGAGCGACCAGCTTGAACAACAGGAACAAGCAAATATCAAAACAAACCATGCCCAAATTGAGGAGCGTGCAAAAATATATGTTACAGACCTGGAAGAGCCCGTTATAAAAAACGAAGAGCAGCAATTTGGCACACCAAAAGAACAATCTATTTTGATTATAGAAGACAATAAGGACCTGCTGAATTACCTGCAAGAAAAACTGGGTGAAACCTATGAAATATTTACCGCCGATAACGGAACAAGCGGATTGACAGAAACATTTGAACGCGTGCCCGACCTGATCATATCTGACGTGGTATTGCCCAGCATATCAGGAAAAAACATCACCCAAAACCTTAAAACCGACATGCGCACGTCGCACATCCCTATCATTTTGCTAACCGCGCAAAGCAGTGTTGAACAACAGATAGATGGCATGACCAGTATGGCCGATGCCTATATTGTTAAGCCTTTTAACTATGATCACTTACTGGCTACTATAAAAAACCTGCTCAAAAACAGGATAATACTCAAAGAGCATTTTACGAGCGATGTAACCGGCAGCAGCGTACCGGTATCAAAAAACCTGGATAAAAAATTCCTGAATGATTTTGCCGGTATTGTTGAGCAAAACCTGGCTAACGAAAACTTTAATGTTGATGAAATATGCAAGCTGATAGGCATTTCGAGGATACAGCTTTACCGCAAGGTTAAGGCATTGCTTGGCTGCAGCATTTCTGATTATATTTTGAACCGGCGATTAAAAAAGGCGAAGTATTTACTGATAAACGAGGGGCTGCCTATATCCGAGATCACTTATATGGTAGGGTTCTCTACCCCTAATTATTTCTCTACCGTTTTTAAGGCAAAATACGGCTGTACCCCAAGCGAATATAAACGCAAGCAGCAGCACTCTTAAACCTCTTTCCTTCTTGTCATCCTGAGTGAAACGAAGGATCTTCTTCGCTCTGCTGGTATACCTCAGGGTGCTCTAATGAAGCACATATTACGCGTCATTGCGAGGTACGAAGCAATCTCTATGCTATACAGAGAGGTTTAAAAGGTCGCTCCGCCTATGTAGAGATTGCTTCGTACCTCGCAATGACGGGCGGATATAAATGACGCGTGGATATAAGCGGATATAACCCATCGCCTGAATAACCGCGTTTACGCCGCTGCAAGCCCGCTATCTGCAAAACCTTATATCCTGAAATTAAGGGATATATACGGGTACCAGCCTTCGTTGGAGTGACCAGCCAAAACCTGCAGTACCGTTAAACCGGCCGGCGAAAAATATAAGCCGCCACCGGTTCCCTGGTGCCATGTATCAGAGTGCTCGCCTTTTATCCAAACCCTGCCTGCATCATAAAAACCGGTAAGGCCCAATTGCCCGGGCAATATATAGCTGGCTATATCAGCTAACTTTATCCTCGCCTGCAAATTATTAAACACCATATGCTTGCCGGCGAAGCGGTTTTGCAGAAATCCTAACAAATTACCCTGTCCGCCCAAAAACATCGACTGGTAAAATGCGGCGTTGCCAAAACCTATCCCGCCGCCCACACGGTCAGACAGTACTACGGTACCCCCCGAATTCAATTTTTGATAGTAGGTAAACTCCGGTCTTATCTGCATAAAAGCTTTTGAGTAGCTGTTAAGGCCGGTATATCCCTGTACCTGGATATTTACATAAAAACCCTGACTTGGCAATATGTTATTATTTCGACGGTTGCTGGTAAAATTTAAAATAAGGCCGGCATGTGCTTTATCTTTATTTAAAGTGATACTGTCATAAGAGTTTATAAACGACGATTGATTAATGAACCTGCCCGCATTATCGGCCAAATTCATGTGATAAAACTGCAGCGACGGACCAAAACTAAGCGTACTGCCTTTGCCGGTATGCCAGCGCAGGGCCGGATCTAACTGATAGGTATCAAACCGCGTACGGTAATACCTGCGGTAGCCACTAAATTTAACCAGTTGCGACTCATTGCCCAGGCCAAAAAAGTTCATGGTATTATCGGGCGCCTGCATAAAGGCCTGCAAGGTAAAATCGGCCTTACCTACGGCCTGTATCCATTCGCCGTTATATTTTATCCGGAAAGCATCTGTTGCAAAAGAATGGGTTATCATTACCTGCTGCGTGGTTGAATAAGGCAATTTCCTGAAACCATCCACACCTGTGTATTTAAAGCCCAGTCCCAGTAAAAAGCCATCATCGGCATTAACCGCGGCTGTTGCCAGCGGCATCCAAACGTTATAAAGATTGGTAGGTACAAACCTGTTATTCAATGTATCGTTTGACAGATGCCTGCTCAGGCGGTTTACGCTGCCGGTGAAACTGGTATTATCCACAGGGCCATAAACGCTTACTTTACGACTGGCCTGTTGTACATCAAAAGCTTTATTGCCTGCACTGTCAACCACCCTTAATTTAATGTTTGATGTTTTATTGTTTATAATGACATGATCTTCGCCGGCTGCTGTATATAACCTTACTTCTTTTGTTATATCAGGCTGATACGTTACATCCCATACTGTATTTTTAGGTTGCCCTTCCTTATTAAGCCGCTCAACAAGTACCCGCATCCCATTGTCGGGGCCATCGCTTATGGTTATCTGCTCATCTTTATCAGTGGTGTGCAGGTCAACTATGCGGTTGATGAAGTGATAATACTCAGACATAGCCGCGGGTATATTGTCCCTGCGCTTTTTAAGTTTGGCAAGCAATGTTGTATGGCGCAGGTTATAAGTTTCTACCGGCAAGCGTTTTAAACCGGCTTCCAGTACTTCGTCAGTTTCGGCCTTTACAAATTCATTGGTAATCCGCATCCAGTCGGCATAGCTCAATTGCGCGTCGGGATATTCCTTCATAAACCTTGTTTTAAACAGGGAATATTTTACCGAGGGGATATCGCCGTCAAAATTCTCCAATACCGGACTTATCCATGGCAACGCGGCTATAGAAGGGAACAAACCCTGATTAACGTGGAACACCTGGTCGCGGTCGCGCGGAACGGCCACATAGTTTTTGCTTTTACCCTTTTTTGTTACAGCCCAGCGCCATTGATCTTCATGCCGGTCCCAATCCCCTATGAGCAGATCAAGCAACCGCGCCCGCAAAAACGTTTCGCCGTCAAGCCGGTTATCGGTACTTTCCACCAGCTCGCGCTCCATTTTAAGGGTATTATCAGATTCGCCTATCGGCTCGCGTTCTTCCAGCAGGCATACGGTGTTTATAAATAAGTTACTATACTGACCCAGCGCTGGGTCGTCAGCCACCACCCCAATAACCGGGTTGGCATGCGGCACTTTGGCGGCAGCGGCCAGCGGCGGGACAATAAGAGCAGTATAGGGGTGCTGCCCGCTAAATTCATCGCCAACCCAGTCAACAGCAAAAGTGCCCCGCAAATTCTCAGGCAGCAATTTATCCGGAACTTTCTCCACACTTCGCAGTACCCACTCCCGGCCGGTTTTATCCTGCAGCCGCAACGATTTTGACTCCATACCCCCGCCCTGCTTAATTGGCGTTAATCCACCATTAATTTTTGACAGCCTGATCACTGGCAGCTTAACCGGCATGGCCCATTCCTTCCGGTAGTTTTCGCCAAACAACCAACGGTGCACCCCGCTTACATCGTTATAGGATGGGTGTACCTTAGCCACCACACTATCCGGAAATATCTGCCACGATGCAGGGGCAATTTCCTGGGCCCGTATGTGTATTGCCGACGCCATAATAAGCGGCAGGACAAGTAATTTTTTACTCATATAATTAAATTTTCTTAAATGCTTACTTCCGAAAGTTTTTAACCAGGCCAGTCTTTTTTGACAATGGGTATCATAAGTAGGGAAACCTTACATAACCGCAGATGCATGATGCAAATAGCATATGCACACCAAAGTTAACAGTGTTTAAGATAACACAAAATTTTAAGTTAAATATGTAAAAGAAAATTTCAATAAAACTCCGCAGTTTCCGGACTGTCGCCGTTTGAAAACTTACCAAATGAATTGCATAAAAATCGCAAATGGCGCTCCGGATAAGGGCCTTTAAAAAAGCTTGTGTTTTTTTGTTAAAATGCGTTTCATTTTAACTAAAAACATCATGAAAGATTAAAATTAAGTGCGGTTTTTGTGCAAAAATGGTGGTATAAAAACCAATAATCGGGGTAAACTGTTATCTTTAGGTAATGCCCCGGAACCGGCAATTGTGCAATGAAAAAAAAGGAAGAAAGAAAATACTTTGATAAGGAGTGGAAAGAAATGAAAACCAGTCTTGAATCCTATTTAAAGAGGGAGCAACAGGAAGATCTGCACAAATTCAGGGTCCAGGTTAAGAAAATACGTGCTTTTTTGATATTGTCAGACAGCGCAGGCCATCATCCCGACCTGATCAAGCATTTTAAACCGGTAAGAAAGATATTTAAAAAGGCCGGCGAAATACGAAATGCTTATATGAACCAAAAACTGGGGAAAATACACCAGATAGCCAGCGATGAATTTATGCATAACCAGCACCAATTGCAGGTAACGGCTAATGAAAAATTCAAACTGCACCACGCTGAGTATCTTGAAGATATAAAAGAAGCACATAAAAACATCAGAGAAAAAATAAAGCCTGTAAGCGATGTGCACATCAATCTTTTTTATCAGCATCAACTGCAGCAGATCGCGGATTCTTTGGCACAACTTAAATTTAACGACCAGTTGCATACAAACCGTAAACAGGTTAAAATATTGATATACAACCACAAAATAGCACATAAAGTACTTAATACCGGTTTTAATGAAAATTATCTGGAGCAGGTACAAACCGCTATTGGCGACTGGCATGACCATGTACTGGCCATGGAATTGTTTGCAGATGATAACGTAAAGAACAAGGCAGCCTTTAACAACTTGAAACAGCCCGATAAAAGGTTGAGAGAGCATATCAGTGGCCTTACCGCCGACTTTTATAACCAGGCTACCACTGCTGTAGAGGTGCCAGTTGAACAATTAAGTTAATAGCTATGGGGGTGGAAATTGAAAGAAAGTTTTTGGTTGACCATGAAAAATGGCATCAATTAGAAAAACCCGCCGGGGTACACTATCAGCAGGGTTATATCCTGAATGACAATAACCGTACTGTAAGGGTAAGGATCACTGATACACAAGGCTATATTACCCTAAAAGGCAGCGGAACAAGCCATATGAGCCGGGCCGAATATGAATATGAAATACCTCTTAAAGACGGCAGGGAGCTATTAAAGGAGTTTACCAAAAACGGTACAGAAAAAACACGCTACCGCATACCTTATGATGGCTTTACCTGGGAAGTAGATGAATTTTTAGGCGATAATAAAGGGTTAATAGTAGCTGAGATAGAGCTTGAAGACGAACACGACGAATTTGAAAAACCCTATTGGGTTACAAAAGAAGTAACTGACGACGCACGTTATTTCAACTCAAACTTGGCAGTTCACCCATTTAAAGATTGGGATTAACCGGATACGGCCGATATGGCAACATCAGCAATATCCCTGAGCTTTTTTTCATCAGCGCCGGTACGAGCGGCCACTCTTATCGCAGTAATATTTGCAAAAATAAACCTTGCCAAAGTACGGGCTGTACTTTTAGTTGAAAGTTGCCCGCTCTGCTGCCCTTTTTCTAATAGTTTGGTTAAAGCATCTTCCACACTCTGGTTATTGTTGATAACCATATCCCCTATCTCTTTATCATGGCCGGCAAGTTCAACAGCTGTGTTTACCATAAAACATCCCTTTAATAAGGTATCTTCTATGCTTTCTTTAATTAAACCATTAAAAATTTGCTTCACAGTTTGTTTTGGGTCGTCAGCTTGGGCAACCACCTTAAGCATAGCGCCGGTTTGTGCTTTTTGATATTTCTCTAAGGATTTTTTAAACAGCGTCCTTTTATCGGTATAAGTATTATATATACTTGACCGGTTTATCCCCAGGCCGTCAACCAGGTCTTGAGCCGATGTGCCATTATAACCCTTTCTCCAAAATAACTCAACCGCTTTATCAAGCAATGCATCTTCGTCAAACTCTTTTTTACGTGCCATATTGAACAAAATTAAACAGGTAAACCAACAACACCTGCTGCCCGATCTGTCATCAGGAGAGATGAGTTGATCAGGCAACAATACAGGTGTAATAATAAATCTTAAATTGAAACGATTGTTCCAGTTGGAGACAAAAATTAATATACAACAGCATTTACAGTTAAACCGCCATCAACAGTAATTTCGGTACCGGTAATAAATGATGCATCGTCAGAAGCCAGAAACCTTACTACATTGGCAATTTCTTCGGGCTTTCCAAAACGACTAAGCAATATCCGTTGTCCTAAAATATCACCAAAGCCATCAACCTGCTCCTGTTCCAAACCAAGCTTCCCGTACAGTGGGGTTTCAACCGGGCCAGGTGAAATTGCATTAACACGAATTTTACGCGAAGCAAGCTCACGGGCCAATACTTTATTAAATGATAATACAGCGGCTTTGCTTGCTGCATAAACGCTACTATCGGGCATGCCTAAAACGGCGTTTACCGAAGTGTTAAAAATTATTGAACCACCATCGTTCAATATTGGCAAGAATTTTTGAACAGTAAAATACACACCTTTTACATTGACATTCATCAAGTTATCATAATGAGCTTCCGTCGCGCTTTCAACCGGGCTAAAAGCTGCCAGGCCGGCATTCAGGAATAGGATATCAACTTTACCAAATTGTTCCTTTACCGCTAATGCCAGTTCATCTATTTGGCTTATTTTGCCCTGATCAGATACAATACCTGTTGCACCGAGCTCAGCGGCTGATTTTTCTACCGATTCTTTGTTACGGCCTGTAATAACAACTTTTGCACCATGTGCAATTAGTTCTTTTGCGGCTGCATATCCAATACCGCTGTTACCGCCTGTAACTACGGCCACCTTGTTTGTTAAATTATTCATTTTCTTAATTTTTTGATCGTTGTTTGAAATGATGATCAAATATAGCAATTTTGAAACGATCGTTTCAAAATTGCTATATTCTTTTATTCATTTATGGTATATAATTGACAGTCAGATGATAATTACTTATTTCCTCACAGACCTCGCAATATCTTTTCCATCTTCCGCCCCTTTGCCAACTCATCCACCAGCTTATCCAAATACCGAACCTGCCGCGTCAAAGTGTTCTCAATTTCCTCCACACGATAACCACAAATTACTCCAGTGATGAGGTATGCATTAGGATTTAGCGAAGCCCGTTGAAAGAAGGTTTCAAAAGTTACATTTTCTATAATCAGGTCTTCTAACATCTCATTATTAAAGCCGGTTAACCACTCTATAACCTGATCTAGCTCTTCTTTTGTCCTACCTTTTTTCTCTACTTTTGCGAGATACAATGGATAGACCGAAGCAAATGTCATTTTTGCAATACGCTCATTGTGTATATCGGTGTTGCTCATACCTTATATTAACTGACTTGATCTACATTATCAAAATATCTATAAAACATTGATAACCAAAACAAACCCATAAGAAAGTGCTGTATTCTCCAAATTATTTCAGGCCATTATGATGTAAATGCCGGTCATCAATAGATGCAAGCTACAATCTAACAAAAAATAATTAAAAACAGAGTAAGGGTAAAACCATACTATACGTGTTTTAATACGCACCGTATTATGTAATCGGATAATTTTGGCGTTAAAGCCGGTACATCTACTTTCTAAAGCATATAACTTAAATGACTATAAACCTAAAATCATTAACCATCATCCTGT
Organism: Mucilaginibacter pocheonensis; assembly: GCF_031456535.1. Lineage (NCBI taxonomy): Bacteria > Pseudomonadati > Bacteroidota > Sphingobacteriia > Sphingobacteriales > Sphingobacteriaceae > Mucilaginibacter > Mucilaginibacter pocheonensis. The sequence continues at coordinate 259,492 of NZ_JAVDUU010000005.1, forward strand.
CTCTTTTTATGCCCGTGCTTTTTGAGTCAACTGTTTTTGCTCAGGGTAATTTGATGAAAGAAGTATCCATAGGTGAAATAAAACAGCAACGCATGGGTAGTGTATTGGATAAAATTGCCAGCAAAGGGGATTTTTATTTCGCTTATAATAATAAAACCATTCCTGCAGATAGCATCGTATCTATTTCGGGCTACCGGGGAACACTTTTTAGCTTGCTGGATAAACTTTTGGGCGAAAGCTACGAATTTAAAGAAGTACCCGGCTACATTGTGCTAAGGCACGCGCCGGGCAAACTGTACATAACGGTTGAAGTTGATAAGGACCCGGGGAAACAAACCGTGATAAAAGGCTATGTAAAGGATGTTTTAACGCAGAAAGAGTTAACACAGGCCAGTGTTTATGAAAAAAACCTGCTGATATCAACCCTCACGGACGACAGGGGATATTTTGAACTTAAATTAAAAAACTGGAATGGCTCACTTTTAATCTCAGTGACCAAGGAAAACTACCGTGATACATCCCTTTATGTACTGCCTGTAGTTAACGTAGATGCCAGGCATAATAACAGAAAATATAAATACTATCCTGATGAAGGATCAGAGAACGGTGTTGAGCATAGTCGCTTCGCCCGTTTTTTTATCAGCTCAAAACAATTGATACAGGGTATGAACCTGGGCAACTTCTTCGCTTCCAATCCCTACCAAATCTCGCTTACTCCGGGTTTAAGCTCACAGGGCATGTATAACAGCCAGGTAATTGATCATTTTTCGCTTAACCTGTTGGGCGGTTACACAGCCGGCATTAAAGGGTTTGAGGCAGCCGGCTTGTTCAATATTAACCGTAAGAATGTCAGCTTTTTCCAGGTGGCAGGCATATTTAATGTGGTTGGTGGTAGTGTAAGCGGTTTCCAGGCAGCAGGCATTTACAACCATGTACTTAATAACAGCACTGGCGTGCAAATCGGCGGAGTATTAAACAAAACAAACCATTTTACCGGTGCACTACAGGCAGCGGGTGTGGCCAATATTGATGAGCAAGCCAGCGGGTTACAGATAGCGGGGGTAATTAACAGCGTTGATAACTTCAATGGTGGTGTGCAGATAGCAGGTGTATTTAACAATGTTGAAAGTTTTAACGGCGGCGTGCAGATAGCGGGCGTATTTAACGCAGGGCAAAAATCAAAGGGGTTTCAGCTTGCTGGTCTTTTTAATTGGTCAACTGAGCAATCGGGAGCGCAGTTTGCAACGCTTTTTAATGTATCAAAAAAAGTAAAAAAATTTCAATTTGGTTTGGTAAATGTAGCCGATAGCAGTGATTACCCTATAGGGATCATCAACTTTATTAAAAATGGCGAAAAAAGCTTTTCCTTAAGTACAGATGAAACACTCCTCACTCATTTAGATTACCGATCGGGTGGCAGGGTGCTATATGGATTGATAGGCGCCGGATATAAATTTGATAATAATACGCAGGCAAAATACGCGCTTAACGTAGGTTTTGGCGCCCATGTTGTTAATAGTCGCCGCTTTTCTTTAAACGGAGAATATGTAGAGCAAATGATCACAGATTTAAAAAAGAAATTTTATCAAATCAGTTCGTTCAGGGTGTTGCCGGGTTATAAGCTCAACAAACTGTTAGTGATATATGCCGGCCCCACCTTTAATATTACGTCTGCCGACGTAAGCGATGACGCAAAAATCAATGGCTGGATACTTAACAGACATATCAGCAACAACAAAATGACGGCCTTGAACTTTGGCATAACCGGAGGGCTGCAATTTGTGTGGTAGTTTATCCGGAAACCCCATAAAAACCGCGGGGTATATGATGTTCTCTTTTATTTGTTCAAAGCAAAAAGCCGCTTCATAATTTGTATGAAGCGGCTTTTTAGCATCATTGCGGATGGTGTTTATTTAATTACTATGCCGTGATCAGTTTTAATTACGTGTATCTCTGGCGTAGTATCCTTTATTACACCCAATATGGTATCAAGCGGGTCGTCCCACTTAATAGTTACTGTGATCGGTATGTTGCGCAAAGCGGTGTTCTCAATTTTAATGTCAGCGTTATAAGCTTCATTAAGTACGCCAACCAGGCGTCCCAGCGGTATATTGTTAGCGTTAAATATGTTATTCTTGTAATAGTTGTATAACATATCAGTACTCACTTCAACCTTAAGCTGCTTATCTCCAGGCTTTATTCTCACCATTTCATTAGGGTTCAACCTTACCGAACTATTGCTTTTACTCACCTGTACTATGCCGCTTTCAACAATAACCTCGGTACTTTGCCGCGCGCTTTTCACATTGAACGCGGTACCAACATCCTTGATAACAACATCATTCACATGCACTGTAAATGGTGCTTGCTCATTATGCTTAACTTCAAAAAAGGCTTCGCCGGTAAGCCGGATGTTCCTATTCGATTTAAAGTTGCCTGTGTAACTTATGCCTGAGTTTTTATTAATGTGCACTATGGAGCCATCGGGCAAAGTATCTACGCGCACCGTATTTGTGGCTTTGATGCTTACCAGTTGTGTCGATGTATTGCTTTGCTGATATAACTGGTATGCTATCCAGCTGCCTCCTATTAAAAACACCACAGCCGCGGCTATACGCAACCAGCTTGTATTACGGTTAATAGATACAATACGAGTTGGTTCGGCTTTCGCGGCTGCTCTTTTTTCCTTGAACTTTTCCCAGGCTTCGGTTTCGTTCAGCGGGCTAACCTGCGCCAGGAGCTTACTGGTTTCCAGGATAATTTTTACATCTTCAAATTTTTTGGCATTAGCACTGCTTACCCCCACCCAGGCTTCAACATCCTGCACTTCGGATGGGCTTGCCTCTCCAAGAATATATTTGATCAGTATATCTTCGCTCATATCCTGTTTCATGATCTAAACATATTAAATAACATCAATGCAATTAATGGTAAAAATTCCTTCATCTCTTTTCTTAATATGCGTAAAGCTTTTCCCATATGCGTTTCTACTGTTTTTATAGATATATCAAGCTGATTGGCTATTTCCTGATACTTTAATTCCTCGAACCGGCTCAGGTGAAATATAGCCCGGCATTTTTCAGGCAACTTACTTAGCGCCTTTTCCAGATGCTGTTCCAGTTCGCCCAGCTTAAGTTTACCGGCAGCATCGTCTGTATGATTTTTCATGGAATACGCGGTTGTGGTTTGATATTTTAATTGAACTTTTTGCCGCCTTATATAATTAAGGCTGTCATGATATACCGATTTGTAGAGATATGATTTTATGGAACTTTGTATGCGCGCCCATTCATTTTTTTCCCAAAGTTTAAGAAACAGGGCCTGTACAATCTCCTCGGCCACATCCCAGTCTTTCAATAAAGAAAAGGCATACGCGTGTAGTTCCCTAAAATGTTTTTTGAACAGCTGCTCAAAAACAACCTCACTTTCATTGATCAAATCGGTCGCCGTCTCTTTATTATCCATTATCGGTTATTGGGTTCGGTAAGGTAAATGTATAATCGATATAACTGATCTTTTTCAGAGAGCGGATAGCTGTTTTATAGCTATCCGCTTTATCAAACTTAATTATTATTGAAATTTAAAACCAACTCCCAGGCTAAAGATATTGGCTTTTTGTCCAAGTTCTTTATTAAACTTACTTAACCCTAAACTGTAACGCGCGTCAAAAGTTAAGCTGCCTATGTCAACACCCGCGTTGATAACTCCCCCGGCGGTAAAGTCTTTATATTTAAAGCCACCCGGAGCAATTGGTTTTTTAAGGTTATAATAAAGGTCGGGACCAGCCGATACCCTGAAGATCAGATCTTCGGTATTCAATATTTTGTAACCAACCATTAAAGGAACGTTCAGTTGTCTGAATTTAGCTTCGTATGAATTTGAGTTAAAACGGTATTTATCGCTGAAGGTAACATAATTAAGTTCGGGCTGAAAGAATAGCGTTTTACCGGCCCGGGCGAATACCCCGGCGTTAAACCCTATTTTTCCCGACTTATCGGTAATGGCATTTAAGCCTGTTTTTAAGGTTGAAAAATTGACCCCGGCCTTAATACCGAATTCAAGATCAGGTGACGACTGAGCCTTTACTGAACCTACTCCTAACGTAAACAGGATTGCGGTTGCAAATAGTTTAATTGTTTTCATTTGTTGATTTTGTTTGTTATTGTTCTATTAATCGTTCTATATCATTTTGCTACTATAACACGCAGCATGGGCCTTACCCTTACTGTACTTTAAAAAATTATTGTTGATTAAAAGCCTATTTGTACACCGGCGGTATAACCAAAATAAAATCCGTAAAGGTCACGGCCATTATTCCGGGTCCAGCTGTTAACATATTTTGTAGTGAGCTTTTTACCATCTTCTGTATTGGTATTCACGTAGTTGAAGGATGGGCCTCCGAATAGTTCAACAGAGCGCGTAATTTTGAAGGCAGTTAATAACCTTAATGACGATTTCTCATACTCGCCGCCTTTAAAACTTTCTAAACCGCCGTTAACTAACTCTGTATTTAAGCGGAACGATTTGATGGTTAACACATGCGCGCCAAAACCTGCTTCATAAGCATATTTTTGTTTTTTATTGTTGAAATTATAACCAACGCCAACTATGCCATAAAATATTTTACCTCCCGAGCGAAAGGTTAACAGCGTGGTTTGATTTTCATCAATAGTAGCACCAATACTTCTTTCACCATTCCTGGCTATATTAACAATGCCTATCTGCGTACCGGCACTGTCGGCAATGTTTATAAAACCAATTTGAGCGCCTTTAGCTTTTTTGGCCAGGTTCATGAAACCGGCTATTTGCGTACCTTTCATATCGCGGGCCAGGTTCATAAAGCCGGCGAGCTGTAAAGCAGAAACATCGCCGCCCTTGTTCATAAATCCCGCTATCTGGGCACCGCTGCTGCTGCCGGCTATGTTGGCAAAGCCGGCAATTGCCACCCCGCGGCCGCTACCATAAGTATTCAGAAACCCGGCAAGCATGGTTCCATCCGCTGTTTTACTTATATGATTTGAAAAACCGGCTATCTGCAAACCTCTTGCATCATGCCGAATAATATTTGATATGCCTGCCAGGCTAATGCCGCGTTCGGCTGCTGATACCCCGGCTATCAGGTTCAGCGAAAAGCTATTGGTATCCTTCGGCGCATTTGTCCAGTTACTGCTTAAGGGGTAAACCAAACCGACATTTGTTCTGGCCCGGCCGCTATCCTGCGCGTAAATATTGGTGCTTGCAAACACTATTAAAAAAAATGTCCAGATTTTTAAGATAATAGATAAGATGCTGTTTTGGTATTCTTTTAAGTCCATATGTATGATATTTATCGTGTATTTGGAGCTGTAACACGCTATATGAACTTTACCCTTACTGTTATTTAAAAAAATAAGCCCGCTATCTTATCTTTGGTAATATAACCGACAAAACCATGGGACACTTACTTGTTAAACGAATATATGATCCTGTTGATAAGGCAGATGGCATAAGGATTTTGGTTGACCGCTTATGGCCACGGGGAATAACAAAGGAACGCGCCCAACTATACCGGTGGATGAAGGAAGTTGCCCCGTCGACCGAATTGCGTAAGCAATTTCATGCAAACCCGCAAAATTGGGCGGCATTTCAGCACGACTATCTGGCAGAATTACGGCAAGCGCAAGCAAGCGTTCAGGAACTGGCCGAGTTGGTGAAAAACAACCAGGTTGTTACCTTACTATATGCGACCAATAATCAGGAACATAATCATGCTTTGATATTAAAGCAGTTTTTACAGGAGAAAAAATAAACTTTTAAGAATCGTAAATTAAACTATTTACCGGCAGTATTAACATTAACCAATTTACGGCCCCTTACCAGCATTTTCATGCGCTGACGCTTAAGCGAAATTTTAACATAAGGCTGTTGGGTTTTATCAGCTTCAATTTTGAAGGCCGATATAATATCCAGGTAAGATAATATTCCAATTACTTTAAGGTCAGACGACAATACCGGCAATACTTCAACGTCGGCGTTTGACATGGTTTCCATAGCAAACCTTAGTGTATCATTACTGCTAACCGAAGCACCAAGCTCTTTTTTTAGCAGATCCTGTAAAGACGATGTCTCATCAAGGTTGCTGCTATAAATATCCGTTAATTTTAAAGTGCCGCTAAACTCACCGTCATTGTTAACTATAATAAAATGGTTGTCATGAATATTGTTGATATTAACCCAGCTTCTCACGTCGGCTATGCTGTTGTTAACATTAATCACAGTACCTTCCTCACGGATCACCTGCGAAACCACCATTTTTTGCAAAAGATCAGGCTCAAAAGAATCTGGTGTAAAAATCCCGCGACGGGCAATTTTTTCGGTCATGATGGTATTTTCCATCAAAAAGAACGAAACCATATAGGCTGCCGTGCAGGCACCCAGTAAAGGAAGTAAAGCATGTGACTGCATAGTAGCTTCTAACGCGAAGGTTATGCTGGTCAAATAAGCCCTGGAAGCCCCTGCAAACATAGCCGACATACCAACCAGCGCGGCCATAGGTATATTCACACCCGAATTAGGGAACAAAGCCAATATTACAGTACCTGTGAGGGCACCAGCCGCTCCACCCATAGTTAATAAAGGCGCCAGCGTTCCGCCTGATGTACCGCTGCCCAAAGCAATGGCCCATGACAGGAACTTTAAAAACAGCAGGCTGCAAATGAGCGTTAACGGCCATTTACCTGATAACAAACCTGTTATATTATCATAACCAACACCAAGGGTGTGCGGTGCAAAAAAACCGATTACTCCTACCGCCAGGCCGCCAATGGCCGGCCACCACATCCAGTGAATGGGCAACTTCTCAAAACTATCTTCAATAAAATATACTATTTTGGTAATGCCCAAAGATAAAAACCCGATGACGATACCCATAAAGCTATAAATTCCTAAAGCCAGATTAGATGGAGTAAGCAGATCAGGCATGGGGAATACCGGGCCTTGTTCAAATAGTAAATGATGCCCCGCGGCACCCGTAATACAAGCTAAAGCTACGGGCAATATTGATTTAGGAGAAAACTCAAACAACAATAATTCAATGGCCAGGAATACCGCGGCTATAGGGGTACCAAAAATAGCTGCCATGCCCGCTGTTGCTCCCGCTGCCAAAATAATTTTACGCTCATTGGCCGTTATCCGGAATAACTGACCGAGGGTTGAACCTAATGCCCCGCCTGTTGCTATAATAGGGCCCTCTGCGCCAAACGGGCCACCTGTACCAATAGCTATTGCCGATGATATAGGTTTAAAAAAGGTAATTGATGGTTTGATATTGCTTTCATTAACCAATATTTGCTCCATAGCCTCGGGGATGCCGTGCCCCCTTATAGCCTTTGAGCCATAAAAAGCCATAATTCCAACAAGCACCCCTCCTATTGCAGGTATAACAATAACCCATGCGCCCAGGTGGTTATTTGCTGGTGAATGAAAATTTAAATTGAATGAACCGTAAAAAGAGACATTGGTAACCAGGTTGATAAGATAAATAAGAATTTTGGCCACAACACTAATTGCCGAAGCCACCGCAACTGATAAACAAGAAATAATTACCAATCGTTGCTTTAAAAACTTGCTGTTTTTAGAACTATCAGGTGGAGTTTGCATGTAATTTAATGCGGGCGAAAGGGGAATTGCTTTTTTCATCTTTTTCTATACGGCTAATTTATAGCCTGCTTTTCGGGTTGCAAAGCTAAGGATTGTTAGTGTTAAAAAGAAGTGAAAATTCAATTATTATATTGTATAAACAATATTAAATCTTATATATATAAGATTTAAGTAATAAATTATATTACACAAACAATATAAATCAGTTTCATAAAGATTTAATTTGTTAACTTGTGCCGCATTCAAACTGGGGTTTATAGGCAAATAATTAATATTGCAATGTTACCGCAAGCAAACATTTTATGACAAAAACTACGCACCAATGCGATCTTAACACCTGCTTTTTGTGCCGGAACTGTTTAAAAGACTGGTTACCGGCCATCGGCGTCAATAAAGAGAATTTTATATTAAAAAAAGGACAATCGCTATTTAAAGAAGGCGACGCGGTTACCGGCATATATTTTATGTATAAAGGCATTGTGAAAGTGCATAAACAATGGGGGCAGGAAAAAGACCTGATACTGAGATTTGCCAAAGACGGTGACATTTTTGGCCACCTGGGGTTGGGTGATACCTCAACATATCCTGTGTCGGCAACGGCTATTGAATCAGGAGTGGTTTGTTATGTTAAGATGGATTTTTTTGAGTCATCGCTCAACGTCAATAGTCAGCTCACGTATAAACTGATGAAATTTTTTGCCAATGAGCTTCAGGAATCTGAAAAAAGGATGCGCAATCTTGCTCACATGCCGGTAAAAGAGCGAATAGCGCAGGCACTGTTATCGCTCCGGTACCAGTTTGGTTTAAAACCCGATGGTTATGTGGATATAGAATTGACCCGGCAGGATATATCATCATATGCCAGTGTGGTTTATGAAACCTTTTTTAAGGTAACGCAGGAATTTACTCAAAGCAAGGTGATTGAATTTAACGGCAAAAATTTTAAGCTCTTAAATGAAGATGCCCTGAAGGAAATGACGCTTGACCGGAAATAGCAGATCTGCATTTAACATTTACAAATAAGCCTTTTTAAAACATCACACTTAATTTATGCTTAAATTGCACGCGGAGGTTCAAAGTGAGCAAATACAGTAAATTAAAACGCTTTCATAATTTTTTTAAATTTCAAAGAGATTTTAGGGCCAATAGCGTACAAAAAGTTAAAAGCTATGAGATCATCCTGCTTTGGGTACGCAGTTATCTTTCACATACCCATTTCCTGATATTATCAGGCATCCTGGTTGGCTGCACAGCTGGTCTTGCCGGCGTAGTTTTAAAAATGCTGGTGCATTATATCCATTATCTTATAACTTCCAAATTCCAGTTCGAACAACAAATTGTTTTTTACATCGTATTTCCATTATTAGGCATTGTGCTTACTACACTGGTTGTATTATATATTTATCGCGGCAACGACCGCAAGGGAATCCCGGCCATATTGTATGAAATTGCCCAAAATTCCAGTCTGGTATCACCTGTAAAAATGTACTCTCAAATTGTACAGAGCGCCATCACCGTAGGTCTGGGCGGCTCCGCAGGTTTAGAGAGCCCCATTGCGGTAACCGGATCAGCCATAGGTTCAAACTTTGCCAAAACCTATAACTTGGATTATAAAGACCGCACCCTTTTGCTTGCTGCCGGCGCTACCGCCGGTATCGCATCGGCCTTCAACGCACCTATTGCAGGTATGATGTTTGCGTTTGAAATATTGCTTACCGGTGTAGTATTCACGGACTTTCTTCCGTTGGTTGTTGCAGCCGTTTGCGGCAGCCTTATATCACGAATAATCCTTAATGAAGAGGCCTTGTTTCAATTTACGACAAGAAACCCCTTTAATTATAAGAATATACCATTTTATATTGTACTGGGTATTGCCTGTGGTTTATACGCTCGTTATTTTGTTGTTATATCACAGTGGGTTGAGCACCAGTTTAAACATTTAAAAAGAAGCCGTTTACAAAAAGCCCTTATAGCCGGAGCATTGCTTTCTTTGCTCTGTGTATTATTCCCTCCGTTGTTTGGCGAAGGTTACTCTACCGTTAAAGGCTGGGCTACCGGCAATGTGCAGAGCATTATGGCAGTGAGCTTTTTTAAGTATTTCACTTTTCACCAGTGGTTCATCCTGTTATTTTTGGGGTTTATTTGCCTGTTAAAAGCTTTTGCTACTTCAATTACTATTTATGGAGGCGGCAATGGCGGCAATTTTGCCCCTGCGCTGTTTGCCGGCGGAACCTTAGGTTATTTTATTGCCACATTATGTACACAATTAGGGATTCCGAATGTACCGGTAACCAATATGGTAATAGTGGGCATGGCCGGCGTAATGAGCGGTGTATTATACGCCCCGCTGACAGCAATATTTCTTATAGCCGAATCAAGCTCAGGGTATGATCTGTTTATTCCGCTCATGATAGTTTCTGTAGTATCGTTTCTGATAGCCAAACGATTTTCATCTATATCGCCCGATTTGAAACAACTGGCGCAGGAAGGCAAGATATTCACCCGTGAGCATGACCAAAACCTGCTCTCTTTACTACATACCTCTCAACTGGTTGATAAAGATGTGCAGGAGATAAGTATCTATGCATCATTCAATGAGCTGATAGAATTGATCAGCAAGGGGAAGAAGAACTTCATCGCCGTAACCAATGATGACCATGTATTGGAAGGCATTGTCATGCTTGATGACATCAGGCCGGTAATGTTTAACAAAGACCTGCACGATGAGTTAAACGTTCAAAAGGTAATGATTACACCGCCCGCCATCATTGATGTTGACGACGATGTACGCGAAATAGTTAAAAAATTTGACGAAACCAATACCTGGAACCTGCCCGTTGTTGACGGCCATAAATTTGTTGGTTTTATTTCAAAATCAGCTATACTAAATCAATACCGCCAATTATTGAAAGAATATTCAAGCTAACTCACAACTAAACAATTTTGCCAGATAGCGGGTTTGGATAATTATCGCTCTGATCTTCGGCCACATTATCCAAACATTTAAAGTCTTTTTCAATCAATAAATAAAGCTGGCCGTTGTTTTCTTCAAATCCTACCTTATCTGTTGAAACCCATTCATTAGCCATTGACTCAGGCATGAACAAGGTAATCTTATTATCGTCGAAACTTGCCGAAAGATGGCTTGAATTATAAACCTTCACTGCGTATGTTAGTACGCTGCTGCCAAAAACCGTTTGTTCTTCCAAATAACCATTGTTTAAAAAGCGCTCAACATCGGTTTTGGTAAGCCTGTACCTTAACGAATTCCCTTTTATCCTAATTTTCATAATGCTATATATATAATAGGTATGCACATCATACAGATAAACCAGCAACCTCACCTATAATAATAATGGAGGGGTGAGTAAACTGATCTTTAGCTGCCATTTGGGGAAGGTCTTTTACCAACCCTTTAACCGATTTTTGCTGCGGCAACGACGCATGCTGAATAATTGCCGCGGGCATCTCTCCTTTCCCTTCCAATATATAGGTTTCGGCAATAGAGGCAATTTGCTTCATGCCCATATAAATAACCACAGTAGCATTACTTTGCATGGCCAGTTTTAAATCGGCAGATAATGTGCCATCTTTTTTGGTACCGGTTATTATCCAAACCCCTTCGCTCATAGCCCGGTGGGTTAAGGGTATATCCAAAAAACCCGAAGCCTGCATGCTGGTTATTCCCGGTATGTAATGTGTTTTTATACCCTGCTCTCTCGCGTACATGATCTCTTCAAAACCGCGGCCAAATATAAACGGATCCCCGCCTTTTAAACGTACCACTTTGCCCCTGGTAAAAGCATAATGCTTTATCATTTCATGAATAGTTTCCTGCGGGGTGTAGCTGCCATAAGGATGTTTGCCTACATAAACCTTTTCACAGTCGGTTTTGGCAATATCCAATAAACTTTTGTTAGCCAGGTTGTCATATAATATAACATCTGCCTCTTGTAATATCTTATAGCCCTTCAAAGTTATCAATTCCGGGTCGCCAGGACCGGCACCAAGCACAAACAATTCCGGAAATGGTATTTTGTTATCCATATATCAGTTAAATTTCAGAAAAAACTTAATTATTGCCAATTATAATCAATTCGAATGGTTTAAAAACAATACAAGTCATAAAATAATCTAAAAATTAAAGGCAAAACATCATTAAATATTATAAATATCATAAAAATCACCAAAATTTTAATTTTTATCAGTGTCAAATATTGCAAATACTGATTTATTTGGTTAATATTGTTACCATAATGCTTTGAGGTCGCAACTAAATGCATTGTAAATACAGTTTTTGCTTTAACATTTAAAAAATTAAGATATGTTTCAACCAACCATCGTAGTTGTCGGCAATGGAATGGTAGGTTATAAGTTTTGCGAAAAACTAATAGCCAAATCATCTCATTTCAATATCATTGTTTTTGGCGAAGAACCCCGCATAGCTTATGACAGGGTTCACCTCAGTGAGTATTTTAATGGCAAATCAGCAAGTGACCTATCACTCTCTACCGCCTCCTGGTATACCGACAACGGGATAAAGTTACATCTTAATGATCCAGTTCAGGAAATAAACCGCGGCGAAAAAACAGTTCATTCCTTAAAAGGCGTTACCATCAGATATGACTATCTGGTGCTCGCTACCGGATCATCAGCCTTTGTGCCTGATATTCCGGGCGTTGAAAAAGAGGGCGTATTTGTTTACCGCACCATTGAAGATCTTGACCTGATCAAGTCATATGCTACAAATGCCAAAGTAGGCGCTGTAATGGGAGGCGGCCTTCTGGGTCTTGAGGCTGCAAAAGCACTGATTGACCTGGGTATACAGGAAACTCATGTAATTGAATTTGCACCTCGCCTGATGCCCCGCCAGATAGATTCGGCAGGCAGCGGCATGCTCCTTTCCAAATTAAAAAGCCTCGGACTAAATATCCATCTTAATAAAAACACATCAGCCTTTGTTGGCGAACGCAAGATTGAAGCATTACGCTTTAATGATGATACCAGCCTGCCTATTGATATAATGGTAATATCGGCCGGCATACGCCCAAGGGATGAACTTGCAAAACTGGCAGGCCTGCATACCGGCACCCGTGGCGGCATTGTGGTAAATGAAAGGATGCAAACCAGCGACGAGAACATCTTTGCCATAGGCGAATGTGCCTTATACGAAGGTATGATATATGGACTTGTTGCCCCGGGATATGAAATGGCTGATATTGTAGCCTCTTACTTAACAGGTGGCGAAAAAGGCTTTTATGGATACGATATGAGCACCAAGCTCAAATTAATTGGCGTTGACGTAGCCAGCTTCGGGGATGCTTTTATTACCGAACCCGATTGCCGTACCATTGTATTTGAAGACACCCATAAAGGCATATACAAACGCATCAACATTACCAACGATGGCAAATACCTGCTTGGCGGTATTTTAATTGGCGATGCCGATGCTTATAATATGCTGCTGCAAACCGTTAACAACAAGATAGCATTGCCACCAAACCCGGAAGACCTGATACTGGGCTCCAGGGGTGGCGAAGCGAACGAAGGCGCCGGTGTAATGAATTTACCCGACGACGCTCTCATCTGCTCATGCGAAGCGGTAAGCAAATCAGCCATTTGTTCGGCTGTTAACGACGGGGCCTGCGGCATTGACGAGATCAAGAAATGCACAAAAGCCGGCACAGGCTGTGGCGGCTGTGTTCCGTTGGTTAAAGACCTGATAGCAGGTACTATGAAGGCCAACGGACAATATGTTAAAAACGTAATATGCGAGCATTTTGAATACTCGCGCCAGGAACTGTATGACCTTGTAAAAATAAACAAGGTTAAAAACTACGACCTGGTGCTTGATCATTTTGGCAAAGGCGATGGCTGCGAGGTTTGTAAACCCGCGGTAGCCAGCATCCTATCAAGCCTGTGGAATGATGTGATCGTAAAACAGGATACCATTCAGGATAGCAATGACCGCTACCTGGCCAACATACAAAAAGGCGGAACCTATTCGGTTGTGCCGCGTATTCCGGGTGGCGAAATAACACCTGATAAATTGATAGTAATAGGTCAGGTTGCAAAAAAATACGGGCTTTATACTAAAATAACCGGAGGCCAGCGTATTGATATGTTTGGCGCCCACGTAAATGACCTGCCCGAAATATGGGAAGAATTGATTGACGCCGGCTTCGAAAGCGGCCACGCCTATGGTAAAGCGCTGCGTACTGTTAAAAGTTGCGTAGGCAGCACCTGGTGCCGCTTTGGCTTACATGACAGCGTATCATTTGCCATTGAAATTGAAGAAAGATACAAAGGCATTCGTGCACCACATAAACTTAAAGGCGGCGTAAGTGGCTGCATACGCGAATGCGCCGAAGCCCAATCAAAAGATTTTGGCATAATAGCTACTGAAAAAGGCTGGAACCTGTACGTTTGCGGCAATGGCGGCTCAAAACCACAGCATGCACAATTGCTGGCTACCGATGTTGACAGCGCTACCTGCATTAAATACATTGACAGATTCCTGATGTTTTATATTAAAACAGCCGATCCATTAACCAGGACAGCTACATGGCTAAATAAAATGGAAGGCGGCATGAGCTACCTGAAAAATGTAATTATTAATGACAGCCTGGGAATTGCCGAAAAACTAGACGAAGAAATGCAGCAACTGGTAGATACTTACCATTGCGAATGGAAAGAGGTGGTTGAAAACCCTAACCTGCGCAAACGCTTTGCCCATTTTGTGAACGCCCCGGAAGAGAAAGATCCTTCTATAAAATTTGAAACCATGCGCGAGCAGGTAAAAGCACAGTGGTAATATAATTTATAATTAAAAACGCTTTTTGTACCGAATGTAACTGCCTGATTTAAAATCAGGCCCTCAGAATGATAAAGTAAAAAATATAAAAACATGGAAACAATAGCAGATATTCAATGGGTTTTAGCTTGCTACACAGATGATGTACCCGAAAATGGAGGAGCCTGTGTAAAACATGGAGATGAGCAAATAGCTTTATTTAATTTTTCACGCCGCGGCGAATGGTACGCCACACAAAATCTTTGCCCGCATAAGCAACAGATGGTGCTTTCGCGCGGAATGATAGGCAGCACCGGTGAGGATTGCAACCCCAAAGTAGCCTGTCCGTTCCACAAAAAATCATTTTCGCTTTTAACCGGTGAATGCCTGACCGGCGAAGAGTACCAAATTAAAACTTATCCGGTAAAAGTAACCGACGGGAAGGTTTACATAGGTATTGTTTAAATGCGTTTAAAGAAAAACAACATCCTGGGCCAGCTTTAAAAGCTCATCGCGATTAACAAGGCGAATGCTTTTCCCAGATAAACTGATCAGTTTTTCACTTACAAGTTCATTCATCATTCTAAAAACGGTTTCATAGGTAGCCCCGGCGTATGAAGCAAGATCCTGCCGGCTGAGGTCAATATTAATAAAACCATCGGCAGTGGTGCCAAACTGGTTTTGAAGCGAGATCAGCGCCTCGGCCACACGGCCCTTAACCGGCATGTGGGCCAGGTTACGCATTTTTCTTTCTGATTGCTTTAGCTCTTCGGTTAAAAACATAAGCAGCTCGTAAGTAAAATCAGGATTAACTTTTAATGAAGCTTCAAAAAAAGCAATATCTACATAACAAACAACTGTGGGTTCAAGTGCAGAAGCCGATATAGGATAATTACCGCCTTTTCCTAGCCCCCTATGGCCAAAAAGAGAGCCTTCTTTAGCAAACCGCACAATAAGCTCTTTATCTTTATCCCATTTTTTATAAACTTTTACCTTACCGGAGTTAACAAAATAAATTCCGGTCACGGGATCGCCTTCTTTAAAAATAACCTCTCCCTTTTTTACTTTAAAATTGGTTTTATGCGCTGCAATCGCGGGCAACCACTCCTTTAAACTGTTTTTACATAAAAAACAACTCTTATTATCACAAATATTTTGACTTTTTTTCATCAACGTCATTTTTTACTTTCCAAAACAACACATTTTGCAATATTAATTAATAAATATCACAAATTAAACATAACAATAGCATGATAAATGTCATAATTTATGCAGTTTTATCGTAGTTGAACAGAAATTAAGTGATAAAACTGCATTTTAAATGAACATAAATTGTTTTTTTAACAATAAAAATTAACATAATCATCTTTTTACATTATAAATATGTTATTTAATCAGTTTTAAGCCGTTATAAAATTGATGATTTAATAAAAAAATGGAGTTTCCATGATTTAAATCATAAAAAGACACAAATGATTGCGCAATTATTGATATATAATGCCATTTTAGATATATTTATCACAATGAAAGTCAAATAATCTGAAAAAAATAGAAATTAGATGCCTATGGATAGAAACTTTAAATATAAGATATAAAAAAGCCCTGCCGGGAGGTCGCATTCCCAGACAGGGTTAAACAGTTTTCATTGCTTTAACAAATAAAAAACTATCTCAAATGTACAAAAATGTATTAAACCAATACACTATTCCTTTTATTGCATTCATTGTTTTCAGTTTTTCCTCTTTACATGCAGATGCCCAGGTAACTTTTTCAGGACAATTAAGAACAAGGGGTGAATTAAGGGATGGTTATGGTACCCTTCAAACCACGGGGTACAAAGATGCAGCTTTCGTGTCGCAACGAACGCGTTTAACGCTTGATTACAAATCAAGTAAACTTATTTTCCACACAGCCGTTCAGGATGTTCGCCTATGGGGACAGGACGCATCAACCACAACTGTTGCCGATGGTAATAAATTAGGGTTGCACGAGGCTTGGGCCGAAATTATTTTATCCAACAAAAAAGACACTTCTTTTAAATCATCGCCGCTTGATTATTTTGCCGTTAAAATTGGCCGCCAGGAACTGGTTTATGATGATGAGCGCCTGCTTGGTAACTTAGACTGGACACAGCAGGGGCGCCGCCATGACGCCATTGTACTAAAAATGTTACAAAATGGCTGGCAGCTTGATCTTGGCGCGGCATTTAATCAAAACTCCGACGCCATTAATTATAATGGTACCTATTACACACCGGCCAACGTACCTGCTACTGTAAAAGACAGCAAGGGCAACCTCATAAACACACCCACAGGTTTTATTCCGCTTATTAATGCTGCCGGTATCAGTGCTAAAAATGGAAGTCCGGCTTATCTTAACCCTCCCGGCTCCAACGCGTCAACCCAAAACTACAAGGCTTTGGAGTATTTATACGCCGCAAAAAAATTCAACAAAACCAAAATATCAGGTCTGTTCCTGGCCGACCAGTTTAGCAAATACGTGTTAGACTCGGTTAAAAATACTTCCGGAACTGAGGTTGGCTATTTATATGGCAAACGTTTTAATCAAACCGGGGTAAATACCAGGTATACCACAGGCTTATTGGTAAATCCAGCCTTTGGCGATAAAAACCAGTTGGCATTAACCGGTGGCTTTTACTACCAGGGTGGTCATGATCGCGATGGGCTATCGTTAAGCGCCTATACCATTACTACATCCATAACTTATAAGCCCAGTACTATAAGCTACGCGGCAGGTTGGGATTATTTGTCGGGTAATGACGCTTTTTCAACATCAAAAACCAACCACCGCTTTGACCCCTTATATGGCACGCCGCATAAGTTTTGGGGATACATGGATTATTTTTATGCAGTAAGCGGCTCGCCAACAGGAGGTTTAAGCAACCCATACTTAAAAATAAAGTATGCGTCGGCCAACAACCGCTTCACAACAGAACTTGCCAACCATTATTTTATGCTGGCACAGAATCAAAAAGACATTAGTGGCAAGCCAGTAGGCAAATACCTCGGTACCGAGTTTGACCTTACTACCGGCTACAAGCTCAATAAATTTACAGGTCTTGATCTTGGCCTGTCATACATGGCGGCCACGCACAGCATGGAGTACGCCAAAAATATAACGCCTGGCACTGCCAATTTAAAACCAGTATGGGCTTACCTGCAGATAAACATTAAACCCGAATTTTTAAATAAATAAACCCCTTACATTAAAAATTTAGAACCATGGAAAATCAACTCACCAAACTCAACATATTTTCGCTGAAAGGTGTTCAAATGCGCACATTTCACATCACCTGGCTCATGTTTTTTGTTTGTTTCTTCGGATGGTTCGGTTTGGCGCCTTTAATGCCTACCATTCGTGCGGAACTTCACCTTACCAAAGGGCAAATAGGTAATATTATTATAGCATCAGTATCGGCAACCATTATAGCCCGCCTTATCATCGGTAAGCTTTGCGATACCTGGGGGCCGCGCAAAACAGCCATCAGGCTTTTGCTGGTGGGTTCATTGCCGGTGTTTTTTGTAGGACTGGCACATGATTATACCACCTTTTTATTGTTCAGGCTGGCTATTGGGGTTATTGGGGCTTCGTTTGTAATTACACAGTTCCATACTTCCATGATGTTCGCGCCAAAATTAAAAGGTACTGCAAACGCGGTAACCGGTGGCTGGGGCAACCTGGGCGGCGGCGTAACTAACATGGTAATGCCTTTAATATTTGCAGCTATTGTAGGTTTTGGCTATACCAAAGCCGAGGCATGGCGTTATGCTATGATTGTTCCCGGCGTAATGATGCTGGTTATTGCTTTTTTATATTCAAAATACACGAAAGATACCCCTAACGGAAACTATGACGAGGTTGGTTATACCCAGGGCAAGTCATCAAAAACAGACTGGAGCGTGCTGGCCGACTGGCGTATCTGGGCCTTAACTATGGCCTATGCCATGTGCTTTGGTATGGAGATCACTTTTGACAACGTGGCCTCGCTTCATTTTGTCGACTCCTTTCATCTTTCACAAAGCTCTGCTGGCTTTTGGGCCGGAATCTTTGGCTTCATGAACATATTTGCCCGCGCTTTGGGTGGCATTGTATCTGACAAGGTTGGCAACAAATTCGGTATGCGGGGTAAAGGCTTATTACTTGCCGGTGTTTTATTATGTGAAGGCGCATTGTTAATATTATTTGCACAATCAGGCTCGTTATTGGCCGCTATTGTTTCTATGCTTTCATTCGCGCTGTTCCTTAAAATGGCAAACGGTGCTACTTATGGTATAGTACCATTTGTGAATACCAAAAATGTAGGCCTGGTAAGCGGTATAGTTGGTGCCGGGGGCAATTTCGGCGGCATGTTATTCGGCTTCCTGTTCAAGTCTGATTCCATTACTTACGTACAGGCATTTACTTATATAGGCTACACCGTTATTGCGGTATCCATCATTGTTTTCATAACCCGTTTTTACAAACAATCAGTTCCCAGTAAAGAAACTGACCCTGTAATAGCAGGCAGCATGGCATAATAAATCATGAGCGTAAAAGCATCAACATCTAAAAACAGGTTTACCGCCAATGCCGTAACCTCCACCTGCTGTTATTGCGGGGTGGGTTGCGGCGTTGTGGTAAACAAAGAAAAAAACGGAACCATTACACTGCAGGGCGATGCAGAGCATCCAGTAAATAAGGGAATGCTTTGCAGCAAAGGGATGAATTTGCATTATACCGTAAATGACAAAAGCGACCGCCTGCTTTATCCGCAAATGCGTTATAACAAAAGCATGCCCATGCAGCAGGTAAGCTGGGATGAGGCGCTTGAACGTACCGCCGCTGTTTTTAAAACTTTTATTGACAAATACGGGCCCGACTCCGTGGCTTTTTATGCATCGGGACAGTGCTTAACCGAGGAGTATTATGTGGTTAACAAACTAATGAAAGGGTTTATCGGCAGCAATAACCTCGATACCAACTCGCGCCTATGCATGAGCAGTGCGGTAGTGGCTTATAAAACCGCTTTGGGCGAAGACAGCGTTCCGCTCTGTTATGATGATATTGAACTTGCCAATTGCTTTTATATTATGGGTGGTAACCCGGCCTGGTGCCACCCCATTTTATGGAGAAGAGTTGAGGCACACAAAGCTGCAAACCCCAATGCAAAGATCATCGTTGTTGACCCGCGGGTTACCGATACCTGTGCCATTGCAGATCTGCATCTGCAGATAAATCCGGGTACCGATATTACCCTTAACCATGCCATTGGCCGGTTACTGATTGAGAACGGCGATATTGATATTGACTTTATTAATAACCATGCCGAAGGTTTTGAACAATACAGCACCATAGTTTTCCAAAAAACACTGGCCGAAGCTGCAAATATTTGCGGGTTAAGCGAAAGCAGTATCCGCCTTGCTGCCAAGTACATTGGCGAAGCAAAAGGCTTTATTACCATGTGGACCATGGGGCTTAACCAAAGTGCCATAGGGGTAAATAAAAATTTAAGCCTCATTAACCTAAATTTAATTACCGGCCATATTGGCAAACCAGGATCGGGCCCGCTATCATTAACCGGGCAGCCCAATGCAATGGGCGGCAGGGAAGTTGGCGGCCTGGCAAATCTGCTTCCGGCCCATCGCAACCTCAATAATCCGCTGCACCGCGAGGAGGTACAAAAATTCTGGGGCGGTACCGCTATTCAGCCCAAACCGGGCTTAACAGCTACCGAAATGTTTGAGGCCCTTAATGATGGCCGGTTAAAAGCTATCTGGATCATGTGCACCAACCCGCTAACCAGTTTGCCAAATGTACGCCTGGCCGAGGAAGCCCTAAAGAAAGCGAAGTTTGTGGTACTACAGGAGATAAGCAACAAGCCCGAAACTTTAGCTTATGCAGATGTGATATTACCTGCTGCTGCCTGGGCCGAAAAGGAAGGCACCATGACTAATTCTGAACGCCGCATCAGCTACCTGAACAAGATCATTGACCCGCCGGGAGAAGCGCTGCCCGATGCCGAGATCATTTGCAGGTTTGCCCGCAAAATGGGTTATAAAGGGTTCGATTTTGAAAACCCGGCCGCTATATACGCTGAACATGTAAAGCTAACCGCCAAAACCAATATTGATATAAGCGGACTGAATTATGAAATTTTAAAAGAGCAAAAAACGGTACAATGGCCTTATAAAAAGAAAAGTCTCCAAAAAGGTACGCCGCGTTTATTTACCGATAAGCAGTTTTATACCCCTTCAGCAAAAGCGGTGATCAGCCCGGTTGAGGATACCCTGACCAGCGAAAAGCCAGATGATGATTTTCCATTTATACTGACTACCGGTCGCATACGCGACCAGTGGCATACCATGAGCAAAACAGGCAAGGTAAATAAACTTAATCAGCATTATAAACAGGCTTTTTTAGAGATACACCCGGATGATGCCATCATATTGCAGCTTAATGACGGCGATATTACCGTGGTAACCTCACGAAGAGGTGAAGTACAGGTACAGGCCAAATTAACAAGCCAGATAAAACGCGGTGTGGTGTTTTTGCCCATGCATTGGGGTAAAATTTTAAATAACGATCTTAACCGTGCCAATAACATTACCAGCGATCAGGTTGACCCTATATCAAAAGAACCCGATTTTAAATATTGTGCAGTAAACCTGCAAAAGTATAAAAAGCCATTTCAACGTATTGTGGTGGTAGGCGCGGGTGCGGGGGCATATGGCTTTGTAAAATCATACCGGGAGCTGAATCCTGATGATGAGATCACGATATTCAGCAAAGAGAATTACCCTTTTTATAACCGTGTTATGCTGCCTGACTATATCAGCGGTGAGCAATCATGGGACCAACTGGTAAAAATGAAGGACTCGGAAGAGCCTGCATACAAAATAAAAATGCTGCGTGGCGTAAGTATTGATAAAATTGACCGCGCCAACAAACAGGTTACCGATTCAAGAGGGGTTAAAACCCCTTACGATGTTTTACTGCTGGCAACCGGCAGCCGGGCTTCGGTTCCTAAAAATGTGCCGTCGTTGCCGGGTATTTTTACCATGCGCAGCCGCAACGATGCCGATAGTTTTATAAAACATGTGCCGCATGGAGGCCACGTGGTTATTGTAGGTGGCGGTTTACTGGGTTTGGAAATGGCCGCTTCCCTGCGCGAAATTGGCATAAGGATCACTATTGTTCAGCGTGTTTCGCGCTTTTTAAACCGTCAGTTAGATGTATTGGGCAGTCAGCTATTGGCCGAGGAGATGGCCGACCAGGGTTGTGATATTTATTATGATGATGAGGTGCAGTTATTCTACGGTCGCTCAAAATTAACCGGGGTTGGTTTAAAAAGCGGCAACAAAATAGACTGTGATGCCATGATACTGGCCATTGGCACTACCCCCAACCTGGAAATTGCCAAAGATTGCGGGCTGGAATGCAAGCGCGGCGTTATAGTGAACGAACGGATGCAAACCAGCGACCCGGATATATATGCCATTGGTGAAATTGCGGAATTTGAAGGCACCATGTACGGAATTACCGCGGCCGCCGAGCAACAAGCCGAGGTAATGGCCAAATACATGAACGGCGATATTGCCAGCTATTACAAAGGCACATTGTTCATGAACATCATCAAGATACATGGGTTTGACCTCTGCAGCATTGGTCTGTCAGAATGCCCTGACAATCAAAATTACGAAGAGATTGTGTTTATTGATAAGGCCAAGCGCTATTATAAAAAGTGCATTATCCATGAAGACCGCCTGGTAGGCACTATCCTGATTGGTGATAAAAGCGAATTCAACGAGTTTAGGGAACTGATAGCCAACAAGACCGAACTTAGCGAAAAGAGGATACAACTCCTGCGTAGCGGCAACAAGGCCGAACCAGTACTGGGTAAGCTGGTTTGCAGTTGCAATAATGTAGGCAGCGACAATATCCGTAATAAAATAGCATCGGGTTGCAATAACCTGAAAGACCTGTGCAATACAACCGGTGCAGGCACCGGTTGCGGATCATGCAGGCCCGAGGTAAAACGCCTGCTGGAAGAGATGCTGGGAACAGATGTTTTAGTAAAATAAGAGGCTACAAATGGAAACGAAAACCTATTGTATCAAAGTTAATTTGCCGGGTGGCGTAATATCTGCCGGCGATTTATATGAACTATTGCTGATCGCGGAAAACGCGGGCGCCAAAGCCATCCGTATCGGTAACAGGCAGCAATTGTTCTTCTGTATTGAGGCGGGTAGCCTGGAAGATATGGAAATGGATATGTTGCGCGCCGAGATTAGTTATGAGATAAATGAGGATGAATTTCCAAACATCATTAGCTCTTATGTAACAGATGCTATTTTCAATACCGAAAGCTGGATAAAGGAAGGGGTTTACAAGGATATATTTGACCTGTTTAATTTTAAACCAAAGTTAAAAGTTAACCTGGTCGACAAAAACCAAACTTTTATACCTTTTTTTAGCGGTAATTTTAATTTTATCACATCAGATATAAGCAATTACTGGTATTTGTATATCCGTTTCCCTAAAACAAACGAAATTTATTGCTGGCCTTCGCTGGTTTATTCAGATGATATCCCAACGCTGAGTAAAACAGCCGAAGAGGTGATTATGCATCATAAGGCTTTGTTTTACGACCAGCTGCAGGTAGATCATACCCGGTTTTACAACCTGGTGAAAACGAAAAGTGACCTTGTTGACCAGCCCATATCCGAGCCTTTAAAATTACCGGATTTTCAGCTTCCTTATTATGAAGGCCTAAACCGGTATGTTAACAATAAATACTGGCTGGGCATATACCGCCGCAATGAGCTGTTCCCGCTGGCATTTATGAAGGATATTTGTACCATTTGCCTCAAAAACCGCATCGGACAATTATATACCACACCCTGGAAATCAATACTGATCAAAGGCATTAATGAAGTCGACCGTAAAGAATGGGGCATCATACTAAATAAATATCGCATAAACGTAAGGCATGCTTCTAATGAGCTGAACTGGCAGCTGGAAAACCTAAACAGCGAAAGCCTGGAATTAAAGCAGCAACTGGTACGTGAGTTTGAGGAATATGACCTGCGTACTTACCGGCTCTGTTTTGCCATTAAAATGCAACCTAAAACAGGTTTGCCCGGTTCCATCATTATCAAAAAACAGGCACCCGGTGTGTTTGATGTGTTGCACACGGTTGATTTTAATCCTAACTCAAAAGATTATGTCGTTTACAAAGAAAACGTACAGGTTACCGACCTGGGTAAATGTTTAATTGAACTGTGCGATTATTTTTATGGCATTTTGATTGACGACAACGTAGCATTACCGGTTTTATCCGTTGAAGCTGACGATAAAAACGTGGATAAGGAAACACACCATGTTTACCAATGCAAAAACTGTTTCAGTATTTATGATAAGACTTATGGCGATATGGTGAACGGTATTGCTCCGGGCACTGACTTTGAAACACTCGCTAACTATTGCTGTCCGGTTTGCGAATCGTCAAAGGACAATTTTATACTAATCGAAAACAGGATAACCACCTTTAAATAAATTATATTTACGCTGATTTATAACCATGAGTAAATTAAGCGCCGCCTTTGAGCATTTTGATGCCTACAACCAAAAAGATCCGAATACCCTTGTTTGGGATGGCTCGTCCTGGCCACAGGAATATTTTTTAGCCATAAAACTGTATGACTGGGTTAAAAAACTCAATCCTGATGCCGACGAAGAACTGTTGCTGGCGTCCAGAAGTCAGCATATTGGCCGTTGGGAAATACCGCGCAATACTTATCCCGAAGGAAGGGAAGCTTATTTAAAGTGGCGCAAGGATCTTGCCCAATATCATGCCGAAAAAGCGGGTGCTATTATGGAACAGGTTGGTTACGGTCCGGAACAAATTGCAAGAGTAAAACAGATACTACTTAAACAAAAGCTCAAGGTTGACCATGACGTGCAGACTATGGAAAACGCGTTGTGCCTGGTTTTTCTGCAATTCCAGTATGAGGACTTCTATCCTAAATACGAACCCGATAAGGTGATCAATATCCTTAAAAAATCCCTGTTAAAAATGGACGCACACGGCCACCAGTTTGCTTTGGGCTTAACCTATTCAGAAACGGGTTTATATTATATTAAAGAGGCTTTGAAGCTTTTAAATAAATAATTTTAATACATATCCGTTCAATTGCGCTACCTCCTGCTATTGTAACAAATCAGAAACTTTTAACAACCACAGGCTTTATACACAAACAATTAGGCTATTTAAACCTTTATTGGTAAATTATCAGAAATGCCTAAATGGGTTAAAATATTGTTAAAAGTAGTAGGTGGTATTATAGCATTAGTTATAGTAGCTTTTATTGCAATAACCATATATGTAGTTTACAATAAGCAAAAAGTACTTAACCTGATCACTGCCGAACTTAATAAAAACCTGAACGGCACACTGTCTATCGGCAACATTGACCCTACCCTTTTCAGCGGTTTTCCGGGTGTTTCGGTAACGTTAAAAAACGTGACGATCAAAGATAAGCTGTGGGCAACGCATCACCACACGTTGCTGGATTCAAAAGATTTTCACGTTTCTGTAAATGCCATGGCCCTGATGAAAGGCAAGGTAGAGATCAACAAAATTGAGATACGCAACGCCAGTATTGATCTGTTTACTGACAGTACCGGATATAGCAATACCTCTGTTTTTAAAGGTAAAAGCAAAACAAATAAAACACCCGAAACAAATGCCGATTCACCAACACAAATTAAGCGTTTTGAGCTGAGTAATGTTAAATTTGTTGTTGACGACAGGAGAGCGCAGAAGCTATTTAAGTTTGAAGCGAACGATGTTAAAGGTAAAATGGATTACCCTGCTACCGGGTGGAATACGCATCTCCAACTAAAAACACTGGTTAAAAGCTTTTCGTTTAATACAAAAAAGGGAAGTTTTTTGAAAGACAAGTTACTCCAGGGGCCATTTGACATTAATTACAATAATAAAAGCAAACTTATTGTTGTTGCACCTAACAAGCTTCATATTGGCGATGACATTTTTACCATTGGCGGCAAATTTAACCTGGCCACTGATCCGGTAGATTTTACACTGAATATTGTGAATGATAATATCCTTTGGAAAAGTGCGGCAAACCTGCTTGCCCCAAACATTACCAAAAGCCTGAACATGTTTAATATTGACGATCCGATAGCGGTAAAATGCGATCTGAAAGGCAGCTTTGGACCAGGCGATCCGTTGATTTTGGTTACCTGCAATGTAAAAAACAATACTGTCACTATCCCTGGCGCCAAGGTTGAGCATTGCAGCTTTAACGGTGTGTTCTCCAATAATTACATTAATGGCAAAGGATTAAATGACGATAACTCGATAATAAAACTTTATCATTTTAACGGAAGTTACAAGCAATTACCGTTTACTGTTGATACCGCTTTTATTAATAACTTAAATGTGCCCGTGGCAACAGGCGTGTTTAAATCGCATTTTAATGTTGATAACCTCAATTCAGTAATTGGCGAAGAAAGCCTCAGGTTTACCAAAGGCACTGCTGATCTTAAGCTTGCCTATAAAGCCGACCTTGTGAATTACCGGTTAAATAAACCAAAACTAAGCGGAACTGTAATTATTAAAAATGCCGATGTAAGTTACTTGCCGCGTAACCTCCATTTTAAAAATACCGGCATCTCCTTAAAACTTACGGAGAATGATTTACTGATGAAGGACATACGGCTGCAAACCGGCCAGAGCGTAGTGTATATGGAAGGCCGTGTAAACAATTTTTTAAACCTGTATTATACCGATCCTGAAAAAATACTGATAAGCTGGCAAATACACAGTCCGCAATTGCATATAGGCGAATTTTTGGGGTTTTTGAATACCCGGAGAGGCAAAGCGCCGGTTAAAACCCGGAACGGAAAGACCAATTTAAATAACCAGCTGAACACCGCCTTTGATAAAGGAAAGGCGGAGCTTCACCTGCATGTTGATAAAGTTTACTACAAAAAGTTTTTGGCCACTAATGCTAATGCCGATTTATTATTAGCCGATAACAGCATACGGGTTAAAAATGTGAGTGTAAAACATGCGGGAGGTTCATTAAAGTTAGCCGGCAATATTATTCAGAAAGGTGCTGTCAATACTTTTTTGCTCAACACTCAAATTGATAATGTAAATACCAGTAACTTTTTTTACTCATTTAATAATTTCGGACTGCAGAGTTTCACTTATAAAAATTTAAAGGGTTTTCTGTCGGCCCAGGCCCATATCACAGGCAGCATAAACAATGAGGGCAACCTGGTGCCACGGTCAATAAACGGAGTAACAACGTTTGACCTGAAAAAAGGCGCGCTGGTTAATTTTTCGCCTATCCAACTTGTGGGTAAATTTGCATTTCCTTTCCGTGACCTTGACAATATCACTTTTTCAAACCTTAAAGGCAGGTTTGACATCAATGGCGACAAAATAACTATCAGCCCTATGCAAATTAATTCCAGCGTACTTAACATGGATGTTGCCGGTGTTTACTCTTTGTCAACAGGGACAAATATTGCGCTGGATATCCCGCTCCGCAACCCTAAAAAAGATACAGCTATAGTTGATCTGGCCGAACGGAATAAAAAGAGGATGCGCGGTATTGTACTGCATATACTGGCAACTGATGGCGAAGACGGCAAAATAAAAATTAAATGGAATAAAAATCATGGTAAAAAAAACAAACCCGCAACCGAATTTGTTAATTAAAAACCATTACAAGAACGTTATATATTTAAATAACAATGCCATGTATTTGTGACACAATAATGGCATTGAATTGTGTATCTTTGTCCATCCATTTAAGAGATCATATATTGATTAAACAATTATTGGTTACTAACACCACGCTTCGTACTGCAATAACAGCATTAGCCAACCCTCATTTTAACTATCCGGGTATAGAAAAATTACAGAAGCAAAGTTTAATTTAATTTATTTTTTATATCAGCCGGTTAAACCAACCGGACAAAATCTTATCGGACTGTTTATTAGCTTGAAAAAAATCTATTCAAAAAAATGAGACAACTTAAAATATCCCAATCCATTACCAATCGCGAGTCTCAGTCGCTTGAAAAGTATCTGCATGAAATAGGCAAGGTAGATTTAATCAGCGCGCAGGAAGAAGTGATCCTGGCGCAGAAGATACGTGAGGGCGATCAGGCCGCACTGGAAAGGTTAACAAAAACTAACCTTCGCTTTGTGGTATCGGTAGCAAAACAATATCAAAATCAGGGCCTAACCTTAGGCGACCTTATAAATGAAGGCAACTTAGGCTTAATTAAAGCCGCCAAACGTTTTGACGAAACCAAGGGCTTTAAATTCATTTCGTACGCCGTATGGTGGATCCGCCAGTCAATACTTTCAGCCGTAGCTGAGCAATCACGCATTGTGCGCTTGCCTTTAAACCAAATAGGTTCATTGAGCAAGATACACAAAGCTGCTTCAAAATTAGAGCAGGAATTTGAAAGGCAACCAACACCTGAGGAGTTGGCCGAAGACCTTGAAGTATCAGTTGATAAAATATCTGATTCATTGAGTAATGCCGGCAGGCAGATATCAATGGACGCTCCTTTTATCCAGGGCGAAGAAAATACTTTGCTTGATGTATTGCAAAGTACCGATGCTGCAACTGATACCGACCTGATGCTTGATTCATTGTCGCAGGAAATAAAACGCTCGTTGAGCGTGCTTGCCGAACGTGACCGCGAGGTTATCGTCCTTTTCTTTGGGCTGGGTGGTTACGCCCCTCACTCGTTAGAAGAAATTGGCGAAAAATTTAACCTTACCCGTGAGCGTGTACGCCAGTTAAAAGATAAAGCGTTGATGCGTTTACGCCACAATTCAAAATCAAATCTGTTACAATCGTACCTGAACTAATTGACGATTGATATAACAACTTATCAAAACGCGGATGGTAAACCATCCGCGTTTTTTGTTGCATAAAAAAAGCATCTGCACGTTGTGCAGATGCTTGTACGATTATAATAATAGAGTTATTAACCTACTTTTACATTTACCGCATTTAAGCCTTTTTTGCCTTGTTCTACATCGTAGGTAACGCTATCGTTTTCGCGGATAGTGTCAATAAGGCCTGAGGCGTGTACAAAAACTTCGGCTCCACCGTTAGTTGGTGTAATAAATCCAAAACCTTTGCTTTCATTGAAGAATTTTACTGTTCCTTGCATTATAATTTTTATTTAATTAAGTAAAGGTACACTTAATAATCAACAATTAATTATAAATAAGGCAATTAAGTTTCAAATACAAAATAACAGCCTCAAAAAAACTTTTAAAAATGCCCTACAAAACAGGGCTGATGGCCTTGCCACAAAGCTTTTAGCATGACCGATAGTGTAAAAAGAACACCACCAAAATCATACGGTTAATTATCAAATAATAATGTTAAATATTTTATCCGGCGTACAAATATGTCCCCGGAGCCGGGCATTTTATCTGGCCACGGCTGTATAGGCAACACGAGCTTTGTAAAACTATTGGGTATACTGTTTTACCACACTGAGCAATTCGGTTAAATCAAATGGTTTTTTTAAATAACCGTCAGCCTCGCCGGCTTCAGCAATTTCCTTTATATTGTTAACAGCCGAAATTATAATCACCGGGATATGACTGGTAACCGGGTCATTTTTTAAAGCTTTGCTTAACTGTTGCCCGTTTGCATCGCTTACCCAGTCGGTAAGCCAGTTATCAAGCAATATCAGATCGGGGTTAAACTCATTTATTTTTTTTAGTATCCTGGCATTATCTGAGGCAAGCACCTCATAATTCTCCTCTTCCAAAACATAAACAATGGTTTCCCGGATGTCAGTATCATCCTCAATCACTAAAATTTTTTTTGACATAAGATGCTTAACTTAAGTACAAAATAAGCTTAAAGTTTAATTTATAATTATAATATTCAATTACAGATTACCTTAACCCGTTCTTAAGCATAAACACTCAGAGTATGTCCTTTTGTTTTGAAAAACAGCAACTTGATTAAAATATTATTTAAAACAAGCTTAACTGTTGTAACAGATACGGCAGCGGGGCTCGTAGCTTTCCTTTTCGCCTAATAATATTTTAGCACTATCAGGCACCAGGCGATAAGAGTAGAGGGCCGGGTTACCGCATTTAACGCAAACGGCCTGCAACTTGGTAACAGATTCGGCAATGGCCATAATAGCCGGCATAGGGCCAAAGGGACGGCCTCTAAAATCCATATCCAAACCGGCAACAATTACCCGTATACCTTTATTGGCCAAAGCATTACACACATCGGGCAATTCATCGTCAAAAAACTGGGCCTCGTCAATGCCAATAACATTGGCACCGTTACAAAGCAATAGTATGGCCGAAGCACTGTCAACCGGTGTTGAAGGTATGGAGTTGGAATTGTGTGATACAAGGGCGTCTTCCATAAAGCGCGTATCAGCTTTGGGGCTAAATATCTCAACTTTCAGCTTTGCAATACGGGCACGGTTAAGCCTCCTGATCAACTCTTCTGTTTTGCCCGAAAACATCGACCCGCAGATCAGTTCAATGCTTCCGCCAAACTCACTTTTCCTTTTAAAAACTTCCTCGCTAAATACCATTCTAACTATTATGGAGGGCAAATATCAGAATTTAATCCTATTTTTGGTAAGCATTTTTCTAACATTGAAGCCATGAAGCAAATGGATGTATTTAAAAAGATAGGTGGTATTTTAAAAGAGCTTAATGACCAATATGATTACCTTGAAGCCGAAAGCAGTGAACTAAATGAGCTTGAACTTGAGCTTTTTGTTGCCAATGCTCATTTTTTAAAGGACCATGCCGAAATACTGCGCAGACTGCATGAACGCAGCGCCCTGCCTTTGCAGTTGCCGCCTGCCGAAACACCTCATACACCTGCAGAAAAAAGCGAGCCCTCACCTGCCGAAAAAAGACAGGATCCCATACATGAACAACGATACTTTGAACCTGTTGTGCAGCAAAAAGCTGCTGCCGAAACTAAACTTGAACTAACGCCCGAAGTGGAGCCTCCGGTTCAGGCTCCATATAACCCGGCTAAGGTTGAACCAATTATTCCTCAGGCAGAAGAACAGCAACCGGTTCCGCTGATTGACCTGGGTGCTGACAGCTCAGGCGACACCTACTCGTTTGAACGGCAGGAACCAGAACCGGTAAAACAGGAACTGGAAATTAATGAGGCCGCCGAATGGGAAGATGAGGGCGATCAGTTTGAACAGGAAGAATTAACTGAACAACTGCCTGCCCAGGTTGCAGAAACCGCACCTTCGGTCGAACCGTTACCACCCCAAGCACCGGCAGAGCAAATTGCAGCTGATGCAAATGATACCAAAGCGAGCGACGAAAATAAAGTGCTTACCATTAATCAAAAAATATCAGCGCTCAAGGCCGAAAAAGAAAAAGCCGCAACCTCGCCGGCAAATGTTTTGCCTGTTACTGACCTTAAATCGGCCATTAACCTGAATGATAAGCTGCTTTATATAAAAGATCTTTTTAACGGTTACAGCCTGGCTTACAGCGAAGCTATTGAAATTTTGAACCGCTTTAATTCGTTTGACGAAGCCGAACGCTTTTTGAAAAGCAATTATGTTGTAAAAAACAACTGGGAAAGCAAACAGGCCACAGTCGAGAAGTTTTTCGCTTTGCTCAAACGCAGGTATCCCACCGGTTAAAATAAAGCGGTATACCGCATTATATTTCCCGGCAGCTCCAATAAAAGCTTAAAATTAAACGATCCCCATCCGGTTGGAATCCAGCTTAACAAGGATGAACAGCAGTATGGTAAAGCTAAGTAATGATGAACCGCCATAGCTTATAAATGGCAATGGGATACCTATTACCGGCATTACACCAATGGCCATAGCTATATTGATCACCACGTGAAAAAATAATACGGAGGCTACGCCATAGCCATATATGCGCGAAAATGGCGCCCGCTGCCTTTCGGCAATCATAACAATACGCAAAATTAAAAATAGGTATAGCCCTAATACCACTACCGAGCCGGCAAAGCCCCACTCCTCGCCAACGGTACAAAAAATAAAGTCCGTGCTTTGTTCAGGAACAAAGGAATATTTGGTTTGGGTTCCCTGCAAATAACCTTTGCCCCATAGCCTGCCCGAGCCGATAGCTATTTTGGATTGATTTTGATTATAGCCAACCCCCTTGTTATCTTTTGTAAGTCCCAGCACAATATCTATCCGCGCCCTTTGATGCGATTTTAGTCCGTGGTTGTAAAGCGGTTTAGCTATCAGTACAAAAGCTATGCTTATTGCTGCCCCGGCAATTATTTTAAAAACAAGCGGGCGGTTCCTTTTTATGGTAATGGCAAAAAAAGCGGCAATTACGGCTATTACCGCTATAATATAAAATTCATTAAATACCTGTGATGTTAAAAAGAGCGTCACCAGCAGCCCTATTGTTATTAAAAAGTACGACGACAAGCCCTCGCGGTATAACACAAATATAAGCGAGCAAAATACCAGTGTTGACCCATCATCGGGCTGTAGCTTTATAAGCACCATGGGCAATAATATGATACCCGCGGCTATTACAAATGATTTTACCTCGGTAACCTTTACATTAACAGAGCTCAGGTACCTGGCAAGCAGCAAACAGGTTGAAAACTTGGCAAACTCAGATGGCTGCAGCCTGAATCCCCCTCCTATGTTTATCCAGGCCTGGTTACCGCCAACGTTACGGCCCACCACCAGCACCAATATCAGCAGCAATATGGTTACCACATAAAAAGCCGGCGCAAGCGCTGTAAGAAAGCGGCTTTCGAGCAGCAATATGATAATGGCTATTACAATTGATGCATTGATATAAATAAACTGTTTGCCGTAATTGGTAGATGCATCTATAATGCTGGGGTGCTTTTCATCAAACACGGCGGCATGAATATTAAACCACCCAATAATACACAGCGCCAGGTAAAGGAGTACGGTTACCCAATCTACATTAAAAAAGAAACTGCGTTGGTTATGCATGTTATTTGCCAGTCCTCCTGCCTGCTAAAAGATCGGCCAAACTGCCCGGTTTGTTATTTTTTGCCGTTTTCGTTTGGGCGGCCTTCTTTATTGAATCAGCTTTGATCTTGTTTATCGAATCGGCCCTAACGCTTCGGATGCTATCTCTTCTCCGCTCTTTTTGCAAGTCGTGTTGATAAATACTCAAATCAGGAAGGCGGTTGGCATTTGCGTAATAATCTACCGTAATTCCCGATTCACGCGGAGTGATCTTCCCTTTTAAATATTTTTCAACTATAAAGCTGGCAATAGGAGCAGCCCAATGCGCGCCCTCACCAGAATTTTCAACCACTACGGCTATCGCTATCTTCGGATTTTCGCGCGGAGCAAAGGCTACAAAAACCGAGTTATCTTCTCCGCGCGGGTTTTGCGCTGTTCCGGTTTTACCGCACATTACAATGCCGGGTATTTTTGATCGCCTGGCCGTACCATTATCAACCACAAGCTGCATTCCGTTAATAACCGGTTCAAAATATTCCGAATTTATACCAACGTAGTTTCTTTGGGTGTATTCTTTTTTAATTACGTTTTCAGTTCCTATGGCTTTAATTAAATGCGGCTTATAAAAAAACCCATGATTAGCTATGGTACATTCAAGATTGGCCAGCTGCAATGGGGTGGCCAAAAGTTCGCCCTGTCCAATGGCCAATGATATAATGGTGCTTGAGCGCCATCCGCCTTTTTTATAAACATTATCATAATGCAAAGGAGTAGGCACGTTTCCCCGGCTTTCAGCAGGCATATCCAGATCAAGCCGTGTCCCCAATCCAAATTTGGTAACGTTGGTTCGCCAATCTTCAAAAGCGGCTTCGGTGCGCTTAGCCCCGCTCCGGTCAATTATTTTTTGAAAAACCATTGAAAAATATCCATTACATGATACCGCTACCGCGCTGCTTAGGTTAACCAAACCATGCGCTTCGCCATGGCTACAGGGCACCAAACGATTCCCCGCCCTGTAATGGCCTGTGCAATAATAAGTAACCTGCGGGTTGATAATCCCCTCCTGTAAAGCTATAAGAGCGCTTAAAGGCTTAAATGATGATCCTGGCGGATACTGCGCCTGAATAGGCCTTATAAAGAACGGCTTGTACGGATTATTATACATTTTGGCAGCATTATTACCACGCTCCCTGCCAACCATCAGGTTAGGGTCATACGTTGGGCTGCTTACATAGCATAGTATTTCGCCGCTTGATGGTTCAATGGCTACAATACTTCCCAGCTTGTTTTTCATCAGCTTTTCGCCCAGTTTCTGAAGGTCGATATCAAGTGACGAGGTAAGCCGCTCGCCCGAACGCGCAACCGTATCAAAGGCGCCATTAGCGTAAGATCCTTTTGGTACGCCGCGCGAATCAACCATCATATTTTTCACGCCCCGCTGTCCGCGCAAAACCTCCTCATAGGCCTTTTCAACACCGGTAACGCCTATATAATCGCCAGGACGGTAATAGCCGCCTGATCGTTTAATATCGCGGTCCTGCGCCTCACCAATAAAACCTAAAAACTGCGCCGCTACCGAGTCGGGATAGGCACGTACCGTACGGGGCTGTACATAAAATCCCGGAAATTCAAATAGTCTTTCCTGAAACGAGGCGTAAAGCTCAACCGATAATTGCTTTTCAAATATCGATTCGCGGTTGGGCGAGTATCTTACCGCTTTAGCGAAACGTTTATCAAAACCGGCCTTATCAATCCCTATTAATTTACAAAAGGCCAGCGTGTCAAAAGGTTTTACCTCTTTTGGGTTAACGGTAATGTCATATATAGGTTCGTTCTGAACAAGTATTTTGCCGTTACGATCCAATATCGGGCCGCGCGCGGGGTACAGTACAAACTGGCGGATAACGTTTTTATTGGCATACAGCAGGTAACGGTCATCAACTATCTGGATATAGTAAAGC
The DNA here is from genome assembly GCF_031456535.1 of Mucilaginibacter pocheonensis. Classification (NCBI taxonomy): domain Bacteria; kingdom Pseudomonadati; phylum Bacteroidota; class Sphingobacteriia; order Sphingobacteriales; family Sphingobacteriaceae; genus Mucilaginibacter; species Mucilaginibacter pocheonensis. Next base: position 293,908 of record NZ_JAVDUU010000005.1, read on the forward strand.
CTTGCCAGCAGCATAAGGATAATAGTAATGAAAATACCTGTAATAACGTAGCGACGTTCAAAAAACCTGTTCATTTACGTTCTTTCCTTCTGAAAAATAGCAGTCCTGATATCAGCATCAAAAATACTGTAAATAATGAACTCAAAACAACACGGCTTAGTGTGTATTGAAGTTCAGAAAAACTAAAAACTTCTAAATTAAGCAGGAAAAAATGATGAAACAAGGTGAGTACCAGGGCATAGGTAAAAAACCATCTGAAACCCATAATACTTAAGGTTGGTTCGGGTTCGTTATCAAACCCTTCTTTTTGCACGGTTATACTTATAAACAGCACACGTACCAGGGCCAGCACCACGCATGCGGCCGCGTGCAGGCCCGGTGTATCATAAAAGGCATCAATGGTTAAACCCAATATAAATGACAGTATAAACAATAACAAATTGGGTACCTCAAAAGGCAGCAGCAAAATAAACAGTATGTACAGGTACGGGGTTGACAGGTTGTAAAAGGTTATATTTTTTAATAAAAAAACCTGCATAAACACCAAAACCAAAAACCTTACAATGTTTACTAAAATAGTTCTACTCATTTTTGTTTTGCACGGCCTCCAGTCCCGATTGTTCCTGGGCAAACTTATTGTTCACCACGTAAACATATTGCAGCTTGCTAAAATCAACCGCAAGGGCAACTTCCACGTTTAGCAGCAAGCCCCCGCCTTTGGCATGCAAGTTTGTTATTTTACCAAATGGTATGCCGGTAGGAAAAAGTGAATAGCCCGATGTAACCACCTGCTCGCCCAGTTTGGGCTGGGCGTTGTTTTGTATATCAATCAGTAAACCTTTAGTAGGGTCAAGATCAGTACCCCATACAAATGAGCCAATTTCTTTATTATTAACCAGCATAGCGCTAAACCGGGTATTTTTATGCAGCACCGATTGTATGATAGCCAAATGCTCCGAAACATCAATTACCTGCCCTACTACGCCGGCTCCGCAAATTACCCCCATGTCTTTAGCAATACCATCTCTACTCCCGCGGTTTATGGTGATATAATTGCTGCGCCTGTTGGTAGAATTGTTGATCACCCTGGCTACAATATACGTGTATTGCTGTTTATAGGTTGTGTCAACAACCTTGTGCTTTTCAACGGTATCAATGTAATAGGACGATTTTAGCATGCCGCGTAAATTCGCGTTTTCGCGCGCAAGGCTGTCGTTCACTTCTTTCAGCGACAAATACCCGTAAAACTGACTAACCTGCGAGTACAGGGTGCCCGTAACCTTATTGGTTGAGTTGATAAAAGTGGCCCTCTGAAAAGAATTGTATTTTACGTAAATGAGCAGCGAGCTTACCTCAAAAATCAGAAATAAAAAAAACGCGTTATACTTAGTGATAAAAATCAAGAGGTTACGCATTGGCTTATTTATTGAATTAGTGAATTACTAAATTATTGAATGAAGATGATATTAAAACCACCAATTCTATAACTCAGTAATTCAATAATTGTCACTACTGCATTAAAAATTTAAAATTACCTATATTTTTTAGGGCGGTGCCGGTTCCGCGCACTACGGCACGCAGAGGATCTTCGGCTACGTGAACAGGCAGTTTGGTTTTAGCAGCCACACGTTTATCAAGCCCGCGCAGTAAAGCGCCGCCGCCGGTTAAATAAATCCCGGTTTGGTAAATATCTGCCGATAGCTCGGGCGGGGTAATTTCCAGGGCCTTTAAAATAGCCTCTTCAATTTTTGAAATAGATTTATCAAGGCAATGTGCAATCTCTGTATAAGATACCATGATTTGCTTTGGCACACCGGTCATCAGATCGCGGCCCTGAACCGCAAAATCAGCAGGTGGGTCTGTAAGCTCAGGCAACGCGGCACCTACCTCAATTTTAATTTTCTCGGCTGTACGGTCTCCTATCATAATATTATGCTGACGGCGAATGTATTGTACAATGTCAGAGTCAAAGTTATCACCCGCCACGCGGATAGACTGATCACAAACAATACCCGACAGGGCTATAACCGCGATTTCGGTTGTACCACCGCCAATATCAATGATCATGTTACCCATTGGCTCCTCCACATCAATACCAATACCTACCGCGGCAGCCATTGGCTCATGTATCAGGTAAACCTCTTTAGCGCCGGCAATCTCGGCCGAGTCGCGCACGGCACGTTTCTCCACCTCGGTAATGCCCGACGGGATACAGATCACCATACGCAGCGATGGAAAAAACCAGCCTTTACCCTGGTTAATCATTTTGATCATGCCGCGTATCATGTGCTCGGCGGCGTTAAAATCGGCAATTACACCATCCTTAAGCGGCCGTACCGTGCGGATGTTATCATGTGTTTTACCTTCCATTTGCATGGCCTGACGGCCAATGGCGATAACTTTGTTGGTAGTTCTGTCGAACGCCACGATAGACGGTTCGTCAACAACAACTTTATCATTATGTATAATGAGGGTATTTGCGGTACCTAAATCGATAGCGATTTCCTGCGTAAAAAAATTAAATAAACCCATCTATATGTTTCTTTCAAATAATCTGCAATTTAATAATATAGCATCCAAACTTCCACTGATGTGTCAGCCGGCTACTAATTTCACGAATTAAAACTAATAAGTACTAATAACTCTTATTTTTAATAATTCGTACTCTCCAATTTTCTATTCCGTTCTTTTTTTTGTTAAAATTGGCATTATTTAACAAAATTCGAGCTAAATAAGTAAAAAAATACGCCTTAATTAGCTCAATTTATGTTAATATTTAGTGTTTAAAATGACGGACACCTGTAACCACCATCGAAATATTTTTTTCGTTGCACATGGCTACAGACAGCTTGTCATTTATAGAACCACCCGGTTGCAATATAGCAGTTATACCAGCTTCGGCAGCCAGCTCAGCACAATCAGGGAACGGGAAAAAAGCATCAGATGCCATTACCGCGCCATTCAGGTCAAATCCAAAGCTTTTAGCTTTAATAACAGCTTGTTTTAGTGAGTCAACCCTTGAAGTCTGCCCTACACCGCTTGCCATTAACTGGTTGTTTTTAGCAAACACAATGGTATTTGATTTAGTGTGTTTTACAACTTTGTTGGCAAAGAAAAGATCGTGCAGTTCATGCTCTGTGGGTTGCCTGTTGGTAACAGGCGTCATTTGCGCAGGGCCTTCAATAACAGCATCTTTATCCTGCTCAATAACCCCATTTAGTAAGGTTTTAAACTGTTTTGTTGGTAAAGCTACCGGCTGGCGAACCAAAATTATACGGTTCTTTTTCTCTTGTAATATACTCACAGCCTCGTCGGTATAAGCCGGCGCTATCAGCACTTCATAAAATATTTTGCTGATCTCGGTTGCTGTTTCAGCGTTAATTTCATCATTAGCAATGATCACTCCGCCAAATGCAGAAACCGGATCGCAGGCAAGGGCATCAATCCATGCTTCTTTAATAAAAGAGCGTGAGGCTATGCCGCAAGCATTGGTATGTTTTAATATAGCAACAGTTGGTTCGGTAAATTCATCAATAAGGGCAACAGCGGCGTCTACATCAACCAGGTTGTTGTAAGATAGTTCCTTACCATGCAGTTTGGTAAACATGGCATCTAAATTGCCGTAGAAAACACCTGCCTGATGCGGATTTTCGCCATAACGCAAAACCTGACTGCTTTGTATACTTTGTTTAAACATCGGCAGCGGGTTTTCCTGGTTAAAATACTGGAATATTGCGCTGTCATAATGTGATGATATATTGAATGCCTTATGGGCAAATGAGCGGCGCTGATCAATAGTGGTTGCACCTTCCTGGGTTTTCAGGATATTTTCAAGCGTTCCATAGTCATTTTTTGAGGCAATAATTACTACATCCTTGAAATTCTTGGCCGCGGCGCGAATCAGGGAAATACCTCCGATATCGATCTTCTCGATCACATCTTCCTCAGCGGCGCCTGATTTTACAGTCTCTTCAAACGGGTAAAGGTCAACAATTACCAAATCAATTTCAGGGATTTCATATTGTGCAAGTTGCTGTTCATCACCATCAAAACTCCTGCGGGCCAAAATACCACCAAACACTTTGGGATGCAGGGTTTTAACACGTCCGCCCAAAATAGAAGGATAAGATGTAAGATCCTCAACAGGTATAACATCAATGCCTAAATTGCGAACGAAAGTTTCGGTACCACCGGTTGAATAGATATTAACACCAAGGCGGTTTAACTCCCGAATAATTGGCTCTAAATTATCTTTATAGTAAACTGAAATTAAAGCATTTTTTATTTGAACAGACTGGCTCATGCACACGTAATTTTTTGAGCCGCAAAGGTAGTGATATTTAGTGAATTGATTAATTTTTTCTGGAGGAAAATAATGGAAAGCCAGCAGACTATAGCTGATATTCCAATAACGATTGCGAAGCAGCAATGATTCCCGCCTGTCGGCATTTTTATCGGGGACTAATGAACCATTGGCTAAGACTAAAATCTATGCACTTTCACACTAATTAACTAACTTCACCGCCCGAAATCATATACTCATACTCAGATTATGAAACTATTAGAAGGAAAAACAGCGCTTATCACTGGTGCGTCAAAAGGGATAGGTCGTAAAATAGCAGAAAAATTTGCCGAGCACGGTGCCAACGTGGCGTTTACTTATTTATCGTCGGTTGAAAAAGGCCAGGCTCTGGAACAGGAGTTGCAAAGCTTTGGAACCCAGGTAAAAGGCTATCGATCAGATGCTTCCAAATTTGACGAGGCTGAAAAACTGATCAATGATATTATAGCAGATTTTGGCACTTTACATATAGTAGTTAACAATGCGGGCATTACTAAAGATGGTTTGCTGATGCGTATGACCGAAGAAAACTGGGACGCGGTTTTAGAAGTAAACCTTAAATCAATATTTAATGTTACCAAAGCTGCCTCTAAAATTATGATGAAAAACCGCAATGGCGTGTTCATCAATATGAGTTCGGTTGTGGGTGTACAGGGAAATGCCGGTCAGGCCAATTACGCGGCTTCAAAGGCAGGCATCATTGGTTTTTCCAAATCAATAGCTAAAGAGCTGGGCTCGCGTAACATACGTACCAACGTTGTTGCGCCGGGTTTCATCAAAACCGAGATGACCGAGGTACTTGACCCTAAAGTGGTTGAAGGTTGGGAGGCTGGCATTCCGCTTAAACGCGCCGGGCAGCCCGAAGACGTGGCCAATACCTGCGTTTTCCTTGCATCTGACATGGCCGCTTATATCACTGGTCAGGTGATCCCTGTTGATGGCGGGATGTTGTAATACAAGTCAAAAAACGAAAGTGCGGTCATCCTGAACTTGTTTCAGGATCTCACAGAACAAGTATGCAGCAAGCTGCATACTTTTGCATGTAGGCTGTTGAAACAAGGTCGGCACGGCAAATAAAATATAAAGTAAATAAGGCCAGCAAAAGCTGGCCTTATTTACTTTCCTTCTATTCGGGATAAAACTTGTTCCGCCTATTTCACAATAATTTCGCATTTTGCGACTGAACGTATTAAGTATTATTTACAACGTACAAGAAAATGTTTTCAATAACCTGGGGGTCAGTTTCCGGATGGTGGGTACCTGTTTGTTTAATACTGGGGATACTATATGCCTGGCTATTGTACCGGCAACCGGTAAACCTGCAAAAAAAATTCAGGTTATGGCTGGCCGTTATCCGGGCTGTTGTAATATTTATTATTGCCATGCTGCTGGTTTCGCCACTGGTAAAAACAATCAAGTACTCACCTCAAAAGCCCCTGGTTTTAATTGCACAGGATAATTCATCATCTGTTAACACATTCAAACCTACGGGCTTTAACACCACAAGGTTCATAAACGATCTTGCCAGCTTAAAGCAGGAACTTGGAGACAAATATGATGTTCAGGAATTTAACTTCAGCAAGGACCTGAGCAATGGCCTATCATACAAGTTTGCCGGTAAACAAACGGATATTGCAGGGGCCCTGCAGCAGTTGAACAATCGGTTTGTAAATCAAAACATAGGCGCATTGGTGCTGGCCACCGATGGCTTGTATAATCAGGGTAATGATCCACAATATGAAGCCAAAAACATTAAAACCAGTATTTATACTATTGCCCTTGGTGATACCGTTGCCAAACGCGACCTGCTGATTGGTAACGTGAATTATAACAAAACTGCCTTTTTGGGTAACGATTTTGAGATAGAAGTTTTAGCCGCGGCCTACCAGGGAAAGGGGGAAAACATACGCCTTTCTGTTACTGAAGATGACAAACAAGTGCACACTCAAACTATACCGGTAACCGCAGGCGACTTAAAAAAGGTTATCCCCATTAAACTGACCGCTGATAAAAAGGGGTTAAGAAAATATAATATCAGCATTGCTCCTGTTAAAAATGAGTTATCAACCCAAAACAATACCGAAACCATTTATGTAGATGTGCTGGATGCCCGGCAAAAAATATTAGTGATATACCAAAGTCCGCACCCGGATATTACAGTTATCAAGCAGGCTATTGAAACCAATAAGAATTTCGAGGTAAAAACCAGCCTGTTAGCTGATATAACAAATATTAAACTGGCCGATTATAGCTTGATGGTACTCTACCAGACTTCGATCGCAAGTTCAGTCAATTTAAAAAACTTCATTGCCAAAAGCAAAACGCCCGTTTGGTATATATTGGGCTCGCAAACCGATCTGCAGGCATTTAACGCGGAACAAAACAATGTAAAGATCAACGCCGGCAGAACAGAATCTCAGGAAGTATTTGCCCTGCCCGAAGCCGGTTTTCCGGCCTTCACCTTATCCGATTCTTCGCGTAAAAAAATTGCATTGCTACCGCCTTTGCTGGCTCCATTTGGTAATTATAGCACATCAGCCAATACCGCTGTTCTATTAAAGCAAAAAATAGGCGCCGTTGCCACCATTTATCCCTTACTTGCTCTCGCAGATGATGCTGGCCGGCGCATCGCAGTATTAACAGGCGAAGGCCTTTGGCGGTGGCAACTGGCCGAATATCAAAACTATAGCAACCGCAATGCCACCAACGAATTGCTAAGCCAAACCGTACAATATTTAACAGCCAATGCCAACCGACAGCGCTTTCGCGTATATCCGGCGCACAATGTGTTTGACGAAGGCGAAAATGTAATACTTAATGCCGAATTTTATAATGATGCCCTTGAGCTGATCAACACTCCTGATGTAAAGATAGAGCTTAAAAATCAGGCTGGTAAAAACTACAGTTTCTTATTTAGCCGTAATGGTCAAAGCTACCAGTTGGATGCAGGTACTCTGCCTGTTGGCGAATATACTTACACCGCCAATATTCAAAACGGACCGCAGCGATATCAAGCCTCGGGACAGCTAACTGTGAAGCCACTCAACCTTGAAACTCGTCAAAGTGCTGCCAATCATCAACTGCTAAATACTATTGCCAAACAAAGCGGCGGTAAAATGCTATACCCCACACAGATTGGCCAGTTGGCTAATCTGATCCGTAAAAACGATAATATTAAAACTGTGGTTTATGAAGATAAACATTACAGTGATATTATTGATGTAAAATGGTTATTTGTATTGATACTATTGTTGTTGTCAGGTGAGTGGTTTTTGAGAAAAAGAGAGGGCGAAGTTTAGGCTTGGGCTTTGGGCTTCTTACTTTATTTAAAAAAAGCGACAAATTTAAACTCGTCGCTTCTATAAACATCTTTTTTATTTCTAATAGTCTTGCCTCTTCTCAAAAACTATTTATCTTTCTTCTCATGCACTATTACAAAAACATCCTCATTGTCTTTTTTCATGAGGTATTTTTCGCGGGCAAATTTTTCCAGCTGCTGGGGGTTTGAGGTTAGCTCACCAAGTTCTTTGTTAACCTGATCGGTTTCCTTTTTATAAAAATCACGTTCTTGTTTCAGTTTATTTACCTGTTTACGATATTCGTATTGCGAGAAAAGATCATTCTTATCAAAAAATATCATCCACACCAAAAAGGCAAGGGTAGCCAAAAAAAACTTATTCTTTAAAAGGTTAATGAGGCGTTTCATTGATATAAGCTCTGTGAATTTCATTTAAAACTATTTAAAAAAATTTAGAGGTACAAATATGCTTATTAACTTATTAACAATGAAATTAGTTTAACCCCTCCCGTTTGGGAAGGGTTAGATAATCAGTGCCTGTTTCTGCCCGATGAACGGCTTACACCGCTTAGGCCGCTACCGCCACCAGCGTGTTTGCCGCCACCGCCATTACGCCTGTTGCCGCCATTTCTGTTTGATGACGAACCACCACGGTGATTGCCGCCGCCACCGCCTTTTTTAGGTGATGATGCCAGTTTGGCCGCCATAGCAACAGGGCTCATTGGATATGGGTGCCCCTCTTCTACAGGGATCTCTTTAGCAATTAACTTATGGATATCCTTTAAAAATTCCAGCTCTTCTTCATCGCAAAATGAAAATGCTATCCCATTTGCCCCGGCCCGGCCTGTACGGCCAATACGGTGCACATAGGTTTCAGGAATGTTCGGAATTTCGTAATTAATAACATGGGTAAGCTCATCAATATCAATACCCCGGGCAGCAATATCAGTGGCTATCAGCACTCGTGTGGTGCGGTTTTTAAAGTTAGTTAAAGCACGCTGACGCGCGTTCTGTGATTTATTACCGTGGATAGCTTCAGCGGTGATGCCTACACGTACCAGGTCTTTCACTACCTTATCGGCGCCATGTTTGGTACGGGTAAATACAAGTGCGGTTTTAATGTTCTTATCCTTTAATACATGGATAAGCAACGATTTTTTGTCGCCCTTATCAACATAAAAAAGTGACTGCTGAATAGTGTCGGCCGTTGATGATACGGGAGTAACCTCTACCTTTTCGGGGTTGGTTAATATGGTATCGGCCAGTTGTTGGATCTCTTTGGGCATGGTAGCCGAAAAAAACAATGTTTGTCTTTTTGCAGGTACTTTGCTGATGATCTTTTTAACATCATGCACAAAACCCATATCAAGCATACGGTCGGCCTCGTCAAGCACCAGCATTTTAATATGCTCAAGATGAACGTAACGCTGGTTCATCAAATCAAGTAAACGACCGGGGGTGGCAATCAAAATATCAACGCCACGTCTTAAAGCGTCAACCTGTGGGTTTTGTGAAACGCCGCCAAAAATAACCAGGTTTTTTAAGCCGGTATGTTTACCATAAGCCGTAAAGCTTTCGGCAATTTGTATGGCCAGTTCGCGGGTTGGGGTCAATATTAACGCTTTAATGGTTTTTTGCTCTTTATGCGCAATCCTGTCCTGGTGCAATAAGTGTAAAATAGGCAGGGCAAAGGCTGCTGTTTTACCGGTACCGGTTTGTGCGCAGCCCAGCAGGTCCTGCCGTTGTAATATAATAGGGATGGCCTGGGCCTGTATTGGTGTAGGTGTGGTATATCCCTCAGTTTTTAAGGCCTTGAGTAAGGGCTCAATTAATTTTAAATTTTCGAATGACATGTAATGATTGTAATATATATTGTGCTGTCGCCAAAAGCATAAGCGGATCTGAAGAATTTTCGGTGATCAAAACCGTAGGCGAATGAGTATTTTTTCTGCAAAGATATGTTTTTTATATCAGATGTGCAGGAACGAGTATTTTGTTGGATTATTTAGGAAGGAAATTTACCGGTTGAAAACGATATAACGGAAATCAGGCTCATCATCGCAAATGGCGGTTTGCTTTCATAACGCAATACATGCCGAATCATACCTCTATCTTTTCTTCACTATCTTTTGGGTTTTCATTTTTATGTTTATCCTTTAAAAATGACTGGATCAAAAGCAACGCCACGCCAATCACTATAGATACGTCGGCAACGTTGAACACCCCTGTTTGAAACCATTTAAATTTAATGAACATGAAATCGGTTACACCGTTATATACCCACCTGTCGTAAAGATTGCCCATACCACCTGCAAGTACCAAAATTACTCCCAGCACGGTTAATTTGTGCAGGTTAGTTTTCAGCAATATATATATGAGCCCAAACAGGAGCACCGCTGCTGGCATAAGGGTAAGGAGCATAAACCGCCAGGGGTTTGTAAGGGATTCGCCAAGACTTAAAAATGCGCCGGTATTTTCTGTACGGGTAATCAGGAAATGATAATTGTATTTAAAGGGCAGTATCTCCTCATAATATCGAAAATTGCTGCGTATATAATTTTTTGTAATCCGGTCAAATCCTATATCTATAATTAAGATAAATAATATGGACAGGCTTCTTACGATCCCTTTTCTATTCATCAATATATTTTGTCAGTTGTTGTTATAATAATAACGTGGGTTGGTATGATTTGATTATTAAGGGATCATTGCTTAGGTGGCGGATATTGCCCCATAAACCCCTTATCACGTTTGGTTTGCTCCCAGTTATCAGTATAGGCAGCCAACCAGTAATCATATGTTTCAAAATCAAACTGCAGGCTGGTGTATGGTTTTAAAAAAGTAGCATCAACAGGTTCAATCTGATACATATCAAATATGGGATCGTCCTGGTCTGTTTCAAAATAGTTTTGCAGTATGGACAGCTCGATAGGAGTAAGCTCAGCTCTGCCGGCCAAAGATTCATCAGCTTTGTTAAAGTACTGTATTTCGCGCTTTAACCACTCTGGCTGTTTGTTCTTTCCCATCTGCATCAATTAAAAAGAGCCATCTGTTTTTACACGGATGGCTCTTTTTTAAGTTTGAAATTATTTTTTGTAGAATTTAAAATCCTTACCAATGAACTTGGCATTGCTGCCTAATTCCTCTTCAATACGAAGTAACTGATTGTATTTAGCGATCCTGTCTGAACGTGAAGCCGAACCGGTTTTGATTTGACCGCAGTTTAATGCTACAGCAAGATCAGCGATAGTCGCATCTTCAGTTTCGCCAGAACGATGGCTCATTACAGAAGTATAACCATTGGTTTGGGCTAAGCTAACCGCGTTAATAGTTTCGGTTAACGAGCCTATTTGATTAACTTTTACAAGGATCGAATTGGCAATATCTTCGCTGATACCTTTTTGTAAACGTTTAGTGTTGGTAACAAATAAATCGTCGCCCACTAACTGAACTTTATCGCCAATCTTATCGGTTAATATTTTCCAGCCATCCCAGTCATCTTCAGCCATCCCGTCTTCTATGGAAATAACAGGATATTTTTGAGATAATTGAGCAAGGTACTCTGCCTGTTCTGCACTTGTACGTACCGCGCCTTTGTCGCCTTCAAATTTAGTGTAGTCGTATTTACCATCTTTGTAAAACTCAGATGCAGCACAGTCAAACGCTAAGAAAATATCTTCGCCAGCTTTGTAACCCGCTTTTTCAATTGCTTTAATAATAGTTTCAACTGCATCTTCGGTTCCATCAAAAGTTGGAGCAAAGCCACCTTCATCGCCTACGGCGGTAGATAGGCCTCTGTCATGCAATATCTTTTTCAAGTTATGAAAAACTTCAGTACCCCAGCGTAATGCCTCTGAAAAAGATGGAGCGCCAACCGGCATGATCATAAATTCCTGGAAAGCAATAGGAGCATCAGAGTGTGAACCACCATTAATGATATTCATCATGGGGATAGGCAATGTATTTGCATTTACACCACCAATATAACGGTATAAAGGCTGGCGGCTTTCTTGTGCTGCTGCTTTAGCAACTGCTAAAGAAACACCTAAAATAGCATTAGCCCCAAGTTTGCCCTTGTTTTCTGTACCATCGATCTCTATCATCAGCGCATCAATGCTATTTTGTTCAAATACATCAATACCTTTCAGTTCCTGTGCTATTATGTCATTTACATTGGCAACCGCTTTTAAAACGCCTTTACCCATGTATTTTGATTTATCATCATCGCGAAGCTCAACAGCTTCATGTGCACCGGTTGAAGCACCTGATGGCACAGCTGCACGGCCTAAAGCGCCGTTTTCGGTTAAAACTTCTACTTCCACAGTGGGGTTACCGCGCGAATCTAAAATCTGGCGGGCGTGTACGTCAATTATTAAGCTCATAGTTTATTGTCAGATATTTGTAATTTGTAAACCGCGGGCTAAGTTAACAGCAAAATCAGGAAATCGCAATTAGAATTTTTGATTTGTAATGATTATTAATCGGTTGTTGTTGGAATATGTTCACTTTCCCCGGCATTTTTGCGGTTTATCCGGTACATGAGCATCAACATAATATTATTTTTGCCACTGCTTTGGGTTACAGTGTAGTTACGCTGGTTTATCCAACCAGCCTGTAAAATCCATTTTTTGTCAAATTGGTAACCTAACGCTGCGGATATGCGGTTACGTTCAAAATTAGGCGCTTTATTATTAAAGAACACTTCGTCAAAAACAGATATAAACCAGGTTTTGGCTACTATTTTAGTGTTATTTAACGGAATAAACATATTTAGCCTATACCTGAAACGGTTGCGGTAATCACCATTGACCCATCGTTGTTCAATGCGGTAACGATGTTCAAATTTGAGGCGGTACAAAAACTGGTTAACGGTCATTTGCTCCCATATCCTGAATTCGTTGGTTGTTGGTCCGGCGCTCAGGTCGGTATAATCATAAGTGTGGTATGTACCTGTTCCAAATAACGCAATAAAATTTTTGTCAAGGTCATAACTTATGCCCGCCTTGGCCTCATAATATTGAAACTGACTAAAGGCACCGTTGGCACGTAATTGCAGTTCGGAGTAACCACCCCATTTATGACTGCTATCGCCGGGTAACACTACAGTAGCGATGCCCCATGTACCGGTCTTGGAGTCCTGAGCACAAACGGCTGACGATACAAGCATTAACAGCGTTAAAAGGCGGTAAATTTTTGACATAATAATTCATTGTTAAATTAAGCCGCAAATGTGCCATTATTTAACATGAAATTAAAGTGTTATTTTGTTTTGATCCTCCATACCCGGATCTTCACCCGGAACAGCCAGCTTTTGGTCGGCCGTATCATCTGTTGAACGCGGAAATCCGAACAGGCACCGCTCTTTGATTATGGCAGCCACCTCGGTCGGCACGTATTCTTCCCATCCTTTTGCACCTTGTTTTATAAGTTGCAATACATTATCGGTTTCTACATTAAGATTATTCTCGTTGTAATGCCTGATGTCCTCAATTTTGTTATTAGCGATCAAATACCGAAACAAATCGATCAAGTGCGGTGGCGGCGAAAATTTTAAACAATTCCAAATCACGCCATTGCGCAAGGTAGGGTAAATAAAAAGCTTTACTTTTCGACTGAACAATGTGGCGAAAGACTCCAGGATACCGCCGGGAAGGTCCTGATAATGCTCCTCTCCAAAAATGTATTCCAGGTTGGGATAACCTAAAACCACACCGAGTTTCAATTTGGTGATCTTTGACAGGTAGGCCACCAATTTATAATATTCATGAAAGTTAGAGATCATTACCGTTTGTCCGAGCGAACAAAGAATGTCTACACGGTCAAGAAAATCCTTTTCATCAATTTCATCGGTTAAATTGGCATTTCTTTCTTTCAATGACTGCAATGTAAGCTCAGCAAGCACTATTACATTTGTTTTATCGACATCAGGTTCCTGTAAAAACTGTTTAACACCTTTGTTAAGCATGTCTGCGTGTACATTGATGATAGGGCGAAAACGACCACGTACCACCACAGTATGTTTTTTATACAAAACTTCTGAAGGCTGCAGGTTTTTACCGTCGGGGCCAAATAGCGCCGCATCTGAAAAACCATATTTTACCAGGTGCAAGCTCATCAACCGGTTATCTACTTTACTAAAATCGGGCCCTTCAAACCGGATCATATCTATCTGAATCCTATCCCGCGACAGGTTATCCATCAACGAAAGTAAAAACACAGGGGGTATCTCATAATAGTTAAAGCAGGCATATATCAGGTTTACACCCAAAATTCCCGCCGCCTGCTGCTGTAAATTATTATCGTTATCTAATAGCTTAACATGAAGCACTACATCATTAAACGGCCCGTTCGGCTTTAACTGAAAACGTACACCCATCCATCCATGTCCTTCGTTTGTTTTGTGGTAGTTAAGCGCAGAAACGGTATCAGAAAAAGCGAAGAAAGTTGTTGTATCGCCACGCTGTGCAGCCAGGCGTTCAATTAACAAGCCATATTCATGTTCAAGCATTGATATAAGCCGTGGTTCGCTTACGTAACGCCGGCCTGGCAGTGCACCATAAATGGCGTCAGAAAATATCATATCATAAGCCGACATGGTTTTGGCAATGGTGCCTGATGAAGCGCCCGCCTTGAAAAAGTTGGCAGCTACGTCCTGCCCCGCACCAATTTCGGCAAATGAGCCGTAAATGGAAGGATCCAGATTAATGGCAAGCGCTTTCTGTTTGGTCCCGATATCTTTATTATGAATCACATTCATAAGTCAATTATTTATAGTTTAACGTTGCCAGTATCACGATCTGATAACATACCCCAAAAATACGACTTTTTCAAGTATACGGTGGATTGCTTAGCAAGAAAGCGGGAAAATTATCCTTAAGTTTATATAAAATGCATATTGATTTAAACTTATTCCCTCTTGGTGCTTACTCCCATTTAAAGGTTTTAACCGCTATTGCATATATTATAACAAACCATATTAACAGAATAAGCAACTGATGGGTAACATCGCCCAGGCCCGCACCTTCAAAAGCTACTTTACGCATAGCATTATTTAAGTGAGTGAGCGGTAATACGTTACTTATGCCTTGCAGCCACCTGGGGAAAGCTGTAACAGAAAAGAAAGTTCCGGATAATAAAAACTGGGGAAGTGTAATGATGTTAGACAATGGCGGAACCGTGCTTTCATTTTTGGCAATGCCCGATATGGTAAAACCAAAACCCATAAAAATAATAAGCCCGATGGCCGAGAGGACAAGCATATTGAGCACCGTAACCACCCCGTGTACCAAAGTAAAGCCAAACATATAATGACCAACCAATATTATAAACAATGACCCTAACAGCGAGAAAGTAAGCCGGGCCAGCGCCTCGCCCAATACAATGCTGTAACGCTTAACCGGTGTGGCAAAAAATCGTTTTATAACCAGGGTTAAACGGAGACTTAAAAATACGAAAGCTGTACCAAAAACACCACTGCTAAGTAATGAGAAACCCAACTGCCCGGGCAGTATGAAATCAATATATTTATATTCGCGGCCTTGTATGGTGGTTTCCCTGATCTCTGCTACCGGCGGGGCATCAGCCAGCGACCGGTTATTGATATTATAATAAATATTGCTGAGTACTGACCTCAGTATATTCCCTTTTTCGGCCGAGGCTTTTGTATACTGAACATTAACCGTAAATGGTGGCCTGCTATTGTTTTTCTGTATATTGATTATGGCATCAATGCTGCCTTTTGATAAGTTGGCGTTCATTTCGGCGGTTGTTTGATCCTGTATCAGGTGTACAACCTTTATATTTTTCAAGGCCTGATAAAACGGCCCTATAGTATCGCTGGTTTTAGCCACACCCACGTCAACAGTAACGCCCCCACCCCCAATATTGGCAAAAACAATAATAAATATTAAAGGGAAAGCCAATGTAAATACCACTGCCGACGGACTGCGCAGTATTGACCGGAAACTTGCTTTGGCTATGGCCAGGGTTGCTTTGGTGTTGCTGTATGGTTTTTGGTTCATTAGTTCAGTTGTTTAGCCGCCTCGCCCCCCCTTTCAAATGCAAGGGAGATAAAGCGTTTCATTTACTAAAAGCTACTATTCAAGAAGGTAAAATATTTATTTAAAGTCCTCCTTTTTGGAGGGGTTTGAATTACGCCCTATCCTTCCCGCCATTCCTTGCCTGTAAGGCTAATAAATACATCTTCCAGATTGGCCAGTTTTACCTGCTTTTTGCGTTCAAAGCCCGATGCAACCAGCTGGTCAATAAAGTGATCCGGGGTATCGATACCGATAATGTGCCCGCCATCAACAAAGGCTACCCGATCACACAGCACTTCGGCTTCGTCCATATAATGTGTGGTTATCACAACGGTTGTGCCCTGGTCCCGGATCCCGCGGATCAGATCCCAGAGGTTACGGCGGGCCTGCGGATCAAGACCAGTGGTTGGTTCATCCAAAAAAATGATCCTGGGGTTGTTTATAAGAGTTGTAGCGATGGAGAAACGCTGCTTTTGGCCGCCCGAAAGGTCTTTATACTTTGCTTTGGCTTTATCTGTCAAAGCTACTTTTTCAAGCATCTCCATGGGGCTTTTATCAATTCCGTACAAACCCGAAAACAACACAATAAGTTCAGAAAGGTTAAGGTTAGGATAATATCCCGCTGCCTGCAGCTGCACGCCTATACGTTTTTTTATATCGTCGGCATCGGTTTCAATATCAAAGCCATCAACAATGATCCGACCTGATGTTTTTTCGCGCAGGGTTTCAATAATCTCAAGGGTAGTGGTTTTGCCGGCGCCGTTAGGGCCAAGCAATCCAAAAATTTCTCCCTCATATACTTCAAAACTAATGCCTTTTACGGCTGCAAAATCGCCATAGTTTTTTACCAGGTCATTTACAGTGATGATGGGTTGTTTTGTCATACAGTAAAAATGCGTTACAATAATGAATTAACAATGAGTTTTTTTGTATTGTAGATTTTCACCAGTTAACATCTGGTTCAAACTCATAAACTTTGTGATCCTCCTGGGCTTTGGGCTTAGCTTTGGCCCTTTTTATCATCTTATCAGCAGGTTCCTTTTGTTTTTTTACAATTTCATTTTCATTGGTAAAGTCTCCCCTACCCACATTTACAGCATCGCCGCTTTTCACGATGAAGTAGGTTGAGTGTACTGATATTAACAAAAGGTACCTCATAATAGTTATTTTACAAGATGGCCAATAGAGTGCAATAATGATTCGGCATATTCTGCGGCTTTCATTAGCAGGTGAACAATTTGTATGGCAAGTAAAGTTTTCATGATGTTGGTGGTTTTACAATTCAAAAATGCTAACAGAATAAATTTTTATACAATGCTTTTAGGCGAAGGCGGCCAAACTTCCGGTAAACAGCGGGAAATTCCCGATGAATGCACCGCTTTAGCTGTGCGTTTTCGGGCTTACCGGCAAACTTGTTTGTTAAGTGACCAGGCTTCCTATCAGCTGCGTAAACAGGGGCGAACGCTCCTGCAGATAAACTATCAATGATATAATGGAAGTAATTAATGTTTTCATAGCCGTGTTGTTTTCTTCAAAATTGCGGCGCAGGGCTTATAGTTGACAAAGCTTTTTGACCAAGCGCAGGAAATTTTCGGTGAATGGCAGAAAACGCCGGGTAAAATATTTCATCTATGGGGCAGAAGAGGTAGCAGAAAGAAGATCACTATTAAAACGTTCCTTTGTATCCTAAACGTAAAACCGTATCATTGATTAATGAAACGCCTTTTATCAAACCTAACTTTCCAGGTACTTGTTGCTATTGCCCTGGGTATCATTGTGGGGCTGAATTTTAAAACCTTTGGGCCAACTGCCGAAATGATCAGCAAAATGTTCATCAGCCTGATCACTATGCTGATAGCGCCTATTATATTTTTCACCATAGTTTTGGGCATTGCGGGCATGAGCGATATGAAAAAGGTGGGCCGTGTTGGCGGCAAGGCTTTGCTTTATTTTGAAGTGGTGACCACTTTCGCGCTCATTATAGGAGTTACGGTTGCAAACATTATAAAACCCGGCGCAGGTTTTGTGAACCATACCGCTGTTGACACCAGCAAACTGGCCACCTACCAAAAAGCAGCAGAGGAAATGCACTGGGGCGATTTTTTTATGCACATTATCCCTGCCAACGCATTTGATGCTTTTGCCAAAGGCGATATTTTACAAATACTATTTTTTGCGATACTGTTTGGCTTTGGCCTTAGCCGCATGGGCGATACCGGCCAATCTGTTATCCAGTTGTTTGATAAGCTGTCAAAGGTGTTCTTTAATATTATGAAGATAGTAATGAAGGTAGCCCCAATAGGTGCGTTTGGCGGCATGGCGTTCACTATCAGCAAGTACGGGTTAAAAACATTGGCCCCGCTGGCCATGCTGATGGGCTCGGTTTATCTTACGATGTTCCTGTTTATTTTTGTGGTGCTTAACCTCATCTGTTACCTGTTTAAATTTAGCCTTTGGCGGTATCTCGGGCATATTAAGGAGGAAATACTGATTGTATTGGGGACTTCTTCCTCAGAATCGGCCCTGCCGGGAATGATGGATAAGCTCGAGAAATTCGGCTGCTCCAAATCGGTTGTTGGGTTGGTTATCCCTACGGGTTATTCCTTTAACCTGGATGGCACTACTATTTATCTGTCCATGTCGGTTATATTTTTGGCGCAGGTATTCCATATCGATTTATCCCTTTATCAGGAGCTTACCATTATCGGCATCCTCATGATCACGTCCAAAGGCGCGGCAGGCGTAACCGGCAGCGGCTTTATAGTACTTACCAGTACACTGGCTGCCATTAAGGTTATACCGGTTGAAGGTGTGGCGATATTGCTGGGTGTAGACAGGTTTATGTCCGAAGCGCGGGCCATTACCAATGTAATAGGCAATGGCGTGGCCACCATTGTTGTTGCTAAAAGTGAAAAAGAGTTCCACCCTCCAGCCTCCCCGAAGGGGGAGCTTTTGGATTAGCTAAACCTGCTTTTTTTTTCTCTTAAGGACGAATCGCACAAATCCACAGTCTCATGCCATTACCCGGTTCCAGCCCATAGGCGTTGGCCCCGGGGTGTAACAGAAAACCTCATGATGTTCACGTTCACGCGCCGTGAACACCGTGAACGCAAATGAACACGTTAATAATCAGGCAATTACTTATACAGCATTAAAACAAAACATTATTACGCCGCGTTCAGCCGATACTTATTGTCATGCAATAAAACATTAGCCTGGTAATAATTGTCACCCGGCTTCGGCCGGGTGACTGCATAAATATATCAGTATGCTTGATCAAAAGCTCCCGCTTCAGGGGGCCGGGGCGCAAATCGTTTTCAATTTCTTAGTATGATCCGGATTTAGCGGCTCGTTGGTTTGGGCCAGCCGTTGCGCGCCTACATTGGCCGGGCAGGCAATGCCATTGGGGCCATCATAAGTTAAACCCGGTTTAGCATCTACCAGTTCTTTCGGTACATATATTTGCGTGGTGGTTTGTGAATAACCATGCGGGTAAAACCTTATATAATATCCATCCGGGTGAAGCGACCATATCCCCGACGGTACTTCCGGATCAGGAGCGGGAGCCAAACCGGCAAGCATGGCATATTTCTCCATTTCCTCGTAGGAGGCATTGCCCGACGCAGCCAGCTGACGGATATTGTTTTCGGCCTCAAAAACGCTTTGCGCGGCAGGCGGCAACTGGTTCTTTGCTTTTTCCATTAAACTGGCGGGCAATACGCCTAATGCCCCGCCCTCCAGCATCAAAAGTTCGTTTGGCGATAACAGCCTTGTGGCGGTTAGTTTAATATCGGTACCAAAATCGGCAAACTTGGTACGGGCAATTATAGCCCATAATAATACCTGTATGCTGCGCTGGTTAACATCGGGATGGGTTTCTGCATGTTTTAATATCAGTATCACCACATCGCGCTTTGGGCCAAGTACGGGCGCAAGCATATAGCCATCGCCGGTGCTGGGTCCGCGTGTACCGGCGTGCAGGCAATAGCTTTTGTTGGTCATTTCATAAAATCCGGCGCAAAGCTTGTAGGCGCCTTCGGGAGTTTTTGGTAAAAGATATAAAGGCTCAGGTGTTTGTCCCTCCATAAACGACGGTGGTTTTGAGCCGGTTTTGTTTACATCTTTAAAATTGGTGGTAATAGCCTGAGGCTGTTTCAGGATCTTGTTTAAGCCGCCTCCCGAAGCCATTTCGGTGCCTTTGTCAAGCAATTTTTTTCCGAAACCGCCAAATTGAGCTTGTGCGGCGGTTGTATAAAACAGACAGGCTATAAGGCCAAGGATAAGGTTTTTGTTGATTTTTTTCATAAAAGGCAGGTATACAGTGTGCTGCTAAATTAATTAAATTTGAGGTAAATTATTTAATCTCCGCTTAGAGTTTTTGATTAATAAAAAGTCACGTTTTTGTTAACATGTAAAATTATTGGCCCTTTAGCGGGTTTAAGGGTTTGACATTTGCGCAAAAACTTTAGCTTTGCCGTACTAAACGAAAAAAGCCAATGAGTGTTCTCGTAAATAAAGATTCTAAAGTTATAGTACAGGGTTTTACAGGTAACGAAGGTACCTACCACGCTACACAAATGATTGAGTACGGAACCCAGCTGGTTGGTGGTGTTACGCCTGGTAAAGGCGGCCAGCGCCATTTGGACAGGCCAGTTTTTAATACCGTTAAAGATGCCGTTACAGCAACCGGTGCAGATGTATCTATCATATTTGTGCCTCCTGCTTTTGCTGCTGACGCTATTATGGAAGCTGCCGAAGCCGGTATAAAAGTTATCGTTTGCATTACCGAAGGTATCCCTACCAAGGATATGATACAGGTAAAAGAATACCTTACTGATAAGGACGCCCGCCTTATTGGCCCTAACTGCCCGGGCATTATCACTGCTGACGAAAGCAAAATTGGCATTATGCCAGGCTTTATCTTTAAAAAGGGTAATGTGGGTGTAGTATCAAAATCAGGAACTTTAACTTATGAAGCGGTTGACCAGGTGGTTAAAGCTGGTTTAGGTATCACTACTGCTATAGGCATTGGCGGCGACCCGATCATCGGTACGCCTACCAAAGAAGCTGTTGAACTGCTGATGAACGATCCTGAAACCGAAGGCATTATTATGATAGGCGAAATAGGCGGAAGCATGGAAGCCGACGCTGCGCGCTGGATCAAAGCTAACGGAACCAAACCTGTAGTAGGCTTTATTGCAGGCCAAACAGCGCCTCCGGGACGCCGTATGGGCCACGCCGGCGCCATTGTTGGCGGTGCGGACGATACTGCTGCTGCTAAAATGAAGATCATGGCCGAATGCGGTATCCGCGTAGTGGAATCGCCTGCCGAAATTGGCGCTGCCATGGCAGAGGAAATAGCCAAGTTGGTTAAAGCTTAAAGCTCCCTAATCCCCAAAAAGGGGAACTGGAAAATATATAGGAAATCCTGGTCTGATTGGCCGGGATTTTTTTGTTTGTCATGCTGAACACAGTGAAGCATCTGTTCTGCGGCATTGAATGTTGAAGAAGATACTTCGCTATGCTACCCATGACGGCTTGCTTTTATGTCATTGCAGGCGACAGCGTGGCAATCCGGCATTACAGGGCAGCCCTGTGTAGTTCGCGATTGCTTCGTACTTCGCAATGACGGTCTTACTCACACATTCTTACTCACATATGTCATCCTGAGCGATAGCGAAGGATCTTCTTGGTCCTGCTAAACGCCGGCTACCCATAGACGGACGGGCCTGTCACCCTGAGCCCGTCGAAGGGCGCGCGCAGAGGCCTTTCCCCGCTATCCTTCGACAGGCTCAGGATGACAGCCCTTTTTTGTGTCATTCCACTTTCAAAGTCCGCGGTTTTTAAAACTCAGGATGACAAAATAAAAAAAACTGTCATGCTATGCGTAGTGAAGCATCTATTCGCCGGCATACATACAGTCAAACAGCACTTTTACTTCTGGTGATCCAAATCCTATAAACGACGTAGCCTGCCTGAACTTCATCGAAACTAAACTATGAGTAAAAAAAAAAGATTTTAGCCAGCTCCTAATAGCGTCAAATCAATGTAAACACTGTCCTTTAAAACAATCCATGCCGGTAAAATGTCGTATATTTAAGTAAATAAAAGGATAATCCTCAATCAATAATTCGCTAATTCAATAACTCAATAATTAATGGAATACAATCAATTAACGCCCGAAGAAGAACGGGTAATATTATATAAAGGAACCGAAAGACCATTTACCGGCGCTTTGCTTGACAATAAGGCCGAAGGTTTATATGTGTGTAAACGTTGTGACACTCCCTTGTACACATCTGCATCAAAATTTGAATCGCATTGTGGCTGGCCAAGCTTTGACGACGAGATACCGGGTGCCGTAAAAAGGGTACCGGATGCCGATGGCCGCCGTGTGGAAATTGTATGTGCCAATTGCGGGGCGCACCTGGGCCATGTATTTGAGGGAGAATACCTGACACCCAAAAACATTCGCCATTGTGTTAATTCGGTATCAATGAAATTTGTACCGGCCGGCGATGTAAAATAAAACAACAACTTTTAAGAATATTTAATTGATGGCCGGTTTTCAGGATGTTTTGTTTTCCACAATCGGGTAATCCGGCCTCATTTTTTATCCAAATTTCCAAATTTTAATCAGCACTTAGCAAACACATTATGCTATTTGCAACAATTGTCGGTGTTAAGTCAAGTAATTTGTAATGTTAAATTATTGTTTTTTGCAAGTATTTAGGCCGCTACTTTTTCAGGTGTTTTTTAATTAGCTGTAATCAAGTTCATTAATTTTCATATGATTTAAGCCACATTAAAAATAATCGTGCAAAGTGTTAATAACTTACCCCTTTGTTAAAAACTAACACTAAAATCTTAAGTACTCAAACATTAACTTTGTTGTGCAAGGCATTCGAAAGACAGCGGGATGTATTCATCATCCAACATTCAACAACTTGTCTGTCAGTAAGTTATACAATAACACAAGTGATTGGTCAAGCTAATCACAAAAACAATAAAGCTTTATTTTTAGTAAGGCTGGCTTTCGTGTCCGGTGAGGTTAAGTAAAGGAAAAAACGATATAAAAAATAGTATCTATGAAACAGGAAGATGAAATATTACTGAGAGAGAACAAAGACAGGTTTGTGATACTGCCTATTAAGTACCCCGCCATTTGGGAAATGTATAAAAAAGCCGAAGCCAGTTTTTGGACCGCCGAAGAGATCGATCTTTCGGACGATATGAAACACTGGGAAAATCTTAACTCGGGCGAAAAACATTTCATTTCGCACATCCTGGCTTTTTTTGCTGCCAGCGATGGTATAGTGAATGAAAACCTGGCTGTAAACTTTATGAGCGAGGTTCAGTTACCCGAAGCACGCTGTTTTTATGGTTTCCAGATCATGATGGAGAATATTCACTCAGAAACATACGCCCTGCTTATAGATACTTACATAAAAGATCCTGCCGAAAAGGACCGCTTGTTTCACGCTATTGATACCGTACCATGCGTAGGTAAAAAAGCAGAATGGGCCCTTCGCTGGATAAATAACGGCAATTTTGCCGAACGCCTGGTGGCTTTTGCTGCGGTTGAAGGCATCTTCTTCTCGGGCAGCTTTTGCTCTATATTCTGGCTTAAAAAGCGCGGCCTGATGCCCGGGCTTACCTTTAGCAACGAACTGATATCGCGCGATGAAGGTTCGCATTGCGAATTTGCCTGCCTGCTTTATAAAATGCTGCAAAACCGCTTAAGCGCCGAACAGGTTACCAAGATCATTACCGACGCGGTTGAGATTGAAAAGGAATTTGTTACTGATGCCCTGCCGGTTAACCTTATTGGTATGAACGCCAAAATGATGAGCCAGTATATTGAATTTGTGGCCGACAGATGGTTGGGCGAATTGGGTTACGAAAAACATTATGGCGCCAGCAATCCGTTTGATTTTATGGAAATGATATCATTACAGGGTAAAACCAACTTCTTTGAAAAACGCGTAGGCGATTACCAGAAAAGCGGTGTAATGAACAACGCCGAAAGCAAAGCGTTTTCACTGGACGAAGACTTTTAGATAGTGAGTGGTGAGTTGGCAGCAGTGAGTTATTAATAATCGCGAGCATGTTTTTACAATTAGGGCACACTAAGTTAGATGCTTATACGATTACCAGACAATTCATAAAAGAATGTTATTTAGCTGTAAGTCAATTCCCCCACGAAGAAAAATTTAATTTAACACAACAAATAAAACGAGCCGCCCTTTCTGTCCATTTAAATCCGGCAGAAGGAAGTTCAAGAAAATCTGATATTGAAAGAAAAAGATATTATGAGATAGCCAGAGGATCAATTATTGAAGTTGACGCTGCATTTGATGTAGCTTCAGACTTAGGATATTGTTCAGCTGAAAGTTTAAGCACACTTGGCGAGATACTGGTTAAGTGCTTTAAATATCTAAGTGCTCTTATTAGTTCAATCAGAATCAATTAACAAATTTACAATTAACACTAACTACTCACCATTCACAACTCACTAATATGCTCGTAGTAAAAAGAGACGGTAGAAAAGAATCCGTAAAATTCGACAAGATCACAGCACGTATTGAAAAACTGTGCTATGGGTTTAATTTAGTTGACCCTATTGATGTGGCCAAAAAGGTTATTGAAGGCTTGTTTGACGGTGTAACCACTTCCGAGCTTGACAACCTTGCTGCCGAAACCGCGGCTTCGTTAACAACAAAGCACCCTGACTACGCCTTGCTTGCTTCGCGCATAGCAGTATCAAACCTGCACAAAAATACGATCAAATCGTTTTCAGAAACCATGCGCTTACTGCATGACTATATTGACCCTAAAACCGGTAAGGATGCATCGTTAATTGCTGATGACGTATGGGAAGTTATTGAGGCCAATGCCGAGCTGCTGGATAGTACCATCATTTATGACCGCGATTTTGGTTTTGATTACTTCGGTTTCAAAACACTTGAAAAATCATACCTGTTAAAAATTAACGGCAAAATAGCCGAGCGCCCGCAGCACCTGTTTATGCGTGTATCGGTTGGTATTCATAAACATGATATTGACAGCGCCATTAAAACATACCATTTAATGAGCGAGCGTTGGTTTACCCACGCTACACCTACCCTGTTTAATGCCGGTACGCCAAAACCACAAATGTCGTCATGCTTTTTGCTCACCATGAAAGATGACAGCATTGACGGCATTTATGACACGTTGAAACAAACCGCCAAAATATCGCAAAGCGCCGGCGGTATTGGCTTAAGCATACACAATGTAAGGGCCACAGGCTCATACATCAGCGGCACAAACGGCACCAGCAATGGCATTATCCCTATGCTGCGCGTATTTAATGATACTGCCCGTTATGTTGACCAGGGCGGTGGTAAACGTAAAGGCGCCTTTGCTATTTATTTGGAGCCATGGCATGCCGATATATTTGAATTTTTGGATCTGCGTAAAAATCACGGTAAAGAAGAAATGCGTGCCCGCGACTTGTTTTATGCTCTTTGGGTATCAGACCTGTTTATGCAGCGTGTTGAGGCCAATGAAGACTGGAGCCTGTTTTGCCCGCATGAAGCACCCGGCTTAGCCGATTGTTTTGGCGCCGAGTTTGAAGCCCTGTATACTAAATATGAAAAAGAAGGCCGTGCACGCAAAACCATCAAAGCCCAGGAACTTTGGTTTGCCGTACTTGATGCCCAGGTTGAAACCGGTACGCCATACCTGTTATACAAAGATGCCGCAAACGCCAAATCAAACCAGCAAAATTTAGGTACTATAAAAAGCTCAAACCTTTGTACCGAAATTATGGAATATACCGATGCCAATGAAATTGCGGTTTGTAACCTGGCTTCGTTAGCATTGCCGCGTTATGTGATCAACGGTGTTTTTGACCATCAAAAACTGTACGAGGTGACTTACCAGGCTACCATTAACCTTAACCGTATTATTGATGGCAATTACTATCCGGTTGCCGAGGCAGAATACTCTAACTTAAGGCATCGCCCTATCGGTTTAGGTGTGCAAGGTTTGGCCGACGCGTTTATACAGCTGCGCATGCCATTTGAAAGCGAAGAAGCTAAGCAACTGAACAAAGAAATATTTGAAACCATTTATTTTGCGGCCATGACGGCTTCAAAAGATCTGGCTATTGCCGAAGGCCCGTATGAGACATTTAAAGGCTCGCCGCTGTCAAAAGGCAAGTTCCAGTTCGATCTGTGGAACGTATCACCTGCCAGCACCCGCTGGGACTGGGAAAATCTGCGCCTGGATGTAATGAACCATGGTGTACGTAACTCCCTGCTTGTAGCACCTATGCCAACCGCTTCAACCTCGCAAATACTGGGTAATAATGAGTGCTTTGAACCATATACCTCAAACATTTATACCCGCCGTGTACTAAGCGGTGAATTTATTGTAGTAAACAAATATCTGCTGCGCGACTTGGTTAACCTTGGCCTATGGACCCCGGCCATGAAAGATAAGATCATCTCGGCAAACGGATCAATTCAGGATATCGCCGAAATACCTGCCGATATCAAGGAACTGTACAAAACTGTTTGGGAGATCAAAATGCGCAACATTATTGATATGGCTGCCGACAGGGGTGCTTATGTTTGCCAGTCGCAATCATTAAACCTGTTCATCAATTCGCCAAACGCATCGAAACTAACATCAATGCACTTCTACGCGTGGAAAAAAGGTTTAAAAACCGGCATGTATTACCTGCGTACACAAGCAGCATCGCAAGCCGTTAAGTTTACGGTTGAAAACCAGGGCGGTTCAAACATGGAACCTGTAATACCTGCAGTAGTTGATGCCGTGGCTGACGAGATACCTGCTGGCCCATCATGCTCAATGGAAGAAGGCTGCGTAACCTGCTCGGCATAATTTTTTAGATCTCTTAGGACCTGAGGACTACGGGACGAAGGACTAAAGGATAAAAGACAATGATTTAAAGTCCATGAACTGCGGTTTGTGGACTTTTTTATTCCATGACATTGAGGTTTTACTTTATACACATGACTGGTGTTACCCCCTCTCAGCAAACTTTCGCTATTTTAGCTAAATAAAACTGTGATCAATCAACTACGTACCATTAACTAAAAATGACCAAACACGAGATCATCCATTGCGAACGCTGCGAGGCCCCTTTTGAGTGTAAAGCCAATTCATTCACGAAGTGCCAGTGCAGCACCGTGCAGCTTAGCCTCAACGAGGTGCAATACGTAAGCGAACTGTATGAAGGATGCCTGTGCGCTAAATGCCTGCTGATTATTCAACAGGAATATAGGGTGAGTATGGGGTTGGTGTAGGCCAATATTTGGTGATAACATTGGTGCAATAAGACAAATAAATTATCTTTATAGTACACTGTTTATTATCCATTCCTTATGAAATATTATTTCTCGCTAGAGTTTGATCCTTCAAGAAGTAAGCTTTTGAATGATATTGGACAGGCCATTGAAAAATACTATCCTATTGGTTTTGATCCGGACTTGCCCGAGTATCACCAGCAACCCGGCTATATAAAAAGGGGAGATATTATAAATGAAAACATCGCGAATGCCAATAATTATCAGGAAAGATGGGGTTCATTCATAAACGAACTGGAACAACAGTTAGATAAAACCATCCTTAGTACTACTTACGGATTTGTGCCAGGTTTTAGCGCAGACCTTATACTGGAGAAATATGAGGATGAATCGCTCGTCAGAATAAAAAAGATATCCTTTGCAATAAGTTTGATAGGTCCATTTTTTTCAATATGTGGAATAGATGAAACGTTTATTAAAGAAAAAAACGACGAACTTAAAAGGTCATATAATGCAATAAACGTTGCTACTGTATCGCCTTATGAAGAGTTTGAAAAAGACTTTAACTACCTGCAAAATAAAATAGAAGAACAGTTTAAGGACTATACGTTTGTACCTTTTCGTACTGCAATGCATTATATAAAGGATTTTAAAACGCCGGACAGCATTGGTGAAGACTCCACTTTATACAATGCTTTGTTTAATCATTTGTTTAATTATCGTTCGCCTCATTTTCTTCGTGGCGATACCCTTTATGGCTATGAGCAAAACAATCTTGTTTCTATTACCCTGCCACCCTCGCTGTAAGATATTTGCCAATGGCCAATACCATCTTTTACAGATAATCCCATATAAGACACCCCCAGGCCATTCGAAGTGGCTGACTTCGAATAACTATACCTGTAGTCTTCTGAGCTTCAATTAATCCTTTTCATTTTTATCAAGTCAAACAGGTATACGTCTTTTAGTTAGATGTATGATTAAGATTAAAACCATGAAAAAGAGATTTCTTGCATACGCGTTTTTATTAGCGGCCATCGTATCGGTAACGTCTGGCTGCGTGGTTCATGACAGATACAGTTACAGCCGCCGGTACCATCATGACAGGTACCATAACGGTTATAACAATGGTTATGACCATTATCATGACAGTACCCATGACCGTAATTATTAATTTTTAACAAAAGTGAGTTGATTGATTTGATAAATGATGGAAGGGCGGTGAGTGTGATCACCGCTCTTTTTTTGTTTGTACAATATCAAATATATTCCTAATTATCAATTTATTTGAGGCAAAATTCGCGGCTGTTCCCTTAAGCCCCGCACTCCATCAACACATTACAAAAACTTTTTTACACAACCGCTTGAAAATCAAAAAATAAGTCCGTACTTTTGCAGTCCTTAAAATAAGGATAAAACTGTAAATACAAAAAAGGAAAAATGCCTACTATTCAGCAATTAGTTAGAAAAGGTAGAGTAGCTCTGGTTGACAAGAGTAAGTCGCCAGCGTTGGACAGCTGTCCACAGCGAAGAGGCGTATGCACCCGTGTGTATACCACTACCCCTAAGAAACCAAACTCAGCAATGCGTAAAGTTGCCCGTGTGCGCTTAACCAACGGAAAAGAAGTAAATGCTTATATCCCGGGTGAAGGTCACAACTTACAGGAGCACTCTATCGTTTTGATCCGCGGTGGTCGTGTTAAGGATTTACCAGGTGTACGTTACCACATCATCCGTGGTGCATTGGATACATCAGGTGTTGCCGGCAGGAATCAACGTCGTTCTAAATATGGTACTAAACGCCCTAAACCAGGACAAGCAGCTGCTGCCCCTGCAAAAGGTAAAAAGAAATAATTAAGGAGGATAGATAGCAATGAGAAAGTCAAAACCAAAAAAGAGAATTATCCTTCCTGATCCAAGGTTCAATGATACTTTGGTAACAAGGTTTGTTAACAACATGATGTATGATGGTAAAAAATCAACCGCATACTCTATATTTTATAATGCTGTTGACATTGTTGAAAAGAAAACCAGCGAGAACGGTTTAGAAACCTGGAAAAAAGCTTTAAACAATGTAATGCCTGCAGTTGAAGTTAAATCGCGTCGCGTAGGTGGTGCAAACTTCCAGGTGCCAACAGAAGTTCGTCCTGAGCGTAAAATAGCTTTAGGTATGAAATGGCTGATCAGCTATGCCCGTCGTCGTGGTGAAAAAACCATGATGGAGAAATTAGCCGGCGAGATCATATCAGCAGCTAAAGGTGAAGGTGCAGCAGTGAAGAAAAAAGAAGATACGCATAAAATGGCCGAGGCCAACAAAGCGTTCTCACACTTTAGATTCTAATTAGCGAATTATTGAATTAGTGAATTATTGATTTGGTAACACTATACTAATCAATAATTCATTATTTCGTCAATTCATCTGGTAACAATCGGTGGATTCATTAATGAATGAGAATTACTAAGATTACTTCTAAAATTCGGTTCAATCACTAATTCAATAATTCAACAACTCAATAATTAAAATGTCAAGAGATCTAAGATATACAAGAAACATAGGTATTGCCGCTCACATTGATGCCGGTAAAACTACAACAACCGAGCGTATCCTTTATTATGCCGGTGTTAGCCACAAAATTGGTGAAGTGCACGAAGGTGCCGCAACAATGGACTGGATGGCACAGGAGCAGGAACGTGGTATTACCATTACATCTGCTGCTACAACAGTAAACTGGAAATACAGAGGCCACAACTATCACATGAACATCATTGATACCCCGGGACACGTGGACTTTACCGTTGAGGTAAACCGTTCATTACGTGTACTGGATGGTCTGGTTTTCCTTTTTAGCGCGGTTGATGGTGTTGAACCACAATCTGAAACCAACTGGAGGCTTGCCAACAACTATAACGTTGCCCGTATAGGTTTCGTTAACAAAATGGACCGTTCTGGCGCCGACTTTTTAAATGTTGTAAAACAGGTAAAAAGCATGTTGGGCAGCAACGCAGTGCCATTGCAGTTACCTATTGGTGCTGAAGAGCATTTTAAAGGTGTTGTTGACCTGATTAACTGGAGAGGTATTGTTTGGAACGAGCATGATAAAGGTATGACCTTTACTGAAGTGCCTATTCCTGACGATATGGTTGAAGAAGCAACCGAGTGGAGAGAGAAATTATTGGAATCAGTAGCTGAGTATGACGAAAGCCTGATGGAAAAATTCTTTGATGCTCCTGAAACTATCACTGAACGCGAAGTACTTGATGCTTTACGTAAAGCTGTTTTAGATGCCAAGATAGTTCCTATGGTTTGCGGTTCATCTTTCAAAAACAAAGGTGTACAAACCATGCTTGATTATGTGATGGAATTACTTCCTTCACCTATGGATGTTGAAGGTATTGTTGGTACTAACCCTGATACTGGCGAAGAAATACTGCGTAAACCGGATGTTAAAGAGCCATTTGCTGCTTTGGCATTTAAAATTGCAACCGATCCGTTCGTAGGTCGTTTGTGCTTTATCCGCGTTTACTCAGGTAACCTTGAGGCCGGTTCATATGTACATAACATGCGTTCAGACAACAAAGAGCGTATTTCACGTATATTCCAGATGCATGCTAACAAGCAAAACCCTATCCCTAATGTAGGTGCAGGTGATATTGCTGCGGTAGTAGGCTTTAAGGACATCAAAACTGGTGATACCCTTTGCGACGAGAAACACCCGATCATTCTTGAATCGATGAACTTCCCTGACCCGGTTATCGGTTTAGCTATTGAGCCTAAAACACAGGCCGACGTAGATAAATTAGGTATGGCGTTAGGTAAATTAGCCGAAGAGGATCCAACCTTCCGTGTAAATTCTGACGAAGAAACCGGCCAAACTGTAATTTCAGGTATGGGCGAGCTTCACCTGGATATCATCATGGACCGCTTAAAACGTGAGTTTAAAGTTGAGGTTAACCAGGGTGCTCCGCAAGTTGCTTACAAAGAATCAATCACAGGTACCATTCAACATCGCGAAACATACAAGAAACAAACCGGTGGCCGTGGTAAATTTGCTGATATACAAGTTATCTTGTCGCCAAATGACGAAGGTAAAGAAGGTTTACAGTTTGTAAATGAAATTAGCGGTGGTGCTATCCCACGTGAGTTTATCCCATCTGTTGAAAAAGGCTTTGCAGCTTCAATGCAAAACGGTGTATTAGCCGGTTTCCCATTAACAAGCTTAAAAGTTCGTTTAATTGATGGTTCATTCCACGCGGTCGATTCAGATGCGCTTTCTTTTGAGTTAGCTGCTAAGATGGCTTACCGTGAGGCATTACCAAAATGTAAACCAGTATTGCTTGAGCCGATCATGAAGATCGAGATCCTTACCCCTGAAGAAAACATGGGTGATGTTATCGGTGACATGAACCGTCGTCGTGGCCAGCTTTTGGGCATGGACTCGCGCGCAGGTGCACAGGTAATTAAAGCTACTGTACCACTTTCAGAAATGTTTGGTTATGTAACCCAGTTACGTACCATTACTTCTGGCCGTGCTACTTCAACCATGGAGTTTGATCACTATGCTGAAGCACCACGTAACGTACAGGACGAAGTAGTTGCCAAAGCAAGAGGCAAAAAAGCTGCTGCTAACGCATAAAACAATTTTGAATTACTGAATTAGCGATTGCGTGAATCAAGAACACAAAAAAGCCGGTTCAGTAATTCAATAAATTAATAAATCAATAATTGCCCTAATAAATAGCTCTTAGGGTGGTTTAAAATCAAATTAACATGAGCCAAAGAATCAGGATCAAATTAAAATCTTACGATTACAACCTGGTAGATAAATCTGCCGAGAAGATCGTAAAAACAGTAAAGCCAACAGGCGCTGTAGTTAGCGGACCACTTCCGTTACCAACTGAAAAGAAAATTTTCACTGTATTACGTTCACCACACGTAAACAAAAAAGCACGTGAGCAATTTCAATTATGCTCATACAAGCGCTTGTTAGACATTTACAGTTCAAATTCAAAAACTGTTGATGCCCTGATGAAGCTTGAATTGCCAAGCGGTGTTGAAGTTGAGATCAAAGTTTGATAGACGACCGGCCCACTGAAAGGTGTGGGACAACATAACAAAAAGACCATCCGGTAACCGGATGGTCTTTTTGTTTGAAGAGATTTACAAAGTTTTAAAAATTGTAAGTCTTTCCTGAATATTAAATTTCACTTTGTTGATGCGTCAAATAGTTCAGCAAGTTTGCTATTCAGGGTATCACCTCTGAGGTCCCGGGCAATGATCTTTCCGGCAGTATCCACCAGGAAATTGGCGGGAATTCCCCGTATCCCATATTGCAGTGCAACCGCATTATCCCAGCCTTTCAAATCAGAAACCTGTGTCCATGTAAGCTTGTCGTCGGCTATTGCTTTTACCCAGGCATCTTTTTTGCCCGGATTATCAAGTGATACGCCCAATATGGTAAAACCTTTATCCTTATACTTATTATAAGCGGCAACTAAATTGGGGTTTTCATCACGACAAGGGCCACACCAGCTTGCCCAAAAGTCTATCAGTACATATTTGCCTTTAAAATCAGACAGCTTTACTGCTTTGCCATCGGGAGTAGTTTGTGTAAAGTCAATGGCCGGGCTGCCAATTTTAGTTTTTGACGATGAAGCCAACAAAACAGGGATACTTTTCCCGATCTCTGTATTTTTTAATCGAGCCGAAAGATTATGATATGCCTGGGCTGCCGCTTCAGCCGTTTCCCCCTCGGCAGCGGCCTGCTTTAAAGTGATAAGGCTGAGATATGAGTTGGGGTGAGTTTCCGCAAATTCCAGGCCCGCGGTATTTAATTCCTTCATATATTGTTTTTCCTTAGCCACCATTCCGTCAAAAATCTGCTTGTCCTTTTTTTGCGAATCAGTTAGCGCAGCAAATTCTTTGTCTAAGGCATCAAGTTTATCTTCAGCAGGCTTGCGTAAAGCTTTCCATTCAGTATAGTCTTTATTTATAGGCGATCCGGTAACCTTGATGTGCTTAAGGGAATCAGCAGCATTAAGGGTTAATTTACCGGCTTCTACATAAAAACGAAATATATCCAGTTTCTCACCTTTAACAGCTTTGCTCACTAAAGGATTCTTGTTAAGGTAAAGCGATGCCTGCACGGGATTAGTTACGGCACCGGTAAAATAAAAACTACCGTTCTGCACATTGGCAGAGTCGCTTTTTATTTGATCGCCCAACTGGTAAAAGAGGTAAACTTTATCGCCGTTCTTTAAACCTTTTACCCTACCGTTTATTTTAAATGTATCCTGCGCCATTAACCACATGGGCAGTAAACAGCATATAAACAAACAAAGCTTTTTCATCTCCTTTTTTTTAATAAATATAATTGTTTATTATATATAATAATACGTGGTAGCATATAAAACAACGCCGGCCCCGCTCTTTGTAATGGGCGGGGCCGGCGTTGTTTTGCTATCCTGAGATGTTAGTTCCCTATACAAAAACAAGGATCAAAAGCTCCTCTTTTAGCGCTGTTGCTTACATCTGCCCGGGCGCAGCACTTGCATCCATATATACAAATTCCCAAAGGTGACCGTCAAGATCCTGGAAACCCCAGCCGTACATCCAGCCATGATCTTGCTTTTCGTTTGGCGTGGTTGCGCCTGCAGCTACGGCTTTGTTAATCATTTCGTCAACCGCTTCGCGACTGTCTAATGAAATGCAATTGATGGTTTCGGCTACTTTAGTAGCATCGGCCATGTCTTTTTTGATGAATGATTTAAAGAAAGGTTCGGTTAGCAACATAAAAAATATGTTATCGCTAATAATCAATGATGCCGCCTGCTCGTTGGTGAATTGGGGGTTGAAACTATAACCAAGGCTGGTAAAAAATTCAATTGATTTGTTCAGGTCTTTAACCGGCAGGTTTACAAAAATTTGAGTTGCCATAATGTTTTTCGTTTTGATTTATGACACAAACATAAAGGCTTTACCTGAACCGCAGCGGGTGTAAAAACGACAAATTGAGGGCAAATTATACCTGCGGTGCTCACGGGCTTATAACCCTATTTGTTTTTTAATTTTAGCAGGAAGTTTTTCTGCAATAAGGCGGTATGATTGTTTGATATAAAACTCCCATTCCTGTTTATTAAGACAGCTGATATTGGCAATATGCACCCATTTATAGCGGCCTATGTATGCCTGGGGCGAAAAACATTCCTTTTGCAGCGTTCCCTCAAACTCATCATCCGGAACTTTTACCGAGGCAGTTGGCGGCACACTGTCAGGACCCGTAAACAAAAATGTTTTGCCACCCACATTAAAGCACAAATGATCGCCAAGTTTAAACTCCTCGGT
Source organism: Mucilaginibacter pocheonensis (assembly GCF_031456535.1). NCBI lineage: Bacteria > Pseudomonadati > Bacteroidota > Sphingobacteriia > Sphingobacteriales > Sphingobacteriaceae > Mucilaginibacter > Mucilaginibacter pocheonensis. Next base: position 328,247 of record NZ_JAVDUU010000005.1, read on the forward strand.
TACACCCGGTAACTGCAAACAAATGCTTTGTATATCCTCAATGGTCATTCATGTAATAACTAAAATGTTAGACTGCGCCATCCAAAGCTACTAAATTCTTTATCCCAGGTCTTCTATCCTAAAATCACAACGGCATATTGCCGTGTTTTTTCCTGGGGTTATTCACCACCTTATTTTCCAGCATTTTAAAGGCCTGTATCAGCTTAGTACGTGTTTCTGCAGGTTCAATTACCTCATCAATAAAACCACGCTCCGCTGCACGGTAAGGATTGGCAAATATGTCTGAGTATAGCTGTTCCATTTCCTTCCATTTGGCTTCCTTATCTTCGGCAGTATTTATTTCGCGTTTAAAAATAATTTCGGCCGCCCCTTTGGCGCCCATTACGGCAATCTCTGCAGATGGCCATGCAAAATTCATGTCAGCGCCTATATGTTTGGAGTTCATCACGTCATAGGCACCGCCATAGGCCTTCCGGGTGATCACGGTAATGCGCGGTACGGTGGCTTCACAAAAAGCATAAAGCAATTTAGCGCCGTTGGTTATAATAGCGTTCCATTCCTGGTCGGTACCGGGCAAAAATCCGGGTACATCCTCAAACACCAACAGCGGTATATTAAAGCTATCGCAAAAGCGAACAAAACGCGCTGCCTTAATAGACGAGTGGATATCAAGCACACCAGCCAAAAAAGCGGGCTGATTAGCTACAATACCAATACTGCGCCCTGCAAGCCTGGCAAAACCTACTACAATGTTCTCGGCAAAATCTTTATGCACTTCCAGGAACGAGCCTGTATCAATTACGTGGTCAATAATTTCGCGGATATCATAGGGTGTCGAGGCGTTTTCGGGCAATAAGGTATTAAGTTCGGGCCTTAGTTCGTTTTGTGTATCATAAGGCAGTGCCGGCGCCCTGTCTTCGCAGTTCTGCGGCATATAGCTCAGCAGGTCCTTAATATTTTGAATGGCCGCAATTTCATTAGCGCAGGCAAAGTGAGTAACGCCCGATTTGGTAGCATGTGTAGTTGCTCCTCCCAGTTCCTCCGAAGTTACCACCTCATGAGTAACCGTTTTTACCACATTTGGGCCGGTAACAAACATATAGGAAGTGTTTTCTACCATCAGAATAAAATCGGTTATGGCAGGCGAATACACCGCCCCGCCGGCACAGGGACCCATTATAGCTGATATCTGAGGAATAACGCCTGATGCCATGGTGTTGCGGTAAAAAATATCGGCGTATCCGCCTAATGATACCACTCCTTCCTGTATCCTGGCGCCGCCCGAATCATTGAGCCCGATCATCGGGGCGCCGTTCCTGATAGCCAGATCCATGATCTTACATATCTTTTCGGCATGGGTTTCTGACAGGGAACCGCCAAAAACGGTAAAATCCTGCGAAAAAGCATATACCAAACGGCCGTTCACAGTTCCGTAACCGGTTATTACACCATCGCCCGGATATTTTTCCTTTTCCATGCCAAAGTCGGTTGAGCGGTGTGTAACCAGCATCCCTATCTCCTGGAACGAGCCTTCATCCATCAGAAAATGTATGCGCTCGCGCGCGGTAAGTTTTCCTTTTTTATGCTGACTTTCAATACGTAACGTGCCGCCGCCTTCAAACGCTTTCTGGCGCTTTTCCCTTAGTAATCCGAGCTTTTTATTCACAATTCAGGTTGTTTGTAATAGGTTAAAAATAGTAATTAAATTGTAAGATTAGCTTAAAACTACATGCCGATGCTTATTAAGACCTATTTTTTATATATTTGTAATAATGAGGATCAGGAATTTTAAAATACTGATAGTGGTATTGTTTATGGGTGTCTTTGTATTAAAGATGGCCATATCATTAGCGCCTGTATTTTTATATCTTGATAATAAAACCGTAAGCGCGGTTATCCTTCAGCTTGAACAGGAAACTAAAACCGAGAAGGATACGCCTGATAAGGATACTTTTAAGGAGAAAAAAGTCTTTGATGAATATGATCTGCACAGTGTAGCCTTCCTTACATTTGTTGTAGAAACCAACGTACTCCATAACCTCGAACATAATTTATATAAACAGGTATATCATCCTGTTGTCCCCACTCCCCCGCCCAACGTTTAAATGATTAACCGGATACTTCCCTATCCGGATGTTACCGCTTTACAATTCATTTAAATTTTTTATTCAAATTATCGATCTTATGCAAATTAAGCAAGGTGGTTTTGCTGTGGGCAATCTCAACCTGAAAAAATATTTTTTATCCAAAAACTTAAAAAAGGACCTTCCCTCAAGTATTGTTGTATTCCTGGTAGCACTGCCACTATGCTTGGGCATTGCGCTGGCATCAGGGGCCCCGTTGTTTGCCGGGGTGTTAACAGGCATTATTGGAGGTATTGTAGTAGGTACATTAAGTGGTTCGCAGCTTAGCGTAGCCGGACCTGCAGCCGGTTTAACCGTTATTGTATTAAACGCCATAACCGGACTTGGAACATATGAAACATTTTTGCTTGCTCTTTTCCTGGCCGGTATCTTTCAAATGTTGCTGGGTATATTAAAGGCAGGTACCATTGCCAACTATTTCCCTTCTGCGGTTATTGAGGGTATGCTTGCCGCTATCGGGATCATCCTGATCATGAAGCAATTTCCGCATGCTGTGGGATATGACGCCGATTACGAAGGCGACGAAAGGTTTAATCAAACGGATGATCACAATACTTTTTCGGGAATACTGGGCGCATTTGCCAAGGTTAACTACGGGGCTATTATTATCAGCGTGGTTTCTTTACTGCTGCTTATTTATTGGCCAAGGTTTAAAAAGCTGGCAATAGTGCCTGCTCCGCTTCTGGTTGTTTTGGCAGGTATTGGCCTAAGCCTTGCATTTGCAGGTACAGGTTTTGCGTTATTGGATAAACAGTTTGTACGCATACCAATAGTAAACAGCAGCAACGAATTTTTCGCGCTGTTTAAATCGCCAGATTTTAGTGCTATTGGCAACAAACAAGTTTGGATTACCGCCTTCACTATAGCCGTAGTTGCCAGTTTAGAAACCTTGCTCAGCTTAGAGGCTGTTGATAAGATCGATCCGATAAAGCGTATATCGCCAACCAACCGCGAACTGGTAGCCCAGGGAATTGGCAACATCACCAGCGGCCTGTTAGGCGGGCTGCCAATGACAGCTGTAATTGTACGTTCATCGGCCAATGTTAATGCTGGTGCCCGTACCAAAATGAGCGCTATAATACACGGCTCACTGCTGCTGGTGGCATTGCTTTGCATCCCGGCGCTTATAAATCACATCCCGCTGTCGTGCCTGGCAGCCATACTGCTCATGACGGGGTATAAACTATGCCGTATCAGCTTATTTAAACACATGTGGCAGCTGGGCCTAAGCCAGTTTATTCCATTTGTGGTAACTATTGTTGCGGTTGTATTAACCGATTTGCTGATAGGTGTAGGCATTGGGATGCTGGTTGGTATATTTTATATACTACGCACCAATTTGCGCAACCCATATTTTTACCAGATAACCCACAATGGCGATAAAAAGGTGATCAGGATAAGGCTTGCCGAAGAGGTTTCGTTTTTAAATAAAGCCGCCATACAAATTACCCTCACCAGCTTGCCAAAAGGCACTGATGTAATCATTGATGGCTCCAACTCGCGGTATATTGACCCTGATGTGATAGAGATCATCCATAATTACAAGCACAATGCGTATACCAAAGGTATTATTGTGCAATTACATGATATAAAGGAAAAGTACGATGTACCCCCTTTAAAAGAATTAATGTATAATCCTAATTAAGAAAAAAACATGACTTTAATAGATGATAAAAAGAATGGCAAACCAGCCATTGATACCAATAATTTAAAACTGGCACAAAGCGATAGCTATAACGCATTATTGCACGGCAACAGCCAGTGGGTTGAGCTTAAATTAAAAGAAGACTCTGAATATTTTAAGAAACTGGCCAAAGGTCAAAGCCCGCAGGTGTTGTGGATAGGCTGCTCAGACAGCCGTGTGCCTGCCAATGAAGTAACCGGCACCAAACCAGGTGAGGTGTTTGTTCACCGCAATATTGCCAACGTGGTGGTACACTCTGACATGAACATGCTGAGCGTGCTTGATTACGCGGTGAATGTTTTAAAAGTAAAACACATTATTGTAGCCGGCCATTACGGTTGCGGCGGCGTAGCCGCTGCCCTTAGCAATAAGCAATTTGGCCTTATTGATAACTGGTTAAGGCACATTAAAGATGTTTACCGCCTGCACAGTCATGAACTTGACCGTATTACCGACGAAACTCAGAAGCAAAACCGCCTGGTAGAACTTAACGTGAGCGAACAGGTATATAACCTGTGCAAGACCTCCATTGTTCAAAACGCCTGGATGGAACGTCATGACCTGGAAGTTCACGGCTGGGTGATTGACCTGGGCACCGGCCTGATCAAGGATCTTAAGGTTTCCAGCAGCAGTCCGCACAATTTAGGTTACGTATATGAGTTTAATAACGTTGCAGCTTTAGCACATTAATAACCCCTGCTAATACCAAAGTCTCCCTTTGCTACATGCATGGAGAGGTTTATGTTTGATTGCCCCGGTTCATGAAAATGGCCGGGGTTTTTTATGCCGGATAATTTTGACTTTTATTGTTACTACGGTTCCGGCACTTATCACATTAAGTTGCCAAAGCCTTAGCTTTTATAAACTTTATTTTATTTTTAGTGTTGAGTACTACTAATAATACATCATGCTGAAAGCTGTAAAAGAAGAACGTACCTTAAAAGAAAATTTAATGCTGGCCTCATCCACCGCATTTGTGGCCGGAGTTACTAATGTAGCGGGAATGCTGGCCTTTCTGGCTTTTACATCAAACATTACCGGGCATGTGGCAAACCTTGCAAAGCACATTGTTGAACAAAACTACCATCAGATGATCATTTTTTTGATTTGGCTGATGATGTTCTTTGCAGGGGCTTTCGTATCCAGTTTTATTGTTCGCTCTTTTGAGGATAAAAGCAAGTGGCGGGCAAATTCAATTCCAATGATCATTGAGGCGCTTGTTTTATTGGCTGTAGCAATTTACGGACATAATTTTTACAAGGAAACCGATACAGAGCGTGAGATAGTGATCAGCGCCATCCTGTTTTCAATGGGCTTGCAGAATAGCCTCGTTTCAAATATTTCGGGGGGACTGATTAAATCGAGCCACTTAACAGGCCTGTTTACTGACTTGGGCAGTGAAGTGGCCGAATGGTTTCATCCTAAAACTAAAAATACCGAGACTGCGGGTAATAAAATACTGATCAGGTGCACGGTACTTGGCTTTTACCTTTTTGGAGGATTAGCGGGCGGTTACTTCTTTAATCTGTACGAGTTTGCCATTTTTTATTTTATCCCGATAATTTTGCTCACCATTATGTATTATGATATTTCGCCGCTTGCTTTGCATAAACTAAGCCGTATGTTTGCATCGGGCAAACGCCAAACTGCATCTTAAAACATCAATCTTTAAAAATATGAGTTCTCAAATTCACGACACCAGCCATATCACTTATCAAAGCCTGTTAGAAGGTAATAAACAGTTTATTGCCGATACATTAAAGGAAGACCCCAATTATTTTGAAAAACTGGCCAACGGCCAAAAACCGCCTGTATTATGGATAGGCTGCGCGGATAGCCGTGTGCCAGCCAACCAGATCACCAATACATCACCGGGCGAAATATTTGTACACCGTAATATTGCCAACATGGTGATTCACTCTGATATGAACATGCTGAGCGTGCTGGATTATGCGGTTAATGTTTTAAAAGTAAAACATGTGATAGTTACCGGTCATTACGGGTGCGGCGGCGTTATAGCAGCCATGAGCAACCAACAGTTTGGCCTTATTGATAACTGGTTGCGCCACATTAAGGATGTATACCGCCTGCACGCCGAAGAACTTGATGCCATTGCAGATGAGCAGGAGCGCACCAACCGCCTGGTAGAATTTAATGTAATAGAGAATGTTTACAATCTGTGCAAAACCTCCATTGTTCAAAATGCCTGGAAAAACGGGCAGCAACTGGGCGTTCACGGCTGGGTATATAGCTTGAGTACCGGACTAATAAACGATATGAAAGTGAGTACCCTCAATAATGAAAATATGGATGAGGTGTTTAAATTTAAATAGCCCCAGCCCCCTGAGGGGAGTTTAAAAATATGATTTTATAAAAAAAGCGATGAGTATAATTCATCGCTTTTTTATTTTAGGCACTCCCCTTGAGGGAGCTGTGGGGCTAACTTTCCTTTGTCAAAAATGGGTATCTGTAGTCCTTAGGCGGATCAAAGGTTTCTTTAATGGTACGGGGCGATACCCAACGCAACAGGTTGATCATAGATCCGGCCTTGTCATTGGTGCCCGACCCTCTGGCGCCGCCAAAGGGCTGCTGTCCAACTACCGCGCCGGTTGGTTTATCATTTATATAAAAGTTTCCGGCCGCGTTACGTAAACGATAAGTTGCCTCGGCAATAGCATATCTGTCCTGTGATATGATAGAGCCTGTAAGCGCGTAGATGGAGGTTTTATCAACAATGTTAAGCACCTCATCAAACTGAGCGTCCTCGTACACGTAAATGGTCAATACAGGCCCAAATAGCTCCTCGCACATGGTTACGTAGTACGGATCATTAACCTTTAATACCGTAGGCTCAATAAACCAGCCTTTGGTTTTATCATAATTGCCACCGGCAACAATTTCAACACCATCGTCGGCCTTGGCTGCATCAATATATTTAGCCAGCTTATCAAACGATACTTCACTGATGACGGCATTGATGAAATTTTCAAAATTTTCAACCGGACCAATCTTAAATGAAGTAATATCGCGCTGCATATTGGCTTTTACCGCCGGCCATAACGAAGCAGGGATATAAGCCCTGGAAGCTGCCGAACATTTTTGCCCCTGATATTCAAAAGCGCCGCGAACAAGCGCGGTACTTACCACATCGGCATCAGCGCTTGGGTGGGCCAGTACAAAATCCTTACCCCCGGTTTCGCCAACAATACGCGGATAGGTTTTGTATTTATGGATATTGGTACCAATGGTTTGCCAGATATTCTGGAACACTTTGGTTGATCCGGTAAAGTGGATACCGGCAAAGTCAGGATGGTTAAAAATTACCTCGCCGGCAACAGGGCCGTCAACATATATCAGGTTGATAACCCCATCAGGTACGCCTGCTTCTTTAAACACCTGCATCAGTACGTTTGCAGCGTAAATTTGTGTGTAAGCTGGTTTCCAAACCACTACATTGCCCATCATGGCGGCGGATGTTGGCAGGTTACCTGCAATAGCGGTAAAATTAAACGGGGTTAAGGCAAATATAAAGCCTTCCAGTGGGCGTTGCTCCACACGGTTCCAAACACCTTTGCCTGATATTGGGGGCTGCTGCTGATAAATTTCGGTCATGTATTGCACATTAAAGCGCAAAAAGTCAATCAGTTCACAGGCAGAATCGATCTCGGCCTGGTAAGCGTTTTTTGACTGGCCCAGCATAGTAGCCGCGTTTACTTTTGCCCGGTACGGACCGGCAAGTAAATCTGCAGTTTTCAAAAATATGGCGGCACGCTGTTCCCAGGGTAAGTTTTCCCAATTGGCTTTGGCAGCCAGGGCTGCATCAATAGCAGCAGTAACGTGGCTGGCGTCACCTTCAGAAAAAGTGGCCAGTAAATGTTTATGATCATGTGGCGGACGGATCTCCAGCTTATTGCCGGTACGTACTTCTTTGTCGCCGATGTACATAGGTATATCCAGTTGTTGAGCCCGGGCCTGCTCTAAAGCGGCCTTAAGGGCTGCACGTTCCAAACTGCGCGGGCCATAGTTTAAAACAGGCTCGTTTTGCGGTACCGGAACATTAAAAAATCCTTTAAGCATAGATGGTGATTTATGTTGCCGCAAAGATAGGGATTTTACAGGGATGGGAAATTGAGTGAATGTCAAAAATATGGGACGCTAAAACAGTTCAATACCGCTATGGCCGCGGGTGCCTTTTACTTTTGTTGCACCAAAAGTATATTTTTGTATCAAGATAAAAGTAACTAAGTCCCCGCATGGATAGCTTAGCATACCGCGATTAAGTGTTGCTTGACTCCTTGAAATTGAACGATCCCATGATCCACATCGAACAAATACGACCTGAACTTACCTGGCGCCTGAGGCAAAAAGTTTTATATCCGGAACAAAAACTGTATGAAATGGTGATGGAAGAAGATGAACATGGCCTGCACTTTGCCGCTTTTAAAAACGATGCCATTGTTGCGGTAATATCACTTTTTGCCAAGGGTGATGATTACCAGTTCCGCAAGTTCGCGGTTGATGATAGCCTGCAGGGTACGGGTATAGGTAAACAAATGCTTGACCATATAACCGCTTTTGCAAAAACAAATGGTGCTAAACGGCTGTGGTGCAATGCACGCCTCTCCGCCGTGGGGTTTTACCTTAAGGCCGGGTTTGAGCATACCGGTCAGTTTTTTACCCGGCAGGGCTTTGATTATGAGATTCTTGAAAAAAACCTCACTCCTTTATTAGCGCCGCAATTAACGTAGTAGCATAGTCATTCTGCTGCTTTTGGTTTGATATTTTAGCCAGTTCAAGTGCCTCGTCAATATCGCCCTGCGCCTCATAAACTACAGCCAGGTTATAGGCTGCCCTGCTGGCCAGCTTACGGTCGGCGCCATCAATTAGCGGGTTTAATATTTTGTAGGCCAAATCAAATCGGCCGGCCAGTATGTGCCGTACTGATATCTTCAGCGCGTCAGACTGGTTATAAAGCGGCCGGTAATTGGTTATAGTATATGGTAAATAATCTTTTAAAGCATCTAAAGCAGCGTTTCGGGCTACATTATAAATGGAATACCCAGCTCTGCCGTCCTGCGGTTCAGTAGCCTGTCCTTTTAATTTTTTAAAGTAAATACCATTACTTTCATACAGGGTAAACATAACCGTTGCCTTGGTACTGTAGTAAGCCACTTGTGCATTGCCATCATACGCCACATTATCAAGCACCACCCCTGCGTTGAAGTCATCCAGCGTTAAAACATAATTTGCTTTGTATTTGGCAGCAAGATGCTTTACCGAGTCTTTATTGACATTAAAAGGTATAGAGTCTATAAGGCTTGAAACTTTAACACCGGGCAGCAACTTCAGTTCCTTTTCGGCACCGGCCACAGCGCTATATGCAGCACTTTTAAGCGCCTGTATCTTTCGCTTATTTATGCGGGTTGAATCAAAGGTAAGTCTGTTAACTAACAGGATACGCGAGGTATCAGCGTTAAAAACCAGTTTGGGGGCATAATCAACCGGTACTGTAGCATATTGCAATACATTACACGAGGTTAAACCGGCTATTAATAGTATAAAAATAAGCTTAAACAGTTTCACGGCAGTGGAGTAAATTATAAATAATACAAAATTAACAAACAACAATGAATTTGAAATGAACAATTCATGTTTAATGTAAAACTTACAGTTAATCACAACTAATTAACCAAGGGGGCAAAATTTTGCATTTTTGAAAAAAAAACGCTAATACTATAACCTTAGTATTAAATTAATAATAAAAACATGTTTTTATTTCCATTTTGGCAGGTTATATTGGGGGTTTACCACTTACTTTATTATATTTGCTTTATTGCATATTATAGTTTGCTCAATAAAACATGGCTAAAAAAAAATCTGACGCACCATCGCATATTCCTGTTGTAAACGACGCCTCCATATCTTTTTTCGAGAAATATATTAACAACCCCTCTCCTACCGGTTTTGAATGGAAAGGCCAGGAGTTGTGGCTTGATTACCTGAAACCTTACATTGATGAGCATTATGTTGATAATTACGGTACCGCAGTTGGGATAATTAACCCCAAAGCTGATTACAAGGTAGTTATTGAGGCCCATGCCGATGAAATTTCATGGTTTGTAAATTATATTACCAATGATGGTTTAATATATGTGATACGCAACGGCGGATCAGACCACCAGATAGCCCCCTCAAAAAGGGTTAACATACATACCGATAACGGTATTGTAAAAGCAGTTTTTGGCTGGCCGGCCATTCATACCCGCCTGGGAGGCGAAAAAGAAGAGGCGCCAACCCTGAAAAACATCTTTTTAGATTGTGGTTGTACCTCCAAAGAAGAAGTTGAAAAACTGGGCATCCATGTAGGCTGTGTAATTACCTATGAGGACGAGTTTATGATCCTCAATGACCGGTATTATGTAGGGCGTGCCCTTGATAACCGCGCAGGTGGTTTCATGATAGCCGAAGTTGCCCGTTTGCTTAAGGAGAACAAAGTAAAATTACCGTTTGGCCTATACATTGTTAACGCCGTACAGGAAGAGATAGGATTGCGCGGGGCCGAGATGATAGCCCATAAGATAAAGCCCAATGTAGCCATTGTAACAGATGTTACACATGATACCCAAACCCCAATGATCAACAAGATAACCCAGGGCGACCTGGCTTGCGGTAAGGGCCCGGTGGTATCTTATGCGCCGGCAGTTCAAAATAACCTCAACAAATTACTTATTGAAGCAGCGCAAAAGGCAGATATCCCTTTTCAGCGGCAGGCGTCATCACGCTCTACAGGTACTGATACCGACGCTTTTGCTTACTCAAACGACGGTGTTCCATCGGCATTGATCTCATTACCATTAAGGTATATGCACACTACTGTTGAAATGATCCATAAAGAAGATGTTGACAACGTGATACGTCTTATTTACCAGGCTTTGCTAAATATTAAAGCCGGTCAGGATTTCAGGTACATCAAATAACCGGACTTTTAATCAAATTGGTTGTAAATTAATTATGTCAAGGCATATAGTTATTAACAAATACCCCCACATATATCTATGAAACCAACACTTCTTATTTTGGCCGCTGGTATGGCCAGCCGTTATGGCAGCATGAAACAGGTTGACGGCTTTGGCCCCAACGGCGAAACAATTATTGACTATTCTATCTATGATGCTATAAAAGCAGGCTTCGGCAAGGTAAGCTTTATTATACGCGAAGAATTTGCTGACAATTTTAAAGCTATTTTTGAGCCAAAGCTTAAGGGACGCATTGAAACCGATTATGTTTTTCAAAGTTTTGACCTTACCCCATTTGGCATCAATAAAACCATTGAACGTGCCAAGCCATGGGGCACTGCACATGCTGTGCTTGCCGCACGCAACCAGGTGAACGAACCCTTTTGCGTTATTAATGCCGATGACTTTTATGGTTATGATTCATTTGAAAAAATGGCCAAATTTTTAACCACTGAAGTAGCTGATGATACCTATTCACTGATAGGTTACCAGATTGACAGGACCCTGTCTGACTATGGTTCCGTATCGCGTGGTGTTTGCAAGGTTAATGACGAAGGCAATATGGTTGAAATTAATGAGCGTACTGAAGTTTACTTTAAAGAAGACGGCAGCGTAGCTTACAAGGATGCGACCGGCGAACATCCCCTGCCAAACGATACCCGTGTATCCATGAACTTTTGGGGCTTTACCCCAGCTGTGTTTAAGCAAAGCGAAGACATGTTCAGGGCTTTTGTTGAAGCGAATGAAACCAACCCTAAATCGGAATTTTTTATTCCTTTGGTTGCCGACGAGCTTATAAAAGCTGGAACAGCATCATTTAAAGTGATCCCAACCGGATCAAAATGGTTTGGTGTAACTTATAAAGAAGATAAACCTATTGTACAAAAAAGCATTTCGGAACTGGTGGCCAACGGCGTCTATCCGGAAAAGCTTTGGGACTAATTGAAACCCAATTGTTATAAACGAAAAGATCCCGCCAGAAGGCGGGATCTTTTCGTTTTATATAAGGCTGTTATCAGTTAATGAAGAAAAATGTTTTTTGATTGTATTCTTCGTAAACATGAACTTGCTTCCTTACCACCTCGTTGTTTGAGATGACCATGATGGTATAATTTCCATTATCCAGATTGGTTAAAACATATCCTTTTGTAACCTCCGGCTTATTAGGTAATACATCTTTCAGGAGCATATTGGAATCCCTGTCATAAACCAATACATAAGGTTTACGGGAGCCCGCTTTTAAAACATTTACATAAACGCCCCGGTTCTCCTTCATTGCAGATAAAGTAATAACGTCTTTGGATTTTGCAGGGTCTTCTTTAGCTTTTACAGGTTTCGCGGCAAAAGCACCGAAACTTAACAAAAGAAATAATGCCGACAATTTTATTGAATTTTTCATGATATTTTAATTTAAAAATGCTGTTGAATTCTTTTTTTCAATCAAAAAAACAACATTTTTAAACGCCAAAAAAAACAATTAGACCACCGCCATATTTATGTAGACAAAAGAGCAATTGCAATCGCCAAACCAATAAATTAGCTAATAATCAACACATTACAGCTCTTGTAGTTTATTATTGGCTGTTTGCAGGTAAATTTTTGCCGTTCGTCGATCTTAGGAGGAAAATCAATGCTCAAAGTATCATAAAACACAAAAAAGCCCGGTTCAGGAAATCCTGACCGGGCTTTTTAATTTATAAACAACACTTATTATTTTGTATCGTCTTTTACTTCTTCAAAGTCAACATCGGTTACGGTATCGCCATGATCCTGCGGACCTGCACCTGGGTTACCATCACCTGGCTGAGCCTGACCTGCTTCGGCTGATGCTTTGTACATCTCTTCAGATGCTGTAGCCCATGCAGCGTTCAGTTCAGTTTGAGCGGTTTCAATTTCAGCTAAGTTTTTAGATGCATAAGCTTCTTTCAACTTTTTAAGGCCATCTTCGATAGGTCCTTTTTTGTCAGCCGAAATTTTATCGCCGTACTCTTTCAATTGTTTTTCGGTCGAGAAGATCAGGGCATCAGCAGCGTTCAGTTTTTCAACTTCTTCTTTTGCCTTTTGGTCAGCATCAGCATTGGCTTCAGCTTCGTCCTTCATTTTCTTGATCTCTTCGTCAGTTAAGCCTGATGAAGCCTCGATACGTATCTTTTGTTCTTTGCCGGTTGCTTTATCTTTAGCAGATACATGCAATATACCATTGGCATCAATATCAAAAGTTACCTCAATTTGTGGCACACCGCGTGGTGCTGGTGGTATACCATCCAGGTGGAAACGACCTATAGTACGGTTACCCGCAGCCATTGGGCGTTCACCCTGTAATATGTGGATCTCAACAGACGGCTGGCTGTCAGATGCGGTTGAGAAAGTTTCTGATTTTTTTGTTGGGATAGTTGTGTTTGACTCTATCAGTTTGGTCATTACGCCACCCATGGTTTCAATACCTAATGAAAGCGGGGTAACATCCAGTAACAACACATCTTTAACCTCGCCGGTTAATACACCACCTTGTATAGCAGCGCCTATTGCAACAACCTCATCAGGGTTAACACCTTTTGAAGGGGCTTTACCAAAAAATTTCTGTACAGCTTCCTGTATGGCGGGGATACGTGTAGAACCACCTACCAGGATAACTTCGTCAATATCAGAAGTGCTTAAACCTGCATTTTTCAATGCTGATTTACAAGGCTCAATGGTACGTTTGATCAGGCTATCAGCCAGTTGTTCAAACTTGGCACGTGTTAAAGTTTTAACAAGGTGCTTAGGCATACCATCGGCAGCGGTGATATATGGCAGGTTAACTTCTGTTTGAGCAGAGCTTGACAACTCAATTTTAGCTTTCTCGGCAGATTCTTTTAAACGTTGTAAAGCCATTGGGTCTTTACGCAGGTCAATGCCTTCGTCGCTTTTAAATTCGTCGGCCAACCAGTCAATAATTACCTGGTCAAAGTCGTCACCACCCAGGTGAGTATCACCATCAGTTGATTTTACTTCAAAAACGCCGTCACCTAATTCAAGGATAGATACGTCATGAGTACCACCACCGCAGTCAAATACGGCAATTTTCATATCCTTGTGCGCTTTATCAAAGCCGTAAGCCAGGGCAGCAGCAGTAGGTTCGTTAATGATACGACGTACTTTTAAACCCGCAATTTCACCGGCTTCTTTAGTTGCCTGGCGCTGCGCATCGTTAAAATAAGCAGGTACTGTAATAACAGCTTCCGTAACTTCGGTTCCTAAAAAGTCTTCAGCTGTTTTCTTCATTTTCTGAAGTATCATTGCTGATATCTCTTGCGGAGTGTATTTACGGTCGCCAATTTCAACACGCGGAGTGTTGTTATCGCCTTTAACTACCTTGTAAGGTACGCGGGCGGCTTCACTTGTAACTTCGTTAAACTGGTTACCCATAAAGCGTTTAATTGACGAAATGGTTTTTGTAGGGTTAGTGATTGCCTGGCGTTTTGCAGGATCGCCAACTTTACGCTCGCCGTTGTCAATAAAAGCTACTACGGACGGCGTAGTACGTTTTCCCTCGCTGTTTGCTATAACTACAGGCTCATTACCTTCCATTACAGCTACGCAGGAGTTTGTTGTTCCTAAGTCGATTCCAATTATTTTAGACATATGATTGTGTTTTCTTGATTTAATATTTTACTACATCAGCTATTTATCAACGTTTGTGCCAATATCTATTTGGCAGGATTATAGTCAGGATGACAAATATCACGTCAGGAAAACCATTCATGTTGGTGACAGGTTGGCAGAATTTTGTAAAAAATGATTGCATTAAAAGTTGCCGGTGAAGGCTTGTCAACGGAGAAAAGCATTGGTTACCGCATCATCTTAAGTCAGAGACCGCGCTGTTCGAAGTCTCAGACTTCGAACGACTATGCCTGTAGTTTATAACTACAGATTACATGCCTGTTCCTCCAAAGTCAAATACCTGTACAACGCATCGGGCAGAGTTTTTCAATTTACCTTTTGCATATCAATCTTAATAACATCCTTGCCCATACGCCCGCTCATTATCCGGCTGCCGGGTATTTTACCATCTGCAACGTGTACATTAAGCGTGTCATGCATATTCACCGGGTACCGCCATATAGCTTTAAGCTGCCGCGTTTGCTCATTATATTGGTAGCTGCCAATTAATCGTGCCTGATAGTTATTGTATTCCATCACAAAATCATAATTATCAATAAATATTTTGGTTAATAAACTGTCGCGGCAAGGCTTTAATTTTTGATCGGTATTATTAACAAGCACACTTTTCACTTCATACTTGCCCATTATTCGAGGATAGCTTTTAGGGAATTTATAACCGGCTAACAGTAACAAAGGGATATAAAAAATTGAAAGCCGGATAACATTTTTTAACAGAGGGCTTTTAAGTTTCAGTACTGGCGCATTATCCTTCGCCTTAAGAAAAAATTCAGCCAACCGGTCATAATCCAGCAGCAGCAAATAGATCATGGCGATCACTAAAATGGTGATGTATACATTTACTACCATGCCCAGATTATAAAAATAATCGAGCAGGAGGATGTTAAACAATAATGGCAAAAGAAAAATAACTGCCAGGAGCCTGGTTTTTCGGAACAGCAGCATAATTGCTCCCATAAACTGCAGGCACGCAATAATTACCGTAAAAGCATAAAAATGGCCAAAAAAAGCCCACATCATCTCCTCGCCCGAAAGGCTGCTGAAAGGATTGTCGAGCATTCCCAGCGGAATAGCAAACTGCAAATGAAATATCTTTTGAAAGCCAAACATGCACAGGTCAAGGGCTATAAAATATCGGAGTACTCCATGCCAGAAACCTAAAACAGCCCCCGAGTCGATCTGCTGCCGGGCCGCTTTTCTTTTCCAGATGAATATGTAAACCAGCGTACCTGTAAAATAAAAAGCAGCTATGGCTATTTGCACCACAAAAGGTATCCAGTTAATTAAAAACCGATGACCAATGCGCATAATTACAATTGAGCCAACAATACCCGCCATAAAGCAGGCTAAAGCGTGTGAATGAGATTTTTGTGTCATAACAATGAGAATATAAAGGTTATAACACAATATTACCGGGCATTGCCATATGCATCGTTCGGATTTACCTTTTGCATATCAATCTTAATAACATCCTTGCCCATACGCCCGCTCATTATCCGGCTGCCGGGTATTTTACCATCTGCAACGTGTACATTAAGCGTGTCATGCATATTCACCGGGTACCGCCATATAGCTTTAAGCTGCCGCGTTTGCTCATTATATTGGTAGCTGCCAATTAATCGTGCCTGATAGTTATTGTATTCCATCACAAAATCATAATTATCAATAAATATTTTGGTTAATAAACTGTCGCGGCAAGGCTTTAATTTTTGATCGGTATTATTAACAAGCACACTTTTCACTTCATACTTGCCCATTATTCGAGGATAGCTTTTAGGGAATTTATAACCGGCTAACAGTAACAAAGGGATATAAAAAATTGAAAGCCGGATAACATTTTTTAACAGAGGGCTTTTAAGTTTCAGTACTGGCGCATTATCCTTCGCCTTAAGAAAAAATTCAGCCAACCGGTCATAATCCAGCAGCAGCAAATAGATCATGGCGATCACTAAAATGGTGATGTATACATTTACTACCATGCCCAGATTATAAAAATAATCGAGCAGGAGGATGTTAAACAATAATGGCAAAAGAAAAATAACTGCCAGGAGCCTGGTTTTTCGGAACAGCAGCATAATTGCTCCCATAAACTGCAGGCACGCAATAATTACCGTAAAAGCATAAAAATGGCCAAAAAAAGCCCACATCATCTCCTCGCCCGAAAGGCTGCTGAAAGGATTGTCGAGCATTCCCAGCGGAATAGCAAACTGCAAATGAAATATCTTTTGAAAGCCAAACATGCACAGGTCAAGGGCTATAAAATATCGGAGTACTCCATGCCAGAAACCTAAAACAGCCCCCGAGTCGATCTGCTGCCGGGCCGCTTTTCTTTTCCAGATGAATATGTAAACCAGCGTACCTGTAAAATAAAAAGCAGCTATGGCTATTTGCACCACAAAAGGTATCCAGTTAATTAAAAACCGATGACCAATGCGCATAATTACAATTGAGCCAACAATACCCGCCATAAAGCAGGCTAAAGCGTGTGAATGAGATTTTTGTGTCATAACAATGAGAATATAAAGGTTATAACACAATATTACCGGGCATTGCCATATGCATCGTTCGGGTTTATCCAGCCGAACCAGTTTATTTAAAGTATAGCCCTCACAGGTTTTTTACGATGATACATCATCCCTGTGTCAATTAAAACCAACCCCCGTTAATCATCGTAACTTTTTAGTGCTGCATATATCTATTTGAATAATATAGTACTATAATTGTTATTATGAGTTTGAAAGGATCACGAAAAGAAGGAAAAAAATACATCAATGTAATACCCACAGACGAGGCAGGCTTTGGCAAAATTGTCCCGATTTTACGGGAATACCTTAACAATAAAGCCGAAAATACACCAAAGAAAACATTAGGCCCTTTTAAAACCGATACTACAATTTATCAAAAGCCACCAGCAAGCGGTTTGCGCATTACCTGGATAGGGCACTCCAGCATATTGATAGAGATTGATGGAAAACGCATATTAACTGACCCGGTTTGGAGCGAACGAGCTTCGTTCTCCAAATTCATGGGCCCTAAACGCTTTTTTAAACCACCGCTTTTGTTAAGCGAACTGCCGCCATTGGATGCAGTAATTATATCACATGATCATTATGACCATTTTGACAGGGATACCATTAAATACTTTGCAGGGTCAACCATCCCCTTTTACTGCTCAATTGGCGTAGGACAATATCTGCGCAAATGGGGCATTATTGAAAACTATATTACCGAAATGGATTGGGGCGACAGCATAATGATAGGTAATGATATTGTAGTAACGGCCGCCCCTTCAAGGCATTTTTCAGGTCGCGGGGTGGTTAATCGCAATGAAACCTTATGGTCGTCGTTCGTAATAAAGGGACCAAAGCATAATATTTATTTCGGCGCCGACTCAGGCTGGTCGCCCAGTTTTGAAGCCATCGGCGAAGCGTTTGGCCCGTTTGACCTTACCATGCTGGAAGTTGGCGCTTATGGCAAATTTTGGCCCGATATACACATGGGCCCGGACCATGCCTCAAACGCGCACCTGGCCCTAAAGGGTAAACTAATGATGCCCATCCACTACGGCACTTTTAACCTGGCGCCACATGCCTGGTACGAACCCATTGAACGGCTGACAACTTTGGCTAATGAAAAAAACATAGATTTATTTGTGCCCCAGCCAGGTGAACCAACTGAAGTTACAGGCGCGTACAATTCCAATTGGTGGAAACCATATTTGTAATTTTATAAACAACCTCCCGGGGAATATATGTCGTCGCATTGTGATGTACCTATTCTGCTGTATGCATGTTCCGCGAAAGATCGTCAGTCCTGAGAATGATAAATCATTGTCATAAAGACGTACCTTTAATGGATCGTATTAGTGTAACATTTTGTGCAGTAATCGCTCCAATTTAAAAGCAAACTGAATAATGGCCCCAACCTATATTTTAGTAATTAAAGGTAAACCAGAAGGCCCTTTTAGCGTGGAGGAATTAAAGGCCCGAAACATAAGGCCCGGCGACTTTGTAAAAACCCCTGAAATGGATGATTACAAAGAGGCACAGGAAATTGCTGAATTAAGAGAGATATTGGGCTTTAAAAAACCCGCTTTGCTAATGCAATATTTTGGCAGTTTTGATCAACGGTTGCTGGCCTCCGTGCTTGACTGGTTTATGCTTTTAGGTGTATTTATCATTATTGCATTTATTGTGGTGCTAATGTTTATTCACAATAAAGAACAACGCATAGTAGCATCCTTTTCTTTTTTAGGTGCAATACCATTTGCCAAGATCATTTACCATATTATAATGGAAAGTTCGGCACAACAGGCCACGCATGGCAAGCAAATGCTAAAAATTAAAGTGGTTGATATGCAGGGTAACCGCATCAGCACAGGTAAAGCCATAAGCCGTAACCTATGCAAAATATTTTCAGTGGCTACGTTTTTTGTCGGCTATCTGCTAGCGTTTTTCAATAAAAAACAACAATGCCTGCATGACATGATGGCCGGCACATTGGTAATTAAGGACAGGTTGTTTTGATTATTATTTTTCCTTTACTAATTGATATTTAAGTACGACGAGCACAAAAACAAGCCATGTGAGTGCTAAAATAAACATTATTACTGCGCCATGCATTAATGCCATATTAATTATACCACATACAATTGACCAACTAATCCACAACATAATTCTTAAATTTGCATCTTATTAAATATCCGCTGCATGAATACTGATGCTGTTAAATTACTGCAAGGCCGTTATTGCAATTCACTAACCGAATATTCGCGTTTTGTAACCCGTGAAGTTGCCATTGGCGATGTGCCCATGGGAGGCAATAACCCTATCAGGATACAGAGCATGACCACTACTGATACCCTGGATACCATTGGTACGGTGGAACAATCCATCCGTATGGTTGATGCCGGTTGTGAATATGTGCGCATTACAGCACCAAGCATCAAAGAGGCGCAAAACCTGGCCGAGATCAAGAAACAGCTTCGCCTGCGTGGATATAATGTACCGCTGGTTGCCGATATTCACTTTACTCCCAACGCCGCCGAAGTTGCGGCACGTATTGTTGAAAAAGTACGCGTGAACCCCGGTAATTACGCCGATAAAAAGAAATTTGATCAGATAGACTATACCGACCTGCAATACCAGGGCGAACTGGAACGTATTTACCAAAAATTTGCACCGCTTGTAAAAATATGCAAGGAGTATGGTACAGCTATGCGCATTGGCACCAATCACGGTTCGTTGAGCGACCGCATCATGAGCCGCTATGGCGATACTCCGCAGGGTATGGTGGAGTCGGCGATGGAATTTATGCGGATGTGCGAAACGCTGAACTTTTATAACCTTGTGATCTCTATGAAATCGAGCAATCCGCAGGTAATGGTGCAAGCATACCGTTTACTGGTTGAAACCATGGTGGCCGAAGGCATGAACTACCCGCTGCACCTGGGTGTAACCGAAGCGGGCGATGGAGAGGACGGCCGTATCAAATCTGCAGTTGGTATTGGCACCTTGCTGGACGATGGCCTTGGCGATACCGTTCGTGTTTCCCTGACCGAAGAACCTGAAGCCGAAGCGCCTGTTGCTATTGAGCTGGTAAAGCGATATTCTTTAAGGGCGAAAGGCGAGAGCTTAAAGGCAAAAGGCAATGAGGCCGCTGAGGAAAAAAACCTCTCACCTTTAACCTTCAACCTTTCATCTGCACATAGTCCCTACGAATACAAAAAACGCCATACTTATGAGGCCAATGCTTTTATTGGCGGCCACATGGTACCCCGTGTGGTTATTGATCTGTCAAAGAGCAATTTAAAGGACGCCTCTATTTTAAAGGACGCTGGTTACCTGTACTCGCCACTGCTTGATAAATATAATATGGCCGAGCAATCGGTTGATTTTGTTTACCTGGCCGATGCTTTGCCATCGTTTGTATTTCCAAGCAATTTAAAACAGCTTTATAACTATAAAACCTGGCAAAAACTGGCTGATAAAACCAATTGCCACCCAGTGTTTTCGTTACAGGAATATATTGAAGCAACCGATCGCTCATCCAAATTAAACCTGGTAAGAATACAACCTGCCGATATTGACTCAGACCAGTTTGGCTCGATCCCTTTTGACAACTCGCTGGTGTTTGTATTGGAAACCACAGCCCTGCATGGCATGGCCGACCAGCGTGGTTTTTTCTTTAAGCTGGAAGAACTGGGATTGGAGATACCTGTGATAGTAAAAAGGGACTATGAATTTGGGGCAATGGACAACGACTTAGAAGGTCCAAAAGTTCATGAACCAAATGACCTCACCACTCACAATTCACAGCTCACAACCAAACTACAACTTTACGCCGCAACCGATCTTGGCGCTTTGTTGGTTGATGGTTTTGGCGACGGCATCTGGATAAACGCTCCGGAGCTGCCAGCCAGCGTGATCACTTCAACAGCTTTTGGCATTTTGCAGGCCACCCGCTCCAGAATTTCCAAAACAGAGTACATATCTTGCCCAAGCTGTGGCCGTACCTTGTTTGATTTGATGGTAACTACGCAAATGATCCGTAGCCGCACAAGTCACCTTAAAGGCTTAAAAATTGGTATTATGGGCTGCATTGTAAATGGCCCCGGCGAAATGGCCGATGCCGATTATGGTTATGTAGGCTCTGGAACCGACAAAGTAACACTTTACCGTGGCAAAGAAGCTGTAAAGAAAAACATCAGCTCAGCAAACGCTCTCGACGAATTGATCAACATTATTAAAGATGACGGCAACTGGGTAGAGCAGGAACAGGCTTAACCTCTCATAAAACAGAACAGGGCCGGCCTCGCGCCAGCCCTTGTTCAAAGTATAATTAAAAAAGATCGTTAGCGTTTTAGGTTAAACGCAAGAGCAATAAGCTTTTTGCTCTCTATATATTCGCTGCTCGCGTTTAGTTTGCTGCATAGTTGGTTTAAAGCCAGCTGCACTTTTTTACGCTTTAAATTTAATTTGGCATTGATGGTTTCCTCGTAAAGCAATTTGGAACCATCACTGTAAAACCTTATCGTTTGCACTTCGGGTTTATTGATATTACTCTCCACTACCCAAAAACCACTGTTAACCTGTGCTTTGTTTTGAGCCTGGCTGCATACAGCGCTTATCAGGATCAAAGCTGTTATCATTAATGTTTTCATAACCTCTGTTTTTTAATTCATAAATCAAATTACCTCGTTCATCCACAACTAAAAAACAGTGACGTTACTCAACCGTCAAATGCATACAAACAGCGTTTAATTGCCCGTTATCAGCATTTATCAAAAATAATTACCCTGATTAAATATTTTATTGCTGTATGTCGACAAAATCATGCGGTTTATCGCATTTACCTAAAATATTGCGCGCCTTTTGTCCTATATCAGGTAAATTAGCAATATGAACAACAGGATCGATATCAGGCTGCAAAACATCAGGGTGCCAAGGATATACCAGCACCTGTTGTTTTGGCTGGCGGTTTATTTCCTGGTGGCAAGTATGTATTCAGTACAAACTAATTTTGTAGTATCGCTTCGGAATAACCTATTCTTTATGCCGGTTCAAATTGCCTACTATTATGCCATTGCTTACTGGGTAATTCCACGTTATTTATTTGTTAACCGGTATTTTGTATTCACGCTGTTGTTGATATTGCTGGTTATTATTTCTACACTGGCCACCAGGGCTGTGGGTTTAACGTTTGTAAACCCGTACCTCATCAGGGTAATGCCCATTACAGATCAAGGCTATATCGCGTACAATCATCGTCCATTTTTTGTAAAGCTATTTGATATGGAAAGCCTGGTGAACGCGTTTAAAGGCGTAAACCTTATTATTGGTTTTGTGCTTGCCATTAAGCTGTTTAAAATGTGGTATGAACGCAAACAAGCTGCCCTGGAGGCTGAATTGAGCGCTTTAAAAGCCCAGGTACACCCGCACTTTTTGTTCAATACATTAAATAACCTGTATGCCCTGAGCCTGGACCAGTCGCTTAAATCACCACAATTGATATTAGGCCTGTCAGACATATTGCGCTACATGCTTTACGAATGCAATGCAGATACAGTGCCGCTTGAACGGGAAGTATTTATGATGCAGCAATATGTAAAACTGGAAAAGCTGCGCTATGAAGACCGTATTGATATTAATTTCACCATCACAGGCGATCTTAAACATAAGCTGATAGCTCCTTTGCTCATACTTCCCTTTATTGAGAATGCATTTAAGCATGGCACCAGCGAAAAAACGGGACAGGTATGGATCAATATTGATATGAATGTTACCGACAATCACTTTAAATTAAAGGTTGCCAATAATAATCCCGAAAGGCAGCCTGATGAGGACAAGCTTGCCGGCCGGGGCCACATTGGTTTAAAAAACGTTATAAAACGGCTTGATCTGCTGTATCCTGCTACTTCAAAGCTTAAAATAATGAATGAGGACGAAACCTTCCTCATTGTACTTGATATGGACCTGATGGTTGAACGCCCTTTAAAGCAATTGGAAAACGCATGAAGATCCGCACAATAATAGTTGATGATGAACCCCATGCAATTGCGGTAATTGAAAAATACCTGTCGCAATTTAGCCAGATGGAATTAGTGGGTAAGTGCGCTGATGCTATCCAGGCCTTTCAGCTGCTGCAGCAAAAGCCGGTCGATCTTATGTTTCTGGACATCAAGATGCCGGGCATTAAAGGTACCGACCTGTTGAGGAGCCTCAAAAACCCGCCCAAAGTAATTTTTACAACCGCGCATAGCGAATATGCCCTGGAAGGCTTTGAACTGAATGCTGTTGACTATTTACTAAAGCCCATTTCGTTCGAGCGTTTTTTACGGGCTGTTGATAAAATTTACCAGTTAAGCGAAAATAAGGCAAGATCGCTAATTACATACGAAGCACCTGTAAGCGATCATGAGGCTTTTATTTATCTTAAGGTTGACCGTAAAACCATTAAGATAAATGTAAACGAAATTTTATGGGTTGAGAGCCTGCGCGATTATGTGAAGGTGGTAACAAAAGAACATACACATATTACCCGGCAAAAGATCAGCATACTGGAAGAGATGCTTCCGGAAAGCAAGTTTGTAAGGATACACCGCTCTTTTATAGTGGCGCTATCCAAAATTGATTCCTTTTACTCCTATAGCATTGAAGTGGCTGGGCACGAACTACCCATAGGCCGCAATTACAAACAGGATGTTCAAAAAAAATTAAAAGCCGAGCGTTTGCAACTCGACTAACCTAAGCTGCCTTTCACGATTGAATATTGATATGGTTATGACTAATGGCCTCTAACTGTAATTTTACCTTATCTTTGAATTTGTACTGATTTACTTATGAGTAATAAAATAACTGTTTTAGATATCCCCTCCACACTTAAACGGCACATTACGCAGGCTCATCCATATCCCGACTTTGGCATCACCAACAGCGACTGGAGCCAGGATAACTTTGCGGTTTTAAGCAATGAGCCGGGCATAAAACGTGGCTTGCCCGTTAAAACTGATTATTACTCAGTTATATTGTGCCTTAGCGGCTCTTGCAAAAAAACAATAGGTCATTTTGTTTTTGAGGTTTACCCCAATTCTGTTCATTTGGTGTCACCCGTGCATATTACCTCCTTTGAAGATGCTTCTGACGATTTGCTTTTATACCAGGTATTATTTAAAAAGGAGTTTTTAACCCATAATTTTCTTAAAGAAAACGTTCTTGACAATCTGCTTGAAGTAAACCCCGATTATCCGCCCATTTATGGCCTGTCGAAAAAAGGTGTCGCGTCATTAAAGGCATTGTATGAAAAGATCAGTGACGAAAGCAGGGAGCAAGGCGCTTTTCATCTTCAAATTTTACGTTTGCTGGCAACGGACCTTTTATATGAAATGAACCGGGCCTGCGAAAGTTGTTTGCTCCACTCTACCCGGCACCTGAGCAAACAATACCAACTGGTGTATAAATTTAAGAAGCTGGTGGAAGAGCAATTTTTAACACTTAAAACTGTGCAGCAATACGCCGATGAGCTATTTATATCTGCAAAGTATTTAACCGAAATTGTAAAGAATGAAACCGGGCAGAATGCGCTGCATGTAATCCACAATCGCATATTTCTGGAGGCGCAGTACCTTTTATCGTCATCGGGGCTTAGTGTAAAAGAAATTGCCGACAGGCTTAACTTTGATAATAGCTCACACTTCAGTCGTTTTTTTAAACGTTTTGCAGGTTATAACCCTTCTGAGTTTAAACTGATGCAATAACGTTCTTTTACTGCCTCTCCAACCCTTCATGACTATTGCCTGACGGTATGAATAACCTACCGGAAAAATTGGTTCTTAAAACCGATTTATTGACATTGATACGCCTTAATGCCCGCAGTATCTTTGTTGTGTCAATAAGAAATAACGGACATGAAAAAAGCAAACATCAACTTATTAAAAGGCAGGCTCCTCCAGATCTACTGGGAAACCTATCAAATTTTAACAGTCATTTACAGGTGATCACCGATCATTGTAAATTCCATCATATATAATACCAGATGGTATTGGTTTCGTGAACATCAGTTCTGCAACCAATACGTGAAATTAACAGCCTTAAAAAGGCTTCGCTATATATCAATACATCAAAAAAGAGACAGACTTTATACAAATCTGTCTCTTTTGTTTTTATATGCTCGCCTGTTAGCTGTTCGCGCTTTACATACTTGCTGCCCTGCTTATGTTGTGATCGATTAAAGCCTGCTTGTTTTTGTTCACTAATAATCCTGAATTCAACATCTTGTTAAACCATTTGGAGAACTTTGCAGCGCCTTTATAGTTAAGGTGACCATAATCTAAAAAATCATCGTCATTTAAAGGAAAGTTATTGAAATCCAAAAAGTCAATGTCTGCAAATCTTTCCTTCTTTATCCTCATAAAATCTTTCTCGTTCTTTAAATATTCATAGTTTTTATGCTGCGGACTACGCACCAGGTAAACCTTTTTATGGCAGGCGTGGCAGTATGCAATTATTTTCTCCAGATAATCAATATTAACAGTCGACAGATTAGCGTTGTTAACCGCGGTTTCATTTGTTAATACACCCGAACCAGCATTGCTCTGATGACTTTCAACACGTAAATACCCACCTATAGCGTCAGAAAAATTATAGTTCCAGGTTAAAAGCCGCACCAAATTCTTCCTGGTGGAGATTGACATGCAATTCATAAAATCTTTGGGGTTGTTTTTTATCAACAGGTCTATGTCTGATTTATCCATAAACGAGGAATATTGCGGGAACATGCTCGACATGTATTTGTACCCCCATGTCCAGTCGTTCATCTTTTCATTGATCTGGTTATTTGAAAACTCTATCAAAACCGTTTCTATTTGCGGGTTTTGTGATATTATCTTTTTAACTTTTTGATAGGTATAAAAATAAGGCTCGGCAGAATGCGAGAGGTTTTTAAAATTGGGGATCAATGAGTCATTAAAAGCGCATTCGGGGTGCGAATGTCCAAACAATACAATTTTATTATTATGCTGAATGCTGAACCTTGATTTTTTATCTACAATATAATTAGGAACAAACACGATCAGGAAAAGCAGGGAGGCCGTTACTGCAATAAACAAACCGGTGTTTTTTAAAAACTTGTCCATGATTTAAAATTGAAAGTAGATGAATTGTTGTTCGCGGCCCATAAACAAATAGATGGTGAGGATTAGGGTAAAGTAAAACGCCAACCTGAAACTCCTTCTTTTTAAGCTGCCTAATGTTGCAATGGCGTATTGGTTTTCGCGCCCGTTCCATTCAATTACCAGGAAAATTATAATCAAAATAATAGTGTTCAATATGTCAAACCCGCTGGCATCAAATCTGGGGACGGAAAACGTCGACATGGAAAATATTCCGCCTATATAGCTCAGGGCATGATTTAAATCGGCCGCCCTGAAAAATATCCATGCAAAAACAACCAATGAAAAAGTTAGCAGCATTTGCAAAAACTCTTTTATGGTTGGCAGGTTACGGCCCTTGGCCACAATTTCAAGGTTGTTGCGGTTGGTGTTAAAAATAATGGAAGGCATAATAAATAAGGCATTTAAAAGGCCCCAAATAATAAAAGTCCAGTTGGCGCCATGCCAAAAGCCGCTTACCAGAAAAATAATTATAGTGTTCCTTACCTTCACCCAGGTTCCGCCTTTGCTGCCGCCCAGCGGTATGTACAAGTAATCGCGGAACCAACTCGACAAAGAGATATGCCAGCGACGCCAAAACTCGGCTATATCCCTTGAAAAATAAGGAAAGGCAAAGTTTCGTAACAGCTCTATTCCAAAAAGCCTTGCTATGCCTATAGCCATGTCTGAGTAACCCGAAAAGTCGCAATAAATTTGGAAAGCAAAGAAAATAGCGCCAAATATGAGCGTACTGCCCGGGTAGGTTGATGAATTGGCAAATATCATGTTGGCATATTCCGAACATTGATCGGCAATTACTGCCTTCTTAAAAAAACCCCATAATATCTGCCGTAAACCGTTAACGGCATTTAAATAATCAAACTTTCTTTCCTTTTTTATCTGTGGTAAAAGATGGGTTGCCCGTTCGATGGGACCCGCCACCAAAAGAGGAAAAAAACTAACGAAGAAAGAATAATCAATAAAATTTTTCTCAGCGCTTATTTTCCTTTTATAAATATCAATAACATATGACAGGCCATGAAAAGTGTAAAAGGATATACCCACCGGCAAAATAACCTTTAGGGTCCAGGGGTTTACATGTACGCCAAAATTCGATGCCGCGTCGGCAAAAGATGCCGCAAAAAAGTTATAATATTTAAACACTCCCAAAAAACCAACATTTACCAAAACACTTAGCCAAAACCAAAACCTTCTTTTATTTTGATTTTCGGTTTCGCTCATTTTAAGCCCGGTAAAATAATCAAGCAGGGTTGAAAAGATGAGTAAGAACAGAAAACGCCAGTCCCAGCAGGCATAAAAATAGTAGCTTGCACAAAGCAGTAAAAAGTTTTGTTGCTTCAGGCTTTTATTGGCAACAAACCAGTAAAGTATAAAAACAACCGGCAAAAAAATAGCGAAGCTGATTGAATTAAAAAGCATGGTTTTTATGTTGATTTATTTGATGTAGGTGCTACGGTTCAACACCATTCAGTACAATTAAAATTAGCTTTTATAATTGCACTAATTCCATACGCAAATCGTTTTGCAACGTATTTGTAACCCACCTGTATAGATACTTTACATTTTTATACACTTTTATTTACACCTATAAAAGTTCGGCTAATAAAAGTGTGTTCTCCTGATCCTAGGTATTTACAACTTCCAAAACCTTAAAATAATTAAAAGGCTGGCTTCGTAACGCATGCCCCCGTTGTGTTTTCACAGTTTACCTGAAAACCATCAATAGCATGCATGCCTTTGTTATGGTGATGATTTGATGAAGCAATTGATAATTTTAAAAACTGTTACCGATTTATGGAGTTTGGATTATATAATCATAAAAACAAATGGCAAAAAACGTTGCAGACCAATTGGTTGAAATGCTGGTGAATGCCGGTATTAAAAGAGTATACGCCGTTACAGGCGACAGCCTGAACGAGGTAAATGATGCGGTAAGGCGCGAAGGCACTATACAATGGGTACACGTAAGGCATGAGGAGGCCGGCGCCTATGCCGCCGGCGCCGAAGCACAATTAAACGGGCTCGCCTGCTGCGCGGGGAGCAGCGGTCCCGGGCACGTGCACCTGATCAATGGCTTGTATGATGCACACCGCTCGGGCGCGCCGGTTATTGCCATTGCATCAACCGTAGCCAGCTTTGAGTTTGGTACCGAATATTTTCAGGAAACCAATACCATTAAGTTATTTGATGACTGCAGTTATTATAATCAGATAGCTACCACGCCCAAACAATTGCCGCGGATGCTTCAGGCAGGCATTCAGAGCGCGCTGCACCAAAAAGGGGTGGCTGTAATTGGTTTGCCCGGCGATGTTACCAGCATGGACGCCGAAGAGATAAACACATCTACTCAAAACTACCGTCCCGTCCCGGTGATCAAACCGTCGGACGATGATTTAAAGCAATTGGCCAGGCTAATTGATCAGCATCATAAAATAACTATTTTTTGCGGTATAGGCGCGGCCGGCGCACATGACCAGGTGGTAGAATTATCGCAAAAGCTGCAAGCTACAGTGGCGTATTCGTTCAGGGCCAAAATGGATATACAATACAATAACCCGAACGAGGTAGGCATGACCGGCCTTTTAGGTTTACCGTCGGCTTATCATAGCATGCATGAAAGCGACCTGCTCATTTTGCTGGGTACTGACTTCCCTTACACGCCATTTATGCCCACAAACTGTAAGATTGTGCAAATAGACATTAAGCCTGAGCGTATTGGCAGGCGTGCAAAGGTTGATATGGGGCTGCATGGAGCTATAAAAGATACCCTTGCCGCCCTGTTGCCGCTGGTTGCTCAAAAATCGGACGACAGCTTTTTAAACGCGCAGTTAAAAGTGTACGCTGATGTAAAAGATAAGATGCAAACTTATATTAACGACAGCGGAGAAAAGAACAAGATACACCCTGAGTTTGTTGCCAGTGTGCTGGATAAACTTGCTGCCGACGATGCCATATTTACGGTAGATACGGGCATGTCATGCGTGTGGGGCTCGCGTTATATCAACGCCACAGGCGGGCGAAAAATGATAGGTTCTTTTAACCATGGCTCCATGGCCAACGCTATGCCGCAGGCAATTGGCGCTGCACTGGCGCGCCCCGGCCAGCAGGTGATAGCACTTTGCGGGGATGGGGGCTTATCCATGTTGCTGGGCGACCTGGCCACAATTGTGCAATATAAGCTGCCGGTTAAGATAATTGTTTTTAATAACAGCTCATTGGGGATGGTAAAGCTGGAAATGGAAGTAGCCGGCCTGCCCGACTGGCAAACAGATATGTACAACCCCGACTTTGGTCAGGTTGCCCAGGCTATGGGGATGAAGGGCATCAACGTTAAATACCCGGAAAATGTAAAAGAGGCTATTGCAGAAGCCCTGGCTTTTGACGGACCTGCATTAGTGAACATATTTACGGATCCTAACGCGCTGGCCATGCCGCCTAAAATTGAATTTGAGCAGGTAAAGGGAATGGCTGTATCCATGACCAAGTTAATGCTCAACGGCCATATGGATGAAGTGCTGGACACGGTAAAGTCAAACTATAAACACTTGAAGGATTTGCTATAGGCGGCTTGAATGGTATGATAAACGTATAATTAGAGGGCGTGAAGGAATAGGAAAGATGACGAAAAGGGTTTATCATCCTGAGTATTAAAATTTCGCGAAACCCTGGAAGAGAAGTGACACACCCGTTCATCGAAGCCGAAGTTTCATTCCCGCGTCATTGTGAGGTACGAAGCAATCTGTAAACTGTATAGAGAGGTTTAAAAGGTCGGTACTATGTATAGATTGCTTCGTACCTCTACAGCAATGGCGGTCTTACTCACAAATATCTCAAGGGTGACGCAGCGAAGGATGATAGATTAGTATACAGATTTCTCGCACCCGGTCAATGGTGTATTTTCTTTTTTAACAAAAAAACCGGCCCTGGCCGGTTTTTTTGTTATTATTTTTTCCAAACGTTATTGTCTGGGTTGTAATCAGGAAATACATTGTCAGGGTCGTAGGTGACTGATTCAATTTCTTCGGTTGATGGATATTTAAATGTCCATGAAGCATAGCGCTCCCAAATCTCAACCGGTAGTTTAATGCGTTCGGTTTTACCGCTTTTGGTTTTTATCTCCAAAGTAACCGGCATAGCCATTTTTCCGAGGTTATCCAGGGTGATCAACGCGCCTTTTGAAGCATTGCCATCTACATATTTAACATCGCTCACAGCAACGTCCAGGCGCCAGTCGTTCATGAACCAGCCTCTCCAAAACCATTGCAGGCTTTCGCCCGAGGCATTTTCCATCGTACGGAAAAAGTCATCTGGTGTTGGGTGCTTAAATGCCCACCTGTTAATATAAGTTTTAAAGGCAAAATCAAAACGCTCGGGGCCCAATATCTGCTCGCGCAGTAAAACAAGGCCTGCGCCTGGTTTTAAGTAAAGCAGAATACCGGTATTTTTTTCTTTAAGATTAGCAGGCTGGCTCATCATGGGCTCCAGCTCGGGTTTGGTAAAAACATCACCTATGCGATGCATATCTGTCGCGCCTTTTTTGTATTCGCCATTATTAAAATCGGCAGTTGATAGCGTGTTGATAAAGGTGTTAAAACCCTCGTCCATCCATCCGTATAAACGTTCGTTTGAACCCACGATCATGGGGAACCAGGTATGGCCAAATTCATGGTCATTTACACCCCAAAGCCTGTCTTTTTGCGCTTTATATCCGCAAAAAACAATACCAGGGTATTCCATTCCGCCTACAACCCCGGCAACCGCCGTAGCCGCTGGATAAGGGAACTCAAACCATTTTGATGAATTATATTCAATTGATTTTTTAACGTATTCGGTTGACCGTCCCCAGGCGTTGTTGCCATCGCTCTCAACCGGGTAGGCCGATATGGCTATTGATTTTTTTCCGCTTGGCAGATCCATTTTGGCAGCATCAACAATAAATGCCGCTGACGATGCCCATGACGCATCACGCGCGTTCTTTATTTTAAAGTGCCAGGTAAGCTCTGTTTTACCCGCCGGGCGCGATGCCGGGTTTTTAACCTCATCTGCTGTGCGTATCATTACCGTTTTTTCGCTTTGAGCAGCCTCGGCCCAGCGTTTTTGCTGTTCGGGGGTATATACATCCTGCGGATTCTGCAGCTCGCCCGATGCTACCACAATATGGTTAGCCGGCGCGGTAATACTCAAATCAAAATCACCATATTCCAGGTAAAATTCACCCGGACCGGTATAGGGCAGGGTATTCCATCCCATTACATCATCATACACGCACATGCGTGGGTACCATTGGGCCACGGTATACACTTTGCCATTTTTGGTATTCAGGTACCCCATACGGTCTGACCCATAGTTTGGCGATACAAATGAATACTCAATCTTAAGTTTTGCCTGCCCGCCGTTTGCAGCTACCTCTTTAGGTAAAAAAACCTGCATACGGGTATCGTTAATGATGAATTTGGCATCAACAAACTCGCCTTTACCGCTTGCATATTTTACTGATTTTATTTTATAGCCGGCATCAAACGCTTCACCGCGGCCCCAGTTGCGGCTGCCCGCCGGTGGCACGATGGCTGTTCCTCTTGAATCTAACTTAAAAAGGTTTTGATCAAGCTGCATCCATAAAAAACCAAGATTTTGAGGACTGTTATTGGTATAGGTTAAAACCTCAGAACCGGTAATTTCATTGGTTTGATCGTTTAACTTAGCTGCCAGCTGATAATCGGCCCGGTTTTGCCAATATTTAGGCCCAGGCTCGCCGCTTGCCGCGCGATATTCTGTTCCGTTTTTTGTGTAAAATAAAGGCCCAAAAGTTTCGTGGTAATTGTAGTCAGATGAAGGCGTGCCTGCAGGAGCCGCTTGCTGCGCATCAACTACACTTACCGCCAACATAAAGGCCATGCTTAAACCGGCCATCAGTTTTAAATCCATTTCAATTTTTTTTGTGTATTTGCGGCAAGTATACTATAAAAAAAACTCTTGTAGGTACTGGTAAAATGATTGTTACTATAAAATTAAGTCATTTACCGCTTTAAAGTAAAGCCTATAAATCAGGTAGATATACAAGATTTACAGGCTTTTTATAAACAAGAGCTATTGTACGATATTATCTGTTCAAAAAATGACTTTCATAAACTTTTTCATCAAAGCCAAAAAACAGGAAATCGCCATCCTCAATTACCGGTCTTTTTATCATGCTGGTTTTTTGCTGCAAAAGGGCAAGGGCATCAGTATTTGTTTTTACGCTTTCCTTTACCTGCGCGTCAAGCTGTTTCCAGGTAAGGCCCTGCTTGTTCAAAAATTTCTCGTAACCGGCTTTACTGTCCCACTCCTGTAGCTTTTCGGCGCTTACGCCCAGTTTTTTAAAATCCTGAAAATTATAATCTATCTTATTTTCCTTTAACCAGTCAAGCGCTTTTTTAACCGTATTGCAATTGGTAATTCCGTAAACTTTCATGCTGCAAATTTATTGATTTGCACCACTACTTTTACCGCTGTTTTTGGTATCGTCGTTATTTATGCTACGCTGATTCTTTTTAATGTCGCCGTTAAGTTTGCCAAATTTATAATTAAGCCTGACGGCAAAATGGCGGTAAGGGTTATCGGTACTTGTACTTTGAATAAAATCAGGCGTGCGCGATGAATTGGTATACGCCCTGTACTTACTGTAAGGATTGTTGGCAACCAATGTTACTGTAAGTTTTTTATTAAGAAACTCCTTGGCCACTGTATACGAGTTATATATAAAGTTACTTGTTTTGCCCTGCAAGCTTACATCGCCGCTAAAGAACCCCGCATTGTAACCTAAGCGGTAGGTATCGCCCAGTTTATAGGTTAGGCTGGCAAACGCGTTGCCGATATACCCATCGTTTTTAAAGAACGAGCCGTTGTAAGTACCTTTTAACCAAACATGTGAAACCTGCCCGTTTAAACTTACGGTAAAGGGTTTGATGATAGAGAAATTGGTGTTGATGTTAAGGCCTAAGGTACGATTGCTGCCCAGGTTTTGATAAGTGGTATAGGTTACGGTATCTAATGATGTATTATCAACCTGCAAACGGCTTACATTTTGAATGGAATTGTTTGAGAACGCATAGCTCAGGCCAACTGTAACTGACGCTTTTTTAAAGTTGCTATACGTAAGCTCAAAGGTATTATTAAGCTCGGGACGAAGGTTTGGATTACCGGTATTGATGAATTTAGGATTTGAGCGATCAATAAACGGGTTAAGCTGGTAAATGCCCGGGCGCTGTATACGCTGTGTAAAACCTAAATTGATGCTGCTGCTTTTTAAACTGCGCTGTATAGAAATTGAAGGGATAAGATTATTGTATCCCCTGTCAAGCGGTGCGCCCATAAAATCGGCCCTGATCTGGGTATGCTCAATACGCAAACCGCCTTTTGCTGTCCATTTGCTTAATTTTAACTGGTACGAATTATAAAAACTGGTAACATCCTGGTGGTAGTCAAAAGTATTGGTTTGATCCTCATCCGGTACATATTCATTAGTAGCGGGGTCAAAATTGTCCCGTTTAAAATCGCTGAAATTATTACGCAAAATTGCTTTGGCTCCCGCTTCGATGTTTATTTTTTTAAGCGGGTATACATAATCAAGCTGAATAGTATGCTCCTTGTTCCCCGCGTTGTTACGTTGCCTGAAATCAGGATTATCGTCCTCGTTGTAATTAAACCTGTTGGTAAACTCGTTCGCGTTTGTTTGGTCACTTGGCGAGTAGCTGTATTTATAAGACATGGTTAATAACTCATCCTTGTGATTTTTAAAGCTTCGCTGGTAATTAATGGCAATATCGGTGCCCTTATCTTTACTGTTGTTGCTAACTGTGTTCCGGTAGGCCTGATCCAGAACCCCGGCACTGTTCACCCGGTTTGATTGCAAAAGGCCATTCTGATCAAAATGCCCCTGAAAAATCTCAAATGAGCCCGTAAGCAGGTCAAGGCTATCAATCTCATAACTTAGTTCGGCATTGGCATATTTGTATTTACCCCCAAAGGTATTGGCGCCGTTTTGGTTCAGTATGCTTGATACCTGTTGATCAGCAAATTGTGTTTGGTTATTATGGGTTGCGGCGGTTACCTTTTTCTGGGTACCAAAGCCCGCATAACCCGAAAGCCCGAACTTGCCTTGTTTTACCGTTGCATTAAGGTTATACCCAGGTCCCCAAACGCTATTATAGCGTATATTAACACTGCCATTGTAGCCCTGGTCGGCATTTTTTTTGGTGATGATATTGATGATGCCCGATAAGCCCTCAGCGTCATACTTGGCAGGCGGCGTAGTGATCACTTCTATCTTTTCAATATTGGTAGCCGGCATGGATTTCAATACATCCGATGGATTTTTGGCCATCAGTGCCGACTCCTTGCCATTGATCAGTATCTTATAGTTCCCACTGCCCTTGAGCCTTATCTTGTCATCTCCATCGACTGATAAAAGCGGTACTTTACGCATCATATCCAGTGCCGATACTGCCTTGCTTTCAGGATCGGCCTGCACATCATAGGTAAGGCGGTCAACCTCCTGTTTCATAACCGGTCTTACGGCTGTTACGGTTACTTCTTTCAATTCCTTGCTTGACGCCGACAATAGAATTTTGCCCGCGTTATATTCATTACCGGTAAGTTTTATCGGCAACACTTTGGTAGCATACCCAACAAAAGCAATTACAAGCTGATAGGTTTTACCTTCGGGCGCTTTAATTTCAAAGCTGCCGTCATCTTTGGCAAGGGTGCTTTTTACCGGTGCGTGGGTAGCGGCGTCTTGCAGGGCCACGGTAACATACCCTAAAGGTTTATTTAGGGCCGAATCTATTACTGCCCCTTTTACTGTTATGTTAGTTGGAACATTTTGCGTTTGTGCCGTGGCAAACGCAGAAAAATAACAGCAAAGCAGGATCAGTAAAATTTGTTTCATAAGACATTTGGTGGATAAGACGCTTCAAGATACCTAACTGTTGCACGAACCAGAAACTATTTAACACTTTTTAACTAATTACTTAGTTTTTGGTGATCGCGGCATATTTTACTTGTTGTAACGGGTCATAGTCAGCTCGGTCCCAATAGTGGCGAAGCTTTTTATCATCTCAATGGAGCGATCTATAAGGGCGGGAAGTTCGGGTTTTTCATCGTCGTCAAAGCCGCTTAATACATAATCGATCTGACGGCCTTTGGGGTAGTTGTCGCCTACGCCAAAACGCAGGCGGGCGTAGTTATTGTTACCCAAAGTAGCTTCAATATGTTTTAGTCCGTTATGGCCCGCGGCGCTGCCTTTGGGTTTTAACCGCAAAGTACCCAGTGGAAGGGCAATATCATCAACAAGCACCAGTACATTTTCAATGGGGATCTTGAGATCCTTCATCCAATGGTTTAGGGCTTTGCCGCTTAAATTCATATAGGTAGTTGGCTTAATAAGGTGCAGGCTGCGGCCTTTAAATGAAACCTCGGTATAATAGGCCAGGCGCATGTTATAAAACTTCGCCCCTTCCTGTTTGGCCAATTCGTCCAAAATCATGAAACCAATGTTATGCCGCGTATCAGCATACTCCGGCCCTATATTTCCTAAACCAACTATTAGATATTTCATTTTGCGGAGCAAAGATAGGAATGAGCAAGGATATTTAGACTATGGGATTATGGGACTTTTTGACTAAGTCCTATAGTCCTATGGTCAAAAAAAAAGCGCCGGGCAAATGCCGGCGCTTTTCTTTCTATCAGGAAGAAATTACTTTTTACCTGAAGCAGCTTCCTGCTCAGCCTGACGTAATGCACGTGAAGTAGTTACCGATACAATGGTATCTTCAATAGCATTGGTGATAATCAGGTTATCTAATTTAATGTCAGATACCTTTACTGATTTACCAACCTCAAGGCTTTCAATGCTTACTTCAATAGCATCTAAATGATCTTTAGGTAATGCTTTGATACGCAGTTTCCTTAGTTTTTGAACTAATTTACCACCCACTTTAACACCTGGAGAAGTTCCGGTTAATTTAACAGGGATCTCGATAGTGATTGGCTTTTTCTCGTCAAGCAATAAAAAGTCAACATGGATAATTTGTTCAGTTAAAGGGTGAAACTGAATATCTTTAATTATAGCCTGTGATTTAACGCCGGCAACTTCAAGATCGATGAAATGAACAACCGGAGTATAAACTACGGCTCTCAAATCAGCTGCGGACACTGCAAAGTGGGTTTGTGTAGGCCCACCATAAAGTACTGCAGGCACAAGGCCCTGATAACGCAGTTCTTTAGCGTCTCTTTTCCCTACGTTCTCTCTTGGAGAACCGCTAATAGCAATTGATTTCATTATTTGTATTTATTTATTGTTAAGCCTCATTCCAACCCGCCAAAAGAGCGGGCTTGATAAGGATGTTTTTATTCTGCTTTCAAAGAGTTTTTTCAAGTCCTCTCCTTTGAAGAGGATTTAGGTGAGGCTCTTTAATCCACCTTAAACAACTGACTTATTGACCCATGCTCATTTACATTGCTGATAGCCTTTGCAAACAATTCAGCAGTTGACAACACCTTTATTTTAGAGCTCTGATGCTTTAATGGTATGGTATCGGTCACTATCAGTTCGGCCAATGCCGAGTTTTCAATAGTTTCATAAGCCTTGCCTGATAATACAGGGTGTGTACAAACCGCACGTACGCTACGCGCCCCGCGCTCCATAATTAAACCAGCGGCTTTTGCCAAAGTACCTGCCGTATCACATATATCATCAATCAGTACAATGTCCTGGTCGGTAACATCGCCAATAAGCGTCATAGCTTCAATTTCGTTGGCGCGTTTACGGCGTTTATCGCAAATTACCACCTCGGCATTAAAAAACTTGGCAAAGCTCCGTGCCCTGTATGAGCCGCCCATATCCGGTGAAGCTATGGTAAGGTTTTCTAAACCCAGGCTTTTGATGTAAGGCACAAAAATGATGGAGGCATCAAGGTGATCAACCGGGATATCAAAAAAGCCCTGTATCTGCGCAGCGTGCAAATCCATGGTCATGATACGGTTAATACCAGCCGCAACCAGCAAATTGGCTACCAGCTTTGCACTGATGGCCACACGCGGCTTATCTTTCCTGTCCTGGCGGGCCAATCCAAAATATGGGATCACAGCGTTTACATAATGTGCTGATGCACGGCGGGCGGCATCAATCATCATTAGTAATTCTATCAGGTTATCATTGGGCTGGTGAGTGCTTTGTATTAAAAACACATCGCATCCTCTTACCGATTCATTAAAGTGGGGCTGAAATTCGCCATCACTGAAGCGCGAAAGCGATGAGTCGCCTAACTCGCGGCCATAAGCATCAGCAATTTTTTTTGCCAGCTCTGTTGAGCCTGATCCTGCAAATAACTTAACGGGATTAAATTGTAATGGCATCTTTTGATTTCGGATTTCGGATGTTCGATCCCGGAACATTATTATCCGTAACCGTTGACCCCTTTGCACATAAAGCCTGTAAAAAACAATTTCGGATTTGATTTTTAAACCGGATTAAATCCGAAATTGAAAATCCAAAATCCGAAATTGAAATCTTGTTGCCCGACCAGGATTCGAACCTAGACAAACGGTACCAAAAACCGTCGTACTACCATTATACTATCAGGCAATCTCCTTTGGTTTGTGTTTTACTCCCCGAAAAGGAATGCAAATATAAGACGATTTTTTTGTTCTCAAAACAGAATTTAAAAAAAGTATTTTTCATTGCATTTTAGCGCCAAATATGGGCTAAAAAGTGTTAATACAAAGGTTTTGATTTCTACATCTTAATACTTTTAGTAATTTCGGGCTGCATTAAACCGTTTTTTCTATCGTAAAATTCAGACATGAGCTACAATAAGATCAACAATATATTCGGCTGGGTAGCCTTTATCATTGCTTCGCTAACCTATATTTTAACCCTGGAGCCATCCTCAAGTTTTTGGGATTGCGGCGAGTTTATTGCCTGTATTTACCGCTTACAGGTGGCCCACCAGCCCGGCGCGCCTTTGTTTACCATTATTGGCAAGGTGTTTACCCTGTTGTCATTCGGTGATGTTACCAAAGTAGCTTACTGGGCCAATATGGCTTCGGCACTGGCCAGCGGTGCAACTATCCTGTTCCTGTTTTGGACAATTACCGCACTGGCAAAAAAATTATTAATTAAGAAGGGCGAAGAGATAAACACCGCTAACCTGATACTTATTATAGGCTCGGGCCTGGTAGGCGCGCTGGCCTACGCCTGGTCTGATACGTTTTGGTTTTCGGCGGTGGAGTCTGAAGTTTATGCTCAATCATCATTATGTACCGCTATTGTATTTTGGGCCATATTAAAATGGGATGCCCATGCCGATGAGCAGCATGCCGATAAATGGATTGTATTTATTGCCTATGTAATGGGCCTCTCCATAGGCATACACCTGCTAAACCTGCTGGTAATACCGGCTATAGCGCTGGTAATTTATTTCCGCAGGGCAAAAAACATTACTACAAAAGGCACTTTCTGGGCATTTTTTGCGGGCATTGTCGCGGTAGCGTTTGTGCTTTGGGGTGTTATTCAATATACGGTAAAAGGCGCGGCCTTTTCCGATCTGCTTTTTGTGAATACCCTGGGTATGGGTTTCGGCAGCGGGGCGCTTATGTTTTTTGTTTTATTGATAGCCACCATCGTATCAGGTATATACTACACTGTTAAACCTTTAAAAGCGGCCATCATCGTATCAGCGGCATGCTTTATACTGGTGCTGGGCATCAGCGCGGGTATCATTGGCGTAGTAGTTGGCGTGGCTGTACTGGCCTTGCTTGAATATGTGGTTAAAATACGCGAAAGGCGTTTTGCCCTCAATACTTTTTTAATTTGCCTGCTGTTTATCCTGTTTGGTTACAGTTCTTTTGTAATGATAGTGGTAAGGGCCAAGGCAAACCCTAATTTAAATAACAGCGATCCCGAAAATGCTTTTGCACTTAATGGGTATCTGAACCGCGACCAATATGGCGATACTCCATTACTTTACGGCCAGTTTTTTGACTCCACACCTACCGAACAAACCGAGGGTGCTAATATTTATCGTCGCGGCCAAACCAAATATGAAATTGCCGGTAAAAAACTAACTACTATTTATGACCGCAATACCATTTTCCCCCGCATGTTTAGCGACAAGGGCGGTCATCCTGAGTTTTACCGGGCATGGTCCAAACTGGGCGAAACTGAACATCCAACCTTTGCCACCAACCTGGGCTTTTTTGGCAGCTGGCAGGTTAACCAAATGTATACCCGCTACTTTTTGTGGAACTTTGTGGGCCGCACCAATGACCTAGACGGCCAAACCAGCAATGGCGGCATTGATGGCAATTGGATAAGCGGCTGGAATTTTAGTAAGCCGCTGCCTTATTCTGTTACCGAAAGCAAAAGTTATAACCGCTTATTTTATCTGCCGCTTGTTATCGGTTTATTTGGGTTATTCTTTCATTTTTATCGCGATCAGCGAAATGCGGGCGTTGTTGGTGTGCTGTTCTTTTTTACAGGCCTTGCCATTGTGCTTTACTTAAACCAGGATCCTTTGCAGCCCCGCGAACGTGACTATGCTTATGCGGGCTCTTTTTATGCCTTTGCTATATGGATTGGTATAGGCGTATTGGCCATTGCCGATTTTTTGAGCAAAAAGATAAATGCCAAAACGAGCGCTATAATAGCTACGCTGGTTTGCCTGCTGGCCGCGCCTGTATTAATGGCCAATCAGGAGTGGGATGATCATAACCGCTCAACCAAGCTTACGCCTCATGATATGGCTTATAACTATCTTAACTCCTGCGCGCCAAACGCCATTTTGTTTACTTATGGTGATAATGATACTTACCCGCTTTGGTATATACAGGAGGTTGAAAATGTACGCCCTGATGTGCGTATTGTAAATTTGAGTTTACTGGGGACAGACTGGTACATCCGTGGCATGAAAAATAAGATGAACGAGTCGGAGCCGTTACCTATCAGTATGCCTAATGATAAGTTTAAACCAGGGGTTCGTGATGTTATTTATTTTAACGATCAAAAAGTTGCCGGTGCTACAGAACTTAAAGAGGTTTTTGATTTTATTACGTCAGATGACAAAGCTGCCATGGTGGAGTATAACAATGGCGATGTAGCCAATTACCTGCCTACCAAAAGCTTTAAGCTTACCGTGAACCCCGACGAGGTGGTGCAAACAGGAACGGTACCGGCTGCCGAAAAAGATAAGATAGTACCTGAAATGGACTGGACCTATGGTGGCAGATATGTTACCAAGGATGTGTTAGCTATGATGGACATACTATCGCACAATAACTGGAAACGGCCGATATACTTTTCGGTAACCGTGCCTAATGAAAACATGATAGGGCTTGATAAGTACTTATATAATGAGGGCTTTGCTTACCGTTTGCTGCCTCTTAAGCCAGATACAGCCGCCAATCCGCTGGAAACCAGCAACACGCAAACCATGTATAATAACATGATGACCAAGTTCAAATGGGGCAACATGAAGAACGCGAGCTACCTCGACCATGAATCCATGACCATGTTTTATCCTTTGATTACCAGGCTGTATTCAACCTTGTCCGACAACCTGATGAAAGAGGGCCATGTTGACCAGGCCAAAACCGCGCTGCAAAAATATGACGAAGTAATGCCCGGTATTATCAATTCAACAGAAGTTGCCGTACGTAAATACTATATGGTTGAAAGCGCTTACCGCATGGGCGACATTGCTTTGGCCAATAAACTGGCATCGCAGGTTGATGATTATGTAAACAATCAACTTAATTACAATTATGCTTTACTGCAGCGTAACGAAACCAGTTTGGATAACCGCGATGTACAATATTCTATGCAGATATTAAGTGGTTTGGTGGGCTTTACCAAAGATTTTAAACAAACAGCTTTGAATACTAAATTCAGTACGCAACTGAAAGGTTTTGAAAGCAAATTCGGAACCTTGCCAAAACAATAAGACATTATTGCGAAGATCAATATATAAAGAGGCTGTTTCGAAAGGGACAGCCTCTTTTATTAGAGGCGTGTTTATTACGGGACACTTCTTCACGCCTCATTGCGCGGTACGAAGCATTTCTAAGATGTACAGAGACAGCAAACACGCCTCTCAGCGTGCCAATTGCGAGGCACCTCTCCACGCGCCAATTGCGAGGCACGAAGACAACCAACCGCAGAGAGCTCATTAATATCCAAAAAAACTCGCGTCATTGCGAGGTACGAAGCAATCTCTAAACAATACAGAGACAACAGAAAGGCTTAACTTTGGCTATAATCTTATTATATGGTATTTCAAAGAGGTGGTTGTGTTTACATCCTAACTAATAAGTTAAATAAAGTATTATACACCGGAGTTACTGCTGATATAGTTAGCCGTATATGGGAACATAAAAACAAAATATACCCCAATAGCTTTACTTCAAAATACAATTGTGATAAGCTAGTTTATTACTTATTCTATACCCACATTGAGGAAGCTATTGCTGCCTAAAAACTAATTAAGGGAGGCGGCAGAGTATATAAAAAGCAATTAATAAGTTCGTTAAATCCTGATTGGAAGGATCTTTACGACGAACTAAAAGATGACTGAAGACCCTGCTTTTTCTCTGTATTGTTTAGAGATTGCTTCGTACCTCGCAATGACGCGTGGAGAGATGTGCTTGTTGTTCTTGTAATGCATAGAGATTGCTTCGTACCTCGCAATAACGCGTGGGGAAGTGATTCGCAATGACGCGCGGAGAGGTTACTCGTATTCACTCAATAGCACGGAGATTATTAGTTCCTCAGTATAACACGCAGAGTTGGTGCTTCTTTCTTCGGCATAGCACGTGAAGAGCTTACTATATTCGCTCTGTATAGCATGCGGTTGCCACGCTACGCTCGCAATGACATTTGAAGAAAACGCTGTCCTTTTTCCTCCCGTCAGCAGAACAGCTTCGGGTGAAAGCGGGCAGAACATAGTGGCCTGGTGCGGCTGGAAGGGCATTAGCAATTTTGCCTGAAGCGCGGGGTAGTGCGCGAACGCAGTAGCGGTAAAATTTAGCAGCCCGTGGTTCTACCTGGTTTGCAGGGCAAAGGCCATGTGCAGCAAAGAAGCATTTCTGGTGACTTGATTTTTGGTTACTTTGTATCAAGACAAAGTAACAGCCACAGCGGCAATTGAGCGCTCTACGACAGGCTATTCGCCCGGTACAGCTTAGAGCTTGCTTCGTACCTCTACAGCAATGAGCGTGGGGAAGTCCTCGCAATGTTGTGTATTTTTTTAAACCAGGACCAGAAACAAAAAAGAGCTGTCTTTATCAGGCAGCTCCTTTTTGTTATATAGAATACACTTTTAACCTTCAATAACTACACCCATTGAACAGAACTTTTCAATACGCTCTGCAACAAGCTCGTTGATATCACGCTCACCAAGCGATTTGAGATCTTTAAGTAATTGCTTTTTCAAAATAGTTGCCATAGCCACAGGATCCTGGTGCGCACCGCCAAGAGGTTCTTTAATAACACCATCAATAAGATGGTTCTTCAGCATTTCTGTTGA
Organism: Mucilaginibacter pocheonensis; assembly: GCF_031456535.1. Lineage (NCBI taxonomy): Bacteria > Pseudomonadati > Bacteroidota > Sphingobacteriia > Sphingobacteriales > Sphingobacteriaceae > Mucilaginibacter > Mucilaginibacter pocheonensis. Next base: position 370,981 of record NZ_JAVDUU010000005.1, read on the forward strand.
AGTAAGTTTTAATACTTCGGCAGCCCGTTCTTTATTTTCCCAGGTTTTCCAAAGTATGGTTGAGCAGTTCTCAGGTGATATTACCGAATACCAGGAGTTATCCAGCATCAATACCTTATCGCCAATACCTATGCCCAACGCACCACCCGATGCACCCTCGCCTATGATAACACAAATCACCGGGACTTTAAGTATCGACATTTCCAGCAGATTGCGGGCAATAGCCTCGCCTTGACCGCGCTCTTCGGCTTCCAGTCCGGGGAATGCTCCGGGGGTATCTATCAGGGTAACAACAGGTTTATTAAATTTTTCGGCCATTTTCATCAGCCTTAATGCTTTGCGGTAGCCTTCGGGGTTGGCCATGCCAAAATTACGGTATTGGCGTTCCTTGGTATTACGCCCTTTCTGGTGACCAATAAACATCACCGTTTGACCGTTTAGTGTTCCAAAACCACCAATGATGGCTTTATCATCCCCAACCGTTCTGTCGCCGTGCAATTCAATAAAATCATCGCACATTAACTCAATATATTGCAGGGTATATGGTCTTTCGGGATGGCGTGATATCTGAACCTTTTGCCAGCCGGTAAGGTTATTGTATATTTCTTTTTTGGAGGCTTCCAATTTTGCTTCCAGTTCTGCCACCGTTGCAGACATGTCCAGCTTGTTCTTATCCTCAACCTGCTTCACCTTTTCAATCTGTTGCATCAGTTCAGCCAGCGGCTTTTCAAAATCAAAAGTGATCTTCATATTATTTATTTGGGGCTGCTAAATTAAGTAAATCAAACGGTAAATCATCAATTGCCGTTTTGCAAAGTTTCCAGCTTTTTAATTTGCTGGGGCGCCAACAGGTCGCCCGTACTTAAACATGCCTGTAAAATAGCGTTCCTGAGCTCGCCATAGTATAAACCCGAGCGTGTGGCATAAAATATCACATCTCCGTTGTTTAATCTCTGTTTACGAAAAAGGTTATCAAGGGTTTCTTCATTAGTAATAATAAATGCGCCCATCTCTACCCTTTTGCGGTGAAGCTCGGTGGCAATGGCCGCTATTTTAGTAACCTGGTTTGGACTCAGCCCAAGCTCCTTTTTAAACTTTATGGCCTTATCAGGCATGGGATAATGATTAAGCTCGGCTACCAGGGGCATACCATACAAGTCTTCGCCTTTTAATAAGGCATTATACTGTTTGTCGCTCAATGTCTTTACCGGCGATTTCTTCAGGGTGCTATCCGGCTGCTGAGCGTGCAGGCCGCCATAAAAAAACAAGGTTGTTATAAAAACAGGTACAAATTTTATCATAGGGTTATTTTAACAAAAAAAGGGTATTTTTTTCGCTATAAAGTGTTAAAAACGACGTTAAATTTATCGTTTTATTCTACTTTTAACACTTTTGTGCGCTGTGAAATACCATTTTCATTAAACGCTTCAATTTGAAAATAGTATGGCAAATTTTTATCCATGCCATTAAAATAAAATTCATTTTTGCCATACACCATCATGTTGTTATACAACTTATCGGGAGCTATACCCATGTAAATAGTATAACCGGTGGCATTATCAACAGGCTTCCACTTAAGCCATGAATTGCGCAGCTCACTATCGCCCCGCAGAACGATGAAATTGTGAACACTATCTGGTTTTACGCCCGCTCCCCTGCCAAATACCCTAAAACCCGACAATGCGAACTTTCCGGTTGGCATATGCAGGTTCACCATTTTAAGGTAACGCGCTTTTGCCGGTTTGTTCAACTCCACATAATCATGCGGCACATCGGTTTTGTTTTTGCTTTTATCAACCAGGAGCTTCCACGTTTTTCCATTGAGCGACGAATAGATCATATATTGATGAAAAACGCCTAATGACTTGCCCATAAAAGCAGCATCCTGATCGGCATAGTTAATCTGGATAGCGTTCACTGTACTGATGTCGCCCAGGTCGGTTTTAAACCACTCGCCTTTGCCAGCCGTTTTAGCGCTCCAGTAGGTTTTAATATCTTCATCAACAGCGTTATTTGGCTCATAAGCACCCAGTGTTGACGAAACCTCAACCGGTTTGTTATAGTTCAGTATCATCCAGCCGGTAAAATTACTTTTCAGATGGTCTTCCGGGCCGGTTGAAAGGTATTGCGGATAATCGCCATAAGCCGTGTTACAGTACAATACCCCATCGTTATCAAACCCTGCGGGCCAAAAACCTATACGGCGCTCAAAATTGTTTTTTACCGAGATGCCCATGGTAGAGATATGCCAGTAATTGCCATACTTGTCCTGCCAGGTGGCCCCATGACCCGCCCCTTTTGCAAAGCCGCCCGGTTTATACGAAAACGGATTATGCTTTTGGTAAGTAAATGGGCCAAGTGGTTTATCAGCTGTAAAAACACCATCGGCGTAGCCGCTTTGTTCGGTACCGGGCGCACCAAACTGCAGGTAATATTTTCCATTGTGCTTGTTCATCCAGGCACCTTCAATAAAAGGCAGCAGAAAAACATTGTCATTATGCTCGCCAAAGCGCTCCCAGCCATGTATTTCGGGATTTAGCTTTACCAGCTCCTTTTTTGGACCAATAGGGTCAAAGGTTTTACGGTCAATTTCCTGCCCGTAAAGGGGCAGGGTATTACTCGAGCCATGGTAAATGTAAACGCGGCCATCGTCATCAGCAAACATGCCTGGGTCCCAGGCACCTACTTTAAAATAATCTTTAGCGGCCTTCCAGTCATCCCTGGTAGGGTTAGTGCTCATCCACAGGGTAAAGTCTTTATTATAAGTTGATCCTATTACCAGCAGCGTATCGCCCAAAACCAATGTTGCCGGCGCACAAAGCTCATCGCCTTTCACCTCGTTATAGGGTCGTACAAATTTACGGGATACAAAATGCCAGTTCAGCAAGTCGTTACTCCACCAATAACCAAACTGGTTGGTGCTAAACAAATAGTATTTGCCCTTAAACAGCGTCATGGTAGGATCGGCAGTGGCCCTATGCTTACCCCACTCCGCAAAATTAGGAAACGGTGTATAACCGTAATCAAGATTAAGCGGGTTACAATACGTAAGCCTTTTGTTTTGCGCCTTTGCCTGAAACATGCAAAGGCAAAACAACAGCAATAACCAAATGCGGGTAAATATCCTCATAGTTTCATAAGCAGTTTATATGGTACAACAAAAGGCTAATATCTGTTTTTATTATATTTAATAAAACGTCTGGGACTACTACATTCATTTCACAAAAGCGATTTATTTTAATGTTAACGCACATATCATTTCGTTGTGTGTTAAATACACAATTAATTTGTACCTTCATTATATAAACCAACTTAACCTGCAAATTACCATCTATGAAGAAGATTTATATATTGTTATTGGTACAATTATTTTTTAGTGGCTACCTGTTTGCCCAATATCCTAAAATGGACAAGCTATTGTACGGCGTGGCATATTATGATGAATATATGCCCTATGAAAGGCTGGACAAAGACGTGCAGATGATGAAGGATTGCGGGATAAATGTAGTGCGCATTGCGGAATCGACCTGGAGCACAGTTGAGCCACAGGACGGAGTATTTGATTTTTCCCACATTGACCGGGTGCTGAGCGCGATGCACAAAGGTGGCATCAGCGTGATCATTGGTACACCAACTTATGCCGTACCTACCTGGATGGTGAAGAAACATCCCGAAATACTGGCCATTACCCCATCTGGCCAAAACCAATATGGCATGCGCCAAAACATGGATATCACCAATACCAATTACCGGTTTTATGCCAACCGGGTGATCAGGAAAATGATGGAGCACGTAAAAGATAACCCTGCTGTTATTGGGTACCAGGTTGATAATGAAACCAAATCATACGGCACCTCCGGGCCAAACGTGCAGGCCCTGTTTGTGAAATACATGCAGGCCAAATATAAAACGCTTGATAACATCAACAAGATATTTGGGCTTGATTACTGGAGCAACCGTATCAACAACTGGAACGATTTTCCGTCAATGAACGGCACCATTAATGCCAGCCTGGCATCGGAGTTTGCTAAATTTCAACGGCAACTGGTTACAGATTACCTTGCTTGGCAAGTCGCTATTGTGCGCGAATATAAACGGCCCGACCAGTTCATTACCCACAACTTTGATTTTGAATGGCGGGGCTATTCCTTTGGCATACAGCCCGATGTTGACCATTTTGCAGCTGCAAAAGCGCTGGATATTGCGGGTGTTGATATTTATCACCCCAGCCAGGATAAGCTAACCGGTGCCGAAATTTCCTTTGGCGGCGATGTTACCCGGTCAATGAAAGGCAACAGGAACTACCTGGTGATGGAAACCGAAGCTCAGGGCTTTCCGCAATGGACACCCTATCCCGGTCAGCTCCGGTTACAGGCTTTCAGCCATTTGGCTTCGGGTGCAAATATGGTTGAGTACTGGCCCTGGCATTCCATCCACAACTCGGCCGAAACTTACTGGAAAGGTTTGCTGAGCCATGATTTTGAACCAAACCCGGTTTACAACGAGGCAAAAACCATTGGCAAGGACTTTGCCAGACTGAGCCCGCAGCTCATTAACCTTAAAAAGAAAAGTGATGTAGCCATATTGTTCAGCAACGAGGCCCTGAGCGGCTTTAAAGCCTTTGGTTTTGGCTGGGGTGTGCGCACCGGCTATAATGAAGTGCTGCGCCAGTTTTATGATGGCCTTTACCACATGAACGTAAACTGTGATTTTGTTGACCCCACCAGCCAAAACATTGAAAATTATAAAGTGCTGATAGTGCCGCTGCTGTACGCCGCGCCCGATAGTTTGTTACAGCGCTTAAACCGCTTTGTAAAAAACGGCGGCCATATCATTTATACCCTTAAAAGCGGCTTTAGCGACGAGAACGTAAAAGTGCGTACCAGCCACCAGCCCGGAATTATTGATGAAGCCTGCGGAATTTACTATAACCAGTTCACCGTGCCCGAAAATGTGGGTTTAAAAGGTGATGATTTTAATTTAAAACCTGAGGATAAGAAAATAAATATCTGGATGGAACTGATCACCCCGACAACAGCCAAAGTGCTGGCCTATTACGATCACCCGGTTTGGGGCAAATACGCGGCCATTACCGAGAACAGTTATGGTAAGGGCCTGGCAACCTATATAGGTTGCCTTCCCACCAGCGCGGTAACCGATAAGATACTGGCCGACGCGATTAAAAAAGCCGGACTATGGGGAGCTGATCAGGAGATTGCTTTTCCGGTCATCACCAAATCTGGCGTTAACAAAAGCGGAAAAACGGTGCATTATTATTTCAATTATTCAGGCAATGAAACTACTATAAGCTACCCTTATGCCAATGGCAAGGAGCTATTATCGGGCAATAGCATAGCTGCAAAATCATCCCTGCAACTGGCCCCCTGGGGTATGAAAATTATTGAGGTGAATTGATCATACAATTATGCCGAACTTGTTTCTGCATCCCATGGGCAAAGTGTACCACCTGAGGTATGTTTTTTTTGTGGGATGCTCAAATAAGTTTACCATGGTAGTTGCTGATAAATAAGGCACAAATTAACGGGATGCATAATACTTTTTCCTCAACCAAAAGGTCACATTAACTAAACCTATTAAGGCGGGCACTTCAACCAGGGGGCCAATCACCCCGGCAAAGGCCTGGCCGCTATTGATACCAAACACCCCAATGGATACCGCTATAGCCAGTTCAAAATTATTACCTGCGGCGGTAAAAGAAAGCGCCGCGTTTTGAGCGTAGTCGGCACCGAGCCATTTGCCGGCCATAAAGGTAACCAGGAACATGATGGCAAAATAAATAACCAGCGGAATAGCTATCCTGATCACATCCAAAGGTATCTCCACAATTAAATCGCCTTTAAGACTAAACATAACCAGGATAGTAAATAACAAGGCAATAAGGGTTACCGGACTTATTTTAGGGATGAAATGGTTAGTATACCATATATCGCCCTTTATTTTTCGCAATATATAACGGGTTAAAAAACCGGCAAAAAAAGGTATACCCAAATAAATAAGCACACTTTGCGCTATTTGCCCTATACTGATGTTTACCTGTAACCCAGTGAGGCCAAAATATGGCGGCAACACGGTAACAAATATCCAGGCGAACAAACTGTAAAAAAGCACCTGGAAAATACTGTTAAAAGCCACCAGTCCGGCCGCATATTCGCGATTACCATCCGCCAGTTCATTCCATACAATCACCATGGCTATACAGCGCGCCAGGCCAATCATGATCAACCCGACCATATAGGCGGGATGATGCCGTAAAAAAATAACCGACAGTAAAAACATGAGTACCGGGCCGATAAGCCAGTTCATGACCAATGACAGGGAGAGTATTTTCACATTGCTGAATACGCGCCCCAACTCCTCAAACCTTACTTTGGCAAAAGGTGGGTACATCATTAACATTAAACCTATGGCTATAGGCACATTGGTAGTACCTGATTGAAATGAATTGATGACGTTTTTGACCGACGGGATGAAATAACCCGCCGCTACACCTGCCCCCATGGCCATAAAGATCCACAAGGTAAGATACCTGTCTAAAAACGACAGTTTTTTGCGTTGGACGGGATTACAATTGTTAGCGCTCATGTATTTTTATATTGCAATAAAACAATAATATGGATCAAAAAAAATCAGCAGCAGTTTTCGGGAAAGTTTACCGGCACAAAAAAAGCGTTTAACTTATCGGCATATTGTTTCCATTTCACCTGGTCAATGCAGTAGTTCATGGATGTGCCTTCAATGGTACCTTTGATCAGGCCGGCTTCTTTTAGTTCGCGCAGGTGCTGTGAAATAGTAGGCTGCGCCAGGCCAAGTACCTCAACCAAATCACCACCAATACAGGCATTAGCCTTTATTAAATGCTCAATAATGGCAATACGCGCCGGATGCGCCAACGCCTTCAGCATTTTGGCCAGCTCATTTTGAGCTTCGGTAAAGTTTTCTGTTTTAGTTAAACCCATTGCAAGCAATATTACGATTAAAGCAGCTAACAATCAATTTTTGATTTTACACATACCGCTTTACAAAATCGGCGGTGTATGCTTTGATCATCTCCCGAACCCTTTTAAACTCGTCCATAACTTCCTGCTCCGTTCCTGTAGCTTTAGCCGGATCGGGAAAGTTTTGGTGAAAACGCTGAGCTTTTGACGGAAAATACGGGCAGTTTTCTTTTGCATTATCACAAACGGTAATTATGTGATCAAAAGAAATATCCGTGTATTCATCCACATTATTGGAAGTATGATGGCTTATATCAATACCATCATCGGCCATGATTTTTACCGCTTTGGGATTTACCCCATGAATCTCGACCCCAGCGCTGTATACCTGTGCCTTATCACCTGCAAATTGTTGCAGATAGCCGTGTGCTATCTGGCTGCGGCAGCTGTTGCCTGTACATAGTACCAATATTTTTTTCATCAGTGTAATTTGTGGATGCTATTTATCATGAGTAATTATTCGTTGCTTTTTGTGTACAGCTGCTCATGATGGTCTTAAATCAATTCTTTTTTCATTACGATGGCCGAAACAGGGCATACATGGCTAAACTCCGTAGATGCCTGCACCGGAACCGGTACATCCTCACGAATGATTTTTTCATAGCCTTTCCGGTTAAAATACCCAAATGCCGTTTCTGTAAGCAGGTAAACGGCTTTTAAATTGTTTTGCCCTGCAAAATCCTCCACTTTTGCCACCAACCGGCCAGCTATACCCTGGTTCTGGTACCCGGGCAAAACCACCAGTGAACGCAGCAGGCCATAATTTCCGTATATTTCCAAGCCTGCAACGCCAATCACTTCATCATGTTCAATTGCTACAAAAAAACTATCAAGCGATACCGGCAGATCCTGGGCCGGCAGCTTTGCCGAATCAAGCAGTTTAATAACGCTTTCACGGTGTTCATTAGCTCCTGTTATCAGCATACTTTATTTATTAACAACAGCCTGAGCCCGGGGTGCAGCATTCGGCCGATACCACTAAATTCTTTAATTCCGTTTTAGGTTTTGTAATGGCAGGCGCACAGCATTCTTCGCCGGTAGCGGTGGTGCCGCAGCTGCCTCCTCTTTCAATGGCTTTACATTGTACCGAGTCGGGGCGCAGGTCAACCACCAGGTTATCCCCATCGGCTGTAATTTTACCGGGGAACATCTGCCGGGTGTCAAACCCCGAATTTCCAAACTCAATTTTAACCGTAGCCAGTGGATTTAATGGCAATGTTTTTTCAACCAGCTCAATAATAGACAGGGCTTTTCCTACTTTCATTGCCCGCTCCTGCTGGTGTGTAGCGGGTTCCCATAACTGAACTATAATTTCGGTCCAGCTGTTCATTTTGCCGCCGCAATCAACCGACACAATGGGGGCCTGTTTAATTTCGGTAATGTGGTATGAGGTATCAACCCATTTGTTTTCGGCATATTGAAACTGCAGATCAAGGGTTGGATGCACCAGCAACTGCTCTTTAAATGACATCCAGTTTATTGCTTCCTGATTATTCATAACGATTAATTGTATATTGCAATATTACGATTAATATTTAAAGTGCAAAATTTTTAAATAAAAATCGTTGTCAGCGTAGCATAACGCTCACGAATTAAATATGCATTTTGCGCTGCTCACAATTACTTTGTCGTTTCCCCCGCAATGACCTGGTTAAGCTCGTCAATATGTAGTATCTAACTCTCTCTTTTAAGTGTAAAGGCAAATCTGCTGCCCGCGCCCAGTTCGCTGTCTACGCTTATTTTTCCGGATTGCGCTTCTATAAAATCCTTGGCTATGGCCAGGCCCAGGCCTGTGCCGCTTTGTTCGGCAGTTGCATTTGGCACCTTAAAATAGCGTTCAAACAGGCGCGAAAGGTATTGTTCTTCAATGCCTTTGCCATGATCCTGTACCGAAAACTCGATTTCGTCGCTATGGTATTTTTTAACAACCAGTTCCACTACCGATTTTTCGTGGCTGTATTTGATAGCGTTTGATAATAAATTGATGAGCACCCAGGTAGTTTTATCCAGGTCGGCATGTACATAAGGCAGGCTTTCATCGCATTGTACATTTATTGCAACCTGTTTCTGATCGGCCGTAAACTTGATGGCCTTCACCGCATAATCCACAATATTCCTGGGGTGTGTGCTGCCAAAGTTAAGCTGCAGCTTGCCGGTTTCAACCTGGGCCATATCCAGCAGCTCGCCGGTTATTTGCAGCAGTCGGCGGGCGTCGTCGTCAATATTTTCCAGCAGCTGCCTTTGCTCGGAGTTCACACTGCCTATGCGGGCATCTTCAAGCAATTTCAGGCTCATTTTTATAGAAGATATAGGCGTTTTAAGCTCATGCGATATGGTAGCTATAAAATTGGTTTTAGCTTCATCCAGTTGTTGAAACTCAGTTATATTTTTCAGGATGATCACCTTGCCTATCACCTTCCCCTTGCTGGTTACAGATAACGACTCGCGCGAGTAAAAACTTTCGCGGTTATCAGCAAATATTTTCAGCTTGGGTTGATCGGTTACCAGCAGGTTGCGCAGCAAATCATTCTCCATGGCTATATCAGGCGCGTACTGGCCGTTAAGCTGCTCGGCACTCATGCCAATCAGCGAGCAAGCTACCTCATTGGCAAATATGATAAACAGCTTTTCGTCAAGCCCAACAATAGCATCATGCATGGTATTGATGATGGTTTCTATCCGCTGTTTCTCAAACAGGATGCTGGCCAGGTTGCTGTTCTCAAACTCATCAAGCTTTTTGGTCATTACGTTAAACGCCCGCCCCAGCTCGCCAAACTCGTCGTTTGATTTAAAATCAATTTGCTGGTGATAGTTACGGTTGGATATTTCCCTGATCTTACCCGTTAGCTCTTTAAGCGGATTGGCTATATAGCCCGGAAAATTTACCGCGAAACTAAAGGCAACCAAAAACAAAAACGCACCGCAAAAAGCAACCAATATAGTGGCCCGGTTTGCAGTACCTTTGGCAACCTCATTTTTATGATCAATAGCGGCCATATTAAGCTGCATGATGCTGTAAATCAATTGTCTTGCCTGCGCATGCAGCCCGGCTTGCTGATCTGCAACCTGGTGCAGTTTAATTTTTTCATAAACAGCACTTAAGGAATCGGTTAGCCTTCCCTCGCCTGGTTCGGTGATGTTATGTTTTTGCCGGTTAAGGTTATCGTCGATAACCTGCATTTGTGCCTTATTTAACGGCCCGCTGCCGGCGTCAATTGCCGACAGCATTTTTTGGCCGTATTGCAGCGTTTTATAGTTGTTTTTTAAAATACCCCCGGCATCAGCCGAAAGGCGGTTTAAAAAGTATATTGATAATCCACAGCAGATGAAGGCCAATACAAACAAAAAGCCAATGCCGGTACGGAGTTTATTTTTAATGGTCATGTTATGATAGTATTACAAGGTCAATATCAGTTTCCGACATTTTATTTAATAATTGGGTAAAAACTGCTGTTTTCATGATCAGCTGGTAAAACTTAAACCGCGGTTTGCCTATGCAAATGGTAGTGATATCATATTTTTCGGCGGTTTCCCAAATACATTTGGCTATCTGGTCGCCTTTTACTTTTAACACCTGGCCGCCCAGCTGTGTAGCCAGTTTCATATTATTAATAAGATGGCGCTGCGATGCCAGGTTTATTTTATCGCCGCTTTCCTTTGATGTTTGCACATACAACACAAACCATTTTGACCGGTAATAGGAAGCCAGCCGTGCAGTTTTGCGTATAATTATTTTTGCCGACGAATCATTTGTGCTGATGCAGGCCAAAAAAAGTTCGGGCCGCAGTTTAATGCTCTTGGGTATCTCGGTATCTATTTTACGTTCCACCTGGTTGGCCACCTCGCGCAATGCCAGTTCACGCAGCTGCAATATCCTTTCAGACTGAAAAAAATTATTTAACGCCAAAGGAACCTTTTTTTCATCATATATTTTACCCTCCTTTAAACGATCAATCAGTTCATCGGCCGTAAGGTCAATGTTCACTACTTCGTCGGCCATCTGCAAAACCTTATCAGGTATGCGCTCGTTAATAGCAGTTCCGGTTATGCGCTGCACCTCCTCGTTCAGGCTTTCCATATGCTGAATGTTTACCGCGCTGATCACATTAATGCCGGCGTTCAGTATCTCCATTACATCCTGCCAGCGTTTTTCATTATTGCTGCCTTCTATATTGGTATGTGCAAGCTCATCTACTATAACCACCTCGGGGCGCAGACTGATGATGGCTTTAAGATCCATCTCTTCCAGTTCCTTGCCTTTGTAAAACAATTTACGACGGGGTATTACCGGCAAGCCTTCCAGTTGGGCCAGTGTTTCCTTGCGGTTATGGGTTTCAATATACCCTATCTTAACATCAATACCATTACGCAACAGGGCCTGGGCTTCAAGCAACATCCGATAGGTTTTACCAACGCCCGCGCTCATGCCTATGTACACCTTGAATTTACCTCTTCTTGACCGCTTTATCAGCTCCAGAAAATGCTCAACCGACCGCTCTTTATTTTCTTCGCTCATGATGTTTTGAATTGTATTTCAAATTCATTTGCTATCTATTTATATAAATGTATTAAAACTAATAAAAGGAGATCCTGAAAATCCCCTTTTATCATATGGATGCTTATCAAACCAAAATTATAATTAACAACCAAAAACTAATTATAAAACCATCCATACTTATCTTTCCTGTTAAAACGCATATACAGCCGCTATAACAAACTGTGAAGCATTTTTTGAAGGCTCGCCCGAGCTCTTGGTAAACGCTTCGGCCGAGTTGTTATCTAACCTGAACTCAGGGATCAATGACAGCGGACCAGCCTTGATGTTGGCGGTAAATGTTACCGCCGTTACATGCTCGCCAGGTGTTGGGCCTGCCAGCACAAAGTCGCCGCTCTTGGTTTTAAAATACTCACCCCTTAAGCCCAGGGTCACATCTTTTGATACGGCCAGCTGAGGGTACAGCGCCACGCCGGTAAACCCGCCCTTGGTGCCATTGGTAGCTTTGTAATCAGCAGCGTTCAGTCCCAGTTTAAACGCGTCGGTGATCTGGTAAGCGGTGGTCAGGTCAAACTCGGTACCCGCTGTTCCGCCGGTTATCACGTTCAGGTATGCTGTCCAGCCTTTTACCGGGGCTATCATCAGCTGGGCGCCAAAGTTATTTAAGCCTGTATTGGCCTTATACGCATTCCACTGGTCGTTAAAGATCCCCGCCATCAGGCTTACCTTGTCTGAGAAGGTATAGGTGGCTTTAAAACCGGCGTTCTGGAACGGGCCATTGGTGAACAGGTACGAGGTAGAGTAGTTAAAGTTACCTACCGGGCTTATCACTTCATAACCAATAAAGGTTGCCATGTAACCACCGGTCAGCACAAACTTATCGGTCACATCGTATGACATGTACAGGTTCTGGATATGGAACGAATCGCCGTTATCACCCGCGTTAGGGATTGATTGCGACTGCCCTCTGGGACCAAACGACAGCTCGCCTACAAAGGCTGCTTTGCCCACCTTTTTCTTCAGCCCAAGGTCTACCATACCTATCGACATGGAGTTATGGTCCGTTGCAAAGCTGGTGGGTATATTGGCGTGCTTGGAAAAGTCATATTTATAGTACGCGTCAACAGATCCCGTTATTACCAACGGTGGGTCTGTTTTGGTACTGTCCTGGGCTTTAACTGTCAGGCTGGTTATCAATAATATAGCAGATATTATTATTAAGGTTTTCATTACGTCCTGGTCTATTTTTTTAATTCATCAAGTGCCACATTCAGTTTAAGCACATTTACCTTAGCCGGGCCAAATACACCCAGTAAGGGTTTTTCGGTATGTTCATTAACCAGTTGGGTTAACAGATCTGCCGGCAAGCCGCGGGTTTTGGCTATACGGGCCACTTGTACCTGTGCGCCAGCAGGCGAAAGATCAGGATCCAGGCCACTGCCCGACGCGGTAACCAATTCAGCCGGGATCTGCGCGCGCGTTACACCCGGGTTATGTTTTAAAAAATCCTCGATACGCCCCTCTACCTGCTTCAGGTATTCCGGATTTGACGGACCTTTGTTTGAACCGCCTGATCCGGCAGCATTATAATCAATTGCTGATGGACGACCCCAGAAGTACTCGTCTTTGGTAAACTTTTGACCAATGAGCGCATAGCCAATCGTGCGGCCTTTATATTTTATGGTTTCACCATCGCCACGTCCGGGAGTTAATTTACCTACGCCAGCAACAGCCAACGGATATATGCCTGCGGTTATTACGATCAAAATGAGCGTTAACTTTAATGAGGGCAACAAATATGTTTTCATTTTTATATATTTTAAATGTGAGATATTAGATTCGAGACATGAGATTTGAGATATGAGATTTGAAATTCATGATTTTGCTTTTGTCTCAAATCTCAATACTCATATCTATCATATCTATATGAATAAGCCTACTGCAAGGTCAATCAGTTTAATGCCGACAAACGGGATAAGCACACCACCGAGGCCGTAAATCAACAGGTCACGGCGCAAAAGGGCGCTGGCGCCTATTGGTTTATACTCCACCCCTTTTAATGCCAGCGGAATAAGCAGGGGTATAACAATGGCATTAAATATAACTGCCGATAATATGGCCGATTCCGGGCTGTGCAGAGCCATAATGTTTAGGGCCCTTAACGAGGGTATAGACACCATAAACAAAGCCGGAACAATGGCAAAGTACTTGGCAACATCATTGGCTATTGAAAACGTGGTGAGTGTACCACGGGTCATCAGCAGTTGTTTACCAATCTCCACGATCTCAATCAGCTTGGTGGGATCATTATCAAGGTCAACCATGTTACCTGCTTCTTTAGCAGCCTGCGTACCGCTGTTCATAGCTACGCCAACATCAGCCTGGGCAAGGGCGGGCGCATCGTTGGTACCGTCGCCCATCATGGCTACCAGCTTGCCGCCCTGTTGTTCTTTTTTTATGTAGTTCATTTTATCCTCAGGCTTAGCCTCGGCAATAAAGTCATCTACACCGGCCTTTTCGGCAATAAATTTGGCAGTCAGCGGGTTATCACCGGTAACCATTACTGTTTTAACACCCATTTTGCGCAGGCGTTCAAAACGCTCGGCGATACCGGTTTTAATAATATCCTGCAGTTCAATAACACCCATTATCACTTCGTTTTGTGATACTACCAATGGTGTACCACCGTTGGACGAGATCTTTTTTACATTATCCTCAACCTCGGCAGGGAATGGATGACCAGCTTTGAGCGCTATATTGCGGATAGAGTCAAACGCGCCTTTGCGTATCCTTAAACCATCAGGGGTATCTAACCCGCTTGAACGGGTTTCGGCAGTGAATTTGATAAATGTGGCACCTTTAGGGGCAACCACTTTAGGTACGCTTTTATCCTCAGCAGCCAGCTCAACTATTGATTTACCTTCGGGGGTTTCATCAGCCAACGAACTTAAGGTACAGGCCGCGATAAAATTTTCGCGCGAAACGCCTGCAGCCGGGTAAAAATTGGTTGCTTTACGGTTGCCTATAGTAATGGTGCCGGTTTTATCCAGCAGTAAAGTATCAAGGTCGCCGGCGGTTTCAACAGCCTTGCCCGATTTGGTGATCACATTGGCGCGCAAAGCCCTGTCCATCCCGGCAATGCCAATGGCTGATAGCAAGCCACCAATAGTAGTTGGTATAAGACATACAAACAGCGATATAAAAGCCGCTATGGTAATAGGCGTGTTAGCATAATCGCCAAAGGGTTTCAGGGTAACGCAAACAATAACAAATATGAGGGTAAAGCCTGCCAGCAAAATAGTTAAAGCTATTTCATTTGGCGTTTTCTGGCGTGAAGCGCCCTCTACAAGGGCTATCATTTTATCCAGGAAGCTTTCGCCCGGTTGGGTGGTTACCATTACCTTGATCCTGTCGGACAATACTTTGGTGCCGCCGGTCACTGATGATTTATCACCGCCAGCCTCACGGATTACCGGGGCCGATTCACCTGTAATGGCCGATTCGTCAATGGTTGCTATACCTTCAATGATCTCTCCGTCGGTAGGGATGTTATCTCCGGTTTCGCAGATAAATACATCGCCTTTTTTTAAGTGGGACGACATTACCATTTGCTCTTTGCCGTTAACCAGCAAACGGGCAGGTGTTTCTTCGCGGGTTTTGCGCAGGCTTTCGGCCTGGGCCTTGCCGCGGGCCTCGGCAATAGCTTCGGCAAAATTGGCAAACAATACGGTTAACAATAACACGATGAACACCGTAAAGTTATAGGTAAAACTGCCTTGGCCTTTGTTGGCAAAGGAGTATACGCTTACAATAAGCATCACAAACGTGCCTATCTCCACAGTGAACATCACCGGGTTACGAAACAGGATGCGCGGGTTTAGTTTGATGAACGACTGCTTAAAAGCATCTTTCATCTGATCGCCCTGAAATAATGTATTTTGATTTGAGTTCATGATTTATTTTTATAAGCCGCTTATTTCAATGAAAAATGTTCGGCAATTGGGCCTAATGCTAATGACGGGAAGAATGACAACGCGGCAATGATCATGATCACCGCAAAGATCATCACCCCAAAAGTGGATGTATCGCTCTTTAATGTACCGGCAGATTCAGGGATATACTTTTTATTGGCTAACAACCCGGCAATGGCCAGCGGACCAATAATTGGCAGGAACCTGCCCAGTATCATCACAATACCTGTAGTGACATTCCAGAATATGTTACCATCGCCCAGGCCTTCAAACCCCGAGCCGTTATTGGCAGCTGCCGAGGTATACTCATACAGCATTTCAGAAAACCCGTGGTTGCCCGGGTTATTTAACCATGCCGATGGTTTTACAGCCCAATCAGCGCCGGGCATATGTACCAGTACGTATGATGATATGGCTAAACCAACTAATATGATAAAAGGGTGCAACAAGGCTATCAGCGATGCTATTTTCATTTCGCGTGCCTCTATTTTTCGTCCGAAAAATTCAGGTGTACGACCTACCATCAGCCCTGATATAAATACCGCAATGATGATGAAAATGTAAAAATTAAGTATGCCTACACCGCAGCCCCCGTAAAAGCAGTTAACCATCATACCCAGCAACATCATGGTGCCTGATACAGGCATAGCGCTGTCATGCATGGAGTTTACTGATCCGGTTGATATAATAGTAGTAACAATGCTCCAATAAGCCGAACTGGCCGGACCAAACCGCACTTCCTTACCCTCCATAGCGCCGGTTGGCTGGCTGATACCCATTTTGGCAATGGCCGGGTTACCGTGTAATTCGGCATTCATGGTTGGTATAAGCAGCATCAGCATCCCCAGTGTCATTACTCCGAATATAACATAAGCAAGTTTTTTCTTATTAAGATAAAACCCCAGCGCGAACACCAATGCTATAGGAATCAATACCTGTGCTACCAGCTCGGTAGTGTTGGTTAAATAGTTGGGATTTTCAATGGGATGCGCGGAGTTAGCGCCAAACCAGCCGCCGCCGTTGGTACCCAGATGTTTAATGGCTACCAGCGCCGCAGCCGGGCCACGCGATACTTGAACGGTATCGCCCTGCATGCTGATAAAAGTATCTTTACCGGCATAGCTGGTTGTCATGCCGTTAAAGGCCAGGATAACCGCTATTACAAAGGATACAGGCAATAATATACGGGTAATGGTTTTTACAAAATAATCCCAGAAATTGCCCAGCTTATCCGTTACCTTATCTTTTAACGCCCTGAACAATACCACAAGTGCTGCAATACCTGTAGCTGCGGAAACAAAATGCAGGAACATAAACACAAAATGCTGCGTAAAATAAGTAGCGCCGCTTTCGCCTGAGTAATGTTGCAGGTTACAGTTTACCAAAAAGCTGATAGCGGTATTAAAAGCGGTATCGGCCGATTGACCGGCGTTGCCATCAGGGTTAAGCGGCAAATGGCCCTGGGCCATCAAACAAACAAAGGCATACAGCAGCCATACGCTATTTATAGTTAGCAGGGCATACAAATGTTGTTTCCAGCTCATTTCTTTTCTGGTATCAATACCGCTAAAACGAAAAATGAACCGTTCAAGCGGGGCCATAAAGTCAAGCCATGTTTTTTCGCCTTTAAAAACACGGGCTATATAACGCCCCAAGGGTATAGCCAGTGCAAGCGTAAGCAGGTAGGTAAATACTACACCTGTAATTTCAGAGTTCATGGTTTTATAATTAAAATTTTTCGGGTTTAAGCAGCACATACACCATGTATATGAACACGGCTACGGCCACAATGAATAATGCGATCATGGTGATTAAATTTTTTCGAAATAATTAACTGATTTGAAAAAGAGCCAGAAGATGGCTATGAAGGCCACCACGTAAATAACAACTTGTAAAACGTCCATTGTATTAAGTTTTTACAGGGGTTTTACCAAGCGGATGCCAGAAAAATAAAAATCCGATTAAAACGCTGTAAAACAGCTATTTAATCGGATTTAAAAAAATAAAAATAGATTTATAATTAAAATAAGTCTATCATTTTGATAGGTGGTTATCAAAGCGGGAATCGCAGGCAGGTTAACTCACTCAATTCCGGGTCCCTTTCGGGAGATCCTGGGCAGACTTAAAGCCCTTTCACTGCTTACGGTAAGCCGATCTTAATTTAAAACATTAAATGGTAGTTGCCTTGCCGGTAAGCAGATCCATATTATAATTATAGGTTTTGTTTTTGATTATAATACTAACTTGATGGTTGCCTAAAAACTTCATAGTACCGGTATAATACCATTTGATGTTATTGACATCTCCTATGGCTCCAAAAGTTGCCGTCCCTCGTGTCATATCTCCTTTTTTTGTTAAATCAACAACTACGTCAGTTAAAGTATAATATGCATGAACGGATGACGACATTACTGTTTTTTTGGTTGCTGTAGTATCAATAAATGACTTTATACTTCCGTTAACAGAAATGAGTTTATTAGTGCTTCCGTTTATAGTAAGGTTTTTGTTCAAAGAATCCAAAACCTTTACCTCATAAAAAGCCTTGACATTATAAACAAACGCACCCCGCGGAGCTAAACCTATTGTTGCCAAAGAGTCATAAGCAGCATAACCATTTAGGAATGAAAAAGTAACATACCCGTTTACTCTTGGTCCTTTTACGGTATCGCAACCGAAGTAAAACTTAAAAAGTCCACTGGCTTGAGATTTAATGGTATCTCCCACATTGGTACTATAATTAACAATACTATCCGGGACAAAAGTACAAAGATCAAACAGACCGTTCACAGATACCTTTGAATTGGACCGGGTTGTAAACTCTGGTAAAATTAGTCCTTTGCTGATATTAACACCGCCATAAGTTCCGGATAATGTTTGCGCTAAATTCTGTGCTATTTGGCCGGCTATAGCACCCATTGTATCAACAACAGGTATGGGTACAGGAACAGCTTTGTTCTCTTTTTTACATGCTGCATAAAAGAGTACCACCCCTGTTAATATCACAAGGAGGACTTTGAATTTTGGATTCATGATAAGGAAAGGTTTCGAAATTATTGAGTAAAAGTGTTTAATTAATAATGCTGCTTTAAGTTATTTAAAATATTGTTCTCAATGAGCTAAATCTATATTAAAAATATATGATTTAGGGTAAAATTACGCAAATTTAAATACTGTCATAATATAATATTTCTGTAATTCTCGGGGTACCCTTCAGGTGACCCTGCGCGAACTTAAGACGCCCCCTCTAAATCTCCTCAAAAAGGGGAGACTTAAAAGTACTTTTAAGTTCTCTCGTTTGGAGAGGGTTGGGTGGGACTTCCCCGCAATAACACGTGGAGAATACGTTTGATTGGGTGTGTTTAATCACTCCAACCCATATTCTTTCAGTTTACGGTAAAGCGTGGCTACACCAATATTTAAAAGGTGGGCAGCTTCGGCACGATTGCCGCGGGTGTGGTTCAATACGCGCTGAATATGCAGTTTTTCAACAGACGAGAGATCAAATGCCGATATAGGCGCCCCTGCTTTTACCTGTTGCTGCTGAATTTCATAAGGCAGCAGGCTTTCGTCAAGTATATTGCTATCGGCCAGTATTACGGCTCGTTCAATAATATTTTTTAGTTCGCGGATGTTACCGGGCCAGCTATAAGCTTCCAGCTTATTAACAAACTCGTTGCTGAGCTCATTTATCTGTTTTTTAACTTTTAGGGCAAAGTGCTGCATAAAATACTCTGCCAGCAGTTTAATATCCTTTTTACGTTCGCGCAGGGCGGGCAATGTGATCTGAAAAACGGATAAACGGTAAAACAGGTCTGACCGGAACTGTCCGTCATTTATTTCATTTTGCAGGTTACGGTTGGTTGCAGCCAGTATGCGTACATTAACCTGTGTAGGTTTAGTATCGCCGATTTTAAGAAATTGTTGTGATTCTAACACCCGCAACAGCTTGGCCTGCAGGTCATGGTCAAGCTCGCCTATTTCATCTAAAAATATGGTGCCGCCATTGGCTTCTTCAAACAGGCCTTTTTTGTCTTTAAGCGCGCCGGTAAATGAACCGGCCTTATGGCCAAACAGTTCGCTCTCCAGCAACTCTTTAGTAAACGCACTGCAGTTTACCGCCACAAATGATTTTGAACTGCGATTACTGGCCTGGTGAATGGCCTCTGCAAAAATTTCCTTACCCGTACCAGTTTCGCCTAACAGCAAAACTGTAGTATCGGTTAACGCTACTTTTTGAGCCAGTTTAATAACATCGCTGATGGCGTTTGATTTACCGATAAGCCTGTCAAAACCAAATTTATCATTCAGTTTGTTTTGCAGCTCTATAACGGTTTGCTGCAGCAGGGCCTTATCCATAGCCTTACTTACCAGCGGGATGATCTTTTCGTTGTCATCTCCTTTGGTAATATAATCAAATGCGCCTGCTTTGATGGCCTTTACCCCATCGTTGATGGTGCCATAGGCAGTTAACACAATAATTTCGGTAGCAGGGTAGTTTTTCTTGATGGTTTCTGATAAGGTGATGCCGTCGATATCCGGGAGCTTAACATCGCTCAATACAACCTGGATGCTTTCCTGCTGCAGTTTGCGCAAACCCTCTTTGGCATTTGCGGCCGTGAGCACTTCGTGCCCCTCTAATTGCAGGATGCGGGCCAGCAGATTACGCAGGCGATCTTCGTCGTCAATAATTAATAGCTTACCTTTTTGCGTCATAACCGCAGCAAATATGGTAAATTTTGATCGTTGATTTTAATGGTGATGCTGATTTCGTTGATTACATTCCATAACTGCCGGGCGTACCGGTTTTACCAGGCCCTTGCCCTGCGGGTGGCCCGCATTAATTGGCGGTGCCTTTTGGCCTCATAATAATCATTGGTTACCAGTATGGAATGAATAACGCCCGGGATCCAGAAAAATAAGGTTAAAAATATATTCAATATAAATGCCCCTATCCTGCCGGTGGTTAATATGGCCAGTGGCGGCAGTAAAAAACATAAAAAGTATCTCATGGTTGTTGAATTTAAATCAGCTGATACAACGTATCATATTAATTAGACCATCAAATTACCTTTTTGTTACTGTACCATCAATCCCCCAGATCTAACGGAAGCTGGCTGCCCATAAAAAGAGCCTTCAGTTCGGTAGCATCATCGGGTTTCATCTTACCACTCAGGATGAGGCGTAATTGCCGGCGGCGCAGCGCCCCTTCAAACAGCGCGATCTCCTCGTCGGTTTCAGGCAATAATGCCGGTACCAGAGTTTTTTGCCCGTCGGCGTCAAGGGCCACAAAGGTATAATAAGCTTCGTTGCTTTTTACTTTAGTTCCCGAGGGTATGTTTTGTGCCCATACATCCATTCTAACCTCAACCGAGGTAGTGAACGCGCGGGTAACTTTAGCTTCAATACTGATCACATCGCCCAGTTTAATCGGCGATTGGAAAGATACATTGTCAACCGAAGCGGTAACCACAATACGATTGCAATGTTTTTGTGCCGATATGGCGGCGGCAATATCCATCCAGTGCAGCAAACGCCCACCCATCAGGTTATTTAATGTATTGGTATCATTGGGTAATACCAATTCGTTCATGATGGTGTATGATTCTTTGGGCGATTTTCCTGTCATTTTGGGCGATTTTTGTGCAAAGATAAGCATTTTGGGCACATGCAGGTGGCTCAGCCGCGCTGCACCAGCGGCACAAATAGAATAGTTGTTGATTGGGTTTAAAATCCTTGCAAAGCTGAAACTCTTCACCTTCTTTGCGGCCAACCTGCAGAGAGCGGCGGTCAGCGAAGCAACCATAAGGATGGATACCCTCTTGTTACTTCTTTACCGAATTCAACTCCCTGAAACCTACCAGTTCGTCCCAGCGGGCAGCGGGCGGGCGGTAGTAAACAAGTATCTGATAGTCGTTCTCGGTTTCAAAATGACTGCCTTCCAGCGGTACGTCGTCGGCCTTGTTGGTTTTATTATCCACCCAAACATATTCGTAATCATAAACACCTTGCTTTAAAAACAGACTGGCATGGTATTTTCCGTCGTCGCCCAAGGTAAGTTTGCTTTGGTCATCCAGCCTATAATCATTAAAGCTGCCAATTATATAAGGACTACCGGTTGATCCGGGGGTGCTCCCTGCCAAACTGAAATACATATGCGCATAATCGGCATCGGTACGCGGATCCCGGCCGTCCTGGTTAAGCACAAAGAATTTACCGTTATTGTCATACAGCAAAATATAATCAGGGCTGTTGCGTACCGGGTCGGCCAGCAGGATCACGTTATTAGCCGTGTCTTTAATAATACGGGCTATATGCTGCGAATTAAGCTTTAATGTACGGGTATCAAACAGCCTGAACTCGTTTCGCCCGGGAAAATCATTAATAGCAATATCATTATAGATCAAAGCCGATCCGCGGACATAGGTAGGTTGAGTATTTAAAATACCGGTTTCGGTACGGGCATTCTGCATCACAAAGGCGCGCACATCTGCTGATGGGTTTTGCACAGGCAAACCTGTGTAATCAATGGTAAAATTTATTTTTTGGTTGGTTTGCCTGCTTTGCGTATTGGGCGACGCAACTACATCGGCAGCAATTGATACTCTTTTTCCCAGCACATAAAAACGGCGGGTAAGCACCAGTTTTGTTTGGTCGCCATCCTCATACACCTTTAGTACATAATTGCCTGAAATTTTGGGGGCGATGTTATTGTTGGGCAGTTTTATTTGGTAATGCGTGTATTTTTGAAAAGTACCCGATGAGTAGCTATAATCATACAGGCGGTCGTCCTGAAAACTTTGCAGGTATTCGGCTGTCGACAGGCTTGATGAGTTCCAGCGGGTGTCGCAATGTTCAATGGTATAATAATAATTACGGCTGCCACCGCGCAAGTCGTCAAAACCTAAAAGCACTTTTTCGTCACTACCTAAAGCAATAACCGGAAATGAGCCCTGCTTTTGGGTATTATAAAACTCCACGCTTTTTATAGCGGAGTTATAAACGTTGTTATTGTAAGGGGTTTGTGCTAAGCTTTGTTGGGTGATGAAGGTAAAAATGAGTAAATAAAAAAGCTTTTTCATTTTAAATAACTAATTAATTCCTTCATCGCCAAAGCAGGTTATTGCTCATAGCCTCGCAATAACTTGTTTTTTCTTACGCCTCCAGCTCCAATATCTGCTCAGCAAGTGCTTCCCACTTTTGCTGAATTTGTTTCAGCTCGGTTTGTTTCTGGCTGTATGCCGTATTGGTTTCTTTTAGCTTTGCGCTGTCAGTATAAATTTTATCGTCGGCCAGTTGGGTTTCCAGTTGTTTTATGTTTTTTTCAAGACCAGCAATTTGCTCTTCCATTTTTGCCAGGTCCTGATTTAGTTTTTTTAACTGCTGGTGTTTATTTTCGCCTTGCTGCTGTTTAACCGGTTCTGGCTTTTTCTCTTCCTTTTTTGGCTGAGGGGCGGGTATAGCCGCTTTAGACTCCAACTTGCGTTTTGATACCCATTCGTCATACTCTGCATAAGTGCCCGGATAAATTTTTATCTTCTGATCCTCAATAAACCAGATCTTGTTGGCTACGTTGTCCAGGAAATACCTATCATGCGATACCACGATAAAAGTACCTTCATACTGCTCCAGGGCCTGGATCAGGATATTTACCGATTGCATATCCAGGTGGTTGGTAGGCTCATCCAGTATCAGGAAATTAGCATCGGCTGTAAGCGCCTTGGCCAGGGCCACGCGTGATTTTTCGCCTCCTGATAGTACCTTGATCTTTTTAAATACATCGTCGCCAGTAAATAAAAACGAACCCAATATGGTACGCAGTTCGGTATCTGTATGTTTAGGGGCAAACGTCTGTAACTCCTGTAGTATCTGGTTTTCCAGATGTAATGATTCCAACTGGTGCTGGGCAAAAAATGTAGTGCTTACATTATGCCCGGTAGTAACCTTGCCTTCAAAGTCTTTATCGGCCGAAGCAATGATACGTAACAAGGTTGATTTACCCTTACCGTTAGCACCTATCAAAGCTATTTTATCACCTTTTTCAATTACTGCTTCGGTATGGTCAAGTATATCAATAGCTGGATATTTTTTTGTAATATCCTCTAAAGTTACCACATGCCTGCCTGATTGTTTGGAGAAACGGAAAGCGAAGTTAACCGTTGGGTTATCATCATCCACATCATCAACACGTTCCAGCTTATCAAGCATTTTAATGCGCGATTGCGCCATTTTTGCTTTGGATGCCTTGGCGCGGAAACGCTCGATCAAACGTTCTTCCTGTTTTATTTTTGATTGCTGGTTTTTGAATTCGCCACGCTGAATTTCTTCACGCAGCGCTTTTTCTTCCAGGTAAAAAGTGTAGTTGCCTGCATAAACAGTAAGCTTGCCCTTGCGCGATTCTACCGTACGGTTGATCACCTTGTCCAGGAACCACCTGTCATGCGATACGATGATAATAGCACCATTAAAAGCTTTCAAATAATCTTCCAGCCATTGTATTGACGGTAAATCGAGGTGGTTGGTAGGCTCATCCAGTAATAAAATATCAGGTGCCTGCAATAATATCTTGGCAAGCATAACCCGCATGCGCCATCCTCCCGAAAAGGTGCTCAATTTGCGCTGGCAATCATCATCACTGAAACCTAAACCCGCTAATATTTCGCGGGCTTTATATTCAATATTATAACCGTCAAGCAGTTCAAACTCATGTTGTTTGTCGCTAAGCTTGTGCAAAAGATCTTCGGTATAATCGGTTTCCAGCTTTTTAAGCAAGTTTTCTATCTCGTCATGCAGTTGGTTCTGGCGCTCAAAAGCCTCCATAGCCACATGCACAATAGTTTTATCTGATGAGTACGACAGCAAATCCTGGTTAAGGTAACCCATGGTGAGGTCCTTAGCCATTGATATGGTGCCCGATGTAGGTTTATAGTCGCCTACAATAATTTTTAAGAGGGTTGTTTTCCCAGTTCCATTGGCACCTATTAAACCAATTTTTTCACCGGGTTTTATATGCCAGTTGGCTTCATCGTAAAGGGCCCGCGCACCAATCTCAAACGTAAGGTTATTTATAGCAATCATTTGCGCGCAAAGATACGTTTTTGGAGCGAAATGATAAAGGAGCAAAGAGCATGGACAAAAGAATGGAGAGAAATAGAAAATAATATCGAATAACGAATTTAGAGTGATAAATAGTGAAGGTTATTCATACTGTTTTTATATTCCAGTATTTCAAATTCATTATTCGATATTAAAAGTGTTTTAGCCTTTTGCCACAAACTACCCCACCACGGCCTTAAGCCAGGTTTGAGCCATCAGGGCTTCGCCAGCAACACTCGGGTGTACGCCGTCAAGACTCCAGTAAGGTGCCGGGGCCAATGCTAAAGCTTTGTCAAAAGCTGCCTGGTAAGGTACAAATATAGCCCCAAATTCTGTGGCGATATCACGGGCCGCTTTACCAAACTGCGGGAAAGTTGGGTACCATTTATCATCAACCGCTTTAACGTCTTTTGATGCAAATGGCTCGCAGATTACCAGTTTAACATCGGGCAGGGCCGCTTTTGTACGGGTAAGCAGCTTTTTATAATCGGCAATGTAGGTTTCAATAGTGCCTTTATAACCACTGCTCAGGGTATGCCAAAAATCATTTACTCCTATGTGGATGCTCAATATGTTTGGTTTTAAAGCCAGGCAGTCATCATCCCAGCGGTCGGCCAGTTGAAAAACCTTATTACCGCTTATGCCTTTGTTGTATATTTTAAGGTCTTTATCAGGATGATCAAGCAGTAGCTTTGACGCGGTGATCAAAGCATAACCAGAACCTAAGGTACTGGTAGTATTGGGCTCCGTTTTGTTACGGTCGCGGCCCCAGTCGGTTATGGAATCGCCCTGGAACAATATCACGTCACCGGTGTTGAATCTCAACCTGGGGGCATTTTTTTCGGCAGCAAGGGCTGCTGATACAATTTGAGGAATTCCAACAGCGGCCAGCGTTCCTACCGATGCTGTTTTAATAAAATTACGACGGGAAGGTTTAAATCTATTTAACATTATACAGGTTTATAATTTATAGAAACGGAATTGTCGAATTTACATTTTTAATTTATTTTTTTAAATTTTGTTGACCTTTGTATCATCAATTGTACAATTGGTACAACAGGTACTTCAATAAATTCCTAAATTTCTGGTTTACATACATTAAGTAATGTGCTAACTTCGCGGCATGTATTTTTTATTAAAACCCATCCTCTTCCAGTTCGATCCTGAAAAAGTACATTATTTTGTAACCCGTAACCTCAAACGCTTTAATCGTTTTCCGGGCGGCGCTGCGTTGAGCAGGGCTATTTGGGACGTAAATGATCCGCGATTGCAAAAAGAAGTTTTCGGGCTGCAATTTAAAAACCCGGTGGGGCTGGCTGCCGGTTTTGATAAAAATGCAGAACTGATGGGCGAAATGGCCAACATCGGCTTTGGTTTTGTGGAGATCGGTACGGTAACTCCCCTGCCCCAGCCCGGCAATCCCAAACCACGCATGTTCCGCTTACCTCAGGACGGGGCGCTTATTAATCGCATGGGCTTTAATAACCTTGGCGTTGATGTTGCAGCAGCGCGTATAGCCGCTTTCCGCAAAAATGCAAAGGGGGCGCAAAAAGACCTGATCATAGGGGGCAATATTGGTAAAAACAAAGTTACGCCCAATGAAGATGCCGTTAACGATTATATCAAATGTTTTGACCGCCTGTTTGACGTGGTTGATTATTTTGTTGTGAATGTAAGTTCGCCTAATACACCGGGGTTGCGCGCCCTGCAGGAGAAAGAACCTTTAATGCACATTTTGAATACGCTGCAGCAACGAAATTCAAAAAGTGGCATCAATAGGCCCATCTTGCTAAAAATAGCGCCCGACCTTACCGATTCGCAACTTGACGACATTGTTGACATTGTACAGCAAACCGGCATTGCAGGCATTATTGCCACAAATACAACCATTAGCCGTGAAAATTTGACCACGTCCGAAAATTTAAAAAATGAAACAGGTGGCCTCAGCGGCAAACCGCTTACCAAACGCTCTACCGAAGTAATCAGCTATCTGCACAAAAAGTCGAACGGCTCATTCCCTATCATTGGTGTGGGTGGCATACATTCGGCTGATGACGCTATAGAAAAACTGAAGGCCGGTGCGGCATTGGTGCAATTGTATACCGGCTTTATTTATGAAGGGCCGGGATTGATAGGCAGGATCAATAAGCGGATATTATCTGAATAGTTTTTGTCTGAACGGGAATTAAACAGATCAAGGAACCCTCTGGGTTTATAGATATCAAGAAAATCTTTAACCCCCAAAATTTCGGTTCAGAGAAATTTATCACATAAAAAAATCCTGCCGGTTTCTTAAACCAGCAGGATTTATAAGATCATTTTGAGTGCATAAGCGCTCAAAAACAGAAAAAATTTATTTTGCTGCGATAGCTTTGTCTAAAGCTGCATTGTTTTTTGCTATCTGGCTGTGTTTTGATTCAGCAGAACGGCTTCCGTACTCCAGGTTGGTAGCCAGTTTCAAAAACTGTACTTCTAAACGTGAGGTAGTTTTGTTTTTTCTATCTTTTCTTTTTAAACGAGTAACGCCCATGGTGTTGATATTTTTAATTTTTTAAACCCTTGAGGTCGGGAGCGGATTCGAACCGCTGTAAAAGGTTTTGCAGACCTCTGCCTAGCCACTCGGCCACCCGACCATTTTTTAAGGACTGCAAAAATAGTAATTTATTTATTGGAAAGCCAACAATTATTTCATTGAATTTCTTTTTATCTCAGAACACAATATCGCAGTAGCTATCGCTACGTTCAATGACTCTGCATTTCCAACCCGCGGAATAGTTACCACACTGGTTATCAGCTGTTCAATGGCCGGGCTTATTCCGTTACCCTCGTTACCCATTACCAGCAAACCCTCACTGCCGAAATTAGTGTTGTACATATTTTCGCCATTAAGCATAGCACCAAATATGGGTAGGTCAACCTGGGGCAGCACCTTTGTAAGATCAGTATAATGTACATTTACCCGTGCCAATGAGCCCATGGTAGCCTGTACTACTTTTGGATTATATACATCAACGGTGTCTTCTGAGCAAATAATATCATGTATGCCAAACCAATCGGCGGTGCGTATAATGGTACCCATATTGCCCGGATCCTGTACGCTGTCAAGCACCAGTGAAAACTTTTTTCTGAGGTTATTATAATTTAATACCGGCCATACTGGTATCTTAACCAAACCAATTACCTCCTGCGGCGTTTTCAAAGTGCTGATCTTTTCAAGGTCATTTAATGAAATCTCCTGAAAGTTTATTTTTCGGGATAATTTCAGCAATTTTGGAGCAATTGCAGGGGTATGATAAACGGTATCAACCTGGTATGCGGAGTTTATAAATTCAACAACTGATTTATAACCCTCAACCAGAAAAAAACCGTGTTCCCTGCGGAACTTTTTATATTGTAAGGATGTTAATAAACTGATCTGTGATTTTGAAAGCATATAGTATACCTGCTGTTTACCGCCTTACAATATTAAGTATTTTGCTGCTCATTATAGGGTCGGGCTGTAGTATTACCCGTGGTATTAGAAAAGACCAGGCCCTGGTGCGCAAAATTACTATCAAGGGGATAGACGAGCAATTTGCCGAAGCCGCGCTTAATTATGTAGATAAGGAGCAGCAGCCCAATAACTGGCTCAACCTGCAATTTTACTATACATTTAGCAAAAACGGCAAAAAAAACATTGGCGAAGCACCTGCCATTCTGGACAGCAACCTGGTTGAATACTCCCGCGTACAGATGGAAAGATATATCCAAAACCGCGGATACCTGAAGGCCAAAATAACCGATAGTATCATCATAAAAAAACAAAAGGCCGAATTGGTTTTTACCGCGCAGGAAGGGCCCATGTTTCGCATACGCAAAATTGAAGACAGCATTGCCGATAAGAATATTAAAAAGCTGTATGATTTAAACCGTAATAAATTAACGCATATTTCGCCGGGTGGCCGTTTTGATACGGATAGTTTGGCACATGACCGGGATGAGCTTTACCTGTTGATGAAACGCAATGGCTATTTTGATTTTTACAGGCAGTACATCAATTTTAATTATGATTCCACATTTAATAACAGTGTGGTTGATGTTA
Organism: Mucilaginibacter pocheonensis; assembly: GCF_031456535.1. Lineage (NCBI taxonomy): Bacteria > Pseudomonadati > Bacteroidota > Sphingobacteriia > Sphingobacteriales > Sphingobacteriaceae > Mucilaginibacter > Mucilaginibacter pocheonensis. The sequence continues at coordinate 399,637 of NZ_JAVDUU010000005.1, forward strand.
AAATGATCATCGACAATCCGCCTAATAAAACCCAGCATCCTGTTTATACCATTAATAACACCCTGATAACCATATCGCGCAGCAGTGGGCGAACGACAGGCAAGGCCGATACCCTTCAGGTAGATTCGCAATTCAGGTTTGTTGATTTTTCGGGCAGGTTTAAACCGAGAGCTGTGATCGACTATACTTTTCAGAAAAAAGGACAGATATATAATGTTGACCAGCAAACGCTAACTACTACGCGTCTTTCGGAATTAAATGTATTCCGCAACGTTCCCAACCCTACTTATGAAAAACTGCCCGACAGCAGTAACCGACTGAACACTAAAATTGACATTGTTCCGCTTAAAAAAATGTCTGATCGGGTTGAAGGCGAAGTATTGTTCAGTAACGGCCGCTATGGTTATAATGTGGGCAACACCTTTACCAATCGGAATGTATTTAAACAAGCCGCCATACTACAGGTTAAACTCAACTGGAGTATTTTGTTTGATAACGGCACCGGCGAGGGTATCCAAAATCAGGAGTTCAGGGCCGGGGTAAACCTTATTTATCCGCGTATTATAACACCTTTTAATTTTCCGCTGTTGGGTAAGTTTGGTGTTCCGCATACTACTTTTTCCAGCAACTACTCCCTGTTCTTTCAAAAGGGACTGGTTAAACGCGAAAGTTTTATAAACTCTATAAGCTATGATTTTTTTGAAACCGGCCGCAAGCAGCATACGGTAACGCCAATTGATATTGAGTTTTCAAGAGGTGTTATTGACCCGGTGGCTAAAGCTACCCTGCTTTCTCAAAACAGATATTCCTATATTTATCTTATTGGCCGTACAACGTTTACAACTGGTAGTCAATACACCTTTCAATACAACGCAATTGAGTTGAATTCTTATAAAAACTTCACCTATTTTAGGGGGAGTTTAGATATAGGCGGTAATTTCCTTAACCTGGCGGGCAATATTTTTAATACACCTAAAGACACCCTTGGCCAGCGTAAAATTTTTGGTTATACCTTTTCGCAATACACCAAAACCGAACTCGACTGGCGCATTTATCGTTCTTTGGGCGGCGAGCGGCAGTTTGTATTTCGTCTCAACCCGGGCATTGGCATACCTTATGGTAATAGCAACCAGCTTATTTTTGAAAAAAACTTTTATACCGGCGGGGCTAACGATATAAGGGCATGGCTGCCGCGCACCCTGGGGCCCGGGCAATTTAACCGGGGCACCTTTTACGGCTCTGATACCACTAACCGTGCCCGTTTAAAGTATCTTGATCAGTTTGGTGAAATAAAAATTGTGGCCAACGCCGAGTACCGGTATAAACTGGCAGATAACTTTTTTGGCGCCAAGCTAAAAGGCGCGGTATTTATTGATGCCGGCAACGTGTGGCGCCTGGGTAAAAAAGCGGATAATCCAAACGGCGAATTCAGGCTCAATAACTTTTTACAGTCAACAGCTATAGGGATAGGTACCGGGCTGCGCTTTGATCTGAGCTTCTTTGTTTTCAGGCTTGATGCCGCGTTTAAATTTAAAGATCCGCAGTTTAACGGATCAGATCAATGGGTACTGATTAAACACGCCGGCGAGCTATTTAGCGACGGCCCCTTCAAAAAGGCTTACAGCCAGAACAACAGCTATGGCACCGGCAAATTTGACACCTACAATTTTATGCAGCTAAACTTTGGTATAGGGTTACCTTTTTAGTTTTTGAGTTAAAACATTCCCTTTAAACCATCAATAATGCTCTCAAAAAAAGTGGGGATACTTAACCCATTATGGTAATTAAAGTATAGGAATATGCAGAATATAATTACTGCAATAATGATAAACCGCTTAAACATATAGGCCAGCAATACCAAGGCAAGCGGTATAGCCACTAGCAACACCCAGCTGATATGGAAAGGACTTAGCTTACTATCATGCTTATAAATATAGTACAGGATAGAGTGGGTACCGGTATCATTTATATGTTTTGCATACAAAAAGCTGGAACGGTCGAGCTTGTGCCTGTAAAAAGCAGTTCCTTTTTCAAATTTCAGCTGTTCCTGAAAGCCATTCATTACAAACGTGAACAAACCATTTACATTTTCCTGTATCACACCAGCCGTGTCGGTTGCTACAATGGCCACTTCATCAACCGCGAACGGATTTTCTTTAACAACAAAATGATCTATTGCTATTGACTTAGCAACAACAAAGTTGTGAGCCGCTGTAATAAAACAGCATACAAGTAGTAATTTCTTCATTTTTTTATAAACCGGTTCTATTGCCGTATACATTGTACACGCAATAAAAATAGCATTTTTTAACACTATCTGTTTAAGAAATATATACTGGCATTTAGCAGCCCTGCAAAAGTTACCCAAAGTAAATAAGGCCAAAGCAGCCACCCGGCTACTTTATTGAATTTACTAAACCAGTTAATGGTTACATCTATACTTATCCATAGTAGTATAATGACAAAAAAAGCACCCATTATTTGATGCATGCCAAAAAACACAGCCGACCATAATAAGTTTAAGAACAATTGTATAAAGTAAACGGCGCGCGTAACTTTATAAACAGGTTTATGGCTACGGTGTTTCCAAACCAGGTAAGCTGCTGTGGCTATCAGTATATAAATAACTGTCCATACCGGCGCAAAGGCCTGTGGGGGCGGGTTAAACGATGGCTTTTTAAGAGTACTGTACCATCCGGCTATCTGTGGCCGGGTAAAAAGTGCGGCTGTAAAACCTATACCTAACGTGATCGACAAACTTATGACAAATGGGAAAAACTGAAATTTTTTGATTGACGCAGTTGAACTCATAGTTTAATGAACCAATTAAACGCCCGTAAGTTTTAAACCCAATCACCGGCCGGTTATTTGCGTTACTTTAACTGCAATTTGATGGAAGTACCGCGATAAGCTGTTTTATTAATTTACAATACCATTATGCGGCCCGCTCCTTTGAACTGTTTAAATATCTTAGCTTAGCTGCATTGCCAACATGCTAAACAAATGATAAAAGCTTATAAATTATATACAGGTGCCGACGGTAACTCGCATGTGCAAACCGGCAGCGTAGCCGAAGGACAGCTTAACCAGGCATCATCTATCAGGTTCCAGGAATCGCCGCCGCATTCGTTTTTCGATTGGCACAACGCCCCTGCCGATCAATATGTGATCACCCTGGCGGGCGTGCTTGAATTTGAAACACGCGCCGGCGAAACTTTTATTTTAAAACCGGGCGAAATATTGATTGCCACGGACACAACAGGTACTGCCCATAAATGGCGCCTTGTTAATGATGAGCCCTGGCGCCGGGTTTATGTGACATTTGACCACGACAACCAGATAAACTTTATCCCCGATGAGCCACCGGTGAGTTAACGTTATTTTATCCTTACGTATGTAGCGCTAAAACCATCACTCACGAACCTATAATTATCGGTATACAGGGTATCATTCCTTATGATGAATGAGTCGTTAACTGGAGTGCCCATTTTTAAAATATCAATGGTTTCTGTTGATGAATATTTATAGTTTCTTACGATAGAAAATTTACCCTGCATTGTTATCGAATCGTTTCTAAAGGTTTTAAATGTGCTATCGGCGTAAAATTCCTCTCTTAAAGAAATCCCTTCACTTTTTGGGGTAAGCGTAAAGCCACCTATGCCGCCAACTGATTTTACCCAGCGCCATTTGCCAACAATTGAAGTTGAAGGCGACAGCTTTTCTTTATTGCAGGAGCTAACACCGCACAAAGCAAGTACAGCTACCATCAAAACAAAATATTTCATACTATAAGGTTTATATATAGGCCTTTACGCAGGTGATGTGTGCTTTGATACAGTGTTGAATAATAATTTAAAAAACTGCGGCTATTTGCATTACTGATACCTGTTTGTAAATTACACCCAAATTCTTTGTATCATTAAATCATGATTATTGTTATTCAATGTAAAGACCAGGTTGGCCTGGTTGCTTCTATATCTGCTATACTGGCCCAGCATCAACTCAATATAGTTTCAATGCGTGAGCATGTTGATAAGCCCGAAAACCTGTTTTTTATGCGACTGGAGGTTGAGGATGGAGATGGCAGCGAACTTGAAAAAACATTAGCGGAAGTACTGCCCGCCGGGGCCATAATATCTGTAAATCCCATTCCCCATAAAAAAGTGGTGGTGCTGGTTACAAAAGAATACCATTGCCTGGCCGATATATTGATACGCAATTATTTTAATACGCTGGGCGCTACCGTACAATGTGTAATTGGCAATCATACAACATTACAAAACATTTGCGAACGCTTTGACATGCCTTTTTACCATCTCTCGCATGAACAGATCAGTAAGGCGGAACTTGAACAACAAATAAGTGATGTGATTGACCAATACGCCCCCGATTATATTGTGCTGGCCAAGTTTATGCGCATTTTATCACCTGCTTTTGTGGCAAAGTTCCCTATGCGCATCATTAATATACACCACTCCTTTTTGCCGGCATTTATAGGGGCCAACCCATACAAGCAAGCTTTTGAACGGGGCGTAAAACTGATTGGGGCAACCGCTCATTTTGTATCCAACGAACTTGACGAAGGTCCTATTATTGCCCAGCAGATCATCCCGGTAAACCACTCCTTTACGGCTGCAACTATGGTAAAAGCCGGGCAGGAAATTGAAACAGCTGTACTTGCAAACGCACTAAAACTGCTATTTGAGGACCGTGTTTTTGTTTACAAAAATAAAACCGTGGTTTTTGGCTGATCATAGCAGGAGAGGAAGGATCAGCTATAGCCAAAACAAATTATCGGGTCATTACATTCAATTAATAATCAAGTCTTACTTTTATCTGTTTATAAACATCTGTTAGCACCAATATGAAAAAACTTTTTGTTCTTCTAAGCTTTGCTATCATTTTCTGCAATACCTGTTTTGGCCAGCAATTTACGGTGGCTACCTATAACATGCGTAACGATAACCCAAGCAATGACGATTCTTTACGCGGCAACGGCTGGAAACAGCGTTTACCTGTTATTGTAAAGCTTATTCAGTTTCATGACTTTGATATATTTGGCACACAGGAATGCCTTTTTCATCAGCTAAAAAATTTAAAAAGCAACATGCCCGGCTATTCATATACAGGTATAGGGCGCGATGACGGTAAAACAGCCGGTGAGTTTTCAGCTATCTTTTATAAAACAAGCAAGTTTAAACTGCTTGCCCACGGCGATTTCTGGCTTGCTCCAATTACCGATAAACCCAACAAAGGCTGGGACGCCGCCCTCCCGCGCATTTGCTCATGGGGCGCCTTCCAGGAAATAAAAACGGGTTATAAATTTTACTACTTTAACCTGCATATGGATCATATTGGCGTTACTGCCCGCCGCGAAAGTGCAAAACTGGTGTTAACCAAAATTAAGGCTATAGCAGGCAAATCGCCTGTTATATTCTCGGGGGATTTTAATGTGGACCAAACATCTGACAGCTATGCGGTTATCAACACTTCGGGAACTTTAAAGGATGCTTATGAGTTATCGCCCATAAAATATGCCGAGAATGGCACTTTTAACGATTTTGACGCCAACAGAAAAACCAGCGAAAGAATAGATCACATATTTTTAACTAAAGATTTTACGGTAAAAAGATACGGGATACTAACCGATAGCTACAGGGCCAAAGCTGCGGGTGGTAAAGAGTATGAAGCTAAGCTGCCATCTGACCATTTCCCGGTAATGATAGTGGTGGACCATAAATGACCCACCACTTCGCAGAGATATAGTTGATTGGTATAAAGGCTTTATTGTATTATTAAAGTAGCGATAGAGTGCGGCAGGCTGGTTGTTTTTGCAGCTTTGCCCTTTATCCACAAAAAGTATTCTATTTTTTCGTCGGTTTTGTTCATTACAACAACAGCCAGTTTGCCATCGGGATTTATATAAGCTGTGGTTAATAGCTTATCCCGGCTTGCCACCGCACTTACCCGTTTAGCACCGGGGCGAATAAACTTTGAAAAATGCCCCAGATAGTAATAAGAGCTGGTATACATCAGGTTGCCTGTTTTAGTATCTGCATGTATGGGTGCGAAGCAAAAATTGCCTACGTGGTTGGGGCCGCCCTGTTCATCAAGCAACACGTTCCAGTCGGTCCAGGCAACGGTTCCGGCGTTAAAATCATTGATCATTGACAGTCCGTACCGCTCACCAAGCGACCAGTCGTTAATGTTAGCGAGATCAAACTTTTCAATACAACCTTCGGTAAATATCAGGTTCTTATCAGGGAACGATTCATGCACACGCCTGGTACTTTCAAACTGCTGCCCGGCCCCGGTCCAGGTCTCATACCAATGGAAGCCAACACCCCATACGTATTTTGCAGCCTCAGGATCTTCGAGTAAAGTGCTGGCGCGCTGATAAAGCAAATCGCGGTTATGATCCCAAACTATCAGTTTTTTATCAGCCAGGCCCTGCTTGTGCAATGTTGGGCCCAAAAAATTCTTCACAAAGTCGCGTTCTTCCTCAGCAGTATACAAGCATGACTCCCATTTTTGCGTTGCCATTGGCTCGTTCTGTACCGAAAGCCCCCACACCGGGATCCCCTCTTTTTCATATGCTTTTATAAACTTTACAAAAAAATTGGCCCAGCTTTGGTCAAACTCCGGCTTAAGCTTACCGCCGTGTAATACATCATTATTATCCTTCATAAAAGCAGGCGGGCTCCAGGGCGAAACAAACAGGTTTAATTTACCGCCTGCCGCTGCCATAGCTGCTTTTATAAAAGGTATACGGTAAGTTTTATCATGGCTGATATCAAACGTTTTAAGGCTGGCATCGCCCTCTTTAACATAGCTGTAAGTCCCGCTCGAAAAATCGCAGCTTTGGATATTGGTACGTGCCATGCTATAGCCTATCCCTTTATCGCTATCATAATAAGCGGTTAAAAACTCCTTTTGCTTGTCTTTAGGTAGTTTATAAAACGTTTCGGCAGAGGCATCGGTTAAAGCGCCGCCAATGCCCAGCATGGTTTGAAATGTTTTGGATGGATCAACGAAAACCGAAACCTCTGTTTCGGCTGGCTGGGCTTTATCAGTGAACTGAAGTGTTTCGGTAGGCGTAAACTTGTATCCTGCTTCTTTTTCAGACACAATTACTTTAACCGACTTATTATCAATAGAAAAAGGTGCTGTACCCTGAGCATTTACCAGGTTGCTGCCCGCTAAGCCGCCTGCAATAAAACAGGCAATTAAAAATTCTTTCTTCATGTAATTTAATGCAATAGGAATGCCGGAGGGAATTATTACAGCTAAAACTTTAGCATTTCCGGTTATTCAAATTTATTAAAGTTAATGATAATAGCAAGCAGTCCTTTAAAATCTCATAATCAGCACGTTTAGGTTCATTTCAGCAGGTTGTCAGGCTACTTTTTAGCTTTGATCTCCTCTTCTATCCTTAGGCTTTCCTTATGAATGGCATTCATCAGCTCGGTTATAAAAGTTTCAGACAAGTCCTCTTTTTTACCGGCTGCAACGCTTTTTTCAACTACTTGTTTAAAACGGTCGGCCTGCAGGGCTGGTATGTTATTTTGCGCTTTATAAATACCAATATCCTTTACCACCCGTTCGCGTTCGCCAAGCAGGGCTATCAGCGCTTTGTCCAAAGAGTCAATTTTCTTCCGGTTTATTTGCAGGGTTTGGTCGGCGCCTTTGGTTGTTGTCATTGGTACAGATTGTGCGTTAACTAAACTATAGTTTAACATTGATGCTAAAAATAAGCCTAATATGCGACTGTAACATTTCATATTCATACGTTTTTAACACTTTTAAGCCCCAAATATTGCAATTTTTAACAAAAAAAAGCAGATATTATTATACCTGCTTTTTTTTCATAATGAACTTACCGGCCATCGGCATAGTGCCCGTGTTTTATCATGTCTTTAACCGCCCTGGCCAAAAACTCCCTGCCGCTTTCATCGAGTAAACTCCGTTTACCATCGTCATTCAATTCATAGGTGATCCGGCCGCGGTAGTCGCTTTCGGCCGTTATGGTCTGTCCGTCGCGGGTATATTTTACATAACCGTTTGGCGAAATACTTTTGATAGCAGTACCCTCGGCATTAAAATACGTTTGCCCAACGTATTCTATTTTTACGGTTGAGCCATTACCATTTTCTGTAATGGTGGTGTGCCTTTTGCCAAACCGGCAGGCTGTGGCCATGATAATGATACCAATGGCCACGATTAATTGTAGTTTTTTCATAAATTTTAATGATTATCTGATAAATAATTGTTTTTGTTCTTGTAATGAAACGAGCCTGATCAATCCGATACTTAACGCCGTAAACCAAACTGACCAGCCCAGGTGTACAAACCTTTGAATAAGACCCGGATAATTATTTTCTATACCTGGCATAAAACGCAGGAATATGAGCAGCATAAGGGCAAGGCTTACCAGCGAAAGCAGCCTGATCAACATAAGCTCCTTTCTGCCGCGCCACAAAACCACTACTAAAAATGCCCCTACGTATAATAACAGGAAAACCGGCCCTGCTGTAGCATGCCATTTATTACCTGAATGAAACATAGCCGCCCACCCCATCATTACTGTAAACGCGGGCAGCGTGAACACCGGGACAACACTAATATTCAATTGCTTACACGCCCTATACACGCCAATGATAAAAAATATACTTAACAACGCCCCAAACATGGTTAATGTGGCCATTAGTGGTTCAGACCGTGTACCCATAGCGCCCAGCTCACTTATAGTTCTGCTCAGATGATTATACCCGCCGTGAACAAAACCGCATATAATAGTTGAAAGCCAGAAGATTACCGGGATAATGGTGCCTGTGTACAATAAGGTTTTAGTGTTCATGATGCTTTTTCTGTTAATGGTTTTACAAAACTAATACAAAACATGGTACTATACAATACATAGTACTATGTTTTTTATTTTTTTCATAACTTGGCTATCTCCATAAGAAAAAAGCGTATGCCAAAACCGAACGTTCCTGTCCGGATTCGAACGGTAATTAATAATCAATACCAACTCAAATAGCTATTGATCAACTATTTAAAAAATGGAACGTATTTAGTATATAAAAATATACCTATACGAAAAACAAGTAAACCGATATGACCATTAAAAATCACATCTGGAACCTGGCGACTAAAAAGATAGCAAATGAAATTTCTGAACAGGAGCTACTTGAGCTGGATGATCTGTTAAAGCAACATCCTGTTACCGGCCGTAAAATACAGCAGCTGTTTAACTGGTGGTTTTATGATGAGAATCAAAACCCCATTGACAGGGGCGAACACATTTTTAACAAAATAAAAGAAAAAATTAAAGCCGCCGAGAGAAGCTGATACTAACCATGGTAAGCCATAAAAAAAAGGACCGGCTTTAATAAAAGCCGGTCCTTTTCATTTTTAATAACCTTGCTAATTAAAAGCCAGGGTTATTGGGCAATAATTTAGGGTTAATATCTGTTTCCGTTTTTGGTAATGGGAACAGCAATTGTTTTTCAGTAAACGTAGCATTAAATACTGTTTTATGACCTACAAAATTGTCCCAGTTACCGGTAACATCATTATGTACCTTACGGGTGCGCAGCATATCAAACCACATTTTGTTTTCAAAGCAAAGCTCAAAATAACGCTCCAGCCATACTTCTTTTTCAAAAGCATCCTGACTTAATGCGCCAATAGGAGCAAGAGTGGCCCGTGCTCTGATCGCATTAACATAAGTGATAGCATTGGCATTTGGCGAACCCTCGGCGCGGTTTGATGCCTCGGCATACATTAAATACACATCGGCTAAACGATAAATGGTGTAATTCAAATCAGACTTTGTGGTGCTTTTTATCGCGTTAACATCAAACCATTTATAGATATAATGATTTTTGAAGGTAACTGTCTGGCCGGTTTTTAAACTCGGATAATTAGTGTAAAAGAATTGTTTTTCTGCTACACGTTTATCGCCAGCCGGAAACGAAGCGATGAACTGATCGGTTGGCCAAACTGACCCGTACTCGTCAGAGTAAGCAGATATCCCTGAATAATTGGGAATGGTAAGTGCGGTAAGCGGGTTGGTAATTGGCACAGAAGCCGCGAATTGCACCTGAAAAATAAACTCACCGTTGTTTTTATTGGTTGGGTTTATCATATCAGTATAATTAGGGAATAACGTATATCCCCCGTTCTGGATCACATCAAGCGAACGTTTTGCTGATTCGGCGTAGGCCGCGGGACCACCGTTTATAGCGGCGCCGGCATAAGTCAAATACACATCGGCCAGCAACGCTTTTATAGCTCCCATTGATACTTTACCGGTAGCGTCTTTCCAGGGCAGTGTTGATTTTTCGGCTGCAAGCAAATCCGGTATAATTACCTCATCATAAATTTGCTTAGCCGCTACACGCGGAACCTGCAGGTTGAGGTCTTTTGGCACCGATGTTACTTTAGGCACTGCTCCGTACATACGTACCAGGTAAAAATAATACAAGGCACGCAGGGTACGTGCTTCTGCAACCATGTTATTTTTTGCCTCATCGGTTAAGCCGGCGGCATTAATGGTTGGTATTGTTTCAATAGCCAGGTTAGACGCGCCCACCCCCAGGTACATTTGCTGCCACCAGGTATCAAAGTAAAAGGAGGTATTGCTGTAAATAAGCGTTTGAAAATTTACAAACCCGGTTTGTCCCAGGTCGCTGTTGGCTTTACCGGTCATAAACTCCATCAGGTTCCAGGTATTGCCGCCGTATGAGCCCGACTGTCCGGTAAGTAATCCCTGCAGGTTTTGATAAGCCCCGTTTGCCAATGCCCGTGCCACCTTTACGCTTGAAAGATTAGACCCGGGTGTTAAAACAGATTTGGGTTTTTCTTCCAAAAACTTTTTGCATGAGCAGGTAAGCAATAAGCACGTTACTACTAATATATTTTTTAATGTTTTCATTTTCATAATGATTTTAGGTGGTTACTATTAAATCCTTCTCTTCTGTATTTCTATATATCTTAATCATACCACAAGTTTTAAAATCCTACCTGTACCCCAAGGTTCCATATACGCGGACGAGGATTGGCAAAGAAATCTATGTTTTGAGTAAATGCAGGGTTTGAGCCATAAGAGTTATTAAAGGTATCAACCTCAGGATCATAGCCTGTATAATCAGTAATAACAAACAAGTTTTGAACACTGGCATAAATCCTGAAACGGCTTACATGCAATTTTTGAAGCGTAGGTGCCGGAAGGCTATAACCTAACACAAAGTTTTGGCCGCGTATAAATGAGCCGTCTTCAACCCACCAGGTATCAAAATGCGAATCCTGCGCGTATTTATAGTTACGCACCTGCGATATCATGGTGTTTTGATTGGTTGGGGTCCATCCGTTTAACACGGTAGCCAAACTGTTTGAAATGGTTTGCCTGTCTTCAACAGAGTGTTTAAAGTTGGCAGCCGTATTTACGCCCTGTACAAAACGGATATCAAATGAAAAGTCCCAGCTTTTATATTTGATAGTACTGTTAAAGTTTCCTGTCCATTTTGGATTTGAACGACCAATAATGCTGTAATAATTACTTCCATCCGGATTGTAGATGTATTTACGGTCGCCTGGTTTTAAACCATGCAATGCAGCTGCGGCAACATCGGCCGGATTATCACCATAAGTACCTAAGCGAGTCATACCATAAAATGATCCTATTGGCGCGCCAACACGTATTACATAGTTTTGTCCTAAAAAGTTTGGACCAGGGAATATATCGGCATTGCCATCATTCAGCTTGGTTACTTTATTCTGATTGGCGGCAAATATGAAACCTGTTGACCAGGTAAAGTCAGTACTTTGTATGTTCACCGTATTTAAGCTCAACTCCACACCTGAGTTTTTCATTGAGCCTATGTTTTTGTAAACGTTGGCGTTGGTAAAACCAGCAGTAAACGGAATTGGGGTTTGCAACAAAATGTCGGAGGTGGTACGCTGATAGTAATCGGCATCAAGGTTTACCCTGCCCCCAAACAATCCCAGTTCTATACCACCATCTATCTGCCGTGTTTTTTCCCATTTCAAATTGGGGTTACCCAGGTAACCTGGCAGCAATGTTATAACGGCAGCACCGTTTTGAGCGGTTTGATTGGTTGAAAACTGTGGAAGTGAACGGTAGTTACCTATTTCCTGGTTACCAGTGTAACCAAAGCTGGCCCTTACCTTCAAGTTTGATATGGTTTGGCTGTTTTTCAGGAAATCTTCCTGAGATACGCGCCATGCCGCACCTACCGATGGGAAGAAAGCAAATTTATGCCCATCTGCCGGTCTTGACGAACCATCATAACGGCCTGTAGCGGTAAATAAATACTTTTCATCAATATTATAACTGATACGGCCATAATAGGAGTTTAATGATCCCGGATAAAGCGCGCCCGGCGTACTTGGGTTTTCATCAGATCCTGCAGCACTTCTTAATGATCCTGCGCCCAGGTTATTGAACTGGAAGAAATCAGAAATAAAGTTTTGCGTTTCAACATTGGCCCGTTCGTATACTGAACGGCTAAAAGATATACCCGCCAAAGCCGTGAACCTTTGGTGATCATTGATCTTTTTGTTCCAGGTAAGGTAGTTTTCAGTTTGCCAGAAATATGTTGTATTTGTATTTACACTGGCCACACCACCCTGGTCGGCAGATAAGTGCTTTAATGCCGCGGATGAGTAAAAGTTATTTTTTTGTGTATTCAGGTTAAAACCAAAATCAGTTTTAAAATCAAGCTCTGATGATATTTTGGCCTGTATATAAATATTACCCAGTGCCTGCAAGGTGTTATTGATGGTATAACGCTCATTGGCTGTTTGTATAGGGTTTGGTGCACCTTCTAAACCTTCTATATCATAGTTACCGGCCCATGTTCCGTCGGGATATTTGATCGGTACAATTGGTACTTCTTCGCTAACGGCACGCGGTACGTTCAAACCTCCGTTACCATCAGTTACCAAACGCTGGCGGCCGAAGATGCCGTTAAGGCTACCGCCTATTTTCAACCAGTCTTTAATGTCGTTATCCATGGTCATTTTAACCGAATAGCGTTTAAAGTTTGAGGTAGGCGTTAAACCATTTTGATTAAGGTAGCCTAACGACATACTGTAAATCGATTTATCACTACCACCCTGAATATTTAACTGGTGGCTTTGAGAATATGCCGGCTGATACGTTTCCTTTTCCCAGTTGGTATCATAAATAGGATTGTTATTGGCATCAAACAACAAAGGGAAGTTAGTGTGGTTCAGCTCTTTGGCAGGAGTTTGAACAGCACCGGTTGGGTCAAATTTTGCGCCATTGGCAAATGATTCATTGTAAATTTTTACAAATTCTTTTGAATTAAGTGTGGGCACATGCCTGTAAAGTTCGCTTCTGTTTACATTGGCTTCATAGCTAACCGTAGTTGCGCCCTTACGGCCGCGCTTGGTAGTTACCATAATTACACCATTGGCACCACGCACACCATAAATTGCTGTTGATGACGCGTCTTTTAAAACCTCAATAGATGCGATATCATTGGGGTTAATGGAGTTAGGGTCAACTCCTACAACGCCGTCAACCACATAAATAGGGTCAACATTGGAGTTGATGGAACCAATACCCCTGATGCGTACTTTAGCCGCAGCACCTGGCGCATTACTGTTAACGCTTACATCAACACCTGCAACCTTACCCTGTAACGCCTGTGATAAGTTAGGCACGGGCTTGTCAAGCAGTTGCTCGGCCTTAACAGTAGTTACAGAACCAGTAAGGTCAGACTTTTTTGCTGTACCATAACCAATTACAACTACCTCGTTAAGAGAGCTTGATACTTCTTTTAACTGCACATTTATTGTGCTTTTACCTGCGGCACTTACTTCCTGTGTAGCAAAGCCGGTGTACGAAAACACCAAAACACTGTTGGCATTTGATAATTGTATGGTATAGCTACCATTGGCATCAGTAAGCGTACCAGCCGCCGTGCCTTTTACTTTGATGCTTACAGCGGGTAAAGGCAGGTTGTCTTGCGAACTGGTAACCTTTCCGCTAATTTTAAGCTGCGCCATTACCTGGAATGATAACAGCGATAACAGGATCGTGTAGATAAGTTTTTTCTTCATAACATTAATTTAAAAAGTGGGAATTGATTTGTTGAGTATATATCACTTGTGATATTGGAACCATCCTTACGTTATTAAGGAGGCCGGTAGCAATGGCAAAGGCTTAAATGCCGCTTAAAAAAGCGCAAAGCCATCGAGGCTACCTGGGGGATATTATTTTTTTCATGAAACATTGTTTAGCACTTGGTTTTTAAGTTATTACATTAATAAACAACCTATTTATTTTTAATAGCCCATTGTTTTAAAACTGTAATTGCATCAAACAGCACTCCTGCTTCACCCCTGAAATCTCCTGAACCCTTTGGAGCGCCTGTTTGTATATTATACCACTCATAAAAGCCTTTATTGGCTATTGCGCGGTCAATCATTGGCGTTAATTCATCGTACGCTTCTTTTATCAGATCATTGGCAACCAGGGCAGCAATCATGCGCCCGCCAAACCATGTCCAGTCGCCGCCGTTCTGGTAGCTGTAAGGAGGCATGTTTGGATACTGCTCTTTTGGATAAGGCGGATAAACCGTTATGGCGATAGTGGCATGTTTTTCTTTTGCTGCAGCGGCCAGCATTTGCCGGTTTATTTCTTTGATCTCGGCTGCAGTATTAAACCCGGCCAGTATGGCACATATGGATCCGCCTGTATATAAAATTTGGTTTTCGTTAAAATCCTTTGAAAACGGACTGCCGTTCAAGTAAACATGGGGCAGGTATTTTTGGGCTGCCGGCACCCACAAGTGCCTGCGCGCGTTCTTTTTTATGGTGGTCGCTATCGCGGCCCAGTTCTCCCTGGGCTTATAATCTTTAGGCTTTATTGAAAGGAAATCATGAATAGCCATTACATACATGGCATTATCATAAATATCAATGGCCCATTTGGTTTTGTTATTAATAGCTACTCCCCAGCCGGTTTCGGGCTGTACATCGCCCCAGTCAATAGTGGTGGCGCCGGTAACCAGGCCGTACTGTGCAGACCATCTGTGTTTTTGGATATAAGCCAAAGCATCCTCTATGCGTTGCAGAACCGTTTTAGCATCTATCACCTCAAAAAGGATGGAGCTGTCGCCGGTAATGTCAACATATTTCTTCACAGCCTGAACCAATGACGACTCCTGGTCGGTTTCAACGGTGTTTTTGTGCGCCGCCCAACCCGGCAATAAGCGTGAGTAACGGTATTGGTAACCAACGGCCGCTTTGGCGCTATCAACCACCCCATCCACTATATTGCCATCACTGCCCTGTATTTTAAAAAACATCAGGAGCATTTCCTTTACCTTTTCTTTAGGATGTACCTTTAACGAACCGTTAATAAAGGTGTTGAAATCACGTATCCATACTTCGTTGTATGACGTACCGGCCGAAAACCCCGAAAGTAGTTTTAAAGCACGTGTTTGTACGGTATCTAACTTATTATCCGCGGCTATAGAACCGGCTAAAGCAGATTTATCTGTTGCCTGCGCTTTTATAACCGGGCAAGCTAAACATAAGAACACAAAAACAGCAAGTAAACGTATCTTCATGCAGGGTAGTTAAGATGTAATAAGCTTGAGCGTATTTTCAATAGGTAAAAACGCGCCGAAAAAAATTGGTTAGATATAATATATGTACAAACATAGGTACATTAAATGTATTTCCAAACTATTTATTGTTAAAAACAATTAATCGCAAGTGCAGATGTATAATTAGGTGGTTAAAGGTAAACCATTTGTTACAAAAACATCTTAGAAAGATTTAAACTTAATCGATTAAGTAATTAAGATTCATTTAGCGATAATTTCACAACTTAAAGATATGTATTCTCATATTGAAGTATGCCGATACATAAATAAAACATTATAATACAATTATTTAAAACCGTAACAGCTGCATCAACATGTGCCTTAATTTGCGGATCAAATACATAGTTAATTCGAATTATTTTCGGTATCTTAAAGATCACTGATCATAGCATTTGTGTGATGATAAAAAAAGCGAGGGTAAATGAGAATGCTTACATCACAAAAACGCCCCAACTTGTTAATAATCAGTTAAATGTTAACAAATAAATCATACCTTGTTTACGTTAATATGAAACCTTATCGCTTATTTTTATAGACCCATAAAAAAGGTCGGCAAAAATTTACCTAAAACAAATTTTATGACCTGGAGAAAATTCAGCGGCGAGGTTATCCAATCGTCAATTTTAGAAGAGGTTGAAAGAGCGATTGAACGTGAAGCCAACCTCGGTAACAAACTTAAAGTATGTATCGGCACCGATTCGCAAGTGAAAGGCACTGTAACCGATTTTGCTACGGTTATTGTTTTTTTACGCGAGCAGCGCGGCGGGTTTATGTTTATCCATCAGGAAAAGACATCGCAAAAAATGAGCATTAAAGAACGTATGCTCAGCGAAGTTCAAAAATCAATTGACATTGCTTACAAGCTTTGTGATTTGCTTGACCTGTATGATGTTGACCTGGAAGTGCATGCCGATATTAACACCAACCCCATGTTTAAATCAAACCAGGCACTGCATGAGGCCATGGGTTATATTTTGAGCATGGGCTTTGTATTTAAGGCCAAACCCGAGGCTTTTGCAAGCTCATACTGTGCCAATAAAATAGTGCAGTAAAAGGCGTAAAAAACCTGCGGTGTAGTTATATTTGATTTTTCTACAAATCGAATGTACCTATGTCGCCACTAATTGAAATCAACGATCCGGCTATGGCCGGCGCGAACACCATTCTTATCGACGCCCGTGCCGGGCAGGATGCTCACCAGCGTTATCTGGCAGGTCATTTAAAAAACGCGGCTTTTGTTGATCTTGATAAAGATCTGGCCTCCAAAGTTACCGATGCTTCCATAGGCGGAAGGCATCCCCTGCCCGATATTCATGATTTTGCAAACCTGCTGGGTAAATTAGGCATTACCCCGCAAAGCCACGTAATTGTTTATGATGACAAAGCTGGTGCGTTTGGTGCCGCCCGTTTTTGGTGGATGCTCAAAGCCATAGGTCATGATAATATTCAGGTACTAAATGGCGGTTTAAATGCCGCGGTAACTGCCGGTATTGAGCTAAGTACCGATGAGTATAAACCAGTTGCAGTAAGCCCCTACCCTGTAGCCAATGATTTTAAGGGCACCGTTGATATTGAAGAAACCGGCGCGGCAGCGCATGACAATAACCGTATAGTGATTGATGTTAGGGAAACTCCGCGGTACCTGGGCCAAACAGAACCGATTGACCTTGTTGCCGGTCATATTCCCGGCGCGTTCAATTTGCCATACATTTATAACCTGGATGTCGATGGCAAATATCGCCCTGCCGAAACTTTGCGTAAAATTTACGATGATGCTATTGCCGATGTGGCCCACCAAAATGTTATTGTACATTGCGGATCGGGCGTTACCGCCTGCCACACCCTGTTGGGCATGGAATATGCCGGCATCAGCGGACCAAAGCTTTACGTAGGTTCCTGGAGCGAGTGGTCGCGCAGGGATTTGCCTGTTGGTACTACTAAACGATAGGCTCAGAGTTATTTTAAACAATACCGGGGATAGTTTGTCATCATCTTGATGAAATCATATCTACTAAAAACAGAACAGGCCATACCCATTGATCTGGATACGGCCTGGGATTTTTTTTCCTCGCCGTTAAACCTGGCTAAAATAACCCCAGCCGATATGAGGTTTGTGGTAACATCCGACTATACCCCAACTACCCGTATGTATGCCGGAATGATCATTACCTACAAAATATCGCCGTTTTTAGGCCTAAAAATGAACTGGATGACCGAGATAACCCATGTTGCCGAAAAACAATATTTTGTAGATGAGCAACGCTTTGGCCCCTATGCGCTTTGGCATCACCAACATCATTTTAGGGAGATTAAGGGCGGTGTGCTCATGACAGATATTTTGCACTATGCCATACCTTACGGCGTTATAGGCCGGCTGAGCAACCGCGTTTTAGTAGGCAACAAGGTTAAACAAATATTCGCTTACCGGGAAAAGGCCATTGAAAAGCTGTTTGGTACCTATAAGGCGGCAGGTAACGGGCTTTAAACCCGGGAAACAAACCTATTGCTGGTTCACCACAAAATTCATTTGAATAAAGCCGTTCACGTTTTCGTGACTATCCACTATCCATGGTCCGTAAAACAGGTCAAAGTCTTCCTTTATTTTATCGGCAAAGTGAAATAAGGTCCGCTCGTCAATATTCACACGCTGCAAATGATTATCGTATTCAGTAAAGAAGTAAAAATCCATCCCGGTTTTGTATCTCAGGTTTGATCTTTTTATCCGGGACACGGTTATATCTTCAAATGACCCAGTCGGTGAGATTTTATAAGTAACAAAATAGGTTTGCGAAACATAAGTAAACCATATATCCTGAGGTATCTCAAAGTTTTTTGCAAATAGCTCTTTGGTTTTACGATAGCCGCCCAATGGCCGCGCCCCGGGAGCCGGTACGTCAATAACCTCGCGGTACCTGTAATTTTTCACCATGTAGTCACTTTTAAATTTGATCTCATCATCGCTGAAATGTAAAGTGCTCCTGTTATCAACCAATTGTTTCTGCTGGTCAAAATCATATTTTTCAATAATGCTTTTCCCGTCTTCATCATAAAAAAACCATACGCCTTTTGGCACTCCCTTACTGTAAACACCTGTTTTTACCACTTTATCCTTGCTGTTGTAGTAGTTCCAGCTGCCTTCTTTCAGTCCATTAATATAGACGCCGGTAACCCGCGGCTTACCATCGGCAAAGAACAGGTTTACCTTACCATCGGGCACGTCATTTTTATATGCCAGTTGTTTAATTATCTTGCCTTGTGTGCTGGTACTGGTCCAGGTACCGTTTTTTTTACCATTTAAATAAGTACCGGTTTCCACAACCCGTTCATCATAGGTGCGTTCAAATTTTCCATTTAAATTGCCGTCGCCATCCACAAAATAATTTTCTACTGTTTTACTATATCTGAAATACTTTTTCTCCGGTTTATCAGATGCAATAAACGCCATACACAATACGGCTATAGCCAATAAATATCTTTTCATTTAACTGAATATTAATAAACCAATCTAAAATTTTCGCCCAGCCAAATATTCTGTAGCATATAGTAATCAAATGCCACCTCATGTGTAAGATCGGGCGAGGAGAACCATTCCTTTTTCTTACTCGCAAAGTGATTGAACAATGAAAAACTGCACCGAGGCGGGCAAAATTTATCAAGCAGGCCTATTCCCATGATAACCGGGCAGGTTACCATTGGCGCAAAATTCTGCGGATCGTAATAATCCATTACACTAAATATCTTATCCCAGGAAGTATCAGTATTATTATTGATATAGCGGGTAAAAAACTTGATTGGAAACTCAGGTTTGTCATACTTTAAACCCACTTCCTTAGCCAGCCTGAAATCTGAATATAACGGCACCTGTATAGCCAGCAACTTGGCACGCTTATCCATTGCCGCGGTTATTACAGCCAGCGTACCACCCTGGCTGCTTCCCTCAACATATATTTTTGATGTATCGATACCCAACTCGGGGTGGCTGTATAAAAAATCAAGGCCGCGCAAACAATCCATGTACACGCCCCTATATATATAGCTTTCCTTGCTTTGTATGCGGTTATAACAATAATCTTCTGTACCTACGTTAACCACATCCTGGCTGTTTCCGTTGCCCCTTACATTTAAATTGAATGTAATAAAATGATTAGTATCATAATTAGGATTAAGCCCCACAACATAACCCGGCAAACGGTAATGTACCGGCTGCTTATAGCTTTGCTTAGGAACAACCAGCCAGCCGCGTATAAGCAGATAATTGTATGATTTCATCTCAACCAGGTAAACCTTGCGGTCGGCGTCAGAAAGTTCATGCTGCAATGTTATTTTATACTGGGGCGGTATTTGCGCAAGTTCACGGCGCGTTTTGTCCCAAAACTCGTCAAAATCGGCAGGTTTATGCAGCGGTGATTTTAGCGTTTCGGCATCAACACCAAATACCTTATGCAGTGTATCGTCGTATTGAGTAAGGTTAAACCTAAAACTCAGGTTATAAAAGCCTGCTTTTTGCGGTGGTATTTTAACGGTAATACTTTTCTTTGTTTTTCTGCCTATTTTAAAATCTTCCGATTTTTCCAGTACCTTCTCGCCCAAATCAGTTTTGATAAGGTATGAAAACTTACCTTCCTGCTCTTCGTCATAAAGATTATTAACATCAAGCTTATAGCCAATATCCTGGCTACCCTTAAAAATGGCATTTTTAACAGCCGGTTTAACCTTAATAACTACATCACCCTCCACTTCTTTCTTATCCTGATCTTCATGGTCCTGGGCATATACATTGATGCCTGCGCCGAGTTTAAAAATGATAATAAAAGTTAAAAAAATACGATATGCCTTCACAGTATTATTATTAATTATAAATGAAAAATGCCCGATACGTTAGTACCATAACCTATAGCGGTATTACGACCGGTAACTGTATAATAACCACCAACAAACATTGAAAAACGCCGGGTAAACCTATGGCCGAAATTTACCGATGGCTTTATTAATGAAAAATCTTTTATCGACGAAATATTGTTATTGAAAGCCCGGTTCGTTGATACCGATTTGATAGCGGTAGCATCAATGGTGATCTGGTTGCTTTTTGATAATATAAAGCCCAGAAAAACGAATGCACCGTATTGATTAGGGCCATCACCTGCAAAATACCGGCGGTAGTAAACCTCGGTGTTGAAGTAACAGCCTTTGAGTATGCGTTTTGGAATATTACCGCTGTATGAAAGTTTAAGCTCGGACCCAAAAGAGCCAAAACCGATAGCGGAATTAGGATTGTTCTTATTATATAAGGGGGTGATGAGAGATCCCTGCACGGATAAAAAACGTTCGTAATTTGAATTTAATAACGTATAACTTAACCCCGTTGTAAGATCAGTAGGTCCGTACCCCTTGGTAGAACCGCCATCAAACTTACTGGTTTGATACACAATTGGTAACGACGCGATAAAATCAAGCCGGCGGGATATACCATATCCTTCAAACAAATTAAGCGCAAATGATTCAAAACCGGTGCCGGGCGCTCCTTTGATCTTTTTTCCATTGGCATCCCATGAGTCTGTTGCTTTAAAGTAATTAAACGCGGGTACAAAAAGATCGCGATATTTACCAATTGGCCAGCCGGCGAATGATTTATGCGGGATTAATAATAAACAGCAAAAACAAATCAGTATAATTTTCTTCATTAGTTGGTGTAGGTAGCTTCTATCTATATTAATTTTTTAAACAATTGATTTTTTGCTGCTTGGCTTATATTTCACCAAAAAGCCCGATTTGCGGATATAATGATTAAGCGGCTCTTCAACCAGTTTAAACAATGTGACAGATATGATATTTAGTACGATAAAAGCATACAACAGGTTTAAGGTATCATACTCAAATGGCGAATGCCAGTCAACTCCCCATTTATCATACAGCTCAAAAACATGATCATTTAAGGAATTAAAGCCGTTGTGCAGCAGGTTATATATCCAGCCCAGGTGTACCAGGTAAAATATATAAGAGCTTTTACCCAGCAACTCAATAAAAGGCAACGCCAGGAATTTTTTAAATAAAGTGGTTTCGGTGAGTATGCCGTAAAAGAAAAGGGCTACCGCTATACATAAAAAATAGTTGTTAACAATGATACCTACGGGGCTTTCAACACCGGCTATCCAGCCTTTAGGCACAGGTTGCAGCGCCATGATAAATACACATACAAATATCAGCAGGAAGCCTGTATAGGTGTAGTTTACCTTATTGGTACGGGTAAAGCCTTTTTTAAGTACATACCGGGCGAGTTGAATCCCCACAAAAAACTCAAAGCAACGCCCAAAAAATGTAAACAGCATTACAAAAGTAAAATTGCCCAAAAAGCCATTCCAGCTTACGTGGCTAAATATAAAGTACAGCAAAATACCGGTTAAGGTAATTACAACAGGCTGTATATAAAATTTACCATAGCGCCTCACAATTAAAAATATAATGGGTGCCGAAAAGTAAAAACATTCTTCAACCGTTAATGACCAGCCCTGGGCTATGCCGGTATCCCAAAACTGGTAAAAGAAACCGCGTATAAACGTAATGTTCATCAGCATTAACGCTACGGGGTGTTCATAACCCTTGGTAATGGTTTCGTCTTTAGTAATAAAGTAATAAACAAAGGCCGCCACTGTAAGTAAAAAATACATGGGGTATATACGGGCCACCCGGTTCTTGAGGTACTGCATAAACCACTCACGGTTTAAACCAGGAAAATTATTGTAATACCTGAAAGCTATCAAAAAACCCGAAAGCACAAAGAAAATACTTACGCCAATGTGGAACTCGCCCAGGAAACGTTGCACAATGTGAGGAAAACTTTCATCAAAAATATAGGCAAAATGCGATATGAAAACCAGGTAAGCAGCCATTGCACGTACACCGGTTAACGCGGGAATATAATTCGATTGAGCTCGTTGTGACAAAGTAGCTGTAAATTTAACTATCAGACCAATATTTTTCAACCAAAGGTTTACAAAACTGATACCAAACGCATATTAACCTTTCTTCGTTGGGAAGACTATCGCGATAAGTTTAAAAAAACAGGTGTATTAAGGTCGATCGCTTTTGATAGGATTTAGGTAAGATTTGAGCCCTGCACTACGCCGCGGCTCAGGATCCTTTGGTCTATATAATATTGTATCTCTGACTTTTTAAGGCCCCAGTTAGGTGCAATCAGTAGTTCCCTGTCGCTCAGCCCGAAGAGGCGCTGTATCACAATATCAGGGCGAACGCGGGGTAACAGCTCACACAAGAAATCGGCGTACTCATCAATACTAAAAACCTTAAAGGGTTCGCGTTTGTATTTTACGCCCATTACTGATCCTTCAACAATGTGCAGGTGATGGAACTTCACAAATTTAATTTGCGGAAAACGGTTGATCTCATCGGCATAGCGCAGCATCATATCATGTGTTTCCCAGGGGAAACCAAATATGGTATGCACGCAAATATCAAGCTTGCTGTTTTGCACCAGGTTAAGGGCTTTCACCAGTTCTTCATGGCTGCAGCCCCGGTTAATCTGGTTCAGAGTATCGTTGTAGATAGATTCCATGCCCATTTCCAGGTCAACATCAAACCGGTCGGTATAGCTCTCCAACAGCGCCACCTTTTCCATATCAATACAATCAGGGCGTGTGCCTACGCTCAGGCCCACAATATCTTCGGTGCCATAGCTTAATGCCTCATCGTACATCATTTTAAGGTAATGTGCAGGGGCATAGGTATTGGTATTGGGCTGAAAATATATGATAAATTTATCGGCCCGGTTGCCTTTGCGCGCACGTTCCATACCTTCCATTACCTGCTGGCGCACAGTAGGCGCGTTGCGGCTTACTGATGGGGTGAACGAATCAACATTGCAATAGGTACAGCCGCCATAGCCTTTGGAGCCATCGCGGTTGGGACAGGTAAAGCCCCCGTCAACAATAACCTTGAATACCCGCTTACCTTTATACTTGTCGCGCAGCCAGGGGCCGTAATTATTATAGCCCTTTTCCCAGGTTGGTGTTACTGATTCCGTTAATTGCATTTGCCGCAAAGATAGTGATTTTTTTACGCGCTGCGGCGGCGCAGAGAGTTCATCAGGCTTATGCTTGACGCTTCACT
The DNA here is from genome assembly GCF_031456535.1 of Mucilaginibacter pocheonensis. NCBI lineage: Bacteria > Pseudomonadati > Bacteroidota > Sphingobacteriia > Sphingobacteriales > Sphingobacteriaceae > Mucilaginibacter > Mucilaginibacter pocheonensis. The sequence goes on from NZ_JAVDUU010000005.1 coordinate 423,429, forward strand.
GTAATTTATGCCAGCACTATGTGCCTATTTATTAGGTTCATCGGCATCCTTTGCCGATAAATCGATCTCGGTAGTGCTGGTGCTGGTCCCTCCAATACTGGTATTATCGCCTTTAACGTTAAGCTGCGCTGGGACGGATCTTTTTGAGGTAATTCCAGGGCTCAGCAAATTAAAACAATAGCCTACCAATGTACCAATAAAAAATATCAGCACCTGTCTTGCCGTTTCTACATTACTATCAGGGATAGGCACAAAGGTTATTAAAAAGCAGTAAATAATAACCGCGCCAATTACGTAGGCGCATAGTTTAAATAACTTGTCCCAATGGTTATTTTCTTCAAGGATTTCTTTTCGTGAATCAGGCATGGCTTAATAAATTAATAATTAAATTAATTACAATCAGAAGCTAATGCAATTTAATTTTAATTTAATCATAGTTGTAATATGCTACATAAATTGTATAACAATTACACACTTTTACACATATTTTGCACACATTTTATACATAATATGTAAAACCACCGGCACATCTAAAAAGACTTCTGCTACCGGTTTTACCTTCATTACTGATGATAAATTGGGCTTTGTCTCCGAACAACACATAATTGCAAACACCCTCCCGCGACCTAATTTGTCGCAATTTACCCCTGTAAATGTCATTTGCAGGCATCACCGGTCAGCCTGATTGCTGCATACCTTTACTAAAAAAACATAACTCATGGAAACAATACAATCTTCAGCAACAGAAAACACTACAGGCAGATCATCAATTATCGCAGGCACCGTTATCAGTGTATTGTGCATATTATTCCTGCTGTTTGACGCCATTATGAAAATAATCCGCGAAAGCCGCTCCGTTAGCGGCACCGCCCAGTTAGGCTGGCCCGATAGCTCTGTACAGCCTTTAGGTTTCACTTTGCTTATCTCCACCGTGCTTTACATCATTCCGCGTACAAAAATATTGGGGGCAATTTTACTTACTGCCTATCTTGGCGGCGCTACAGCCACTATGGTACGCGTAGGGCAGCCACTTTATTTTTCGGTGGTTTTTGGTATTTTAGTTTGGCTTGGAGCATACCTTACCAATAAAGAGCTCCGCAACCTCATCCCTTTTGTTAAAACTGATAAATAAGCTTTGCTATCGTTTTGCCTACCCCCTCTTTACACGAAGCGTAGAGAGGGGTAACGAGCCCGGCGATGTCGGGGTGACTTCACATTCGCGTTGATATTGATCCTGCCTTTTCATCGCTTTTAACTATTTAGAGAATGGTTAACAGTCAGCACAATGTCTAAAAATAATTTATTCATAGAAACATGTCTATGTTTCTATGAATAAATCTATACTTTTGTCCAGTACAAAGATCATCAGCTAAAAGAGATGATCACCGGAAACAATGGACATCAAAAAAATAGAGAGAATATCCAGGGCCTTAAGCGATACCAACCGGATAGCTATTTTACAGCAGTTTAAAAAAAAGAAGGACTGCCTTTATTGCGCCGAGGTGAATGATCTGCTCGATCTTACCCAGCCTTCGGTTTCGCATCACCTGAAACAACTGGTTGATGCCGATTTGCTGCTGCCCCAAAAAGAGGGCCGTAACCTGAAATACATACTGAACCAGCAAGTTCTTGACGACTATATTGCCAGCCTGAACGAACTGAAAGATTAGCATCCGCTAAAAAAGCAAAGGTTTGCTTTGTTTTTATTTATAGAAATATTCAAATATTTAAATACTAAAATCTATGAAAAAATCTATCTATATAATGGCCCTGGGGGCCTTCGGCATCATCACCACCGAGTTTGGGGTTATTGGTATACTGCCCGCGCTGGTAAAGGAATTTAACGTTTCTGTTGATACCGCGGGCTGGCTGCTCAGCGGGTTTGCCTTAACAGTAGCGCTGGCCGGGCCTTTTACCAATATGCTTACCGCCAGGATGAACCGCAAAACCGTTATGTGCCTGGTGCTGGGCATATTTGTGATCTCCAACCTGTTATCGGCTGTGGCGCCTAACTTTACGGTGCTGATGATAGCGCGTATACTGCCCGCGTTTTTGCACCCTGTGTTCTGGGCTGTATCCATGACGGCTGCATCAAAACAAGCCGGACCAAAAGATGCGCCAAAAGCCATTGCCATTGTTATGGCCGGCCTTAGCGTAGCTACCGTACTGGGTGTGCCCCTAACCACTTATATGGCCGATCTGTTTAGCTGGAGGGCGTCGTTTGTCTTGTCGGCCGTTATAAACCTGCTGGCCTTTGGCGCGCTGGCCCTGCTGGCACCATCTATGCCGGTAAACGAAGCCGACGCCAGCCCAAAAAGCCAGGTAAAAATATTAGGTAACCTGCACCTGTGGGTAAAACTGTTAACATCAACTATTATGCTGGCAGGTATGTTTGCCACCTACGGTTACCTGGCCGAATACCTTGAAAAAGTTTCGCACATGAGCGGCGTACAGATCAGTATTATGCTGCTGGTTTTTGGCGGTACAGGTATTATAGGCAACTGGGCAACCGGCATAGCACTAAGCAAAAACATACCCGTAACCAGCCGCCTGTTTTTACTGGCACTGGTGGTTATGCATGTACTGGCATACAAATTTGGCGGACTGTTTATCCCAATGGTAGGTATACTTTCGGTTTGGGGCTTTGTGCACACCGGCGGTTTTTTGGTAGCCAACCTGCATGTTATTAACGGCATACACGGTACAGCGCTTGATTTTGTGAACAGCCTGCTGCCATCTTTTTTTAACGCAGGCATTACCCTGGGCACCCTGCTGGGCGGTTTTGTTATTGCGCACTACGGCATTCACCAGGTAATATGGATGACCGTTCCCCTGCTTTTAGTGGCGCTTGCCCTTAGCTTTGTTAAACAGGCGCAAACACAAAAAGTGGCCGAAAAAACAACTGCTGAAGTACCTGAGCACGAACCGGAACCCGATCAGGTAGCTGTTTCCGAATAAGATTTTAAGTAGAATATTACATAGTAGAAAGCTGCACGTTTAAAGCGCGCGGCTTTTTTTACATCTGTACCGATGTTTCAACAGGCAAAAAGTCCTGTTCATCATAGCCGATGCAAAACTCTATAAATGCTGCATTTTCAGTGGTTGACGCGGTAAAATAAGCGTCGATACCCAGCAATTCAGCATAGCATTTTGCCGCAGTCATGTCATCAGCATAAAAGCTGTTGGTGACAAGGCCGGTAAATGTATGTTCTGCAGTCATTTTATTTGTTTTTATTTGATTGAATACTCAAAGTTAAAACAGGCTGATGACAGCCCTATGTCAGGAGGTTTTCACTTTATTTTCGAGAGGGATTGATATTGTTTTTATTACGGAATATTAGCGAGGATGGTGGCCATTGGTCACCTCTTCCATGCATCATTGGAGTTGGGGCCAATTAACTCCGCTCAACCCTCTCGGTCTGCATAGCTCGCGTTCTATATAACAATGCCCATTTATGTTAAATATTGCGCATATTATTGTGTTAATATTGTGTATAAACACATATTCATTTAGTTGTAAGTTTATATTGTTATAAGCAATACAATCCAATTATTAAGCTAATACTTTAACCTTACTGTCATGAAAGTTAATCAGTACAAACTATTGCTTTTTTGCGCAATGCTCTCATTTTATGCTTGCAAAAAAGAGGAGCAATCATCTGTAAATAAAATTTCGGAAACCAGCACGCTACACGCCTTGGCAGCCGACAGCGGTCAGCGGGCTTTAAGGGTAATTACCATTGCCGGTAAGGTGGGAGTACAGGGTTATGTTGATGGCGCAGGTGCGCAGGCCAGGTTTACGGGGCCTGGGGGGATTGAGCTCATGGACGACGGCACAATTTACATTGCCGATACCTATAATAAAAAAATCAGGAAAATAATGCCCGATAATACGGTATCTACGGTAAATATTCCTAAAAGTGACGACGGACAGTCACTCGTGGACCCAAGTATCATCAGGATCACAAAAGATGGGACCATGAACATATTATGTGTGGCATACCGTAATTTGAAACACCCCGTTTGGATAATTAAACCCGATGGTAAAGTGCTTACCCCTCCAAAACACAGCGATGCCGACAAAAAATATAGCTATGAATATCTTGACCTTGAAAAAGATCCGTATACCAACTTTTTATGGATAGGCGGCGTGAGGTATACTTATATAAATAATGTTGGTTATGCAACTGGCGAGTTAGAAAAATTTTTAATTGACGGCCAAGGTACAATTGGCACCGATATAATTTTCGCTCCTACCCAAATTACGGGGGGACAGCTGCCAGTTATTACCAGCTTTTTTTGCGGATACAATGCCGTAAAATATGTGGTCATGGCCTGGAGGGTCAATTATAAATATACTGCCGATGGCAAGTTTGCCCCGCTTAATTTTGACAAGCCATTTAGCGATGTCAGCAGCATAATTGCAACAAAAGACAGCCGTACCTTATATGTTGCTCAAAGCGGAATTATCAGCAGCATTTTTAACGGTAAGGTCACATACCTTGTTGGACCGCATAAAAACCTGCACGGGAAGGACGGCATTGGAGTTGATGCTGATGTCTATGCCTTTAAATTAGCCCTGTCAAAAGATGAAAGTACGCTATACTTTACCGATGGTTATGCCAGTGTGAGAAAATTAATACTGAGAAATTAGCTGTGATTTTATTAGTACGCTGGCCCGCTCGATTTGTTATTTGTATTTGGTTCGTTACGAACTGATTGCTTCTGACGGGCTTATTCGCTCTGTACAGCATAGAGATTATTAATGTTGTATTTGTTTTTCGGTATTAATGAGCTCCCTACGGTCGTTGTCTTCGTTCTTCGCAATGACGCGTGTTTTAAATAAAGTTGTATATGTTAATGAGCTCCCTCCGGTCGTTGCCTTCATACTTCGCAATTGACATGTGGGAGAATAAGTTTTTATAACGCCCTTCTATATTTTGCTACCTCCATTTGCCCCTCTTTGCATCGCACAGAGGAGACCAGGCGAAGCGATGTTTATCGCCTTTATTATGCATGCATAACATCCTCTTCAAAACAATTGTTAAATTTGTGCTGAACCAAATTTATAGCCCTTCATGGAAAGCATTGCCCCATATCAGTCCCGGTACAAGATCCGTTTTGTAACAGCCGCTTCGCTGTTTGACGGGCACGATGCTACCATCAACATTATGCGCCGCATACTGCAAAGCAGCGGTGCTGAAGTGATACACCTGGGCCACAACCGCTCCGTAGATGAGGTGGTGAACTGCGCCATTCAGGAGGATGTACAGGGTATTGCCCTCACCAGCTACCAGGGCGGCCATCTGGAATACTTTAAATACATGCATGACCTGCTGGCCAAGCGGGGCGCTGGCCACATCAAAATATTTGGCGGCGGTGGCGGCGTGTTCCTGCCAAAAGAAATTGAGGAATTGCACGCTTACGGTATCAGCCGCATCTACTCACCCGACGACGGCCGCACACTGGGCCTGCAGGGCATGATCAACGATATGCTACAGCAATGCGACTATCCCACGGTTACCCAGCTTAACGGCGAGCTTACTCATCTGCCACAAAAGGACCCTGGCGCTATTGCCCGGCTCATCAGCATGGCAGAGAATAACCTCATCGCGGCCCCTATCAAAGAAAAAGGCGCTGCGGTTGTTTTGGGCGTTACCGGTACCGGGGGCTCGGGCAAGTCGTCGCTGGTTGATGAGATCGTGCGCCGCTTTCTGCGGGCTACGGATAAAACGCTGGCCATTATCTCGGTAGACCCTTCTAAACGCAAAACCGGCGGCGCCCTGCTGGGCGACAGGATCCGTATGAACGCTATTAACAATCCGCGGGTGTACATGCGATCACTGGCTACGCGGCAGGCCAACCTCGCGCTCTCTAAACATGTGCAGGAAAGCATTGATATTTGCAAGGCCGCCGGCTATGACCTCATTATTGTGGAAACCTCGGGCATTGGCCAGTCCGACACCATGATCACCGATTACTGCGATGTTTCGCTCTATGTAATGACCCCCGAGTTTGGTGCAGCCACCCAGCTTGAAAAGATCGACATGCTTGACTTTGCCGACCTGGTAGCCCTTAACAAATATGACAAACGCGGCGCACTTGACGCTATTCGCGATGTGCGCAAACAATATAAACGCAACCACCAGCTTTTTAACGCAAAGGATGATGATCTGCCCGTGTATGGCACTATGGCCTCACAGTTTAATGATCCGGGTATGAATACGCTGTTTACAGCCATCATGAAAACCATTAAAACCAAAACTAACGTCGATTTACTGGAACGTAGTTCGGGGGGTGAGGATGGGGTTATAGGAACAGAACCGGGTGAGGAATCTGAAAAGATCTACATAATACCGCCCGACCGTAACCGTTACCTGGCCGAAATTACCGAAAGCAGTAAGGCCTATGATGAATGGGTGAACGAGCAATGTAAAATTGCCCAGCAGATGTTCCAGATAAAAGGAGCGATGGAACTCATAAGCCTCAACCCGGCCCCGGCCAAAGGAACAGGTGAAGAAAACTTGCAAGGCAAAGTTCTCTCTTTTGGAGAAGATTTAAGTGAGGCCCTCGAGGCTCAGCTTCACCCCGAATGCAGACGCCTGCTTAACGAATGGCCCGAAACGGTTAAAAAATACAAGGCCGAAAATTTTATTTATAAGGTTCGGGATAAGGAGATCAAACAGCCGTTATATTACACTTCGCTATCGCAATTGCAAATACCCAAAATTGCCTTGCCCCGGTACGAGGCCTGGGGTGATGTGCTGCGCTGGCTGCTTACAGAAAACGTACCGGGAGAGTTTCCGTACGCGGCAGGGGTATTTCCGTTAAAGCGTGAGGGCGAGGATCCTACCCGCATGTTTGCCGGCGAGGGTGGGCCCGAACGTACCAACAAACGGTTTCACTATGTATCGCTCGGTCAGCCGGCTCATAGGTTATCAACCGCGTTTGATTCGGTTACCCTGTATGGCGAAGACCCGCACATCCGGCCGGATATTTACGGTAAAATAGGCAACTCCGGTGTAAGCATCGCTACGCTTGACGATGCCAAAAAACTGTACTCGGGTTTTGATCTGTGTGCGGCATCAACCTCGGTATCAATGACCATTAATGGCCCGGCCCCTATGCTGCTTGCATTTTTCATGAATACCGCTATTGATCAGCAATGCGAAAAATACATCACCGAGCATAAACTGCAGCACCTGGTGGAAGCTAAGTTTAAAGAGTTGTATGATGATAAGGGGTTGGAGCGGCCACGGTATAAAAGCCTCACCCCGGCCCTCTCCAAAGGAGAGGGAGTTAAGAAACATGGTTATGAAACTGCTGATCTTTCTTTATGGGAAGAGCTGAAGGCTAACTCACAGTCAAATAGAAAAAATCCGACGGAAGCCGAAAATATTTTATGGCAGCAATTAAGAAACAATCAAATAGGGCATAAAATAAGAAGGCAACATGCCATAGATGGCTATATTGTTGATTTTGTTTGTTTGCCGAAAGGCCTTGTTATTGAAGTTGACGGTGGTTATCATGAAATAACCCAGGAGCAAGATAACATAAGAACTAAAGTTTTAAATGGTGAAGGCTTTGAAGTTATCCGTTTTTCAAATGACGAGGTAATAAGAAATACACAACAAGTAATTAAAACAATACAGCAAGCATTAATTAATCAACCAGAAAGGAAAATCCTCTCCAAAGGAGAGGATTTAGGTGAGGCTTCTTTACCCAACGGCAATAATGGTCTTGGCCTCATGCTCCTGGGCTTAACCGGCGACCAGGTACTACCTGCCGACGTTTATGAAAAGATAAAGGCTTATGCAATTTCCACCGTTCGGGGTACTGTGCAGGCAGATATTTTAAAAGAAGACCAGGCCCAAAACACCTGTATATTTTCAACCGAGTTTGCTTTGCGCATGATGGGTGATATACAGCAGTATTTTATCCGCGAAAAGGTACGTAATTTTTATTCGGTGTCCATATCCGGCTATCACATTGCCGAGGCGGGCGCCAACCCTATCACTCAACTGGCTTTTACGCTATCCAACGGTTTTACTTATGTGGAATATTACCTGAGCAGGGGTATGCACATTGATGATTTTGCGCCTAACCTGTCGTTCTTTTTTAGCAATGGTATTGATCCCGAGTATTCCGTGATCGGCCGGGTGGCCAGGCGTATCTGGGCCAAGGCTATCAAAAATAAGTATAAAGGGAACGACCGTTCGCAAAAACTCAAATATCATATTCAAACCAGCGGGCGTTCGCTGCATGCGCAGGAAATTGATTTTAACGATATACGAACCACCCTGCAAGCCCTTTATGCCATTTACGACAATTGCAATTCACTACATACCAATGCTTATGACGAGGCTATTACAACCCCAACCGAAGAATCGGTTCGCCGGGCCATGGCCATACAGCTTATCATTAACCGGGAACTTGGTTTAGCTAAAAACGAAAACCCCATACAGGGCGCTTTTATTATTGAAGAACTGACCGACCTGGTAGAGCAAGCCGTACTTACCGAATTTAAGGCGATAAATGATCGTGGAGGCGTGTTGGGAGCTATGGAAACCATGTATCAGCGCGGTAAGATCCAGGAAGAATCATTATACTACGAAACCCTGAAACATACCGGCGAATATCCCATCATTGGTGTTAATACTTTCCTCAATAAAAAAGGCTCGCCTACTATTATACCATCCGAAGTAATTCGCGCTACGGAAGACGAAAAGCAATACCAGATTGAAGCGCTTCACGCTTTTCAGCAACGTAATGAGGAGCGCGTCCCACAACTGCTAAAAACCCTGCAGCACAGCGCTATTGCCGGTGACAATATTTTTGAAAGCCTGATGGAAGCTTGCAAATATTGTTCTTTAGGACAAATCAGCCATGCACTGTATGAAGTTGGCGGACAGTACCGAAGGAACATGTAATTGTGCAACGCATTGGGAAATTAGTGTTAGTTGAAAGATAAGATCGGATAAATTAAATTGATCCTTCATCTAAACTTTGTGTAAGAAATATAAATTTGTCTGATGCAACCCAGCCACCAGGAAGACCAGACTTTTACCAAAATACCAGCCGATCAATTAACCGGCCGTAACCTCACCTATGAAAACTGCAGGTTCATCAGTTGCGACCTTTCTTATGCTAACCTTTACAGCATCATTTTTATTGATTGCTTGTTTGAGGAATGCAACCTGTCCTTAGCTGATGTAAGCAGCGCCGGTTTCCAGAATATCAGGTTTAAACATTGCAAATTAAGCGGGGTAAATTTTAGCAAGGCGCATGATTTTTTGTTCGAGGTTCATTTTGAGAACTGCATCCTGGACAATGCCGTTTTTTATAAAAAGAAGAATAAAAAAGCAACGTTTAGTGATTGCTCCATGATTGAAACAGACCTGGCCGAAAGTGACCTGACCGACGCTAAATTCATCAACTGCAACCTGAACCGGGCATTTTTTAGTCGTACCATATTAAAAGGCGCCGATCTGCGGAGTTCTTATAACTTCACCATTGACCCTGATGATAACCAGATCAAAAAAGCGCAGTTTTCGGTACACGGTTTACCTGGTTTGCTGAGCAAATATGATATCAGGATAGAGTAAATAATAATGTGGCTATTATTGAGTTATATTTATTCTTCACAATAAACCTTATGCGAAAATTAGTATTGCTTATTGGCTTAATGCTTTTTATGCTTAACATATCTGCACAGGATTATAAAACACTTTGCCATAAAATAAATGACCTCAATACCGCCGTTCTTAAGGGATCGATCAAACGGGCGGATGCTGCTAAACAATTTAAGACACTAATCAACCAGTTAAAGCAGAGCAGACATGTACTTAAAGTATCGGACGAATGGGTATTTCCCCTCCGTGGATATAACTATCATGCTATTGGAGGCGGCGGCAGTGGTTATTCTGACAAAGGGTATAATTACCTGGATGGGAACAAGCATACAGCACATCCTGCCCATGACATTTTTATCAACGATAAAAATCAAGATTGCATTGACGATTATACCCATAAAGCTGTTGATGTTTTAGCTGTTGATTATGGCATAGTGATAGCTTGTAGTAATACCTGGGAAACCAATAGTAATTTACGCGGAGGGAAATACATTTGGATATATGACGATCATGGAAACATTATTTACTATGCTCACAATCAGGTTATATTTGTTAATCCCGGCGATGAAGTAAAAGCAGGTCAAAAAATTGCTGAAGTGGGCCGTAGCGGATATAATGCTTTTAAAAAGCGATCGCCAACACATTTGCATTTCTCTGCGTTCAAATTGGTAGATGATCTGCCTGTGCCTTATAACCCTTATTCACAATTAAAAAAAGCCAAACCGTTATGAAAAGTTTTTTCCTGCTGATGGCAATGCTGTTCTGGATCAATGCTGTAAAAACAGATAATGTATTAACCCGGTTTAAAATTCCTGCGGGTTATAAGCATAGTTCATCGGCGTCAGACGGTTTTGGTTCATGGCTGCAGACTTTACCGCTTAGACCGGCAGGTACCCCGGCCAGAACCTACAAAGGCGACATTGCGCACACTGAAGTGTATACAGCCGCTATTGTTAATATGAGCGTTGGCAATCAGGACCTGCAGCAATGTGCCGATGCTGTAATGCGCCTGCGCGGTGAATACCTATACCAGCAAAAAAACTATAAAGCTATATCCTTCAATTTCACCAGCGGTTTCCGTTGCGATTTTATGCATTACGCTAGTGGCTACCGTTACAACAATGGCAACTGGATTTTAAAAGCAAAAAAGGATTACAGCTATGCCAGCTTTATGCGTTATATGAACCTGGTGTTCAGCTATGCGGGTACATTATCGCTGCAAAAAGAATTAAAAAGAGTAAATAACCCGGCAGGATTAAAAACCGGCGACGTGTTTATTAAAGGTGGAGCACCGGGGCATTGCTTTATTGTGATGAATGTTGTTGAAAACGCGCAGCATCATAAAAAATTCCTGCTGGCACAAAGCTTTATGCCCGCTCAAAACATACAGGTGCTTCAGTATAATGGCGACCCATGGTTCAGTTTGGATAAACATGCCGATATTTTGTATGGAGAGCTGATAAGTAAGGATTATCTGAAGCGGTTTGAGTAAATATATATTGGCTGTAGGAAGCCTCTCTAAGCCCCTCTTTAGGTGAGCTTTGAAAGGCTTCCTGCTTCATTCCGCAATGATGCGCGGAGAGGGCGACGTCTCCGTATCTCTATACCCTCTTCTCTACCCTATCATAAAACCCGCCGAAGGAATTGGTTCTCACACCTTCTTCGTTAAAAAAGTCTCCGGGGAAACCGAGCTCTATCGCGCTAACATCGTTTAGTCTTTTTAACTGATCCTGGCTTAGGGTCACGTCAACAGTTTTCAGGTTATCCAGTAACTGGTCTACTTTGGTAGCGCCCACTATCGGGATACAGGAAAACTCTTGCCGGCGCATCCAGTTCAGCGCGACATGGCCTTCTGATACACCCAGTTCGGCAGCGATGTCAACTACAGTTTGGGTGATATTTCTGCTGCGTTCATTCAGGCGTTTGCTTTCTGGTTTAATGCGTCCATGATCGCCACGCAGGTATTTACCAGTTAACGCGCCGCCGGCCAGGGGCGCCCATGGCGTTACAGTCATTCCAAAATGTTTGGCCATAGGTATCAATTCACGTTCAGCGGTGCGGGCCAGCAAGCTGTACTCAACCTGTAGGGCAATGAACTGGCTCCAGCCTATTAGTTCGGCCAGAGTATTACCTTTTGCCACTACCCAAGCCGGCGTATCACTGATGGCGGCATAATTTACCTTCCCTTGTTTAATCAAATCATCCATGGCACGCAGTACCTCATCAACCGGGGTAATGCTATCCCAAATGTGCAGATACAACACATCAATAAAATCAGTTTTTAAACGCTTAAGACTTTCCTCAACACTGCGCATCATGTTTTTACGGTTATTGCCCGATGCATTGGGGTTGGTTGTGTTATCCTTTAAGGTGTATTTGGTGGCTAATACAAAATAGTCGCGGTCATGATTGCCCATATACTCGCCGATTATTTTTTCGCTGGTGCCCAGTTTATAAACATTGGCAGTATCTAAAAAATTACCGCCGGCATTTGCATAAGCGTCCATGATGGCAAAACTGGTATCTTTATCAGCGCCCCATCCAGCCTCGGTACCAAAACCCATAGTGCCCAAACATAACTCTGAAACTTTAAGGCCAGAACGGCCCAATAATTTATAATTCATATAAGTAGTGTATTTGATGATCGATTTTTAACCTGTCGTTGCCGCCTTAGTGCCTCGCCCAACTCTCTTTAAGAAGAGGCTTTAAATCTTTTAAAGGGACTTCCCCGCAATGACACGGATATTTAACAAACAATATTAACTATTGCTTTGTAATATTAAACATTGCAAATGTATTACCATGAAAATTATTACCCTGCATAGTGCTATCTCCATAAATGAGTTATACAACCTGTTACAGCAAAAGCTCAACCAGCTCTTTCATGAACGCAGGCAAAGCGATATTAATTTTATCATTGAGCACAATGATGACACTATTGAAATAAGTCAGCCTGAAATTTATGAGGGATTTTTGTTCAGTATAACGGTAAGTGGCACTCAATTGCAAATAATCCGGTCAGAGCATTATGTAGACGATGTGAATTCCCTAACCGTTGAATCTATCCTTAACGATCTGTTTAAAGATCTATCAGGCAACGAGGGTACCGATTTGGTACAGGAAGGGTAAAAGAATTGAAATATAATTTTTAGCTTTAGCATAAATCTGCCTGTTATGCCTAAAAATTGTCGCCTGCTTATCCTGCTTGTATTTGCTGCCTTTACAGCACAGGCCCAAAAAACCATTGATGCCAAAGGCTACCCTGTAATTATTAACCGGGATACTCTTTTTAAATTTTATGCCGGACAAGGACTGTTTGACGCAGCGGAGCGGGCAGGCATGGTAACTAAACGCATTGAGGGCATAGTTAGCCGCATTGATTTTAACCCGGATTCCTTAACATTAAAAAACGACACGTCGGTTTCTATAATTTCTTATAACTCGCAGATCATACTCGCGGTAAATAACAAGGACGCAACGTTTTCTGAACTTAACCGGCCACAACTGGCTGCCAGTTACCTTGATATCCTGAAAAAACGGCTGGGTAATTATTTTACCAGTAACAACAGCAAACAGGTTATTATTAATATACTCGAAGCTATTGCCGTTATAGCGCTGCTTATTGCCTTAATATGGGCGCTGAACAGGGGCACAAGATGGGCAAAATTAAAAATATTAAAAAGCTGGGAACGCCGGATGGATAAACTGGCAGCACAAGGGGCACCGGTTATGTATGCCAAACGCCTGTTACCGCTCATTACCGGTTTGTTACGAGCAATAAGGGTTATACTCATTATTATACTGATCTACCTGGCGTTGCCGGTTTTGTTTTTCATTTTTCCGGCGTCAAAACCTATCGCGGTGCAGTTGTTGAGTTATGTGGTAAACCCATTTAAAAAAATACTACTGGCTTTACTGCATTATATACCCAACCTGCTTACCATTGTTGTTATTTATATAGTAACCCGGTATATAGTAAAGCTGATAAAATTTATTGCCAACGAGATTTCGCAGGGAGCCATCACCATTAACAGCTTTTACCCGGAATGGGCAATGCCTACTTATAATATCATCCGCGTGTTGTTGTACGCCTTTATGTTTGTGGTGATATTTCCCTATTTGCCTGGCTCAGACTCAAAAATATTTCAGGGAGTAACGGTTTTTCTGGGGATCTTGTTTTCGTTAGGGTCTTCATCGGCCATTGCAAATATGGTATCGGGTATTGTACTTACTTATATGCGGCCCTATAAAATTGGCGATCGTATAAAGGTTGGTGAAGCCATGGGCGATGTGGTGGAAAAAAACCTGCTGGTAACCCGTTTGCGCACCATTAAAAATGAAGATATTACCATACCCAATGCTACTATACTAAGCGGACATACCATTAATTATACCACCGTTGCAAAAACCATGGGCCTTATATTAAATACAACGGTTACCATTGGGTATGATGTTCCCTGGCAAACGGTACATGACCTGCTCATTAGCGCAGCCGAAGCTACTGATGGTGTATCAGCAGAACCTAAGCCTTTTGTACTGCAAACAGCGCTTAATGATTTTAATGTGAGCTACCAGGTAAATGCCTATACCGCCTTATCAAACCAAATGGCAGGGGTTTATTCCAGGCTTCACCAAAACATACAGGACAAGTTTAATGAGGCCGGGGTGGAGATCATGTCGCCGCATTATACATCGTTGAGGGATGGCAATCATATACAGATACCGGAAAATTATGTGCCGGAAGATTACAAAAAGCCTGGATTTAAGATTGAAGGGGAGCAATAGCGTTCATTAAAATCTTTTGCCATTTGCAATCGGCTGCTGCCCAGGCATCTCTGACTTCAGAAAGCACGGTTGCAACCATCTATCCATCACTGTAGTCTGAAGACTACAGGCATAATCGTCTGAAGTCAGAGACTTCAGACAGCGCGGGTTACAACCGTCTATCGCATCACTGTAGTCTGAAGACTACGAACATAATCGTCTGAAGTCAGAGACTTCAGACAGCGCAGTATAGAATCTCTCTTCGTTCGAGATGACAAGTATTATTATTCCTTATCAAACAAAAAAGACGCAGGTGATGCGTCTTTTATTAATATTTTATCGATGATATAAACTATCCGTTTATCCAGCTAAACTTGTATTCGAGCATCGGATTTTTCATCCGCTCGGCTACACGCAATAAACGCGAAGGCAGGTTCATGATGTAATCACGTGCCTTTTCACCGGCTTCGTTCAGGTCGGTTGTACTTTCAATGTGCCAGTCTTCTATCAATTCTTTTAGTATATCTACATAATCAATAGCTGTATAAATACCCAAACGTTGGGCGGCATCGGTAAAATGGCCAAAAGTTTGGCCTATTTTCAAACCTACTTCACGCAAAAAATGAGCTGGCATAACAATTTTTTTACGCATCATATCCTCAAAGGCTATCATGGCTTCGCTTGGATCAACTTCAAAAATTTTCTCTATAAAATATTTGTAGGCTTTGGCATGGCGTGCCTCATCGCTTGCAATAACCCCGCACATTTTTGATAACAGGGTATCCCCGTCTTTTTTGGCCTGTGATGCCACACGCCTGTGCGATACATTGGTAGCCAGTTCCTGGAACGAGGTGTATATAAAGTTGCGGTACGGATCATTGCCGGTGCCTATATCAAATCCATCGGCTATCAAATACTGGGTTGATATTTCCATCATACGCATGTTAACCCGGCCAGATAGGTAAAGGTATTTGTTAAGCAGATCACCATGACGGTTCTCTTCGCCTGTCCAGTGGCGCGTCCATTTCATCCAACCACCTTCTTCATCTTTTGAAACACCGGCTACCATGGTAAGCCATGACTCGTATGTTGGCAAAGCCTCCTCGGTAATGGTATCGCCAATTAAAACCGCGATAAGATCATAGCTTAAGCCCTGGGCACTTTCCTGCAGTTCTTTTATTTCGCTAAAGAAAGAGTCGCGTGAAGAATCCGGTAAAAAATCAGACGGCTGCCATATGGTATCTATAGGCTTCAAATATTCATGCATCTTTTCGAGCATAAATTTTTCAATATGCACCATTACTTCCCGACGCTTTTCTTCAAAAAATTCCATAATAACTCTTTATCATGCAAAGGTAATCAATTAAAGAATATTTATATTATTCATTTTACAGCATTATAGCTCATTCCGGGCAAGATGCGGTGTTTAAATAGGTACTCGTTATGCATGGCGCTAAGCAAAAAGGAAAGCTTTATTAAGTGAAAAGTATAAATGAAATCTCCTGTGTCGTAGGTCAACCTGCCCGGCTCATATGCTATTGAGGTTTGATACTTCCACTATCAGCATGGGTTGCTCATCAATTTGGCACATAGGTTACCACGTTATGTGCAGTAACTTTCCACACTTTGGGGTTTATATGGGGCGGTTTATGATATTTAACCAAAAAAACTCCGGTTGAGCTTCTGCGGTTGTTTCTTTTGGTCAGTTTTAATACAGATCAATAATTTAGGTGTTCCGGTTAAATATCTCTTGCAACTTAATTTCCTATTAATGACGATCTATCATCAGCTTAAGCCACAGGCACGTTTTGTTTTATAATCTCATTAATACTTATCCATATCCGCTCATTTTCAACAAGTTTAATTTTAAACGGGACAACAGCCCAGGCAACCCGATGCCTTTTAATACAGCGCTTTTTCAACAACTACAGATCCGTTTTCTTCAAGCCCTCGCCGCTTAAGAACTGCTTGATCACTCAATGTTCAAGCCATGAAATATTTTATCCGTTGTTTAAACTCTGCGCCCGTTAAAAGCCTGTAAATAGCATGGTGCGCTTTTGGACTGCTTTTTGCAATAGCGCCCGCGGTTTATTAATATTAATATTAACAAAGCGTTCACAATTTTCGTAAAAGAAATGCAATTACTGCTCAATATTTTAAACCTTATATAATAAATCAAAAAGAGCTGATCCTAAATAAATTCAAGATAACAGATAATGTTTGTTCAAATTGCAAAAGACGAATTAATAAAAGAGACCTCAAAAAAAGCGTGGTTCCAAACAAATAATATTATCTGGTCCATCATTTTACTTTATCCCATTTTTAGCATTGTTGACTATATATATGCTTCCGAAATTTGGGTTCAACTTTTCATAATACGACTGATAACCAGCATTTTAATATTTACATTACATGGCGTTTTCGTTGCCAAAAAATACGATTACCGCCTGTTACTGCATATTAGTTTCTTTATCCTTTCCCTTACATCGGCTATTTTGTGCAACATCATTAAGATCCAGGATCTTAATATTTATTACCTAGTTTTTGCAACCATCGTGTTATTTTTTAACCTCCAGGTATTTTGGGAACCCTTTAACTCGCTCATACAGGTACTTATCGCTTTATTGCTGCTGGCTATATTCTTTAACTTATTAAGTGAATATAACCTGGATATTGTGATCAGTAACGGCGGAGAGTTCTTTTTTATAACCGCTGTTATTTCATGTATTATTCCGGGCACCCGTTATAAGGTGATGAAAAGAGATGTACGGTCGCAGATACTGATCGAAAAATCAAACGAGCAGCTAAAGCAACAGAACACAGATATCAACGCTAAAAACAAACTTATTGATGCTCAATACGAACAGTTACGCAAACTTGACATACAGAAAAACAGCTTCATCAATATAGCCGGGCATGATCTTAAAAACCTCATAGGATCTGTAATGATGAGTAACAACATGATCAAGGAGGAGAGTCACCGCCTAAGCGACGACCAAAAGGAGTTTGTGGGGTATATATCTGAATCGGCAGATAAAATGCAATACCTGCTGAACAGGCTGATGGATGTTAAAGAGATTGAATCATCAGAAATACAGTTCAACCTTGAAATATTTGATGCCAACGTAGAGGTAACCAATGTTTACAGGGGCCTTTATGAAACTGCGCAGATGAAAAATATTCATCTTATTAATAACATATTGAAATTACCGCTTAATGTTAAGCTTGACCGGGTGTTTGCCGGGCAGGTATTTCAAAACCTGTTATCAAATGCTATAAAGTTTTCACAAACCAATAACAACATCAGCGTGGTTACCAGCCTGCAACGCCAAAAATTTGTTTTTGAGATAATTGACGAGGGCATTGCTATTGGCCAGCAAGAGCTTGATATGATGTTCAACAAATTAAAAACGCTTAATGATACAGCAGGTGCAAGTGAAAGCCGTCTTGGCCTGGGGCTTTCCATCGCCAAGTTAATGACCCAGGAAATGGGTGGCGACCTAAGCTATCGCAGTGACGATAATGGCAATTATTTCAGAGTAGAATTTTACGTTATAAATTAATATTTACATCCAGATGAATAAATTTTTATCCCTATTAGCCTTTGTGTTTTTATTTAGTACCGCAACTCGGGCACAAAGTATTGTAACTTTTAAATCGCTTGGGCATGAGGACGATGTGATATACGGGATGAGCGGCGCCAACTCATTTTATGTGAAAATTACCCCGCTTAATGAAATGGATGGTAGTAAGCTGGTATTATACTTTGAGCCTTCACAAGCCCTGAGAAAAGAACGCTCGTATATAAACGTTCTTATTAACAACAAGCCCGCATATAGCGGCCACTTAACAAAAGATTCTATACAAAGGCTTGCGCTTAACTTAAGCCGGGCAGATCTGTCGGCTGATAAATTTTTGAAGATTCAGATCAAAACACTGCTCACCATAACCGACGATGAATGTAAGGACCTGGATAATCCTGCCCTGTGGTTAAAAGTTAAAAATTATTCATACCTGTCATTAATTAAAAGCAATAAAAGTTTCCTGGATAACGTAAATATCAGTAATTGCTTTGATTCAAAAAAAGCTATCGTTTATCCTTCAAACCCAACCCTTCATGATCTTAAAGCGGTGGCCTGGGCATATGCAAGGTTAAAAAAGACACAGGCCAGAAACATACAGTTATATGAGGACAGCAAATTACCTGATAGCGTACGCAACTACATCAGGGTTGGTAATATATCAAGCTTACCGGCAGCAGCCCGCTCGTTGGTAAAAGTTACCCCTCAAAATGATCAGGGTTTATTTTACCTGCACAAATCGGTTAGTTTAGTTAATGATACCATTACCCATTTGGTTGCAGGGCCAAAAGGTAGTTTAGTACCGGTTAAAACCATAACTAAAGAAAACCTGTCAAAAGAGATATTATTTATCACCGGCGGCGATGATAACGGCTACGAGAAAGCAGTTACTGCCCTGGGTAACATGAATATTCTTAACTCCACCTATGGCGATTACGTGCTTATTGAAAAAGCGCAAAATGCTTTCTTTAAAAATATAGATGAGAACCGCTCAAAGTTATCGCTGAAACAAATAGGCGGCGTAAGCGATTTCTTGTCGGGTATTGGATCATTAAAAAACGCTTATACTTTTAAAAACAGCGATTTTAGCTTTACACCAAAAGAGGTTGAAATAAGATTTATTGCCAATTATAGTGGCTTAAGTCCGGGCGACCGCGGTTTCTTTAACATTTACCTGAACGGACTGCTCATCAGCAGTGAAAAACTGGATGCATCCGGCAAACTAAATAGCTCAATAACTATTAACCGTTACCAACACCATAAATATAATACGCTGGAGGCCGAGTTTAGGTTTTTCCCTACAAATGGTCATTGCAAAGACAGCTTCACCAATTTTTTTGCCGAGGTTGACGTTGATAAATCATACCTGGAATCAAAAAACCCTTTTATTACAAGCACCTTGAGTTTTTATCAATATCCGGAAGCCTTTAACACAGGCACTACCCGCATATTAGTAAACCGTAAATATGCAAAATATGCCGCCGGCGCATTGGGCGAAATCATTTATGAGCTGAACAATAACATCAATGCCAATAATTTCCCTGAGTTTGTTTACTCGGACGACATTAAGCCCGATGAGCTCAAAAAATATAACATCATTGCACTGCTTTCTAAAAATGATAACTTGTTAAATGAGTTTGCTGATGCCCCCATTAAATTTAACCGGGACTTCCGCTTGTACAATACAGATAATAATACACCGGTTTACTCCCTGTCTGACACGGTGTCAAACGGTTTGGCCCAAATATTTTACGGGCGCAGCAACAATGCAACCCTTGTAATTACCGCTACGGGCAGCCATCTGGCCGAAGCGTTTTTAGCTGCTTCAAAATCAATTACCGAACAGCTTTCAACGCTATCAAGCAACGTATGTATATCTGACGTTAACTCCAACAAATATTTGTTCAACATTAACCAATCAAGCGACAACTTAAAGTATATCGATACCAAAAGTGATTTAACCCGCTTCTGGGACAATTACAACCTGTACATACTATTAGGCATTTTGATACTGATATTGCTTTCGTTCCTGTACGTTCGTTCAAAAGTTCAAAAATCACAGGAGTTATTTAATGATTAATCTGTTTTAAGTAAGTATGAGGTAGTGAGTATCAAGTATCAGGATTTTTTGATTGTGCTTGCTTCAATTATTACCTGATACTCACTACTTGATACTAAAAACACCTTTATTTAAATATAATGAGTATTTCTATCCCTGAGCTTTTGATTAACGATGGATTTATATCAACCGGCGATCAGGAAAAAATCAAAAATTTTTCGGAAAGATCAGGACTGTCATACCTTAAAATAGCCCTTAACTTCGGTTATATATCACGCAAAAACTATGAACGCTCATTAACAAATGCCGGTTTTATATTTGAGCCGGTAAGGGAGCAGGCCTTTGACACCGAAGTACTAAAAAAGATTGAACTAAAATTTGCTAATGATCATATAGCTTTACCGCTGCGCATTGAAAACAATAAGGTAGTGACCTTAATGAGCGATCCAAGCAATCAATTATTTATTGAATTTATAAGGTCCACCTATCATAAAGAGCCTGAGATAATTATTGCACAAGACCTTGATATTACCTGGTTAAGCCATAAGCTACTTGGCGAAAAGTATGTTAAGTCGTCTGTTTTTGAGCTCTTAAAACGCGATCCTAAAAGCTCGGCTTCTACTACCTTTACAAGCGCCCAGCTTATCGGCATCTTTATTATCATTGGCATTACTGCTATCGGGTTGGTTCTGAGCTTTAAAAATACATCTATCATTATTAATGTTATAATCAGTACATTTTTCCTGATAGCTATTATTTTTAAGCTGTTCTTAGCTTTGGTTGGTTCGCGCTTTGAGCTGCACCAGGCTGTATCAAAAGCCGATGTAAGAAACATTATTGACGATACGCTGCCCGCCTACACTATATTATTACCTGTTTATAAAGAGGATAAGCTGATCAAAAAGCTGATTTGGAACCTGCAAAGCATCGACTATCCGCGCGAGCAGCTTGACATTAAGCTGCTGATTGAAGAAGATGATGACAAAACATTAAAAGCGGTTCAAAATCTTGACTTCCCCGGTGTTTTTGAAGTAATAATAGTTCCTTATCACCTGCCTAAAACAAAACCTAAGGCATGCAATTACGGTCTGCATTTTTCAAGGGGCAAATATTTGACCATTTACGATGCCGAAGATATCCCTGATACTGATCAGCTTAAAAAAGTAGTGTCGCTGTTTTCAAAACTGCCCGAAAATTATATTTGTGTACAAAGCGCGCTCAATTATTTTAACCGAAATGAGAACTTCCTTACCAGAATGTTCACGCTGGAGTACTCCTACTGGTTTGACTATATGCTTCCCGGGCTTGATACCCTTGATATCCCTATCCCGTTAGGAGGAACCAGTAACCATTTTAAAATGGATGCATTAATTGAACTGGGCGCCTGGGATCCTTTTAATGTAACTGAAGACGCCGATTTGGGTGTACGTGCTTATGCCAAGGGTTATAAAGTGGCCATCATTAATTCAACCACTTATGAGGAGGCCAACAATGAACCGCTTAACTGGATACGCCAGCGCTCCAGGTGGATCAAGGGTTATATGCAAACTTACCTGGTACACATGCGTAACCCCATAGCCTTGTTAAAAAAAATTGGATGGAGAGGGTTTTTAGGCTTTAACTTTTTTATCGGTGCTACATCAGCCACATTTTTGGTTTACCCGCTTTTACTGGGCATATTTATCAGCTACCTCATATTTGATTTTTCAACCATGCGTACCCTGTTTCCTGATTGGGTGTTGTTCATATCAATATTCAACCTGATGGTTGGCAATATTCTGATGATATATATCAATATGATGGCCGTATTTAAACGCCGTTTTTTTGAACTGATATTGTTCGCTATCGCAAACCCGGTTTACTGGCTTATGCATTCTGCAGCAGCTTACATGGGCCTGTATCAGCTTATAGTGAACCCCTTTTATTGGGAAAAAACCACTCACGGATTAAGTAAGGTTAATAACCCGGTAAACGTTATTAAATAGGATATGCTGATGAAAATTTCAAAAAATCAATATCTCATTATCTTAACGCTGATACTTGGCGCTTACTATCTTATTACCGGCATTTACTTAAACCATTTGGGCTATTACAATCAGGAAAGTATCTTTTATATAGAAAAAGCCAAAATAGTTTTTGAAGGGTTAGGCAACCGGATAAAGGTAATGGGCCTCACTTCGCCTCCTTTGCCATTTTACAACACTTTTATTTTTAGTGCTATAAGTTCAACCCTGGCGCCGGTAATAGCATCTGCCATTGGCACAGCCATTTTGTTTTACATTATTGCCAACTTGTTCATCAGGCGCATTAATGACAATTTTTATCTGTACATCGTATTGGTATTGTTTTTCCTTCACCCGGGCATATTATATGTTGCCTGCTCCGGAAAAGCAATTTATATGGTGCTTACCTTCTTCTTTCTTTTCTTTTTTTTCCTGCTTAAGTTTTACCGGTCAAATACTACGTTTCATGTTTCGCTGGCCAGTATATGCCTGGTTATCCTCATTTTTTCCGATTATAAGTTTATATGGCTCAGCCTGTTCTTTGCACCATTGGTATTAGCTATTACCCTGCAAAGCTTAAACCTTGGCGAAAAGGAATCCATTTTCAGGTTATTTTTAAGTTTCAACAGCCCTTCGCTCCGCCGTAAGCTTATCAATAAAACATTCGCTATTTATGTTATCCTGTTCATTTTACCGGTAGCATCTGTTGTTTCCTATAAACTATTAAATCTCACCCATTCCAATGATCTCAACTATTTTCTGGAGAGCCCCTACGCAACCTGGAATGTATTGGTTGATAAACTTAACTATGATATAAATACAACCAGTGCAAACTACCAGCTGCCTGAGCTATCAATAATGATATCAATAAGGGTTATTTATTTTTGTCCGCTTATACTCATTGCCATTTACCTGTTCAGGGAAAGCACTTACCAGGCTTTAACTATTTTAATTCCGTTCGCCTTTGTTGAGTTCCTGCACATCAAATACGACAAGCTGTTTCTAACCTACGAGTATTACCTTATTTTCCTTATTTTATCATTGTTGTGTCTCATTTTCAAGGCACTAACGGTCAGTCAAAAAGTACTTAAGCCGGCATTGGTTCTGGCTGTTTTGTTCCAACTATATACCGGGTATACTTTTCTGAGCAAATCATTAATTACTGACGAAAAAAGATTTATAACCACACTTACTACCCGCGAACCTAACGCTGACCAAAGCGAAAGCATGGAGATTGCGCAGGTTATTGATAACCTGCCAAAAGATACCCATGTGTTAATGGACGACGCGGTATCATATCCTATTGCAGCCTTTACAAACGACATCAAAAAGCTCACCATGCCCTACCAGGACCTGTTTTTAAGCGCGATAGAAACACCCTACCGGTATGACGATTATATATTGATTGCCACGGCCAAAAATCCTTTTACAGGTTATACGCAGCTAAATAACAAGTATATACCAGTTATCAGGACGGTTAACAGCGGCGTAAACTATAAAAGAGTATACGAAACCGATAACTGGATCCTTTACCGCATTATTTCCACACAATAACAACGCCTAAACCCTATCCCTATCATATCATGAAAACCCGCCGGCAACGGTGGGTTTTCTGTTTACTTTGGTCGCCACAAAAGCAGCAACTTCCCAACGCGTCATTGCGAGGTACGAAGACAACCGACCGTAGGGAGCTCATTAATAGCGAAAGATAAATACAACATTAATAATCTCTATGCTATACAGTGCAAATAAGTCTATCGCAAGCGCTCAATTGCCGCTAAGGCTGTTACTTTGTCTTGATACAAAGTAACCAAACATCAAGTCAGCAGAAATGCTTCTTCCGCACATGTCCTTTGCCCTGCAAACCCGGCAGAACCACGGGCTGCTAAATTTTGCCCCTACTGCGTTCGCTCATTACCCTGCGCTTCAGGCAAAATTGCTGATGCCCCTCCAGCCGCACCAGGCCACCATGTTCTGCCTGTTTTCACCCGAAGCTGATCTGCTGACACAGAAAGAAAGGAGGGTAACAGTTTTACTAACGGCATCATTCTCCACGCGTCGTTGAGAGGAACGAAGACAACCGACCGTAGGGATCTCATTAATATCGATAAATAAACACAACATTAATAACCACGAACTTTACAGAGCAGATAAATGCTTAAAAATAACAAGCTGGGCGTTTGCAGAGGTAATGGGCTTATGATAATTTGGAGTGAGGTTTGTTGTTGCATCAAAAGAGCCCATTATGCAGCTTTATTAGGCATTTCTCTATATATTTTCCCGTTCAATTCACAGCCGCCCTTTGCATGTTGTGGGTGTTCTGTTAATATTGTCGGGTCATCCGGATTATTATTAAATTGTGGTTTACCCCATTGTTTAAAAAAGAAAGCTACACCTCTTTTTTCACAGGCTGTTTTTACAAACTCAATCCATTCCTTTTTAATAGGCCGTGCTTTATGGCCGGATTCTCCACCAACAATTACCCAATCAATCTTTTTGAGATTTAAAGTGCTTACTGGGGCTATTAATGGTTCAATTGACAAAAACTTAGTTACGGCTTTAGTTTTAGAAAGCTCGTCTATTCTATAAGTGTAATCTTCACTTTCAACTGATACTCCCATCCAAATATTAGCCGTCCAATTCAACTCGCCTGAAAGTTCAAGTAATCTTTCAGAACGTTTTGTTAATACCTGATAAATATGTTGTGGTGTATTATTCATTACAGAAAAAACGGCCTTTATAAAATCAACTGGTACTTCAGGATGAAAAAGATCACTCATTGAATTGACAAATACAATTTTTGATTTTTTCCATGTAAAAGGAATATTCAATGCATCCGCATGAGTCCGAATATTAAAGCCATCTTTATATTTTTCAATACCCATAGCTTTTAATCGCCTAGACATAACTTCTGCATAACAGAATTTACAACCAGGGCTTATCTTATTGCAGCCAGTTACTGGATTCCAGGTTAGCTCTGTCCATTCTATATTTGACTGTGCCATTATATTCTATATTTAGGTTTAATGATATCATTAGCAAGGGCTAGGGCCGTTTTATTATTAGTGGCCATCATGAAATGATACATAATAGAGTTCGTGCTATTCCTCATTACAAATGAATCAGAAACAAATTCAAAGATAGTCTTTAATCTTTGGCTATATAAATTTCCTATTTTCTGAATAATTTCTACATCTTTATTAACAGAAGTTTCATCTCCAAACAACGTATTAATTGTCTTATCTGAATAAAAATGCTTTAATATTTCATTTCTTTCAAGTCCTAAAAACATTTCCAACTTTTTAAGCCAAGCTTCAGGTATATTTTTATCATTTTTTAATAATCTATTTACACCTACGCCGGTAGGCACTAATATCCATAAATCTATACCCAACCCTTTCAAATGCTCAATTGATTCCCAATTTACAGACATTCCATAAGGATCAATAAATGCGAGGGCTCTAAAAGGCTTATTTTCTTTTAGAAATTTAGCCATATGCATTAGCTTTATGTTACAATCTTCCTGTATAACTGGAGCTCTTTTGCTCGGATAATTTTCTTTAATTACTGCTTCAAGTGATTCTTTATTCTTTTTATTCTTTTCAACAAAGTAGTAAATATCAAAGGGTTTGGGGTCATCAATTTCAAGGATTCTTAAAGCTGTACCCTTAATCGCATCCTTTTCCTCATCTGCCTCAATATGACCTGAACCTGCAAAGCCATCAAAGTACAAAGTTTTTACCCAAGTCTGTTTATTCATGATAGTTAAATATGCCTTTGCATACTTCACTACTATTTCCATTTTGGCTTCTGTCCAGTTGCCACCAAATTGATTAACAATATTGCTTTTCAAATCAAAAATACTAATTTTTTTAGTTAATATATTTTTTAATTAATTACCTATTGAGAATTCATATTTTAACTTAATCTTTCTCAGTCTTGCATTATATGGAATTGCATTCTCATGATATGAATTCAGATGAATCAAAACATCAGTCGAAAACTCCCTAAGAATTATGCTTTCAGAAAATAAAGAAAGATTATGATTTTCATTATCGCTTTCATAGTTCCATAAATCAAACTATTAAGCTGGATTTTTACAAACACAAAAGTTCCATAGTTCATAGGAGTGCATAGTGGGGTTAAACTATGATCGTCTTCTTTAGAAAAAAGTGTTAGTTTAATCCAGTTTTCAGTATGGATAGATGCAGTAAATTGCGCTTTGTACATGACACGATTTAGGTTTAAATATCTAATATACAGATATTTATTTAATAAAAACCATAATCTATAAATATTTGGTCTTTGTCGTCAAATGTGTCGCTAACTTTATAATAACGGCGACCTTGCAATCGAGGATTGCTTCGTCGTTCCTCCTCGCAATGACAACTTTATTCGTTATTTGCCAGTTTTGGCCCCACACCAAATCTCGTAGAAGCTATTTTATCACTTGGGCATCAACTTGTTAACCAAGCCTAAGGCGATATGAAGTTCGCGGCTTATTTGGCGCTGGGTAAGGCCTTGAGCAGAGAGTTCGGCTACTTTCTGGGATAATAATTCCTGGTTCAGCATGTTGCGGGTGCGCAGGTGCAGGCGTTCGTGGCTATTACCGCCGAACTCAAACTGCAAAAAGTTGTGGGGCTTTGTAATGTGGCAAAGGCATATATTATCTTCGCCGTATACCTGCGCGGTGCTGCGTTGTTTAATTTGCTTGAGGTAACACAGGCGCTGGTTGGCGCTGCTGGTACCAATGGCAAAGGCGCTGTCGGCCAGGTTGATCAGCAGCTTACTGCCGTGCAGGTCATCGGCCGAGAGTGTTGAGCCGGGGTTACGGCGTTTGGGTGTATGAGCCAGTACCAATATAGACAGGAAATGATCGTTTTGGAGTGCTTTGAGGCTTTTCATGAGGCTAAGGGCTACAGCAGCATTTTCGGTACCGCCGCGCAAACAGCTAATGTTATCAATAATAAGTACCGTAGCCTTGATCTGTTTTATCCTATATTCAAGGCCGGCAATAATGTATTCATCATAGTTTTTATAGTGATCGGGAATTTCGTTATCGGGATTAAACTGAGCGCGTAAAAAATGATCAGTAAAGTTGTAATTGCCCTGCGGGTGGGTATAGCGCTGATAAAATTGTTTGGTACTAAGTTCAAAATCGATATATAGTACTTTGGAGGGTTTAACGTCGAGGGCAAACTTCGCAATTGGTTTGCCATGAGCTATGCTGTTCCCGATCTGCACGGCCAACACAGATTTACCAACGTTAGTATCGGCGAAAAGGATACAAAGTTCTCCCTGGTGCCAAAACTCACCAAAAAGCATTTTTTTCCCGGGTTCGCGCTCACCAAGTTCCATCCAACGGTTACCGGTAAAAACTGTAAACAGGTAACGGCAAGCTTCAGGGTCAGGAGTGGCCGGTATTTTTAATCTTTCGGCAGGGCGCAACGTATATCCGCGGGTTTCGGCACGGATATTTTCGATACGCTGAGGGCGTTCGGCAGAATAATTTTGAGACATTTGAATAAAGGTGAAAGTAAAAGCGAAGATTTAAGGTTGTACCTTATATCCAAATATAACGAGTATAGCTGAAAGAAGTGGTGACAGCGTTTTGTCAGTAGGGTATTGTTTTTAAGCGACTGATTACCAGGAGTTCACGGGTGTTCACGAGCGTTCACGGGGCGTGAACATGAACATATTGGAAGGGCATGAACGCAAAAAAGCCTTAGGGTTACCTAAGGCTTTTGCATTTTTACATCCTTTTCGGATGATAAGGTTTGGCACCGACCTACTCTCCCACGTTTTACCGCAGTACCATCGGCTCTGGCGGGCTTGACTTCTCTGTTCGGAATGGGAAGAGGTAGACACCGCCGATATAGGCACCTGAATATTTTTTTAGAATGGAACGTCTGGATTTGGGTATGGACACAGGCTTACGCCTTCGTCTCATATCTCCTATCTGTTAGCTCTCATCTAATTGACATATTATTGAAAGAAGTGATTGATTTCGAGAAAACAACAGTATTAGTGTTTCAGTGAGTGGTTAGCTGTTGGTCACGAGTATTGCTACTCATCACGCACTTTTCACCACTCACCATATTACCTGCTATGAGAAAGCTTCGGGCAATTAGTATTACTCGGCTTTGATGTC
>NZ_JAVDUU010000006.1:0-157304 GCF_031456535.1 Mucilaginibacter pocheonensis
ATGTTCACGCCCCGTGAACGCTCGTGAACACCCGTGAACTCCTGGTAATCAGTCGCTTAAAAACAATACCCTACTGACAAAACGCTGTCACCACTGGATAAAAGAAAGCTTGAGCATTGTGCGATTCCTTCCCCGGGGAAGGAGTAGGAAGGGGTTTAGCCGCATCGCGAATTTGGTTTACTTTATAAGCCTTGCGCGGCCATTTTGGAATCTATCTTACCCCCTCTTCAATAGAAGGAATTATACAAACGTTAACTGTTCGCTTTGTGAGCAGGAAAAGCATAGCCAATAAAAAAAGACGCATCACATGCGTCTCTACATTAAAACTGCAATTGATATTGTTATCCCAGGGCCTCGTATATTTCCGCACTTAATAATCCACTGCCACCTCCGTAATGCTGTACTATTTTAACATCAGGATTGCTACTCCTGAAATAAGCGCATAACCTATCTTCTGATTCATCTTCAATACCGCCACCAAGTAGTACCAGAGCAAAGCGTTGCTTATTAAAAGCGTCTATTGCTTCCTCATCGGTAATGCAGCCGGTTGCATTCCAGTCCGGATTGTTATTTACCAACCGTACCACAGTTTGCAATATTTCGGGATGCCGGCCTATAACTAATATTTGTATCTGATCCATTGTTATTACCTTTTCGCCCTGACGTTCCCCCGCCATCAAACAAGGCGAGGGGCGGTCAAAGCTTATCAATCATCATTAAAACTCAATTAAAACTCCATTGGAACATCTATCAGCAAAAATTCAGCTTCGCTGTTCGCTGTTATCGTAAACTTATTGGTATCCCAAATACCCAAAGCATCACGTGTATTAAGCACCTGATTGTTTATTTCAACCTCACCGCTAATTATAAACGCGTAAACACCATTACCCGGTTTTTTGATGGCATATTCGGTAGCAACGCCTTTATCAAATTTACCCAGATGAAACCAGGCATCCTGGTGGATCCACACGCCCGCGTCATCGGCTTTGGGCGATAATATTTGTTGCAGCTTATTATGCCTGTCTTCCAGGCTTAATGTAAGCTGATCATACCTGGGTTCAACATTCTTTTTGTTGGGATATATCCAGATCTGCAAAAATTTAACATCCTTGTTTCTGTCGTTATTGTATTCACTGTGGTATATACCGGTTCCTGCGCTCATGGCCTGGATATCGCCGTTTTTAATAACAGCCACATTATTCATGCTGTCTTTATGCTCCAGGTCGCCCTCCAGCGGGATGGAGATGATCTCCATATTATCATGAGGGTGCTTGCCAAAACCCATGCCGGGGTCTACTGTATCATCATTTAATACACGCAGGGCGCCAAAGTGCATCCTTTCGGGATTATAATAGCTTGCAAAACTAAATGACTGATAGCTGCTTAGCCAACCGTGGTCGGCATGACCACGGGTTCCGGCTTTATGTAAAATGGTTTGTGCCATAATGTTTACCTTTTTAGTATCACAAAGTTAAGGTGATACCGGGCGGCGGCACTTGATGTAGATTAAGAAAAAAGGCCTCACCCCAGCCCTCTCCAAAGGAGAGCGAGCTAAACATTACGCGAGGCTGCGGCCCTACTTCTTCCTCACCATTTCACTTCTCATGCGGCTAAAAAACTCGGGGGTTACCCCAATATATGACGCAATTTGTTTTTGAGGCAGGTGATCTATCAGCGTGGGGTAACGTTTACAAAAATTATGATAGCGTTCTTCGGCGGTAAGGCTAAGGCCATCTATCAATCTTTGCTGACTTGCCACCAGTGAGTTTTCGGTAAGTATCCTAAAGAACCGCTCAAATTTTGGGATCTGTTGGTACAGAATTTCCTGGTTAACTTTTGAGAGCAGCAATACCTCTGTATCTTCCAGCGCTTCTATATTCAGGATACCCGGTTTTTGCGATAACAGGCTGTACATATCGGCTATCCACCAGTCAGGCGGGGCAAAGCTCAGCACATGGTCAATGCCGCCTTTATCAACCGTATAACCTCTTAAACATCCGGCGGTTACAAAAGCCGAATGCTTGCATATGTCGCCATCAGTAAGTAAAAACTGTTTACGCTTTATTTTTTTTGCCTGCAAGTAAGTGCAAAATATTTCCTGTTCACCGGCAGTTAAATGAATGTGCTTGGAAAGGTTATCAAGTATGAGTTTAAACGGCATACTGCAAAAAAAAGGTTTTTATCATAATACAGGGCAGGGTACAGGCAAATATTCTTTTTGAGGTGGCGTTTAATTTAATAAAATGATAAATTAGCTTTTGCTAAAACCTGTGATTCTTACCCCTATTTAGCGTAAATAAGCCCTTTTAATGCCAAAATAAAGGTATGTTATGCTTAAAAAGCAGGATTTATAAATTAAAAATTATTAATAAGATTGTGAATACCTGATGGCTATGTGCCGGCGGTAATTTGCAAACAATGTAAACCTGATGTGCATTCCAATTAATGCATAAACTAACTGTTAATAGAGATACCTTATGATGAAGAATTACACTTTTTTGATCTGGATGTTTCTTTTTGTTACATCGTCAGCAATTGGCCAGCAAAAATTTAACGGCCTTGATGTAAACCTGGGCAATATTTACCGTTTGTCTGATGCCAAAACGCGGTCAATAAGTCCCGAAAACTTTACCGGCGAAAAAGGTAAGGGTGGGATGGCTACAACAGGCACCGGGGCCAATGCCTCGCGTGATCTCGGTCAAACCTGGAAGGTAAGCCCAAGCGTGATCATCAAAAAAGGCACCACCTATACTATTGCCGAAATTGACGGACCCGGCGCCGTACAACATATCTGGATGACACCAACAGGCAACTGGCGCTACTCTATACTCCGCTTTTACTGGGACGATGAAACAACCCCATCTGTTGAAGTACCCGTGGGCGACTTTTTTTGCATGGGCTGGGGTAAGTATGCCCCCCTGCAATCGCTGGCGGTGGCGGTAAACCCGGGCAGCGCCTTTAACTGTTACTGGCCTATGCCTTTCCGCAAAAAATGCCGCATAACTATGGAGAATATCGACGATAAGGATATGGTGCTTTATTACCAGGTTGACTATACGCTTACTCAGGTGCCTGATGATGCCGCTTATTTTCATGCCCAGTTTCGCAGAGTAAACCCCTTGCCTTATAAAAAGGATTTTGTGTTGGTTGACAGCATTAAAGGCAAAGGGCAATATGTGGGTACTTACCTGGCTTACGGCTCCAACAAAAACGGTTGGTGGGGCGAGGGTGAGATCAAATTTTTTATGGATGGCGACACTAAGTTCCCTACCATAAATGGTACCGGCACGGAGGATTATTTTTGCGGATCATATGATTTTGATACCCACCACAAAGATGCTAATGGCAAAGAAGAGGATAAAACAGAATATACCGAATTTTGCAGTCCATACAGCGGGCTGCACCAGGTGATCCGTGGCGACGGGCACTATAACATTGCACAGCGATTTGGTTTATACCGCTGGCATATTGCCGATCCTATAAGGTTTGAGAAAAGCCTGAAGGTTACCATACAGGCACTGGGCTGGCGGCATGACGGGCGGTATATGCCCTTGCAGGACGATCTGGCCTCTACGGTGTTCTGGTACCAGAGCGGCCCGCACGGCCCTTTCCCAAAACTCCCCTCACGTGATGAACTGGAAGTTAACTAATGTTGAAATATAAAACTACCTGATGAAACTGTATAAAATAGCCAAAGGCGTTTTGCTGGAATACCATGATGCTGCTTATATTATTGATGATGAATGGGACGAGCTGATCAACCGTGATGATTTGGCCGGGTACCTGCAATCGGTATCGGCCGATACTACTCCCATAACCGCTGAAGTTAAAAATGAATACCTTACGGGGCACTTGTTACCACCCATTGGCAGCCAGGAAGTTTGGGCGGCCGGCGTTACCTACCTTAAAAGCAGGGATGCAAGGATGGAGGAGTCTGAAACTTCGGGCGGCGCAAGTTTGTACGATAAAGTGTATGATGCCCCCCGGCCTGAATTGTTTTTTAAAGCCATAGCGCAACGGGTTTCAGGACATGGCGCCGAAGTTTACATCCGTAAAGATTCGGAATGGAACGTGCCCGAGCCCGAGCTTACCCTGTTCATTAATTCAAAGGGCAATATACAGGGCTATACTATTGGTAACGATATGAGCTCGCGCAGCATTGAGGGTGAAAATGCTTTGTATCTGCCGCAGGCTAAAATATATGAAAAAAGCGCTGCGCTTGGCCCCTGCCTGTGGGTAGCGCCGCAGCCCATAGCTGCCGAATCGGTTATAAAAATGGTTATTAAGCGTAACGGGAACAGTGTTTATGAGGATGCTACAACGGTATCGCGCATGAAACGTTCTCTTACCGAGCTGGCGGGCTACTTATACAGCGAGTGTGATTTTCCGAGCGGATGCTTTTTAATGACGGGTACCTGTTTGGTGCCGCCGCCAACATTTACCCTGCAGCAGGACGACGTGGTGGAAATTACTATTGATGGTATAGGTACGCTTATAAATACCATCGGCCTTAATCCAAAACATAAATGATGAGGGTATGAGAACGGATAAAATGTTGTTTTTTACATTACTGATGACAGGTTTAAGCGCGTGCGATAAGAAAGAAACCCCGGCTGCCAAAGGTACATTTGGCTATGACCTGGAGTTTTTAAAGGCAAAAGACAGTGTAATTGTTTTAAAAAGTACCGATGGCAACGGACAAGTAATCGTTTCGCCAAAATACCAGGCTAAAGTATTTACCTCAACGGCCGATGGGTTGGCTGGCAAAAGTTTTGGCTGGATAAAGTATGAAACATTTGATGCCAAAACGCCCGATGCGCACATGAACGCCTATGGGGGCGAAGACCGCCTGTGGCTTGGACCCGAAGGCGGCAGATTTTCCCTATTTTTTAAGCCGGGAACAAAAATGGAGTTTGATAACTGGCATACCCCGCCGGCTATTGATAATGAAAGCTGGGACCTGGTTTCGTCAACAGATAAAAAAGTCAGTTTAACAAAAAATACCAGCATGCAAAATTACGCGGGCACCGCTTTAACCATAAAGCTGCAACGTGACATTGAGATACTGGAACCCGCCGATGTAAAACAACTGCTGGGCATTGATTTGGGTGCCGGTGTAAAATCCGTAGCTTTTAGCACAGCCAATACCATAACAAACGCGGGTACTGCCGCCTGGGACAAAACCAGCGGCGCACCTTGCTTATGGAACCTGGATATGTTTACCCCATCGCCAAAAACGGTAATAGTTGTACCTTACCAGCAAAGCGCTGCCGGAAAAATAGCTACTACCAACTACTTTGGCGAAATACCCAAAGACAGGATAGCTTATAAAAACGGCGTTTTACTATTTAAGGCCGACGGGAAATCGCGCGGTAAGCTGGGCATACCGCCAAATCGGGCTAAAAATATGGCGGGCAGCTATGATGCTGCCGATCAGGTATTAACCATTACCCTGTTTGACCTGGACAGCAAGGCCGATTACCTGAACCAGGAATGGAAACCAGATACCGAGCCGTTTACCGGCGATGCTGTAAACGCTTATAATGACGGGCCGTTGGCCAACGGCAGCCAGATGGGGCCATTTTATGAAATTGAAAGCGTATCGCCGGCCGCGTTCCTGAAACCTGGCGAAAGCCTGTCGCACAGGCACAGCGTATTCCATTTTACCGGAGATAAGGACGCGCTGGATAAAATTGCATTGAAAACACTGGGCATTTCGCTTACTGATATTACAACAACATTTAAATAACTCACCCAACCCTAATTATACAACCAATTACAACCATCCAAATGGCAAAAAATAAAGATCTGTTTGCAGTAGCCCTTATCACCTCCCTGTTTTTTATATGGGGCTTTGCTTTAAACCTTAATCCCATATTGATCCCGCATCTTAAAAAAGCCTGTCAATTAAGCGATCTGCAATCATCGTTAGTTGATTCGGCATCATACATTGCTTACTTTTTATTACCAATACCTGCTGCCCAGTTTATGAAACGGTACGGTTATAAAGGGGGGATATTGTTGGGGCTGATATTGTTTTCTGTTGGTGCCTTTTTGTTTTATCCCGCGTCAATAGTAAGGAATTACGCGTTTTTCCTGGGAGCGTTGTTCATTATATTTTCGGGAGCTGCTTTTCTGGAGACTGCAGCCAACCCCTATATCACGGTGATCGGCGATCCTGAAGGGGCTACACAGCGTATCAATTTTGCGCAATCGTTTAATGGTTTGGCCGCGGTTTTAGCTCCGTTTGTTGGTGGCCTGGTTATTTTGTCAGGAAAAACCTTAACCGCTGCGCAGGAAGCCGCCATGTCGCCTGCACAGCTCAATGAGTATTTAAATAAAGAGGCATCATCAGTACAAAT
Source organism: Mucilaginibacter pocheonensis (assembly GCF_031456535.1). Classification (NCBI taxonomy): domain Bacteria; kingdom Pseudomonadati; phylum Bacteroidota; class Sphingobacteriia; order Sphingobacteriales; family Sphingobacteriaceae; genus Mucilaginibacter; species Mucilaginibacter pocheonensis. The sequence continues at coordinate 6,363 of NZ_JAVDUU010000006.1, forward strand.
GCCTTTTATTATTATAGGCGTGGGCGTTTTAATTGTTGCTATATTATTATACAGAACGCATTTACCCCAAATTACCGAAGAAGGCGAAGGAATGGAACATCATGAAAGCCTGTCGCTGCTGCAAAGAATGAGCGCCCTGTTTAAAGAAAAGAACCTGCGGGCCGGCGTAATTGCCCAGTTTTTTTATGTGGGCGCGCAAGCTTGCGTAGGCAGCTTTTTTATTCGTTTTTCTGAGCGTGTGGCCGGCATGGACGAAAAATCTGCAGCTTATTATTTAACCGCGGCCATGTTCGCGTTTTTGGCTGGCCGGGCTATTGGTACCTTCCTGATGACGTTTATAAACCCGGTAAAGCTGCTGGCTATTTTTGGCATCACCAATGTGGCGTTGATCGTGCTGTCGGTTTTTCTGCATGGCAAATTCCCTGTATTTGCATTAATAGGGGTTGAGTTTTTTATGTCGATCATGTTTCCTACCATATTCTCATTAAGTATTCGCGGTTTGGGCGGTAAAACTAAAGAGGGGTCGTCTTTGGTGATCATGGCCATTGTAGGCGGTGCTGTTTTCCCACCGATCATGGGCCGTCTGTCTGACTTAACCAATATTCAGATAGCTTACCTGGTACCTGCAGCCTGCTTTTTGTTTGTGTTTTATTTTGCAGTGAAAAACCTGCGGGTTAAAGAAGTGAAATTAACCATGGCCCATTAATTAAAGTATTGAATTATTATAACGTATAACGATGAATTTAGAACTCACAGATAAGGTAATTATAGTAACAGGCGGTGCTAAGGGCATTGGCGAAGGGATTGTAAAGGTGCTGGCCGCCGAAGGCGCCATACCGGTTATAGTAGGCCGTGTAGAGGCTGATAACCTTAAAGTGGTACAGGCCGTTGAAGCCGCGGGCGGCAAAGCCTTCCAGGTGGTAGCCGAGCTTACCGATCCAAAAGCAAGTGAGAACGCGGTGAAAGCCGTTGTGGCGCAGTTTAGCCGCATTGATGGCCTGGTAAACAACGCCGGGGTAAATGACGGCGTGGGCCTTGAAAGCGGGGATTATGAAGGGTTTATAGCATCATTGCATAAAAATGTGGTGCATTATTACCTGATGGCTCACCACGCGCTGCCGGAATTGAAAAAATCAAGAGGCGCTATATTAAATATCACCTCAAAAACGGCAGATACCGGGCAGGGGCATACTTCGGGCTATGCGGCATCAAACGGCGGGCGCAACGCCCTTACCCGCGAGTGGGCGGTTGAATTATTGAAATACGGGGTACGTGTAAACGCTATTGTAGTGGCCGAGTGCTGGACACCGCTTTACGCCAACTGGATAAAAACACTGGCCGACCCGGATGGCAAACTGCGCGAAATTGAATCAAAGATACCCCTGGGCAACCGCATGACCACAGCCGAGGAAATTGCCAATACAACGGCTTTCCTGCTGTCGCCAAAATCAAGCCATACCACTGGGCAACTGGTATATGTTGACGGGGGCTATGTGCACCTTGACCGTGCGCTGGCCAATGCCTGATGTAGGGTAGAATATCTTGTAATGGAGATGCAATAGTGCGTCTCCATTACATTTTTATCACAGTGAATCAAGTGAAGGATCTTCTGCGTTATGCTTCTCGGCTACAACTCACCCGATCTACGCTTCGCTGGATCACCCTCTCTTCGCCCGCGGCGCAAAGAGGGTTTGAAAAGCTTTAATGCCTTTCTATAGTGAAAAAGCTTTGAGGTATAGTTTAGAATAGTCGCCCCAGTTTTTCATTACTGATCTTAAGGTTGTCAGCAACCCTTTATTGTCGACCACCTTGCCTTTTTTGGGTGGCGCCAGGGCTTTGTCGTCAATAGGTACATCGGTTACCTTGGTAGCAAACCAGGTCATGTTTTCATGAGGCAGGGCCACACCCAATATCATTCCGGGTAAGCCGCTAAATGATTCCGGACCGCCCGAAACCGGTATTTCATCGGTATAAAAAGCCACTACGTATATCGAGTCAAGAATTAGGGCATTGGCGCGGCGGCAGGCATAACCGGCAATGTCTCGGGTTTCGCTGGTTATCTTCCAGTTTATTTTCCGTGTGCTGTCTTTCACCAAAAACGTTTCTTCAAAAACCTTTTTCTGACTGTTGATCGTGCTGGTAGTAAGATCGGTAAAAATGGTATTTACCTGGGTGGCCATGGGACTATCACTAAAAAAACCGCCCTGGTTGGTTTCAGGCTCAATTGGGGTAAACAAAGTTTTATTATTGGCAAAAGTTAAAGTGCTTTTTAAAACCTTGAACTGTTTCTGCGTCTTTTTATATGACTCCAAAATGGGCCGAAAAAAATCCTCATTATCTTTATTGATCTGTTTTTGCAGCAAGGCATACATGTTTACCGATTTTTCGAACTCAATGGTACCATGTTGTGTAAAATGCGCGTTTTGAGCAAACAGCAGGTTACCCGCAAGCAGGAATAGAAAGGTGGCTGATAGCAGAATATATTTCATCATCATTATTTTTTAGGTGCTCCCCCGCCCATGTGGTTAAAGTCCCAAACCAGCGAAAGCATAAAATATCTTCGTATAGCAGTGTAGCGTTCCTGCGTTAAAATATTGGTTGACCCGGTTCTGTTGTATCCCGTATTTTGATTCAGCAGGTCGTTGCCCGAAAGGCTGAGCTTTAAACTTTCGTCCTTAAAAAACTTTTTGCCAATGTTGGCATTTATAGTAGTACGTTTAAAATCCTCGTTGAACGATTGTGTTTTTGCATTGAAAACATAATCCACATCTGAGCCTATCTCAAATTTGCCGGGCAGATAAATATTAAATCCGCCATAGGCATTAAACCCTCGGCCGTTATTGTTAACCTGCCGTTGCAGCGATGAAGAGTTAATGGTGTAGGTAGGACCGGCACCTGACCAAAAATCATATTTTTTCTGCTTATATTTTGAAAACCTGAGCCGGGCCGAGTACGTGTATGATTTGGTTTCATTTAGTTGGCCATTGGTCATGTTAAAATAGGTGTTGCCATTTGCGCTAAGCCCCACACCTGCATTAAAATCAAGCTTTTGTATTTTTTTATCAAAGGAAGTATTGAAGTTGAGATTGGTGGTTTGCTTATTTTTAAGGTTTGACGACTGGTAGGTGCTGTTGCCCGAGGTATCAGTAACCACGTTGCTTACTATTGGGTTCATGGTACGCGAATAGGAACCATTTAACCAGATAGACTGGCCGCTTATTACTTTATACGAATTGTATGAAGCGCTCAGCCTGTTCGTGAATGACGGCTTAAGATTGGGGTTGCCGCGGCTTACGTTCAATGGGTCGGTATTTACCTTTACCGGTTGTATTTGATCAATAGTGGGCTGGCTGGTATTGCCATTGTAATTTAACCTGAATGCCTGGTACTGTGAAAACTTATATTGAAAACTGGCCTGGGGGTTCCAGTTAACAAAATTGCGGGTAAATATATTACCGGTAAATTCATCAATCTGTTTAAAATTTACGGTTGATACCCTGGTACCGAAGTTGATGATGGACTTATTTTTTTTATAATTAAAAATGGCCCCAAACTGGTTGGATAGCTGGTTCAATTTAAAATTATTGCTCAGGCTGTCATTTAGTATATTGTACTCGCCTGACGGTGATTTGTCAAATGTGCGCCTGTCTGACCGGCCATTGTTTATGCTGATTCCATAGTTTAAAACCACGGCAAATGCTTTGGTGAATGGCTCGGAGTAGGTGAGGTTGGTATTTACTACGGAGTTTTTGTTCAGGGTGGTTTTATACTGGTCTATCTTATTGGTACGGGAGCTATCAAGCACGCCCTGGTCATCATAATAATCTGTTTCTGATTTTAAAAAACCTTTGGTTTCATTTTGATTTAAAGCCGTATTTACATTTATCGAAAAAGTGCGGCCTGTTTTCTTGAATTTCTTATTGTAGAATATACTGGCGTTAAATATTTTTTGGTTACCGTCATTGGTTACATTCCTGTTATTTCTGTTTAGTAAAGTATCGTTACTGCGGCGGCTGATGCTATTGTACGAACTGTTGGTAGTGTTGTTTTTGGTTGTGCCATCAACAGCTATTTTTAAATTGGAGGTTGAATCAAGCTTGATCTGGTAGGTGGCATCCAGCTTTTGGCGAAAAATATGATTGTGAAAATCCTGGTTAGAATTGGTGTTGATATATTTGCCCTCCGGAAGGTTATTTTGCGTCTGGGTATTTACGTTACCATCAACATTTAATGAGCCAATTTTGTAATTGCTGTTAATTGCTTCTTTATCGCCATTCCATTTGGTATCAAAATGTGCCCCGCCAGCGCGCGCAAGGGGGATGCCCCGCCCGTCATACCTGCCATTAAATGAATCCAGGTCGCCGCCGCCGCTGCCATTAAAATAAAGTCCTCCATCATCGGTAACTTCCAGGCCAACACCGCCATATTTTGAATTCTCTTCCCATCCCAAGCCTACCTTGCCCGTATTGCCAATAGTGCCATAGGCCGAAAACTTCTGCTTCCCTTTAAACCGGTTAAACATGGCCTGTTCCTGGTAATAACCATCGGTGCCGCCCTCCGCATCCAGTTTGCCGAAATAGCCATTCTTTTTATCTTCCTTAAGTTTAATGTTGATGGTTTTGTTTTTCACTCCATCGTCTATACCGGTAAACGCAGCCTGATCGCTTTTTTTATCATAAAGCTGTACTTTATCAACCATATCGCCGCGTATGTTCTTGGTTACCAGGGTAGGGTCGTCGCCAAAAAATTCTTCACCATCAACCAATACTTTATTCACTGTTTGGCCTTGCGCGGTAATTTTGCCATCCTTGTCAACCTGTATGCCCGGTAATTGCTTAAGCAGGTCTTCAACCTTTGAGTTTGGCTGTATTTTAAAGGCAGCGGCATTGTATTCTGTGGTATCGCCCTTTATTTTAATAGCAGCCGCGGTACCTTTTATAATTACTTCGGCAAGCAGCTTTGATTTAAGTATAAGGCTGATGCGGCCAAAATCACGCGTGACATGTGCAGAATCTAAGGTAAAGTAATCAACATAATCGGCATAGCCCGGATAGGTAACCAGCAATATGAATTTGCCTTTTTTTAGATTAGATATAGCAAAGTTGCCATCGCTTACCCGGGTAAATTTTTGAAGTATGGAATCTTTGGCATTTAATACACTAACTGTGGCATTGGTGAGCTTTGATTTGGAAGCGGTATCGGCTACGGAACCTTTTATTGAATAATTGTTTTGCGCAAATACACCAGTACTTAAACAAAGTATTATTACTGCAGTAATTGTGATTTTCATAAGGTTATTTGTGAAAACAAGATATAACTAAAAATTTAGTAATCAAAGTTGTTTTGGTATTTTATATGTGGATTTAACATTTATTAACAATTGATTTTATTTAATGTATTGATTGTCAGATAAATAATAATTAGATGGACAGATTCTTGTACATCGTAATATTTGAGAAGGTACTTATTGATATAAAACATACCTCGCACCTCAAATAATACTTTCGGCAATGCAGGCCAATGATCATAAATGGCTTTTTTTGCGGCGTGTGCTTACACTCACCTACTTAATGTTTTGCAACAGCCACCTCTGCATTTTCTTAAACTGGCCAATTTGGGTAACCATCTGTTACTTAAAAAAAGTATATTTTAGCATAGTTATTTAAGCGCCCCGCCCCGATTGATTTAAAGTAAATTTGTACCCTGGAAATGATAGAAAAAGATAAAGGTTTATTGCTGAATTTAAAGGTATATAAGATCCTATGGCTTTTTGTTATGCTGTTGCCTGTACTTAAAGGCAATGCCCAGGGGTTAATGTTTAAATCAAATGACTATCTGATGGGCGAACGCACGTCATATACGGTGTTTGCCTCTGATATTCCTACGTTTTATGATCATTTGGCCATGGATTTTGACCTGTCGTTATGGGATAACGAGCACCTGGGGTATGTGTTTAACATTATTGACAGCCGCAGCAATTCATACAGCCTTACTTACATTTATAACCTTAACGGATCGCCCAGCTTAAATTTTAATATTGACAGCAAGAGCAACAAGATCAAAATACCCATTAGTTTGGCCCAGTTAAATAAAAGAAACTGGATAAGAATAAAAGTTTACATCGATTTAAAGGCCAATACGGTAGGGTTTTACGTAAATGGTAAGTGGTACAAAGCCAGTGATTTTGGATTCGACAGTAAGATAACACCGGTTATCACCTTCGGTAAAAACCCTCATTACTCTGATGTGCCTAAAATGGCCGTCAGAAATTTAAAAATAAGCGACGGTAATAAAAGCTATACGTTTGCGCTAAACGAGTGGTCGGGCAATAATGTATATGATAGCGCAGGCGAGGTGCGCGGCCATGTAGATAACCCTGTTTGGCTTATCAATAGTTCCTATTTTTGGGAAAAGCGGGCCAGCTTTAAATTCCATGAAGTAGCAGGAGTTAATTTTAACCCCGGTAATCAAACACTGATCATATTTAAAAGTGATTCGCTGCTTACTTATGATATGAAAAGCGGCAATGTATCGGCCAAGGCTTTTCAGGAAAAAATTCCGGTACCACTGCTGCTTGGCAAAAGCGTCGTAAATACAAAAGAGAATAAGTGCTATACCTATGAGGTATTGCGGGCGCCCAAACCATCGCCCTGCATTGCGGCGTTTGACCTTACTACCTTAAAATGGGAGGTAGTTGGCAATGCGAACATCAGGGAGCAAAGGCACCATCATAATATATTTTATGATCATGACCAGAATGATCTCTACCTTTTTGGCGGCTATGGTTCATTTGCCTATCATAATGATTTTTTCAGATACAATAAGCAAACAGACAACTGGGATAAGCAGGTATTTACCGGCGACAGGATCACTCCCCGCTTTTTTTCGGCCAGCAGCCAGGCCAATGAAAATAACGAGGTGTATATATTTGGCGGCTACGGCAACCAGTCGGGCAACCAAATTGTTGGCGGCAGGCATTTTTATGATCTTTACCGGGTTAACCTTACAACCCATGTGGTAAAAAAGTGCTGGGAGATAAAACCTAATGAGGAAGATTTTGTACCGGCCAACAACCTGATCATATCAAAAGACAAGAAATATTTTTACGCGCTCTGTTACCCGCATGAAAGGTCAAAAACCCAATTGCGTTTATATAAATTTTCCATCAGGGATGGGTCGTATCAAGTAGTCAGCGGAACCATCCCTGTTACATCTGAGCGTATTGAGAGCGATATTAACCTTTTTTTTAACCCTAAACAGGATGAGTTTTTTTGTGCCATACAGGAATTTACAACACCATCCAACTCAACCATCAGGATACTGGCGCTGGAGTTTCCGCCGGTAAGCCAGCAGGATTATCAACGGGCGCAGCAGGCAGTTGTACCCGCCGGTTCAGCTTATAAATATTTGTTTTGGGGAATAGGGGCAGCTTTGCTGGCTGCTGCGGGGGTGATAATTGTTAAAAGAAAACCTGGCAAGGTTGAACAGCAGCAGCCGGTCACGGAAGGCGCTGCTCCGGTTGTAGTAAATGCAAAGGAAGATGAGAAAAAGGCAAATGCAATTTATTTGCTGGGAGAATTTACCGTGTATGACAAGAATAGCCGGGATATTACCTATCTGTTCAGCCCCAAAATAAAACAGTTGTTTATCCTGATACTATTAAACAGCAAGGACGAAAGCGGTGTTGTATCCAAAAAAATATCGACCACTTTATGGCCCGAAAAGGACGTTGCGAAAACCAAGAACATCAAAGGGGTTACCATTAATCACCTGCGAAACATTATTGCCGATATTGAAGGTATTGAACTTACGTTTTTAAATGATACCTATTGCTTTAAATTAGGTGATAATGTTTTTTGCGATTATTTTGCGGTAACTGATGCCATTAAACAAACAACCCATACCGATCAGTCCATATTAAATCATTTTGATCTTATTGCCCGCGGAGGCTTATTGCAGCATATACCCGAAACCTGGCTTGACAGCGTTAAGCTGGATTATGAAGAAGCTCTGATGCCATTAATTTTACCAGAGATCAAAAGGATATATGAAAGCGGCGATTTTAGGAAAGCGCTGGAGATAACCCGGGTTGTTTTAAACATTGATCCGTTTAATGATACTGCTTTAAAATACAAGCTAAAAGCGCTCAGACGTACAAAGGGCATTGAATACGCCCGTAAGGCCTATGAAGATTTTACAGCCGAATATCAAAAATCACTGGGCATTGAGTACCACGTTCCCTTTGATAAGATCTGTTCCGGCAAAACCGAGCCGAGGTAGTCAGTGACTGGGTACGCTGCGCCGAACGGATGTACAGCATAAATCCAAAGATTTCAAAATTCAATAAATAGTGTTCACGCAATCATTGCGTGGGTTAATTGGCTATGGTTAATGAAATTTTAGGCCTATTAATCCATTTATTAACCCATCTTTTAATACCACCCGCTATATAATTGTTGCGCCAAATGGAACGTAGGTTATGAGAACGCGTTTAACCAGCCCGTTTAATTATAACATCTGTTTTGGGCAAATTATTATAAACTTATTTAACCAATTATTTATGAAGGAAATTTTTACCAATTATGGTGGGTGCCATAGTACCCATTATGCGGCAAAATTTAAAAGAGGGATGCAGTATTGTGTCCTGTCCTTTTTGTTTTTGCTGGTTTGCACTTCGGCTATTGCCCAGGGCAGTAACCGTACTGGTGTGGTTACTGATGAAAAAGCACAGCCGCTGCCAGGTGTAAGTATTAAAATAAAAGGTACAACCATAGGAACGGTGACCGATGTTAACGGTAAATTCTCCATTAATGCCGAAGGCAGCCAAACCCTCACCTTTAGCTTTCTGGGTTATTCGCCGCAGGAGGTAGCTGTTGGTAACCAAACGAGCATTAAAGTATCATTGATTCCTAACGCAACCAGCATGAGCGAGGTTGTGGTAGTAGGTTATGGTACGCAAAAAAAGGCAACGGTTACCGGCTCAATAGCGTCTGTTACCAACAGCGAGATTGTGACCACCAAGAACGAGAACGTGCTGAACATGTTGTCGGGTAAGGTTGCGGGTGTGCGTATTACCCAAAATACATCTGAGCCGGGCTCGTTCAGCAACACCTTCGATATTCGTGGTTTTGGCAACCCGCTGGTAATTATTGACGGTGTGCCCCGTGACAACATTACAAGGCTCGACCCCAATGATATTGAAAGCCTATCCGTATTGAAAGATGCTTCTGCCGCGGTTTATGGTGTACGCGCCGCCAATGGTGTGGTTATCGTAACTACTAAAAAAGGTAAAAAAGGTTCTGTAGAGTTAAACTATTCTGGTACTTATGGCTGGCAAATACCATCATACATGCCAAAACCTGTTGGCGCTGTTGATTACATGACCTTAGTTAACGAGCAGTTGCTGCATAACGTAAACGGCGGCCAGGTAAAATATACCGATGCCGACATTGCCGCCTACAAAAACGGCAGCAAAACCAGTACCGACTGGTATAGCCCTGTTTTTGCAAACAGCGCCCCGCAACAACAGCATAATCTGAATGCCATTGGCGGTAATGAAAATACCAACTATTTTATAAGCATGGGTGTTACCGATCAGGACGGTTTTTTCAAGAGCGGTGATTTAAACTATAAAAAATATAACCTTCGCTCAAACATCACCACCAAAGTGAACAAAAACCTTACCGTAGATGTAAACCTGAGCGGAACGCTGGAAGATAAGAACCAGCCTTACCAGGATGCCTGGTGGATCATCCGCTCGTTCTGGCGTCAGGTGCCAACGCAGAGTATTTATGCCAATAATAACCCCGCTTACCTGAACAATGGTGAGGTTGATGGCTCAAATCCGGTGGCTATGTCTAATGCCGATATTAATGGTTATAAACTCATCGCCAACAAATGGCTACAGTCCACAGTATCGGCAACTTATAATGTGCCGTTTGTGGCGGGCTTAAGCGCTAAGGGTTTGTATAACTATGACTATTACATGTCCAGCAACAAATTATATCAGCGGTCATATAACCAGTATAATTATGATGCCAACTCTAACACATACAGCCCAATAGCCAACCAAACGCCAGGATCACTTACCAGGCAGTTTTATGAAAAGCCAAGCAGTTTAATGCAGCTGTCATTAAACTATAACCACGCTTTTACAGGCGGGCATAATGTTACCGCGCTGGCGCTTTATGAAGAAAGAGAGCAAAAAGGCGATAACTTTAACGCGCAGCGTCAGCTATCACTACCTGTCGATCAGTTAGGGTCTGGTAACGCCCTGAACCAAACCGCAACGGTTGACGATGATTTCCCTTTTGACTTTGTCACTAAATCATTTGTGGGCAGGATAAATTATGATTACAAAGGAAAATACCTGGCCGAGTTTAGTTTCAGGGATGACGCCAACTCCAAAAACTCACCGCTAAAAAGATGGGGCTTTTTCCCCGGGGCATCAGTAGGATGGAGGGTATCGCAAGAGAATTTCTGGAAAAACGCTTCGGCACTTTCATTTGTGGATGATCTGAAGATCCGTTTATCTTATGCCAAGCTGGGTGATGATACTAATCTTGATGGGTTCAATTATCTTTCAGGCTATAACTACCCGGCAACAGGCGGGGGCAATAACACAACGCCTCCCGGGTCGGTATTTGACGGGTCTTTTGTTAACGGTGCGCAAAACCGCGGTATCCCTAATCCATATATATTTTGGTTAGTAGCCAAAACATATAATGCCGGTATTGATCTGCAGGCCTGGAATGGTTTACTGGGTGTAACGGTTGATGTTTTCAGGCGCGACAGAAGCGGTTTGCTTAACACCAGGGCTGATAATTTGCCGGGCGTGGTAGGAGCAGGTTTGCCGCAGGAAAACCTTGACAGCGATAAGGCGCAGGGTTTTGATATTGAGCTGAATCACCGCAACCATATCGGCAGCTTTAACTATTTTGTTAAAGGTACTTTTGGTTATACCCGCACCAAATGGATCAGCAAAGTGCATTCAGTTTTTGGTAATTCATATGATAACTGGCGCAATAATAATGACAATCGTTACAATAATATTTTCTGGGGATATGGCGCCGAAGGGCAATTTCAGAACTATCAGCAGATCCTGAACAGCCCTCAGTTTGTATCACGTAATGCCGTGGTTGGCGATTATATTTTGCAGGATTGGAATGGCGATGGTGTGATCAATAACCAGGACGAACACCCGATTGCGCAAAACGTAAGTAATAATAACTATTCTTCGCCAACAACAACTTTTGGTTTAACGCTTGGCGGTTCATACAAAGGGTTTGATATTAACACCGTATGGCAGGGCGCTACCGGTATCAGCGTATCATACATTGAGCAGTTGAACATCCCGCTATGGGGTGGCGGCAGCGCGTTGGGTATGTTCCTTGACAGGTACCACCCAACAGACCCTAAGGCTGACCCTTATAACCCTAACACCGCATGGACACCTGGTTATTTTGCGCTTACCGGTTCAACCGCCAATACCAGCTCGCTTTCAAACATCCACAGCGCGGCTTATGTAAGGCTTAAATCGGCCGAGCTGGGCTATACCCTGCCCGATGGAGTTGTGAAGAAACTGGGCATTAAAGGGGCAAGGATCTTTGCAAACGGTTATAACATTTTAACCATCACAGGTTTAAAATATCTTGATCCTGAGCACCCATCGGCCAATTACGGTTATTTATATCCACTGGATAAAATATACTCTATTGGTGTAAATGTTAAATTATAATAATCATTACAGATCATGAAAAAATACACATATATCATATTTGCTGCATTACTTTGCTGGACAACGGCATGTAAAAAGCTGGACACGCTGCCGCCAAGCATTGTTACCGACAACGACATTTTTTCAAACAGTGCCGGTATACAGGCTTACATGGCCCGTATGTACAGCGAGCTGCCTATTGAAGATTTCAGGTACTCTCCTCAAAGAGGTTTAAACTTTTTCTGGATCATCAGTCCGTTCAGCGCTGTAAGCGGCGAAGCTTTGAGCCGCGACCAGAATGGTGCCATGCAGGAAAATCTTACTTTTGATGACAGACCCACAACCTGGTCACTTTGCTATCAAACTATCAGGGATGCCAACTATTTTGCGGAAACCCTGCCTAAATACGCGTCGAACTTTACACCTGACCAGATCAACGCCTGGCTGGGCGAAGCCCGCTTTATCCGTGGCGCTACTTATTTTGCTTTGGCAAAGCGCTATGGCGGTGTGCCTATTGTTGATAAAGTGCTGCAATATCCACAACAAAGTATTGATGAATTAAAAATTCCGCGTTCATCAGAAGAAAAGGTTTATGATTTCATAGCGACCGACCTTGATTATGCGTATACCAATTTACCCGAAACCAACCAGGTGGGCCGTGCTAATAAATATGCTGCTGCGGGCTTTAAGTCAAGGGCTATGCTATATGCAGGTTCAATTGCCAAATATAACCAGATCTCGTTGGTTGATGGCAGCGGCAACAGGCTCTGTGGTATCCCGGCAGCCAAAGCTGGCACTTACTTCAAAGCTGCTTATGACGCCGCCGTACTGTTAGAAGGCAAATACAGTCTTTATAAAAAAAACTGGGCAGCCGGCGATAAAACCGCGCAATATCAAAATTATGTAAACCTGTTTTTTGATGCTACAAGCTCCGAAAATGTATTTGTACGTCAATATCATTACCCCGAATCGGTGCATGGTTATGACGCATACAATGTGCCGCGTCAGTTAATGGGCGCCAACGGTTATTCTTCCGAGGTTAACCCTACGCTTAATTTTGTGGAGCTGTTTGACGGTATCCCTAAAAATGCTGACGGTACTATTAAAACCACAACCGGCGGTAAATATGATCTGTATACCAACACTATGGACCTGTTTGCCAATGCCGAACCAAGATTACGTGCAACAGTAATATTGCCGGGCGATGTGTTTAAAGGTGTAAGTGTTGAAATACGCCGTGGTATTTACACCGGTAGTTCAGCTGGCGGTATCAGTCCGCTTTTACCGGCTGGTTCAACCGCGCACTATCCTACTAATAATATTGTGGAGTCGGCAAATGCAAGCCAAACGCCTTATAAATTACCAAACGGTACAACCATGAACCCAGCCGGTTTAAGCGGTTATTTCACCGGCGATGGTACCTGCTCTGTTTCAGGTTTCTCTATCCGTAAAAATCTGGTGCCTGATAAGCCAACATCCGAAGTGCTTGAAAACCGCTCAGACCAAACCTGGATTGAGATGCGTTATGCCGAGGTTTTATTGAACCGTGCCGAGGCCGCTTATGAACTGAACGCTTTGGGGCAGTCAGATAAAAATTATCTGCAGGATGCCTTTACAGACATTAACCAGATACGCGAAAGGGCCGGCGCTAACCTGCTTACCAGCACTGCCGATTTGAACAATGTTAATGTTGTGCGTAATGAAAGAAGAAAAGAATTGGGATTTGAAAACAAAACCTGGTGGGATTTACGCCGTTGGAGGGTAATTGATAAAGAGCAGAATAGCACTATTTACCGTACCCTGATGCCATTTTATGTGGCTGATGCCGGTAAGTACTTCTTGGACGCCCGCTTAGATGAGCGCAACTCGCGTTATACCTTCGATGTACGCTGGTATTACGAACAGATTCCGCAGGGCGAGATACAGAAGAGTCAGAATTTAATTCAAAATCCGGGTTATTAATTTTAAGTGAGATGAAGAAACTATTTTATAGTATAGCATTAAGCGTGATAGTTGCCGCGGGCAGCTCATGCAAAAAGGTTGATAATTATGCAGCGCCTAACGTAACGTTAAAAGGGGCCGTAGTTGATGCCTCTACAGGTAAAAGTATACAAACCGAGCAGGGATCAGGTACCAGGATCAAATTATTGGAGATAAGCTATAGCAGCAATCCAACGCCTTTTTATATATCTTCGTATCAGGATGGTACCTACAACTATACCAAACTGTTTGCAGGGAAAAACGTGATCTCGGCCGAGGGGCCATTCGTTCCCCTGGTGCAGGTTGACGATGCCGGTAAAACCATTGTTGACAAAAGCCAGACGGTTGATGTTAAAGATGTAACTACGGTTAACTTTTCGGTTGAACCATTTTTAAGGATAGAATGGGTGGGCGAGCCTGTTATAAATCCCGACGGTACCATAACTACAAGTTTTAAAATTACCCGGGGCACCAGCAATCCTGCTTTTCAGCAAGATGTAAGTGACTTAGCCGTGTTTGTTAATTCAAACAAATATGTGGGTAACAATAACTATGATAATCGTTATACGCCTAAGCTTAACGGCGCTGATGCTAACAGTTCAGTAGGGAAAACTATAAGCCTTACTACAACCGGCGGTGCGCTGCCGGGTAAAAGGAGTTACTTTTTACGTGTAGGCGCAAGGATATCGTACGGCCTTAATTATTATAATTATACCGACGTTAAAACAGTAACCCTTCCTTAAACAATATATAATACCTGTGTGCAGAGGGCCGGCGTGTCAGCTGCACACAGGATTATTACCAACAAGATCTATGAAAAACATTTTATTTTTATGTTGCCTTATCGCGCTGTCATTTACCGGCTACGCGCAAAAATCCAGCACGGCTAAACTGCCCGAAAAAACTGCTTTCCAAACCAGCAGTCCATGGATACCCGAAATTGATGTACGGTCTGACATTGCCATTGTTTACGGCGCTAATGACCGCCCGGGGTTAACCTTTGAGCAGCGGGTAAAATCATGGCGCGATCACGGCTACCAGGTAAATTTTATGACCGGGATAGCCTGGGGCGATTATAAAGATTATTTTTTGGGTAAATGGGATGGCAAAAACCACCTTGGCGTTGGGCAGGTAACCATGAAAGGCGATACCATTTTCCACGGAAAAGATATGCCTTATATAGTGCCTGATAAATCCTTTATCGAATACATGAAAACCGCGGTGGTAAAAAAAGTGATCAACGCGGGCATTACCACCATTTTTTTGGAGGAACCTGAGTTTTGGGCACGCGCGGGTTACAGCGCGGGCTTTAAAGAACAATGGCAAAAATATTACGGCTTTCCCTGGAAACCACAGGATGCATCGGCTGAGAATACCTACCTGTCGAGCAAGTTAAAATATCACTTATACTATGAAACCATAAAAGAAGTATCCAACTACGCCAAGGCGTATGGCAAAAGCAAAGGGTTAAATATTAAAGTATTCATAGCAACCCATTCGCTGGTTAATTATTCATCATGGCAAATTGTGAGCCCCGAGGCCAGTCTGGCTTCGTTGCCCGGTATTGATGGCTACATCGCACAGGTATGGACAGGCACCTCCCGCGAACCTACCTTTTTTAACGGCCAGCGTAAGGAACGTGTATTTGAAAACGCTTTTCTTGAATATGGCTCAGTGGTTTCCATGACCGCGCCAACTGGTCGTAAGGTTTTTTTCCTGACCGACCCTATTGAAGACTGGCCACGCGACTGGAGCGATTACAAACGCAACTACCAGGCTACCTTCACCGCCAAATTATTATACCCCATGGTTGCTGATTATGAGGTGATGCCATGGCCCGAGCGTATTTACACCCATCCGTACAAAGTAGCCAACAGTGATACCAAAGTACTGATACCTCAATACTACTCTACCCAAATGCAGATCATGGTGAATGCGCTGAACAGTATGCCGGCATCAGCCAACCGGGTATCGGGAGTTAATGGTATAGGTGTATTAATGAGTAATACGCTCATGTTCCAGCGTTTTCCTACCCACAATGGTTTTGAAGACCCGCAGTTTTCTAACTTTTACGGGCAAACACTGCCTTTAATAAAACGCGGTGTTCCGGTACAAACTGTGCACATGGAAAACCTACAGTACGCCGCATCATTAAAAAATGTGAAGGTGTTGGTAGTAAGTTACTCCAATATGAAGCCTGTATCGGCAGCGGTGCACACCAGTTTAGCCAATTGGGTAAAACAAGGCGGCGTCCTGGTTTATTGCGGCCGCGATGATGATCCTTACCAGTCGGTAATGGAATGGTGGAACACCAAAGGCAATAAATTTACAGCGCCATCACAGCATTTGTTTAAACTGCTCAATATCAATCCAACCGGCGATGAGCAGAAATTTAAAGTAGGCAAAGGCACTGTGTATGTGTTAAGGCAAAACCCCAAGGAATATGTACTGCAAGCCGGCAAAGACGATAATTATATCAGCACGGTAAAACAGGCTTATGAAAAGGATGTCAAAGGAGGGGAGCTTACATTTAAAAACAGCCTGTACCTGGAACGTGGTCCTTATGATGTGGTTTCGGTATTGGATGAAAACGCCGACAGCAAGCCATATACCATCAAAGGTCCGGTTATTGATCTTTTTGATCCGCAATTACCGGTATTAGCCCAAAAAACCGTAAACCCGGGCGAACAGTCATTGTTATATGTGGTTGGTCGTGTACCTAACAAAAAGCAGCCGCAGGTTTTGGCTTCCGCATCAAGGATCTATGATGAAAAATCACAGACCGGCAGTTACTCATTTGTAGCCAAAAGCCCTGCTAAAACATTAAATAGCGTACGTGTGCTGTTGCCTGCACAGCCTAAAGAAACAAAGGTGACCGATAGCGCGGGCCAAAATATCAGCGATGTAAAAACATCCTGGGATGCATCGTCAAATACCCTTTATATGGGTTTTGCCAATAGCCCCGATGGTATCAGGGTTGATATAAAGTGGTGAAAATGTAAATCCAATTATATAACCTTAACATGCACCTATGAAGAAGAACACCATGATGATGAACACTTTATTGTTGCTGCTGCTATTTGCATCATGCCAAAAAAGCAACAACACCGCTGCTGCTGATAAGCAAAAAGACAGCACAAAAAAAGTAACCGCGGCACCTCCGTCTGATACGCCACGGGCGGCGCTCCGCAGTATCATTGAAAATGTAACCACGGCTGACGGTAAAATTTACAACGCTAAGGATAACACCGGCAAAACCATGGACTGCTTAAAAATAATCGCTAATCCATCAGGGGGTTATATAGGCGTATACCATACCATGATCAACGGGACATTTAAAACCAATGTAGCATCATCAACCGATCTGCTGCACTGGACATGGATCCGCGAGCTTGCCGGGAGCAATAACGGAGGCGCGTCACAGCCTGCCATTGCCGCTACTGCTACGGGCGGCTTTGTGTTGGTTTGGGAGCAGGAGCCTAACAATCACCTGAAATTTAGTTATTTTAACAGCTGGACAGACTTGCAGAACGGCGCGGTTGCTAAAACTTATGAAGCTCCGCATACACTTTCTACTTGTGCCGAGGGCACGCCAAATATATATTCAGCAAGCAGTACCGCTGTTGATGTTGGCTTTCATTACTGGTCAAACTGTGATGTTGACCGCCAGGCCCGGGGTACAACAACCTGGACATCGTGGAGCTCAACCGCGCAGCCGCAAATTGATAATGCCATTTTATACTGGGGTGTAAAAGGCAATATTGGCGACAGGGACGGGTATCTTAAATTTCAAAACTTTAACTTCGGCCTTATTGAAGGGCAGGGGGCTAAAAATGATTTCGGAACATGGCGCTGTTATCTGTATGATTATCAAACTGGCAACGCCGATAAGTTAAATATTCATACCGACGGCGGGAGCCAGGCGTTTGCAAACCCAACCATTACCGCGCTAACCGTTGATGGTAAGCCGGCTCTGGTTATTACGCAGTTTATCCCTTCACAGCTTTCGGCAAATGGCGAGGCTGGCGAATTGATCTATTACAAGAAATTATAAAACGCATTAAATTATTAAACTAAGGCCTTACTCAAATGGTAAGGCCTTTTCATAAACAACAATTGCTATAAATGAAAAAAGTAACATTGCTTGCCACCCTGCTTTTGCCAATTAAACTATTCGCCCAGTCGCCGGCTGCTACCCCTGTTGACTATATTAACCCTTTAATGGGCACCGCGTCTAAACCATCGCTGTCAAATGGAAATACATATCCGGCCGTAGCGCTGCCCTGGGGTATGAACTTTTGGACACCGCAAACCGGTAAAATGGGTAACGGCTGGCAATATACTTATGAGGCCGATAAAATACTTGGCTTTAAACAAACCCATCAGCCATCGCCCTGGATGAATGATTATGGTATGTTTTCTGTGTTCCCGGAAACCGGCAGGTTGAAATTGAATGAGGGTGAACGCGCCAGCTGGTTCTCGCACAAAGCCGAAGTAGCAAAACCTTACTATTATAGCGTTTATCTGGCCGATTATGATGTGACCACCGAAATTACACCAACGGAGCGGGCAGCCAGTTTCAGGTTCACATTTCCTAAAAGTGATAGCTCGCATATTGTGATCGACGCGTTTGACAAGGGTTCGTATGTCAAAATAATTCCGGGCGAGCAAAAAATAATAGGTTATAGCACCCGTAATAGCGGCGCTGTGCCAGTCAATTTTAAAAACTATTTTGTTATTTATATCGATAAGCCTTTTGAACTGGCATCAGCATGGCATGACTGGAAAAAAGATGGTTCACTCGAATACACGGGCGATCATGCAGGAGCGGTTATTAGCTTTAAAACCCAAAAGGGCGAACAGGTACACCTGCGGGTAGCCTCGTCCTTTATTAGTGCAGAACAGGCCGAACTCAACTTAAAAAGAGAGGTGGGTACCGGTAAATTTGAAACTATTGAGCAAAAAGCAAAAGATACCTGGAACAAAACGCTGAGCCGCTTAAAGCCTGAAGGCGGCACTATTGACCAAACACGAACATTTTACTCCAGCTTATACCGAATGCTTTTCTTCCCTAATAAAATGTATGAGGTTGATGCCAATGGGAAAAATGTACACTATAGCCCCATCAATGGTAAAACGTTACCGGGTTACTATTTTGCAGGTACAGGTTTTTGGGATACTTTCAGGGCGCTTTATCCTTTCCTAAACCTGGTTTACCCATCCATCAATAAAGAAATGCAGGAGGGTTTGGTGAACTCTTATAAAGAGGGCGGTTGGTTGCCGGAGTGGTCAAGCCCGGGCTATGCCGACTGTATGATCGGTAATAATTCGGCTTCGGTTGTTGCCGAGGCTTATTTGAAAGGCCTGCGCGGATATGATATCAACAGCTTGTATGAAGCGCTGAAACATGGCGCCAATAATGAAGGGCCAAATGCAACCGGCAGGCGTGGTGTACAATACTATAATACTTTGGGCTATGTACCCTATGATGTAAAGATCAACGAGAACGCGGCCCGTACCCTTGAATACGCTTATGACGATTTTGCCATTTATCAACTGGGTAAGGCGCTTGGAAAGCCCGCATCAGAGATTGAGGTTTACAAAAAACGCAGCCAGAATTATCATAAGCTGTTTGATCCGCAAACCAAACTGATGCGCGGTAAAAATAAAGACGGATCATTTGAAACGCCATTTAATCCCTTTAAATGGGGCGATGCCTTTACCGAAGGGAACAGCTGGCATTATAGCTGGAGCGTTTTCCATGATATACAGGGCTTGATAAACCTGATGGGCGGCAAACCGCAATTTATAGCTAAGCTCGATTCGGTATTTACTATGCCGCCTGTTTTTGATGACAGCTACTACGGCGGAGTGATCCATGAGATCCGCGAGATGCAGATAGCCAACATGGGCCAGTATGCGCATGGCAACCAGCCTATTCAACACATGATATACCTGTACAATTACGCCGGCGAACCCTGGAAAACCCAATACTGGGCGCGCGAAGCTATGAACAAACTTTACAAAGCCACTCCCGATGGCTATTGCGGCGACGAGGATAACGGACAAACCTCTGCCTGGTATGTGTTTTCGGCCATGGGTTTTTACCCGGTTACTCCGGCCAGCGACCAGTACGTATTGGGTACCCCTTTGTTTAAAAAGTTAACGGTTAATCTTGAAAATGGGAAAACCATCACTATAAATGCGCCGAATAACAGTGCCGATAACAAATATGTAAGCGGACTTAATATTAATGGCAAACCATACAATTTTAACTGGCTTAGTCACAAGGCACTGTTAAATGGTGCCGAGCTGAATTTCAGCATGTCGGCAACACCAAATAAACAACGCGGAACCAAAGCCAGCGATGTGCCTTACTCCATGAGTAATGAGAAGTAGGGTTTAAGCACTATCAATTTGTCATCCTGAATGCAGCGAAGCATCTATTGTAAGCCATGTATGCTGGTGATCAGATCTTTTACTGCGCTCAGGATGACAAATATAAAACCACGTCATTGGAACGAAGACAATAAGCCCGGGAAGTTTAAAACTTCACGGGCTTATTTAATTAAAGATCACGTCATTGCGAGCGCAGCGTGGCAATCTCATTTGTGAGTGTTTTAGGTTAACCCGCGCCCCAGCAACCCGCCTACTCCACATCGCTATTCTTTTTATAAGCCAGCCATACATAAAATGGGATACCGCCCATCAGTAGTAAAAAGCCATAATAAACAGCTTCTTTACCAGTACCGGCAATGGTCCACAGGGCATAGCCGAAGGCCAGGATAGCCAGCGTAACGGCTCCGGTTAACCCATTCATTTGTTTTTGCTTTATCCTGATTATAAGGTAAGCTGCCGCAGATAGCAGGTAAGGAATAAGTATAGACAATAAGGACAGCAGCAACAGAAAACGGAATTGCTCAACCAGGCCTTTGGTATAATTCATGCTCATAAAAATGGAAACCATAATGCTGCTTACCAGGATCCCAACATATGGTACCCCTTTTTTATTCTGCCGGGCAAAAGCAGCCGGGAATAATTTATCATTTGCAATGGCAAAAGGCATTTGGCCTTGCAGTAATGTCCAGCCATTTAGCGAGCCAAACGCGGCTATGGCAATACCGGCGCTTACCCAATAGCGCGCGTTACTGCCATATATTACTACAGCAGCATCAGCAAAAGGAGTAACCGACCGTTGCAAAGCGGCAGCCGGTACAATGCCCATCACACTAAAACTGCTTAAGATATATACCAGGGTAGCTATTAATAAACCAAGTAAAGTGGCCCGGGGAATGGTTTTTTGCGGATTGGCTACACTGCCCGCCGGTACCGTAGCACTTTCAATACCAATAAAAGCAAACATAGTCATGGTAGCTGTAGCCGTGAGTGCGCCGTAAACGGTTGTGGTGCTGCCATTAAACGGGATGAAATTTTTGAACTGTACAAAAAACAAGCCCCCTATGGCTACCAGCAGCAACGGAGCTACCTTTAAAATAGTGGTGATCAGCTGAACTTTTCCGCCGGTAACCACGCCCAGGGTATTGATATAAGTAAGCAACCAAATGGTACACAAGCCGGTAGCTATTGCCGTAACCGCGCTGGAGGCCAGTACCGGAAAAAACGTGCTCAATGCGCTTACAAAGGAAATGGTTATGGCAGCGTTGGCACATGAAACCGCCAGGTAGTAACCCCATGCCACCAGGAAGCCGGCAAAATCACCAAGTCCGTAACGGGTAAAGGCATATGGGCCGCCCGTAGCGTGAGGCAGGAGCTTGCTCAGGTTACTGAAAACTTTGGCCAAAAAAAACGAGCCAATTGCCGAAAACAGCCAGCCCAGCAAGCCAATGCTGCCAAAGGAGGCCATAGCAGCCGGCATTAAAAAAACGCCCGCGCCTATCATGTTACCCACCACTAAGGACGTGCTGGTCCATAAACCTAATTTTTTTGCTGATGATGCGGGCATACTGTAGTTTTTTTTGTGAAGATAAGATAGGTATTTATAAAATAGGCGGGTTAAAATAACACGGTGGGTTTATAAAGAAAACGAGAGCGGGCAATACCCTGCATTTTAATCAAAAAAACGGTATTTTGCTTAAACATTTATGGTGCAAAATCCTTTATAGCAGGATACATCAGCTTTTAAGCTCCTCATGAAAAAATTTGCTCCTATATTCCTGGTAACTATTTCAGCACTTTTTATTATCAGCTTTGTTTCAGTAAAAGACGATCAGCTACCCATGGCCGATAAAAATAACGGGGGCTTATATCTTCCGGGTAATTTTAAGGCCGTGGTGGTGGTTGACAGTCTGGAGGGGCGTGCCCGCCATCTGGCGGTTAACAGCAACGGCGATATTTATGTAAAACTTAGGTTTCCCGACTCTATAGGGGGCAATGTTGCGCTGCGCGATACCAATCATGATGGCAAGGCTGATATTATCAAAAAATTTGCTGACTATGAAGATAAAGGAAGCTATGGCACCGGTATGCGTATTCATAAAGGGTATTTATATTTCAGTTCACAAATTAATGTTTACCGGGTTAAGCTAAATCCCAATACACTGGTGCCCGATGGTAAGCTTGAACTTATTGTGCATGATATACATCCCGAGCATGAGCATGATGCCAAACCTATAGCTTTTGATAATAAAGGCCATATGTATATTGCTTTTGGGGCTCCATCAAATGCGTGCCAGGAGCAAAACCGCGTACCCGGATCAATGGGTATTAAAGGTTGCCCGCTGTTAAATGATTATGGCGGCATTTGGCAGTTTGATGAGGCAAAGCCAAACCAGCTGCAAAAGGATGGCATGCGGTATGCAACGGGTCTGCGCAGTGTGGTAGCTATGGACTGGAACACCGCCGATAGCTGTTTATATGTGGTAGCGCATGGGCGTGATGACCTGCGTTTACAATTCCCCCGTAAATTTAGCGCCTGGCAAAGCGCGGTACTACCCGCCGAGGAATTTATAAAAGTTAAGGAAGGCACCGATGTAGGATGGCCTTACTATTATTATGACCCCATAAAAAAGAAAAAACTGCTCAACCCCGAATATGGAGGCGACGGCAAAAAAGCCGGGAATGGTGCAAAATATGCCCAACCCATTATGGCTTTTCAGGCGCATTGGGCACCTAACGACCTGATGTTTTACACAGGCAACCAGTTTCCGCAGAGGTATAAGAATGGGGCTTTTATTGCCTTTCATGGTTCAACAAACAGGTCGCCTTACCCGCAAGCCGGATTTTTTGTTTGCTTCGTTCCTTTTAAAAACGGAAAACCCACCGGGCAATGGGAAATTTTTGCTGATGGTTTTGCAGGCCGCAACACCGTTGTCAGTGTAAGCGATGCAGTTTACCGGCCAATGGGTGTTTCAATGGGCCCCGATGGATCATTATATATAAGCGACACCGAAAAAGGAAGGGTATGGCGAATATTTTACCAGGGCGATAAAACTAAATTTACTAATGCCCAGCTGGCCAAAATGGAATTGCGGAAAAAGCTGCCGGGCTTTAAAATTCCTGATGTAATGCGTAATAACCTGATGAGCGGCATGCTTACAGCCGGCGCCCGAATTTATACTACCTACTGTGCCAACTGCCACCAAAAAAATGGCAAGGGCGACGGAAACCTTTTTCCGCCATTAAGCGGGTCTGAGTGGGTTACAGGCGGTAAATACATGGAAAAGGATTTGGCTATCAGGGTTTTGCTTAACGGGCTTGAGGGGCCTATCAAAGTTAAAAACAAGCCATACAATAGTGTTATGCCCAAACATAGTTTTTTGAGCGATGATCAAATTGCCCGCGTGCTTACCTATATCCGCAATAATTTTGGTAATAACAGTAGTTTGGTAACAGCATCCGAAGTAAAAAAAGTACGCGCAAGTTTACAGGTAAAATAATTTTCAATTATGCAGTTTAGGTGATAATATCGGCTTAACTGCTATGTATTAGAGCCTTTTTGTGTTAAAAACGCCTCATTACTTATGTTTTGGAGGATTTTTTACTGCATTATTGATGTATTGCTGCAGCGTTGTTTCGCCGTTCAAAGTAACGGTGCCCTTATTTTCCGGATGGATGTCACCAGATATTACCAGATCTGTCATGGCTATAAAGTTCTTAATGGCATCATCCGAAAAACCTATCTTCCGCAGCGTTTCATCCCACTTGCTGCGTGGTATCTGCTGTGCTTTTACATTGATTTTAAGCGCTTCGGCAAAAGCATGCGCCACATCCGTTGAGCTATGCGCGGACGGGCCGAAAGCCTCATAAATTTTACTTCCGCTATTATCATCGGCAATAATGTCTGCCGCTAATTCCGCTACATCCATTGGCGATATCATGGGTATTGACAGATCAACCGGGTAAAAGGATGGGAGAATGCCCATATCCTTAACAACCGGAATATAGGCGAGCCAGTTACTGAAATAATAAGCGGGCCTGATGAAGCTTTGTTCAACCTCCATGTCCTTAAAAGCGTGCTCAAGCAGGTAGGACATGAGCAGATTGCCTGTACCCTTATCATATTGTGCACCTATTGATGATAGGCCAACTATCTTTTTAACGGTTGATTTTTCTATTGCTTTTCTGATGTTTTCAAGGAACTTTTTGGTGTCGCCTATTACATCATCGCCTTTTCCGGTTTCCGGCGTTATAATAAAAAGTGTTTTCCCATCTTTTATTGCTTCGGTTAAAGCCGACAGGTTAAAAGCATCGGCAATGGCAAAATTACCGCCCTGCTTTTTAAGTAATTCCGCTTTTTCATTGTTTCTTACTATGCCTTTTACAGCTCGTCCTTTTTTTATCAGATTAGTTACAATGGCTGACCCAACCTGACCTGAAGCTCCGATGATAATATCCATATTTCTGTAATTAAAATTATCGGTTTATAGTTATTAATTGCTCATCTATAGGTATTTGTGGTATTTAATAATATTATAGAAAGCGTTTCTTGTTGGTAATTTAAAAAACCGCTTGCCTTAACAGTTGTTTTAATAATCTTTGATAATTCAATAGTTATAACCAGGTTTCGATATTATTAAGTAAAATATTTTATTTAATATTTATCGTATGAAGAGACGTTACTACCATAAGAACAAAAGGTGAATATCAGCAAGGGGATAATCTAGCTGATCATACAATCGCTTAACCAAATTCATGACACCTGTTGAGGGTTTTCAATCTATCTCTTTTAAAAAACAAATGAAAAGCGTTGTAAGCCATAGAGGAAATTTACATTATGAATATACCATTCGGTATTTTTATAATTACTTTTGATGCGGTTTATTTAATAGTTTTACAGCCATGTTAAAAAGAGTAGTGGTAACCGGTTTAGGCGCCCTTACGCCGCTTGGTAATAAGGTAACTGATTTTTGGAAAAATGTAGTAGCCGGAAAAAGTGCTGCGGCAAGGATCACCCATTTTGATCCAACCTGGTTCAGGACACAGTTTGCCTGCGAGCTAAAGAACTTCAATGTTTCTGATTTTCTGGATAGGGCAGACATTAAACGGACGGACCCTTTTACGCAGTACGCGCTTGTTGCATCAGATGAGGCAATAAAAGATTCGGGGTTCAATTTTGAGAAAATGGATCCGTTTGATGTAGGTGTGATCTGGGGTTCGGGCCAGGGAGGTATGGAAACTTTTGAGGAACAGGTAAAAGAATATACGCTTGGTGACGGGCATCCAAGGTTTAGCCCGTTCTTTGTGCCCAAGCTTATTACCAATATGGCCTCGGGGATGATCTCTATCCGCAATGGTTATATGGGTATTAACTATACCACTGTTTCGGCTTGTGCCACATCAAACACGGCCATTATGGATGCTTACAATTATATAAGGCTTAATAAAGCTAAGATCATTGTAACCGGTGGGTCCGAGGCCCCTATTACTCCCGCGTCTTTTGGTGGGTTTAGTTCTATGAAAGCCATGTCGGCCCGTAACCATGACCCCGAAACGGCTTCACGGCCATTTGATATAGACAGGGATGGTTTTGTAATGGGCGAGGGGGCCGGTGCTTTGGTGCTGGAAGAATATGAACATGCTGTAAAAAGAGGTGCACATATTTATGGTGAAGTAAGGGGTGCTGCTATGACTGCGGATGCTTATCATATGACCGCAACCCATCCCGAAGGCTTGGGTGCTACAAAAGGTATGCAGTTAGCTTTGCAGGAAGCAGGCGCTTCTATTACCGACATTGATTACCTGAATATGCACGCGACTTCGACCCATGTAGGCGATCTTTCGGAGTTGAAGGCCATATTATCGCTTACCAAAGGCGAGAAAAACGAGATCAGGATTGGTGCTACAAAATCAATGACCGGGCATTTACTCGGAGCTGCGGGTGCCATTGAAGCCATTATATGTTTGCTGGCAATGCGCGATAAGGTAATACCTCCTACAATTAATACCACAACATTGGATCCGGCGGTACCTGATAGCCTTAATATTGTTTTAAATGAGGCCATTGATTACCCGGTTAATTTAGCTATGAGCAATACCTTTGGGTTTGGTGGCCATAATGGTATAGTAGTTTTTGGAAAGTTATAACCGCATTCTGAAAGGAGTGTGCGTTGTTTGCTTTTTCATATAAAAAAATAGCGGTCAGATATTTCTGCCGCTATTTTTTTATAGTTATAATATTGAATTTGTTACAAACCAAAAGCTTGTTTTACTTTATCAACATAATCCAGTTTTTCCCAGGTGAACAGCTCAACTTCGCGCTTGAGCTCGGTGCCATCATGGGCAATGAACGACTTGGTTACCACTTCATTTGGTTTGCCAAAATGACCGTATGCAGCAGTTTCGCTGTAAATGGGGTTGCGTAGCTTAAAGCGGGTTTCAATAGCGTAAGGGGTCATGTTGAAAACTTCCTCTACCTTTTTAGCTATCTCGCCATCATGTAAATCTACTTTGGTGGTGCCATAAGTATTTACATAAATTCCCATAGGTTGTGCTACGCCAATAGCATATGATACCTGTACCAAAACCTCATCGCAAACGCCCGCAGCTACCAGGTTTTTAGCAATGTGGCGGGTAGCATAAGCTGCAGAACGATCAACCTTTGAAGGATCTTTACCCGAAAAAGCACCGCCGCCATGCGCGCCTTTGCCACCATAAGTATCTACAATAATCTTACGGCCGGTTAAGCCGGTATCGCCATGCGGACCGCCAATAACAAATTTACCTGTCGGGTTAATATGATACTTGATCTGATCGTTAAAAAAGTGTGCGTATTTAGGATATTTTGCTTCTACCCGCGGAATAAGAATGCTGATGATATCCTGGCTGATCTTTTCGAGCATGGTTTTTTCATCGCCAAAATCATCGTGTTGGGTTGATATAACGATAGCGTCGATACGGATTGGTTTATTATCATCGCTATATTCCAGCGTTACCTGTGATTTTGCATCCGGGCGCAGGTATTTGATCTCATTATTTTCGCGACGGATGGCAGCTAATTCAATCAAAAGGGCATGGGCGATGTCCAATGCTAAAGGCATGTAGTTATCAGTTTCAATAGTAGCATATCCAAACATCATTCCCTGATCACCGGCGCCTTGTTCTTCTTTAGCCTGGCGGTCAACACCCTGGTTAATATCAGGAGATTGTTCATGAATGGCTGATAGTACACCGCATGAGCTACCGTCAAACATGTATTCGCCTTTGGTGTAACCAATTTTGTTGATCACCTCGCGGGCTATCTTTTGTACATCTAAATAAGCCTTTGATTTTACTTCGCCGGCCAGCATAACCTGCCCGGTTGTTACCAGGGTTTCGCAGGCAACTTTTGAATTTGGATCAAAAGCTAAAAAGTGGTCAATAAGCGCATCTGATATCTGATCAGCAACTTTATCCGGGTGTCCTTCCGAAACGGATTCAGAAGTAAATAAATATGGCATATAAATTTTTATTAATTTAATTTAACAAGTCGAAAAGAAAGTTTTAACGGATCGTAGTAAAAAGAAGCAGGGTTTTAGCACTTTTTTACGTGGTTGCAATCCAGCCTGATATTTAAATGAGGCAATTAAATCAGTCCACTTTCGGGCGGCTAAAATAAAACAAATTTCACAAAGCCGAAAATACATTTACTTTTGGGGGCTGAAATAATACATATAATTGAAACGTAAAGCGTTATTTATAATAAACCCAATATCGGGTGGTAAGAAAAAGGACGGTGTACCTGAGCTGATAGATCAAAACCTTGATAAAAAGGTGTTTGATGCCACCATAGTGTTTAGTGACGGGGTATCACATGCGCGCATAATTGCATCCGAAGCGGTAAATAAATACGATATTGTTGTTGCCGTGGGCGGGGATGGTACGGTTAATGAAATAGCTTCGGCAATTGTTGGGAGTAATACTGCGCTTGGTGTTGTACCTTATGGGTCGGGCAACGGACTGGCGCGTTTTTTAGGTGTTCCGATGAATCCGCAGCAGGCCATACAAACGTTAAGCACCGGTCATGTTGAATGTATTGACTCTGGCTCCGTTAACGGGCAGCCTTTTTTTAATATGGCGGGCATGGGGTTTGATGCACACATCAGCGAGGTGTTTTCGCACGGGAAAAAGCGCGGCTTTATATCGTATATTAAATCATCCATGCGCGAGATAGCTACCTATAATGAACAAACGTATCATATTGAAATTGACGGGAAGATGTATGACCGCAAAGCCTTTATGTTAAGTATCGCTAATTCATCCCAATATGGTAACAACGCGCATATATCGCCAAGAGCATCGGTACAGGATGGATTACTTGATGTTTGTGTGATAAAAAAATTTCCATTGTGGCGTTTTCCGGAAATGGGCATCAGGATGCTTACCAAAACAGCTGAAGGCACAAGTTATGTAGAAATTATTCGAGGCAGGCAAATTAATGTAACCAGGCAAATCGCCGGACCTATACACCTTGACGGCGAACCGCAGGTAATGGGTACGCATGTACATGTAAGCGTTGTTCCTAATTCATTAAAAGTAATAGTAGGCCCATCATACAAAAACTAATATTATGGCTAAAAAAAATTTTACGGGCGTGGTTTATTCAACTGATCCTGATTTTCAATACCAGGAAAACGCGGGAGACATTCAGCAAACCCTGCCTCCGCAACAGCAAAATTTGAAAATTTATTTAGACCGTAAAGGCGGCAGTAAACTGGTTACACGCATTACCGGCTTTATAGGTACAGGTGAAGATCTGGAGCTTATAGGTAAAAAATTGAAAACAAAATGTGGCGTTGGCGGCTCGGTAAAGGATGGTGAAATATTGATACAGGGCGATTTTCGCGATAAAATTTTAACCTTGCTGCAAACAGATGGCTATAAGGCAAAAAAAGCAGGCGGCTAATTTGTTCAAAACAGGCTTTTAAGTAGGTACTAAGCGTATATTATACACTAAAACAAAAAATCACTATTATTGTTATAACGCTCTACAGGCATTATAAACCCGAACTAAAACGATATTGTAACACATTAGTAACATAATTTTTATTAGGGATTGCTTGATAATATAAAAAAAAATGGTTTTCATTGCAAATAATTGTCGTGACAACACACAATATTTATGCATTGTTACGTTAATTATGACCAATTGAATCCAAAATGTAATTTGGTATTAAAAAATTGTAAAGAATAACATAAAAGATTTTTTTATTTCATTAAAATTCTATTTTTGTTATTCGCTAATTTAAAAAGCACATTTAACTAACTTATAATATAAACAAAAACTAAAACTAAAAATTAAAAGTAATGGCAAACGCACCAACAAAACCAACTACTACTGTTAAAAATGAAAGCTCAAGTGCATCGGGCATGTTTGCGACTTTGACGATTCCAATTTGTATCATTGTAGCAATTTGCATTTTTATCTTCATATTGGGAGATCCAAGTCACTATCAGGGCGGTGATGTAGAAAAAGGCGATCCAACAGATTTATTTGGAACTGTGCACAAAGGCGGTGTTATTGTACCTATCATCATGTCATACCTATTGATGGTTATTGTTTTCACTATTGAGCGCTTCGTAGTAATAGGAAAAGCATCAGGTACAGGTAACGTAGATGCATTTGTTAGAAAAATTCAAGGGCAATTAAATGCCGGTAACATCTCAGGCGCATCTGCTGAGTGCGACAAACAAAAAGGTTCTGTAGCAAACGTTATCAAATCAGCATTAAAGAAATATAAAGAAATGGAAGAAGAGCCAAATCTTGATGTTGACCAAAAAACTTTAGCTATTCAAAAAGACATTGAAGAAGCAACAGCGTTAGAAATGCCAATGCTTGAGCAAAACTTAACTATCATCGCTACTTTGGTATCTATCGGTACGTTAACTGGTCTGTTAGGTACGGTAATCGGTATGATCAGGGCGTTCGCGGCTTTGTCAGCACAAGGCGCTCCAAACACAACTGCATTATCAGCAGCTATCTCTGAAGCTTTGATCAACACAGCATTAGGTATCGGTACATCAGCTATATCAATTGTAATGTACAATGTGTTTACATCAAAGATTGATAAACTTACTTACGCTATTGACGAAACTGGGTTCAGCATCGTGCAAACATTTGCTGCATCTCACAAAAACAAATAAAAATATATTAGTGGTTAATTCGTTATTACTTAGGTAGTAACGCAGCGTGATTTTTTAATAACACTATATATTTTTAAATAGAAAGTAATATGCCAAGAGTAAAAGTCCAAAGAAAAAGTACAGCTATAGATATGACCGCCATGTGCGACGTAGCTTTCCTGCTGCTTACCTTTTTCATACTAACAGCAAAGCCTAAACCGGAAGACCCGATTAAGGCGGAGGTGCCACAGTCTGTAATTACACAGCCTGTACCTGACGATAACATGGCCACCCTGACTGTAGGACAAGGCAAAGTTTTCTTCAGTGTTGACGGTACCGATATACGTAAACAGTTGCTGCAGCAAATGGCCGAAAAATACCAGCAAAAATTTTCACAGGCAGAATATGACAGGTTTGCCGTTACAGAAGTTTTTGGGGTTCCATTTAATGCTTTGCACCAGTTTTTAGCGTTAACTTCAGAACAGAAGAAAACCTACCAACAGCCAGGTATCCCTAATGATACTACCGCGAATAATGAACTTTTTAACTGGATACGTGAAGCTCGAATTGCAGCGAGAGCATTGCATAATAAAGATTTAAGGGTGTCAATTAAAGGCGATAGCCATGAAGAGTACCCTACAATTAAAAAGGTAGTAAGTATTTTGCAGAAGCAAAAAGTTAACAAATTCAGTTTAATCACAGCGCTGAGAGCCGCGCCTAAAAAATAAAAGATAATGGCAGAATTAGATACCTCCGGGGGCGGTAAGCACAAAGGTGGGAAAGTAAGAAGTAAAAAAGCCTCAACACGTGTAGATTTAACTGCAATGGTTGACCTTGCCTTCTTATTAATTACCTTTTTTATGCTTACCACTACCCTTGCTAAACCAAAAGCAATGGATTTGGCCATGCCGGATAAGGATGAAAAAACAAAAGATCAGTTGCCAATTGCAGCATCCCGGTCATTAACATTGCTGTTAGGCAGTGATAATAAATTGGAATGGTACATTGGTGAGCCGGGAAAATCGGCGCCTACCGTTGATAACTATGGTAAAGACGGTTTACGTAAAACACTGATTGAAAAGGGAAAAGAAGTACAGGCCAGTACCGGTAAATTTATGTTTGTGGTAATTAAACCAAGCGATAAATCAACTTATAAAAATTTGGTTGACGTGCTTGACGAAATTAACATAACCAATATACAAGGTTACGGTATTGTAGATATAACTCCCTCTGAGATAGCCTTATTGCAAAAAGACGGTTTGTATAATAGTAAGTAATAAATAACCACGGAGAACGTTAACATCATACTAAATAAAAACCTATAATGTTAGGATCAAAATTAGACATATTAAAACCGGAATGGATCGACGTGGTTTTTACGGGCCGTAATAAAGCTTATGGCGCGTACGAACTAAGAAAAGACAATCCAAGACACACCAACAGAGCTTTAGTTATTGGTGTAGTGCTTTTTGTTTTTCTTATTTCGTTGAAAACCATCATCAATAAACTTGAAGGGTTTATTCCGAAGGCACAGGAGAAGGTGAAAGTCACCGATGTTGTGTTACAACCACCACCACCAGTAGATCAAACCAAAAAACCACCTCCGCCACCTCCTGAACCACCTAAACCAAAGGTTGACCAGGTGCGTTTCCCTCCTCCGGTAGTAAAACCGGATAATGAGGTAAGGGAAAAAGAACCGCCTACAGTAAAAGAACTGCAGGTTGCGGATCCTGGACAAAAGGACCAAAAAGGTGACCCAAATGCCGACATCAGAATTGATGAGCCGGTAGGTAACTCAGATATTAAACAAGTAGTTGAGGCCGATCCCAACCAGATCTTTACCTCGGTTGAACAGGTTCCTGAATTTCCGGGAGGTTTGGATAAGTTCGGCGCTTATTTAGGTAAAAGTATCCGTTATCCAGCTGTTGCCCGTGAAAACGGAACACAAGGACGTGTAATTGTTACTTTCGTTGTGGAAAAGGACGGTTCCTTAACCGATATTAAAGTTACAAGAGGTATTGGCAGCGGTTGCGATGAGGAAGCAGTACGTGTATTGAAAAATTCACCTAAATGGAAACCTGGTATACAAAACGGTCGTCCGGTTCGTGTACAATACAGCGTTCCAATCAGCTTTACATTAGCAAGCGATAATTAAAATAATGCC
The DNA here is from genome assembly GCF_031456535.1 of Mucilaginibacter pocheonensis. NCBI lineage: Bacteria > Pseudomonadati > Bacteroidota > Sphingobacteriia > Sphingobacteriales > Sphingobacteriaceae > Mucilaginibacter > Mucilaginibacter pocheonensis. The sequence goes on from NZ_JAVDUU010000006.1 coordinate 38,780, forward strand.
ATTTAATTTTAATTACAAGCAAAAATCGCCCAAAAGGCGGTTTTTGCTTATTTTAGGAGTCGTCACCCTGGTATGTGTATGCACCATGGGTATCATGATCATGTTTTGGGATAGGCTTGATCTGGGCTTAACCCAAACACAACGTATCATATTCGGCTCTCTTTTTTTAATATACGGTTTGATCAGATTTTCAAGGCTGTTTAAAGATAACCCGGATGACAAATAATTTAAAATTGGTTTTGATAGCTATAAGTGCAATACTTTTTCAAAGCTGTCAGGATAAAACCAAAACCCCATCTGATACTTTTGTAACAGGTAGTGTGAGTTTAGTTGCCGATGAATCTTTTAAGCCGATAATTAGTGAAGAAGCGTATGTTTTTAAAGGCATATATCCCGAGGCTAAACCCAATATAATTTACCGGTCAGAAAACGAGGCTTTGCGAATGCTGCTTAATGATAGTGTGCGCGTGGCCATACTGGCCCGGTCTTTGGATACAAGTGAGGTAAATGTATTAAAAAGAAGAACCTTACCGCCGGTTATAAGGGCTTTTGCCATAGATGCAGTTGCTTTGATTGTAAACCAGGCATCAAATGACACGCTAATTACCGTAGGCGAAATTAAAAGTATGCTGAACGGAAAAATTAAAACAGATAAAAATATTGTTTTCGACAATCCAAATTCAAGTTTGGTAAGGTATTTGAAGGATTTATCTGGTAGTAAGGAGTTAAAACAAAAAAACATTTACGCGCTGAAATCAAATGTTGAGGTGCTTAAATATGTAAATCAGCATCCCAATGCCATTGGTATTATCGGCTTTAACTGGCTTAATGACCCGGATAAAGAGTATGCTGATGCTGTTAATAATGTCAAAATTGTAGCTGTTAAAGACGAGAACAATAAGAAGTTTAATAACGAATACTTTAAACCATCCCAAAGTTCGCTTGTCTTAAAACAGTATCCTCTGAGCAGGGAACTATTTATTATAAACAGTACCGGCAAAATGGGATTAGGTACCGGTTTTTCAGAATTTGTTTTAAGTGAGAAAGGGCAAAGGATCATATTAAAATCAAACTTAATGCCTGAATCCGTGCCTGGGAGAGAAATAAACATTAAACACTAACTAAAATTTATATACGAGCGATGAAAATGATTAGTAGAATAGCCACGGCATCATTAGGACTGGTATTAGGAGGTTCGTCAGTTTTTGCGCAGAGTCTTGCCGACGCCAAAAAAGCTATTGATGCCGAACAGTATCAGAAAGCTAAATCGATGCTAAAAAACCTTACGACGACGCAAGCCGATAAGGACGAAAATTTCTTTTATCTGGGATGGGTGTATCTTAAACAGGATTATACCGATTCTGCAAAGACAACCTTTAATAAAGGAATAGCTGTAAATTCCAAATCTGCATTAAATTATGCAGGCTTAGGTGCGGTTGCCCGTTTAGATAAAGATAATGCCGGAGCAACAACCAATTTTAATCAGGCCATTGCATTGGCCGGTAAAAATTCCAAACCATATCAATATGTAGGTGAGGCTTATTTATTACCACTTACTCCCGACGGAAAGATATCTCCGGCTGATGCAAATGCAGCTATAGCTGTTTTGCAAAAAGGTAAAGCGGTAAATGCAAAAGATGCAGATTTGTTGATCACTTTAGGTAACGCATATCGTTCACAACTAAAGAGTAATGAAGCTTACCAGGCTTACTCTGACGCGTCAACCATCGATCCTAAAAATCCGGCTGCAAAAGTAGCTACCGGTGTATTATGGAAATTTGCCAATAACTTTGAAGATTCAGAAAAACAATTTCAGGATGCTTTAGCCATTGACCCTAACTATGGTCCGGCTTACCGCGAATGGGCAGAGACAGATAACCGCTGGGCCAATACCGATCCGAAGATGGCATCAACCAAAATTAAACAAGCTGTTGAGGAATATAAAAAATATCTTAGCTTAACAGATGTTTCTGTTGAGTCGCAAATGCGATATGCCGACTTCCTGATCAGCGCTGGTCAATTCCCTGAATTACAGACAGTGGCTGCAGATCTGGCAAAATCGTCAAAAACAAACTTAAGGGTATACCGCTATTTAGGTTATGCCGCTTATGAAAATAAAGATTACCCTGCAGGTGTAACCGCATTAAATACCTGGATGACAAAAGCAGATCCTAAAAGGATAATGCCACGTGACTATTTATACATGGGACGTTTACAAATGGCATCCGGTCAGGACTCTGTAGGTATCAACACCCTGAAAAAAGCATTAGAGCTTGACACCACACAAACTGAGGTTTACAGCGAAATTGCAAAATCGTTATACGGACAGAAAAAGTATGCACAGGCAGGTGATGCTTATAAATTGGTTACTCAAAAAGGTGGTCGTAATGTTAAGCTAACTGATTACTTTTACGAAGGTATAAGCTACTACTTTGGTTATGATCCAAAGAATCCTTCTACAGATACTTTGTTAACCAAGGCTGACAGTGCTTTTAGCTATGTGATTCAGAAAACAGCCACAAGCCCGTATCCCGATGCATTTTTATATCGTGCACGTGTTAACGACTTAAAAGAAAAAGATCGTAATAACATTCAAGGCTTTGCCAAACCTTTTTATGATAAATATATTGAGCTGATAACTGCTAAAGGGGCGCCGGATGACAGATCCAAAAAGAACCTTGCAGAGGCTTATGTATATTTAGGTAATTACTATACCTTTAAAGAAAAGGATGCAGCTAAAGCTACTGATAGTTATACAAAGGCAAGAGATAATGACCCTACTAATAAACAGGTTCAGGCCTACTTTGCAAAACAAGGTGGTGCCGGTAAAAGCAAATAATAAAAATTATTGAACAGATTAAGGCCTCTTGAAAAAGAGGCCTTTTTTATTATAGTTGCATTAGTATATTTGCACCATGGAATTACAAAGTTTACCGGTTAATTATTTGCCCATCATATTCCAAATGCTGGTGGCTATAGGGTTTGTGGTAACAACTATGTTTGTAACGCACAAAATTGGCCCTAAACGGGTTACTAAAGATAAACTGACCCCCTTTGAATCGGGGATAGAAGTTGTAGGCAACGCCCGCACGCCAATCTCTATTAAATACTTTCTGGTTGCTATACTGTTTGTACTTTTTGACGTGGAAGTAATATTCATGTACCCCTGGGCTGTTAATTTCAGGGAGATGGGTAAAGATGGTATGATAGAGATGTTCATATTTATGGGCACGCTTTTATTGGGTTTTATTTACGTAATAAAAAAGAAGGCTTTAGATTGGGACTAAGTTTAGATTGATTCTAAATATGTCTGCTGCTTACCCATCGTGTACTTTTTACATCTTTATTATTTGTAAATTTGTGAACGCTATCCACCTTTTTGAGGATAGTTGTTTTTCTATAAAATAGTTCAATGTCTATAAAATAGTTCAATGAGTGATATTCAAATAGTTGATGCCCCTGCAGGAATAGAAGGCGCTGGATTTTTTGCTACCTCGCTTGATAAAGTAATAGGTATAGCACGCTCAAATTCATTATGGCCCCTGCCATTTGCTACCTCATGCTGTGGTATTGAGTTTATGGCAACTATGGCCTCTCATTATGATCTGTCAAGATTTGGTGCCGAGCGATTAAGCTTTTCTCCGCGTCAGGCCGATCTTTTAATGGTTATGGGTACCATTGCAAAAAAAATGGCACCTGTACTAAGGCAGGTGTACCTGCAAATGGCCGAGCCCCGCTGGGTTATGGCTGTAGGAGCGTGTGCATCAAGCGGTGGTATATTTGATACTTACTCCGTTTTACAGGGTATAGACGAAGTAATACCGGTTGACGTTTACGTGCCAGGCTGCCCGCCACGTCCTGAAGCTATTATTGATGGCTTTATCAATATTCAAAAATTGGTTCAAACAGAATCGCTTCGCAGAAGGAATGAGCCTAAATATCAGGAACTGTTAGCTAAATACGGAATTCAATAATGGCCCAGATACCGAACGAAGAACTTTTAAAAAGAATTGGCGAAAAGTTTGACCAGCAGGTAACCGTAGTAGGAGAGCCTTATGGCTTGCTTACGGTAGAAACCGGCAGGGAACAGATCATTGATCTGTTAACTTTTTTAAAGACTGATGCCGCTTTGAAGTTTATATTCTTAACTGATATTACCGGTGTGCATTATCCTGAACAGGAAAGGCCAATTGGAGTGATATATCATTTGCACAGTCTTACAACTAATACCCGCATCCGTATAAAAGTATTTTTAGCTAATGAGGATGTACATATTCCTACAGCTACCGTGCTTTGGGATGGTGCCAACTGGATGGAGCGCGAAACATACGACCTTTTCGGGGTAATATTTGACGGGCATCCTGACCTGCGCCGGATATTAAATGTTGATGACATGACTGCTTTTCCAATGCGCAAAGAGTTTCCGCTGGAAGACCCCAATCGCGTTGATAAAAAAGACTACTTCTTCGGAAGATAACATATAGATTAGATTTGAGACGTGAGATTTGACACTTGGACTGTTACCTAATATAGAGGAAATGATCTCAATCTCACCTCTCAAATCTCATATCTAAATTAATAATTATACTGATGCAAAATCATCCTGTATATACAGACAACGATCCGCAAACCGAGTACTCAACCCTTAACCTGGGTCCAACGCACCCCGCTACACATGGCGTGTTTCAGAATGTGCTGCAGTTGGATGGTGAAAGAATTGTTAGCGGCGTATCAACCATTGGTTATATACACCGTGCTTTTGAAAAAATTGCAGAGCACAGGCCTTTTTACCAGATAACCCCGCTTACTGACCGTTTAAACTATTGCTCGTCGCCTATTAACAATATGGGCTGGCACATGACAGTTGAAAAACTGCTGGGCATTACTACGCCAAAACGTGTTGATTACCTGCGAGTGATTGTCATGGAGCTTGCGCGCATATCTGACCATATCATCTGTAATGGAGTATTAGGTGTTGACACAGGTGCATTTACCGGGTTCCTGTACATGATGGAACATCGCGAAGCTATATACGAGATATATGAAGAGGTCTGCGGATCGCGGCTTACCACAAATATTGGTCGCATTGGCGGCTTTGAACGTAACTTTAATGCTATTGCATTTGTCAAATTGCGTAAGTTCCTGAAAGATTTTCCTGTTACGCTGAAAGAGTTTGAATCGCTCTTTAACCGTAACCGTATTTTTGTTGACCGTACCAAAGATGTTGCAGCTGTTACTGCCGAAACGGCATTAAGCTATAGCTGGACAGGTCCTTTACTACGCGCTGCCGGCGTTGATTATGATGTAAGGGCGATGAATCCATATTCGTCATACGAAGATTTTGATTTTGAAATTCCGGTGGGTACCAATGGCGATGTTTACAGTCGGTTTTTGGTGCGTAACGAAGAAATGTGGCAGAGCCTTCGCATTATTGAGCAGGCATTGGTGAAACTGGAAAAAGAACCATCGGATATTTTTCATGCCGATGTACCCGAGTTTTATCTGCCGCCAAAAGAAGAAGTTTATAATAACATGGAAGCCCTTATTTACCACTTTAAAATTGTAATGGGCGAAATACCAACTCCTAATACCGAAGTATATCACTCGGTTGAGGGTGCCAATGGCGAGCTGGGATTTTATCTGGTGAACGATGGCGGACGTAGTCCATACCGTTTGCATTTCCGCAGGCCAAGCTTTATCAACTACCAGATGTATGCGCCAATGAGCCGTGGAATGTTATTATCAGACGCGATTATTAATATGAGTAGTTTAAACGTTATAGCCGGAGAATTAGATGCTTAAAGTTGAAGATACTCAGGTGCCGGTTGATTTTTCGCCGGAGCTGATCAGTAAATTTGATGATGTAGTTAGCCGTTATCCTGAGGGAAAACAGAAATCGGGCTTGTTGCCTGTACTGCACCTTGTACAGGCTGAATTTGGCTGGTTAAGTGTACCTGCAATGGATAAGGTGGCAGCGTATTTAAATATACTTCCTATTGAAGTTTATGAGGTTGCCTCATTTTATACCATGTATTTTTTGCGCCCACAGGGTAAATATGTGCTGGAGGTTTGCCGTACCAGCGGTTGCTGCCTGGTAGGCGCCGAAAAGATCATGGATCATATTGAGCAAAAGCTGGGGGTTAAAGAAGGTGAAGTTACCGCCGATGGCTTATTTAGCTGGCGCGGTGTAGAATGCCTTGCTGCCTGTGGCTTTGGCCCGGTTTTACAAATTGGTCCTGAATATACTTTTTACGAAAATTTAACTATCGAATCGGTAGATAAGTTGATCGGTGATTTAAAGGCGGGAACAAAAAATTAACAGTATCATGGGACGGAAATTACTATTAGAACATATAAACGTACCCGGCATCAATACATTTGATGTTTACCGCTCAAAAGGCGGTTACGCGGCTGTTGAGAAAGCTATCAAAACCATGTCGCCCGAGGCGATAGTGGAGGAAGTGAAAACGTCGGGCTTACGGGGCCGCGGCGGCGCGGGTTTCCCAACCGGCATGAAATGGAGCTTTTTGGCCAAGCCCGAGGGTGTAGCCCGTTACCTGGTTTGTAATGCTGATGAATCAGAGCCAGGTACTTTTAAAGACCGCTATCTCATGACATATATCCCTCACCTGTTAATTGAGGGGATGATTGTATCAAGCTATGCATTGGGCGCCAACACATCGTATATATACGTACGTGGTGAAATGATGCCGCAGATCAGGATATTGGAACGGGCCATAGCAGAAGCAAAGGCGAAAGGATTTCTTGGTAAGAATATCTTAGGCTCTGGGTATGACCTTGAGCTTTATGTACAACCCGGCGGCGGCGCCTATATATGCGGCGAAGAAACCGCTCTTCTGGAATCATTGGAAGGCAAACGTGGTAACCCGCGTATAAAACCACCATTCCCGGCTATTGCTGGGTTATATGGCTGCCCAACGGTTGTAAATAACGTAGAATCAATAGCGGCGGTAGTGCCAATTGTGAACGAAGGCGGCGATGAATATGCTAAATTAGGCATTGGCCGAAGCACCGGCACCAAGCTTATCTCGGCAGGTGGCAATCTGAAAAAACCGGGCGTTTATGAAATTGACCTGGGGTTACCCGTTGAAGAATTTATATACTCTGATGAATATTGTGGCGGTATTGCTAATGGCAAACGCCTGAAAGCAGTTGTGGCCGGAGGTTCCTCAGTGCCAATTTTACCAGCCAACCTTATTCTGAAAACTATTAATAACGAGCCCCGGTTAATGAGCTATGAATCATTGGCTGATGGCGGTTTTGTTAGCGGAACCATGATGGGTTCCGGCGGATTTATAGCTTATGACGAGGATGCCTGTATTGTTCGTAATACCTGGAACTTCGCCCGTTTTTACCATCATGAAAGCTGCGGCCAATGTTCACCGTGCCGTGAAGGTACCGGCTGGATGGAAAAGGTATTGCATCGTTTAGAGTACGGCCACGGTAAAATGAGTGATATGGACCTGCTGGTTGATGTATCTAAAAAAATTGAAGGGAATACAATTTGTCCACTGGGTGATGCGGCAGCATGGCCGGTGGCCAGTGCCATTCGTCATTTCAGGGATGAATTTGAATGGCATGTGACAAACGCGGGTGAAGCAACAACCAGGAATTATGGACTGGCACATTATGCTGATCCGCTTCCGAAGTTAGAATCTGTTGCCGGATAAGTGAAGAAAACTTGTCATCCTGAGGAACTAAGGATTGTTCCCAATGACATGAATGAATAAGAATTATACCCGGTAATAGGGACAAAATAAAAAGGACGTTATATAAAATGTCAATGAAAGTAACAATAGACGGGATACCCGTTGAAGTAGAACCAGGGACAACTATCCTGAATGCCGCAAGGCAGATCGGGGGCGATATCGTTCCGCCTGCTATGTGCTATTACTCCAAGCTGGAAGGCAGTGGCGGTAAATGCCGTACCTGTTTGGTTAAGGTGAGCAAAGGATCTGAAAAAGACCCGCGCCCAATGCCCAAGCTGGTTGCATCATGCCGCACCACGGTAATGGATGGCATGGAGGTGCAAAATATTACCTCGCCCGAGGTTATTGAGGCCCGCAAAGGCGTGGTTGAGATGCTATTGATCAATCACCCGCTTGACTGCCCAGTGTGTGACCAGGCCGGCGAATGCCACCTGCAAGATCTGGGTTTTGAACATGGCGCTGCTAAAACCCGTTATGAGTTTGACCGCCGCACATTTGAGAAAATTGATATTGGCGACAAGATACAGCTGCACATGACCCGTTGTATTTTATGCTATCGCTGTGTATTCACTGCCGATCAGATCACCAACACTCGTTTGCATGGCATACTAAACAGGGGTGATCATTCCGAGATATCAACCTACATAACTAAAGCGGTTGATAACGACTTTTCAGGTAACATTATAGATGTTTGCCCAGTTGGCGCTTTAACCGATAAAACTTTCCGGTTTAAAAATCGCGTATGGTTTACCAAACCGGTGGAAGCACACCGCGACTGCGATAAATGTTGTGGTAAGGTTACTTTATGGTATAAAGGTGATGATGTGATCAGGGTAACCGGCCGTAAAGATGTTTATGGCGAGGTAGAGGAATTTATTTGCAATACCTGCCGTTTTGATAAAAAGAAAACATCCGACTGGGTAATTGAAGGACCCAGAAAAGTGTCGCATAAATCAGTGATCAGCTCAAATCATTATGAATTTATACCGCTGCCGGTTGTTAAAACTAACCCGGTACTGATGGAAGCGAATAAAGAACAATTTGAAAGAGACACACGCTTATAATGGGAACTACTGCAGATATTATAATTAAATTGGTATTAATAGTGATCATTTTCGCTATCAGCCTTGTTGTGGCCATGTACTCAACTTATGCAGAACGTAAAGTTGCCGCGTTTTTTCAGGACAGGATAGGGCCTAACCGCGCCGGTCCATGGGGTATTTTACAACCCCTGGCCGATGGTGGAAAAATGTTTTTAAAGGAGGAGATAATCCCATCTAATGCAACGCCCTTTCTATTTATAGTGGGCCCTTCGCTGGCCATATTAACGGCCTGTATAGGTTCGGCGGTTATTCCATGGGGACAAAAAATGACCATTGGCAGTCATGTTATTGATCTGCAGGTTACAGATATCAACGTGGGCATATTGTACATCTTTGGTGTGGTATCCTTAGGTGTGTATGGTGTAATGATAGGTGGCTGGGCGTCAAACAATAAATATTCCTTATTAGGTGCTATCCGTGCGGCTTCGCAAAATATCAGTTACGAAATTTCAATGGGTTTATCCATTATCGCTTTACTGATGTTAACCAATACCTTAAGTCTTCGCGAAATTGCTGAACAACAGCACAGCTGGCACTGGAATGTGTTAAGACAACCCGTTGGCTTTATTTTATTCCTGGTGTGTGCCTTTGCCGAAACCAACCGTACACCATTTGACTTGCCTGAGTGCGAAACCGAACTGGTGGGTGGATATCATACAGAGTACTCATCCATGAAACTGGGTTTTTACCTGTTTGCGGAATATATCAACATGTTTATATCATCGGCAGTGATGGCTACCCTTTACTGGGGCGGCTATAACTATCCCGGTATGGATTGGGTGCTGGCCCATACAGGCCCTGCTATTGGTCCGCTGATTGGTGTAGGCGTATTTTTTGTGAAAATTTTCCTGTTCATCTTTTTCTTTATGTGGGTACGCTGGACAATACCACGTTTCCGCTACGACCAATTGATGGACCTGGGCTGGAAGATATTGATACCACTGGCTATTGCCAACATTGTGCTTACGGGCATAATTACTACATTATTTAGTTAGATTGGAGTTCAAATAAATGGAATCATTAAGTAATAAGCGCAAAGTACTGGAAGTAAAGCCACTCAATTTAATGGAGCGCGCTTACTTGCCGGCTATAGTTAGCGGACTTGCAACCACCATGAAACACTTTTTCCGGAAACCGGTAACAATTAGTTATCCGGAGGAGAAACGTGAGTTTTCTGAGAATTTTCGTGGGATGCACTCGCTTAAACGCGATGAAGAAGGCAGGGAACGCTGCACCGCCTGCGGTTTGTGCGCGCTATCATGTCCAGCTGAGGCCATAACCATGACAGCTGCCGAACGCCAGAAAGGCGAAGAACACTTATATCGTGAAGAAAAATATGCCGCTGTTTATGAAATAAACATGCTGCGCTGCATTTTTTGCGGCTTATGCGAAGAGGCTTGCCCTAAAGAAGCTATTTATCTTGACGGCGATATTGTGCCGGCCGACTATTTAAGGAAGGATTTTATTTACGGCAAAGACAAATTAGTAGAAGCCCCCTTAAATCAATAAGAAGTTTTATACCTTTGCCCAACTCTTTAACGGGCAAGGGTATTTTGTAAAATATAAACATGAGTACATTTTACTTCATCGCGTTTTTATCCATATTCTTCTCGATACTGGTGATCTCGGCCAAAAACCCGGTACATAGTATCCTTTATCTTATACTTACCTTTTTTACGTTCACCGTACATTATATTTTAATGAACGCCCAGTTTTTGGCCGTAGTTAATTTTATTGTGTATATGGGAGCTATATTGGTGCTGTTCCTTTACACCCTAATGCTCATTAATCTGAATAAGGAAAGCGAGCCGGTGAAGCCATTTATGGTAAAGTTTGCCGGAGTAGTAGGCGGAGGAATTTTAATTGTAGCCCTGGTGGCCTCATTAAAATCCATTGGTGTGTCTAACCCCGTGATATTAAAAAATCCAGACCTGGGTTTGGTTAAAAATTTAGGTAAAGTATTGTTTAACGAATTTTTACTGCCGTTTGAAGTATCATCCATATTGCTGCTATCGGCAATGGTAGGTGCTGTTCTGCTGGCAACAAAAGACCCTAAAACCGCATAATGGAAAGTTTAACAAATACTATACATGCTGTGCCGCTTAATCATTATATATTATTAAGCACCATCATTTTTTCGATAGGCGTCATTGGCGTATTGATCCGCCGCAATGCTATCGTGATATTCATGTCAGTTGAGTTGATGCTTAACGCAGTTAACCTGCTGCTTAGTGCTTTTTCTGTTTACAGGGGGGATGCCAGCGGGCAGGTCTTCGTGTTTTTCATTATGGCGCTGGCTGCAGCTGAGGTTGCTGTAGGGTTGGCTATTATTGTGATGATATACCGCAATACCAATTCGGTTGACATCAACGTATTGAACAGGTTAAAATGGTAGAGGCCCATCCAAACCTCTCCTCAGGAGAGGGGCTTTAAAAATGAGTAATTAACACCTTTCATAAAAACGAAAGGCTTATAAATAAACAATAAAAAACTAACAATCTCTCCTACCGGGGGATTTAGAAGGGGCATATGAATCAATACATCTGGCTTATTCCCATATTACCGTTAGCCGGTTTTATTATTAACGGACTTGGCCGCAATTCATTATCAAAGAACATAATTGGCTTTATTGGCAGTTTACTGGTATTGGTTTCTTTCGGTCTAAGCCTGGCCATTTTCTTCCAGATCAAATCAACAGGAGCACCTGTTAACATCACTTATTTCGACTGGATCTCCGTAGGAGAATTAAAAATACCATTCGCGTTCCTGGTTGACCAGCTAAGCTCCATCATGTTGCTCATCATTACAGGCGTTGGTTTCCTCATCCACTTGTATTCTATTGGCTATATGCATGATGATAATGGCTTTGGTAAGTTTTTCGCTTACCTTAACCTGTTTGTGTTCTTTATGCTGCTATTGGTAATGGGTTCAAATTACCTTATCATGTTTATAGGTTGGGAGGGTGTAGGCCTGTGTTCATACCTGCTGATAGGGTTTTGGTATACCAATCCAAGCTATGCAGATGCGGCAAAAAAAGCCTTTATCATGAACCGCATCGGCGATCTGGGTTTTTTATTAGGAGTGTTCATTATTATTTACAGTTTCGGAAGTATTTCCTTTGCCGAAATTTTTCCCAAGGCCGCTACCTTACATATCGGTGCCGCGCCATTCTTTTCTATCACCATATTACTGTTTATAGGTGCGGTTGGTAAATCGGCACAGTTGCCGCTGTTTACCTGGCTACCCGATGCAATGGCCGGCCCAACGCCAGTATCGGCATTAATACACGCTGCCACCATGGTTACAGCAGGTATATATATGATAGCCCGCTCCAATATATTCTATACTTTGGCACCGGATACAATGGAGATTGTGGCGATAGTAGGTTTGGCAACCGCGCTATTTGCTGCACTGATTGCTTTAACACAAACCGATATTAAAAAGGTACTTGCCTATTCAACTGTATCACAATTGGGATATATGTTTTTAGGTTTAGGCGTTGGCGCTTATACAGGTGCATTTTTCCATGTGTTAACACACGCTTTCTTTAAAGCTTTATTATTCCTTGGCGCGGGTTCAGTGATCCACGCAATGGGGGGTGAGCAGGATATGCGCAAAATGGGTGGCTTAAAGGGAAAGATCAAAGTAACTTTCGTTACCATGCTTATCGGAACCATCGCTATATCTGGTATCCCCCCTTTCTCCGGTTTCTTTTCAAAAGACGAAATTTTGGCTCATGCCTATGCACATAGTACTACATTTTATGTAGTTGGCGTATTTACCGCCATGCTTACATCCTTTTATATGTTCAGGATGCTGTATCTTACTTTTTACGGAAAGTTCCGCGGTACACATGAACAGGAACACCATGTGCATGAGTCGCCGGCAAACATGACCATTCCGCTTATTGTGCTGGCTATCCTTTCTATAGTTGGCGGTTTTATTGGCGTACCCGAAGTTTTAGGCGGTCACCACGAGCTGGAGCATTTCCTGGCGCCGGTATTTGAAAAATCAAATGCGTTGATGGGTGAGCATCATTTGCAGGCAAGTACCGAATGGATATTAATGGCGGTTTCAGTTGGGGTTGCCTTAATAGCCCTGATATATGCTTATATCAAATATGCCAAAAATGGCAGTGTTCCGGTTGCTGATACAGAAGAGCGCCCTGCACTAACCAGTATCTCATACAATAAATTTTATGTTGATGAGCTTTACGATATGATTGTGCGCAAACCGCTGGATTTTCTTTCTACATTTTTTTATAACGTGGTGGAACGCCTGGGCATTGATGGTTTGGTGAACGGAATAGGTAAAGGCACTATAGAAACCAGCAAAGGCTTGCGCCTGTTGCAAACAGGAAATGTAGGTTTTTACATATTCATCATGGTACTGGGTATTATTGCTGTATTGGCATACAGCATATTGGGATTAACTAAAATATAAACGACAAGCGTTTACCATATATAACATGACCGTTAGTATATTAATTTTTTTACCAGTAGTTGCCGCAATTATAGTAGCCTTAATAAAAAGCGGGGCTGCTAAGTATGCAGCGTTGTTTTTTTCTGTTGCCGAACTGGTAATAGCCGGCATATTTTTAAGTCGGTTTACACCTGATGCAAGTACCCAGTTTATTATTGATGTACCCTGGATAACAAAATTCGGCATTTACTTTAGCGCCGGAATTGACGGCATCAGTATGATCATGGTGTTATTAACCACATTGCTTGTGCCGCTGATCATTTTATCAACTTTTGAGCACGAGCATAAAAATGCGGGTGCTTTTTATGGTTTGATATTGTTTATGCAAGCCGGGCTTTTGGTTGTTTTTACGGCTTTAGACGGGTTTTTATTTTACGTTGGATGGGAAGCCGCGTTGATTCCTATTTATTTTATATGTGCCCTGTGGGGCGGCGAAAATCGTATCCGCATTACTATTAAGTTTTTTATATACACGTTTGCGGGTTCGTTATTCATGCTTGTAGGTATTATTTATCTGTACCTGCAATCTCCCGGCAAAACGTATGATCTGCATGAGTTTTATAAATTAGGTATGGATGCGCACCACCAGTCGCTGGTATTTTGGGCGTTTTTCCTTGCCTTTGCTATAAAAATGCCGCTGTTTCCGTTCCACACCTGGCAGCCCGATACTTATACCGAAGCACCTACAGCTGGTACCATGATGTTATCAGGTATTATGTTAAAAATGGGGATATATGGAGTTATTCGCTGGTTAATACCAAACGCTCCGCTTGGCTTTTTACAATGGCAAAGCCTGGTAATGATATTGGCGGTTATAGGTATTATATATGCTTCGCTTATCGCCTTTAACCAAAAAGATGGAAAGCGCCTGGTAGCTTACTCATCAATAGCACACGTCGGTTTAATAGCTGCCGGCATATTTGCGTGGAACGCTGTAGGTATACAGGGAGCGTTAATACAAATGCTTAATCACGGTATTAACGTGGTAGGTATGTTCTTTATATGGGATATTATTAGCCGCAGGCTTAATACCCGTGATATTGGCCAGCTTGGTGGTATAGCCAAAGTGGCGCCGCAATTTTCCATTGCCTTTTTAATTATTGTGCTGGGCACTGTAGGCTTGCCTTTAACCAATGGCTTTATAGGCGAGTTTTTATTACTGAATGGTGTTTTTCAATATAGCGCTTCGCATTATGTGAGCATTACACTGGCGGCAGTTGCCGGGCTTACCATCATTTTTGGCGCGGTGTACATGTTGCGTATGTATAAAAATGTAATGCAGGGCGAAACCAATGAACTAACAGCCACATTTACGGATATCACCGGATCAGAAAAATTAACGTTGGCAATAATTTGTATATTAATAATTGTGATTGGGGTATACCCGCATCCTATTATGCATATATCAGAAGCGGCTGTTAATAATTTAATATTATCATTAAACGGAAAACTCTAATTGTTTTTAGAATTTCAAGAAAATAAATGAATACTTTAATCATCATATCTGTTTTACCTATAGCACTTTTGTACTTTGGCTTATATAAGGCTACAAAATTGATATTGCCGGTTACCATCGTGGGCTTGTTGGTTGCTTTAGGCTTAGCCATTGCTCAATGGAATAATGTTGCACAGCCAGTTTATCATGGTATGATGATGTTCGATAATTTTTCTATCGCGTTTTCGGGCATTACTATTATAGCAACCATTCTTATCCTGATGTTATCGGGGGGGTATTTTGAAAAGATCAGCCGGAACGTGGCCGAATACTATGCTATTATCCTGTTTTCGCTGGCCGGTATCATTGTTATGGTTTCGTTCTATAACCTGGTTATGCTATTTATCGGTATCGAGATCATGTCGGTAAGCTTATACATACTGGCAGGTATCAAGAAAAGCGATTTTGCATCAAACGAGGCCGCTTTAAAGTACTTTTTGATGGGCGCTTTTTCAACCGGCTTCCTGTTATTTGGTATTACGTTACTGTATGGCTCAACAGGTTCTTTCAGTTTGGAAACCATACGCGATTGGGTTATATCTCATCAGCATATTGACCCTATGTTTTATACCGGTATAGCCTTGATCATTGTAGGGCTTTGCTTTAAGGTAGGTGCTGCTCCCTTCCATTTCTGGACACCAGACGTGTACGAAGGTTCGCCAACACTTATTACCGCCTTCATGTCAACTGTGGTTAAAACGGCTGGCTTTGCTGCCTTCCTGCGCTTATTTTCTGCGTGTTTTGCGCCACTGTCTGATTTTTGGGTACCGGTATTGCTGATCATTACAATCGTCACTTTGTTTATCGGTAATATAACTGCATTATACCAACAAAGCTTTAAACGTATGCTTGCATTTTCAAGCATATCACATGCGGGTTATTTACTTTTCGCTATAGTGGCTTTAGGTTCAGGCTCGGCTAATTCGGTATTTGTTTATGCAACCGCTTATTCCATTGCCTCCATCATCGCCTTTGGCAGTTTGATACTGGTGCAGCAACAAAGCGGAAGTGATAACTTTGAAAGTTTTAATGGACTGGCTAAAAACAATCCGTTTTTGGCATTGGTACTTACTATAGCCATGCTTTCATTGGCGGGGATACCGCTTACTGCAGGTTTCATAGGCAAATTCTTTATGTTTTCAGGTGCGCTGGCAAAATACCAGATCTGGCTTGTTATTATAGCCGTAATAAATGCTATTATCAGTATCTTTTATTATTTCCGGGTTATTATTGCTATGTATTTTCGCTCGGCCGACCGTGCGGAACTGGTTGTACCTGCATACTATAAAATTGTATTTGCAATCTCAGCTTTGGTTACAATCATTATCGGTATTTACCCCGATTTTATTGCCAGGTTCATTTAATCAGTAAACGGATAACTGCAAATTGATTTAATATTTGTAGTTTTACAGATATAGTGAATGGAAAGTTTTTGGGAATACCTTCAAAATTTAACGGACGCTCAATCCATTATAAGCAGGGGAGGCTTTTATCTCTTGCTTATTGTTGTTTTTGCTGAAACCGGCTTATTTTTTGGTTTTTTTTTACCAGGAGATTACCTGCTGTTTATGGCAGGGTTATTATGCTCGGCCGGTAAGGTTGATGTAACTATATCCACTTTGGTTTTGTCGCTTGTTGGTGCCGGGGTACTTGGAAACTTTGCCGGATACTGGTTTGGCTATCGGACAGGACCAGTGCTTTTTAATAAGAATGACTCATTATTTTTTAAAAAGCGATATGTAACGCTTGCCAGCGAATTTTATAATAAGTACGGTGGCATGGCATTGATTTTAGGTAGATTTTTCCCTATAGTTAGAACATTTGCCCCTATATTTGCAGGAGTAGTTAAGGTTGATATAAAGCGTTTTACTTTATATAACTTTATAGGTAGTGTTACCTGGGTATGTTCGTTTACGTTGGGCGGTTTTTTTTTAGGCAAAAGGTTTCCGCAGCTAAAGGACTATCTGCAATATATAGTTTTAGGACTTATTATTGCTACAACAATTCCGCTTATTGTGGCTTATGTAAGAAAGAAATGTTTAGAAGCTAAAGAGAATAAAAAATAAATATAATATACTAAATGAGTACACTACACCCATGGCACCAGGTTTCTCCAGGTGAAAATATTCCCGAAGTTGTAAATGCAATAATTGAAATACCTAAAGGTTCAAAAGCAAAATACGAAATTGATAAAGACTCTGGCTTGCTAAAACTCGACCGTGTTTTATTTTCGTCGGTAATGTATCCTGCCAATTATGGCTTTATCCCTCAAACTTATTGTGATGATAAAGATCCACTTGATATATTAGTACTTTGTTCTATTGATGTATTTCCGATGTCGATCATCGAAGCAAAGGTAGTAGGAGTAATGCACATGGTTGATAATGGGGAGCAGGATGATAAGATCATAGCCGTGGCAAAGAATGATATGTCGGTAAATTATATTAATGATCTTAATGAATTACCGCCACACGCGATGACTGAAATTGTACGTTTTTTTAAAGATTATAAAAAGCTGGAAGGCAAAAACGTAACTATTGAGCATTTATTGGGTTTACGTTATGCGCATAAAGTGATACAGGAAAGCTTGGAACTATACAAAACTACCTTTCCTGCTAACAAATAAATAATTAATGGCCCCGGACCTCGAAATAAATGGCTATTACATAGCAGCTACACTTGCACTGGTTGCACTTAACGGTTTTTTTGTTGCCGCTGAGTTTGCCATGGTACGTGTAAGAGGATCGCAGATTGAGCTGCAGGCTAAAACCGGCAGCCGCATGGCTAAAGTGGCCCGGGGCATTATGTATAACTTAGATGGCTACCTCGCTGCAACACAGTTGGGGATAACCATAGCTTCACTTGGGCTTGGCGTGGTGGGCGAGGGCGTGGTTACCACAATTATGCTCAGGTTGTTTTCTGAGCTGGGCCTAACCATTACCTCTAATGTAGTTATTAACATAAGTCATATAACGGCATTTACTCTCATTACTGTATTCCACATTGTATTTGGTGAGCTTGCTCCTAAGTCATTGGCAATACAACGTTCCGTACGTACCGTGATGACGGTTTCATTACCCCTCCGCATATTTTATGTTACCTTCAGGCCGTTTATATGGGTGCTCAATACCTTCGCTAATTTTATATTAAGATTGTTAGGTATACAAACATTGCCCGGCGGCGAAGCACATCACAGTTCGGAGGAGTTGCAATACCTGCTTGAGCAGGGCAGGGAGACCGGGGCACTAGACTCCAATGAACACGAACTGATACAGAACGTGTTTGATTTTAACGAGCGTGTGGTTAAAAATATCATGGTACCCCGTACCAAAATATCAGGTATTGAGGTTGACACCGCTAAGGATGAGTTGCTCGAGATACTGATAACCGAGGGCTATTCCCGTATGCCGGTTTATGATGAGGTTATTGATAAGATAATTGGTATTGTGCATGCCAAGGATATTTTGCCGTTACTGGCTCGTAGTGAGCAGATCATATTAAAAGATATTATTCGCAAACCATACTTCATTCCGGAAACCAAAAAGATCAATGATCTGATGGCCGAAATGAAGCAGAAACGCATACAAATAGCCATTGTGCTTGATGAGTTTGGCGGTACAGCCGGTATGGTAACGCTGGAGGATATTGTGGAGGAACTGGTAGGTGAGATACAGGACGAGTATGATGAAGAAAAACCTATTGTTGAAAAAGTTAATGACCGTGAATTTATAGTAAATGCCCTGGCTCCCATATATGATGTTAACGAGCATTTACCACATGATTTACCCGAAGACGGCGACTTTGACACCGTATCAGGCTGGTTGGGTCACATATTTGGTAAGATACCTGACGTTGGCGAGCAAAAGGAATCAAACGGATACAATATCACCGTGCTAAGAAAATCTGACCAGAATATTGAATCGGTTAAGCTCGAATTGCTGATAAATGAAGAAGATGCGGTAGATTTACACTAATATCAAATATTAGTATCCAATAGTTAGCATCTAGTATCAGGATTTTTTTTGGGTTACATAAATCAAATGCAACTGTCGTGATACTGGTCGCTAATCGCTTGATAATCTGATAAAAATGCAACTCTTTTATACTCCTGATATTGAACCCGCACATCCGCAATATTTTCTTAGTGAAGAAGAAAGCAAGCATGCCGTTAGAGTATTAAGGCTCGAAGCAGGTAGCGAAGTTCAGTTAATTGACGGTCGCGGTGGCTTTTATACCGCTGTTATCCATGATGCTCACCCCAAACGCACTATACTTAATATCACTTCGGTAGTTAATGGTTTTAACCAGCGTAACCATTACCTGCATCTTGCGGTTGCCCCCACAAAGAATATTGAACGTTTGGAGTGGTTTTTGGAGAAGGCCACTGAAATTGGTATTGATGAAATATCATTGATCATCAGTCACCGGTCTGAACGTAAAGAGGTAAAGACCGACCGGCTGAACAAGATTATTACCGCGGCTATAAAACAATCTATAAAAGCCTATCATCCAGTTTTAAACGAGCCTGTTAAACTGGGGCAACTTTTGCAGCAGCCATTTAACGGCCAAAAATTCATTGCGCATTGTGAGCCACGCGATAAATTGAATCTGCGTGATGAACTTGCATTACAGGGACGTTACCTGGTACTGATAGGACCTGAAGGCGATTTTACTCCTGCCGAAATAGAAAGCGCTTTGCAAAGCGGCTTTAAACCCATAACTTTAGGTGAAAGCCGTTTGCGTACCGAAACTGCGGCATTGGAGGCCTGCTTTGAAATAAACTTTTTAAACCGCTTATGAGAATAGCCAAATGTATTGTAGTTGCTTTTGCTGCCATCATGGTTATTACCGGTTTTAGTTCGCCCGCTTATAAAATAGCCCGGCTTAAATATAATGGCGGCGGTGATTGGTATGGAGACCGTACCGCGTTGCCCAATCTGATAAAATTTTGTAACGAAAATTTAAAAACAAATTTTGAAGCCGACGATGACGTGGTTGAAGCCGGCAGTACCTCATTATTTAATTACCCGTTTACCTTTATGACCGGGCACGGTAATGTAATATTTACAGACCAGGAAGCCCGGAATTTGCGCAGGTATTTGGCCGGCGGCGGATTTCTACATATCGACGATAATTATGGACTTGATAAATTTGTTCGTCCGCAAATGAAAAAAGTTTTTCCTGAGCTTGATTTCGTGGAATTGCCGGTTAACCACCCTATTTATCATCAAAAATTTAGTTTCCCCAACGGGCTGCCGAAGATCCATGAACACGATGGTAAACGTGCACAAGGCTTTGGATTGATATATAAAGGCAGGTTAGTTTGTTTTTATACCTATGAGTGCGATTTGGGCAACGGTTGGGAAGATTATGGTACTTATGCAGGCGATACGCAGGAGACGCGCTTAAAAGCCTTAAAAATGGGGGCTAATTTAATTCAGTACGTATTTACCCAATAAGTATTAGCCGTTCGCGATCTTTAGTGAAAGTAAAATGGTTATTTATCTATAAAAAATACCTAATATAGTATTTCTATAAAATGCTTTAACTTATTATTCAAAACTCATTACTATATGTACAAGCTAAATGTGAACGGCCTGCATGATTTTGAAATTAACCGGACCGAACAAGGTTTGTTTATAGATGATAAAAAGACCGAAGCTGATGTTAAATACATAAGCGGGGGAATATACCATGTTATTGGAAACGACTTTTCGTCGTACAGCGTAGAAATAGTTAGCTTTAACAGAGCTTTGAAAACAGCAGAGATCAAGGTAAATAATACCATTTATGCAGTCTCGGCAAAAGATCAGTTTGATATTTTACTTGATAAGCTTGGTTTGAGCAACCTGAACAGTACAAAGGTGAGTGAAATAAAGGCGCCTATGCCCGGAATGGTACTTAAGGTTTTTGCTGCCGAAGGCGACGAAGTAAAAAAAGGCGATAATCTGTTTGTGCTGGAAGCCATGAAAATGGAAAATATAATTAAATCTCCGGCTGATGTAGTAATAAAAAAAATAAAGATAAAAGCGGGCGATAAAGTAGAAAAAAGTCAGATTTTAATTGAGTTCTGATATTATTTGAATCTTACTTTTGGTGATATTGCAATAAAAACAACGTATTTTTGATATTTTTATTGTTTCTGCGCTTTTTTTTTAATAGCTTACTTCTTTTAATTTAACAATTACTTTATGAAGAAAAATTTACTAACAATTTTATTGTTATTTTCTTGTATTTCATTTGGTTTGGCACAGAACCGCATTATCACCGGTAAAGTAACAGATCAAAAAGATGGGTCGCCCCTGCCTGGAGTAAGCGTAACCGTAAAAGGCATTACTGGTACAGGGACACAAACAGATATTAGTGGTTCATATAAATTATCTGTGCCAGGTGCTGCAAAGGTTCTTGTCTTTGGTTTTGTGGGGTATAAATCTTTGGAGGTTTCTATAAAGGGCGATGTTGTCAACGCTCAGATTGAACCTGACTCTAAACAACTTACCGAGGTTGTAGTAGTGGGTTACGGTACACAAAGCCGGCGTTCATTAACCGGTTCTGTATCAAAAATAAAAGGAGCGGATATTGAGAACATCCCCGTACCCAGTTTGGAATCAGCTATACAAGGCCGCACCCCGGGAGTATATATACAGGCACAGAATGGTAAATTGGGCCAGGGTATACAAGTACGCATTCGGGGAGCCTCATCCGTATCTGCGGGTAATCAGCCATTATATGTGGTTGATGGTTTGCCCATCACTGTTAATGACTTTTCAACCAATGGAGCGTCAACTAACCCGCTGGTTGATCTGAACCAAAATGACATTGAATCGATAGATATATTAAAGGATGCATCTGCATCTGCAATTTACGGTTCAAGGGCATCAAATGGTGTAGTTTTGATAACAACTAAAAAAGGCAAAGCCGGTGATACCAAAATAACTTACAATCAATACTATGGCTTTAGCAAACCTACTCGTGAGCGTGAGTTTTTTAATGCAGAACAATATGTTACGGCACTAAGAGCTGCAGGTATAGCTGGCGGATACTCAAACACCTCAATTGAGGCAAGGTTAAAAAGATATGCCGCCGGGAGTGACGATTATAAAACATACAAAGTAAATACCGATTGGGAGAAGGAAATTACCCAACATGCCCCTGTACAAAATTATAACCTGGTATTATCGGGCGGTAACGATAAAACTAAGTTTTATATATCAGGTACTTATAATAATCAGAAAGGCTTTCTGATAGGGAATGCTATTAACCAATACAGCTTAAGGACTAACGTAAGTAACCAGGCTAACAAGTGGTTGGAAGTAGGGGCCAACCTAAGTGTTTCTCGTACCAAGAATTATCGTTTGGATAATGACAATCAATTTTCAACCCCAATGCAAGTTGCGGCTTTATCGCCAATTACACCGGTTATTGATCCACGAACAGGTTTAACAAGCGGTGCACTTGATCCGGTAAGCGGCCTTCCTAATAGCGATTTTCCAATCTATTTTAATCCGTTATTAAATGCCCAAAATAGTTTTTTTAACACCACAGATTACAGGAATCTCGGTAATGTTTATGCCCAGGTGAAGTTGCTTCCATCATTAAGCTTCCGCTCTGAGGTTGGTGTGGATATATTAAATTCAGGTGAGGATAGTTTTTCGGGCAGCTTAACAGCACGTAACTCTGGTACTCCAAACGGTTTCGGGTTTAACTCATCTGTTACATCTGTGAACTTTAACACCAACAACTTTTTACAATTTATTAAAGATATTGGTAAAAGTAATATCAATGTTGTGGGTGGCATGACCTATCAACGTCAGCAAAATGATTTGAATTCCATTACCGGGCGTCAGTTTCCGAGTGATGCATATAAAAAGTTGATCAGTGCTGCTGATATTACCGCTGCTACATCCTCAACAACTGCATATTCATTACTTTCTTATTTTGCCAGGGCAAACTATAAGTTTGATGAGAAGTATCTCTTATCGTTAAGTGGCCGCGTTGATGGTTCCTCAAGGTTTGGCGCCAATCATCGTTATGGATTTTTTCCTGCAGGTTCAATTGGGTGGATTGTTTCAGAAGAGGGCTTCATGAAAAAACAACAACTAATCTCTGAATTGAAGTTAAGGGCCAGTTATGGTATAACAGGAAATTCAGAGATCGGTAATTTTCCATCACGCGGATTATTTACAGAGTTTGGATACGCTGGTGTTGCTGGCGCAAGACCAACTCAACTACCTAATCCTAATTTAAAGTGGGAAACTACGGCGCAATCTGACCTGGGTTTAGATATAGGTTTCTTTAATGGCCGCTTATCGGGGCAGTTTGATGTTTACCTGAAGAAAACTAAAGACCTGTTGCTGAACGTTCAGATCCCTGCTACTTCTGGATTTACCACGATTACAGAAAATCTTGGTAAACTGCAAAACAAGGGATTTGAATTGCAGATCGACTCAAAGAATATAGTAGGTAAAGAAGTAACCTGGAGCACAAGTTTTAACTTCTCTGTTAACCGTAATAAAATTACTGATCTGAAGGGGCAGGTTATTACGGGTGCAGGCGATGCAGTGAACCGCGCTGTTGAGGGCCAGCCATTAGGTGTATTTTACACTGTAGAGTTTGCAGGTGCCGATCCGGCTAATGGTGATGCACTTTACTACAAAAATACTGATCTGGGTAACGGCAAACGCGACAGGGCAACTACTAATGATTATAACCAGGCAACACCTGTGGTTGTTGGTAATCCTAACCCTAAATTTATTGCTGGTTTAAACAATACAGTAAGTTATAAAGGATTTGACTTTAGCTTTTTATTACAGGAGGTAAATGGTGATCAAATATATAACGGTGGCGGACAATACATGTCAGTTGGTTTTAATAATGGTGCTGATAATCAAACGATCGATCAGCTTAAATCATGGAAAAAACCGGGGGATATTACAATGGTGCCAGAGGCAAGATTATTTGGCGGCAATGGTATAAGTCCAAGCTCAAGATTTTTGGACGACGGGTCATACCTTCGTTTAAAGAACATAATTTTAGGTTATAACTTCCCGAAATCAGTACTTGCTAAAATCAAATTACAAAGCCTGAGAATATATGCACAGGCCACTAATTTAGCAACCTGGACCAAATATAAAGGTTGGGATCCCGAGCTGAACTCTGACGCGTTCTCAGGAAATATTACCCAGAACTATGATTTTTACGCGGCCCCGCAGGCTAAAACAATAACCTTTGGAATAAACGTGGGATTTTAATTTAAGCTGAAGATGATGAAAAAAATAAGATATTCAATTATAACGTTAAGTACAATAATAATGCTGTATAATACCGGCTGTCAAAAGCAGTTGGATATAAAGCCGCATGATACTGTTGAATCCGATCAGGCTTTAAAAACATCAAAAGACGTACAAGGGGTACTTATTGGCGCATATACTGCTGCTGGTTTAAGAAACTTGTATGGCGGAAGATTGCAGGCAACAACCGATTTCTTGGCTGATGATGGAGATTTCTCATACTTTGGTACATTTTCTGAGTACACAGAACTTAACGATAAGAAAATAACCATTAATAATGCTTTTGTTGAAGGAGTATGGGACGACGGATATAATGCTATAGGAGTTTGTAATACAGTTTTAGCAAACTTAAATTTAGTTGACGAGGCTAATAAAAAGAGAGTGGAGGGCGAAGCAAAGTTTTTGCGTGGTATGACTTATTTTGACCTGGCACGTGCATTTGGTAGAGCCTGGAATGATACTAATGGTTCGCCAGCAACAAACCTGGCTGTACCACTGGTGTTAACACCAACCACTACTATACCAGGCATACAAAAGGTTAAGAGGAACACGGTTGCCGAAATTTATGCCCAGGCAATAGCTGATTTAACAACAGCTGAAACTAATCTGGAAGTTGGCAAGTCTGTTTATGCAAGTTCGTCCGCAGCGTCGGCAGTATTGGCAAGGATTTACCTGACTCAGGAAAAATTTGATCTGGCGGAAGCCGAGGCTACAAAAATAATTGACGCTGGAGATTTCACGCTAGTAAAGAATTTTACAGAAGAGTTCCAGAAGCCGGCGCAAGCGACTCATGTGTTTAATTCCACTGAAGATATATTTGCGATCCAGATTTCAAATCAATCAGGTTTTAATGCCCTGAACGAAGTTTATGCAAGTTCTGATTTTTCCGGCCGTGGAGAAACATATATAAACCAACAGCACCTTGACCGCTATGAACCTGGTGATGATAGAGCCAATGAGTTTACTGATGATCCATTTACAACTAAGTTTAATAACACTTTTGGAAACGTAATTACCATCCGTTTGGCCGAAATTTACCTGATTAGGGCCGAAGCACGGGTAAGAAAGGCTACACCCAATTTAATTGGCGCAGCCGCTGATATAAATATGGTAAGAAATAGGGCAAAACTAGGTAACACAACAGCGGTTACAAAAGATGCTCTGTTTGCAGCAGTTAAAAAGGAACGTCGCGTTGAACTTCCTTTTGAAGGTTTCAGATTGGGGGATTTAAAACGATATACGGAAAGCACTCATTCAATTGATGGCGATGGTAACCCAGTACAAACATTTCAATGGAACTCGCCTAAGCTAATATTCCCAATCCCTAAACGCGAGCGGGATGCCAATCCTAACTTAACACAAAATGAAGGATATCAATAATTTAGATCTGTCATAAATTTTAGCCCCGGCATATGAACAATGCCGGGGTTTTTTGTGCCATAATTTCTGATTCAGATGTTCACACGCATGGTTGATTTGGCAACTATCCTTTTTATTCTGGCTTATCATGTCCTATAAGATCACCTTACATGTCATAAAAAGCTATAATGTGTTAAGGTTAATTATTCACTTGTTGTTTCAGCAATGTAGCAGGCCATTTCTGAATGACGGGTTCGTTGGTTCAAAGGCTCCGTTTAACGCAGAGGTGATGTAAAACAATAAAGGCCGTTCCAAACAGAACGGCCTTTATTGTTTATATGTTAAAGTTGTTATCTTGATTTATAAGCTTTAGCTTTTTTAACACCATAATGCGGCTTGCCTACCGGATGTATTTCAGGCGCGCCCACCAGTGTCATAGCACAGCGGAAACCAACCTCGGCGCTTGCTTCGTCCTGGTCCATAAAACGACGGGTTGCCGGGTTTAACCAATATGCCATATCATTCCATGAACCACCTTTATAAACCTTTGAATGGTTATTAACCAGCGTGGTAGTGCCATATAATGCCATGTTAACAGTGTCTTTTTCGCCCCTAAGGTCGGGATTAAAAGGTTTTCCTGAATTTTTGGCGGCAAGAGGCAAAGTTGTTGCGTTTGCTGCCGCATTGCCATTAGCCGGATCTGCAGGCTGGGCTTGAGGGGCTGCATTGGCCGAGTCGGGCCTTAAACCTTGCTGAGCTAAAAGCTCACTGTATGTTAATTTTTTATTTGATTTTGCAGGATCTTTGATAGGGCGGCCATATTTATCTTTGGCATAAAGGCCCTTTGACGGGTCAGCCAAACGTTTATTGGTGTATTCGTTACCGCGGAAAGGGTTAAAATCATCAAATTCCTCAAAAGATGTTTGGCGATAGGTATCGGCCACCCATTCATTTACGTTGCCAGCCATATTATATAGGCCAAAATCATTTGGAGCATATGACCTTACCGGGGCGGTAATATCGGCTTTATCATTCAGGTAGCCTCCCACACCGGCGTTGTCACCGTTGCCACGTTTAAAGTTGGCTAATATTAAACCGCGGGTTTTGCTTTTGGCAGAACGTACACCCAAGCCATTCCATGGATACATTTTACCATCATCAATATTTTCAAATTGGGTATTGCCGGCCAGTGCCAAAGCAGCATATTCCCACTCTGCCTCTGACGGAAGGCGATAGCCTTGTTTTAATATACCATCTTCCATGCGTACGGGCCTTACAGGTTTGCCGCCTTTACCGGCACCAGCCTTTGCATTAGGACTTAGATCCGGCATCATTTTTTTACCATCAGCACCCGGACCCCTGATCTGGCCATTCAGGTAAATATCAGTGTTAAATGGTTGTGCACCCGCTGTTCCGGTTCCTGCTGTACCCGCTGCGGCAGCTGCACCTTGTTTACCACCGCCATTCAGGTCTTTCCATGCCAGCATCCGGCCCGACTCGCGTAAAATGTTTTCATTAGTGCGATCAGTACGCCACTGGCAGTATTCCTGTGCCTGATCCCAGGTTACGCCTACAACAGGATAATCCTGAAATGCAGGGTGACGCAGGTAATTATCTACATAGGGCTCATTGTATGATAGTGGTTTGCGCCATACCATGGTGTCTGGCAGGGCATCATAGTATAATTCACGATCATTCGGGAAGGTAACGGCTGTCCAGTGCAGATAATCAAGCCAATCCTGGTTTGAAACTTCTGTTTCGTCCATATAAAACGACGGAACAGTTACCCTGCGCCGCACATTGTTATAATCATAGGTGACATCCTGGTCGGCACTGCCGCCCATTACAAATGTGCCGCCTTCAATAGGTACAAGACCCGGACCCGGCGAAGGATGGGTTTGTCTGAAACGCACATAACCACCATTATTCTTGTCGTTATAGGTGATCCCTGTTTTTTGCGACTGTTCACGTTTACTGCAGCTGCTTAATACGGCACCCAAAGCCAACAGCACGAAAGCAGTTTTAGTAAAAAGTATTTTCATATTTTTACAGTTATATTATGAAGTAAATTTATAAAAAAATGGACATAATGCTAATGCTTGTAAGCCATTATTCAAAATAAGTCAAACTATTATCAGACACTTGAACGAAAAATCGCCCAAATTAGTTGCAGCAGCCTGGTTTTTTCGATGGATAAATCATTCAAATGGGCCATTAAAATGATTAACTAAATTTTAGTTTACCTGTATTGCTTTTAAATTATAAAAGCTAAATTGCACTCAATGAAGTCAAATACCTTTCACTACATAGTATATGCGGTATTGGGCTTATTACCCCTGACGGGTATAGCGCAAACCTCAACCGACGGCAGCAATAACGCGGTACCGGTACAGGTACCCTTTTTAAACATTTCTCCGGATTCGCGATCGGGTGCAATGGGAGATGCGGGTGTGGCGCTGTCGCCTGATGTTAATGCCAACTTCTGGAACCCGTCAAAACTTGCATTTTTAGAAAGTAACGACGCGCTTTCACTATCATACAGCCCATGGTTAAGGCACCTGGTGCCTGATATTAGCCTGTCATACCTGAGTTATGCGCACAAAATAGATGAACGCAATACCTTTGGCGCGTCTTTGCGTTATTTTAATTATGGTTCGGTACAGTTAACTGATAATCAATCCAATGACCAGGGAACTTATACCCCGAATGAATTTTCGCTCGACGCTTCGTTTGCGCGAAAATTTGGCGAAAATTTGTCATTGGGTTTAACAATGCGATATATACGGTCAAGCATATCAAGTATTTCCTTTGCGGAAGGCTCGGGCCAGGTCAATAAACCGGGTAATGCGGTTGCCGCCGATGTTTCTTTGTATTATAAAAAGCCTTATGGCAATGATAACCTTTTTGCTTTCGGCGCACACATATCAAACATTGGATCAAAAATAAGCTATAGTGACGTAGGGCCAAGCTATTTTTTGCCGGCGAATTTGAAAATAGGTGCTGCAAATACCTGGAATTTTGATGAAACCAATCAGCTTACCCTTACGCTTGATCTCAATAAGTTACTGGTGCCCACCGGGCGCGATTCAACAGGTGTTATAACCGATGTATCGGTACCGTCAGGTATTTTCAGGTCGTTTACTGATGCGCGGGGCGGTTTTAGTGAAGAACTGAAAGAGATCAATATTTCGCCGGGTGCTGAGTATTGGTATAATCAACAGTTTGCCGTAAGGGCCGGGTATTTTTATGAAAACCCATCCAAAGGCGGCAGGCATTACCTAACCCTTGGTTTAGGTATGAAATATAATATTTTTAATTTCGATTTTTCGTACCTGGCAGCCAGCCAGCAAAATAGCCCTTTGGCCAATACGCTTCGTTTTACGTTGTCGGCAAATTTTGGCGGTACAACAAATGTGAGCAAATAATAATGGGTAAAATAAAGGTAGGATTTGGGTTTGATGTACACCAGTTAAAAGAACAGCATCCATTTGTTTTAGGCGGTGTAAAGTTAGCGCACCATTCGGGGGCTTATGGGCACTCCGATGCCGATGTATTGTTACATGCTATCTGCGATGCCTTGTTGGGGGCCGCAAATCTGAGGGATATTGGTTTTCACTTTTCCAATACAGATAACAGGTGGAAAGGCATAAGCAGCCTGGTATTACTGCAACATGTGGTGGTATTGATTAAAGAAAAAGGTTTTAGTATTGGCAATATAGATGCTATGGTATGCCTGGAGGCTCCAAAAATAAATCCGCACATACCAGCCATGAAGGCTTATATCGCCGAGGCGGCTTCCATCAGTGAAGAAGATATATCTATTAAAGCAACCACCAACGAGCAAATGGGTTTTATCGGGAGGGAAGAAGGTGTTGTTGCTTATGCGGTTTGTCTTATCGAGCGCGATTAATCCTTTAACGTTAAACTTTATGGTTTGCTTGCCGGCACCAGCTGTACCTCTAATATTTTCATTAAACCGGCTTTCTTTATCTCTACCGGCGAGATAGTTAAACTGTGCACACCGGGTTCAAGGGTTACAGTACCCAGGGCATGCTCGTTAACCTGGGCACCTTTAGGTATAGCAGCAATAGCGTCTTTCACCTTAAAGCCGCCAACGCTCAATTCATAAGTACCTTCATCAACAGTATCTGCTACATATTTTAAAAGCACCTTATAAGTTGCCGGTTCGGTTAATCTAAAATCCCAGTTTACAGACTGATCCGCCTTTTTCCAGCCTTCTACATAATAACTATTGGTTTTTCCATCACCAAAACCAAAACCCTTGCCTTTTAACCGGGCATCAAATGCCAATAAACGGTTAATTGTTCCGGTACTTGCTAACAGGCGCAGGGTATCGGTTTCTATTTGGCCGGTTGTTTCCATTGCAATAACGGTATTGCAGGTATCGGGAGCCCTCCCGGATAGGTTTATGACAATGTCAAGAGGGTTGACCCTGCTAAACGTTAACTCTTTTTTGTCCGGATCGGTCAGTAACCAGGCTTTACGAACAGTGCTTTTCAGGCCCCCAACTGTAAGTTTTCCATTTTTTGGCCAGCTAAATACATGTAAATAGAGCAGGTTGTTTTTCCTGGTTGATACGCCCCAGCTTTGATAAGGTAACGGGGTTTTGGTAGTTTGATATATACTTGCCGAGTTTTTGCTCATCCAGCTGCCTATACCCTTCAAAATTGCCATATCCTCAAAAGCAAATTCACCATTGCCCATGGGACCTATATTCATTAACAAATTGCCGCCCCGTGATGCCGCTTTAGCCAGCAACCTGATAAAAAAGCTGACCGGTTTATGGCTTTTGTCAAATTTTGAATAACCGTATGATTCATTGGTGGTAGGTATAGCTTCCCAATCGCCGGTTGCAGGGAAAAATTCTGCCGGGCGGTCGCCGGTGTTTTTATAGTCGCCCATTTGTAAATCATTGCTCCCGCGTGCCAATCTGCCATTCACTACTATATTTGGATCTGTTTCGCGAATGGCCTTCAGGATGCGGATGTTTTCTGATAGCGGCAGCTTTTGCGGTGTATCAAACCACAATATATCCGGGTGATATTTGGTGATGAGCTCTTTTATTTGAGGTATAGCCTTTGTGTTTACATAGTTAACCGCCTTTGGCAGTAATTCGGGATGAAGGTCATACCAATTTCGGCCACCAAACAAATTAAGATCGCCGCCGGGATTTTGATAATCCCAATCATTACCTGGCGCATCTGGGTGTTCCCAATCAAAGGCATGCGAATAATAAAAGCCGAATTTAATGCCGTATTTTTTGCAGGCTGCCGCGAGGTCAATCATAGGGTCATGTTTCCAGGCAGTTTGCTTAACAATATTATAATCAGAAACCTGCGAATTATACATTGCAAAGCCATCATGATGCTTTGCAGTAATGATCAAATAACGCATACCCGCATATTTGGCGGTTTGCACCCATTTGTCGGCATTAAATTTTATAGGATTAAACCGGTGTGCAAGTTCCAGATACGTTGAACGTGGTATTTTTGCTTTACGCATCAGGTGCTCCGCATATCCACCTGTATTTTTGCCGTCCCATTCCCCGGCGGGTAATGAATATATGCCCCAATGTATAAACATTCCAAAACGTGCGTCGCGCCACCAGGCTATCCGTGAATCGCGCGTTTTCATTGATGCCGACCACCAGCCGTTCACAGCTTCATCAATAGCCTTTTGATCACGTATTTTGACGGTGTTGGCCATGGTTTTGTCCTCATCGCCCTTATCCTGCGCAGTTGCTGTTAACGCGGATATACTAAAACATAAAATAAACAGGTATTGAGCGCACGAAAGCCCTATGGTTGATATCTTATTGGCCATATGTACAGGAATATGATACCGGCCAATATCGCTCAATTATTAACGCGTTAATTGCATAATTGAGCATTTATATAAACTCAATTTACCTTTTTACTGTTATTTGGCTTGAATAATATTTGAAGTTTGCTGGAGTGAATTATAATTTGTGCTACTGTATCTCCTTTTCTTCTTCAACCTTAACGTTCCCGGTACGTTTCAATACTCCCCATCCGCTTAATTCGCCTTTTAACGCTCTCCTGATAGACTTAAATAGTACATAGTACATTAGCTGGCGCCACATAAAACGCTGTGGTATAATATAAATGAGCTTTCTATAGTCTTCTTTTTCCATCCGGAAGGCTATGATACCCACTATAAAATCCACTAGTACAAAAGCTATATAATAGAACAGCATTTTTTCGGGCTTAGCGCCAAACAGGGCAAATATCATCATCAGATCGGCCAGGGGCGAAAACAACGGTAATATGATCTGGAATATAAGGATATTAGGCATGCCAACCATTCCAAAAAACTTATATTTTTTATTGAACAGGGCGTCGCGGTTTTTCCAGAAACTTTGTATTACGCCAAAGCTCCAGCGGAAACGCTGTTTCAATAACATGCTAACGGTTTCCGGAGCCTCAGTATAAGCTACTGCCTCGGCACAGTTCTTTACAATATAGCCTTGTTTCAATATGCGCATGGTAAGGTCGCAATCTTCGGCAAGGGTATCATAAGTAAAGCCCCCCGCCTTAAAAATGGCCGATTTTCTGAATGCACCTATTGCTCCCGGTACAACTGTAATGCTATTGATAAGATCAAAGGCGCGGCGGTCCATATTTTGAGCAGTAATGTACTCAATAGACTGCCAGCGGGTAATGATATTGGTTTCGTTGCCCACTTTAACCGTGCCGGCTACAGCTCCAATTTCATCATCAGTAAAATAGGTCATTAAATGATAAATGGCATCTGTTTTTAGCTGCGTATCGGCATCAATACAAACTACATAATCGTTTTGGGCGTTTGTGATACCAAAGTTAAGGGCCGATGCTTTGCCTCCGTTTGGTTTGGTTAATATTTTAACCAGTGGGTTACCCTCATATGCAGCAGTAACAACCTCAAAAGTTTTGTCTTTTGATCCGTCATCTACAAATATGATCTCGAACGAAGGGTATTCAGTTTTTAACAAGCTTTGAATAGTGGCAACAGCATTTACCTCTTCATTATAAGCCGGTACAATAATACTTACAGGAGGCAGCGCAATATCGGTACCACGCAGGCGCACCATCTTTTTATTTTCGCCATGCTGCCTTATTGCCAGGACGGCGATTAAAACGATACGGCCAATAGCCAGGAAAATGGCTGATAAAAATACGTAGATGAGCACCCAGTTAATATAATAGTAACCATGCACAGCCGCGTCATATAGCGGACCCATTATGCCACTATGCGGATCGTTTGGAATTGGCGGCATAAGGTCGGCCTTGGTTTTGTCAAGTACATCGGCAATGGTTGTAAACTCATACCCGTGCGATTTGAAATAGTGAATAATGGCAGGCAATGCCTTTACCGTTTCTTCACGGGTATCGCCCCCGGCGTCATGCAGCAATATCATTGAACCATTATCCTTTTGCCTTATGGTGCGTGCTATGATGCTATCAGCGGTTACACCTGGTTGCCAGTCCCATGGGTCTATTGATTCGCCAATGGTGATGTAGCTTTGCCTGCGGCTTTCAGCAACAGGGATAACCTCTGCCAGGGTTTGCGGCTCGGCATCGGCGTTAAACGGTGGTCTGAACAGGATGGTGCTTCGGCCGGTTATTGATTCAATCAGCTTGCGCGTGGCATTCAGCTCCAGGATAACCCGGTCAAGACTTATGGTAGAAATGTCTGGATGGAAAAAGGTATGGTTCCCAATTTCGTAGCCTTCTTCATACTCCCGGCGCACTATCTGCATATTTTTTTCGGCCATGGAGCCAACTATAAAAAATGCTGCGGGTACATTCTCTTTTTTAAGGATATCTAAAATACGCGGCGTATAATCAGGGTCGGGGCCATCGTCAAAGGTTAAAACCACCTTTTTGGGCTTATAACCATAACGGCGTATCACATATTTGGTAGGCAACTTAATATAACGCTGGCCGGTTATAATAAAGTTGCTGGTATCCATCTTTACATCAATTTCGCCGGTGGTAGGGGTGGTTATCAGGTCGAGTACTTCGCCATCACCGTCATAATCAACGTTTACGCGATTATTTAAACCAACGGTGGTTAGTTTTTTGATGTCGACACCGGTTTTTTTCAAAGAATCAATAGATAGATTTTTTTGAAAGTAAGACCACAAACGCGGATCCTCGGCACCCAGGCGCCACAATGATACACCGCCGGTAGCCCAATCATCGGCCATGCGGATCACATTAAAATTGGTAGCCGCGTCAGTAAAATAAACCGTATGCTGCAGGCTGTCCTGGTCAAGGTAATTAAAATGCAAATTAGCCGACATGGGGTCGAACGTGATCTTGCTTTGGTTTTCCTGTGCCGTACTGATAGCCTGCTGATATCCTATTGATTTACCTACACTGCCCTGGGGCCAGTCATAAGCGCCACCTGCAAAAGTTAAAATAACCTTTTCGCTGGGTATCTTTGAGCAAACATCATCCAATATCTGTTCAACCCAGTGCTGGTTTGACAGATCGCCGGCGTTGCTTGATTCACTATGCTCATCAATGGCCATTACAAACAGAAAATCATTAAATCGCTGCAGTTTAACAATATCGTAAGCCTCATCCTCAGGTACCACGTTTTGCGTAACCAGGAAATCTTTGGCATGCAGGGTGGTGTAAAGTTCCTGCAAAAAGGTTAAATAGTTTTTGCTGTTCCTGTCTTTAAGATCGTCAATATCAACATTAACGCCTTTAAATTTATTTTTTGTAAGCGAATTAGCGATGCTGTTTATAAAACCTGCCCTTAGTTTTTTGTTCTTAATGATGCGTTCAATATCCTTGGTATCATACCCCCCGCTTACATTATTGTAATTAACATAGTTTGAAAGGGTAATTAAAACAGGTTTTTTAAACTTTTTATTGAGGTTGGTAAGCCCGGTGTCTACCTTGGTTATAACGGTGTCAACACCCGGTGCAATGGAAAATCCCTCGCTCACTACCATGTCCAGCCGACTTATGTTGGTAACCAGTGAATTATAAGCCTGTGGTTCCCATGCGCGATAAAATGCGGCGTTTATCCGGTCTTTATTATTGGGCAGCTTGCGCTGGTGCAGGCGCCTTTTACGTTCCAGGTCTTCGAGCTCGGATTTTTGTATGCGGAAAGACCTGAATTTGGTTGACTTTTTTAACTGATCAAGCTCTTCTTTCGACATTTTTTTAGGTGCCGGGTTCAAATTTGGAAGATCAGGATAATAAGTTGATTTGATGGTAACTATTACGGCAACTATTCCAACAACGAGTGCTACAAGGAGTATGCGACTAAGCCACTTAAACTTATTCCACCTACCGGGTGAGTCGGCTTGAAAAACTTGCTTGTTTGAAGACATTAAGTGATTTACTTTTATTTAAAAGTATTGTTTACAGATGAAGATTTAATGAATGGTAACCGCTGATTATTGATGTGCTTTATCAGTTTCAATACCAGAAAAATCAACACCGCATTTACAATTACCACCGCAGCCTTTTTTTGCGGTTAGGCTTTTATACACCATACGACCGATGTAAAAAAGCGCTGAGGCAAAAAGGATTACTACAATAATGGTCTGAATATTCATGTCGCAAAAATACTACATTTTTAATATATACGTACAGACGTGCCAAATAGTATAAAGTTTAACGGGGCATAAAGGCTACTGTTCCGCCCACCCAGTCAAAATCTTTATTATAACGTACGCCTATCATTTTACCACGGCTAAGCCTGGCCAGGTTAATGGCCAATGTAGGCTTTGTATTGCCGTCGGGCCATAAATATAACAAGCGAATTTCGGCTTTTACACCGCCATCAGGGGCCTGAATTACAGGCTCATAATTTACTTTTTGTTGTAATATCCAGTTTTCGGGGTCATTAATATTATTAATATCACTTTCGGTAACATCAATAATAACCCCCTGGCCCGCAAATGAGAACAACGGTTTTAGCACATAGTTTTCCAGATTGGCAGGTATTTGATTTATTTTATGCAAAAACTGTGTTTTTGGGATGTAATCGCCGCTTAAAAAAGGCATGGTAAATTTACTGATGCGGTAGAACCAGTTTGGGTGGGTTATCCATTCCACATCAAGCGGCTGCCTTATATCAACTACACGGTCAAATATGGTATCATCATTGTCTATTTCATCAAATATCAGCCTGTTATAAATACGTTTGATGCGTTTTTTTGGGCCGTCGGTCTCATAAAAAAGCTGGCTGCCTTCCTGCTGCAGATCGCTTAATGAAATAACCGGGATGCCCAGGTACTGTTGGGTAAGATAAAAATCAACAGATGTTTTTTGTTCGGGGGCATTTACATCCATTAATACCACTTCGTGAGGCTGATACGCGCCCAGGATGGTTCTTTTTAACAGGTTGATATAGGCATGCTCATCCAATCCGTTAAAATAAATGGTTTCATTGGTGCTGATATTGAACGCCTCGCGGTAAGTATTGCCCAGGTGAACCTGGAAACCATACAAGGAGGGGAAGCCCTGCAGTTCTATCAGTTTGGGAACTATCTGGCCGTCGTCATCTTTGCAGATGCCAAAATCAAGCGCGATAAAATGAGGGTGCCCGTTCTCATTGGCCACCCGCCACTTATCGGGGATGGCGCGTTCGGTAAGCTCCTTAAAGCCTGGCTGCAAAATGGTATCAATAATATCGTTGCCGGCGCTTATCAGTTTATCCCGGAACGCGGCAGTCAAAAAAACAGGTGTTTCGGCTACGCGGAAGGGTACGGGCGCGTGCAGGTTATCATTGAGCCGGTTCAGGAAATCCCGGTATTTTTGATCCGTAAAGCCCCGGTTAAATATTTTTCTGACAGATGGATCCATATGCTATGAACAAACTTAATTAATTTAATTTTATCCTTTGTGTTTTATCCATCTGTCCTTCCTCAAAAAAAGTATGCATAATATTTCATTAATTTGCTTTGTCAATTAAAACCTGGCAGCATCACTTGATGAATAAACAAAAAAACAAGATCACGGTTGTAGGCGGAGGGAGCTGGGCTACAGCCAACATTAAAATGCTGGCTGATAATACTACAGAAAAGGAAATTTTTTGGTGGATGCGTAATGCGCAGGCTGTAGAACACCTGCACAAATTTGGCCATAATCCGTATTATCTGAGTTCGGTTGAGATAAAACTTCCACCGCAAAACATTTCCAATAACTTAAAAGAACTTATACAACCTGCTGATATTATATTGCTGAATGTACCGGCAGCCTTTTTAAAAGAAGCCCTGCGCGGTATCACAGCAGATGACCTTGCCGGAAAAAAGGTAGTGTCGGCCATAAAAGGCATAGTGCCTGATGAAAATTTAATTATTGGTGAGTTTTTGAACCGCAAAATGGGGGTTGAGTTTGATGATTTTATGGTGATCAGCGGGCCATGCCACGCGGAAGAGGTTGCATTGGAAAAACTGTCATACCTCACCATAGCGTCGCGGGATACCGCGCTGGCTGCTGAATTTGCCGCTATGATCAATACCCGTTATATTAAAACCATCGTATCTGACGATATTTACGGAACCGAGTATGGCGCTGTTTTAAAAAATGTGTATGCCATTGCCAGCGGTATTTGTCATGGGGTTGGTTACGGCGATAACTTTCAGGCTGTGTTGATATCAAATGCTATACGCGAACTGGAAAGATTTGTTGACGCGGTACATCCCATTGACAGAGACATTAAGGAATCGGCTTATCTGGGCGATCTGCTGGTTACCGCTTACTCACAGTTTAGCCGCAACCGCACATTTGGCAATATGATAGGTAAAGGCTATACCGTAACATCGGCACAGCTGGAAATGAATATGATAGCCGAGGGGTATTATGCAGTAAATTGCCTACATCAGGTAAATAAACAATACAATGTAAATATGCCTGTTTGCGATGCTGTTTATGCTATTTTATACCAAAAAAGCCCTCCGGCACTTGAAATGAGGAATTTGGCAGAAAAATTGAGTTGATATTTAAATAAACTTAAATACAATCAGTTATGAAAAATTCACTCAAGATAGCGTTGTTTGCAGCCGGAACATTTATGATATCACCTGCCTTTGCGCAAACGCATAAAGATTCAACGCTGGGACATAAAATAAGTCATACCGCTAAAAATGTGGGCCATAAAACATCGGAAATTGCAGCCAAAGGCGCGGCCGGCGTAGTTGATAAAAAGTATGCAAGTAAGGTTGGTCCTGACGGGCAAACCATTTACATTGATAAAAATTCGTATTATTACTATATAAATAAAAAAGGTCACAGGGTGTATGTGAAAAAAGCTGACCTGAAAGATAAACCGGCCCAGTAAATAATAAATTCGGCAAAGCTGGTACGGGTATAAAAAACGCATGATGAATAAAAAAGCTTTAATTATACCGGTATTTGGATGGGTATTGCTAACCCTTGCCTGCGGATCTGAGCCTACATATCCGGTGAATAAAAAACTGGTAGGCAAATGGCAGTCAAAAAGCGGTGATGTGAAATTGGAAATAACCGACAAAGGTTTTACCATGGACGACGGCAAGCCCGTTACTGAAGATTATTTTGTAAAGAACGATACTATCTTTACATCATACGAGGGTAGCCGGCCTTTTACCAAGTTCCTGATCAAAAACCTTGACGATCATAAGCTTATTTTATTTTACCCCGACTCGGACATTGTTGAGTTTTCCCGTTAATTTAAACTTCCAAAGGAACACCATATTCACCCGTCATCGTGCGGTATGAAGCCCTAACCAACCCTTGCCCAGAGGCGAGGGCGTAAAGCGAGATTTTCCTGCCGGAAGATTTAGAAGGGGCTTCGTACCTCAGTGGCGGCCTGTTTTTTATAAATAGCCTTTTGAGAGCCAGACCTTAAGAGCAATAGGTTAATACTGAGCCAAACTTCAAATTAGCTGTTAAAACAAAAGCCTTCATGCTGCGGGTGCAACTGAAGGCTCTGTTAACAAAACTAAACTAAAACTAATGCTTCCTTACCAGAGAAGCGTATGAAAACTATCTTTGCCAGAATCAAGAAATTTAGAACCCGGAATCAGGAAAGGAACTTATTAATTGAACCTTTTTTATCCTGAATCATGAGTCTGTTTTTCCGACTCTTTGAATTAAAATCTTCTGCGGCGTTCAGGGCGATCTTCCCGGCTCTTGCCCGAAAAATCACGGAAACCGCCACCGGTGTTGTTTCTTTCGCCGCCGCGGAATCCGCCTTCACGACGATCGCCACCGCGGTAACCGCCTTCACGGCGCTCACCACCACCACGGTATCCGCCTTCACGACGGTCGCCGCCACGGTATCCGCTGCTGCGGTTATCACTGGTGCCTTCTCCGGATACTTCTATCCTTACCGGCCTGCCTTTAAATTCAATATCCTTATAGCTGCTCATTACTTTTTCAACATCCTCATGCGGAACCTCGAAAAACGAATAAACACCTTTAACATCAATTTTACCAACCGAACGGCCGCTTATTTTGGTAGTGCTGCAAATGTAACCCAACAGATCGCCGCGGTTAAATTCATCAACAGAACCCAGGTTTATAAATAAACGGGTATATGCTGATTTACCTCCCGAAGCACGGTCGCCACGGTCAGAACGTTCGTCGCGGCGGCCTTCTTCAAAGCTCGCGTTAAGGTCGGGTGCATTTTTATAATAGTCAAGGAAGCGGTTAAACTCAATTGAAGCAAAACGCTTTATAAAATCTTCTTTGCTAAAATCCTTAAACTCTTCAAGTATACGTGGCAGGTATTGTTCAATCTGCTCTTCATTAACTGTTACGTTATGTACTTTATGTACTATTGAAAACAGTTGTTTTTCGCAAACATCAAATCCTGTAGGTATTTCGGCTTTAACAAACTTTTTACCTATAACACGTTCAATCTGGCGGATTTTACCTAATTCCTTAGCATTAACAATAGCAATTGATACACCGGTTTTACCAGCGCGGGCTGTACGGCCGCTACGGTGGGTGTAGTTTTCAACCTCGTCAGGCAATGAGTAGTTAATAACGTGGGTAACATCATTAACATCAATACCACGGGCGGCAACATCAGTAGCAATTAATAATTGCAGGTTGCGCTCACGGTAACGTTTCATTACCTTATCACGCTGTTGTTGCGACAGGTCGCCGTGTAAAGAATCGGCATTGTAACCGTCTTTAATCAGGGCTTCTGCAATATCCTGGGTTTCAATTTTAGTACGGCAAAATACAATACCAAAAATATCAGGGTTAAAATCAACAATACGTTTAAAAGCGGCATACTTGTCACGGGCACGCACTACATAGTACTCGTGCTCAATGTTGGCATTGCCGGTGTTTTTTGTGCCCATGGTAAGCTCAAACGGATTCTCCATGTATTTTTTGGCGATCCGCCTAACTTCGGCAGGCATGGTGGCTGAGAACAGCCATGTTTTTTTCTCGTCGGGCGTGGTAGATAGGATATTATCAATGTCTTCCTGAAAGCCCATGTTGAGCATTTCATCAGCTTCATCCAATACTACGTATTTTACCTGCGAAAAATCTATGGCCTTGCGGTTAATGATGTCAAGCATACGGCCTGGTGTGGCCACAACAATCTGTACGCCGCGTTTTATCTGGCGTAGCTGATCTGATATACTTGCACCGCCATAAACGGCAACAACGTGAACGTTGTTCATTTGCTTGGCGTAATTTTTAATGTCGTTCGTGATCTGTAAACAAAGTTCACGTGTGGGGCATAAAACAAGCGCCTGTGGATGATTTTCTTCGAAATCCAACAGCTCTAATAATGGTAGGCCAAAGGCAGCAGTCTTACCGGTCCCGGTTTGGGCTAATCCGACAAAATCGTTGCTGCCTGTTAACAATACCGGAATTGACTGTTCCTGGATTGGTGTAGGATTTTCAAATCCTAACTCAGAGATGGCATTAACAATATCATGACGGATTCCCAGTTGAATAAATGGGTTCATGAATTAAAATAACGAATTTGGCAACATCGCCAAATCGGGCGCAAAGATAGCTATTATATTTTTCAAATCAAATAGAGTAACATATTTTTAAAAAATTGATAATAGTTTGATAATTTGATAGTTAAGCTACAATAGCGCAATATGCCGTAACGTTAATTGAATTTAACTTTTGGCAACCGGGTTTTTTATGTAGGTTTAAAGCCGTTAATGAAGTAATAATGAACGATCTGGAATTATATTTTAACAATAATAACAAGAGGGTAATATTTAAATGGGCGCATTACTTTGATGTTTATGAAAGGCATTTTAGTAAATACAGAAACAAGGATATTGTGATACTGGAGATAGGCACCCTGCATGGCGGCAGTTTGCAAATGTGGAAGCATTACTTTGGCGATAGGGCCAAAATTTATGGAATGGACATAAACCCGGCTTGTAAAGCCGTTGAAGAAGAGAATATTAAGGTATTTATAGGCTCGCAAACCGACCGCAAGTTTTTAAGACAGGTAAAACAGGAAATTCCACCTATTGATATTTTAATTGATGATGGCGGCCATACCATGCTGCAGCAAATTGTATCATACGAAGAGCTTTTTGACCATGTGAAGCCTGATGGCGTATATCTTTGCGAAGACGTTCATACTTCGTACTGGTTAAGATACGGCGGCGGTCATAAAAGGCGT
The DNA here is from genome assembly GCF_031456535.1 of Mucilaginibacter pocheonensis. Taxonomy (NCBI): domain Bacteria; kingdom Pseudomonadati; phylum Bacteroidota; class Sphingobacteriia; order Sphingobacteriales; family Sphingobacteriaceae; genus Mucilaginibacter; species Mucilaginibacter pocheonensis. The sequence continues at coordinate 79,884 of NZ_JAVDUU010000006.1, forward strand.
GGCAGCTTTATCGAATACTCCAAAAATTTCATTGATCAGTTAAATGCCTATCATTCTGTCGAAAAATCATTACCCGTTAGCTCTTTTACCCGCTCGGTAAATTCTGTACATTATTATGATTCTATTGTGGTAGTTGAAAAGCGGCCAACGCCGCAGCCCTCGGCATCGCAAACCGGAACCATCAAAACACCGCCAATGAACCTGGAGGCTCATGGTATGGCACTTGTTACCAAGAACTTAAGGTACCGCTTAAAGCATATAGCCAACGTGGTGCTTGCTTTTTTTAAACTACCATTTAAAAAGGGAAGCTTTGATTATTCGTAATACGGTATACATAAACCGGCATCAGGCTTTTTACATGCCGGGCATTTTTAAAGATTTATAAAGTTATTTAGGCTCTGCAATAAGCGGCAACAATCTGATTACTGCGGCTTAGTGCTAATTACCTCAGCCTGTCTGCAGATTTAACCAGCTTTTCGTCCCGTTGTATGCTTTTGGCGGCCAGGATAAGGAGAACAATGCTTAACGAGGTAAGGAACAACCCTATGCCCATAGTACGGGAATCAAGCTGAACGCTGCCTATTGCTTTTTTAACCGTTTGCGCCATCCAAAAACTGTAACCAATTAATACCAATATGGCGCTATAGCAAATGGCTATCTGTTGTTTGCGGTTCTTATATAAAAATATGATGACCAAAGGCACCAGGGCAACAATGGCCGTTATAGCTGTAAGCGCCGTAAAATGCTCGGTGTATTGTTGAGCGCCATTCATGTCCTGAAAAATACCGGTAACCATTACGCTTACAGGCTTGCTGTCAACATATACATTATGGGCCAGTGGAAAAAAGAAGAGGGCAAACAGCACAAGGCTGGCAAACAAAAGGTAAATGCTTTGAATACGTTGCAGCATAGTATAAAAATTATAAGGCAAATATAATTGTTTTAAATTATTGCCGCGGAGCATTTTATTGAATGGAAAATTTGCTTTGAATGATAATTAATACAGTTATATTTATAAATTATTTCTGATTAATTATTTCGCGATGACCCAGCCCCCCGTTAATCATCTATCGCCTCAGGATGTGAAATTTGAGGACACACATTTAAAAAAAATATTCCTTGAGCACCTGAACAGTATTTACTGCGGCAAACAGCACTTAATACATTTTTTTGAGGAAATTCAGGGTTTGGCAACACTGAAGTTTTTAAAAAATGCCATACAGGAATGTAATGAGGATGCTCATAAGCAACTGCAGCATCTGGATGGCATATTTAATTCAATTAATGAAGATCAGTCAAAGACCAGTGTTTTAGGCATGAAGGCCATGACGCTTGAGGCTTATATATCGGCTATAAAAGCCGGTAAAACACCAATGGAGCGTGATGTGTTCATAGTTTTTTACCTGCAGTTGATTGAGGGTATTGAGGTTACCTATTTTAAAGTGCTGAAAAACCTGGCAAAAGCAATTGGCTACAGCAATACCTTTTTAGACAAGCCTTTTAACCAGGCAGTTGAAGACAAGATCATGTTTGAATCTATTTACAAAGAATACATCAGCGAACCCGCCCCTTAACAATGGGGTAATCGGACGGTCTTTGGGCAGCTATATCGGTAGGGTATAATCGTCATTCGTGAATTTACTTTGACCAATTAATGAATGCCCTTATCCGCTATATTACTAACTTTGCGGCGTGACTGGTAAACAACGTTATTTTATTGAACTGGCTTATGATGGTACCAGCTATCATGGCTGGCAGATACAGCAAAATGCTGTAAGCGTACAGGAACTATTAAATAAGGCCCTGACTACCATTTTACGGCAGGAAATTGAAACCACGGGCTGCGGGCGTACAGATACCGGTGTGCACGCGCGCGAGTTTTTTGCACATTTTGATGCTGAAGAGGCAAACGGGTTATTGTTTGCCGGCCAAAATAACAAAACGGAAACAGAACCACATGCCGGTGATCACGGATCAAAGCTTCGGGGGCTTAATTCTATTCTCCCTCCTGATATCGCGATAAAAAATATTATCCCGGTACATGCAGATGCACATGCCCGTTTTGATGCCACCCTGCGGTCATATCAATACCATCTCCATTTTCATAAGGACCCTTTTTTACATGGATACTCCTGGCTGGTGCGTGATGTGCCCGATATGGAACTGATGAACCAGGCCGCCGCCATTATTATGGAATATACCGATTTTAGTTGTTTTAGTAAGTCAAATACACAAGTTAAAACCAATAATTGTAAAATAAGCAGAGCCGAGTGGGAAAAAACGGATCAGGGTATGGTTTTCCATATTTCGGCCGACAGGTTTTTACGTAACATGGTAAGGGCCATAGTTGGTACGCTGATGATGGTGGGCAAAAAGGAGATGCCGCCGGATGCTGTTCGGGAAATTATTGAAAGCAAGAACCGCTCAAACGCGGGCACCAGTGTGCCGGCCTGCGGTTTGTATTTAACAGAAGTGAAGTACAATTATCTGTAGTTTAATGATTTCGGATTTCGGATGTTCTATTTCGGAATTTGTTATTGAAAAACTATTCGATTGTTAATGTCAGATTGCAAAATTTTGCAAAAAAAGCTAATTAAGAAATGTATAATTTTATAAAACCGAAATCGAACATCCGAAATCCAAAATAAAAAATGTCTGAAGTAACCGGTAAAGCACTTGATTGGAAACTGTTAAAGCGGGTTATGCGGTATGTAAAACCGTATAACGGCATGTTTGTAACAGCCGGGTTTTTAACTATTTTTTTGGCGGTTAGCGCCTTGGCGCAGCCCTTGCTCATTCAACATACACTTGATGTTGATATTTTGAATGACAATTACGACGGCCTGGTTTTTATGACGGGGCTTATGGTAGCGCAGCTCATTATACAAACCGCGGCGCAATATTATCAAACCTATTTAACCAATACGCTGGGCCAGTCTGTTATACGTGATCTGCGTATTGATATTTTTAATCACATTACCAGTTTAAGGCTTAAATACTTTGATCGCACGCCCATCGGCATGCTTATTACCCGCACCGTATCTGACCTTGAAACCATCGCCGATATTTTTTCAGAAGGCCTGATCTCGATAATGGGCGACATGTTGCTGGTGTTTGCCGTTATTGGCTTTATGCTTTACCAGGACTGGAAACTTGCGCTTATTACGCTGATCCCGATGCCGTTCCTGTTTGCCTCAACTTATGTTTTTAAAGAGGCCATAAAATCATCTTTCCAGGAAGTGCGTACACAGGTAGCGCGTTTAAATACTTTTTTGGCAGAGCATATCTCAGGGATTGGGATTATACAGCTGTTTGCCCGCGAAGACCAGGAAATGCGCAAGTTTAAGGCGGTTAACAAAAAATACCGCGATGCCAACATTCGCTCTAACTGGTACTATTCCATATTTTTTCCGGTTGTTGAAATTTTGTTTGCCATTTGCATGGGCCTGCTGGTATGGTATGGCTGTAAAAGAATGCTGTCGGACAGTCAGCTTACCGCGATATCGGCAAAACCAGGCGGTATAACCCCCGGTGTAATTACCAGTTTTATTGTACTGCTCAACATGCTGTTCAGACCGATACGCCAGCTGGCCGATAAGTTTAATACCCTGCAAATGGGTATGGTGGGCGCCGACAGGATATTTAAAGTGCTGGATACCGATGAGGTGGCTGTTGATACCGGCAGGATAAACACCGGCAGGTTGCGGGGCGATATTGAGTTTAACAAAGTTTGGTTTGCTTATAACGATGAGAACTGGGTTTTAAAGGATATTAATTTTCATGTAAAACCCGGCGAAACACTGGCCCTGGTTGGTGCTACCGGCGCTGGTAAATCATCCACCATTAATATCCTGAACCGTTTTTATGAAATTGGCAAAGGCAGCGTAAAGGTTGACGGGCATGATATACGCGATTACCAGGTAGAGTTTTTGCGTTCGCAGATAGCAACCGTTATTCAGGATGTGTTTTTGTTTACCGATACCATTGCCAACAACATCAGCCTGAACAATGAGGCTATCACACGCGGGCAGATCATCGCCGCGGCTAAAGATGTTGGCGCGCATGAATTTATTGAACGCCTGCCCGGTGGTTATGATTATAATGTGATGGAGAGGGGCTCAACACTTTCGGCAGGGCAGTCTCAGCTCATATCATTTATCAGGGCTTTGGTGTATGATCCGGCAATTTTGGTTCTTGACGAAGCCACATCATCAGTTGATACCGAGACCGAGATACTGATACAAAACGCTATTAACAAGTTAATGCAGGGGCGTACTGCCATTGTAATAGCCCATCGACTGTCTACCATACAAAACGCCGACAGGATCATTGTGCTTGATCACGGCGAGATCATGGAAAGCGGAACCCACCAGGAACTCCTTAAAATTGAAAATGGTCACTACCGCAAACTCTATGACCTGCAGTTTAACTCGGCAGGGATCGCACGGTAGGAACGTGCATATAAACTTTAATCTTTAGGCGGATTTTTTATCGGGTAAACAGGCTGCTCCTCCTTCTCATGCTTTTTAGCGATGTTTCCTCGGTGGGGTTTGTCGGCATGGTATTGTTGGTCTTCTTTGCGCACCTTGCTTTTGCCGCCATTGTCATTAGGCCGGTCGGTTGGTGTGTCCGAAGGTGATGGTTTGTTTGGTGAATTTGCTGGCTTTGTCATGCATTTTTTAACAATTAATTGAAGGTTTTTGTTTATTTTGTATAGATAAAGACGTTAATAAATGTTAAAACTGCATCGTGAATGCGCTAATAAACAACATTTATAACTAATAAACTTTTACCTTTAAGGCGTGTTTCTTAATTTCGCACAAATCCGGGTGGGTGGTTGTGTATGAGCGGTTATCATCTCATATTTAAAACCTCACATCTCATATCTATACAGAATGGAAGAATTTGAAGCAAGTGCATCGTCAAAAAAAACAAAGACCATATACATATCTACCGTATTTGGTATTGCCATGGTATTGGTAATGGTAGGGCTCCTTGGCCTTATATTAGTACATGCTAACAATCTTTCGCGTTATGTAAAAGAAAATATAGTACTTAATATTTTTGTTGATGATGCCGCGCACGAAACCGATGTTTTGCAATTACAAAAACAGCTGGATGGTAACCCCATGGTTAAACAAACCCAGTATGTAAGCAAGGAACTGGCCGCACGTAACCTGCAAAAGGATCTGGGCGAGGACTTTGTGAAGTTTTTAGGCTATAACCCGCTTTCGCAATCACTTGATGTTTATTTGAAAGCCGACTACACCAATAACAAAGATATTGAAAAATTTAAGGCCGATTTGTTGAAGAACCCTTTGGTTAAAGAGGTAAAATATCAGCAATCTCTGGTTGATCAGATGAACCAGAATGTTGGTTCAATAAGCTTGGTCATTCTGGTATTTGCAGGCATATTTGTAGTATTGTCAGTGGCGTTAATTAATAATACCATCAGACTGGCTATTTACTCGCAGCGTTTCCTCATCAAGTCAATGCAGTTAGTGGGAGCGACAAAAGGCTTTATCCGCAAACCATTTTTGTTTTATGGCATGTGGCACGGGCTTTTGGGAGGGTTGATAGCAATTATCTTATTAATAGGCACGCTTTATCTGGCATACAGGCAGGTTCCTGACCTGGTAATACTTCAAAATAAAACCGAGTTTGGCATCGTGTTTTTAGGAGTTATAGGAATAGGTATATTCATTTCGGCCTTTAGCACCTTTTTGGCGGTCAACAAATTTTTACGTTTAAAAATATACGATCTATATAGATAGTTTAAATACAAGACACTAACTCAACAATTTAGCAGTTAAAATATATGGCACAACAGTTTAAACCGGCTTCAACTGTAAAAACAACAGCACAAGCTAAACCCGCAGTAAAAGCAACAGGTACCGAGCCGGTACAATTTATATTTGATAAAAGTAACTACCGGTTATTGATCATCAGCGTTGCTGTAGTAGCTTTGGGCTTCGTATTAATGGCTGGTACAACTGACATCTACAGCACAGCCAAAATTGTTATTGCCCCTATTGTGGTGCTGGCAGGATTTGCATTGGGCTTTTTTGCAATTTTAAAAAAGCCGTCAGTTAATTAATTGCAACAATTGGTTGTGAGTGTTTGGTGAGGTTAAAACTAAACCTATCCAAACAGTGTAACCAGCTCAATTTAACATATCAAGCCATCTACCCCTAATGAATATCATACACGTTATTATCCTTGCTATAATTGAAGGGATAACAGAATTTTTACCGGTATCATCAACCGGCCATATGATCGTTGCGTCATCACTAATGGGCATAGCCGCCGATCCCTTTGTTAAACTTTTTACTATCGCCATACAGCTGGGCGCCATATTATCAGTAGTGGTTTTATATTACAAAAGGTTTCTGCAATCTGTTAATTTTTATGTAAAACTGCTTGTAGCTTTTATCCCTGCAGCCATATTTGGGGTGTTGTTCAGCAAAAAAATAGATGCCTTGCTGGAGAGCGCGTTAACCGTAGGCATTACCTTATTTGTTGGGGGTATCATATTGCTATTTGTTGATAAATGGTTTAATAAGCCAACCGTAAAGGCCGAGAAGGATATCAACTATTTTACAGCGCTTAAAATTGGCTTTTTTCAATGTTTAGCCATGATTCCGGGTACATCACGGTCGGCAGCAACCATTGTAGGTGGTATGTCGCAAAAATTAACCCGTACCGCGGCTGCCGAGTTCTCTTTCTTTTTGGCAGTACCCACCATGTTTGCGGCAACTGCCAAAAAACTATATGATTTCCATAAAGAAGGCCACATATTTACTGGCGAGGAAATTAAATTACTGGCTATTGGCAATGTAATTGCGTTTATAGTAGCCATGCTGGCCATCAAAACGTTCATTACATTTTTAGAGCGGAAGGGTTTTGTGATCTTCGGCTGGTATCGCATTGTGGTTGGAGCGGTGATCATTGGTTTGATACTGACCGGACACCAGCTACAAACTATTTAAAATCGTATCTCTGTTATAACGCGAAGAATCTGTTCGCGCTGTGTTGTTACAGGGTATATTGCCGCCGGATAGAAAATGGCGACAATCTTCTTCATATTAAAGCCCGAAATTCTGATTCGGGCAAAAATCCTACCTTTGCCGCGAATCCCGCACGGTCGGGGCAAAATTATCCATATTGAAAAAAACTTATACCAAAATAGAAGAATTTGCCGAAGGCCAATTGCTGCTGGTTAATAAACCCTACAAATGGACAAGCTTTGATGTTGTAGGTAAGATACGCAACACATTTAAACCCCTTAAATTAAAAGTGGGTCATGCAGGTACGCTTGATCCGCTGGCTACAGGGTTGCTCATCATCTGTACCGGTAAAATGACCAAACAGATCGATACCTTTCAAGCCGAAGAAAAGGAATATACAGGCACCATGACATTGGGCGCTACCACGCCATCGTACGATATGGAGACCGAGCCTGATAATAAATTTGATATCAGCCAACTTACACCAGATCAGCTGCGTAATAACTGCGAACAGTTTATTGGGGATATACAGCAATATCCACCTGCGCACTCGGCTGTAAAAATTGATGGTGAACGTTTGTATGAAAAGGCGCGCCGGGGCGAAGATGTGGAGAAACGTTTACGCAACGTGACCGTTACGGCGTTTGAGCTAACCCGTATTGAACTGCCGGAGGTTGATTTTCGGGTAGTTTGCAGCAAAGGAACCTATATCCGTTCGCTAATAAATGATTTCGGAGCGGCGTTGAATAACGGGGCATATCTTTCAAAATTAAGGCGCACACGCAGCGGTAGCTACCAGGTTGCTGATGCCTGGGAGGTAATGGAGTTGGTAAATATGATAAGGGAACTAAAAGCAAATGAACCGGCGACAGAGTAAATACATTTTTACGTCAAAATACCCGCCTGGTTTAATACGGTCAACTAAAAAATTAACTTTGTGTTTTTACTCATAAAATGAGGATCTACAATAACATTGACGAATTTACAGCGGTAAAAAATGCAGTAGTTACCATCGGAACCTTTGATGGGGTACATATTGGTCACCGTAAAATAATTTCAGGGATAAAAGAACTGGCCGATAGCACAGATGGCGAAACGGTTATTTTAACCTTTTTTCCGCATCCGCGCATGATATTGCACCCTGAGGATGAAAGTCTGAAACTGATCACTACCATTACCGAAAAGGCGCAATTGATGGAAGCTTTAGGGGTTGACCATTTGATCATTACACCGTTTTCAAGAGATTTTTCAAATCAGACCGCCGAAGAGTATATCCGTGACGTGCTGGTGAATAAAATAGGCACCAAAAAGATTGTAATAGGTTATGACCACCGTTTTGGTAAAGACAGGCAGGGCGGCCTTGACGACCTGCTAAGGCTTGGGCCGGTTTATGGGTTTGATGTAGCCGAGATACCCGAGCAGGATATAAACGAGGTGGCCATCAGTTCAACCCGCATCAGGAAAGCCTTATTAAACGGACAGATAGACCTGGCCAATTCATTTTTGGGATATCCCTTTTTTATTACGGGTACAGTAACCCGCGGCGATCAGCTTGGCAGGCAGCTGGGCTATCCAACGGCCAATATTCTGATCGCAGAAACTTACAAGCTCATCCCTTCCGACGGTATCTTTGCTGTAACAGTGCATGTTGCCGGCATTGGGTATAAAGGCATGGCTTATATAGGCAGCCGCCCTACAGTAAATGGCCTTACCCGCAATATTGAGGTAAATATATTTGATTTTGATAAGGAGATCTATAACCAGCCCATCCGTATGGATTTTCACCATTACGTACGCGGTGATATTAAATTTGCCTCTCTTGATGAGCTTAAAGTACAGTTGGCAAAAGACAGGGAAGATGTGCTGGCATTGTTATAACCCACCAACTTTCCCTTTTTGAGAGAGCTTTTAAGCATTAATCTTAGTTTTTTTAAAAAGTCGCCTCAATCGGGGGAGATTTAGAGGGGGTTTCGTACCTTTACCTGTCAATATGGCTCTGACAGTTGCCTTGGCGCAATTGTTGAGTTTGTAGGATCATATCAAATTAATATGTTAGATTTTATCAGTAAGCTTTTTGGAAGCAAATCAGAACGGGATGTAAAAGGGATACAGCCTATAGTTGAAAAAATTAAGGCTGAATTTGCAAAACTCGACAACATCAGCAATGATGAGCTTAGAGCTAAAACCATAGATTTTAAAGAAACCATAGCCCAGGGGCTTTCAGGCATTGATAGCGAGATACAAGCTATTAAAGACCGCACTGAAAACGAACTGGATATGGATGTGAGCGAAAAGGTAGAGCTTTATACCCAGCTGGACAAACTGGAAAAAGACCGAAATAAAGAGCTGGAAGATATATTGTTAAACATTTTGCCCGAAGCTTTTGCGGTAGTAAAAGAAACTGCCCGCCGCTTTGCAGCTAACAAAACCATTGAAGTTACAGCTACCGGGTTTGACCGCGAACTTGCCGCAAGAAAAAGTAATGTGGTGATTAAAGGCGATCAGGCTATACACCACAATACCTGGCTTGCTGCCGGTAATGAGGTAACCTGGGATATGGTACACTATGATGTTCAGCTAATTGGCGGTATTGTACTGCACCAGGGTAAAATAGCTGAAATGGCCACAGGCGAAGGTAAAACGCTGGTAGCCACACTGCCTGCATACTTAAACGCACTTGCCGGTCAGGGTGTTCATATTGTAACGGTGAATGATTACCTGGCCCGTCGTGATAGTGAGTGGATGGGGCCGCTATACGAATTTCATGGTTTATCAGTTGATTGTATTGATAAACACGAGCCAAACTCCGAAGAGCGCCGTGCCGCTTATTTGGCGGATATTACTTTTGGTACCAACAATGAATTCGGTTTTGATTACCTGCGTGACAATATGACACGTAGCCCGGAAGAATTGGTGCAGCGCAAATTACATTACGCAATGGTGGATGAGGTTGACTCGGTGTTGATTGATGATGCCCGTACACCTTTGATTATATCAGGCCCTATACCACGTGGCGATGAGCATGAGTTTTATGAGCTAAAACCGCGCATTGAGCGTTTGGTTAACGCGCAAAAAACCTATGTTAATAGTGTACTGAACGAAGCTAAAAAGGCAATTAATGAAGGCAATGCCGATGTTGATGGCGGAGGGCTGGCTTTACTGCGAGCCTTTAGGGGGCTGCCGAAAAGCAAAGCTCTGATCAAGTTTTTGAGTGAAGGTGGCAACCGTACAATTTTGCAAAAGGTTGAAAATCATTATATGCAGGATCAGGGCAAGGATATGCCTAAGGTTGATGCCGAACTTTACTTTGTTATCGACGAAAAAAATAACCAGGTTGAGCTTGCCGAAAAAGGTATTGAACTGATCACTGCTTCGGGCGAAGACCCTCACTTTTTTGTGATGCCTGATGTAGGTACCGAAATTGCAGAGATCGAAAAATCAAGTATGAGCGCAGAAGAAAAAATTGCTCGTAAAGATGAATTAATGCGCGATTTTTCGATCAAATCAGAACGTATACATTCGGTTAACCAGCTATTAAAGGCTTATACCCTTTTTGAAAAAGATACTGAATATATTTTGGACGAAGGGAAGGTGAAAATTGTGGATGAGCAAACTGGCCGTGTATTGGATGGTCGCCGTTACTCTGATGGTTTGCACCAGGCTATTGAAGCTAAGGAAAATGTAAAGGTAGAGGATGCAACGCAAACATTTGCTACTATTACCCTGCAAAACTATTTCAGGATGTACCATAAGCTTTGCGGTATGACAGGTACGGCCGTAACAGAAGCAGGTGAGTTTTGGGAAATTTACAAGCTTGATGTGGTTGAGATACCAACCAACACCAAAATAAGCCGTGATGACAGGCAAGATCTTGTTTATCGTACTGTGCGTGAAAAATATAATGCTGTTGCCGAAGAAATAGTTAAGCTTACAGAGGCCGGCAGACCGGTACTGGTAGGTACAACCTCAGTGGAAATTTCTGAATTACTGAGTCGTATGCTCAAGCTGCGCGGCATTAAACATAATGTACTGAATGCCAAAATGCACCAGAAAGAGGCCGACATTGTGGCCGAAGCCGGTAAAACTGGTACGGTAACTATTGCTACCAACATGGCGGGCCGTGGTACAGATATAAAATTAGGGCCTGGCGTTAAGGACGCCGGTGGTTTGGCCATTGTAGGTACCGAACGTCACGAATCGCGCCGGGTTGACAGGCAGTTGCGTGGTCGTGCGGGCAGGCAGGGCGACCCGGGTTCATCCCAGTTCTTTGTATCGTTAGAAGATAACCTGATGCGTTTATTCGGATCAGAGCGTATATCAAACCTGATGGTACGTATGGGTATTGAAGAGGGCGAAGTGATACAGCACTCCATGATATCTAAATCAATTGAGCGTGCGCAGAAAAAGGTAGAAGAGAACAACTTTGGTATCCGTAAGCGTTTGCTTGAGTATGATGATGTGATGAACTCACAGCGTACCGTTATTTACACCAAGCGTAAGAATGCACTGTTTGGCGAACGCCTTGACGTTGATTTAAGCAATACCATTTTTGATGTTGTTGAAGATATTGTTACCGAATATAAAGAAACCAACAATTACGAAGGGTTTACATTAGAGATCATTCGCTTGTTTTCGGTTGATATTGAATTAGATATCAATGAGTTTGCGGCAACATCCATTCCTGCCCTTACTGACAGGACCTTCCAAACCGTAATGGACTTTTACAAACGCAAGGCAGAGGCGGTAGCCCAGCAGGCTTACCCTGTGTTAAAAGACGTGTTTGATACCCGCGGCCAGTACGTAGAAAATATAGTGGTGCCATTTAGTGATGGTATACACGGTATACAGGTTTCTGTTCCGCTTAAAAAGGCGGTAGATAATCATGGGGTTGAAGTATTCAAATCGTTTGAAAAGAACGTAACCCTGTACCTGATTGATGATGCCTGGAAAGAGCACTTGCGCGAAATGGATGAATTAAAACAATCTGTTCAGAATGCGGTTTATGAGCAAAAAGACCCTTTATTGGTTTACAAGTTTGAAGCTTTTGAACTATTTAGAGGAATGCTGGCTAATGTAAACAAAGAAATCGTGAGTTTCTTGTTCAGAGGTGGCATCCCGGTTCAGCAACAGGCCGAAGAGGTGAAAGAAGCCAAACCACAGCCTAAGCTTGATTTGCGTAAAATGAAAACTTCAAAACCTGAACTGGTAAGCGAAAGTAGTGGTTTGCCGATGGATGACTTCCGTGAACCGCAAAAGGCTACCCCGGTTAGGGCCGAGAACAAAATAGGTCGTAATGATCCATGTCCTTGCGGAAGTGGGAAAAAATATAAAAACTGTCACGGCGTAGGACAGAATTAAGAGTTCAACACCACGTTATTGCTTCGTGCCTTGCAATGACGGTTTATATAAAACTATGAAAACAGCAGTATTTGATCATAAAGCTAAATCAGCCCTCATCAAATACTGCATTTTTTTTGTGCTGGCAACAGCATCAGTCCCAACCTTTGCCCAGCAAGCCCGGGGCAGGGTTGAGGTAATTAAAGATCCCCTCGTTGATACCCTGATAGCCAAACGATTTGAATTGAATAAGCAAGTTGGCACAACGCCGGCATTTTCATCGTACGGGTACCGTGTGCAAATATTTAGCGGATCAAATCGTAAGGACGCTTATAATGCGCAAGCGCGGCTGCAAAGTGAATACCCCGAATTGCGGACGTATATCATTTACAGCGAACCCAATTTTAAGGTTCGCGCCGGCGATTTCAGGACACGTCTGGAAGCTGAAAAGTTAATGCAGGAGCTTCGGACTTCATTTTCGAGCCTGTTCATTATATCTGAAAAAATAAACCTGCCCAAAACTGATACCGATAATGATTAAACAGCAAATACAGGAGTTATCTAATAAAATATTTGATGATGTGGTGGCCAACCGCCGCCATTTACACAGCCATCCGGAGCTTTCATTCCATGAGTTGCAAACCTCTGTTTTTGTAGCCAACAAACTGGAAGAATTGGGCTTGGAATATCACAAAATGGCTGATACCGGTTTGGTAGCCCTGATAAAAGGCGATAAGCCATCAAATAATGTGATAGCCCTTCGTGCGGATATGGACGCCTTACCTATTACCGAGGCTAATGATGTACCTTATAAATCGCAAAACGTAGGGGTAATGCACGCCTGTGGCCATGATGTGCATACATCATCATTATTGGGCACGGCCCGTATTTTAACGGAGTTAAAAAGCCAGTTTGCCGGTACAATAAAATTGATATTTCAACCAGCCGAAGAAAAGCTGCCCGGAGGGGCCAGTATCATGATCAAAGAAGGGGTGTTGGAAAACCCAAAACCACAAGCGGTATTTGGGCAGCATGTAATGCCTTTAATTGATGCAGGTAAGGTAGGTTTCAGGGCAGGTAAATATATGGCCTCAACTGATGAGCTTTATGTTACTGTAAAGGGCAGGGGCGGTCATGGCGCGCAACCACAACAAAATATTGATCCGGTAATTATTACCGCCCATATACTAACCGCGTTACAACAGGTGGTAAGTCGCTTTGCCGATCCAAAAAGCCCGTCGGTATTGTCATTTGGTAAGGTAATTGCCAATGGCGCCACCAATGTGATTCCGAATGAAGTTTATCTGGAGGGTACATTCCGTACGCTGGATGAAAAATGGCGTGAAGAAGCCCATAAACGCATGAAAAAAATGGCCGAAGGCATTGCAGAAAGTATGGGGGGCAGTTGCGAATTCACTATTATGCGGGGATACCCTTTCCTGATCAATGAAGAAAAGTTAACGGCGGCTACACGTGGCTATGCAGAAGATTATTTAGGTAAAGAGAATGTACTTGACCTGGATATCTGGATGGCTGCGGAAGATTTTGCATATTACTCGCAAGCGGCGGCCTCTTGTTTTTATCGTTTAGGTACACGTAATGAGAGCCGTGGCATTACCTCGTCAGTACATACCCCAACTTTTGATATTGAGGAAGACGCCTTTAAAATAAGCACAGGTTTAATGGCCTACCTGGCCATAAAGCAACTTGGGAATTAATATTCGCAGGCAATGAGTGATACCGGGTTTACTTCGGCATCTTTCATGAAAGGCAATGTGCGGGGGGCATTTTTTTAATTTTTGTACATCTATCAACAGTGATAAAAAAAATATTATTCATGCTGGCTTTAGCTATGGCTGGCAGCACTGCTTTTGCACAGCAGATCAATCGTTTTAATCCGGATACTATTAAAACCATTGTTATTGATTCGCTGGTTGATATTAAATCGCATAAATTAAACGCGCAGGATTTTATTGACGCGGTATTGGCCGATACCAGTTTTTATAAAGCTTTTCAAAACATGAAACGTTATGGTTTCATAGCCGAGAACCGCATTTTTACCTATGATAAAAAGAATAAGGTAGATGGCAAAATATACCGTAAAATACTGCATGCCAATACCGCAGGCAAGCATAAAATGGAATATTTAGCCAAGCTGGACAGTGGGAACATGTTTAAAAAGAACGGCAAATACCAACTGTATACAGTAGAAATGTTCGACTATATTTTCATGAATGCCTACAATTCTGATTTTGTTAAGGGGGATGCCCTGCCAGGGTCAGGCGGTAAAAATGAATCATATAAAGACAAGCTTAAAACACTTATATTCACGCCTGGCCGTAAGGTAAAAGGTATCCCGTTCATCAGTAGCAAAACAGAAATATTTTCAGGTGATATGCGCGAATATTATTATTACGAATTTGCCCGTGGCAAATACCTGGACACTATCCCGGTTTACCGCTTTAGAGTGCGATGCAAACCAAGCACATCAGATGGCGATACCATGATCAAGGAAATGACCACCATATTTGATGAACGCACATTCCAGATACTGGGCCGTTATATTGATATGAAGTTCAGTAATATGTTTGTTGATTTTAATGTACAAATGAATATTGAGCTCAACAACTTTCAGGGCGAGCTATTGCCAACTAAAATAACCTACCAGGGCAACTGGAATATTCCTTTCCATAAAGAGGAGCGTGCCAGCTTTTTAATAGTGCATAAAGATTATAAAAAGGAATAATTTGATGGAAGAAATTACCAGTCGGCGGCATTGGAAAAAATTCTATTTAAATGTGTTTCTTTTAACACTTTATTTCCTTTTGTTAGCAGCCGCTGTGGGATTACTTTACAAAGAAGCGCTTTCAGTAGCAGGGGAAATATTTATAATTTTGATTTGCCTGTGCCTGGTAATTATGGCGTTATATACCATAATTCGTTATTTTAAAAATGCTCCGGAGTTTTGCGTCAATACCATTTCGGTAACATTTACCCGTAACGGTACTTTTTTTTGGAAGGATCTGGAACGCATTCAAATGTCGGGCAAATGGCCCTTTAAATTTATGCTTGATTATCCACGGGAAGGGATGATGCTTAAATTTACAGGTAGTAAAGAAATTTATGTATATGATGACATGTACGCTAATACAGCTGCTCTTAAACAATTCATAAGTCATCATATTCTTACTAAGCCTTGTCAGCAAAGCATAATACTCAAAAAAGATAAACCTGCAACCGGTAGTAGTGAGCAATTTGTATGGTATAAAGGCAGTCAATGGTTCAGCTTCAGAGGAATGGTTTTATCGCTGACGCTTGCATTTTTACTTTATGCTATTATAGTAGCAAGTAACGTCGGCTTAATGATGGTTATGTTTTGTATTGGTATTGTTTGTTTCTTGATATTTTCGGGCTTGGTGTATTATTTTGGCATATCAGATAATTACTTTGTAGTTCAAAATCCTAACTTAATTTGGATTAGAACAAAATACCGGCTCAATGATATACAGGAAGTTGTTTTTGAACAGCAGCATTCTAAAATGCCTTATTCATTAAGAATTGTAACCAAAGATTTTGAAAGCAATTTATATATGGCAGGAGCATTACGACGCACAACATGGAAACAGTTACAGAACGACCTTGAAAACAGAAATATTAAGGTGCGTAATGAATGTATATTTTGATAAAGTGAAGAACAACAAAGCCCCTGTTTTACAGGGGCTTTGTTGTTTATAAGCTATTAATCCATTTTACCAGCTCTTCACGAGATTTTCCCGTTTTCTGCTGGAGTTTTCCTAACAGTTCGTCGTCTTTACCTTCTTCCCTTACCAGGTCATCGTCGGTTAAATCTCCGTAGGCTTGCTTTATTTTTCCTTTTAATTCGTTCCAGCCGCCTTTTAATTCTAATCTGTCCATAATGTTTCTTTTATTTAGATGTATTTAAAGAACACCGTGGTTAGAATTTGGTTTTTGAGAAATGGATAATGACGTCCTTAATCTCTCTCTACAATGCACCGGCCTTTATTTCATCAACTACAGCAGGATCAAGCAGGGTAGAGGTATCTCCTAAATTGGAAGTATCACCCTCAGCTATTTTACGTAGTATACGACGCATGATCTTACCGGAGCGGGTTTTGGGCAGGCCCGTTACAAATTGTATCTTATCCGGCTTGGCAATAGCTCCAATAATGCGGGATACGGTCATGATGATATCTTTGCGGGTAAGGTCATCATCAGCATGGTGTTTTGGGCAAACCACAAAAGCGTAGATGCCCTGTCCTTTAATATCATGCGGATAACCAACTACTGCCGATTCTACCACACTGCTGTGCATGTTAATGGCGTTCTCTACCTCGGCTGTACCAATCCTATGGCCCGACACATTCAACACGTCATCAACGCGGCCGGTAATGCGGTAATATCCGTCCTCATCGCGTAAGCAACCATCGCCGGTAAAGTAAAGATCCTGGTAAGCAGCAAAGTAGGTAGTGCGGCACCGTTCATGATCGCCATAAGTGGTACGCAGCATGCCAGGCCATGGGAACTTGATGCACAAGTTGCCGCTTACACCATTACCTTCAATCACCTTGCCGTTCTCATCAACCAGTACAGGTTGTACGCCAGGTAAGGGCAGGGTAGCATAACCCGGTTTTGTAGGTGTAATCCCGGCAATTGGCGATATCATAAAGCCGCCGGTTTCGGTTTGCCACCAGGTATCAACAATAGGGCATTGTTTATGGCCTATCTTTTCGTCAAACCAGTGCCAGGCTTCCTCGTTAATTGGCTCACCAACCGAGCCCAGTTTTTTAATCGAACTAAAATCTTTTCCCTTTAAAGCATCGTCACCAAAACCCATTAGCGAGCGGATAGCCGTTGGCGCAGTATATAATATATTTACCTTATATTTTTCAACAATGTCCCAAAACCGGCCGGGAGTTGGCCATGAGGGAATGCCCTCAAACAACACAGCGGTAGCTCCTTGTGATAGCGGACCGTACGCGATATAAGAGTGGCCGGTGATCCAGCCGATATCGGCAGTACAAAAATAAACCTCGCCCTTATTGTACTGGAAAGCATTGGCAAATGTATAGCCTGTATAAACCATATAACCGCCGCAGGTATGCACAACCCCTTTTGGCTTGCCGGTTGATCCGGATGTATAAAGGATGAACAACATATCCTCAGCATCCATTTCTTCTGCCGGGCAATCTACATTACCCTGTGTCTCTACCTTCTTTACCTCATCTTCCCACCAAACATCGCGGCCCTTGATCATTGAAACCGGCGTGCGGCTGCGGGTAAGTACAATTACTTTCTGTATGGTTGGGCATTGTACCAGGGCATCGTCAATGATTGATTTCAGGGGGATCTCTTTATTGCCTCTGAAACCACCGTCGGCAGTTATAACGATGTTGCAGGTAGCATCATTGATCCTGTCGGCTATTGATTGTGCCGAAAACCCGCCAAACACAACCGAATGGATAGCTCCAATACGGGCGCAGGCCAGTACGGCAATTGCCAGTTCGGGTACCATTGGCATATAAATGCAAATACGGTCGCCCTTTTTTGCGCCATTGTTTTTAAGCACATTGGCAAACTGGCAAACTTTATCATAAAGCTGGCGGTAGGTTAAAATCCGGTGATTTTCCTGCGGGTCATTTGGTTCCCATATAATGGCAGGTTTGTCGCCCAGTGTTTCCAGGTGGCGGTCAAGACAATTTTCGGTAATATTAAGCTTGGCTCCCTGAAACCATTTGATGTTAGGTTCTCTAAAGTCCCATTCCAGTACTTTATCCCATTTTTTGCGCCATAAAAAGTTTTCGGCAATGCCGGACCAAAATTGTTCAGGCTGTTCAACACTTTGCTGATAAACCTGTTTATATTCATCAAATGATGTAATCTTCATAATAAGTGGTATTCAAAAGGTGGGCGTAAATTAATAATTTCTGCTCGATGTATAAATTAAAAACGTCACTTTTTAAATAATTTTAAAAAGTGGGTTTGTTTAAGTAGTAAATATGCTGGAATTAAGGCTTTTGACTTATTTTAAAAAGAATTTGAAAATAATTAAAGACACTGTTGAATATTTGAGTAAAAAGTCTGATATTTGCAAACTCTTTTTGAATAAAGGGTTGATAATTAAAAATATTTGTCATGTCAAGAATTTGTGATCTAACAGGAAAAGGGTCTATAGTTGGTAACAACGTTTCAAACTCAAACGTTAAAACAAAACGTAGGTTTCATCCAAACTTAAAACTTAAAAAGTTTTATATCCCTGAAGAAGATAAATGGATTACCTTAAAGGTATCTACATCAGCTGTTAAAACTATCAGCAAAAACGGTATTACTGCCTGTATCAATAAATTTGTAAAAAAAGGATACATTTAGTAGGTATTACGTTCAAAAGTTTACGTAACGCGTAAACATTAAACGCAATAAATAATTAAAAAATTACGTAAGCCGTGAGGTGATACGTACAACATAACAAAACAATGGCAAAAAAAGGCAACAGGGTTCAGGTAATTTTAGAATGTACTGAACACAAAACAAGCGGTATGCCAGGCATGTCTCGCTATATTACCACTAAGAACAAAAAAAATACCACTGAAAGACTGGAGATGAAAAAATTCAACCCGGTTTTAAGGAAAG
This sequence comes from Mucilaginibacter pocheonensis, assembly GCF_031456535.1. Lineage (NCBI taxonomy): Bacteria > Pseudomonadati > Bacteroidota > Sphingobacteriia > Sphingobacteriales > Sphingobacteriaceae > Mucilaginibacter > Mucilaginibacter pocheonensis. The sequence goes on from NZ_JAVDUU010000006.1 coordinate 98,876, forward strand.
TAACAGTTCATAAAGAGATTAAGTAATTGGTTGATTAAGTTGATTGGTTGATGGGATTGAAGTTCTGACAACAATTAACTCACTAATTCAATAATTCACTAATTCAATAATAAAGAAATGGCAAAGAAAGTAGTTGCAACACTGAAAGTAGCAGGTAAAGGCAAAGAATATTCAAAAGTGATCACTATGAGCAAATCACCTAAAACTGGTGCTTACTCATTTAAAGAGCAAATTGTCCCTAACGATTTTGTTAAGGATGCAATTGCAGGTAAAACTCTGTAATAACAGCTGATTAAAATATTAAAGCCGTCTTGTTTTTACGAGAGGGCTTTTTTTGTTGAGGGATATGTTGCTGATATTTCAGATAAGCAAACTGATCATTGTTATTATAACATTAGCCTGATATCTGTTAGCTTAAGTATCGGCATATTTGCAGAGCTAAATTTAAACATCAAAAATCGGCATATTTGAAATCTGCACATCTGCACATCTAAAATCTGCACATCTGAAAAATTATGGGGTTATTTGATTTTTTTAAGAAAAAGGAAAACACGCAACAAGAGCAGGAAGCACTTGATACAGGTTTGGAAAAAACCAAGGATAACTTTTTTTCAAAGATCACCAAGGTAATTGCCGGTAAATCAACCGTTGACGATGATGTTCTTGATGATTTGGAAGAAGTTTTGGTAACCTCTGACGTTGGCGTAAGTACTACCTTAAAAATAATTGAACGCATACAAGTCCGGGTAGCCCGCGATAAATATGTAGGCACAAGCGAACTGAACGTTTTGCTGAAAGACGAAATTCAGCAATTGCTGGCCGAAAACAACAGCAACGATTTCAGGAACTTTGAATACGGCAACCACAAACCTTATGTAATTATGGTGGTGGGCGTTAATGGTGTAGGTAAAACTACTACTATTGGTAAACTTGCCCATAAACTAAAGCAGGCCGGCAATAAGGTTGTTTTAGGTGCTGCTGATACTTTTCGTGCAGCAGCTGTCGATCAGCTGCAGCTTTGGGGTAAACGTGTTGATGTAAAAGTAGTGGCACAACCAATGGGATCAGATCCGGCATCAGTTGCCTATGACACCTTGCGCTCGGCCGTTGCCAATGGCGATGACGTAGCTATCATTGATACAGCGGGTCGTTTGCATAATAAAGTGGGTTTAATGAACGAGCTTACCAAGATCAAAAATGTAATGCAGAAGGTAATACCGGGCGCCCCGCATGAAATATTGCTGGTGCTTGATGCCTCAACCGGCCAAAATGCTATTGAACAGTGCAAGCAATTTACCGAGGCAACCAACGTTAATGCCCTGGCCTTAACCAAGCTTGATGGTACGGCCAAAGGTGGCGTGGTAATAGGTATATCTGACCAGTTTAAAATCCCGGTAAAATATATTGGTGTTGGCGAAGGCATGGAACATTTACAGCTTTTTGACAGGCAGGCATTTGTGGATAGCTTGTTTAAGCAGTAATTATTAAGAATAACGTTATTGTGAGCCACCTCGCGATGACGCATTGAGATAAAATGAAGACAAAAGAAATCTATCAGCCCAAAAAAGTAGTTAAACCCCGTGTAAACGTGGTTACTTTAGGCTGCTCAAAAAATATATACGATTCTGAGATATTGATGGGCCAGCTAAAAGGCAACCAGTTTGATGTAGTGCATGAGGCTGATAAGGTAAACCGCGATGATATCATTGTAATAAATACCTGCGGTTTTATTGATAATGCCAAGCAGGAATCTATTGATACCATTTTGCAATACAGCGAGCTAAAGGAGCAGGGCAAGGTGGGCAAAGTAATTGTAACCGGTTGCCTGAGCGAGCGGTATAAGCCCGAACTGGAAGCCGAGATTACTAACGTTGATGCGTACTTTGGCACCAATGATCTGCAAAACCTGCTGCATTCAGTTGGTGCGGATTATAAATATGAACTCATTGGCGAGCGGTTATTAACCACGCCATCACATTTTGCTTATTTTAAAATTGCCGAAGGTTGTAACCGTCCGTGTTCATTTTGCGCTATTCCGCTAATGCGCGGTAAGCACCTGAGCACACCTATTGACCAACTGGTTAAAGACGCGCAGGCCCTTGTTAAAAACGGCACAAAGGAGTTGATACTGATAGCCCAGGACTTAACCTATTATGGACTTGACCTGTATGGTAAACGCAACCTGGATGAATTGCTGCGCCGTTTATCTGATGTTAATGGTGTGGAATGGATCAGGCTGCAATATGCTTATCCATCAGGTTTTCCGATGGAAATTCTGGATGTGATGAATGAGCGTGCCAATATTTGCAAATACATGGATATGCCTTTACAGCACATCAGCGATGATATGCTGAAATCAATGCGCCGGGGTATCACTAAGCAAAAAACCATCGACCTGGTAAACCAGATCCGTGATAAGGTTCCTGGTATTGCTATGCGTACTACGCTTATCACAGGCTATCCGGGCGAAACCGAGCAGGATTTTGAAGAAATGCAGCAGTGGGTTGAAGAAACGCAGTTTGACCGCCTGGGGTGCTTTACCTATTCGCACGAGGAAAAAACCCACGCCCATTCTTTGGTTGACGATGTGCCCGATGAGATAAAACAACAACGCGCCGATGCCATTATGGAAATTCAGCAGGGTATTTCATTTGACAAGAACCAGGAAAAAATAGGGCAAACCTTTAAAGTATTGGTTGATAAAAAAGATGGTAATTACTTTGTTGGCCGAACTGAATATGATTCGCCCGAAGTGGATAACGAGGTTTTGATAGATGCCAGTATTGATTATGCAACTGTTGGAAGCTTTGTTAATGTAAAGGTTGACAGCGCAGAAGACTTTGACCTTTATGGACAAATTGTAAAATAATGCTAATTTGTGGCACATTACCAGTAATGATTTTACATTTGGATTAATGGAAGCCTCCTGTACAAGTTATAAAAGCACCGGTTTTTTTTCGCCGACAGTTATTGATTATCTCGAAAACCGGGCCGATCTCAGACCCTTTTACAACTACCGTCCTGATATGGACGGCTTTGCCGATCTGTTGAAGAACAAAAAGGTTGTAGCCAACCGGGAAACATTGGTACGTGTATTAACCAAACAATATGCTGTTAAGCCCGAAAGTATTGAAGCCGGCACAAACCTTAACACATATAATGTACAACCACAGGTAACTCAAAACTTACAGCTTCTTAAACTCAACAATACCTATACCATAACTACCGGTCACCAGCTTAACATATTTGCAGGTCCCTTATATTTCCTTTACAAAATTGCTACCGCCATTAAATTGACGCAGCAGTTAAAAGCTGCCCATCCTGACAAGAATTTTGTACCGGTATACTGGATGGCCAGTGAAGATCATGACTTTGCCGAGATCAATTACACTAACATAGGCGGTAAAAAAGTGCACTGGTGGTACGAAGCGTCGGGGGCAACGGGGCGTATAAATCCCGATACCATGCGCCAGGCCCTAAACCAGTATAAAGGTGTTTTAGGAATTGAGGGGCACTCGAAAGACCTTGCCGAAATTGTGGAGACCGCTTATACCCGTTTTGATAAACTTGCCGATGCCACCCGATACCTGGTCAACTCATTGTTTGGACAGTACGGGTTGGTAATTATTGATGCCGACGATCACGAGTTTAAACAACAGTTTGCCCCAATTATGGAACAGGACATTATTGGGCAAAACAGCTTTAAAAATATCAGCGCTACTAATGAGGCTTTACAAAAGCTGGGTGTACACATACAGGTTAATCCGCGCGAAATAAACTTTTTTTATCTGAAAGATCAATTGCGTGAGCGCATAGTTTTTGAGCAGGATGGCTACCAGGTAATGAATACAGATATTCGCTTTACCGAGGCTGAGTTAAAACAGGAAATTGCAGTAGCTCCCGAGCGATTTAGCCCCAACGTGGTCATGCGTCCGTTGTACCAGGAGTGTATCCTACCCAATATTGCTTACATAGGTGGTGGCGCCGAGATTGTGTACTGGCTGGAATTGAAATCAAACTTTGATTTTTACAAGGTTGATTTTCCTATTTTGATATTGCGCAATTCGGCTTTGATAGTACGTAAAGAACAAGCCGCAAAAATTGAACGCATGGATCTTGATGCCGCCAACCTGTTTAAACAAACGGATATCCTGCAGGCTGAATGGATAAAAAAACATAGCGAACATAATCTGTCACTGGAAGAAGAATGGCGCCAGTTAAGCGCTGTTTTTGAAAAAATAAAGCTGCGTTCCTATAAGATCGATCCTACATTATCACCATCGGCAGCGGCGGTACAGGCGCGTCTTAAACACGCTGTTGATAACCTGGAAAAGAAACTAATTAAGGCCGAAAAACGCAACTACCAGGTAAGGCTTGAGCAGCTATCGGCAGTAAAAGCGGAGCTTTTTCCAAAAGATAGTCTGCAGGAACGTACAGAAAACTTTGGGTTAATGTACGTAAAATGGGGGCAATCATTCATTGACGAACTCATTCGCCATTTTGAACCATTGGATTTTGAATTTACTATCCTCACAGAGGCATAAGCTTAGGAATTTTACTAATCTTCCCCCTGCTTTTAACCGACCTTTTAGTTTACCCGTTTTACCTCAAATATGAGTAATTTCGCGCATGGAAATTGCAAAACCTACTATACTTGTTGTAAACGATGATGGAATTACTGCCCCCGGTATAAAAGCTTTAATGGATGCCATGAGCGATATTGGCAGAGTGGTGGTGGTAGCACCTGATAGTCCGCAATCTGGTATGGGGCATGCTATTACTATAGGCAAGCCATTGCGTTTGGACAAGGTTGAAATATATGAAGGTATTGAAATGTACCGTTGTTCAGGCACACCGGTTGATTGTGTAAAGCTGGCTGTAAATAAAATATTCAAAGGCAAAAAGCCAGATCTGTGTGTATCTGGTATTAATCATGGTTTAAATAACTCAATCAATGTTTTGTACTCGGGTACCATGTCGGCGGCCGTGGAGGGCGCAATTGAGAGTATCCCGTCGATTGGATTTTCTTTAGATGATTTTACCCTGCAAGCCGATTTTAGCCCTTGTATAAAATATGTTAAAGAGCTGGCGTTGCAGGTTTTAACAAACGGGCTACCCCAGGCCACGTTACTTAATGTAAACTTTCCCAACAGCGATAATATAAAAGGCATAAAGATTTGCAGGCAGGCCAATGCCAAATGGGCCGAAGAATTTGACGAACGGATAGACCCGCATAAACGGCCTTATTATTGGTTAACCGGCGTTTTTCAGCTAAATGACGGCGGCGAAGATACAGATGTGTGGGCGTTAGAGCATAATTACGTATCAGTAGTGCCTATACAGTTTGACATGACGGCCCATCACGCTATCCCTTTTTTAAATAACTGGAAATTCAATGCTTAAGAACAATAGTATAATGGCCGGCATAATTTACGGATTAACATTGCCCGTGATAAGTGTGTTTGTTTTTCTGTACATATTAAAGGGCAATTTCTTAATATTTAATAAACCGGGGGTGCCATATCTGGTAGCTATTGGTTTGAATTTGTTAATAGCGCGCTATTGTTCCAGGAAAAAGCTGGACAAAACAGTCATGGGTATTGCGGCTGTCACCTTTATATTTATGCTGGCGGTTTTTATATTTAAATTACAACCAATTAAATGAAATACTACCTGGTAGCCGGCGAAGCTTCGGGAGACCTGCATGGAGCTAATTTGATTAAGGCACTGAAGGAGCTTGACCCGGACGCGGAATTTCGTTTTTTTGGGGGCGATCTGATGCAGGCCGCGGGTGGTACATTGGTGAAGCATTACGCCGATATGGCGTTTATGGGTTTTGTAGAGGTGATCTTAAATTTGCCGGTTATCCTAAAAAATCTAAAACAGTGCAAGTTGGATATCAAAACATGGCAGCCTGATGTTTTGATACTTATTGATTTTCCGGGGTTTAACTTAAAAATTGCCGCTTATGCCAAATCCATCGGTTTAAACGTAAACTATTATATATCACCCAAAGTATGGGCCTGGAATCAGAAAAGGGTACTGAAGATCAAAAAAATAGTCGACCATTTGTTTTGTATACTGCCCTTCGAGGTTGAATTTTATAAAACTTGGGGTATGAACGTTGACTATGTAGGTAACCCCCTGCTCGATGCCATCGCTGCTTTTAAACCAGATGCCGATTTTTTACAACAGTACCAGCTTACGGGCAAAAAGATCATTGCTTTGCTGCCCGGCAGCCGCAGGCAGGAGATCAGTAAATTGTTACCCGAAATGATAAATGTGGCAGGTAGATTTACTGATTATCAGTTTGTAATAGCTGGCGCACCATCATTTGATAAGGGGTATTATGACCAGTTTTTAGAAGATGAGGACATTCCTGTGCTGTTTAACGCTACTTACAACTTATTGAGCCATGCTCACGCGGCTATTGTTGCTTCGGGAACAGCTACATTGGAGACTGCTTTATTCAATGTGCCCCAGGTAGTTGTTTATAAAGGCAATGCTCTTACCATTGCCATAGCGCGTATGGTAGTAAAACTGGAGTTTATATCATTGGTTAACCTCATCATGAACAAGGGCGTGGTAAAAGAGTTGATACAGGAGGAGTGTACCGCATTAAAAATAACGGAACAACTTAACCTGATGGTCAACGATGAAGCATATCGTCAAAATATGCTGGCCAATTATAGGGAGCTTAATGAGCGGATGGGACAGCCGGGAGCATCTGCAAAAGCCGCTGCATTGATTGTTAAATATGCATTAAATAAATAAAGCCCTGTTTTGGCAGGGCTCTATTGTTTTCATAGGTAAAGTGTATATGTTGATCAGATAGCGGCGATGTTTGTACCGTTATCTGTTTATTGCTGTTTGTTAAGAAGCAATGCGTAAAAATTGATTCCTGGCTTTTATGGCTTTCAAGTCAGTCATAATGATCCTTTTTAACTGATTATCAAAACTTGATACTAATTTGCTGGTTGATGATTTTTTGTTCGCTTTCATAGTTTTAGTTTTATAGTATTAATTTTAGTTTTCTTTTTTGGGTTCGTCGTCTTCGGTAAGGTTATCTTTCCGGCGTTTAGCTTCTTTATATTGTCTTAATATTTGTTCTTCATCACGTTCATCTGATGTTTTTGTTGGCTCCACCGGATTGTCCCATTCTTTTTCCTCTTCCTTAACCGTTTTCTTCTTGGTTTCCATAACAGTGGTGTTTAATAAGTACTATTCCAATTCAATGCCAAAAATTTAACTATTGAAAAAAAAATAAATAAAAGATCTATTTTTTCTTGGTGATTACACGTAAACGACTGTTTATGAAAGGTTTTTGTTCTGGAAAAAAATACGCTTTTTTTATGCAGACATATAAACGCTGCAAAATAATCGACGTATCAGGCTATCGGTTTTCGAACAGTAGTACTAATTCCGTACATTTTTATGGTAGTTTAACAGGTGCGCAGCCAGCGCTATAATTGCCAGTCCACCGCCTATAGCACATACCCCGTTCCATTGATAGTTTCTCCAGAGAAGACTGGCTAAAAATGTACCCGAAGAACCGCCTATAAAATAAGACACCATGTAAACCGTATTTAGACGATTTCGGGCCTCTGGTATCAAGGCAAAAATGATCGACTGGTTTGAAATATGTGTTGCCTGTACCCCCATGTCTAAAATGATCACTCCTATAATTAGCCCGATTATACTATGGCTTGAGAAATAAAAAATAATATAGGAGATCAGCACCAGCGATAAGGTAAAGCCGGATAATTTATAAGAATCCATTTTATCGCTCAGTCTGCCCATTAGTCCGGCTGCCAGTGCGCCAAATGCACCCACAAGACCAAAAGCGCCGGCTGCGGCGCTGCCTTCATTAAATTGAGGTTGCTTTAATAAAAACACCAGCGTGGTCCAAAATGCGCTAAAGCCTGCAAAGCATAACGCCCCTCTAAAGGCCGCCATACGTAATTTGGGTTGGGTTTTAATGAGGTGGATGAGCGAGCTCATTAGCTTTTTGTAATTGCCTTTATAATCGGGTTCAACTTCTGGTAAAAAGAAAAATATCATCAGCCAAATTGCCACCATTAAACCAGCAGCTACATAAAACATAAACCGCCAGCCAAAATGCTCACCTATAAAGCCGCTTAAGGTACGGGATAGCAGTATGCCTATCAGCAGGCCGCCCATTATAAAACCTAATTTTTTACCGCGTTCATGCGGTTGCGCCAAATGGGCTGCCATGGGTATTAATAGCTGGGGCACAATTGATGATAGGCCAAGCAGAAATCCTGCAATAGTTAATATAAAAATAGATGGTGCAACAGCGCTGATCAATAATGAAAGGATCATGAGCACAAAATCTATCACTATGAGGCGTTTCCGTTTTACCATATCGGCCAATGGAACAATGAAAAGCAAGCCACAGGCATAGCCAATTTGTGTAAATAACGACAGTTGCTGCGCCTTTTTATCAGTTATATTAAAAGTATGTGCAATATCAGCAAGCAGGGGCTGATTATAATATATATTGGCCACAACCAGTGCTGTTGCAATGGTCATTGTCCATAATGTAAATTGAGTTAAATGCGGGTGATTTTTTGTATGGCTAACCGTCATTATCTTGTTTAAGTATCAAATTAGGCGCAAAAATGACAAAGCATTTTGAAATGAATGCTTGTTTTAAGTAATTTTTATTTCACAATAAATAATAAGATGGAATTTAAAGAGTTTAATATTTTAACAAAGCGAGTTTGTTTGACGATGTTTTTCAATGATTTTATTTGAAAAATTCATTTTTTATCGTGCTTTTATCCTTTTTTTTCATGATGTCATTAAAAATGGATCTTAATCTGACGGTTTTGGGATATTTCGGTTGATTTTAATGTTAAAATTTGTTAAAAAACATCAAATTGGCAAAATTAAAATAGCATCACATAATAATTCGGTCTGTATTTTGTTATTAATGTGTATTATTTAAAACAACTTTAAAAAATTATAATTTTATCAAATTTTTATTAGTATTTTTGACAATCAAATAGGGGATGTGGAGTTAATTGGGAAATGTTACAAAAAAATTACAAAATAAATTTTGGTAATTTGAAAGTTAGTGTTAGTTTTACACTATAATAAAAACACAAAAAAGTCTTCTCATAATTTAGGTTTATAATTGGTTAGTAAAGGCCCCTGCCCATCAGGGGCTTTACTTATTTTAAAGGGCTGGTAAGCTCTTTAGCCAAATATAAATGAATGATCGCCCGCTATTTTTTCCACTCGTTATCAACCATACGCCAAATATTTAATGGGTTGGCATCTTGCAAGGCTAATGGTAATAAACTGTTGGGCCAGTTTTGATAGCATACCGGCCGTACCCAGCGTTTTGCCGCATTAATGCCAACCGCCGTAAAACGACTATCTGTAGTAGCCGGATAAGGGCCGCCATGTACCATACTGGCACAAACCTCAACGCCTGTAGGTACGCCATTAAATAAGATCCGGCCTGCAATCGACGGCAATATATCTACCAGTGCCTGATGGTCGGTCAAATCCTGAATGGTGCCCATTACTGTAGTAGTAAGCTGTCCGGATACGGATTTTAAAACAGTTATCAATTCCTGTTCGTCCTTACAACTTACCATGAGCGAGTATGGTCCAAAAACTTCTTCATGAAGCAATGGGTTTGCCAAAAATGCTTCGCCGCTTACCAGGGCAACCGCAGGCCGCGCTTCAATATCATGGGCTGCTATAGCAGCCTGCTTTACCAAAGTTACATCCTGTTGCTTAAGTGCTTCGCCACTTTTTTTAACGTAGGCCGAATGAATGCCCGCGTGCAGCATTTTGGCCGGCTGCACTGCTTCAATACCGGTGCTTAGATGATCGAGAAAATTGTGCAGAGCTTCACTTTCAATCGCCAGCATTAAACCAGGGTTGGTACAAAACTGGCCCATACCCAAAGTTATGGATCCTGCATACTGAGCGCCCAGTGCAGCCGCATTTTTTTGAAGCGTATCTTCTAAAAAGATAACCGGGTTAATGCTGCCCATTTCTGAAAAAACCGGTATCGGATTTTTTCTTTGTGCCGAATAATCAACCAGGGCCTTACCGCCCACCGTTGAGCCTGTAAAGCCTACTGCAGCTGTATGTTCGGCTTGTACTAAGGCCTTGCCGCTTTCAAACGAGGTGCCATGTACATGTTGAAAAACATCTTCGGGCATATTACAGATGGTTATGGCTTTTTTGATGGCAGTGTATACCATTTCAGACGTTTCGGCATGGGCGGGGTGTGCTTTTACCACAACCGGACAACCTGCTGCCAGCGCACTGGCAGTATCGCCGCCAGCAGTAGAGTAGGCGAACGGAAAATTACTGGCCCCAAAAACCACTACCGGCCCTAATGGGATCAGCATTTTTCGCAGATCGGGTTTGGGCAGCGGGGTTCTTTCTGGTAATGCTGTATCAATGGTTGCTTCTACCCAACTGCCTTCGCGAAGCATAGTGGCAAACATTCGCAATTGTGCGGTAGTGCGGGCACGCTCGCCGGTTAAACGAGGTATGGGTAAGTTGGTTTCTTCAGATGCTTTTTGCAACAGGGCATCACCAAGTGCCTCAATTTCACTCGCTATAGTATCTAAAAATGTACTTTTTTCCTGGATGCTCTTTTTCTGGAAAATTTCAAATGCAGCATGCGAGCGCTGCATTACCTGATTTATTTCTTCAACGCTTGCTTCTTTAAACTGGTTAGCCATGGCAGATCTTATAAAATGTTATGTAACAGGAACGGTTTTAGCCGAATATATTTTAACAAATATATTGAAACATGGTTCAGAAAAGTTCATTGATACTACCTATTAATGGTAGGATTTTGGCTTTTTAACAAAAAAATTACCAAGTATCAGGTAATTATATTGCGATAGGATTGATCCTGTACTATTCGGATATGATTGGTGCTTTTTTGAAAAGCCCTCGCTTTCCGGGATAAAACACCGATGTTTTTTGGGTTATATATTGGAAGAAAAAATTAGCGGGAACTCTCTACCGTATAAACAAAACTATCAGCCTTGTAATAGCCAAGGTTATATTCAATTGGTCTTTCGCCCTGGTCATAAACAAATCTTTTTCTGAACAGAACCGGGCTGCCAATTGCTACCCTTAGTTTTTCGGCAATAAAAGTGGTTGCGGCCTTGGCGCTGATCTCTTCTTTTGACAGTGTGGCAATAACCGAATGGTCCTGCTCCAGCATTTCATACAATGGCCTTTTAAAATCCTCATCGCCTGTGAGACCAACACGCGGATGAAAATAAGAAGCGAAATATACAAACGGCTCGTCGGTACGGCCTCTAACCCGTTCCATCTTTAATATTTTGCGGTCCGTTTTTATTTCAAAGAAATTGGCTAAGGCCTCATCCGGAAAAACCCAGGTTACATGCAGTTCAAAATTTTTGATCGGTATCCCCCTTAAGGCCATCTCCTGCGAAAAGCTAAGCCAGTTATTTGATTTTGAGCTTACAGCCGCCTGAGCTACTTTGGTGCCGAATCTTTTTTTACGTACCAGCAATCCTTCAAAAACCAGCTTGTTGATGGCTTGCCTTAAGGTGGTACGTGATATGGCCAGTTTCTTGGCAAGGTCAACCTCGTTCGGTAATAATTTCCCTTCGCGGTATTCTTCTTCTGCTATCAACTTTCTTAAAAGGGTTTCAGCCTGTATATGTAAAGGAATAGGGCTTTTATGATCTATAGCGTATTTCATTTATCCGGGGAAATTACAATAATAACTATTTTCATTAACAGTTTATTTGTTACTACATAAAGACGTATCCAAATATTTTTTAGTATTAGCAGCTTGCTTGTTTACGTATAAAAATAAATTAAGTTGAAAACTATTTGCATAATAGAATTATTTATATGTTTGTACATAATAAATAGTAAGTTGAATTGTTTTGAATGTTACTTTACCAAAGCATAACCCCTGATGGGTATTTATAAGCAAAATAAATATGTAGGTACATTAATACAATAAATGAAAATCAATCAATCTGCCTCAAATACTTCTGCTCATCAGCAAGCTGATGATGCTTCTCTTCGCAAATCCTCGCAATTTTTAATGCCCTTTAAACTAACCGGAACAGATACTTCGCAAGATGAGTATAATATTTACCCGGTATGTTCATTAGGAAAGAATAAAATTTTTACCGGGTATGATTCACTGGCGCAATACATAGCGGATAAAAGAACGGTGCTTATTGATGGTTATGTGGGAGTTTCCTGGGATAAGATACAGGCAGAGATAAATAAGTATTTTACCACAAAAGGTTTAACCGCAAACTGGATAAATACGTGCGCATATTTAAAGGCTGAAACGGCGATTGAAGCATTGTTATGCCCCTTTTTGGGTACGCCTGACGCTGTTTGGGGTACAAAGTGTACATTATCGCTTAGCGATCTTTTTCAACTGGACAAGCTAACCGCTCAGCTCCCCGATGAACAATATGATATTAATATTATTATAGGCACCGGTGCCACACTAAGCGGCTGGAATGTTCCCGTAATTTATATAGATCTGCCTAAAAATGAATTACAGTTCAGGATGCGGGCAGGTTCAGTTACAAACCTGGGCGCCTGTGAAGCACATGAGCCGTTTTATATGTACAAGCGCTTTTATTTTGTTGACTGGGTTTTATTAAACGCGCATAAAAAATATATAATTGAACAAATAGCAGTAATAGTTGATGGTCAATGGCCTGATAATATTAACTGGATGCACAAAACTGATTTTGCTGCTGGGCTGAATCATATCAGTAATTCGGTTATCAGGGTTAGGCCATGGTTTGAGCCGGGTGCCTGGGGCGGTCATTGGATAAGGGAGCATATTAAGAATATCAATAAAGATGTGGTTAACTATGCATGGTCCTTTGAGCTTATTGTACCCGAGAATGGTTTGATATTTGAAAGCGACGGCTATTTGCTTGAGGCATCTTTTGATTTTTTGATGTTCCATAACCGCAATCAAGTGCTGGGCAATCATGCAGAACAGTTTGGCGATGAGTTTCCCATCCGGTTTGATTTTCTGGATACCTTTGATGGCGGTAACCTGTCAATCCAATGCCATCCTAAATTAAAATATATTCAGGATAATTTTGGCGAAACCATAACCCAGGACGAAACCTATTATATACTGGATTGCAAGGATAAAGCCAGGGTTTATTTAGGTTTTCAGGAGAATATGGAGCCAAAAGAGTTCCGGGCAGTGCTGGAGGAAAGCCAGGCCGGGAACAAAGAGGTTAAAATAGAAAACTATGTACAGGCCCATGCAGCCAGGAAGCACGATCTGTTTTTAATTCCAAATGGAACCGTGCACAGCGCAGGAGTTAATAACCTCGTGTTGGAGATAAGCGCTACCCCTTACATTTTTACCTTTAAAATGTACGATTGGTTAAGGCTTGATCTTGACGGTAACCCCAGGCCTATTAATATTGACCACGCTTTTAATAATCTGGATTTTAGCCGTAAGGGTGACCGTGTTAGGGATGAGCTTATATCAAAGCCTTCGGTTATACAACAGGGGAATGACTGGCAGCTGGTTCACTTGCCAACGCATGCTGAACATTTTTATGATATTCACCGGATGGAATTTGATAAAGATTTTACCGTTGAAACCGATAACAGGTGTCACGTAATGATGCTGGTTGAAGGATCGGCAATATCTATAAAAACCGCTAATGGTACCGAACAGGTTTTTGCCTACGCCGAAACCTTTGTTGTACCCGCGGCAGCAATATCATATACCCTTACCAACCTGGGTAAAAAACGTGCAAAAGTTATTAAAGCCTTTTTAAAATGACCAAAGTATCAGCTACAGTAAACCCCCGAGAGCAAAAAAAGGGCAATGCTTATTTGTATCTTGTTTGCCTGGTTGCCGCTCTCGGCGGATTTTTATTCGGGTTTGATACCGCGGTAATTTCAGGGACTGTAAGCCTTGTCAAACACGATTTTGGTTTAAATGCAGTTAGCGAAGGGTGGTTTGTGAGCTGTGCGTTGCTGGGCTGTATCATTGGCGTAAGCTGTTCAGGCAAATTAAGCGATAAATACGGCCGCAAAATCGTACTGATTATTTCAGCTATTTTGTTCCTTGTGTCGGCATTAGGCTGTATGCTTTCAGGCTCATTTACAATATTAATTTTATTTCGGCTAATTGGTGGTTTGGGCATTGGCGTAGCCTCGATGGTATCGCCACTGTATATTTCTGAATTTTCGCCGTCTCGTTTTCGGGGAATGATGGTATCCCTTTATCAGCTGGCTTTAACTACAGGCATTGTATTGGCCTATTTTTCAAACGCGTACCTGGCCAGCCATGCACCCAACGCCCTTGATACAAGTATGAGCAAAATACTTTCGACAGAACTTTGGCGGGGGATGTTGGGTTTGGGAGCTGTGCCAGCCGGTATATTTTTGATCTGCCTGATTTTAGTCCCCGAATCGCCAAGGTGGTTGCTGCTAAAGGGGAAAATACAGAGTGCCACATCTGTCCTCATAAAAATAGATGGTACAGAAGCCGCACAAAAGGAAATAGATGCTTTTACTGTTTTGAAGGGGAATACTGATGAGGGTTCGCTAAAAGAACTTTTTACGCCTGTTTACCGCCGGGCTTTGTGGATTGGGTTGTTATTGCCGTTTTTATCCCAGGTGAGCGGTATAAACGCAGTTATTTACTATGGCCCCCGGATATTGGAACAAGCTGGCTTCACCCTTAACAACGCGTTAGGAGGACAGGTAACCATAGGTCTGGTTAATGTAGTATTTACCTTTGTGGCCATTTTTACGATTGATAAATGGGGCCGCAGGCCACTATTGTTTGCGGGTGTTGGCGGCGCGGTGTTCTCACTGATTATCATTGGTATCCTGTTTGCCCTGGGTATTACTTCGGGATTGTGGATATTGATCTTTATTTTGGCTTTTATAGCTTGTTTCGCATTCTCGTTCGGTCCGATTTGTTGGGTGGTAGTTGGCGAAATATTTCCTAATGCCATAAGGGGTAAAGCCGTGGCTTTGGCTACACTTTCATTATGGATTGGGAATTTTTTAGTCGGACAGTTAACACCCGTTATGTTGGAGGGCCTGGGCGCCTCATGGACGTTTTGGCTGTTTGCATTGTGCTGCTCGCCTGCGTTGTGGCTCACCTGGAAACTTATACCTGAAACCAAAGGACGCTCACTTGAAAACATCGAAGCTTACTGGAAAGAAACGCATTGATAATAGTGGAGAAAAGCCGGGCATATTAATCCGGGGCGTGGCAACCAATTCTTATCAGGATTGGTTTTATTTTAAATATCGTTATATAAATAAAAATATATCGAATAAATTAGCAGAAAACATTCCTTATGCACAAAAAGTACTTTTTGTTAGTTTTTACGATGCTTATCTGTAGCGTACTTTATGCTCAAAGCCGAAAAAAAGTAATCGCGACTGATACTGTACCTCAAAAAGATGATACCACACAATTAAAAAAACGTCAACTGAATGAGGTAGTGGTTTCGGCATCACGCATTAGCGAGAATATTTTACGTTCGCCGGTAAGTATCGAAAAAATGACAACGGCGGATTTTAAGCGGTCGGCAGCGCCATCGTTTTTTGACGCATTGGAGAATGTGAAAGGTGTACAATTAATAACGCCCAGTCTCGGTTTCAGGATCATCAATACCAGAGGCTTTGCCAACACTACCAATGTGCGCTTTACCCAGTTGGTTGATGGGGTTGATAATCAGGCCCCACATATAGGTGCCCCTATAGGTAATGCCCTGGGGCCAAGTGATCTGGATATAGAAAGCGTGGAGATTATTCCGGGTACAGCATCAGCATTGTACGGACTGAATGCCATTAACGGCTTGGCCAATTTTATTACTAAAGACCCTTTTACCAGCCAGGGCGTCAGTATCCAGCAAAAAACTGGGATAAATCACATTGGTGATAAGGAAACCTCGGCTAAACTATTTTCAGAGACCAGTTTCCGGATAGCTAAAGCCATATCCCCAAAATTCGCCTTTAAGCTAAATGGAACCTATACTGCAGGATATGATTGGATAGCCAATAACACCACGGATTTGAACGCGACCGCAAACGCTAAACTGGGCATAGCGGCGGGACCGGATAACCCGGGTTATGATCCGGTAAATGGCTATGGCAATGAATCATCAGACCGAAAAACGGTGACGCTGGGTGGCAAACAATACTCCATTGCACGAACAGGTTATGCCGAAAAGGAGGTAACCAATTACGATCTGCATAATGTAAAGGTGGATGTTGGGCTGGCTTATAAACTGAATGACAATACGAGGGTAAACTATACTTTTCGCTTTGCCGATCTGGACAATATTTACCAGCGAGCCAATCGTTTCCGGCTATCCGGCTATATTTTGCAGCAACATGCTGTGGAGATTAAAAATAACATTTACCAGTTACGCGGCTACTGGACGAGCGAGAACACCGGTAAATCATATAATCTGCGCTCTGCCAGTGAAAATATAGACAGGAACTATAAAGATGATAATGCCTGGTATTCCGATTTAACTAAAGGTTTTAATGCGGCTATAGAGAAAGGAGCATCGGTTTCACAAGCTTTGCAGCAAGCCAGGCAACTGGCTGATGCAGGCAGGTATCAGCCCGGAACGGCTTCTTTCAAAAATACGCTTGATAAACTTACCAATATCAATAACTGGGACATTGGGGCCGCACTACGGGTAAAAGATGATCTGCTGCATGCGGAAGGGCAGGTAAATATCTCTGATGCCATATCAACAAACTTTCAAAAAGAAACGGGCCTTCACTTACTGGCGGGCTTTGACCATCGTACGTATATTATTCACCCGGATGGTAACTACTTTATTAATTATGTGCCGCATAAGGAATATAGTGATATAGATTATAGCAAAACCGGCGGCTTTGTGCAGGTGGCCAAAGAACTTTTTAACAATGAGCTTAAGCTATCGGCCACCCTGCGCGCAGACAGGAACGATTATTTTGATCTGAAACTGAATCCGCGTTTTACCGCCGTTTATTCACCGGTGGTTGAGCAAAATTTCAGGGTATCGTTCCAAAGCGGTTACCGTTTTCCCAGTATATTCGAGGCATTTTCTAACGTGAATAGCGGCGGTGTTAAACGTATTGGCGGCTTAAGGGTAGTATCAAACGGAATATTTGAAAACTCGTACTTGCGAACTTCTATAGATGCATTTCAGGCCGCGGTAAAGAACGATTTTAATGCTGGCATAGGTACAGATGCTGCCATTGAAAAGGAAAAAGGCTTACTGAAAAAAAATACGTATACCTACCTGCAGCCTGAACATATTAATTCATTTGAGGCGGGTTATAGATCAATACTGTTTGATGGGCAACTGAGTGTTGATGCCGACTTTTATTATAATAAATACAACAACTTTATAGGACAGGTAGAGATCAATGTACCCAACACCACAAAACCTGATTCCATACCTTATTACCTGAATGATAAAACCAAACAGGGCCGTTATCGGGCCTGGACAAACTCTCAAAGCACAGTGTATAATATAGGGGGCAGTTTGGGGCTATCCTATAAATTATTTCAGATGTACATTTTAACAGGTAATGTATCTTATGCCAAATTACAGCGCACTGCCAATGAGGATGCGCTGGAAGATGGTTTTAACACCCCGCAATGGATCGCCAATTTTTCATTTGGCGGTAACAGGGTTGTGGGTAACCTGGGTTTTAATGCAACTTATAAATGGCAAAGCGGCTTTTACTGGCAGTCGTTTTTGGTTAATGGCAATGTAGCCTCCTATGGTACTATAGACGCGCAGGTGAATTATGATTTTTTAAAGACCGGCCTTAATCTTAAAGTGGGGGCAACCAATCTCACCAATAAATATTACAATTCGTTTTTAGGAGGACCAGCCATTGGTGGGTTTTATTATACCACACTTACACTGGCTGTTAAATAGAATTGTAATGAAAGAAATGCCGGATAATCACATAACTGTCAGTTTTTTCCATCCCTGGGTATTTTAAATGCAATTGCGTTGCATTTAAAATACTTTTGAGTAATTTGCTTCCTTATCAATAAAATAAAGTGATGAGTAATTTTGAAGTAATTATTGTAGGAGGCAGTTATGCAGGTCTGTCTGCTGCTATGACATTGGGAAGGGCGCTTCGCAAGGTTTTAGTGATTGATGGGGGTAAACCCTGTAACCGCCAAACGCCTCATTCACATAATTTTTTAACCCGCGATGGCGAAACGCCTGCCGGAATAACCAATATTGCCAGGGAGCAGCTCGAGAAATATAAAACTGTTGAATTGGTTACCGATTTCGCTGCAGGTGCATTAAAACTGAGCAATGGTTTTCAAATAAATACGCTTTCAGGGAAAACCTATACCGCAGAAAAAGTATTGTTTGCTACAGGCATAACTGATATAATGCCTTCTATAACCGGCTTTGCGGAATGCTGGGGTATTTCGGTATTACACTGCCCATATTGCCACGGATATGAAGTACGCCATCAACCTACGGGCATTTTGGGTAATGGGGAGGGTGGCTTTGAGCTCGCAAAGCTTATCAGCAACTGGACAGATGATCTTACGCTGTTTACAAACGGGAAATCGACGTTGTCAGCTGAACAGCAGCAACAGTTAACATCGCACCACATTAAAATTGTAGAAGCTGAAATACAGCATTTTGTTCATGAAAGCGGCCAGATAAAAAGTATAAAACTTAAAAATAATGATGACGTCCGATTAAATGCCTTATACGCCCGGCTGCCGTTTACCCAGCATAGCGACTTGCCGCAACAATTAGGATGTGACTTTACAAACGACGGGTATATAGCGGTAGACGGTTTTCATCAAACCAGCATACCAGGTATTTATGCCGCGGGTGATAATATAACGATGGTGCGGTCAGTATCTGTTGTTGTAGCGGCAGGCATGGTAGCCGCGGTAGCTATAAACAAGGCGGTAATAGGCGAACGGTTTTAAAAAATATTAATTACCGGATAAGGTAAATTTTACCTTATCCGGTAATGCAGTCATATCCTGGTTCAATCAATGGTTTATTGAAAGAATATGGTGCTTTTCTTTTCTAAGCGGAAACCTGGCATATGGCGACCGTTGTTAATAAGTAAGCGTTAACCCGCCGCCTAAACCCATATCACTATCATAATGGGTTGACAAGGAGAAGTACTTAGTAAAAATATACCTGAAACCTGCGGCGTATTCTTTATCGGTATTACCCATCAAAGTAAAACGCAGCCTGCTGGTAAGCGGTATATCGTCCCGGCTTAGTTGAAATCTGAGCTTGCCATTCCCGTCAATACGTGCATCGGCAACCAGCAGCATGGGTAAGGTGTAAGCCAAACCGGCTACCACTGTTTTACGATTGTTCTTATTGCTGATCTGGCCGAAAAGATTTTTTTCCTGTTCGCTATCTTTTTTATAGTGATAATCAAAACCGCCATAAGCATATAGCCACTGCATTCGTCCAAAATACCGACCGATCATGGTTTCGCTTTCATAACCATCGCGGCTGTTTATGCCCAGGTGCCATAGGGTTGAGAGTTTCCAACGGGTATTGGCAATCGCGGCATTTCCGTCACTTCCGTTACTTTCCAACCCCACCTTTGCGGCTGCATAAAAATGCTGATCATCAGCATAGATCTTTTTGATAGCTGAAGCAGGATCAGGGATCTCGGGGTTGGGAGGCGAATTTTCATAACTGAAAATACGCCCCATGCCACTCATCATGTGATAAAGTATATGGCAATGGAAAAACCAGTCGCCGCTTTCCGTCGCTCTGAATTCAATGGTATCTCTTTCC
Organism: Mucilaginibacter pocheonensis; assembly: GCF_031456535.1. Lineage (NCBI taxonomy): Bacteria > Pseudomonadati > Bacteroidota > Sphingobacteriia > Sphingobacteriales > Sphingobacteriaceae > Mucilaginibacter > Mucilaginibacter pocheonensis. The sequence continues at coordinate 118,705 of NZ_JAVDUU010000006.1, forward strand.
ATCGGCATAATATCCAGCGTGTTCTTTAAAGGGGCATATTCTCCCTGCCCGTTCAATACCCTGAAATAATGACCGTGCAGGTGCATAGGGTGACGCATCATTGTATTGTTGTACAGAATAATTCTTACATTTTCACCACCCCTGATCAGTATTTTATCTGATTCAGATACTGTTTTATTATTAATGGTCCATACGTAACGGTTCATGTTACCGGTTAAATTAAACCTTAACAGTTTGGTTGGCCCCTTTGGCAGGGTGGTGGCTTTGACGGATTTTAACATGTTATAGTTAAGCGTCACCAGGTCGGCCGACTTACTTCCGCCCATATCCATGCCTGGCATATCAGCCATTTTAGCGGTTGAGTCTTTGTGATGTGCGGTGGTATCAGCATCTCCGGTAATTTCGGGATACATTACGGTGTTCATATCCATTACCTGGTTAGTCATTACCATGCCGTCCATTTCTTTCATGTCGCCGTTCATACTCATCATACCATTCATCATTTTCATGCCCTCAAAATATTTAAGCCTGGGTAAATGTTTGGCCTTATGCTGTGTTCCGGTGCCAAGCCATAACGAAGTGTATTTAGTGCGATCTTCCGGCGTAGCCAAAAATTCGTAGCTACCATCATGGGGCATAGTAACCAGCACATCATAAGTTTCGGCAACAGCAATGATCAGTCTGTCAACTTTAACCGGCTCAACATCCTCGCCATCGTTGGCAACCACGGTGATCTTACCGCCGGCATAATTGAGCCAGAAATAGGTGGATGAACTGCCGTTAACCACATGTAGCCTCACCTGGTCGCCGGCTTTAAATTGCGGCGCGGTATTTTCAGGCTTGCCATTGCTAAAAAAGCGGTCGTAAAATACATCGCTTACATCCATGGCCAGCATTCTTTTCCACTCATTGGCCACTTTGGTTTTAAAATGGCCTTCTTTTATAGCTTCCAGGTAGTTTTGTGTACTGCCCTTGCGTATGGCGTACCAGTCGGTAGCATTATGCAAAGAACGTTGCACCTGTTCTGGATTTTCGTCGGTCCAATCGCTAAGCAACAGGGTATAATCCTTTACCGCCGATGGCTGTTTTTTATGGATGATAAAAGCCCCGTACATGCCGCTTTGCTGCTGGGTCATGGTGTGTGAATGATACCAGTATGTACCATTTTGAACCAGGGGGAACTTATACAAATGGGTTTCACCAGCTTTCACGGGTGAGGTTGTCAGATACGAAACCCCATCATACCGGTTGGGCAGTATCAATCCATGCCAGTGGATGGATGTTTCCATCATCATATCATTATGCACGTATATTTCGGCGGTATCGCCCTCTGTAAATGTAAGGGTAGGCGCCGGGATTGAGCCATTAATAGCCATAGCCGGTCTTGATTTACCGGTATAGTTCACGGTGGTATCACCAATATATAAATGGTAAATCTCCCTGTTGCCAATTTTGGTATAAAAGGGCAATCTTTTTTGGGCAGTATCCTTACTCCCAGACATGTGATGCTGCCCAAAAGCAAAAAAAGAAAGCAACAGGTTTACCCATATTAAAAGGAAACTCTTCATAAATAAAACCTGTTAATTTATTTTGTAGCTGGGGCCAATATCTCCGTTGTTTTACCGCAGGTAAGCATTTGCTTGCCATAGTAAGGATTTTTGACAGCATTGGTTTCGCTTAACCAGGCAGCCTTTTTCATAGGGCAGTATTGTGCATACACAGTGGTTGTGTTTAATTTTAAGCCTTTTACCACTTCATAAAGGTTTTTTGAAAGGCTGGCAAAATGCTCGCGCTGGTGGTCAATGGCATCACTTTGACTGATGTGGCGACTGTCAAACTGCAGTTTTTCACTGTAAGTCATCCATAGTTTGTGCTGCTCCGGCGTTAACTTATTCATTGGAACGTTATTGATCGCGGTTAACAAATCGGCAGCCTTGCTTTTTGCTTCAGTCTTATTATCAGCAGTTAAGGCGTTTTTAACATCCAGATAAGTAGTTAATACATTGTTTACCGCGGTTGCGGCAGCTTTATCCTGTGCATTAACGGTTGAGTAGGAAGCAACAATGGTTAATAGTATGATAAATGTTTTAAGCGTTTTCATGGTTTTATTGTTAAAGAGTTTTAAAATTTATTATGATATAGTAAGGAAAGCCACAATAACCGTGCTTATCCTAAATCTATTATTCTTGAATTGGGTTGGGATTGGGGAAAATGGAGCAATAAAAGCCCACCTGCACAACTTGCAGTTCGCGTGTTATCAGATCTGGAGGGAGTGTAATTGAATAGAAATGGCCTTGCCTGATAAATTGGGAGGGGCCTTGCCGCATAGCGACTTAAATATATTTAAGGTGGCGTATTGGGGTGTTACAGGTATATAATTAAATGGCTGGACAATAAAAGCCGGCATTGGCGACTGAATACTTACAGTTGCCGGTTTTATATTTTCCTTGATCACAAAATTGCCATGTTTATTACAGCAATCGCAATCGTTAGTTTCGGTATTATGTTTATGGTGTTTGTTGCCTGATGAGTGATGCCCCATCATTTGCATAGCCATTTGCGGTTTAAAAAATCGCTCGCCCGCACAATGTACTATACATACAAACATCCCTGTTGTAAGTAAAAGGTAAAATGCTGCTATGCTTAAAATGGCCGCTTTTTTCATTTAATTACAAAGATAAATTATTCTAAGCTATTCAGTTTTATAAAATTTTGAATGCTATTTATAAAATTTTTCGGTAACACGGGAGTATTATCATTTAGGTACCGCTTAGGCTGGATATTTTTTCTGTAAGTATTTAACAGACTCATTGATCATTTTTCTAAGTATATCTTCATCAATATCCTGTAGCCTTTTGATGTAAGTGCAACCCTTCCCGGTTTTGTGTTTGCCTAAGTTTGCGAGCAATTTTTCCTTTTCTGCAGACTCCAGGTAGAGGTATAGGGAAATTTCATTTTTGCGGGGCGAAAAGCCAGCCAGCGGCGCATCGCCCTCACGGCCGCTTTCATATTTGTAATGATAACTGCCGAAGCCAATAATTGCCGGTCCCCACATTTTAGCTTTGTAACCGGTTTGCTCTTCCATGATTTGTGCCAGGCGAAAGCTGTCATCCCGCTTGATATTGTCGGTAACCGAATTTATAAAATCAGCTACACTGCCGGTGGTTTCAGTTGTTTTGTTCTTAGCCATTGTATGTTAAGTTATATTATCCTGAACCGTGCGAATCTCAGTCGCGACAATATTTAAAGATAAGGTTAATAACTAAGAAAAAAACCTCCTGAATTATCGTAAGGTTGAGTAATTATAAAACTGTAACCTGCCATTGCCATTTATTTTAATGGTTTTGGTTTCATCAGTTCCACGGGCATTTTTCAGAGTAATAGTAATCTGGTTTTCGCCTTTTTGCAAGGGTATACGCGCGTAAGAAATATAGGACGGCAAGGTTTGCCAGTTGCGTGTATCCGCTTTTTCAGACAGTAAGCTGTAAAGCTGTAATCCATAACCCAGGCCTTCTATCAATGAGTTGGTTTTGCCGTTGTTATCCTTAGCAGCTGAGCGTACGGCGTATTCTGCTATTTTTTTTACAGCCAGCCTGGAGAGTATTTTGCTCATTTCATTTAATGTGCGTTGCTGCAAAGTTTTAAAAGCAAGTTCATTGATGTCTTCAGCTTTTTCAAGCGGTATTTGTTGCTGGTTATTGGTAATTACCGCGCCGGAATAATAAGGCGTTTGCGCTGTATATTTTGGAAACGCTACCCGCATACTTTCAACCGACTTGGTGTTCACTCTGTTCCTGTCGCCGTTATAATTGAAAGGTATCAATAGCCCGCCTGCCGCATCAGTAAAGAAAAGATCACCATCACTATTCCTGATCAGGCTAAAAAATAAGTCGACCTGGGTTTTAACAGGTGCAAGGCCATTTTCCCAAAAAAATATAAGTTCGCCGCCCTCCGCAGGTTTTTTTGGTTCATATTTAATACCAAACGTATTTTCAAACTGATCGGCTTCACTTGTAAACCCATTTAACGATGCTGTACGTATCACATCTTCCTGAAGGCCAAGTGGTATCCTGGTGCCATAATAGGTTTTATCAGGATTTTTTAAGTAAATCTCAGCCGCGTTGCGGTAAGATATAAAAGCATTGTTAACATCGTTATTGCTTTCATAAAGCATGCCTTGCAACATCAGAGAAAAGGCATCATTTGAGTAACGTTTATCTTTGTTATTAAATTTATCGCCCTGTTCCTGTGCCTGCAGGGTAATGCGCCTCGCTTCCACAATAGCATCTTCCGTGTTGTGCAAATACAAGTAATTGAGCGCTTTATAATAGTGGATCATGAATTTCTCAAAATCCTCACCTTTATATCGCTGTTCCATCGGGTTTAACAATACCCCAACAGCCTCGTCGGCAGTACTTGTTAAGCCTTGTTCCAGCAATGAATCTGCCTCATTAAAATATTTGTTGCTGTTTTCATATTCTGCATTCAAATGGCATACTCTCCCTTTTTCCATCAGGTACAGCAGTTTATTGCGCGGCTTTTGAATCAGGCTGTTTTTGTCGAGCTGAGTTTCTGCTTCCTTATAATTTCCTGCCGAAACATTTTTATAATACGGAAGAATACGGTCGTTATAGGATGCACATCCTAACAAAAAAAGCATCAATCCTATAACAGATGATGCTCGGAGAATGTGCGTACGAATTTTTATCATTATAAAAAATAAACTGCCCTGAACATGAAAAGGTCACGTTCAGGGCAAAGGAAATTACCGGATCAGTTTTTTACGTATTTGGCTATTTTCTTTTCTCCTATCCATACCACTTCATTGGTTTGGATGTTGGTAAGTTCGAGGTTTACCTGGTAATAAACCACTTTTTGGCGCTTGTGCGAATCAACGATTGAATTTATTGAGCCCTGCAATATGTAATCGGCACCATTTTCAAGCCCAAATTTTTTCATGCTTGAAACAGTAGCATTGGTTTGCTGGTCTTCTTTTTCGGCCCGCAACTCGTCGCGTTTTTTGCCGCCTTGTACCAAACGTACTTTTTGAGTTTGGATAAACGCGCTTTCCACATCTTTTATAAATGTTTCGGCGTCAATATGTTCGTGACTTTTGTTTTGAACAAAGCCAACTATAACAACGGGCCTTTTACCCTGATGTTCCTGCAAGTGAGTATTTATCCAGTTGGCATTTAATATTTTATCTGTAAGGTCTGCTGCTACCATTCTTGAGTCGCTGTTGTTCCAGTTACCGCTGATGTCTATGGTTTCGTCAGTGCTTACGCGTGTTACCTGCCTGGAGCATGAGGCTACAAGTATTCCTGAAACTGCTATTGCAGCAATTGTTAAAAATTTGTTGAATTTCATTTGTGTTGATCGGGATTTTATGATAGTTAGATTGTGTTATGTATATTATGTTACCAGCCAAGCCCAATGCCAAAGCTTGTACGGCCACCGCGCCTGCCATAGTGGTTTCCAAAACTGTAGCCAAAATTGCTATAAGGATAATAAGAATAGCCCCCATAAAGCCCCCACCATGGTGTATAGTCATAGTAACTGCCATTCATGCGTTCCTGATGCCTCCATTCGCGGTTTTGGCGGCGACGCTCAAGCCTGGCTTCATACCAGTCATAAGCTTTATATGTATTTTGAATAGTAGTACCATGCAGGCTGTTAAGAGAATCGGCACTGCGTGCATATTTGTACTGGCTTTCCAGGTATCTTGGATTTTGATCAGGTGCTAAATTAGTTTGCTGGGCCTTTACAATGCCACTGTATAAGCTGCCAAACAGCAAGCCGGCAATAACAATTAATTTCCTTTGCATCACTTTCAAATTATAATTAGTAAAAATAAGCAAAATATAATCTTACATGCCCACATTAAGTTAGCCTACGGTCATTTATTTAACGTTTTTTAACTATAGCGATCATATTTAAACAAATTGAAAAATTTGATTAAAAGCTTACTTTATGCTGACGGGAAGCATGAGGTTTTGATATAAAATGTGATCAATGGATTAATCAAAAATTATAATTAATAAATGAAAAACAACGACGGTAAATGTCACTAAAAGTTTGGATCAAAATTGAAGCAGATAGGGTTTGATAGCCCGACCATGTTCCCGCTTAGCGCCATTGATTGCGGAACCTGCGGATATGCTGTTGGCGGCCCTTCCACCACAACGCGGTAATAGGTTCGCCCGGATGTTGCCGGCGTATCGGTGAATTCTACAGTGGGTAGCTTGCCAGTTGCCTGGAACGTGCCAAATTTGTCGCCGTTTTTTACCACATTAACCGTATAGGTAGCTCCCGAAACCGTTTGCCCTGTTAGTTGAACACGGAATTTAACCGGTTTGCCCGTAGGCCTGGCGTTATCGCCCATCATCATGTCCATTTTACCATCCTGGTCCAGGTCGGCATAAAATTCTACGCGCGGCGCATATGGATTCGCGCTAACGGAAACCCGGCCGTTTGTCAGGGCATCTACAACTGCCTGTGAAGTACGTGCCGTCGCAAATACCCAGGTTGTTGGCGTGCCCACATAGTTGGCCTTTGCCTGGTAGCTATTTGTTGTTGCCTGCTCAGGCTTATCAGGAACGCCATGATGCGCATCGCTTCCGCCCCTGCCGGTCAGTTTACGGCCCGAAGACAGCATATCGTCCCAGATCATGATCGCATTGGCATTTTTGGACCATACCGCTGAGTTCCATACTTCAATTGAGTTAACCATATCATACGAATATCCAAAATGATCCTTTCCGCTCGGGTGGTTGGCAGACAGGTGAACCCCAAGTTGCTTCTTCACGGCGCCAATCACTACGTCGCGCTGATCACGAACATCATATAGCCGCTGATGATCATAAGGGCGGGCCGAGAACACATTGCCGTGCCCCCGTGTTGTTGTCCATTCTGCGCCATAAAGCAGCAGGATCGAGTCTGATTTAAACTCCGGATCGGCCCAGGTATTATTGGCAACATCGCCGTTTACATGGTTGTCATGGTCAGTAATGCAGATGTAATCCATACCAACAGCCTTTGAAAAGGCGAGGATCTTTGAGATAGGGTTGTTTGATGATTCTTTGCTATGCCGTGAGTGTACGTGAAGTTCACCCTTTAACCATACACCGCCGGTAATACTGGCAATGGGCGGCAGTACTCCAACATCGGTAACAGCCCAGGGGTTGCTATGGTTTGACTGGCCCCGCGCGGTACCGCTGAAACAATAAGTCGTCATCATCAATAATCCGATACGAATTATGCTCACGAGCATGGGCGTTTTTCTGTTATTGTTAAACACTATATCATAATTATTATTGGGCTTAAGGGTTTTGTGTGCAATCATTTGTTTTGATTTGTAATAAGTAATACGTTTTTGCAGGCAACCTACGCCTTTGATATTAGCAAATTGTTAAAGCAGGTAAATGATATAGAAATGTGACAGTTGTTAGTGCCAGGGAATGATCGGCAGTTTATTCGGTAAAAACCGATCACCCCGTTCCATTTATTGTCAATAATTTTTTTTTCTTACTTTTGCGCGTATCATCAAAAATATAGTCTCTATGTAATACCATAATTTCTTTCAGGAAAATAAACGGGAACGCCACCGGCGGAACCTGCAATATTCACTCTTTAAAGAAAGAAATTATGCTTATTCTTCAAGATATTACTTATATACATCCAAACCGAGATTTGTTATTTGATGAACTGAATCTCGTTGTTAATAACCAGGATAAAATAGCCTTAATAGGCAATAATGGTGCTGGAAAATCCACCCTTTTAAAGATCTTAGCCGGAAACCTGCATCCCTCAAATGGCGTTGTAAAAACCGGATCGAGGCCTTATTATGTACCGCAGCTTTTCGGCCAGTTTAATGATCACAGTGTTGCCAGCGCGCTGCAGATAGAAGATAAGTTAAAAGCTTTAAAAGAAATTCTTGATGGCAACGTGACAGATGAAAACCTGACATTGCTTGATGACGACTGGGCTATTGAGGAACGCTGCGAAGAAGCTTTCATGCACTGGAAGCTCGACGGGTTGGATTTAACTCAAAAATTGGGAACTTTAAGTGGTGGCCAAAAAACAAAAGTTTTTCTTGCCGGAATAAATATTCATCGCCCCGGGATAGTTTTGCTGGATGAGCCAAGCAATCATTTAGATACACTCAGCCGGGGGATCCTTTATAATTATATCAGATCCACTTCAAATACCTTAATGGTAGTAAGCCATGACCGAACTTTATTAAACCTTCTTAACACTGTTTATGAACTTGGTAAACACGGTATAACGGTATATGGCGGTAATTATGATTTTTATGCTGAACAGAAAACATTACAGAGTAACGCCTTGAATCAGGACCTGAAGAATAAGGAAAAAGCGCTTCGCAAGGCTAAGGAAACTGAGCGTGAATCTTTGGAGCGGCAACAAAAACTGGATGCCCGCGGAAAGAAAAAACAGGAAAAGGCCGGGCTGCCGACCATCTCAATGAAAACGTTTAAAAACAATGCGGAGAAAAGTACCTCGCGTACAAAAGATGTTCATGCCGAAAAAGTAGGCGCTATTTCGCAAGAGTTGAGCCAGTTGCGGTCAGTATTGCCTGATATTGATAAAATAAAGATGGATTTTGATAATTCAGTACTTCATAAAGGGAAGGTATTGATTGCTGCAAACGAAATTAATTTTGGATACGATGGTCGGCAGCTTTGGAAACCGGCCTTGAATTTTCAAATTACGAGTGGCGAACGTATAGCCATTAAAGGGTTAAACGGCTCAGGTAAAACAACACTGATCAAGATGATTTTGGGTGAACTTGAGCCTCAGTCAGGCACTATAAACAGAGCAGGCGTTAAAGCCATTTACATTGATCAGGACTATTCATTAATTAACGATAAGCTCAATGTTTATGAACAGGCACAGGAGTTTAACTCCGGCCAATTGCAGGAGCATGAGATAAAGATCCGTTTAAACCGGTTTTTGTTTACCAAGCCATACTGGGACAAGCCTTGTAGGGCCCTTAGCGGCGGCGAAAAAATGCGATTAATGCTTTGCTCCCTAACCATCAGCAATCAAGCACCGGACCTGATTGTATTGGACGAACCGACAAATAATCTGGATATTCAGAACATCGAAATTTTAACAGCTGCCATCAACGAATACCAGGGAACACTTTTAGTGGTCTCTCACGATGAATATTTTTTAAAGCAGATAAACGTGGAACATTCAATTGTGATAGGGTAGTGATCATAGTACTTTAAAATCGTTACCAAGCAATGGTGCTGCAATACAAAGCAAAAGCCTCAGATTGAAAGAATCTGAGGCTTTTGCTCGTTTAGTTAAATCTTAAACTTACATTTCCGCTGGAAGCATCCGCGCTTACGGGTACACCGCCACCGTTTACACGTCCCTTTATATGATCTTTTTCCCATTCGCCGCTAAACCCGCTTATTTTTGACGGATGCTGGCTTATCGCATCGCCCCTGATATCAAGATCGAGCCCTTGTTTTAGTGGTAATTCAAGATCGATATTTCCAGAACTTGCCTCTAACTTTAAATATTTACCAACCTGTTTCATTTGCGCCCGCAGACTGCCGGCACTGGTAGACGCGTTCAAACTACAATCCATTTGTTTCAGGTCGATACCGCCACCCGAGGTGCTGGTGATCAGTTCTCCTGTAATATTATTACCCAGAACGCCGCCGCCGCTGGTACTGGCGTTTATATTCCCTTTCAGTTTTTCCAACTGTAACCCACCGCCGCTGGTTTCCAGCTTAATTTTGCCCGAGCAGTTTTTTGCGATAATGCCGCCGCCGCTGGTTTGCAGGTCAATGTTGTTGTCTGAGTTTGTAACTTGTATACCACCGCCTGATGTTACGCCATGTATCATTCCGCTAAGCCGGTCAATTACTAATCCGCCGCCGCTGGTTGTAAAAGTTTCATTCCCTTTTAAGTTATCAAGGACTATACCGCCTCCACTGGTTTGCAGGTCAGTAGATGTTTGTGCCGGGACATATATTTTGAATGATATACTGATAGATTTTTTCCAATTTGAAAAATTATGTTTGTTTTTAGCAATGGCGCGTACTTCATGCCCGGTAACCGAAACGCTGAGGTCGTAGTCTTCGTCCAGGCGTTTTTTGATCTCTTCTTTTGAAAGTTCCCGGCCATTGTTGCCTTTGATGTAAACTTCAACCCTTGATGCTTCTCCGCTCCGTCCGCTAACCAAAATGCCACCAGCCGATGTATTTACAATAACACTGTTGATAGCGTTGCCTGCCAATGATTTGGTTAAATATGGAGTTTTGTCTCCACTGTCCTGTGCGGTTGCTACAACCGTTCTGCAAGCAAGTACAAATAGTAAAAGGTATGTTTTCATGAGTTTGATATAAGTTTATACACAGAAGACATCCGTTTTGAGCTATCCGTTGCACAGGAAGCAATATTTATTTGGCTGATAGCTGCTAACTTATAGTTATTAAAGCTCCATATTTAAGTTTTGTATAATACTCCTTACCGCAATAATAATTTTCTGATAGTTGAATGATCGCTAAAATAAAGGGTGCCTTCGTCTTTTGATAATACCATATAAAGGGCATAAACATTTGCACTTGAACCAACACCGTCAACCGCTGTTACATCATATTTTTGCGGGCCAACAAGAAACTGAAGCTTGCCATTTACAATGCTTTTAATAGCTCCATTATCCGCAACATATAATACACGGCTATCTTTTGAACCGGTAAGGCTAAATATGTGTGTAAATTTAAGGTCCCTGTATATCTGGGTAAAAACACCAGCTGGTGTTAATTTATATATATGATTATTGTTTATTACAATATACTTTACACCATTGTAGCTGCAATAAAAATTTGTAATGCTATAATCGCCTGTTCTTTCCGGCAGAGATAATGAATCTCTTGGCGGGTAAAAAGCGTTGGTACCTATACGGCCATTTGCGTCAATATAGAATTTTTTTAGGGAGGTTGGAACAGTCACTGTACTGCTTGCCCGATAATATATTTGTGAAAACCATAAAAAATCGCCGAATGGGTCTTTTTGAAGCCCGCTATAAAATGCCCAGGTGCTCCCGTACGGACTTGGCGGCAAAGGGGTGACCAATGATCCATCGGGTTTTAATATCCATACACGACGCGTGCCGCTTTGGGTTAAAATATTGAGCGTGCCATCACTTGACCTGCGGACATACTCGGGAAATAAAAAGCTTTGGCCGTCGCTGCTTGGAGGTATGTTTATAGTTGAAACAATATTTGGTGGCGTTATCTTCCGAAGTTTATGATTGTCAAAATCGGCTACATAAATAGTACCATCGTCGGTAACATCAATTCCGAATGGATAATAGAACCTTGCCTGGTTACCTGCACCGTCCTGAAAGCCGGTTTGGATAGGATCGCCTGCAATTGTTACAACAGTAAAGGGAAGGTGAGAGCTGTCTGCTTTTAGCGCGAGATTTGATTTCGCATTGCTTGCCTGAAGCCTAAGATCATCATCGCTTTTTTTACAGGCCGAAAAGGCAAAAAGAATACTTAATGCCAACAATAATAAGCAATTATGTTTTTTCATAATATAGTTTTTATTAAAGTTAATGTTAGTAAAAGGCAAATTTTTAACATTGGGGAAAATGATACTTCTTTGTGTATATCTGTGTAATATGGCCGTTCCATATGTTACATGGCACATCAATTAAAAGTATACAGATGTGCTGACTACTTAGGGTTGCTTTTTAATTAAACAACTGCCTGCAGGGATTCAAATTCACCGGCGGGTATTTAGTCGTTTTAGTTAAATTTGTTTAACTACGGATGGAAGCGAAAAACAACATGGAGATTAAACCCGAATGGGTTGCTAATGAGCCTGGTGCCCCGCCAAGTTATTGGCTCACCCGTTTTCTCATTCTTCGCCTGTTGGGAATTACTTATGCTGTATCCTTTCTTGTGGCAATTAATCAGATCATTCCGCTCATAGGCGCCAATGGGCTACTTCCGGTAGATATTTATCTGAAGCATATAACACAGGCGCTGGGATCGGCCGGGGCAGGTTTTATGCGGTTACCGTCGCTCTTTTGGTTCTGGCATTCTGACACGGCACTTTTAACTGTCGCCTGGATAGGGTTTGTGCTCTCGTGCATAGTAGCAGCAGGTTTCGCGAATGCGCCGCTGCTTGCTGTTCTGTGGTTCCTTTACATGTCATTTGTTCACGTGGGGCAAGATTGGTATGGCTATGGCTGGGAGATCCAGCTTACCGAAACCGGCTTTCTGGCCATCTTTCTCTGTCCGCTGTTTGATCTGCGCCCGTTCCCTAAATACGCGCCGCCGATGCCTGTTATCGTTTTATTCCGGTGGCTCATCTTCCGTATCATGCTGGGTTCCGGATTGATCAAGTTTCGGGGTGATCAGGTTTGGCGTAACGGCACGGCTCTTTATTACCATTTCGAAACGCAACCAATTCCTGGTCCGCTGAGCCGATGGTTTCATTTTTTGCCGCGTATATTCCTTAAAATTGGCGTCTGGTTCAATTTCCTGGCCGAACTCGCAGCGCCGTGGTTTGTATTCTGGCCGCGCATCGCACGTCATATCGCAGGGGCGGTGATCATTTTATTCCAGATCACCATTATGCTTAGCGGCAACCTCTCTTTTTTAAACTGGCTAACTGTTATCCCTGCACTGGCCTGTTTTGATGATGGCTTCTGGTCCAGGGTCCTTCCCCGGGCGCTTGTCCGGAAGGCTGAGGTGGCGGCTGCCCGGGCCGAATTATCTCGTCCTATGTTAACTACCGCGTGGGTGGTAACGGGGCTTGTCGCAATCCTGAGCATCCAGCCGGCGCTTAATATACTATCGCCGGGGCAAATCATGAATTCCTCTTTTGTTCCGCTTGATCTTGTAAATACTTATGGAGCATTCGGATCTGTGGGGAGGGAGCGCTATAATGTGATATTTGAAGGAACAACAGATGCGGTTCCTGATGGCAAGGCCCATTGGAAACCCTATATCTACAAAGGTTTGCCGGTGTCCTTAAATAAACCTTCGCCGCAGATAGCCCCCTATCAGCCACGGTTAGACTGGCAGATGTGGTTCGCCGCAATGTCTACCCCTGATGAATATCCCTGGACGCTGAATCTGATCTGGAAGCTCCTGCATAATGATCAGGGCGCTTTAAGTTTGTTTGCCGGTAATCCTTTTCCAAACAAGCCGCCGCGATATATCAGGGCCGTATTATATCGTTATAAGTTTGCAAAGCCGGGCACCCCCGGGCATCTATGGTGGACCCGTGAGGAAATTGGCAACTGACTCCCGCCAACTTCAGTTAATGACCCACAATTGATCAAATTCCTGAAAAACGCAGGCTGGATCCCTTAGAATCGGTTTATATAAACTTACCAGCCGCATACTTAATCATATATAAAAAGATATGTGGCGATTTAAAAAAAATAAGAAGCAGACAATTCCGGCTCGTCACCTCAGTATATGGTTTTATCGTATATTGAAGTGACGAGCCTTTTGAAATCAGAGTTAAACCTTTTAATCACTAAACACGTATATATCCAGTAAAAAAAATCACTAATATTCAAATACGATTTTGGCCTTTTACTAAGAATATGCCACTGAAAAACAAGAATTTATGGATACACTGATCGCGAGTAATTCGCTAAACAGATATTACTTCATTTTATTATTGGATTTGTCGGCATCATTCTTTGCACTTCCGGCGGTATTGTACTATATTCATGACCTTATTATCAAATCTTGACCTGGTGCGATTAAAATATATTCTGATTGTTATTATTGTTTTGTTGATAAGTGCGGCTGCGGTCTTTTTCTTCGCTGATCCTTACTCTAAAAAGTTTTCTAAATCTTCCAATCGCGCTGTTTCTATCCGCTATGATAATGGTGCCTATACGCTATATCGTTTTGGGAAGCCATTTTTTATACGGGGAGCTGCAGGCACTTCGCATTTAAAAGAATTAAGCCAGGCAGGCGGTAATACCATCCGCGCCTGGGATACCGTAGGGCTGCAACATTTACTTGCAGACGCCGAAGCCAATAATATCGCGGTAGTTGTAGGCTTGCCCATGCCCTATAATGATGATATGGACGCTTTTTATAACAATGATGCAGAGGTTAAGGCACAATTTATAAAATACCGCGAGTTGGTTGCCAGATATAAAAAAAGCAAGGCAATATTATTCTGGTGCGTGGGCAATGAGTTGGCGTTCCCGGTAAAGCCGCAATACCTGAATTTTTATAAAGCTTTTAACCAGCTGGTAGATATGATACATCATGACGATCCTGATCATCCGGTAACTACAACCATGATTAATGTTAGCAATAGAAATTTGATAAGTATCAAGCTAAGGACCAATATTGATCTCATATCATTTAATATTTTTGGCGCATTGCGCAGCCTCGATGCTGATCTTAAAAGTATTAAGCACGCCTGGAACGGGCCGTTTATGATAACTGAATGGGCCATTGACGGCCCCTGGCCCGGACAGGAGCACACTGCCTGGGGGGCATATATAGAAAACACGAGTAATAAAAAAGCCGAACAATACCTGAACCTTTACCAACGCTATATGCCACTTAAAAATCCTCATTTTTTGGGTTCGCTTGCATTTTACTGGGGGCAAAAACAAGAAACAACACCCACATGGTTCAGTTTATTTGATAAATACGGCAACAAATCGGCGTCGGTAAACGTAATGCAATACCTTTGGACGGGTAAATGGCCCGCCCATAAAGCACCCGAAATTAAATATATGCTGGTAGATGACCGGGGCGCCAGAGACAACCCCATTTATAGGCCAAAAGTAACTTTAAGGTCAAAGGTTTGGATGGCAGATCCTTCGCTTAACAAAAACTTGCGTTTTGAATGGTTCATTCAGCCGGAGGATTGGTTCAGGACTCAGCATTTTTATAATCAAAAGGCGCGGAAAACACTTGATAGTCTGTGCGTTTCGGAAAACCAGGAGACTGCCACTTTTAAAACCCCTTTAAAGGAAGGGCCTTACCGCATATTTGTGAATATATATGATAAAAACGGATATTTTGCCTCATGTAACACCCCGTTTTATGTTGTTGAAGATAAAATAACTGATAATAAATGATTGCACAGCCAACCAAAAAACAGTTGTTTCATCTTCGTTTAATGATCGTTATTGGCGTTTGCTGTATGGCGTTCTTTATGTACCGTTTATTTGGTAATGAAGTGATAGGCTACCGCCCGCTTTATTATTTGCTGATAATAACATTTGTTTTTACAGCTGGTAAAATTTTATATGAATGGTACCATTACTGGTCAATAAGTATAGATCCTACCCCCACGCCCCAAAAAAATTATACGGTTGATATTTTTACCACCTTTTGCGCTGGTGAGCCTTATGAAATGATAGTTGAAACACTGGAAGCTATCCAGGCAATTACCTATCCGCATCAAACCTATTTATGTGATGAGGCCAACGACCCTTATTTAAAAGGCATATGTGAGCAACTGGGTGTACATCATGTAACCCGCGATAAAAAAATTAATGCCAAGGCCGGAAATATCAATAACGCGTTAAAGCAATCCACAGGCGAACTTTGCGTTGTGCTGGACCCTGACCATGTACCGTTCCCAAATTTTCTGGACCCTATTGTCGGCCATTTTAATAATCCCGAAATAGGGTACGTTCAAATTGTGCAGGCCTATTTTAACCAGGACCAGAGTTTGATAGCCAAAGGCGCGGCTCAGCAAACCTATCAGTATTACGGCCCAATGATGATGACCATGAACGCTTATGGTACAGCCCAGGCTATTGGCGCCAACTGTACTTTCAGGCGCGAGGCCCTAATGTCAATAGGCGGCCATGCAGCCGGTTTGGCCGAGGATATGAATACCGCCATGCACCTTCATGCCCAGGGATGGAAATCTGTTTATGTACCGGCAGTGCAGGCCCGTGGACTGGTTCCCGCTACATTGTCGGCTTATTACCAGCAGCAGTTAAAATGGTCAAGGGGGGTATTTGAGTTACTGGTAACATCGTACGTAAAGTTTTTTACAAAATTTACATGGCGGCAAAAGCTGCATTATGGCCTTATACCGCTGTTTTACCTGTCGGGGTTTATTTACCTCATCAATTTTGTAATTCCCATCGTATCGCTTTTTGCTGATGTTTATCCCTTGCACATGGATTTTTCGGCATTCGCCGTTATCAGCTTGCCTTTTATTACATCTGTTATATTGATAAGGCACTACGTTCAACGCTGGGTAATGGAAGATACCGAACGAGGCTTTCATGTTATTGGCGGCCTTTTGCTTATTGGTACCTGGTGGGTATTTATTATTGGTTTTATTTACACCATTATCCGTAAAAAAGTCCCATACATCCCAACTCCAAAGGATGTTTCAGAAGAGCGGAATTTTAAGATCAATCTGCCTAATATCATTGTCCTTACAATCTCGGTTATTGCGATAGTTTACGGGTTGCTTACTGACTGGAACCCATATACTTTTATCATGGCCGCTATATGCAGTATTAATTGCCTGTTTATGGTTTTTATGCTGGTAGCCAGTGCGCAGTTTAAAGTAAGGTCATACCAACAACAGCATAAAAGCCTGTCGGCGGTTTCAAATAACATAGGCGCTTTTAAGCGGCGTTTTTGGCTGCTCAGACGCAAATTATATACCGGCGTACGCAGCATTAGTTTAATGCTTATCATGCTATCGGTTTGTTTTACGCTTTATATTCTTAACTGGCCCTCGGCGGGTATTGGCAAAACCGCGGTTGTTGAACGTAAAGATATTTTCCTGTTAGGTATTTTTGATCCGGCCGGGCCCGATGATGGCCATAGTTCGGTACAAAATGTTAACGCTTATCAAAGTAAGCATAAAGCACACTTTGACATCGTGTCCTATTATATACCCTGGGGAGATAGCTCCCAATGCTTTGTGCCAAATGCCGAAATGCATCACACCTATGCAAATAACTCCATACCAATGATTACCTGGGAACCCTGGCAAAACCTGTTTGCTAATGGCCCTGTAACAAAAGGCGCTCCAGACAAACACGTTTTTGCGAACATTACAGCAGGTACTTATGACGGTTATATACATACTATAGCCAAACAGTTACGGGCGCTTGATAAGCCGGTTTTTCTGCGTTTTGCCCACGAAGCCGATAATCCTTTTTACCCCTGGTCGGCACGGGGTGATAATAACGCCGCGGATTTTAAAGCGGCCTGGAAATATGTGCACGATATGTTTATTGATGATCATGCATACAACGTGGTATGGGTGTGGAATCCGTGGAAACCCAAAGGAGCGGCCCGGTACTTCCCCGGGAAAAACTATGTGGACTGGATTGGCATAACCGGTCTTAATTATGCCGGTTATGGTACGGATAAAAAATCATACTCATTCGGGCAGTTATATGCTCCCTTTCATAAGTTGCCGGTAATGCGTTCAGGGCTGCCGGTAATGATTGCCGAAATGGGTTCTGTAAAACAGGCAGGCGGACAAGCGGAATGGCTAACAGAGGCTTTTAACGCTAAAAAACGTTTCCCCGAAATAAAGGGCATGGTACTGTTTAACACAGCTTTTGACAAAAATGTGCCGGATGGATCTACCCAGGTTATTAACTGGCAGTCTGATAGCCTGCCCGGTGCTGCCAAACAAACCAATTACAGGGCAATGTTGACTGGCCCGGCCGCCGCTGATATAAAAACCATTGTTACCGGTAACAGGCAAAACTATCAACAAAGCCTTGACACTTTACGGGGGGTGGTTTACCTCAAAAGCCAAAACTGGTATGGTAATACTGATGCGCTTACAAAAAAGAGCATTGCAACCGACTTTGCCGCTATAAAAAGTAGCGGCGCCAATACGCTGCGAATTTATGGTCCGGGCGTGTACGACAGGACCACATTCAACGTAGCGGCACAATACGGATTAAAGGTACATTATAGCTTTTGGGTACCCAATCCTAAAACTTTTATAAATAATGAGGCATATCTGACGCAATTGGCGACTGAAATTAAACGAACGGTTAAGCGGTACAAAAACAATCCGGACATCATCAGTTGGGATATTGGCAACTATTCGCTTCAGCAACTGTCAGATTACTACTTTAAACCAGAGCTTTTTTACCGCCAGCAAATTTATATCAACTGGCTTAAGCAATTGGTACATGATATCAGGCTGGCCGACCCCAGCCGTATGATCACTGCCGATGTTTTGGTATCACCGTCGATGAAGGAAACCGTTGGAAGACTGCATAACGAAATACCTGAAATTGACGCTTTTGGTTTGGTTCATAGCGATAAAATTCCGGCCGACAGCATACAAACAGATCAACTTACGGTGCCTCATTATTTCAGCAGTGCCAACCCCAAGCAATATTTTAAATCCAAAACCGCAAAAGGAGGCATATTTATTGAAAACTGGCAGGATCAACAAACAGCATCGGGAGTAAGCTTTAATGGATTAAAAGACATATGGGGACGCAATAAGCCTGAGTATTATCAATTGCTTAATCATTGGAAGGGTTACAGTGACAATCACCAGTTGCCGGATATTAAAATACTAAGGCCCGCCATGACAACTGTGCCCCGTGAGGTACTTCCTTATTACGCCCTGGTTAACCGTGACAATAACTGGCATTTAGCCCAAAGTTTGCAAACGGGATTGCAGTTTGAATGGTATCAGATAAGAACGGATGGCTGGGGAAATCCGGTAGAGATAAAGTTATTGCAAAAAGGCGCTTATATTAATTACAAAGTCCCCGAAAACCCTTTCCAATACAGGTTGTATTTGGTGGCATCTAAAGGGAATGATATCACAACGGCATCGTCTATTTTAAATATACCGCTAAATGATTAGTCGAAAAGCACCAAAAAGCAAGTTTAAATATATATGGTGGGGAGCGGTAGTCGTTTTGCTGGCTGTTGGCGCCACCATTGGGCCGGGGTACCTGCGCAATGTTTTTTTTGATGGCTTTAGTGAGCGCACTAACGAACCTGTGCTCGCTTTTTTTGATACTGAACATCCAAGCGTATCATCTGCTCCCGCCAATATCAGTCATTATACCTTATACTGGAAAAACACTTCTGTAAGGTTTAATGAGAAACGGCTGGCTGCAGCAATGAATAATGGGGGTGTATTGATCACCATAGAAACCTGGTTGAAAAACTATGCAGGCGGGGGGGATACTGGTAACCCGCTTGAAGCAACGGTTAATGGCAAGTTTGACCATAACATTGCCGCCCTTGGAAGCCTGATCGCAAAAAGCAAATACATCGTTTATGTTCGCTGGAATCCTGATATGGAAGTGCCTGTTAGCCAATACCCCTGGCAGTTCCGGTCGCCCGGTCAATATATAGCCGCTTTTAACTATGTTGCATCAAGATTAAAAAAAATTGCGCCATTAGTAAAAATAGTTTGGGGGCCTTCGGGATTTCCGGGTGATACGGAATTTTGGCCCGGGCTGCAAACAGTAGATATGGTAAGTATTACGCTTGGCAGTTTCTCCGAAATGAGCAGTGACGCCTATCCGTATATATCCAAATTACCGCAAATGCTGGCGTTAAAGCTTCACCGTATGCGTTTTATAAAAAAGCCGGTGATGATTATTGGCGCTGAAGCGAGCCGTGCCACTACATTTGACAGCAATTGGCTTAAACAACAATATGCGCTGCGGCAGCAATATATAAATACGGCTTATTCTGCTCAAAACTATGTTAAGGATACAGTAAATAAACCCAGGCGCGATAAGCTGAGCGTGGGCGTTTTTGATCCGAACAGCCGTTTGCTCCATGATCCGAATGTGACGGTTGAGCATATATTTACAGACTGGGGCGAAATAGAGCGCGGGGAGTTTATTACAAAGTTTAATGCTATCATAGCGCGTCGTCATGCTGCGGTGGTAACGATGGAGCCCTGGCGCGATACCAGCAAGGTTGCGGATGTAAATGTTTTGCAAAGTACCATAAATGGCCGCTACGATGCTTTAATAAAGAAGTTATATAGTGTTATCAGTAATTGCGGGCAAACCGTTTATCTGCGCTTTGCGCATGAAATGGAGATCCCTATACACCGTTATGCCTGGCAGTCACAAAATCCGCTAACTTATATTAACGCGTACCGGTATTTTATGCTGTTTGATAATAAAACGCACGCCAAAAATATAAAAAGGGTATGGGGACCAGCGGGTGACCGCGGTTCTGCAGACTGGTGGCCGGGCAGCGATGTGGTTGATTTCATCAGCATTGCCATTTATGGATTGCCGGATAAAAATATTACCGACCCCAATAAACAAGAACCTTTCAGTACAATTTTTAACCGTAAATTTTATCGCATGCGTTTTTTTGACCGCCCGCTTTTTATTACCGAGTTTGGTGTGAAGGGGCCTGAAAACTATCAGCGTAACTGGTTGAAAGGCGCTGCGGCTACGCTTAATCTTAACCCCGCGGTATTTGGGATATGTTACTTTAATCTTTATGACAACCCTAAAGCCTGGGGGCATATTAAAGCGCCCGACTGGAGTATTTCCCGGCAGAATATGGCTTTTTTCTGCAAGGAAGTGAACAAGTAAGATCAAAAAGCGGGTAGAAACAATTTCCCCATAAATATCAAACTGATCTTTTACATCTCCTAAAGAGTATGCTTCATTAATCCTGCCCAACGGGATGTAGATATATTGCCATCCTCAACATAAAAACATGGGGTGGTGAGGATGGCTGCTGGTGCCATATATTGTGGGAAATATAAGCACAATTTTTACACATATTGAACGGCGAATGGTACTCAAAAACTGAGCCTTAACTAATTAAGTTTTTTATATTCAATAAGTTATAAACTTACCTCCTGAGTTTTGAGATAAGAAAATCAAAAAGAGGAGCGAAGCCGGCAGTGATAGCTTTGCAACAGAAATGATACAAATAATTTTTGATTACATTTATATTTTATAGATTGCAATGCCAATTCCATAACCAAAAATCCATGGCCTATCAGGATTACAATTTAAATGATTTGCTGCGTAATATTACTGTGTTCCAAAGTGAACAAGCTTACAGGCGATTATTTAATGTGCTTTTCCCTTGTTTAAAAGGCTTTGCGTATTCCCTGTTAAAATCCGAGGATTTAGCCAATGAAGTTGCCAGTGATGTAATGATGACCATCTGGCGAAAAAAAGACCAACTGAGCGATGTGCAAAATTTAAAAGTATACGCGTTTGTGATCGCTAAAAATTTATCATTGAATATTTTAAAGCAACGCGCGCGTTACAAGTTTGTCAACCTTGACGATATTAACGTGGAATTATCATTTTTTGAGCGCTCGCCCGAGCAAATTTTGATGTATGAGGAGCTCAAAGGAAAAATAAAAGTGGCTACGGAAGGCTTGCCAAATAAGTGCAAGCTTGTTTTTAAGCTTGTACGTGAAGAAGGCTTTACCTATAAAGAAGTGGGCGAGATCTTAAATATTTCGGTTAAGACAGTAGATGCGCATCTGGCTACCGCTGTCAGAAAAATTACCGCCGAGCTAAAGCTCGAATTCAACCTGTCTAAATAATTAAAATTTATTTTCAAACAGACTAAGGAATGAGGCAAAATTAATTGTCCTTGTCCGGTTGCCCAATTATGTCATAACCATTATGAGCGAAGAACGAATTACTCTATTACTTACCCGTAAAGTTGCTGGCGAAGCAACGGCCGATGAATTAAAGGAATTGGAGGAACTTCTTCAAGCTAACCGTGATATAATCTATTACGAAGAATTTTTAAACGAATTATGGCGGTCGCCCGATAAAACTACGCTTAGTCAGGCTGAAATTGATAAGCAATACGATGAACATCTGTTAAGGTTTAAGGAAGAATTGACCTTTCACCCAATTGAAGAAAATGTTTTTGTAACGGAGCGGGCTTCAAAAAGCAACAAGCTTAAATACCTGCTGCTTATTATACCGGTTTTGTTTATTGCGGGTTTTTTACTGCAAAAAAAAATTAAGATAAACCCTGATGGAACCTACACTACAATTGTGGCGGGAAAAAGGATGCGCAAGCAATTTCAACTGCCCGATGGCACTAAGGTTTGGCTGAATTCTGAAAGCCGGCTATCCTATGAAGGGGATATGTTGAGTAAAGACACAAGATCGGTTAAGTTGGTTGGCGAGGCTTTTTTTGATGTAAAACATGATAAAAACCATCCGTTTATTGTAAATACCGACAAAATATCTATAAAAGTATTGGGTACAGCGTTTGACGTGCAAGCATATCCGAATGAGGAAAAATCAACAACAACGCTTATCAGGGGTTCTATTGAACTGTCTGTCAAAAATATTGACCATTCGAAAATAAAACTTAAGCCTTCGGAAAAATTTGATCTGATTGAGCACAAAGAATTAAGTAAGGAAGCTACCGGTCCGGATTCGGTACGTAACATAACCCTCAAGCTGGATAACATTATTCCCTTAAAGGTTGGTGATATACAGTATACCACGGAAACATCCTGGAAAGAAAACCGGCTCATTATTCAAAACGAATCTTTTAAAGAGTTGGCTCCCAAGCTTGAAAGATGGTTTGGGGTTCACATCAGCATAAATAACAACAATGCGTTAAAATATCGGTTTACCGGGGTATTTACTGACGAAAAAATTGAAGAAGCTTTAAAAGCGATGCAGGTAATTAAACAATTTAACTTTAAAAAAGAAGGCAATGACGTAAACATTTACTAAAAAAAGAAAAGACAGGAATGCGTCAACATCCCTGCCTTTCATCTTCATGTGCAGTATAACTGCAAAATCCAATTTTTAACCGTAAAAAACAAAATTATGAAAAAAACGGAACTATTAAAAAAAGTTCTACTCGCTGTCCTATGCTCCAATAAATTTTCCTTAATGTTGAAATGGACCATTATCTTAACTTTTGCTCTTTGCATTAAAGTATCGGCAAAAAGTTACTCTCAAAACGTTAAAATCAACGTGGATTTAAAGAATATGCCGTTAAGGGAGGTATTTTCTGTATTAGAAAAAAAAGGAAGCATCCGTATTTTATTCAGCGAACAGGATATGCCCGATAAGCTTGTTACATTAAAAGCAGATAGCATACCCGTAATTGATGTACTGGAAAAAGCAATAACTAACTTAAATCTGAAACTTAAGGTATATGATAACGGTCTTATTGCCGTTGCACCCATAGTTGCAGCAGCCAAAATAACCGTTAAAGGCGTGGTTTCAGATCCGCAGGGCGTATTGCCCGGGGTTAGTATTACAGTAAAGGGAACAAAGGAAGTTACAATCAGTGATGCCAACGGAAAATTTTCCATTAATGCGGAAAGTAACTCAATACTTGTATTTACGAGTATAGGATATGAGCCTTTGGAAGTTCCTGTTGACGGAAAGACAACATTAAATGTCACCATGCAGCCCTCCAACAAAAACTTGAATGAGGTTGTAGTTATTGGTTATGGAACGGCGAGAAAAGTTTCCTTAACAGGTGCTGTTGATAGGGTGTCAGGCTCACAGGCGGTAGATGGCCGCCCGGTTACGGGAGCTATCCAGGCCTTGCAGGGAGAATCCCCCAATCTTATTATCCAGCAAAGGGGCTGGAGCCCTTCGGCCGGAGGATCTTATAACATCAACATCAGGGGTACCGGAACTACAGGTAATAATGACCCGCTCATTGTTATTGACGGAATTATCGGTGGCGATATTAACACGCTGAACCCCAGTGACATTGATAATATTTCCGTTTTAAAGGATGCCGGATCAGCGGCCATATATGGTTCGCGATCAGCTAACGGGGTAATTTTGGTTACTACAAAGAAAGGAAAGCTTGGCACTAAGCCCAGTATAGCTTACAATGGCATATATGGCACACAGGTTCCACATTTTACCTTTCACCCGGTAGGTGCCTATGAAAATGCGCTTGATAAAAACATGTCGATGGCAAATTCGGGCAAACCCCCACAATATACTGATCAGCAGCTGGCAGACATTAAAGCTAAAGGCGACGGCGACTGGCGATTGGAAACCATCATGCACAACGCGCCCCAAACCAATCAAAATTTAACCATAAGCGGTGGGTCGCCAACAAATACTTATTTGATGTCCTTTGGCTATTTTGATCAGCGTAATTATTTAGAAAGGAGCCTCATTAATGGTACATACGGATTAAGACGGTTTAACTTTCGTTTAAACCAGACGGCCATACTTGGCAACTTTAGTACCGGTTGGAATTTAACCTATGCAAAGATCCAGTATAACGAACCCTTTAACGATGTTGTTGGCGATGTGCTTCGTGCACCGTTAACTGACAGTTTTCAGGATGCTCAGGGCCGTTATATCACCGGGTTTGTGCCATCTAATCCGTTAGATCTTTTACGTAACGGCGGTTTTCAGTTTACCAACAACGATGAAATAAACGGAAGCTTTAATGTGGCTTATTCCATTACACCTGCATTTAAAATAAGGGCTGTATTTGGTGGTACGGTAAAAGCAAATACGCAATTACAAAGGCAGGTTGAATTAGACTATTATCCTACGGGACAATCAAACCAAAGCCGGCAAACCGCTAACTATAACACCAAATCACTTGCTACCAATACCAACTTAATTGCCGAATACACCAAAAACTTTGGCAAACATTATTTAAATGTTTTGGTGGGTTTAGCTAATGAATCGTACACGTCAGAAGGTAACGGTATACGCAAATCATTAACTGATTCGCTTTTAGGTATTCCAACTACGGGCACCATAATAGACCCCGGCAATACTAACAACGGTTCATACAACTCCCTGAGCAACACCATTGAAACGAGTCTTAATTCCTATTTTGGCCGTGTATCGTACGCCTTTGCCAATAAGTACTTTTTAGATGGTACTTTCAGGGGCGATGCGTCATCAAATTTCCCTAAAAACAAGCGCTGGGGATTTTTCCCATCAATAGGCGGCTCCTGGCGTTTAAGCGAAGAGGAGTTCATGAGCAACTATAAAGAAAAAGTAGGCGATTTGCGGGTGAGGGCAAACTACGGGGTGTTAGGAAGCCAGAATGTTAATGCTTATCAGTTTATATCTTCTTTTAACACTAATGCCAATGTGTACGCCTTTAACAATACTGCAACCGCAGGCGCTACACGTAACCTGGCCAACGCGGGCCTTACCTGGGAAAAGGCGGCAACGCTTGATATTGGTGCCGATGCAACGTTCTTTAACGGCCAGCTAACGTTAGGTGCGGATTATTTTAATAAAATAACAAGGGATATCCTGGCGCCCCGACAGGACGTTCCAACGCTCTTCGGATCTGGTTTCCCTTCGTACAACGTATCTAAAGTGCAAGACAGGGGATGGGAAGTGAAAATAACGTATGCAACCCGCGGCACATTTGCACAAAATTTTTCGTTCAGTATTTCTGATGCCAAGAGCAAATTGCTGGCATTCAGTTATGGGCAAACCGAAAATGTTTTCCAAAGAGAGGAGTTTGAGTTTGTTCGCAGGGTTGGTTATCCTATAACCGTTTATCAGGGCTATAAAACCGCCGGCTTATATCAGTCACAGGCTGAGGTTGACAGCTATCCCCGATTCGCGAATTATACCACAGGGCTCGGTCCGGGCGATTGGAAGTTTGTCGACAAAAACCACGATGGCAAAATTGACGCGCAGGATAAATTTGTTTTAGGTGATCCTTTCCCAAGATATACTTTTGGGTTTAATTACAATGCTGCTTATAAAGGCTTTGATCTCACCATATTTATACAAGGTGTACTAAAGAGAAGCGCGCTGATACGGGGAGAATTAATTGAGCCATATCACTTTAGCAACTACGGCGGCACCATATATGATAGCAACAGTGATTTCTGGACACCACAAAACACCAATGCCAAATATCCCCGTTTAGCCGAAAACGGAACGGTAGCCAACAATAATGATTACCGTACCGGGTCTGACATGTATTTATTTAATGCCGCCTATGGAAGGCTTAAAAATGTGCAGATAGGGTATTCTTTGCCTGTAGGTTTACTATCTAAAATAAGTGTAAAAAAAGCAAGGGTATATTTTACAGCTCAGAATATACTCACCATATCGCCATTGAAGTTTACTGATCCGGAAGGAACGGAGTTCGGTAATAACCTGGATAACACAGTGGGTGCAAACAGCCCGCGCGGATATCCGGTGCCCGTTTTCTATGGTATGGGTTTAGACATGACTTTTTAACAATTAAACTTAATTATTATGTGTTTAAGACATTTTAGTAAAATAAAATTCATCATATTCTTTGCGGTTGTTGCAGTTGGTTGTAAAAAGATCGATCTCACTCCAAAGGACAGGTATACAGATGACAACTTTTGGCAGGTAAATGCCAATGCATTTAATGCGCTGGCTACGTGTTACAGCCAGCAAATTAGCGGTGGGCAGCCGGGCTCCAGCAGCGCCGCACAGGCTTATTTTTATAACGAAGCCCTTTCTGATAACGCGTTTTGCCCCCTGGATGTTAACGTTGGTACACCAACCCAGATATCAAGCGGCAGCGATGCTAATTTTAATCCCGGCATAAACAGAGTAAAATATGAATGGGGCAGTTATTATACCAATATCAGGTCATGTAACCTCTTTTTGGAGAACATAGATAAGAATACAACCCTGGGTGCTACGCTTATAGGCAGAATGAAAGGCGAAGCCCGATACCTGCGTGCGCATGCGCTTTTCAGATTAACAAACTTTTTTGGCGACGTTCCGCTGATCACCAAAGTTTTAACTCCGGAGGAGGCCAAGGTTATTGCCAAAACACCTAAAGCCGATGTGGTGAAGTTTATTCTGAGCGAACTGGATGCAGCCGCGGCTGCTTTGCCAAAAAAAGAGGATCTGGCTGCCGCCGACCGCGGACGTGTAACTAAAGGCGCCGCAAAAGCTATGAAGGCACGGGTGTTATTGTACAATAACCAATGGGCAGAATGTGCTGCAGTTTGCGAGGATTTGATGAATAACCAGGCCGAGAACGGCACCTATGCATTACAGGCTTCTTTTCCTGATATCTTCTCTGCTACCAATAAGTATAATTCTGAAGTTATTGCTGATCTGGGATATCAGCAGCCAGACCGTACCTGGGGCGATTGGGGCGATTTTGGGCCTTTTTATACCGGCCCCGGTGCTACTGCCTCAAGTGTAAGTAACTTAGTCCCTACACAAGACCTGGTAGAAAGTTTCCTCACACTTGACGGTAAAAATATATTTGAGCCGGGCTCAGGCTATGATGAAAATAACGCGCCCTATGCAAACCGCGACCCACGTTTGGGTTATACCGTTGTTTATGATAAATATGTATGGGTAAATAACTTAGGCAATTCGCAGGTAATTTACATTAAACCGGGCACCGCGCCTGATCCTACCAACAAAAAGAATGAAGCTGGTCCTACCGCTACAACCTCCGGATATTATTGGAGAAAGTATTATGACCCCACAGCCCCAAAGGGCACTTTTAGCTCTGGCGAAAACTTAATTATACAGCGCTGGGCCGAGGTTTTACTGATGGAGGCCGAAGCAAAAACGATGCTGGGACAAATGGATGCAGCCGTTTGGGATAAAACAATAAAACCATTACGCGTAAGAGCAGGCTTTACAAAAAACACGGCCTTAAATTATCCGGGTAATACTACCATGAAGATGATTGACCAGGTTAGAAATGAAAGAAGATGCGAACTGGCTTTTGAATCCCTGCGATATGATGACATTAAAAGATGGAAAATTGCAGAAACAGTGCTGAATCATCAGCCGGGTAATGAAGTGCGCGGCGCCAAGTTTGCCGCCGGTAATACGGCTTTTATAAAATTGGTGGTTAGAACATTTAACCCGGCTAAACATTATTTGTGGCCAATACCAACAGAAAGCTTACAAACCGATCCAAACCTTACGCAAAATCCAGGCTGGTAAAACGTAAGGGAATTGTTATAAAATAAAGCATATTTACGGTCGCAATATGGCGGTAAATAGGTATTTCAAAAAATAAGATAAGGTATCTCAAAAAGGATATCTTGTCTTATTTTGATTTAGAGTAAAACCTTTCAGCAACATCGTAATATGAAAAAAAGTATAGTATTAGTCGTTTTTCTTTTGTTTTCAATGAGGTATTCACAGGCTCAAAAAACGCCGGCTAATTATGTTAACCCTTTGTTGGGCACAGCCACCTTATGGAATGCTAAAGACGCGGGATTTGTACCCACAAAAAGAGTATGGGGAGCAGAAGTATTTCCGGGGTCATCTGTGCCAAATGCCATGGTTCAGTTAACTCCTGTTACACAATTCCACAGCGGTTCGGGCTATCAATATGAAGATACCGTTATTTATGGCTTTAGTCATACAAGCAAAGGGCATTGGAATTTATGTTATATCCCACTACTGCCTGCAACAGGCACTATATCGGCTGACGATTATAAATCTACCTTTAGCCATACCAGGGAGTCGGCTCATCCTGGTTATTACCAGGTTTATCTGAACCGGTATGGCGTTAACGCCGAGCTGACTTCCACGTTGAGGTGCGCCTTTCATAAGTATACATTTAAAACAGGGCAGAGCAAAAAACTTATTGCCGATCTTTCAATGTCAAATGAAAGGGTGAGGAGTTGGAACATTTCGCAGGAGGGCGAAGATGTTTTTACAGGTTTTCAACAAGCCGGGGAGAAAATGTATTTCTACGCGGTAGCCAATCACAAAATAAAAAACATCGACTCGGTAAAAAGTAATGCGAAGGTAGTTCCTGTTGTAAACTTTAATGATGCAGGTAAACCGCTGGAAATAAGGATAGGATTTTCATTTGTAAGCATAAAAAATGCGAAGGAAAACCTGGAGAAAGAAATGCTTGGTAAAAGTTTTGAGCAGGTGAGGAAAGAGGCTGAGGACACCTGGAACAATCTGCTTTCAAAAATCAAGGTAACTGGTGGCACAGAACGGCAAAAAGGGCTGTTTTATTCCTGCTTATACCGCTCATTTCTGTGGCCTGCTTTGCGAAGCGATATAAATGGCGATTTTACAGATATAAGCGGTCAGGTTGTAAATAAAGGGTTCAATTATTATACAGAGCCATCCTTATGGGACGACTACCGTAACAAGTTGATACTATTAGGCTTGCTTTCGCCTAAAGTAACCAATGATGTGATCAAATCATTAATAGATAAGGGTGAGAAAAGAGGTTTTATGCCTACCTTTTTCCATGGCGACCATGCGTCGGCATTTATTGCAGGGTCATACTTAAGAGGGCTAAGAGATTATGATGTAAAAAGTGCCTACAATTTATTATTAAGAAATGCCACCGTTGAAGGCGGAACCCGGCCCTACATTACAGAATTTAACACCAGGGGTTACATAGCCGAACTTGAAGTGGAGCATCCTGTAACCACTACAGTGACTAAGGCTGCAGTTACCAAAACGTTGGAATACTCCTATGACGATTATGCGGTGGCTTTATTAGCCAAAGAGCTAAAAGATACTGCTAATTACAGGATGTTGATGAGCAAGACCAGTAACTATAAAAACGTGTTCGACCCGGCTACCGGGTTTATGAGAGGACGCCTTGCCAATGGCGATTGGGTGAAAAATTTCAAACCTGACTATCCTTATTTTGAATACATGTACAGGGAGGCAAATGCATGGCAGTCTACCTTTTTTGCACCTCATGATCCAAAAGGTTTAGTTGCCCTTTATCCAGGCAAAGCTGCTTTTGAGCAAAAATTAGATTCTCTTTTTACTGTGCCGTGGAAGGGATATGAAGCCGAAAATTTCTCGGGTTTTATTGGGCAATATTGCCAGGGGAACCAGCCTGACCATAGTACCCCGTTCATGTATTATTTTGTTAATAAACAGGAGAAATCACAGGTCATATTGGATAGCATTATGAACCATTTTTACGACATGGGTAAAGATAAGCTAGCCTACGCGGGGATGGATGATGCCGGCGAAATGTCATCATGGTATGTATTTAACGCGATGGGATTTTATCCGTTCTCTCCGGCCGATCCGAAGTACATTGTTTCCGTGCCGATTTTTAACAGGATAGATTTTAAATTGGACGGGACTAATTCCGGGTTTACAATCCTTAAAAAGAATTCCGGTAAAAAAATAAGTAACATCAGTTACGCGGGCCAAAAAATTAATGGTTATTTTATTGATGATAAAGTGTTAAAAAAGGGGCAAACATTAATAATTACCACTCAATAATCAACTTTATTGAATAAATTACCTGTGTTTTTGACTCATCATTAACAACAGGCTGGATGTTGTTGTCAGAGATTTAAAAGAAATTCGATGAGTTGAATTGTGCTATTTAACTGCCCGAACTACTCGCTTTTTCCTGAGGAGTAATCAATAAAAAAACTTACGATAAAAAAAGTAAGAGCCTGAAAATCAAATTATTTCAGGCTCTTAGCTTGTTTGATATGAAGATCAGCAGACAGGGAGGCCCTGTTAAAACATCATACAAACATTTCCCACCAATTTTTAAATTTTATTCAAAATATTAGGATTATTGTTTATGAACTAACTATCTTTGTTAATAAGATAATTAGATGATGGGCGAAAAACAAACGGGCAGTACAATTGACAAATTCAGAGCCGCAAGTCGACAATATTCTGACGCTTCTATTTTTATGCACGAAGCCATTGCACGAAAAGCAGGCTTATCAAGCGCAGACCACAAGTATTTAGGACTTATACTACAACACAAAGAGCTAACCGCAGGTGACATTTCTAAACTAACAGGGTTAACAACGGGTGCTGTTACAGGGTTATTAGACCGTTTGGAGAAAAAGAAACTACTAAAAAGACAGTTCACTAAGAACGACCGGCGAAAGGTAATTATAGTTCCAAATGCGGAAAACAGCATGAAACTTTTGCAACCGATTTTCAGCGAACTACAAAAAAAAACAGCTGAACTTATCGCTTCTTTTTCCGAAAAAGAAATTCAAATCATTGAACGATATTTTACAGAAGCAACCGCTATCATGAATGAAACCACTGTTAATTTAAACAGCAAATAATAATGACCAGCATGGAAAATATAACAACATCATACTTAACAAGAGCCGAACTATGGCTTTGTATTTCGACACTTGTTTATTTTTTAATGAATGGTGCGCAAATTTTTGAAACTCTTGTGTTTGTTCCTAAATGGACGGCTTCACCGCCCGACAACTTCAAACTTTTGTTGGACGGACGAGGAACAAGCCTGAAAAACTTTTGGATCATCATCCACTCAATACACGAAATCACGTTCATACTTGCTATCTTTTTTTGTTGGAAAATTGATCCCGTAAGAAATTGGCTATTGCTCTTGTTCACTATCCATTTTGCAGTTAGGGTTTGGACACTCTCATATTTTGCACCGAATATTATAGACTTTCAAAAAGTGGCCGAAACACCATCATTAGCAAAGGACTTGATCAGCAGAACATCACTTTGGCAAACTCTCAACCATGTGCGAGTGGCAATTTTTATGGCTGTTTCGATTGGGCTTATTCCTTTGTGCATCAAGTTGTTTAACCTTCAACATTAAAACGATTTGATAACAAGGTATTGGTAAAGCAAGGCAGAGCTCAGAGCGGCTTTCATCATCCTGGAGGTAAGGTAACCCGGACCGCTATATGGATTTAAAAAATTCTGAAGCGGCTCTGAACGAGGAACTGCCTGCTACCAACGAAGAATATTTGGTCGTCAATGAAGAGCTGGCGGCAGCAAACGAAGAATTGGCTACAACAGCCAATTAATTGCTTTTTAAAAATCAGAGCGTATGTTAATTTCGTTTCAGAAAATAGCTATGACTAAGTATAACAATTATTAAACAATATCAGCTATGCAATTACTAATTGATAGGCTCAAAGAAATAATTACTATTTCGGATGATGAGGCTCACCTCATCAATCAGCTTTTTTCGCAGAAAAAGCTAGGGAAAGGCGAACATTTCTTACGTGAAGGGCAGGTGTGCCGTTCGGTGGCCTTGATTGGGACGGGCTTGGTGAGATATTATATTAATGAGGATGGCAACGAGGGTACCTATTATTTCGGCAGAGAGGGAGATTTTGTATGCGACTACGAAAGCTTTCTTCCCCAGGAGCCAAGCAATAAGAACATTCAAGCATTAGAGGACACCACACTTTATGTTATCAGTCATGACGGTTTGCAACGGATTTATCAAGAAGTCAGGACAGGTGAACGCCTGGGCCGGCTTGGTATAGAACAGATATTTGTCAATGTGCTGCAGCAATTGTCCTCTTTTTACAAAGATTCGCCGGAAATGCGTTATCAGCGTTTCCTCCAAACATTTTCTGATATCAGTCAGCGCGTACCGCAATACTATATCGCCTCTTACGTAGGCATTAAGCCACAATCCTTATCCCGGATAAGAAAAAGAGCGACCGGTAGCATTAATTAACCTGGGTGAATGCGTAAAGAATTTGGCGGGGCGACATTTGCTTAAACAAATCAATAAGGCAAATGAAAACTCAACCAATCAAATTCTGGGGCCCTCGTTCGGCCTCTTACTGGCTCACCGCCCTGGTAGCTATAGGCATCATTTTTCTGGGTGTACGGTTTATGCTGTATCCGGAAGCCGGCGCCGAAGGTTTCGGCATTCCGCTGGCACATACCAAACAGGCTATGGCCTATGGCCAGGTCAAAGGCATCAGGGACATCTTTTCTGGGATCGTGGTACTCATCTTCCTCATCTCGAGCAATCCCCGCGCTACAGCGTTCGCGTTCGGGACAGCCATCATTATCCCTGTGTCCGATTGTCTAACCGTACTGGCCGTTAATGGCCCGGAAGACGTAACACATTTACTAATCCACGGTATTACAGCGGCATATATGATCATTACCACCTTCTTTTTATTCAATGCAACCCCTAAAAGCTAATATAATGAGCACCTTATTAATGCATATATTAAACGGCGTGGCGATAGTTGCTACGGCCGTTGTTTTTGGAACAGATGTGTTCTTCGCAGTGGTAGGTAAAAAAGCTGCAGCTAAAAGTAAGGACGGATCCATAGCTGACCTCATGGGGCATTTTCATGAAGTTGCGGACGCCCGGATGCCCTTTTTCGGGGCTACAGCAATCCTTGCCTCGTTATTACAATTGATTATTGCCGGTTTACACAACACCCAGGGTCAACTGGCCGGCTTAGCTTTACTGGCCCTGCTGGTGCATCTTATCGTATACCTAACTGTGGCCAAGCCGGTTAACAATATCATGGTCGATGCTATAAAATTCGGCCGGCTGGTGAACAATATCAGGGAATTGCAGCTACGATGGGATAAGGTGATCGGTTTGCGGGCGTTATTATTGCTCCTGGCAATCACCAGTCTTGTTGTGATCAATTATTGCTGATCGTCGATTATAATTTTTTAATTTGGGGTGGCAAAATGTGTTCACCGTAGATGAAATTTTGTAGGTTTATTACGCTTAATGTAATTCAATGATTTTCAGTTTTTCCGCCACGCCTGATTTTGACTTTCTAACGCATTTTGCCCGTCATATAGGCGTATCAGCGGAAAATAACATCTTACATATACCAGGGGACTTAGGCGAAGGTTATATCCGTAAACTGATTTTCGGACCTGACTTCAAAATTACGCTTCACCATTATACGCTAAAGGAAGATCTGGTGATTAAACGCAATTCATCCGGACTGGGGAATGAACTGATCACCATCTTTTTTTACAGCAATGAAGAAGCGCTCGAGATTGCTTTTAATGATAACCCTCAAGTGCGTTTCTCTGAGCGGGAAGATGCGGCCATACAGGTAACCTCGAATGATCTTAGTTCGGCCATTCGTTTTCCAGCGGGTCACAACGTTCATTACATGGTTGTTGCAATAAAACCGGCCTATTTAAAAATAATATTAGCGGTTAAAACGCCAAATTCAACACTACAAACGATTACTACCAGCAAAAGCTCGTTCCTTTTCTTTGAAAATATGTCGGTAGAAACAAAGAACTTGCTGAAACATATTACAGCAGTCAATATGGAGGATGAGCTGAGCCATTTTTATATGCAGATCAAGGTACAGGAACTGATTTATTTACTGTTTCAGCAATTGGTGTTGCGGGAAAGCACGAATGCCCATTACAGCGTTAATAGTGCGGATGTGGAACGGCTGTTGCATATCCGGAATGAGATGTTACGCGACCTGAGCGTGCCGCCGGTGCTTAGCGAACTGTCGGCAATTGCCGCCATGAGTGAGACCAAACTCAAACAACTTTTCAAACAGATATTCGGAGATACCATTTATAATTATTATCAGCGCAACCGCATGGAAGAGGCGGCTTTTCTGTTAAAACAAGGTAAACACTCTGTGGCCGAAACCGGTTATGAACTGGGTTTTTCCAACCTTAGCCACTTTAGCCGGCTGTTTGAGAAGTATTACGGCCTCACGCCGAAACGATTTTCAGCACGAGCTTAATAATTCTGCCGGATAGGACTTATTTTGCGTCTTTTTGCGCTATTATCAGCTTTAGATAACCATCACATTTGCATTGTAAAACAAATACAATGCAAAATGAAAAAGTTATTTGAGTATTATAAAAAAGGCGTCTTTCAGTTAAAGAACCGCGTTGTATTGGCGCCCATGACGAGAAGCAGGGCGATCAATAACGTGCCCAATGACCTGATGGCCACTTATTACAAACAGCGCTCAGGAGCTGGGCTGATCGTTACTGAAGGTACCTCGCCAAACCCTGACGGCCTGGGCTATCCGCGTATTCCGGGTATTTTTTCGGATGCCCAGGTAGAAGGATGGAAATTGGCGACCAATGCGGTGCATCAGGGCGGTTCCAAGATTTTCCTGCAACTGATGCATACCGGTCGTATTGCCCATAGCAGCAATTTGCCGGATGGTTATCAGGTAGTTGGCTTGTCGGATGTGAAAGCCGCTGGTGAAATTTATACCGATACTGGCATGTACGAATACTCAGCGCCCGCAGCGCTGGATGCGGATGGCATCGCACGCATTATACGTGACCACGTTAAGGCTGCAAAAAACGCTATCGCCGCAGGTTTTGACGGTGTGGAATTGCACGGCGCACATGGCTACCTGTTGGAACAATCGTTAAACCCGCATGTAAACAATCGAACAGATAACTATGGCGGATCGATAGAAAATCGTAGCCGCCTATTATTGGAAATAATACAACAGATCGCGGCCGTTATCGGCGCTGATAAGGTTGGCCTGCGCATTTCGCCTTATTTAACCTCTAACGATATGCCGGTTTATGATGGGGAAGAGGTGCATCAAACTTATGTTTATTTAGCCGGCGAAATGAGCCGCCTGAATATCGCTTATCTGCATATATCCAACAATCCCGGCATCCCCGAAGATACACATCAGCGTATACGTGATGCCTTCGCTAACACCATCATTTATTGCAATGGCTTAACCGCAGAAACAGCCGAAGCTAAACTACTTGATGGTTCGGCTGATCTGGTGGCTTTTGGCCGTAGTTTTCTCGCGAACCCCGATTTCATGAGGAGGATTGAAAAAAACGTGCCTTTAAATGAGCCCGACTACAATACGCTTTACACGCCTGGTGCACAGGGTTACACCGATTACCCCGAATTAGATTAATTATTTACCGATAAAAACATACAGACATGAAAATTACCACAACAGGCTCATTAGGTAATGTAGCCAAACCATTAGTTAAAAAATTGATTGCAGCAGGTCATCAGGTAACCGTTATCTCTACCAGGGATGACCGCAAGGGCGAGATCGAGGCATTAGGCGCCACGGCTGCCATTGGCTCCGTTAGTGATGCGGCATTCCTGACAAATGCTTTTCTGGGAGCAGATGCGGTTTATACCATGGTACCGCCGGCCATGGGCGCCACCAATATGATCCAGAATATAGCCGATGCCGGCAAGGCATACGCGGATGCCATTAAAAACGCGGGTGTGTCTCGTGTTGTAATGCTGAGCAGCGTTGGTGCCGATGCCGATAAAGGAACCGGTCCGGTACAGGGCGTACACCGGGTTGAACAAATATTTAAACAGCTGGAAGGCGTAAACATTACAGTGCTGCGCTCGGGATTTTTCTATGTGAACTTTTTCCGGGATATTCCGCTGATCAGGGACAGGAACATTTTTGGCAATAATTACAGTGGCGGCGACAAGCTGGCACTGACTCATCCTGATGATCTTTCATCAGCCATCGCCGACAATTTGCAGGTTAAAGGCAATGGTTTTGAGGTTAAGTACATCGTTAGCGACGTTGCTACCGGCAACCAAATAGCCTCGCTATTTGGCAAGGCGATAGGCAAACCTGACCTTACCTGGTCGGAAATACCAGACGAACAACTGAAACAAGGTATGCAGGGCGCGGGCATGCCGCCCGAATTAGCCGGCTTGATCACTGAGTTGGGCCAGGGCGTAAGGGCAGGTATTGTGACACGTGATTTTTTTACAACCGGCGGCAAGGTGACCGGAAAAATCAGGCTGGAACAATTTGCAGAAGAATTTAAAAACAGGTACGAGCAAGCTTAAGAATAGTACTATCGGGATCGCATATTTAAGTGCGGTCTCGATAGCTGATTGGTTGAGATTTGCAAAGATTGGAAATGCCAATACCAGGTTGGTTTTTGTCGGAAAATGGCCATCGATTTCACCCGGTACGATTTGCCTGCGTATGAGCCGATGTTTGAAAGAACTGGGTATTTGCACATAAACAACTATATTTAAGGCTCTAATTTATCAACAAATGCCTTTTTTTAAAGAAAAATTCCTGACGATCGCTTATCTCCTGATCTTGATTTTTTTGCCTGGTGTCCATAGTTACGCCCAGGTTGCCAAGCTGCCCACACGATGGACGGAGCAGGCCCAAAAGGCGGAAGTGCCCCTAAACGAATATCCCCGCCCGCAAATGCAGCGTGCCGATTGGCTTTGCCTGAATGGGAAATGGGATTACACAGGTGGCAAATCAGCTCCGGATGCATTGAATCCACAGCGCGAAGCCTCGTTTGAAGGGGCGAGTCAGAAAATATTGGTACCCTATTGCCCGGAATCTTTCCTCTCCGGGGTGCAGAAAAAGCAGGAGATCAACCTGTGGTACCGCAGAACATTTGAGATTCCGGCAACATGGAAAGGTAAAGATGTTTTGCTGAATTTTGGTGCGGTAGATCATGATGCTACGGTTTTTATCAATGGTAAAAAAGCGGGTAGTCATTCGGGAGGGTATGACGCATTCAGCTTTAATATTACTCCATATCTGAGCAAGGGAAAAAATACCATCGTGGTTGCGGCGCATGACCCGAATGATGGCAAAGCTCCATCGGGCAAAAATGGTCCGCGGGGTGATTATACTTTTAGCTCTGGCATATGGCAAACCGTTTGGCTGGAGCCGGTTGCACATACCCACATCAAAAACATTAAGCTATTGCCCGATGTGGGTGGCAAGCGTTTAAAAGTATTGGTAAATACCAGCAGCCCGGGTAGTGTTACAGCTGTTGCGCTAAACGGTAAAAAAGAAGTATCACAGGCTAAAGCGGCTACAGGCACTTATTTCTACTTGCCGATAGAAAAGCCGGAGCTATGGTCGCCGGAGAATCCTTTTTTATATGATCTGAAAATTACGCTGCATAACAACGATGGCAGCGTTGCTGACGAAGTAATGAGCTATTTTGGTATGCGCAATATTAAGCTAGCAAAACTGAATGGTGTTGTTCGTCCATTCATCAACGGCAAATTTATGATGCAACTGGGTTTGCTCGACCAGGGTTACTGGCCTGATGGCGTATTGACTGCCCCAACAGAGGAAGCGTTGAAATTTGATATTGAATATACCAAGAACGCCGGCTACAACCTGATCAGAAAACACATGAAGACCGAGCCACAAAGGTTTTATTACTGGGCTGATAAACTTGGCTTACTGGTTTGGCAGGACATGCCGGCTATCTGGTACCAAAATGAAGATACGACTGTTAACCGCCGCGTTTTCCGTAAAGAGCTAAAGGCAATCATTGACGATCACTACAATTCACCATCTATCATTACCTGGGTGCCTTTTAATGAAAACTGGGGCGCCTTTGATGTAAAAAATATCACAGCCTGGTTAAAGCAGTATGATCCATCGCGACTGGTGAATGGAAACTCTGGTTTCAACAACAATCCCGACTATCAAAAACCCTACGGCGACCCGGGTAATGGCGATTATGTGGACACCCATATCTACGTTGGTCCGTATGGTGCATCGGTGCCTGATGGTAAACGTGCCGCATCATTAGGTGAGTTTGGTGGCGTTGGTTTATTTGTGCGCGGCCATATGTGGCCGGTTGAAAATAACGCTTATGACTACGAACCAACCCGCTCCGCACTAACCGATAAATATGTATTCCTGTTAGATCGTGTTGAACAATTAATGAAATACAAAGGATTAAGCGTTGCCATCTACACCCAAACTACGGACGTAGAGCATGAAGTAAACGGCGTACTGACCTATGACCGCCAGGTTGAAAAAATGGAAACCAGGCGGATCAAAGAAGTTAACCAGGCGGTTATCCAATCGGGATATGACATGAATTAATTAATGCTGTTTTGAGTTAGTAATCCCTGTGTTTATTTCCCAAGGCAGAATATACCTGCCTGCTAATATTT
>NZ_JAVDUU010000007.1:0-3140 GCF_031456535.1 Mucilaginibacter pocheonensis
ACGAGTATTGCTACTCATCACGCACTTTTCACCACTCACCATATTACCTGCTATGAGAAAGCTTCGGGCAATTAGTATTACTCGGCTTTGATGTCACCACCTTTATACCTGTAACCTATCAACGTAGTAGTCTGCTACGACCCTCAATGGAAGTCTCATCTTGTGGCTAGTTTCGCACTTAGATGCTTTCAGCGCTTATCTATTCCCAACGTAGCTACTCTGCAATACAGCTGGCGCCATAACAGATTCACCAGAGGTTAGTCCAACCCGGTCCTCTCGTACTAAGGTCAGCCCCACTCAAACTTCCTGCGCCCACAACAGATAGGGACCGAACTGTCTCGCGACGTTCTGAACCCAGCTCGCGTGCCACTTTAATGAGCGAACAGCTCAACCCTTGGGACCTTCTCCAGCCCCAGGATGTGACGAGCCGACATCGAGGTGCCAAACCTCCCCGTCGATATGAGCTCTTGGGGGAGATCAGCCTGTTATCCCCAGCGTACCTTTTATCCTTTGAGCGATGGCCCTTCCATGCAGAACCACCGGATCACTATATCCGTCTTTCGACCCTGCTCGGCTTGTCTGCCTCACAGTCAAGCAAGCTTATGCTATTGCACTCCGCGTACGGTTACCAAGCGTACTGAGCTTACCTTTGAAAGCCTCCGTTACCTTTTTGGAGGCGACCACCCCAGTCAAACTACCCGCCAAACAATGTCCCCCGTCTTACAGGGTTAGACACCAAATACAGAAAGGGTGGTATTTCAACGTTGACTAACCAACTCCTAGCGAAGCTGGATCACAGTCTCCCACCTATCCTACACATCCTGTATCCGATATCAATGTTAAGTTGTAGTGAAGGTGCATGGGGTCTTTCCGTCCCGTTGCGGGTAACCGGCGTCTTCACCGATACCACAATTTCACCGAGCTCATGGCTGAGACAGCGCCCAGATCGTTACACCATTCGTGCAGGTCGGAACTTACCCGACAAGGAATTTCGCTACCTTAGGACCGTTATAGTTACGGCCGCCGTTTACCGGGGCTTCGATTCAATGCTTCGCCTTGCGACTAACATCCCCTCTTAACCTTCCGGCACCGGGCAGGTGTCAGGCCTTATACGTCATCTTTCGATTTTGCAAAGCCATGTGTTTTTGTTAAACAGTCGCCTGGGCCTTTTCACTGCGGCTGACATTGCTGCCAGCGCCCCTTCTCCCGAAGTTACAGGGCCATTTTGCCGAGTTCCTTAGCCATGATTCACTCGAGCACCTTAGGATTCTCTCCTCGACTACCTGTGTCGGTTTACGGTACGGGTTTTTATAACCTGAAGCTTAGCGGGTTTTCTTGGAAGTCTGATTACCTGAACTATCTCGTCCCCCGAAGGTTTCAAGTACTATCAGCTTTCAGCAAGCTCTGCGTACTTAACTACAGAACCTATACCTACGGCCTTTAACGAACTATTCCGTCAGTTCGCGTCAGTGTCACTACTCCGTCACCGCATCGCAGTTATAAAAAGTACTGGAATATTAACCAGTTGTCCATCGGCTACGCCATTCGGCTTCACCTTAGGCCCCGACTAACCCTGATCCGATTAGCGTTGATCAGGAAACCTTAGTCTTTCGGTGGGCGGGTTTCTCTCCCGCCTTATCGTTACTTATGCCTACATTTGCTTTTCTATAACCTCCACAGTCGGTTGTCCCTCCTGCTTCGCCGGCATATAGAATGCTCCCCTACCAGATGCATTGCTGCAAATCCATAGCTTCGGTATACTGCTTGATGCCCGTTTATTATCCATGCCCGATCGCTCGACTAGTGAGCTGTTACGCACTCTTTAAATGAATGGCTGCTTCCAAGCCAACATCCTAGCTGTCTGTGCAATCGGACCTCGTTAGTTCAACTTAGCAGTAATTTGGGGACCTTAGCTGATGGTCTGGGTTCTTTCCCTCTCGGCCCTGGACCTTAGCACCCAGAGCCTCACTCCAGCGTATATTATTCAGCATTCGGAGTTTATCTGGATTTGGTAGGATTTGACTCCCCCGCACCCAATTAGTAGCTCTACCTCTGAATAACTCAACCGCCAGGCTGTTCCTAAAAACATTTCGGGGAGTACGAGCTATTTCCCAGTTTGATTAGCCTTTCACCCCTACCCACAAATCATCCGGAAACTTTTCAACGTTTATCGGTTCGGTCCTCCAGTACCTGTTACGGCACCTTCAACCTGTCCATGGGTAGATCACAAGGTTTCGCGTCTACCTCCCCTGACTATACGCCCTATTCAGACTCGCTTTCGCTTCGGATCCGTGTCTTAAACACTTAACCTTGCCAGGGAAGAGTAACTCGTAGGCTCATTATGCAAAAGGCACGCCGTCACCACGAATGGCTCCGACCGCTTGTAAGTACACGGTTTCAGGTTCTATTTCACTCCCCTGTTCGGGGTTCTTTTCACCTTTCCCTCACGGTACTGGTTCACTATCGGTCTCTCAGGAGTATTTAGCCTTACCGGATGGTGCCGGCAAATTCCCACAAGGCGTCTCCGACCTCGCGGTACTCAGGATACCACTATCCTATTATTACTTACCCGTACGCAGCTCTCATGCTCTATGGCCGGGTTTCCCACCCCGTTCCGGTTCATTTTAATATTCATGTTGTGGTCCTACAACCCCCATTATGCCGTAACATAATAGGTTTGGGCTTCTTCCATTTCGCTCGCCACTACTCTGGAAATCACTATTGTTTTCTCTTCCTCTGCTTACTTAGATGTTTCAGTTCAGCAGGTTAGCGCATTTATGCAATTAGTCTTCAACTAATTAGGTTTCCCCATTCAGAAATCCGCGGATCAATTCATATTTGCTGATCCCCGCGGCTTATCGCAGCTTATCACGTCTTTCATCGCCTCTGAGAGCCAAGGCATCCCCCGTGTACCCTTTCTTACTTTCTTCTACTATACCGCTTTTGCTCGGTATGTATGCTTTTTTGATCTGGTTGCCGTGTTTTCCTTTACCTGTTATCTGCCTCCGGTTGCCCGGCGCCTATAACTGTAATCTCTAACAGCCAACAACCGTCTCTATACTGTTGTCTTCTCTTTTTCAATTACTTCTTCCAATATGTCAAAGAACTTTACCCCATCCCAATTAAATGGTCATTTGCAT
>NZ_JAVDUU010000008.1:0-2228 GCF_031456535.1 Mucilaginibacter pocheonensis
ATGGCTTCATCTTTTGGGTTTCCTTTTTTGTGTTATATAGATAAAGAGCTATCTGATCTGGGCTTTGCTGAGCTTTCGCTCATCATCGCTGATCTTATATCTCCAATCTATTTTTAAGAAATAATCATGTAGGTAACGGTTACCTTACTTACCAGGAAACTGCTCCAGAAAGGAGGTATTCCAGCCACACCTTCCGGTACGGCTACCTTGTTACGACTTAGCCCCAGTTACCGACTTTACCCTAGGACGCTCCTTGCGGTTACGCACTTCAGGCACTTCCAGCTTCCATGGCTTGACGGGCGGTGTGTACAAGGCCCGGGAACGTATTCACCGCGTCATTGCTGATACGCGATTACTAGCGAATCCAACTTCACGGGGTCGAGTTGCAGACCCCGATCCGAACTGTGAATGGCTTTTGGAGATTGGCATCCTGTTACCAGGTAGCTGCCCTCTGTACCATCCATTGTAGCACGTGTGTAGCCCCGGACGTAAGGGCCATGATGACTTGACGTCGTCCCCTCCTTCCTCTCTATTTGCATAGGCAGTCTGTTTAGAGTCCCCACCTTGACGTGCTGGCAACTAAACATAGGGGTTGCGCTCGTTGCGGGACTTAACCCAACACCTCACGGCACGAGCTGACGACAGCCATGCAGCACCTAGTTTCGTGTCCCGAAGGACTGATACGTCTCTGTATCATTCACTAACTTTCAAGCCCGGGTAAGGTTCCTCGCGTATCATCGAATTAAACCACATGCTCCTCCGCTTGTGCGGGCCCCCGTCAATTCCTTTGAGTTTCACCCTTGCGGGCGTACTCCCCAGGTGGAATACTTAACGCTTTCGCTTAGACGCTGACCGTATATCGCCAACATCGAGTATTCATCGTTTAGGGCGTGGACTACCAGGGTATCTAATCCTGTTTGATCCCCACGCTTTCGTGCCTCAGTGTCAATGACACCATAGTAAGCTGCCTTCGCAATTGGTGTTCTGTGACATATCTATGCATTTCACCGCTACTTGTCACATTCCGCCTACCTCTAGTGTATTCAAGTTCTTCAGTATCAAAGGCACTGCGACAGTTAAGCTGCCGTCTTTCACCCCTGACTTAAAGAACCACCTACGCACCCTTTAAACCCAATAAATCCGGATAACGCTTGGATCCTCCGTATTACCGCGGCTGCTGGCACGGAGTTAGCCGATCCTTATTCTTACCGTACATTCAGCTCTCTATACATAGAAAGGTTTATTCCGGTATAAAAGCAGTTTACAACCCGTAGGGCCGTCTTCCTGCACGCGGCATGGCTGGTTCAGACTTCCGTCCATTGACCAATATTCCTTACTGCTGCCTCCCGTAGGAGTCTGGTCCGTGTCTCAGTACCAGTGTGGGGGGTCATCCTCTCAGATCCCCTAAACATCGTAGCCTTGGTAAGCCGTTACCTTACCAACTAGCTAATGTTCCGCATGCCCATCTTGTTCCTATAAATATTTGATTAACCTGTGATGCCACAGCTTAATGTTATGCGGTCTTAATCTCTCTTTCGAGAGGCTATCCCCCTGAACAAGGTAGGTTACATACGTGTTACGCACCCGTGCGCCACTCTCATGAAGAGCAAGCTCCTCAATCCCGTCCGACTTGCATGTATTAGGCCTGCCGCTAGCGTTCATCCTGAGCCAGGATCAAACTCTCCATTGTAAAATGTTTTGTTTGTTCACTGACCCTATTATTAATAATAGAATCTGTATGTTAGTGAGTGGTATTCCTCCGCAGCAAATTTGCATCCGCCGCTTCCTTTTTCCTGCTCACCGTTGTATCTTTATACAGCTTCCCTTGTGTTCTGATAACTTCACGGGAGGGTTTAGTTCCCGATCGTTACACTACATGATTTTCTATTTCTTAAAAGAACTTTTCAGCTTCCCCTTCTCGGTTCCGCCTGGTATGTTTTTCACTTCTTACGTCGTGATAACTCTTCATTTTTGTCCGCCGGAATCGCTCCGGCTTCTTTCGCTTACTCGTTAACCAACGTTAACTTTCTTCTGTATCTCTTCCCGCTTTCTCACTCAGCGTTTCCGCCTTTTTTCCTTCGTTCGTTTCGGGAGTGCAAAGGTAAAAACCTTTTTCTTATTTCCAAAACTTATTTTTTTTTATTTTTCTAAGCTTCTTCTTCCCACTTTCGACCCCTATTCATTCCCTCCGTTTGCGGGTTGCAAAGGTGCAAATTACTTCTGAAATT